>NZ_JAAGWF010000017.1 GCF_010686765.1 Geodermatophilus sabuli | reverse complement strand
GCCGCGGTCGTCCACTCCTTCCGCGAGTACCGCAAGGACCGCGCCCAGGAGTCGGCCGACGCGCTCGCCGCCGAGGCCGCCCGCCTGGCCGACGTCACTCGGGCCCCGGACCTGGACCGTCCACTCGCGGGGGGCCGGCCCAGCGCCCCGCAGGACTGAGCAAGGACCCCTCCACCCCACCCCTCGCGAGATCGGGGCAGGCCCCTGGAGAGGGCCGTGATCGGGCCCGCGCGTGGGCCGGCGGCCGACCGGACGGCAGGTCCGGCGCCGCGGGAGCGTGACCTGGTACGACCCCAGGCGTGGGGTGGCGGCGCGCCGCCGACGGGAGTCGGTGAGGAGCGCCTGGATCGTGGAGAAGTGCGGAACCGTGGCGTCACGACGGTCGACTGACGGAGGCAACGATGGACTGGTGGATGTGGCCGCTGGTGGCCTGGCTGCCGCTGTCGGCGTTCCTCGCTCACGCGTGGGACCGGGTGGTCAGCACGGCGGCCGATCCGCACGGCGGCGGCCGACGGCGGCTCACGGACGACCGACTCCGCGAGTGCGGTGGCCGTCGGGCCCGGCCGGCGTTCCCGGTCGTGGGCTGAGCATCCGCTCCAGCTGCGTGCCCGGCCAGACCTGAACGGCCCGACCAGGGCGCCGGCGGCTGCGCGGAGGGACCGTCCGGGACGTCCACGACGTCGAGACGGCGACCGGCACCCCACAACGGGGGGTCAGCCGACCCCATGGACGCGTCTGTCGGGGTCAGGCCCCTGACCTCGACACTCGTCCCAGCACGGGCCAGGGGGCCCGTATGACGCCGGGGGGCGACGACTGTGCAGCAGGATCACGGAAGTGCGGGCGGCTGCCCGTTCAGTGGAGCCGGAGCCGGCACCGGGGCGACGCGAGGGGTGGCCCGGCGTGGGTTCCTCGCCGGGGCACTGGCCACGGCGATGGTGCCCGCCGTCGGCGGGCTCAGTGGCACGGCGCGGGCCGAGGAGGTGCCCGTGACGGCCGACCCCAGCACGGTCCCGGCGCCCACGGGTGCACCCGCCGAGACCGCGGCGCACGCGGTCGGCGACCCGCGCGGGGCGGACGTCGCCGTGCGGGTGGACCGCAAGGCGGAGGCCCGCTTCGGGCTCATGTTCAAGGACCTGCCGCCGTTCGCGCCGACCGACGGGCTGCTGAAGGGGCTCGCGGCGAGCATGAACGACGGCAAGGCGCCGCTGTCCGACGTCAAGGACAGCGACGTCGCCTTCGACAACGCGGGCATCCCGGCCGGCTACATCTACTTCGGCCAGTTCGTCGACCACGACATGACCCTGGACAAGACGCCGCTGACCACCCGGCTGCAGGACCCGCTGGCGATGCGGAACTACGACACCCCGTGGTTCGACCTGGGCAGCATCTACGGCAAGGGCATCAAGGGCAGCCCGGAGCTCTACGACCAGGACCCGGCCCGGTACGGCTACCTCAAGCTCGTGCAGCACGACGACCTGTACGACGTGCCGCGCGACGCGGTCGGCGCGGCCTACCTCGGTGACCCGCGCAACGACGAGAACCTCATCGTCAACCAGCTGCACATCGTGTTCATCCGCCTGCACAACAAGTTCATGAGCCAGGGCATGACCTACGCCCAGGCCCAGCGGCAGACGCGGTGGCACTACCAGTGGCTGATCGTCAACGACTACCTGCCGCGCATCGTCGGCAAGGACGTCGTCACCAGCCTGATCAAGCGGGACGGGACGATCAAGTTCACCGGCACGCTCTACAAGCCCGAGCACCCCGAGAACCCGTACATGCCGATCGAGTACTCCGGCGCCGCCTACCGCTTCGGGCACAGCATGATCCGCGCCGAGTACGAGATGCAGGACGGCCACACCGTGCCGATCTTCGGCCGCGACGGCTTCGAGGACCTCCGCGGCAACCGGCCCATCCCGGCCAACCTCTGGTGCGACTGGAACTACTTCTTCGACATCCCGGGCCTCGAGCCCCCGGACGACCGCAACATGTCCCGGCTCATCGACACCCAGCTGTCGCTGCCGTTGTTCACGCTGCCGTCCACGGTCGTCGCACCGACGGAGAAGGCGATCATCGCCCTGGCCGAGCGCAACCTGCTGCGCGGCAAGCGGCTCGGCCTGCCCTGCGGCCAGGACGTGGCCACGGCCATGGGCATCACCCCGCTGACCAACGCGCAGCTGGGCCTCAAGCAGCCGGGCTGGGGCGGCAAGGCGCCGCTCTGGTACTACGTGCTCAAGGAGGCCGAGCTGACCAGCAAGGGCAAGAAGCTCGGCCCGGTCGGTGGCCGGATCGTCGCCGAGGTGATCCTCGGCATCATGGCGCTGGACCCCGAGTCCTACTTCAACCTCAAGCCGGCGTTCCAGTGGCAGGAGAAGAAGACGGTCGGTGACGTGATCCTGCTCGCCGACGCGCTCGACCCCCGCTCGCGGATCATCGCGCCGCCGGACGAGGTCGTGGACACCGGCGCGCTGCCGCTGGAGCCGGACGAGGTGATCAACCCGGCGGCGACCTCCCCGGTGGGCTCGCTCTCGCTGGTCGAATGACCGGCTCTAGCTCGTGCGGGGCAGACGGAGTGTGGGTGCACTCCGATCGCATGCGAACGTGTCCCTGCGGTGAGCAGTCAGCTCGGGTGCGCCGTGCAGAGGCGCCGGTCATCAAGGGGGTTCGGCCGTGAAGGTCTCGGTCATCGGTTGCGGCTACCTGGGTGCGGTCCACGCCGCGTCGATGGCGGAGATGGGCCACGAGGTCGTCGGCGTCGACGTCGACGAGCGCAAGGTCGCCGCGCTGCGGGAGGCGAAGGCGCCGTTCTACGAGCCCGGCTTCGAGGAGCTGCTGGCGCGGACGCTGGCCACCGGCCGGCTCCGCTTCAGCACCGACATCGCCGACGCGTCCGGCTCGGTCCTCCACTTCGTCTGCGTCGGTACGCCGCAGAAGCGCGGTGAGTACGCGGCGGACATGCACTTCGTCGAGGCCGCTGTCGAGTCGCTGCTGCAGGTCCTGACGCCCGGCGACCTGGTCGTCGGCAAGTCCACGGTGCCGGTCGGCACCGCCGCGCAGCTGGCCGACATGGTGGCCGAGAAGGTGCCCGGCGCCCTGCTCGTCTGGAACCCGGAGTTCCTGCGGGAGGGCTTCGCCGTGCAGGACACCCTGCACCCCGACCGGCTGGTCTACGGCCTCCCGGAGGGGCCCGACGGCGAGGTCGCCGAGCGCATGCTCGACGAGGTCTACGCCCCGATCGTCGCGCGCGGGACGCCGAAGGTGACCACCGACTACGCCACCGCGGAGATGGTGAAGACGGCGGCCAACTCCTTCCTCGCCACCAAGATCAGCTTCATCAACGCGATGGCCGAGCTGTGCGAGGCCACCGGCGCCGACGTCAAGCTGCTGGCCGACGCGATCGGCTACGACGACCGGATCGGCCGCAAGTTCCTCAACGCTGGCCTCGGCTTCGGCGGCGGCTGCCTGCCCAAGGACATCCGCGCCTTCATGGCCCGCGCCGGCGAGCTGGGCGCCGACCAGGCGCTGACCTTCCTGCGCGAGGTCGACAACATCAACATGCGCCGCCGGATCCGGATGGTCGAGCTGGCCCGCGAGGTCTGCGACGGCTCGCTGCTGGGCAAGCGGGTCGCCGTCCTGGGGGCGGCGTTCAAGCCCGACTCCGACGACATCCGCGACTCCCCGGCGCTCAACGTCGCCGCCCAGCTGCAGCTGCAGGGCGCCGTCGTCCGGGTCACCGACCCCGCCGCCGTCGACAACTCCCGCCGGCAGTGGCCGCAGCTGGACTACGCCGACACCGCCGAGGAGGCCGCCGAGCGCGCCGACGCCGTCCTCGTCCTCACCGAGTGGACGCAGTACCGCGAGCTCGACCCGGTCGCCTTCGGCAAGGTCGTCGCCCAGAAGCGGGTGCTCGACGGCCGCAACGCCCTCGACCGCGAGGCCTGGACCGCCGCCGGCTGGACATACCGCGCGCTGGGCCGGCGCAGCGGCTGACCGCTTCCGCCCTGCTGGGAGGGTGCGGGAGGGCGCCTCGGCTCGTTCCGCCACGGCATCCCCCGCAGTGGGGACGCCGTCCGGCGATGCCCCGCGTTACGGTGCGCTACCAAGGCGATCGTGCAGGTGGAGGAGGACGGACCATGTCTCGTGCTGTGGTGACCGGCGGGGCCGGCTTCCTCGGGTCACACCTGTGCGAAGCGCTGCTCGACCGCGACGTCGAGGTGCTGTGCCTCGACAACTTCCTGACCGGGACGCCGGCCAACGTGGCGCACCTGCTGGAGCGCCCGGGCTTCCGACTGGTCCGCGCCGACGTGACCGACTACGTCCACGTGCCGGAGCCGGTGGACTACGTCCTCCACTTCGCCTCGCCCGCGTCCCCGATCGACTACGCCGAGCTGCCCATCCAGACGATGAAGGTCGGCTCGATCGGCACCCTGCACACGCTGGGCCTGGCCAAGGAGAAGGGGGCCCGGTACCTCATCGCCTCGACGTCGGAGACCTACGGGGACCCGCTCGTGCACCCGCAGCCGGAGACCTACTGGGGCAACGTGAACCCGGTGGGTCCGCGGGGCGTCTACGACGAGGCCAAGCGGTTCGCCGAGGCGCTGACGTCGGCCTACCGGCGCACGCACGGCGTGGACACCGCGATCGTGCGGATCTTCAACACCTACGGCCCGCGCATGCGGCCACGCGACGGCCGGGCCATCCCGACGTTCATCCGGCAGGCACTGGCCGGGGAACCCCTGACCGTGGCCGGTGACGGCAGCCAGACCCGCTCCGTCTGCTACGTCAGCGACCTCGTCGAGGGGCTCATCAGCTTCCTGCTGTCGTCGGAGACGGGGCCGATGAACATCGGCAACCCGCACGAGACCCCGGTGATCGACCTGGCCCGGCGGATCAAGGAGCTGACCGGGTCCGCCTCGACGATCGAGTTCATCCCCCGGCCGGAGGACGACCCGACGGTCCGTCAGCCCGACATCACCCTCGCCCGCCGGGCGCTGGGCTGGGAGCCGCAGGTCGCCCTGGACGAGGGCCTCAAGCGCACCATCGACTGGTTCGCCCAGCACCCGGACGTGGTGGGCGCCCCCCGCTGAGCGAGGACCCCCTCCCGTCGGCCCCCGTGCAGGGTCCCGCCGCGAGCGTGCGAGCGGCGGGGGGCACGGGGTCCTTCACCCGCGCAGTGCCCGCGCCGCCGCGACGGCGCCGCCGGCGAGGACCAGCCCGGCGACGACGCCGACGAGCACGCTCCGGGTCATCGAGCCGTTGGCCTGCTCCTCGGGCAACTCGGCCGCGCTGCTGACGTAGGCCAGGGCTCGGGGGTTCTCCATCACCCGCAGGTCGACGCCCAGGCTGGAGATCTGCGCCTCCACCCGCCGCAGGTCGGCCTCCACCGGGTCGAGGGTGGGACCGAGCTCGCGCTGGAGCGCCACCCGCTCGTTGATCAGGCGGGGGAGGTCGGACGGATCGGTCTCCGCGGCGATGGCGTCGTCCAGGGCGGCGAGCGGCGCGAGGATCTCCTGCTGCTGCGCCCGCAACGCATCCCGGTCCCCGACCATGAGATCCCGCAGGGCCGTGGTCTCCGCGACGTCGCTCTCGTGCCGGACGGCGACGTAGGTCTCCGCCCAGAGCTGCGCGGCCGCCCGGGCCGCCTCCGCGTCGCCGGCCTCGGCGACGAAGACGAGCGCGCTGGACTCGCCGAGTGGACTGGAGCCCGTGGCGCTCCGGACCTCCACCTCGGCCTCGTCGCCCGCGGCGTCGCGGGCGCGCTGCTGGAACTCGTCGCTCCCGACGTAGACGATCTCCGCGCTCGGGGAGCGGATCAACGCGCCGGCCGACGTGCCGCTGGTGCGCGGGAACAGCTGCCGGCTGTCCTCCGTGCGGACCAGCACCTGGGCCTCCGCCCGGTACACGGGGTCGATGACGTACAGCGAGGCGATGGACGCCGCGAGGACGACGAGGAAGGTCAGCAGCGCCAGCCACCAGTACCGCCGGAGGGCCGACACGTACTCCCGCAGGCCCGGCCCCGCGTCGTACGGCGCGGCCCCCTCGTGGACCCCGCCGGAGCGGTCCGTCGACGTGCGCTGGGTCCCGTCAGCGGCTGTATCGAGCACGGCGGTCAAGGTACCGGCACGGGAGGCGATCGGGAGGCGACTCGGCGATCGCCAAGCAACTCAGGGTGCCGTGTCCCAGGCGGTCAGTGACCGCCCGATCAGCGGGGAGAGGGCGGCGTTGGGCTCCGCGAACCGTTCGCGCAGGCGGGCAGCGGTCTCCAGGGCCATGGGGGGGAAGGACGCCCGACCCTCGTTCAGCCGGTTGACCAGATGGCGGGCGCGGTAGAGCGTCCGGCTCGGGACACGAGCGGCGAGCCGGCGCACGGGGCTGCCGGGCCGTTGGACTGCGAGGAAGGCCCGGGCGAACCGGGCCGACCGGGGCGCGCGCCCCTCGTTGTGCCTCGTCGTCACGTCCGGCTCGTGCGGGGCGAGTCCGGCCAGGTCGAAGAGCTCGGCGCAGATGTCCAGGGCACCTCGGCGCAGGTCGTCGGAGAGGTAGATCCGCAGCCGCTCCGGTGGCACGGTGTCGAGGAGGGTGCGTACGTGCGGTGCGTAGACCCCGTTCCCGACGTACTGCATGTCGCGGGCCTGCGGTGGCGAGCTGACCCCCCGGGCCGCCTCCCGCGCGAGGCCCTCCTCGAAGGTGACCGCGTCCTCCCAACCGCGCAGCCGGGCGTAGTGGAAGTGCGAGTACGCCCGCGGGACCGGGTTGCGGAGGACGGCGACCACGACCGCCGGCGTGGCGTCGACGATGCGGCGCAGCGCCGCCGGGTCGTACATCGCCATCGTGTGCTTGGCGACCAGCGGCGCGTCCCCGACCGACGGCGGGTAGTACTTGCCGACCGCGTGGTCCCAGCCGTGCGTGAACTCGTCGTCCCGACCGAAGAACGGCATCTCGCGGTGCACGTGGCTGCGGACGTCCGGATGGGCGGCCAGGTAGTTGAACAGGGCGGTGGACCCGCTCTTGGGGGCACCGACGATCATCAGCCTCGGCCCTGGGCGCATCCGCGGGATGGTAGAGCGTGGAGCGCGGGATGGCGAAACGCCGGCGGACCCGGAACGGCGTCTCCCTGCGTTACCCTCGCCCTCCGTGCCGCCGTCGGGGGACGGCGACGGTCGGAGGATGCGGTGGGTTCCCCGTACGACATGGAGACGCGGTCGTGATCGGGCCGCTGCTCGCGGTGGCGGCGTCCTTCGTGGTCTGGGGGCTCGTCTACCGGAGCCTCGTCGTGCACCCCCTCGACGCGATGGCCCTCACCCTCTACTACCTGGCCCTGCAGTTGCTGTGGCGGCCGCTGATGCTGGCCCTCGGTCTCGACACGCCCTTCCCCACGCTGCTGTTCGAGGAGCGCGACACCGAGACGCTGCTCCTGGTGGGCCAGGCGGTCGTCGTGGGCTTCCTGCTCGCCCTGTGGGCCGGCGCCCGCCTGCTGTCCCCGCTCGTGCGGCCCGTGACCGTGCTGTACCCACAGCTCCGCGGCCCGATGGCCCCGCGGACGCTGGTCGTCCTCACCGTCGTCCTGACCGCCGCCGCCTTCGTCGCGACCGCTGCCCTGTGGGTCCGCTACGGCGGGCCGTCCGGGCTGCTGCAGGCCTCCAAGGTCGACCGCGACATCGCCGACAGCCGGGCGCTCCGGGCGATCCCCATGCTGGCCGCCCTGCTGGGCGTCGCCGCGTTCTTCTCCGTCCGTGGGGCCCGGCTCCAGCGGCTCATGATCTTCGGCCTCATCGCGGTCAACGGCTACCTCAGCTGGACCTGGGGCGCACGCGACGTCCCCGTGCTCTCCGTCGTGGCCCTGCTGGCCGGTTCACTGATCTTCGGCCGCACCGGCCGCCGCGCCGCCCGCCGACCGGACGGACACTGGCTGCGCGACCCGCGGTGGCGCCGCCGCTTCCTCCTGGTCCCCGTGCTCGCGGTGCTGCTGGCCTTCACGCTGCGGACCGCTCGCGACACCGTGCTCTGGGGGGAGCTGGCGCCTTCGATCGTGGGGCAGGGCGCCGTCCGTCAGGTCGCGGTCGCCACCAACAACACCTTCTACGACGCGCTGCTGCTCTACCTCGACGACTGGCCCGACCGGTTCGACCTGACCGGTGGCGCCGACTTCGTCGACGGCTCGGTGAGCGCGGTGCCCTCGGTGCTGGTCGGCCCGCAGGACCCGTTCGTCTCCCCCGCCGTGCAGCTGGCCCAGACCTACATCGACCGCAACAACGGCTTCCCGGCGACCCCCGTCGGGGACTGGTACGTCAACTTCGGGTTCCCCGGCATCGTCCTCGGGGGGCTGCTCAGCGGTCTGGTCGTCCGCGCCGCCCAGCTCGCCTTCCGGAGGTTCGCACGCGATCCGCTGGTCTGGGGGTTCAGCCTGGTCTTCATGATCCGGATCTTCCCGGGCGGCGTGTGGGCGACCTCGGCGCCGAAGTGGGTGGCATTCGGGCTCCCGATCCTCGCGTTCACCTGGTTGGTCAACATGTTCGTCCGGCGGGCGCGCGAGGGCCGGGACGGCTCCTCCCGCCTGCCGCCCACGGTGGGTGCCGACGCCCTCGACACGGAGCGGAAGGCGCCCGTTCCTTGACGGCCCCGCTCACCCACGGCGCCGGGGACGCCGGACAGCGCCCGGCTCGCCGTGACACCGCCCTGCGCCGGGACACCGCGCTGGTCGCGGTCGGTCAGCTGGCCGCCGTCGTCACTGCCTTCCTCGTCACCGTGGTCGGGGCACGGGTGCTGCCCGTCGACGAGTTCGGCGCCCTGTCCTGGGCGCTGAGCTGGCTGACCTTCCTGGCGGTCGTGGCCCAGTTCGGGCTGACCCAGGTGGCCACCATCGTCGTCGCCCAGCGGGAGCGGCGGACCCACGGAGCACTGCTGCGGCGGCTGCTGCTGGCGCAGGCCGTCGGCGTCGTCGTCACCGCTGCGCTCTGGCAGTGGGTGCTCGGGCCGGCGACGGCGGCGGCCGGCACGCCGCCGGAGGTCTATCGACCGCTGGTGCTGCTCGTGGCCCTGTGGCTGCCGGCGGCCGCCCTGGGCCCGCTCCTGGTCAACGTGCTGCGGGCGCGGGACCGGTTCGGGCTGGCCCTGGTGTTCGGCGAGCACGTCCGCCGGGTGGTCCTGGTGGCGGTCCTCCTGCTCGCGGCGGCCGCGGCGAGCGCCCCGGCGGCGCGGACCGCGGTGCAGTGGACGGTCGCCGTCGAGACCGCGGTGTACCTCGTCGCCCTGCTCCTCCTGGTCCGCGTGGTGGCCACCGGTGGCGACGGGCGGCACGCGGCGGGCCGGGTCACCACGCAGGAGCCGACCGCTGGGGCGCCGCCGCGCGAGGCCGGCGGTCCCGACCCGGGCGGTTCGCCGTGGCGGATGCTCGGCTCGGGCAGCGCGTTCGTCCTCGCCACGGTGGCGTCGGTGACCGTCCCGCAGGCCGGCGTCTGGCTGCTCGCGGTTGTCGCGCCGGTGGAGGAGGTCGCGGTCTTCTCCGTCGCGGTGCGGATCGCGGTGCTGGTCGCCGTCCCGACCGCCATCGGCATGCGCACCCTGGCCCCGCGGATCGCCGCCGCCTCGGGCTCCGGCCGGCTGGCGGACCTGCAGGAGCCCATCCGGCGGTTCGCGGTCTGGTCGACGGCGGTGACGGCGCTGGTCGTCGTCGTGCTCGCCGCAGCGGGCCGCGTGCTCCTGCCGGCGCTCTTCGGTGCAGGCTACGACGCGGCCCTGGTCCCGGCGCTGGTGATGTGCGCCGGTGTCCTGGTCAACGCCTGGACCGGACCGTGCTCGGTGGTGCTCTCCCACGCCGGGCGCCAGCGCGTCGTGGCGGTCAGCGCCCTGGTCTCCTCGATCGCGTTCGCGGTGCTGGCGAGCTGGTGGGGCTCGGCCTGGGGCGGCATCGGGGTGGCTGCTGCCGCGGCGGTGGCCATGAGTGTCCGCAACCTGCACCTGGCGGGTGCCGCCCACCGGACTCTCGGTATCCGTACGATCGCGCTCCCGACACGGAGAGGGAAGTGATGCTCGGACCGCAGTTCCTCATCATCGGCGCGGCACGGTCGGGGACGACGGCGCTGTACCAGTACCTGGCCGAGCACCCCGGGCTGTTCCTGACCGAGCCGAAGGAGCCGCACCACTTCGCCCTGGCCGGGACGACGCCGGCGTTCACCGGGCCGGGCGACCGCCAGACCATCAACCGGCTCGCGATCCCCGACCGGGACGCCTATCTCCGGCTCTACCGGGAGGCCCGCCCGGACCAGGTCCGCGGCGAGGCGTCGGTGTCGACCATGTACTACCCGCACGCCGTGACCCGGGTCCGGGAGATGGTCCCCGACGCGCGGCTGGTCTGCATGCTGCGCGACCCCGTGGACCGGGCCTTCTCCGCCTACGGCTTCATGCGCACCCGCGGCTGGGAACCGTGCGCGACCTTCGAGGAGGCGCTGGCGGACGAACCGCGCCGGATCGCCGAGGGCTGGCACCACATCTGGCACTACGCCGGGATGAGCCGGTACGGCGAGCAGTTGCGGCACGTGCTGGAGGTGTTCCCCCGCGAGCAGCTCCTCGTGCTCCGGCACGAGGAGCTGACCGCCGACCCGGTCGAGACCGTCGGCCGGCTGTACGACCACCTCGGCGTGGACCGGGTTCCGGTGACCGTCGCCCCCGACCCGCACCGCTCCGGCGAGCCGCGCAGCCGGTTCCTCGGCCGGGTGATCAGCACCCACCACCCGCTGAAGAAGGTGCTGTCCCCCGTCGTCCCGACGTCGCTGCGCCGGCGGCTGCGGCGGCAGATCGTGGCCCGCAACATCGTGCGGACCAGCTACCGACCCGAGACCCGGCGCGAGTTGGTGCAGACCTTCCGCGCCGACCTCGACCTGCTCGAGCAGGTCACCGGACTGGACGTGGGCGCGTGGCGGGCGCCCGTGCGCCAGTCGACCGGCCGCGGATGACCGCGCCCGACGGACGCTTGTTCATGACCCTGCGCCGGCCCGATCGGACCGGCGCGCCCAAGATGGCGCTGGAGTTCGCCCGCGCGCTGCGCGCCGACGGTTTCGACCTCACCCTCGTACACGGCCGCGTCCCCGGCGACGGACCGAGCATCCTGCCCGACGTCGCCGGCCTGGGCATCCAGACCGTCCTCGAGCCGCTGCTCGAGCGGCCGTGGGATCCCCGGCTGGTCCGCGCCCTCGCCGAGCGGGTGCGCCGCGACGGCGGACGCTGCGTCATCGGGGTCAACCGGAGCGACCGTGCGCCGGCCCTGCTGGCCGCCACGCGCGCCGGCGTGCCCGGGGTGCTCATGGTGCAGAACCAGCACCACTTCTCGGGCCCCCTGGCCGCCGTGAAACGGCGTGGGTACCGGACCGTCGTCGCCCGCCGGACCACCCTGGCCGTCTGCACGTCCACCGTCGTACGCGACGAGATGACCGCCTTCGGCGTGCCGGCCGGACGCACCGTCGTCCTCCCCAACGGCATCTCCCCGACCCTTCCGGTCCAGCTGACCGACGCGGAGCGGGCCGGCCTGCGGGCGGAGATGGGCGCCCGCGACGGCGATCTCCTGCTGCTCAACGTCGGCCGGCTCGACCCACAGAAGGGCCAGGACGTCCTGCTGGAGGCGCTGAGCGGACTGAGCGCGCCGATCCACGTGGCGCTGGTCGGCTCGGCCGGGGACTCCGCCGCCGCCGCGCGCCACGCGGCGGTCCTCCACCGGCAGACTCGCGACCTCGGGCTGGAGGGCACGGTCAGCTTCCTGGGTTGGCGGGACGACGTCCCCCGGCTCCTCGCCGCGGCCGACGGCTACGTGCACACCGCCCGCTGGGAGGGCCCGGCGCTGCCGCTGGCGGTCATGGAGGCCATGGCCGCCGGCCGCCCCACCGTCTTCACCGACTGCTCGGGCCAGCCGCCGGTCTTCGACGAGGGCCGGGACGGGCTGCTGGCACGGAGCGAGGATCCGGCCTCCATCCGGGAGCGGATCGCTCAACTGGCTGCGATGCGCCCCGAGGACCGTGCGGCGATGGGCGACGCCGGCGCAGCGCTCATCCGGGCGCACTACCGGGTCGAGGATCTCGGTCGCACCTTCAGTGGACTCGTCCGCGGCGTCCTCGACGCCGGGTACGAGGAGCGCACCGCATGACGGCCGGCAGGGGACGGGTGCACATGACGCTCCGGCTCCCCGACCGCACCGGCGCGGCGAAGATGGCCCTGGCATTCGCGCAGGCGCTGCACGCCGATCGCTTCGACGTGACTCTGGTGCACGGCACGGTGCCGGCCAGCGAACCGTCGATCCTCCCCGACTTCGCCCAGCTGGGCGCCGAGACCGTCCTGGAGCCCCGGCTGGAGCGCCCATGGGATCCCCTGCTCGTGCGCGCGGTGGCCGATCGTGTCCGGTCCGAGGGCGGCGTGTGCGTCATCGGCGTGAACCAACGGGACCGGATGCTCGCCTTGCTGGCGGCGTCACGCGCCGGGGTCCCCGGCGTCGTGGTGGTCGGCAACCAGCACCGCTTCTGGGGCTCCCGGCCCGTCGCCGCGCTGAAGCGGCTGAGCTACACCCGCGTGGTCGCCCGGCACACCACGCTCGCGGTCTGTACCTCGGCCGTCGTCCGGGACGAGCTCATCGCCTTCGGGGTGCCCGCCGAGCGCGCCGTGGTGCTGGCGAACGGCATCGACGCCCCTCCGTCCCTGCAGCTCCCCGCCGGGGAGCGGAGGCGCCTCCGGGCCGAGATGGGCGCGGGGGACGACGACGTCCTCCTGCTCAACGTCGGTCGGCTCGATCCGCAGAAGGGTCAGGACCTGTTGCTCACGGCCCTCGGCGGGCAGGGGTGGGCCGCGCCCGTCCACGTGGCCCTCGTCGGCTCGTCCGGGGACCCGGTCGCCGCCCGAGCCACGACCGCCTTCGAGGCATCCCTCCGCCGGCAGGCCGACGCCCTCGGCCTCGAGGGCGTCGTCTCCTTCCTCGGCTGGCGCAGCGACGTGCGGCAGCTGCTCGCCGCGGCGGACGGCTACGTCCACGCCGCCCGGTGGGAGGGGCCGGCGCTCCCGCTCGCCGTCATGGAGGCCATGGCCGCCGGGCTCCCGACGGTCTTCACCGACTGTTCCGGCATGCCCCCGGTCTTCGAGGAGGGACGGCACGGGCTGGTCGCTCGCAGCGAGGACCCGGAGTCCCTCGCCGGACGGATCGGCGACCTCGTCGCGCTCGGCGCGCACCGCCGCGCCGACATGGGCGCGGAAGCGGCCGCCCTCATCCGGACGCACTACCGGATGGCGGACGTCGGGCAGACCTTCTGTCGACTCATCCAAGGCGTCGTCGCGCGGCGCGGCTGAGCAGCCGACGCGGACGGCGGCGTCGGCGACGCGCGACGCCGATCAGCTCGTCGTAGAGGTCGGCGTGCGCCTGCATCATCTGGTGCGGCACGTAGTGCTCCACGAACCGGCGCCGTCCGGCGGCACCCAGCCGGGCGGCCAACTCCGGGTCGGTGAGCACCCGGACGAGGTCCCGGGCGAGCTCGTCGACGGCGCCGGCCGGTGACAGCAGCCCGGTCTCTCCGTGGACGACGACCTCCGGGATCCCCTCGACGGCGAAGCCGACCACCGGCCGGGCCGCGGCCATCGCCTCCAGGTTCACGATCCCGAACGCCTCCCAGCGCGACGGCAGGGCCAGGACGTCGACCGCGCGCATCACGTCGGCGAGATCGTGCCGCCACCCCGTGAAGTGCACCCGATCGGCGACGCCCAGCTCGACGGCCAGGGCCTCGGCCTCCGCACGCCGCGTGCCGTCGCCCACGACGACGACGTGGGCGCGGGGCACCTGGGCGACCACGGTGGGGACGGCGCGGATCAGCAGGTCGGCGCCCTTCTGGTCCTCGATCCGGCCGACGAGCGCGATGAGCAGCGCGTCGGGCGACAACCCGAGCTCCTCCCGCAGCCGGGCACGGTCGGCCGCGGTGGCGTCGCCGACCGTCATCCGGCTGGAGTACGGGATGACCGTGACGTCCTCGGGGCGGAACAGCCGGTGCCGCACGCCGACGTCGCGGATGAACCGTGACCCGGCGACGTAGTGGGTGGTGACCAGCCCGAGCGCCCGCTCGACCAGCCGGTAGAGCGAACGCTTCGGCTGCGGCACGCCCGCGTGGCCGGCGTAGGCGTGCAGCATGTGCAGGCGGACCGGCGTACCGGCCGACCACGCGGCCACCCGGCCCATGGCGCCGGCCACCGACGTGTGGGTGTGGACGACGTCGAACCGGTGGCGCCGCATGGCGGCGCGCATGCGCAGGAACTGTCGGACCAGCTCCACCGGCCCGTCCGGCGTCGCCTGCTTGAAGTGGCCCGCCCCGTGCGAGGGGGCGTAGTCGAGGACCGGCAGCCCGGTCGCCCGGATCTCGTCGTCGAGCGGGCCGCCACCGGAGAGCGCGATCGTGGTCTCGAACCGGTCGGGCGGCAACAACGTCGCCAGCTGCAGCAGGTGCTCGGCCGAGCCGCCGACCGTGATGCCGGTCAGCTGCAGCACCTTGACCCGGTCGCTCCGTGACACCGATCCGCTCCCGCGGGGCGTTCCGCTCATGCCGGCCCGTTCGCGACCGCGGCCGTCGGCCACATCGTGAGGGGGCGGCCGAGCAGCTCCTGCAGGTCCCGGACGTCGTCGGCGAGGAGTGCGGCCAACCGGGCGCGGGTGGCCGGGTCGACCGTCGTCTTGTCCAGGTTCGCCGACCGGATCCGCTCGCGCTGGCGCTGCGGTACCACCGCGGTGACCACCCGGCGCAGGACCGGCGAGCGGCGGAAGGTGTTCAGCGCGGAGGCCATCGCCCGGCTGCGCGGGAGGCCCGCGGCATTGACCCGGCGCGAGGGGTCGATGTCGACGTCCGGGTCGACCTCGAGGAACTCCAGGACCCGCCGCAGCTGACCGGTCGGGTCCGCGGCGAACTCCTCCTGGACGACGACCAGCAGCCGGTCCCCGAACGCGGCGGCGAAGGGGACCAGCTGCTCGGCGTACCGGCTCAGCCGGGCCAGCTGCCACATGTGGCTCCACCCGGCCCGGGTGCGCTCGTCCTCGGCAGCGAGGCACTCCTCGAAGGACCCGGCGTCGTAGCCCCGCGACCGCAGGTACAGCCAGCTGGAGAAGGCCCGGTCCACCGGGTCACGCAGCATCACCACCAGCCGGCAGCCCGGTGCGCACAACCGCTCGATGGCGGGGATCGACGCGTCGGGGTGCGCCAGGGTGGTCACCGACCCCTCGCCGCGGCGCCGCTCGGAGCGCCCTCGGAACAGGTCGCGCCACGCCTGCTCGTCCCGGACCGCCCCCCGGTTGATCAGGTCGTCGTCACCCAGCCCGGCGAACCGCGGTGCACCCCCGGGGAAGGCCAGGAAGTGCGGCTCCTTGGGGGTGGAGACGAACACGTCGGGGTGCTCGCCGAGGAACGAGGTGAGCGCGGTCGTGCCGCTGCGCGCAGCCCCGATGACCAGGAAGTCCGGGGCGTCCGTCATCGGCGGGATGTTACCGCCGCGCACGCGCGCCCCTGACCAGCGACGCCCCCGGATTGGGGGGGTGAGCGCCCCTTGCCCGGGAGTGTGGCTCCCGGCCGCCAACAGCGAGTCTCGTCCTACACACGAGAGACGGGGTGGCCATGATCGACATCGGCGGGCAGCGAGTCCAGGAGTCCCTGGACCCGGTGGCGGTACGCCACGCGCTGCGCGGGTCGGTGGCCGCCACGCCGGGTGCGGTCGCGGGCGCGCCGCACCTGCTCGAGCCCGAGCCCCGCGAGCACCGCGGCGTCATCCGGGCCCTGCTGGTGACCGTCGACGCCGCCGCGCTGGCGCTGCCCGCCCTGGTGCTGGACGGCTCCCTCGTCCTCGTGGCCGCGCTGGTCGCCGTCACCCTCGCGGTGCTGACCGCTTCCGGCGCGCACCGCCCCCGCATGTCGCTGTCGGCCCTCGACGAGGCCCCGCGCCACCTCCCCCGGCTCGGCCTCGGCCTGCTGCTCGTCGCCCCTCTCGGGTACGCGGCCGGCGCGGACCTGGGCCTGGCGGTCCACGCGCTGTGCGCCGTCCCCGTCTTCGTCGTCGGCCGCAGCCTGTCCTACGCCCTCGTCCGCAGCGCCCGCCGCCGCTCCGTCGTCGGCGCGGCGACGCTGGTGGTGGGCGGCGGCCGGCTGGGCATGGACCTGCTGAGCACCCTCGAGGAGCACCCCGAGTACGGGCTGCGCGGCGTCGGCTTCCTCAGCGAGGGATCCCCGCTGGACGAGCGCGAGCCGCTGGGCCGCCTGGAGGACCTCGACCTGGTGCTGGACACCTACGGGGTCCACAAGGTCGTCGTCGCCTACGGCCCGACCCGCGAGGCCGAGCTGGTCGGGCTGGTGCGCAGTGCCGCCCAGCGCGACATCGAGGTCTACATCGTCCCCCGCTTCTTCGACGTGGGGCTCTCCCCTCACGGCCCCGACGTCGAGGACCTCTGGGGCATCCCGCTGCACCGGGTCCGTCGCGCCGCGCTGCGCCGGGGTGTCTGGCGGGTCAAGCGGCTCATCGACGTCGTCGTCTCCGGGACCGCCCTGACGCTGCTCGCGCCGCTCATGGGCCTGCTCGCGCTGGCCGTGCGGATCAGCAGCCCCGGGCCGATCCTGTTCCGCCAGCCGCGCACCGGACAGGACGGCGAGGACATCTCCATCCTCAAGTTCCGCACGCTGCGGCCGGCCGCACCGGCGTCCGCCCCCTCGCAGAACGCGGTCACCGGGTCGACCCGCAGCACCATGCACGCCCGGCAGATCGACGTCGAGCAGCGCAAGACCCGGATCGGCAACGTCCTGCGCCGGACGAGCCTGGACGAGCTGCCCCAGCTGTGGAACATCCTGCGCGGCGACATGTCGCTGGTGGGGCCGCGGCCGGAGGAGCGCACCTACGCCGCCCAGTTCGCGGACTCGGTGTACGGCTACCGCGACCGCCACCGCCTGACCGTCGGGCTCACCGGTTGGGCCCAGATCCACGGCCTGCGCGGCGACACCTCCATCGAGGAGCGGGCCCGCTTCGACAACTCCTACATCGAGCACTGGTCACTCTGGCGGGACGTCGTGATCCTCGTCCGCACGGTGGCAGCGGTGAACCGGCAGGCCTTCACCGCGGTCCGGTCCGCCACCCGCTGACCGCGACACCCGCGACACCCCCGACCCCACGCACCGGCGCATCTCACGGAAGAGATCCCCCATGGACGCCCGCCTCCCGGGAACCCCCGCTCCGATCGACGCCGGCACCTCGGCCCGACCGCCCGCCGGCCCGCTGGTGAGCCGCCGCAGCCTCCTGTTCCTGGGGGCGACCGGGCTGGCCGCCGTGCCGCTGCTCGGCGGGCGCAGCGCCAGCCCTTCCCCGGTCGGCGGCCTGCGCACGGCGGGGAGCGACGACGACGTCCTGGACCTCAGGAAGGACTTCGGTGCCAAGGGGGACGGGTCCAGGGACGACACCCGAGCGGTGCAGCGGCTGATCGACGCCTCGGCGCGGACCAAGCGGGTGGGCCTGATCCCCCGGGGCACCTACCGGTGCACCGCGAGCCTGCTGGTGCCGGCCGGGGCGCAACTCCACCTCGACCGGGGCGCACGGCTCCTGAAGGACTGGGTGGCCCCGACCGGCCTGCAGGACGCCTTCCTGCGCAACACCGACCTGGCGACGCGCTCGAACGGCGTGCGGATCACCGGGTCGGGGACGATCGGCGCCAGGGACCACGAGAAGACCGGTGTCGTGATCGGCCTCTACGGCGACGACGTGCTGCTGCAGGGCTTCACCATCGACACCTACGCCGGCGGCCAGGCGGTCATGTACGCCGGCAACCGGGGCCGGATCGACCGGCTCACGATCAAGAACAGCGCGGAGGAGACGGGTACCGGCGGCATCCGGGTGTTCGGCGGGGAGGACTTCCTCGGCACCGACTGCGTCGTCGAGTCCGGCGACGACTGTCTCCAGTTCGCCCCGATCGGCAACCCCGAGGCCGAGCCCAGCCTCTACGACCAGAGCATCCTCCGGGGCAGCTTCGTCGGCTGCACCGGGCTCAGCACCGTGAGCCGGTTCCTGATCATCGCGCTCGAGTTCACCGGCGGAGAGCCGGGGACGACCGACATGAGCGCCTCGGTGCAGGACTGCTCCTTCATCGACTGCAGCGGCGCGGGCAGCAACCGGGGCATCGTGGTCAAGAACACCCACAGCGCCGGCAGCATCGAGAGACTGACCTTCACCGACTGCACGGTCGACATGGCCCGTGCCGCCGACGCCTCCACCCAGGAGATCCGCATCCAGACCGACGCCACCACGGGCGGTTCCATCAGCGGTGTCACGTTCACCCGGACGAACATCACCAACCCGGTGAACAGCACCCTGCGGGTGGGCGGACCCAACATCACCGGACTCACCTTCGACGAGTGCACCTTCGCCGCCCCGTCAGGCGCCGCGCCCATCACGGCCGTCGTCGACGCCGCGTCCGACGTCCGGTTCCGGGCGTGCTCGTTCTCCGGCACCGCCGCCGCGAGCACGGCGGCCGGTGCCGGCACGGCGGTCGGCGCCAGCAAGCGGATGCTGGTGGCCGGCCCCACCACACCGGTGAGCGACCTGTCCGTGGAGGACAGCCGCTTCACCGGGATCGGCGCGAACATCTGGGCCGTGGACCTGCTGTCCGTCGCCGGTGCCCGCATCTCCGGCACCGTCTTCCAGGCGGCCAGCGGGGTCACCACCGCCCGCGCGGTCCGGGTGTCGGCGACGTCCACCGGCGTCGCGATCGAGGACAACGACCTCACCGGTCTCACCAACGCCGCGCCGATCACCGACCGCGCCACCGGGACGACCCTGAGCAACAACAGTGGCACGTGAGCCGCTGATCGTGAGCACCACCGGGGGATCCGTCGCCCGAGCACTGGCCACGGCTCCCCTCCGTTCGTCATCCTGATCCCGACGCCGCCGGGCCCAGGCTGCCGTTGCTCCGCCGAGCGCCCGTCCGGGCGGCCGGTCACACCAACCGCGCACGCCGGTGCGCCTCGGAACGAGGTCTGCCGTGGACGACCGACCGGACGCAGCTCCCACCCCGGACGATCAGCCGGTCGAGGGCGGTCGGGCGGCCGCCCCCCGATTCCGCCGCCGCGCCCTCCTCGCGGGTGGGGTCGGGCTGGCCGCCGTCCCGGTCATCGGACTGCTCTCTCCCGCGGAGTCGCCCGCGGCCGTGGTCCTCAACGCCAGGGACTTCGGCGCCACGGGCAACGGGACCACCGACGACACCGCCGCCGTCCAGCGGCTCATCGACGCGACGGCGCGACAAGGGGCTGTCGGTGTGCTGGCGGCCGGGACCTACCGCTGTACGCGCAGCCTGCTCCTGCCCGCCCGCGCGCAGCTGCAGCTGGCCAGTGGCGCGCGGCTGCTGAAGGACTGGGCAGCGACCCCCGGCCTGGCCAACGCCTTCCTCCGCAACACCGACTTCGCGGTGCGGTCCAACGGTGTCCGGATCACCGGTCCGGGGACGATCGGGGCGAGGGACCACAGCCGGACCGGCGTGGTCGTCGCCCTCTACGGCGACGACGTCGAGCTGCGGAACCTCACCATCGACACCTACGCCGGTGGGCAGGCGGTCATGTACGCCGGCGACCGGGGCCGCATGGACGGGGTGAAGATCCGCAACAGCGCGGCCACCACCGGGACCGGCGGCATCCGCGTGCTCGGGGGCGCGGACTTCCGCGCCACCTCGTGCGACGTGCAGTCCGGCGACGACTGCCTGCAGTTCGTGCCGATCGGCGACCCCGATGCCCTGCTCTTCGACATGGACATCACCGGGGGCAGCTTCGTCGGCTGCACGGGCGTCAGCACCGTGAGCCGGTTCATGATCGCCGCGCTCGAGTGGACGCGCGGGGACGGCGGCATGACCGCGTCGGTCACGAACTGCTCCTTCAGCACCTGCCGCGGGTCCGGCACCAACCGGGGCATCGTCGTCAAGAACACGCACAGCACGGGCACCATCGCGCGCCTGACCTTCACCGACTGCTCGGTGGACATGTCCCGGAGCGCGAACGCGGAGACGCAGGAGATCCGGATCCAGACCGATCCGGCGTCCGGCGGCTCGATCCGCGACGTGACCTTCACCCGCACCTCCATCACCCGGCCGGTCAACAGCGTGCTGCGCGTCGGAGGCCCGAACATCAGCGGGATCACCTTCGACGGGTGCACGTTCGCGGCCCCCTCGGGCACGTCCACCGTCGTCGCCGTCGTCGAGCAGGCCGACCGGGTGCGCATGCTGGGGTGCTCGTTCGCCGGTACGCGCGACAAGCGGCTGCTCGTGGCCGGTCCGACGGCGCCCGTGACGGCGCTGTCGGTGGAGAACTGCCGGTTCACCGACGTCGGGAACGGGGTCTGGGGGGTCGACCTCATGGGTGCGGCCGGGGCCCGCGTGGCCGGCTCCACCTTCCGGCAGGCCGCCGGGGCGACGACCGCCCGTGCCGTCCGCGTGGCGGCGGCCTGCAGCGGCGTGGTCATCGAGGGCAACGACCTCACGGGCCTGACCACGGCCACGAAGATCACCAACAACGCGGCGGACACGGTCATCCGGAACAACCGCGGCGGCTGATGCCGGTACGTCCCGCCGACGTCAGGAGCTCGTGAGGACGACGAGTCGCTGCGTCGCCCGGGTCATCGCGACGTAACGGTCGACCGCTCCCTCGATGCCCTCCCCGAACGCCTCCGGGTCGACCAGGACGACGAGGTCGAACTCGAGTCCCTTCGCCAGCGCCGGGGTCAGCGAGCGGACGCGGGACGTCGCCCGGAACGTGGGATCGCCGATCACGCAGGCGACCCCCTCGGCGTGCTCGTCGAGCCAGGCGCCGAGGACCGGTGCCAGCTCCGACACCGGCCCGTGGACGACGGGGACGCCGCTGCTGCGGATCGAGATCGGCACGTTGGCGTCGGGGAGCACGGACCGGATGACCGGCTCCGCCTCGGCCATGACCTCCTCCGGGGTCCGGTAGTTGATGCTCAGCGAGGCCAGGGTGACCCGGTCGAGCCCGATCCGCCCGAGCCGTTCCTCCCACGACTCGGGGAACCCTCCCCGGGCCTGGGCACGGTCCCCGACGACGGTGAGGCTCCGGGACGGGCAGCGGAGCAGCAGCATCTGCCACTCCGCGTCGGTCAGCTCCTGCGCCTCGTCCACCACGACGTGCGCGAACGGTCCGGCGAGCAGGTCCGGGTCGGCGGTCGGCAGCGCGTCGTCGTCGACGAGGGCGTCGCGCAGGTCGGCGTGACGCAGGCTCGTCATCAGCAGCAGCTCGGAGTCGTCGGTCGCGATGAGCTCGTCGATGACGTCGGCCATGCGCTCCCGTTCGCGGCGGGTCGTGGCCTCCTGCCGACGGCGGCGTCGCGACGTCTCCGGATCACCCAGCCGGTGCCGGGCAGCGTCCAGGAGCGGCAGGTCGGACACCGTCCAGGCCTGCGCGTCCGCGCGCTGGAGCCGGCGGACGTCCTGGGGGTCGAGCGCCGGAGCGCACCTCCGCAGGTAGGCCGGGACCGACCACAGGTCGCCGACGACGTCCGCTGCCTCGAGCAGCGGCCACGCCCGGTCGAACGCGCGGCGGAGGTCCCGGTTCCGCTGCAGCGACCCCCGGAGCAGGGCCTCGTCCTCGTCGCCGTCGTGGTCGGCGACCAGGATCGTCAGCAGCGCCTCCCAGACCTGGTCGCGCGCCTCGTTGTGCGGGGTGCCGGGGTCCGGCGCCTCGAACGCCTCCGCCCAGTCGTCCACGCCCAGCCGGATGTCGGCGGAGTCGGTCTCGACGGTCATCCCCCTCGACGGCGGCTCCTCGTAGAAGCGGACCGCCGTCTCGATCACCGCGCCCACGTCCATCGACGACTTCAGCCGGGCCACCTCCGGATCGGCCTCGACGCCGGCTGCCGCACCCTGCGGCACCAGGTCCCGCACGGTGCAGGTCCGGACGCCCTCCTCGCCGAGGCTGGGGAGGACGTCGGAGACGTAGGCGAGGTACGGCTCGTGCGGACCGACGAACAACACCCCGCCCCGCTGGTGACCCAGCCGTGGGTCGGCGTAGAGCAGATAGGCCGTGCGGTGCAGGGCGACGACGGTCTTCCCCGTGCCCGGGCCGCCGTCGACGACGAGGGCCCCGGCGGAGCCCGCCCGGATGACGGCGTCCTGGTCGGCCTGGATGGTGCCGAGCACGTCGCGCATCCGCGCCGACCGGTTGCCGCCCAGGCTGGCGATGAACGCCGACTGGTCGTCGAGTGCGGCGTGACCCTCGAACCCGTCGGCGGTGAACACCTCGTCCCAGTAGTCGGTGATCCGGCCGCGGGTCCAGCGATACCTGCGGCGACTGGCCAGACCCATGGGATGGGCGTGGGTCGCGCCGAAGAACGGCTCGGCCGCGGGGGATCGCCAGTCGAGCAGCAGCCGGCGCCCCGCGCTGTCGGTGAGGCCCAGCCGTCCGACGTACACGGGCTCGGCATCGTCGGCACCGACGATGCGGCCCAGGCACAGGTCCAGGCCGAAGCGGCGCAGCGTGCGCAGGCGAGCGGTCAGCCGGTGGACCTCCAGGTCCCGGTCCAGGGCCTCCTGGCCGACCCCGCCCGGAGCCCTGCGCGCCGCATCGAGGCGACCGGAGAGGTCGGCGACGGTCTGCCGCAGGCTCTCCGCGATGGCCGCGAAGTGCCGCTCGTCGGCGGCGATCAGCGCCGGGTCGGTCTTGGCGACGAGGTCGTCGGGGAGGTCGAACGCGCTGGCGGTCAGGGGGGTCACGTCGTCTCCGATCTGAGGCGAGGACGTCCGGATCACGACGTCCGGATCGCGTTCCGGCGGGCACGGGCCCGGCTGGACTCGGCCGCCCGTTCGGGCAGGTCACGGCCTCGGCCGGGCGAGTCTGCGGGCCGACCGGGGTCTTGCCGCAAGTCCCCCCGTGCCGTATACGTTGAAGAGGGAGACAGCGATCCCCACCCGCGTCAGGCCGCGTGCCGTCTCTCGCGCGGCGCGGAGGTCCCGCCGGAGCAGCCTGCCGCCGCGGTGCGGGCCCCGGCCCGCCCCTCGGCAGCACCCACACAGCACGAGACGGCGCCCCGGCGGGAGCCGGGACGCCGTCGTCGTGCGTGCTGCCCGTCCGGGCAGCCCTCGTCGGTCAGGCGGTGGTGTTCCGCCGCCGGGCGGACAGCCCGAAGGCGAGGCCGGCGAGCCCGGCGAGCAGCCCGGCGATGCCGACGACGAGCGCGGTGACCGCCAGGCCGGAGGTGCCCGACCCGCCGGCCGAGGCCGAGGTGTCGCTGCTGGCCGTCTCGACCGTCGGGGTGTCGGTCTCCTCGCCGTGGGCGTCGGTGCCCCCGGTGCCGGTCAGCGACAGCACCGGCGCCGGGCTCTCCGGCTCCGCCGCACCCTCGACCGTGGGCTCGATCCACGCCGACTCCTGGCCGTCGTCGTAGGTCTGGACGGCCGGGAAGGTCATCGCGTCGACCTCGGGGAACGGGCCGCCGCTGATCGAGAACGTCTGGTACTGGCCGGGGGCGATGCCGGCGCCCGGGTCGGCGGTCCAGGTGATCTCGGTGACCGCCTCGCTGACCGCCGTCCCGTGGACGTCGACGGGCGGGTCGATCGGGGCCGTCGTCGTGGTCGCGGTCCAGCCGGGCACCGGCTTGGTGCTCACCGAGGCCAGGGGCGTCTCCGCGGGGATCTGCACCCGCAACGAGATCGTCGAGGCGGTGTCGCTCTCGTTGGGCACCCGGAACGTCAGTTCACCGAAACCGCCGGCGGCGGCGTCCGCGGAGCTGACGCGCACGTGCGCCGACGCCGTACCCACCCCCACGGCGAGGACGGCGACGAGTGCGGCCAGCAGGACGGTCAGCACCCGGGCGAGGCGGGATGTCACAGGAGGGCTCCTTCGTGCCGATCGGACCAGCCCGTCGCCGCTCCGTCTCGATGCCCCCACAGTCGTCGGCGGAGCACGCCTGGTTCCCGCACGACGGGCGGTTCCACCTCGACGTGGGGAGACGACGGCCGACGTGGTCCTCCCGCCCGTCCCGTCCGTCCGTCTGGTTGCCGGGATCCGACCTGGCCCGGCGCACGGACGGCTGGGCGGGGGGCAGCCGCAGCCGGTCACCTCGTGGGGCGCGCCGCTGCCGTCGTCCGTCGTCCGCTCACCGACCGGTGGTCCGGCCGCGGTGGTCGGCGCCGTCCTCGGGCAGGACCGGCGGTCTCCTCGGTCCCGGCAGCGGTGCCGGGGTCAGTCGAGCTCCGCCGGCAGACCCAGCCGCACGAACAGACCCGTGTCGAGGTCGAGGAAGCTCGAGATGCGCGCGATCCGTCCCGCGTCCACCTCGAGCACGTGCAGAGCCCACGGCTCGCGACCACCGCCCTCCCGCGCGCGGTACTGCGCGAAGGCCAGTGAGCCGTTGGCGCGCGTGGGCAGCACGCGCGAGCCCCGGCACTTGCTGCCGGGGCCGAGCATCCAGGTGCCGATGTCGGCCGGGCCGCGCAGCCACATCTCGTACGGCGGCATGTGCTGGGTCGCGTCCTCGTGCAGCAGCGCGACGAAGGCGTCGATGTCGTAGCGCTCGAAGGCGTCGACGTAGCGGTCGAGGAGGTCCTGGTCGTCGTCGTCCAGCTGTCGCGGTTCGGGGCGCGCGCCGAGGTCGCTCAGCGTGGCCCGCGCGCGCTGCAGCGCGCTGTTGACCGAGGCGACCGTCGTGTCCAGCAACTGGGCGACCTCGTCGGCCTTCCAGCGCAGCACCTCACGCAGCAGCAGGACGGCGCGCTGGCGCGGCGGCAGGTGCTGGAGGGCGGCGACGAAGGCCAGCCGGATCGACTCCCGCTGCACCGCCTGCTCGGCCGGATCGGCGTCGTCGGCGACGACCTGCCGGTCGAGGATCGGCTCCACCCACGCCGTCCCCGGCCGCCGGGAGGCCAGCGACGCCTCCACCGGCTGCCAGGGCGAGCCGGACAGGTCCATCGGCAGCGCCCGGCGCTGGCGGCCCGACAGCTGGTCCAGGCACACGTTGGTGGCGATCCGGTAGAGCCAGGACCGCAGCGCCGACCGCCCCTCGAAGTCGCCCAGCCCGCGCCAGGCCCGGACCATCGTCTCCTGCACGGCGTCGTCGGCGTCGAAGGCCGAACCCAGCATCCGGTAGCAGTAGCCGGTCAGCTCCCGCCGGTGCTCCAGGAGCCGCGGATCCAGCTCCCTGCTCACCACGCTCGTCACAGGACCTCCTCGGGGTGGGTGGGCCGCGACAGCTCACCACAGGCCACCGACGGAACGGGAGGGGTCCCGGCCTACTGGTAACTGATCAGCTGAGGCCGGGGGCTCACCTGGGCGATCGTCTCCTCGGGCGAGAGCATCGGGGCGTCCTCGTCGTAGAAGTTCTTCCACCCCCACGCCACCGCGTCGGGCGCGGTCTGGCGCAGCGTCGACCAGGTGGCCTGCTTGTCCCCCTGGCCGCCCTGGCCGTCGGCGTGCACCATCACCGCCACCTCCTCGCGCGAGGTGTCCAGGCGCTCCCGCTCGGGGATCATCCGCACCTGGAACTGGTGCAGCACGAGCAGCTTCTGCGGCAGCGCGGCGGCGCGGGTCAGGTCGGCCAGCCAGGTCACCACCCGGTTGACCTCGTCGATGCCGACCGACCCGATCTGGGTGAGGTGCACCTGGTTCGGCGCCAGCCGCCACTCCGGGTCCAGTGCCAGGCCCACGTGCGGCAGCTCCAGCAGGGACCGGTACAGCTCGGCCTGGGCCACGAAGTCGGTCCGGCCGGGCTGCAGGTCCAGGACGACGTAGATGCCCGCCTGCCCCGCTGCCTCCACCCACGGCCGCAGGTCCTCGGCCGGCACCTCGGTCGAGTAGTTGCCGTCGGGGCCCGCGAACTCCGAGGCCACGGTGGCGATGATCTCGAAGGCAGGGACGACGGCGGCATCGGTCACCAGCGGCTCGTAGGGCGCCGCGTGGGCCTGTGCCCGTTCGACCGCCCCCGCGACGTCCTGCTCGCCGAGCACGCCCAGCGCACCGCTGCCCGGGTGGCCGTAGAGCGCCACGAGGAAGTGCCCGGGGAACAGCAGCTGACCGCCGCCGGGCAGCTGCGTCCCGGTGGCGGCGGTCTCGAGCTTCCAGTCCAGGCCCTCCTCGGCGCCGAACCCCGCGCCCAGGGCGACCACGGCGTCCGGCTCCTCCTCCCCCAGCAGGGCGACGAGGTCGGCGGAGCCGCGGGGGTCGGTCACACCCCCGGTCAGCTGCACCCGGGCACCCGCAGCGCGGGCGGTGGCGATGCCGGCCAGCGAGCCCGCGTCGCCGGTCGCCATCACCAGCGTGCCCTCGAGCGGCTCCGCCCGGTCGACGGCGGGCAGGGTGCCGACGTCCCCGGCCGGGTCCGGTGCGTCCCCCGGCGGCTGCAGCGCGACGGGGTCCCCGGGATCCAGCGCCGCCACCGCCGCCGGCGCCTGGCCGTCGTCGGTCTCCTGCACCTCGCCGAGGTCCAGCCCGGTCACGGCCGCCACGGACTCCGCGGCGGCCGGCACGGCGACCACCTCGCGGTCCGTGCCGCCGGCGTCCTCGTCGGACGTGCCGCCCTCGGCGTCGCCGACGGCGAGCACCGTGGTGGTCCCCAGCCGGTCGAGCTCGGCGGTCAGGGCGTCGGCCGCAGCGCCGTCGGCCGGCTCCACCAGCAGGGGGACGCCGAGTCCGACCGCGGCCGAGGCAGCCAGGAGGGAGCCGGCCGGATCGCCGCTGCGGGCCAGCACGACCACGTCGGCGGTGTCGAACAGCGCCCGGCTGGTCGAGGCGGCCGAGGCGACGGGGTCCTCGTCGGCGACCAGGGTGAGCCGGGCATCGGGGACCGAGGTGGCGACCGCGGCCCGCCGCTGTTCCTCCTCCTCCCCTCCACCGGTCGCTCCGCAACCGCTGGCGAGCAGGACCGCCGCCAGGGCGATCGGCATCGACGTGGAGCGCACGGCCCCTCCCCCGCCGGGCGCGCGCGGTCACGCGGTCACGCGACGACGTCGGCACGCTCGGCTGTCCGCGACCCTAACGGGGCGTGCCCGCTGGACACCGGGGCCGCCGCGCCGCCAGCATCCCCATCCGAGATGACCACCACGCGTCTGTCGGGACAGCCCGACACCCGATCGACCGGCTGGCGGGATGGGTCCCCCCCTCTCCGCCGACCAGGCTCGACGGCATGACCACCGACACCGCCGTCCTGCCGACCGTGTCCTCTCCCCTGCCACCCCCCGCCGTCCGCCGGCGCGGGGTGCTGCCGCAGCTGGGCGTGGACACCAGCTACTCGCTCGTCTCCTTCCCCCTCGCCATCCTGGCGTTCGTCCTGGTCGTCACCGGGCTCGCGGTCGGCACCGGGCTGCTGGTCGTCTGGATCGGCGTCGCCGTCCTCGCGGGGACCCTGGTGGCCGCCCGCGGGCTGGCCACCGTCGAGCGCGCCTGGCTCCCCGGCGTCCTCGGCCACCCGCTGCCCGCCCCCGCCTACACGACCGGCACCGGCGGCCGGGTCCGCCGGCTGCTCACGCCGCTGCGGGACCCGCAGTGCTGGCTGGACGTGCTGCACGCCGTCCTGCGGTTCCCGTTCGCGATCCTGTCCTTCGTCGTCACGGTCACCTTCTGGGCCGGCGCGCTCGGCGGGCTGACCTACGCGCTGTGGGACTGGTCGCTGCCCGACGCCTCCGCGAGCCCCGACAACCAGGACCTCCTCGAGCTGCTCGGCTTCGAGAGCACCGCGGGCCGGCGGATCCTGCTGTACACCGTGCTGGGCGTGGTGTTCGCCGTGCTGCTCCCGTTCGCCGTCCGCGGGGCGGCGGTGCTGCAGGCGCAGGTGGGCCGGGCGCTGCTGACCTCCCGCGCCGCCACCCAGGCGGAGCTCGGCCGGCTCGCCCAGGGCCGCGACGCCGCCGTCGCCGCCGAGGCGGTCGCGCTGCGCCGGCTGGAGCGGGACATCCACGACGGCCCGCAGCAGCACCTGGTGCGGCTGGGCATGGACCTCTCCCGCGCCCAGCGGCAGCTCGACCGTGACCCGGAGGCGGCCCGGACGACGCTCGGCGAGGCCGCCGGGCTGGCGCGTGAGGCGCTGGAGGAGCTGCGCGCCCTCTCCCGCGGCATCGCGCCGCCGGTGCTGGCCGACCGCGGCCTGGCCGCCGCGCTGGCCGCCGTCGCGGCGCGCTCCCCGGTGCCGGTCGAGCTCGCCGTCGACCTCGACGAGGAGCGGCTGGCCCCCGCCGTGGAGAACACCGCGTACTTCGTGGTCAGCGAGGCGCTGGCCAACGTGGCCAAGCACAGCGGCGCGACGGCCTGCCGGGTCGCGGTGACCCGCATCGGGGACCGGCTGCGGGTGGTCGTGGAGGACGACGGCGCCGGCGGTGCGGTGCTGGCCCCCGGGCACGGGCTGGCCGGGCTGACCGACCGGCTGCTCGCCGTCGACGGGGTGCTCACCGTCGACAGCCCGCGCGGCGGCCCCACCCGGCTCGTCGCGGAGCTCCCGTGCGGCTGAGCCCGGACGACCGGCCGATGCGGGTCGTGCTGGCCGAGGACTCGGTCCTCCTCCGGGAGGGGCTGGTGCGCCTGCTGGAGGAGGCCGGGACCGAGGTGGTGGCGGCGGTCGGTGACGGGCCGTCGCTCGTCCGGGCGGTGACCGAGGCCCGCCCGGACGTCGCCGTCGTCGACGTCCGGATGCCGCCCACGCACACCGACGAGGGGCTGCGGGCCGCCGTGCAGGCCCGGGCCACGGTGCCGGGGACGGCGGTGCTCGTGCTCTCCCAGTACGTCGAGGTGGCCTACGCCGACGAGCTGCTCGCCGACGGCCGCGGCGGGGTCGGCTACCTGCTCAAGGACCGGGTGACCGACCTCGACTCCTTCCTCACCGCGCTCACCGACGTCGTCGGCGGCGGCACCGTGCTCGACCCGCAGGTGGTCGCCCAGCTGTTCGCCCGCCGCCGGGCCGACGACCCGGTGCGCCGGCTGACCCCGCGGGAGCGCGAGGTGCTCGGGCTGATCGCCGAGGGGCACTCGAACAGCGCGATCGCCCGCCTGTTGGTCGTCACCCCCGGCGCGGTCGAGAAGCACACCCAGCGGATCTTCGCCAAGCTCGGGCTGGCCCAGGACGAGGACCAGCACCGCCGGGTCATGGCCACGCTGGCCTACCTGCGCACCTAGCGCCTACCCCTCCGCCTCGGCGCCGTCGAACGCGGCGCGCAGCCGGGCCGGGGCTCGCAGCCGCCACGCCTCGGTCAGCAGCTCGGCCAGCTCGTCGCGGTCCACCGCGTCCAGCGCGACGACGACCATCGTGGAGTTGCGGTAGTGGTGCGGCACCGAGAACACGCCGGGCCGCGCCGTGGCCAGCGCGGTGTTCTCCCCCTCGGCCAGCCGGATCGCCACCCACGACTCGTCCGGCGGCATCGACGCGAAGATCTTGTCCCGGACGCGCAGGCAGGCCATGTCCCACGCCGGGCGTTCGCTGGCCTCGGGCAGGGCGAGGGCGACGCTGCGGACGTCGGCGGGCGTGGCGGGCACCCACCGATCCTGGCACCGGAGACCGACGGAACCCGGTCGCGTCGTCGCGGCACTGCCCGGTAGACAGCACCGGTGACCGATCCCGCCGACGCCCTCCGCCCGATCACCACCGAGGAGTGGCCGGTCTTCATCCGCGCCATGTTCGACGTCTTCGGGGAGGACGAGCTCCCGGCCCACTACCTCGAGGGCCCGCCCGGCGTGGCGGAGCTGGACCGGTCGCTCGCGCTGTGGGACGAGGGGCGCGTGGCCGCCACGGCGGGCGTCTACAGCCGCGAGCTGACCGTGCCCGGAGCCGTCGTCCCCTGTGCCGGGATCACCTGGGTGACGGTCTCCCCCACGCACCGGCGGCGGGGCGTGCTGACCGCGATCATGCGGCGGCAGCTCACCGGGCTGCACGAGGAGCAGCGCGAGCCGGTTGCCGCCCTCTGGGCGTCGGAGGCCTCGATCTACGGACGGTTCGGCTACGCACCGGCCACCTGGCGGAGCAACCTGGGCGGTCGGGTCGAGCGGCTCCGGCTGCGGCCGGACGTGGCCGTCGGGACCGGACGGGTCGTGCTCGTGGCGGCCGACGACTACCGGGCCGCCGCGGTCGGCCTGCACGACCGCGTGCGGCGGTCCGTGCCCGGCAACCTGGCCCGGGACGACCGGTGGTGGGACCGCGCCCTGCGGGACCAGCCCGACCAGCGGCGCGGCGCGACGGCGCGACGGTACGTGCTGCACACGGAGGCCGACGGCACCGTCACCGGCTACGCCGCCTACCGGGTGCGGTCGGCCTGGAGCGACGCCGGCGAGCCGGACGGGACCGTCGTGGTCGAGGAGATCCGGAGCACCAGCACCCCGGCGTACGCCGCGCTCTGGCGGTTCCTGCTGTCGGTCGACCTCGTCCGGAACCTGCAGGCTCCGTCGCTGTCACCGGACGAGCCGCTGCGCCACCTGCTGGCCGACCCGCGCGCGCTGCACGCCCAGCCGGTGGACGCGCTGTGGGTGCGCCTGGTGGACGTCGGCCGGGCACTGGCCGCCCGCCGATACCCCGCGCCGGTCAACCTCGTCCTCGAGGTGCGCGACCCGTTCTGCCCCTGGAACGACGGCCGGTGGTCGCTGGTCGGACACCCGGCGGGGGCGTTCTGCTCCCCGACCGACGCCGACCCCGACCTCGTCGTCGACGTCGAGGCGCTGTCCGCGGCGTATCTGGGCGGGGTGTCGCTGGCCACGCTGCAGGCCGCCGGCCGGGTGACCGAGGTCAGCCCCGGCGCGGTGACCCAGGCGGCGACGGCGTTCCGGTGGCCGGTGACCCCGTGGTGCCCCGACGAGTTCTGAGAGCACCCCGTCCTGCCCACCCTGCGCAAGCTCAGGGCGGGGCCCGGGACGGGGCCGGCGGCGGGGCCCTGCAGGGGGCCGCCCCGGCCTGTCACCTGGTGGGCAGTCCGCCGGCCGGGCGGTGACGGTCGCGCTCGTAGTCGGTGATCAGGCCGATCCGGCGGACGTGCCGCTCGTCGTCGCTGAACGGCGTGGCGAGGAAGAGCAGCACCAGGTCGGTGGCCTCGGCGACGCTGTGCTGACGAGCGCCGATCGAGACCACGTTGGCGTCGTTGTGCTGGCGCGCGAGCTCCGCGGTCTCCCGGTTCCACACCAGCGCCGCGCGCACGCCGGGCACCTTGTTCGCCGCCATCTGCTCGCCGTTGCCCGAGCCGCCGATGACCACGCCCAGGCTGCCGGGCTCGGTCACCGTGCGCTCGCCGACCTCGAAGCAGAACGGCGGGTAGTCGTCCTGGGCGTCGTACTCGAAGGCCCCGCAGTCGACCGGCTCGTGGCCGGCGTCGGCGAGCGCCTGCTTCAGGTGCTCCTTGAACTCCAGGCCAGCGTGGTCGGTGCCGACGAAGACGCGCATGCCGGGGAGTCTGTCAGGCTGCCGCGGTGGCGGTCCTGGGGGTCGACGGGTGGCGCGGCGCGTGGGTCGGCGCCCTGCTCGACGGCCGGCGGGTGACGCTGCTGGCGCTGGCCGGCGTCCCCGATGTGCTCGCCGTCCCGGGGGTGGAGCTGGTGGCCATCGACATGCCGATCGGCCTGCCCGAGGACGGCGTCCGGGCCTGCGACGTGCTGGCGCGGCGGCTGCTCGGTCCGGCCGGGAGCTCGGTGTTCCCCACTCCCGTGCGGGCGGTGCTGACGACCGACGACTACGCCGAGGCGCGCGCGATCTCGCGGGCGCACACCGATCCACCGCGCGCGCCGTCGGCCCAGGCCTTCCAGCTCGTGAAGTCGATCCGAGCCCTGGACGACGCGCTGGGCGACCCGCCGACCGACCGCGTGGTCGAGGTGCACCCGGAGCTGGCGTTCCGGGCGATGTCGGAGGTGGTCCGTGACCGCAAGGGCACGGCGCGGGGGACCGCCCAGCGCCTGCACGCCCTGCGCCCGGTGATGGACGTGGAGCACGCCCTGCTCACGGCGCCGGTCGGCGTGCCGATGGTCGACGCGCTGGACGCGTGTGCCGCGGCGTGGTCCGCCCGCCGGCTGGCCGGCGGGCGCGGCGAGTGCGTGGGCGACGGGGGCCTCGACCGCCGCAGCCGGCCGATGCGGATCTGCTGGTGACCTTCCGGGAGGTCGCCGACGGCGTCTTCGTCCGGCGGCACCGGTCGCTGGACCTCAACTGCGGGCTGGTCGTCGGCGAGGGCGCCTGCCTGGTCGTCGACACCCGGTCCGACCTCGGCGAGGCGGCCGACCTGATCGCCGCCGTCCGCCGGGTGACGCCGCACCCGTGGACGGTGGTGACCACCCACGCCCACTACGACCACTGCTTCGGCACCGCGGCCTTCCGCCCGGCGACGGTCTGGGGCGCCCGCGGGTGCGCCGCCGCCCTGCGGGCCACCGGCGAGGCCCAGCGCGCCGCACGGGTGGCCGAACTGCTCGCCGCCGGGCACGCCGAGGCCGCCCGGCGGGTGGGCGCGGCTCCCCTCGACCCGCCCGACGCCCTGGTCGACGACACGGCCGTGCTGGACGTCGGCGGCCGGGAGGTGGTGCTCCGGTTCCTCGGCCGCGGGCACACGGACTCGGACCTGGTGGTCGAGGTCGAGACCGACGGCGACGGCGACGGGAACGTCCTGTTCGCCGGCGACCTCGTCGAGGAGGGGGCGCCCCCCGCGTTCGAGGACGCCGTCCTCGCCGAGTGGCCGGCGACGCTCGGCCGGCTGCACGCGCTGGCCCGCGGGCCGGTGGTGCCCGGACACGGCGCGGTGGTCGACGCGGCGTTCGTCGGCGCGCAGCGCGCCGACCTGCTGGCCGTGCTGGCCGCCGTCCGCGCCGGCCGGCTCGACGCCGGCCCCTACGACGCGGCGACCATGCGCACGGCCGCGTCCAGGGCGCTGCCCCGGTGAGGGGGTGGCCCTCTCCAGGCCCCCGCGCACGCGAGTGGTGGGAGGACGGGGTCCGCTCTCAGGTGAAGCGGCGGACGACGGGCAGCGGCAGCACCCGCAGCAGCGCCGACACCGGCCGCCACGGCCACTCGGGCACGTAGGCGCGGACCGGCTCCCGCTCGATCGCGGCGGTGAGGGCGTCGACGCCGCGGTCGAGGTCGACGGTGAACGGTCCGCGGCGGCCGGCGTTGAGGTCGGTGGCGATGAACCCCGGCAGCACGGTCGTGACGCGGATGCCGGTGCCGAGGACGTCGGACCGGATGCCCTCGGCCAGCGCGTTGAGCGCGGCCTTGCTCGCCCCGTACGCCGTCCGGGTGCCGCGCATGCCGCGGACGGCGGCCACCGAGGAGACGACGACGAGGTGGCCGGCGCCCTGGGCCCGGAAAAGCGCCATCGCCGCCTCGGCCTGCGCGTGGGTGCCGAGCACGTTGGTGACCAGCGTCGCCCGGTTCGCGGAGCCGTGGCCGGTGCCGACCGAGGCTCCCCTGCCGATGCCGGCGTTGGCGACGAACCGGTCCAGGCCGCCCAACTGCCCGGCGAGCCGCGGCACGACGTCGTCCACCGCGGCGGGGTCGTCGACGTCGAGTGCCGCGGTGACCACCCGGATGCCGGGATGCGCGGTGAGCAGCTCCTCGCGGAGCATCTCGAGCCGGTCGGTGCGGCGGGCGGCGAGGGCGAGGTCACGGCCCCTCGCGGCGAACCGGCGGGCCAGGCCGGCGCCGAGGCCGGAGCTCGCGCCGGTGATCAGGATCCGCTGGCGGACGGGGTGCGGCACCCGTCGAGGATGCCGCACCCCCGCCCCGCTGCAGGACCCGCCGCGAGCTCGCGAGTGGCGGGGGGCGGCGGGGTCCTCTGTCAGCGGCGGTCGAGCTCCAGTGCGTCGGCCGGGACGGAGTCCATGTCCGGCCCGGAGAGCCGGGTCCGCTTGAGCTCCCAGAAGTCGGGCAGGTTGGCCAGCAGGACGGCGCCGTCGAAGGCCTTGCCGGCGTCCTCACCGGTCGGCACCTTGCTGATCACCGGGCCGAAGAAGGCGACCCCGTCGATGTGCATGACCGGGGTGCCCACGTCGTCGCCGACCGGGTCCATGCCCTCGTGGTGGCTCTTCTCCAGCGCCTCGTCGTACTCGGTCGAGGTGGCGGCCGCGGCCAGCTCCGCCGGGAGCCCGACCCGCTCGAGCGCCGGGGCGATCAGCTCGTCGAGCTCGATCCCCTCGTGGTGGCGCAGCGTGCCCATGGCGGTGTAGAGGTCACCGAGGACCTCGTCGCCGTGCTGCTGCGCGGCGGCGATCGCGACCCGCACGGGACCGATCGCCTTCTGCATCATCTCCCGGTACTCCTCCGGCAGGTCCCGGCCGCGGTTGAGCACGGCCAGGGACATGACGTGCCAGTGCAGGTCGATGTCGCGGACCTTGGCCGCCTCCAGGACCCAGCGGCTGGTGAGCCAGGCCCACGGGCACAGCGGGTCGAACCAGAAGTCCACGCGCGCCCGGACGGGGGCGCTCTGCACTGCCTCGGTCATGCGTTCGCACTCCTCGCGTCGTGCCCCCGCGGCGCTGCGCCCGGGCGCTCTACCGGCCTGCAAGGCGGCCGGCGGGGTGGTTGTTCCCTCAACCGGACGGCGGCCGCCCACCGCGGGCGCACGGGCACGTCGGTGGCCCGTGGGAAGCTCCCCTGCGTGGCCGTACCCAACCTGACCCGCGATGACGCCGCCGCCCGCGCCCAGCTGCTGGCGGTGCACAGCTACGACCTCCGGTTCGACCTCACCGACGGCGACGGCCGACCCGGCGAGTCGACCTTCGGGTCGACCACCACCGTGCGGTTCAGCTGCCGTCAGCCCGGCGCCGGGACCTTCATCGACCTGGTCGCCGAGACGGTGCACTCGGCCACGCTCAACGGGGTCGCGGTCGACGTCGGCAGCTACACCGAGGAGGGCGGGCTCCCGCTGCGCGGGCTGGCCGCGGACAACGAGCTCGTCGTCGTCGCCGACTGCCGGTACTCCAACTCCGGCGAGGGGCTGCACCGCTTCGTCGACCCGGAGGACGGGCAGGTCTACCTCTACACGCACTTCGAGCCCGCCGAGGCCAAGCGCGTGTTCGCCTGCTTCGACCAGCCCGACCTCAAGGCGCCGTACACGGTGCACGTCACCGCGCCGTTCGACTGGGAGGTGGTCTCCAACACCGGTGGCCGCCGCATCGAGGCCGGTCCCGCCGGCTCCCAGCTGGTCCACTTCGAGCCCACCAAGCGGCTGTCCACCTACCTGCTGGCGCTGATCGCCGGCCCCTACGCCCGGGTGACCGACTCGCACGAGGGCATCCCGCTGGGCCTCTACTGCCGCGCCTCGCTGGTCCAGCACCTCGATCCCGAGGAGCTGTTCCGGGTGACCAAGCAGGGCTTCGACTTCTACCACCGGGTGTTCGACTACCCGTACCCGTTCGACAAGTACGACCAGCTCTTCGTCCCCGAGTTCAACGCCGGCGCGATGGAGAACGCCGGCGCGGTCACCATCCTGGAGGACTACGTCTTCCGGTCGAAGGCCACCCGGGCCAAGTACGAGCGGCGCGCCGAGACGATCCTGCACGAGCTGGCGCACATGTGGTTCGGCGACCTGGTCACCATGCGCTGGTGGGACGACCTGTGGCTCAACGAGTCCTTCGCCACCTACATCTCCACCCTCTGCCAGGCCGAGGCGACCGAGTACACGACCGCCTGGACGACGTTCGCCAACACCGAGAAGAGCTGGGCCTACGCCCAGGACCAGCTGCCCTCGACGCACCCGATCGCCGCAGACATGGTCGACGTCGCCGCGGTCGAGGTGAACTTCGACGGGATCACCTACGCCAAGGGCGCCTCGGTGCTCAAGCAGCTGGTCGCCTACGTCGGCCGCGAGGAGTTCCTGCGCGGCGTCCAGCGCTACTTCCGCACGCACGAGTACGGCAACACCACCCTGGCCGACCTGCTGGGGCCGCTCTCGGAGAGCTCGGGCCGGGACCTCTCGGCGTGGGCGGAGCAGTGGCTGCAGACCAGCCAGGTCAACACCCTGCGGCCGGCGTACGAGCTCACCGACGACGGCCGGTACGCGGCCTTCGCCATCGAGCAGACGGCGGTGCCCGAGCACCCGTTCCTCCGCCGGCACCGCCTCGCCGTGGGCCTGTACAGCACCGGCCCGGACGGGCTGACCCGCACGCACCGCGTGGAGCTCGACGTGGACGGCGAGCGGACCGCGGTGCCCGAGCTGGTCGGCCACCCCGCGGCCGACCTGGTGCTGGTCAACGACGACGACCTCACCTACGCCAAGCTGCGGCTCGACGCTCGGTCGCTGACCACGCTGACCGCGTCGATCGGCACGCTCCCCGACCCGCTGGCGCGGGCGCTGTGCTGGTCGGCCGCCTGGGACATGACCCGGGACGCCGAGCTCGCCGCCCGCGACTGGGTCGCCCTGGTGCTGGCCGGGGTGGATGCCGAGAGCGAGATCAGCGTCGTCCAGTCGCTGCTGGCCCGGGTGCAGGCGGCGCTGGCCAACTACGCCGATCCGCGGTGGGCCGAGACCGGCTGGCGGGCCCTGGCCGACAAGGCCCTGGCCGCGCTCGAGGCGTCGGCGCCGGGCAGCGACAGCCAGCTGCAGTGGTCGCGCACCTTCGCCGGCGCCGCCCGGACCGAGGCGCACGCCGCCGTCCTGCGCGGTCTGCTCGACGGGTCGCGCACGGTCGAGGGCCTGCCGGTCGACACCGACGCCCGGTGGGCGTTCCTGCACGGGCTGGTCGCCATCGGAGCCGCCGGGGACGCCGACATCGACGCGGAGGAGGCCCGCGACGCCACGGCCACCGGTCAGCGGAGGGCGGCCACGGCGCGGGCGCTGCGGCCCACGGCGGAGTCCAAGGAGGAGACGTGGCAGCGGGCGTTCACCGACGCCACGCTGCCCAACGCCGTGCACGAGGCGATGCTGCAGGGCTTCTGGCACCCCGCCCAGCGGGAGCTCACCGCCGGTTACGTGGAGCGGTACTTCGCCGACATCCGCCCGCTCTGGGACCGCCGTCCCGGGGAGATCGCGAAGAACGCGGTGCAGTACCTCTTCCCGCCGGTGGTGGAGCTGCGCACCGTGCAGGCGGCGGACTCCTGGCTGGCCGACGACGACCACCCGGCCTCGCTCCGGCGGCTGGTCTCCGAGGGCCGCGACGGGATCGCGCGGTCGCTGCGCGCCCGGGAGCGGGACGCCGCAGAGACCGAGTAGGGAGGACGCCGCTGCCCCCGCCGCGCGCAGGTGCGCGGCGGGGGCAGCGGGCGCCTCAATGGGTGGGGCGCAGGCTCCTCGGGTGGCCGGCCTGGTCGGAGAGCTGGCGCAGGCCGTTGACGATCCCGCCGACCAGGTCGCCGGAGGCGAAGGCGTTCGTCATCGACAGGACGGCGAGGGCGCAGGCGCGGTCGGGCAGCCGGCGCGACGCCGCGGCGCCGACGACGACCTCGATGACCCGCTGCCCGGGGGAGATGGCCAGCAGCACCGACTCGGGGAGGTGGCCCCCCGACTGCTCGAACAGCTCCTCGGCGCGCACGCGGGTCCGGGTGCCGAGGTCCCCGAGGTAGAGGGTGAAGCGCAGGCCGGTCTCCCGGGAGGAGAGCGTCAGCGCATCGTCGAGACGCAGCAGCTCCTGGTAGCTGAAGATCGTGTCCGGGGCCTGGGCCTCGTCGGTCCGCGTCGGCATCGTGCCGGCCGACGTCGCCGTGTCGTGCGACGTGGCTTCCAGCGCGCGGGTCATCTCCGGCCTCCGGGAGTGCTGTGGGTGCGGATGTCGGGGGTCATGTCGTCACCACGTCCCGCGGGCGCCGCCGTAGGGACGGGCGGAGGCCGGCGCCCCGGCGGTCAGGGCGTGCGCGCCGTGGCCGCCCCCGTGGCCGCCGCCGTGCGCACCGGCGCCACCGGGGTGCGGCTCGTACCAGACCGGCTCGTGGTCCCAGGACTGGCCGGGCTTGTACCGCAGCTTCTTCTGCCCCTTGCCGGGGCGCATCGTGAGCAGCGCCATGACGAGGACGATGGCCAGCGGGATGCCCACGTAGACGAGCAGGGTCTCGACGACGGTCACGGCCGACAACCTACCGGCACCGGTCCCCCGGTTCCTGGTCAGTCCCACCCGGCGGGGTGGCGGTGCGCCCAGGGCCGGGCCTCCTCCAGCTGCGCCGACAGCGCGATGAGGGTCGCCTCGTCGGCGGGGCGGCCGACCAGCATGGTGCCGACCGGCAACCCGTCCGCCGTCCAGGACAGCGGCACGCTGACCGCGGGCTGCCCGGTCACGTTGAAGACCGCGGTGAACGCGGCGTAGCGCTCCTGCCGCTCGAAGTCCGCGGCGCCGTCCCCGTCGGCGTCGAACCAGCCCAGTGGCCGCGGCGTCATCGTGGTGACCGGGGCGAGCAGGACGTCGTAGGAGTGGGTGGCGGTGAGGAACCGGCGGGCGAACAGCCGCAGGGCGGTGAGCGCCTGCATCGCGGCCTGGGCCGACAGTGCCAAGCCCCGCCCGCGCAGCTCCCGGGTGAGCGGCCGCAACCGCGCCACCTGGTCCGGCGGCACGGGCAGCAGCGTGCCCGACAGCGTCCAGGCCTGTTCGAAGGCGGTGAGGACGTCGGGGCCGAGCAGCCCCGGCGGCACGTCCTCCACCTCGTGCCCGAGGCTCTCCAGCAACGCGGAGGCGTCCTCGAACGCCGCCCGCACCTCCGGCTCGAGGGACACGTCCGGGATCGGCGACTCGAGGTGGCGGCCGATCCGCAGCCGGCCGACCGGCCGGTCTGCGTAGCCGAGGAAGGTCTCGCCGGGCGGCGGCGGAGGGGCCCACGTCGGGTCCCCGGGCACCGGTCCCGCCATGGCGTCGAGCATCGCCGCGGCGTCGCGGACCGTGCGGGCGAGGGGCCCGTTGGTGCCCAGGCCCGTCACGTCGCCGCCGAACGGGGCGTTGCTGACGCGTCCGCGGCTGGGCTTGATCCCGTACAGCCCGTTGATGCTCGCCGGGATCCGGATCGATCCCCCGCCGTCGCTGCCCTGGGCGAACGGCAGCATCCCGGCGGCCACCGCCACCGCGGCTCCCCCGCTGGAGCCGCCGGCCAGCCGGGTCCGGTCCCACGGGCAGCGGGCCGGGCCGACGAAGGCGTTGTCGGTGTAGCACGGGTATCCGAACTCAGGAGTGCTGCTCTTGCCGACCGAGATCGTCCCGGCGGCGGCCAGCTTGGTCACCACGGCGTCGTCGACCGTGGGCACGTTGTCGGCGAAGACGGCCGAGCCGAACGTCGTCCGGACGCCGGCGGTGTTGTTGAGGTCCTTGATGGCGGTCGGGACGCCGAGCAGCGGCGGCAGCTCGCCGCCGCGGCGCAGCCGTTGCTCGGCGCGCCGCGCGGCCGCCAGCGCGCGGTCGGGGGTCACGGTGAGGAACGCCCCGAGGCCGGCGTCGAGGGCCTCGATCCGCCGCAGCGCGTGCTCGACCAGTTGGGTGGGGCTGACCTCTCCCGCGCGGACGGCTGCCGCCTGCTCGAGTGCGGTCAGGTCGTGCAGGCGGGTCCCCGGGGTCACGGCACCGGACGCTAGACCGCGGCGGGACGGTAGACACGTCGCCGTGGACCTCGACCGCACGCACGCCCAGTCGCTGGACGCCGCCGATCCGCTCGCCGCGTTCCGCGGCCGGTTCGCCGGCGCCGGTGAGGACGGGCTGCTCTACCTCGACGGCAACTCCCTCGGGCGGATGCCCCGGGAGACGCCGGCCGCGATCGCCCGCACGGTCGAGGAGGAGTGGGCGCGCGGGCTGGTCGGCTCGTGGGCGTCGTGGATCGGCGCCGCCACCCGCGTCGGTGACCTGCTGGCCGAGGGGGTCCTGGGTGCGCGTCCCGGCGAGGTCCTGGTCGGCGACTCGACCTCGGTCGACCTCTACAAGCTCCTGGTCGCCGCCGCCGACGCCCGACCCGGCCGCGACGTGGTGGTCTGCTGCGCCGACGACTTCCCCACCGACCGCTACATCGTCGCCGGGGTGGCCGCCGCCCGCGGGATGACGGTGCGGGAGGTCCCCGCCGACGTCGACGAGGGGCTGGACCCGGCGGTGCTGTCCGCCGCGCTGGACGAGCGGGTCGCCGTCGTCGTCCTCTCCGCCGTCGCCTACCGCTCCGGCGCTCTGGCCGACCTGGCGGCGGTCACGCGGACCGCCCGGGACGCGGGTGCGCTGGTGCTGTGGGACCTCTCGCACGCGGCCGGCGCCGTCCCGCTCGACCTCGCCGCGGCCGGCGCCGACCTCGCCGTCGGCTGCACGTACAAGTACCTCAACGGCGGGCCGGGCGCCCCGGCCTTCCTCTACGTGCGCCGCGAGCTGCAGCAGCAGCTGCGCCAGCCGATCTGGGGGTGGTTCGGGCAGCGCGACCAGTTCGCGATGGGTCCGGTCTACGACCCGGCGCCCGGCATCGAGCGGTTCGGTGTCGGGACGCCGCCGGTGCTGGCCATGACGGCGGTCGAGGTGGGCGCCGCGCTGGTCGCGGAGGCGGGGGTCCAGCGGCTGGCCGCCAAGGGCCGCGCGCTCGGCGAGCTGACCGTCGCCCTGGCCGACGCGTGGCTGGTCCCGCACGGGGTCGCCCTCGCCTCGCCGCGCGACCCGGCCCGCCGCGGCTCGCACGTCACCCTGGCCCATCCGCAGGCCTGGCAGCTCACCCAGGCGCTCGTCGACCGCGGCGTGGTGCCGGACTTCCGGACGCCGGACCGCGTGCGGCTGGGCCTGGCCCCGATCTACACCCGCTTCGTCGACGTGTGGGACGCGATGGCGCGCTTCCGCGAGGTGCTGGCCACCGGCGCCCACGAGCGCTACCCCACCGAGCGCACCCGCGTCACCTGAAGGCCCTCGTGCGGGGTCCCGCCGCGAGCTCGCGAGCGGTGGGGGCACGGGGGTCCTCCTACTCGGGGTCGGGGACGCCGATCGGGTTGCGGTCCGGCCACAGCCCGGCGGCGAGGACGGCGCGGCGGACCGGCCGCAGCAGCTCGGCGAGCCGGTCGCACCGCGCATCGCCGAGCGCCCGCCACGGAGCCAGTGCCAGCCGGTCGGTGTCGGCCTCCACGGTGGCCACGATCGCGGCGCCCTCGGCCGTCAGCTCGTCGCCGGCCAGCCAGCCGCGGTCGGACAGGCCCGCGGCGGCGGCGTCCCAGGCCGCGTCGTCCCACCCGCGGGCCCGCATCAGCCACTCCCGGGGGCTGCGGCCGGCGGCGGCGGCCAGCACGTGCGCACCCACTCCCGAGATCTCCCGCTGCAGGAGCGCGGCGTTGTGCCCGTCCCCACGGTGCTCGCGCAGGGTGGTCAGCGACTGCCACAGCGCCAGGTGCGGGGCCTCCGGCGTCGGCACCCCCGCGTTCGCGGCGGCGAGCGGGCGGCCGGGCAGGTCCACCGCCTCGGCGGCGACGGCGAGCAGGCCGGCCGTCTCCGCCGCCTCCGCCGACCGCGGCCAGTCCTCGCCGAGCACCCGGCGGGCGGCGGCGTCGATCCCGGCCAGCCGCACCTCCAGCGCGGCGGCCGGCGTCACCGCCTGCCAGACGGCCGGGACGCGGCGGGCGACGAAGTGCGGAGCGAAGTTGTAGAAGCTGGCGGTGACCACCTCGGGTCCGACCGGCCCCAGCGGCGCGGCGCGCAGGGCGAAGTAGGTCTGCCAGAACCCCGTCAGGCCGGCCGCCTCCGCGGCCGTGCGGCACTCGTCGGCGAAGTACGTCAGCGCGTGGACGGGCTCCCCCAGCGCCCACAACCGCCGCGCCGTCGCCGGAGACGTCACGATGACCCCTCGCTGGACACGTCGGCATCCCGGCACCGGCCGCCCGGCGGGGTCCCGCCGCGAGCCGGCGAGCGGCGGGGGGCAGGGTGGTCCTCGTTCATGCGCTCACGCTCTCGGGCACGCCGAGCCACTCGCGCCATCGCGGGTCCACGGTGCGGGCGCCGAGCAGTCGCCAGGCGGCACCGCTGGGCGTGTGCGGCGGGTGGGGCAGCTTCCAGCCGAGCTCGGCCAGCGAGCGGTCGGCCTTGGTGTGGTTGCACCGCCGGCAGGCCGCGACGACGTTGTCCCAGGTGTGGGTGCCGCCCCGGCTGCGGGGGACGACGTGGTCGATGCTGGTGGCCGAGCTGCCGCAGTACACGCAGGTCGAGCTGTCGCGGGTGAAGACCGCCCGCCGGGAGAGCGGCACCTGCGCGGGATAGGGCACCCGCACGTACCGGGTCAGCCGCACCACGACCGGCACCGGAAGCGTCACCGACTCGGAGTGCACCTCCTCGGCCGCGGCGTCCACCGACACCGCCTTCTCGGCGAGCACCAGGACGATCGCGCGGCGGCTGGAGACGACGCACAGCGGCTCGTACGTGGCGTTGAGCAGCAGCGTGGCTGCCGTGGTGACCCGCGCGGCGGCAGGCGGCACCGGATGGGAGTGGTGGTCGCGCCGCGGACCTGGCTGGCCTGCGGACACCGACCGGGACGCGGGACGCGGCACGGGGCACCTCCGAGCGCCCCGGACGCGCGCCGGATGCTGTGCGACCCGGGGTCGAGCCCATTCTGTCCCGGGACGGCCGATCCCCGCTGGCCGGGAACCCCGGGGCCGGTCCGGGGAGGCCGGGCCGGTCCGGGGGACGCCGTTACCGTGGCCCGGGTGCGCTACCCCGACGCCGAACGGCTCGACCTGGTCGAGACCCTCCACGGCCATCCCGTCGCCGACCCCTACCGCTGGCTCGAGGACGCCGCCGACCCCCGGACGGTGGCCTGGACCCGGGCCCAGGACGACCTGACCACCGAGGCCCTCGCCGCGCTGCCGCTGCGCGACCGGTTCGCCGAGCGGCTCGAGCAGCTGGTGCACGCCGGTGCCGTCGGCGTCCCGGTGTGGCGGGCCGGCCGCGCCTTCTCCACCCGCCGCGACCCGGGCCAGGAGCACGCCGTCCTGCGGGTGCGCGAGCCGGACGGGACCACGCGGGTGCTGGTCGACCCCATGGCCCTGGACCCGGCGGGCACCACCACGCTGGACGCGTGGGCGCCGTCCTGGGAGGGCGACCGGCTGGCCTACCAGCTCTCCACCGGCGGCGACGAGGAGTCGCGGCTGTTCGTGCTCGACGTCGTCACCGGTGAACAGCTCGACGGGCCGGTCGACCGCTGCCGCTACTCCCCGGTGGCCTGGCTGCCCGGCGGCGAGGAGCTGTTCTACGTCCGCCGGCTGGCACCCGACCAGGTGCCCGCCGGGGAGGAACAGTTCCACCGCCGGGTCTGGCGCCACCGGGTCGGCGCCGACCCCGCCGCCGACCTGATGGTGCACGGCGAGGGCCTCGACCCCACCAACTACTACGGCGTGCGCACCAGCGCCGACGGCCGCTGGCTGGTGGTCTCCGCGTCGGCCGGTACCGCGCCGCGGGACGACGTCTGGCTGGCCGACCTCGCCGGGGACGGCGTCCTGCGCGAGTTCCAGGTGGGCGTCGACGCGCAGACCGCCGCCTGGGTGGCCCGCGACGGGCGGCTGTGGCTGCTCTCCGACCGCGGGACACCGCGCTGGCGGCTGGCGGTGGCCGATCCCGCCGATCCGGGGACGTGGGCACCCGGGAGCTGGCGGGACGTCGTCCCCGAGCAGGAGGACGGCGTGCTCACCGACGTCGCGCTGGTCGACGGCGCCGACGGCGGCCTGCAGGTGCTCGCCGTCCACTCGGTCGACGCGACCGACCGGCTGTCGCTGTGGCACGACTCGGGGCGGATCGCCGACGTGCCCACCCCGGGCGCCGGCAGCGTCGCCGGCGTCAGCGCGCCGCCGGAGGGCGGCAGCACGGCGTGGATCGGCTGGACCGACTACGCCACCCCGCCGTCGGTGCTGCGCTGGCAGAGCACCGACCCGTCGTCGCTGACCAGCTGGGAGCGGGCACCGGTGGCCGGGGCGGTGCCCGACGTGCGGGTCGTCGAGACGCACGCGACGTCGGCGGACGGGACGCCGGTGCACCTGTTCGTCCTCTCCGGCGCCGGCAGCCCCGACCGGCCGCGGCCCACGGTGCTCTACGGCTACGGCGGCTTCGACGTGGCGCTCACCCCCGCGTACTCGGCGCAGGCCCTGTCGTGGGTGGCGGCGGGCGGCGTGTGGGCGGTGGCCAACCTGCGTGGCGGCTCCGAGCACGGCGAGCAGTGGCACCGGGCGGGCATGCGGGAGCGCAAGCAGAACGTCTTCGACGACTTCGCCGCCGCCGGGGAGCACCTGGTCGCCGAGGGCTGGACGACGCCGGCGCAGCTCGGGGTGATGGGCGGGTCCAACGGCGGGCTCCTGGTCGGCGCCACCCTCACCCAGCGGCCCGACCTCGCCGCCGCCGTCGTCTGCAGCGCACCCCTGCTCGACATGGTCCGGTACGAGCGCTTCGGCCTGGGCCGGACGTGGAACGACGAGTACGGCACCGCCGAGGACCCCGAGGAACTGGGGTGGCTGCTGGGGTACTCGCCCTACCACCGGGTCGTCGAGGGCACCGACTACCCGGCCGTGCTCTTCACGACCTTCGAGTCCGACACCCGGGTCGATCCGCTGCACGCCCGCAAGCTGGCGGCCGCGCTGCAGCACGCCACGCGCGCGGCGGCGCCGGTGCTGCTGCGCCGGGAGACCTCGGTCGGGCACGGCGCACGGGCGGTCAGCCGGACGGTGGGTCTGTCCGCCGACCAGCTGGCCTTCCTGGCCGCGCACACCGGCCTGACCGGCTGACCCCCGGACACGCAGCGGGCCCTGCACCGCTCCGGGTGAGGAGCGGGGCAGGGCCCGGAGCGGCCAGGGGTCAGGTCACTCGACGATGAGCTCGTCGAGGTCGACGTCGCCCTCGATGATGCCGTCCTCGTTGCCCAGCTCGAGCAGCAGCTCGACCGACTCCCGGTTGATCTCGGTCTGGAAGGTCGGCAGCGTCAGCTCCTGCGCGACCTCCGGCGGGATCTGGGTGTAGCTGCCCAGGACCTCACGCACCTGGTCGGGGTTGGCCTGGGCGTACTCCTGCGCCTCGGCCATCGCGTCGGCGAAGGCCTGCACGACCTCGGGGTTCTCCGCCGCGTACTGGTCGGAGGTGAAGTACCCCGCGACGGTCAGGTCGTCGTCGGTGTCGGTGTAGGGAGCCGAGACCCGGCGCAGGCCCTGGGCCTCCCCCGACGTGACGGTCGGCTCGACGCCGAAGGCCGCGTCGACCTGCCCGGTGCTGACCGCGGCCACCATGTCCGGGAAGGGGATCTCGACGAACTCGATGCCCGCCGGGTCGCCACCGGCCTTCCGGACGCTCTCCTTGACGACGGTGTCGCTGATGTTGTTGATCGAGTTGATCGCGACCCGCAGGCCGGCCAGGTCGGCCGCGCTCTGCACCGGGCTGTCGGCCGCCACGATGACCGCGGCGAAGTCGTCCTCGGCGTTACCGGTCGCGCCCGGGCCGGGGGCCACCAGGCCGAGCGGGACGCCCCGGCCGGTGGCCTGCAGCAGGCTGGTGATGTTGGAGAAGCCGAACTGGGCCTCGCCGTTCACCACCGCGGGCACGATGGCGGCGCCACCCTGGGCGAGGAAGGGCTCGACCTCCAGGCCGGCCTCCTCGAAGATGCCCTGCTCGATGCCGAGGTACAGGGGCGCCACGTCCACGATCGGGATCGCGCCGACGCGCACGGTCGTCACGCCGCCCTCGCCGCCGCCACCACCGCCGCCGCCGGTCTCGTCGTCCCCACCGCCGCAGGCGGCGAGCACCACCGTGCTCGTCAGGGCCAGGCTGATCATCGTTCGGCGCACTCGGTTCTCCCATGTTCGATCGTCGTTCCACCCGTGCGACGGGCACGAGACGACGGTTGGTCCGCCGGCGGACGCTATGGAGGTCGTCGGTAGGGGTCAACTCGACGGCCGCAGCCTTTACCGCATCGTGAGGTGTGCTGTCCACCACCTCACGCAGCTGCAGGCAGACGGTCGCACCCAGTGATCCCCATGCGGCCTGTCGACCTGAGATAGTTTCCGTGATGACTGCTTCACCGTCTGTGCATGCCGCTGCTGACGACGACCTGACCGGCTCCGTGCCCGACTGCGCCGACCACTGGCTCTGCCAGCAGGTCTACGAGTGGTCCGGGCTGGACTGGCTGGCCGAGAACGCCCAGGCGCTGATCGCCAAGCCGGCGAAGATCCTGCTCATCGTGGCCCTCGCCACCGTGGTCAGGTTCCTGGCCCACCGGGCGATCCGCCGGCTCACCGACCGGACGGCGACCGGCGCGATGCCCGCCATCCTCCGGTCGCGCCGAACCCGTGTCCGGGCGGCCGGGGACGCGGCCGACCCGCTGGCGGCGCGGCGCACCCAGCGGGCCGAGGCCATGGGGTCGGTGCTGCGCAGCTTCGCCTCGATCGTCGTCCTCGGCATCGCCGTGGTGCTCGTGCTCGGGGAACTGGGGATCAACCTCGCCCCGATCCTGGCCAGCGCCGGGGTCGTCGGGGTCGCCCTGGGCTTCGGCGCGCAGAACCTGGTGAAGGACTTCATCGCCGGGATCGGGATCATCCTCGAGGACCAGTACGGCGTCGGGGACGTCGTCGACCTCGGGGAGGCCAGTGGCACCGTCGAGGCGGTGGGGCTGCGGATCACCCGGCTGCGGGACGTCAACGGTGTGGTCTGGTACGCCCGCAACGGCGAGATCCTCCGGGTGGGCAACAAGAGCCAGGGTTACGCCCAGGTCGTCATCGACATGCCCGTCGCCCACGACACCGACCTGGAGAGCTGCCGCACCGTGATGCAGGAGGTGGCCGACGAGATGTACGCCGAAGACGAGTGGGCCGCCGTCCTGCTGGCCGAGCCGGAGTCCCTGGGGGTCGAGCAGATCACCTCCGAGGGCGTGTTCATGCGGCTGCAGGTGCGCACGACCAACGCCGACCAGTGGCGGGTGGGCCGTGAGCTGCGCATGCGGCTCAAGGAGCGGTTCGTCCTCGAGGGGATCCGCACCCCCCTGCCGCTGCTCGGCACGGTGTCCGGGGCAGGGGTCCGCTGAGCGCGGCCGCGCCGGCCGGATCCGACCGCACCGGCGCCCCGGAGTCCCGCCCGGCCACCTTCCGCGAGGTGCTCGCCGAGCGGGAGTTCCGGCCGCTGTTCGGCAGCTACCTGCTGTCCACCGCCGGTGACGAGCTGGCCCGGGTGGCGCTCACCGTGCTGGTCTACCAGCGCACCTCGTCCCCGCTCCTGTCGGCGATCACCTTCGGCATCAGCTACCTGCCGTGGCTGCTCGGCGGTCCGCTGCTGTCCACGCTGGCCGACCGGTTCCCCCGGCACCGCGTCCTCATCACCACCGACGTCGCCCGGGTCGTGCTGGTGGCCGGCATGGCGATCCCCGGGACGCCGCTGCCGGTGCTGCTCGCGCTGCTGCTGCTCGTGGCGCTGTGCGCGCCGCCGTTCGAGTCGGCCCGCTCCGCGCTGATGGCCGACGTGCTCGACGGCGATCGCTACGCGCTGGCGACGTCGCTGACCAACGTCGGCGCGCAGGTCGCCCAGGTCGCCGGCTTCGTGCTGGCCGGCTCGCTGGTGGCCCTGTTCAGCCCGTCCGCCGTCCTGCTCCTGGACGCCGCCACCTTCGCCGTCTCGGCGCTCTGGCTGTCGGCCCGCCTGCAGCGCCGCCCCGCCCCCGCCGCCGAGGCCGGGGGCGAGGCCGGGCGTTCGGTGTGGCGGGACGCCGGGGACGGGGTGCGGCTGATCGGCCGGTCACCGCGGCTGCGCGCGATCCTCGTGCTGACCTGGGTGGGCACCCTGTTCGCCAACGCCGCGGAGGGCATCGCCACCCCACTGGTGGACGGGCTCGGGGAGGGCGCTGCCCACGTGGGCGTCCTGCTGGCGGCCAACCCGCTCGGCGTGACCGTGGGCGGGCTGCTGCTGGCTCGCGTGCTGACCCAGGAGCGGCGGGAGCGACTGGTGCCCGTCCTGGTCGTGCTGTCGCTGCTGCCGATCCTCGCCGCGGGGCTGGTCACGATGTGGGCCGGGCCGGGGCGCGGCGCCTACGTGCTGGTCGTGGTGCTGATGTTCGTGGCCGGCCTGGGCGCGTCCTGGACCATCCCGCTGAACGTGGCCTTCGTCCAGGCGGTCCCGTCCGCCTTCCGCGGTCGCGCGTTCGGCGTCGCCGTGAGCGGGCTGTACGGCGTCCAGGGCCTCGGCGTGCTGGTCGCCGGTCTCGCGGCGGAGGGCCTGCCGGCCGGGGCGGTGGTGGCGCTGATCGGCGGAACGGGACTGCTCGCCGTCGTCTGGCCGCTGCTGAGCTACGGACGTACGCAGGGTCACGTGGCAGCGACGGCCACGCCTGCGGGACGATCGGTCCCGTGACCGAGTCCAGCCGTTCCCTGCCCTCGGCGCGCACCTTCTACGACGAGGTCGGGGGGGCGCCCACCTTCGAACGGCTGGTGGCCCGGTTCTACGCCGGTGTGCGCACCGACCCGGTGCTCGCGCCGCTCTACCCGCAGGACGACTGGGCCGGCGCCGAGGTCCGGCTGCGCGGGTTCCTCGAGCAGTACTGGGGCGGGCCGACGACGTACTCCCAGCAGCGCGGGCATCCGCGGCTGCGCATGCGGCATGCTCCCTTCGACATCGGCCCGGCCGAGCGCGACGCGTGGCTGACCCACATGCGGGACGCCGTGGACTCCCTCGCGCTCTCCCCCGAGCAGGACGCGACGCTGTGGGGTTACCTGGAGATGGCGGCTCGCAGCATGCAGAACCGCTGGCCCGACGACGCGGTCGGCGACCTCTCGCCCGCCCAGTGACGGGGTCACGGCCTCGTGCAGGGGCTCGCCCCGAGCCTGCGAGGGGTGAGGGGGACCAGGTCCTGTCGTGGTGGCGCGAGGCCGTCTTCTACCAGGTCTACATCCGGAGCTTCGCCGACGGGAACGGCGACGGCGTCGGCGACCTGGCCGGCATCCGGGCGCGCCTGCCGCACCTGGTGGAGCTGGGCATCGACGCGCTGTGGATCACGCCGTTCTACCCCTCCCCCATGGCCGACCACGGCTACGACGTCGCCGACCCGCGTGACGTCGAGCCGGCCTTCGGCGACCTGGCCGAGTTCGACGCGCTGCTGGCCGAGGCCCACGCCGCGGGACTCCGGGTGACCATCGACCTGGTGCCCAACCACAGCTCGCACCAGCACGAGTGGTTCGCCGCGGCGCTGGCCGCCGGGCCTGGCTCGCCCGAGCGGGCGCGCTACCTCTTCCGCGACGGCCGCGGCCCGGACGGCAGCGAGCCGCCCAACAACTGGCCCTCGGTCTTCGGCGGCTCGGCGTGGAGCCGGGTGCCGGACGGCCAGTGGTACCTGCACATCTTCGCCCCCGAGCAGCCCGACCTGGACTTCACCGACGCCGAGGTGCTCGCCGACCTCGAGACGACGATGCGGTTCTGGCTGGCCCGCGGGGTCGACGGCTTCCGCATCGACGTCGCGCACGGCATGGCCAAGCCGGACGGGCTCCCGGACATGCAGCCCATGGAGGACACCGGGCTGCTCGACGACCACGGGCCCGGCGACCACCGGTTCGACCAGGACGGCGTGCACGAGGTGCACCGGCGCATCCGCGCGGTGCTCGACGAGCACCCCGGCACGATGGCCGTCGGCGAGGTCTGGGTCTCCGACGACGAGCGGCTGGCGCAGTACCTGCGGCCCGACGAGCTGCAGCTGGCGTTCAACTTCAAGCTGCTGACCGCCGACTGGTCGGCCGACGACCTCCGGGACGCCGTCGTGCACTCGCTGGCCACCGTGTCCGGCACCCCCGCGCCGGCCTGCTGGGTGCTGTCCAACCACGACCGCCCGCGGCACGTCACCCGTTACGGCGGGGGTGAGCTGGGCACCCGGCGGGCCCGGGCGGCGGCACTGCTGCAGCTGGCCCTGCCCGGCGTGGCCTACGTGTACAACGGCGACGAGCTCGGCATGCCCGACGTGGACCTGCCCGACGAGGCGCTCCAGGACCCGATCTGGGAGCGGTCGGGGCACGCCGAGCGGGGCCGCGACGCCTGCCGGATTCCCGTCCCCTGGTCGGGCACGGCGCCGTCCTACGGGTTCTCGGACCGGCCGGACTCCTGGCTGCCCATGCCGGAGGGCTGGGCGGCGCTCACCGTCGAGGCGCAGGCGGCCGACCGGGGTTCGATGCTGTCGCTGTACCGGTCCGCGCTGGCGCTGCGGCGGACGTCGTCGGCGTTCGCCGGGGACGCGCTGCAGTGGCTGCCCGCGCCGGAGGGGTGCCTCGCGTTCCGGCGGCCCGGTGGGCTGGTCTGCCTGCTCAACCTGTCGGCGCGCGCCGTCCGGCTGCCGGAGGGCGAGGTCCTGCTGGCGAGCGCCGACGTGACCGGCGGGGTCCTGCCCGCCGACGCCGCGGTGTGGGTGCGGGCCTGACGGCCGACACCGGACGGCGGCCCGTCGGCGGCCGGTCGCTCGCCGGTCGGTCGCCGTGCCCCGGGGAGCGCCGATGCCGTGCGCGGGTAGCATCGGAGCCGTGACGATGCGTCGCGGGGGACGCTGACGCGACGATCGACCGACCCCGCGGTCGGGGACCACGCCCGGGAGGCCGCCCGCCCATGACACTGCTGTCCGTCGAGGGCATGACCAAGTCCTTCGGAGGACGGCGGGTCCTGCGGGACGTGTCCTTCACCATCGGCGCGGGCGAGATCGTCGGGCTCGTCGGCACCAACGGGGCGGGGAAGTCGACCCTCGGCGACATCGTCTCGGGGATCACCCCGGCCGATGCTGGGACGATGACGCTGCTCGGCCATCCCTACGCCCCCCTGTCGGCCCAGGACGCCTGTCATCTCGGCGTCGGGGTCGTCGAGCAGCTGGTCACGATCGACCCGGAGCTCACCGTCGCCCAGGCCGTGTTCCGTGGCACGCCGCAGGCCGGGCGCCAGCAGTCGGAGCTGCGCGAGCAGGCACGGGTCCTGTGCCGCGAGGTCGACCTCGACGCGGACCCGGACGACCTCGTCGGAGAGCTGCCGCACTTCGTGCACCCCTTGGTGGAGACCGCCCGCGTGCTCGCCGAGGACACCCGGCTGGTCGTGCTCGACGAGGTGTCGGCGGTCCTGCTGCCCTCGGAGGTCACCCGCCTGCACGCCGTCGCCGCCCGGCTGAGCCGGCAGGGGCGGGGGGTGCTCTACATCAGCCACCGGCTGCCCGAGATGCTCGAGGTGGTCGACCGGGTGCTGGTGCTGCGGGAGGGCCGGATCGCCCTCGACCGGCCGAGCGCGTCCCTGGACCCGGTCCGGCTGGCCGGGGAGACGGTGGGCGGGCCGGTCTCGCTGCCGGTGCGCCGGCAACCGGCAGCCCTGCAGTCGTCCCGAGCGGAGGACGCCCCGCTCCCCGCACCGGCCCGGCCGGCCCGCTCCGACGAGGTCGCCCTGCAGGTCCGCAACCTGCGGGTACCCGGCGCGGTGGAGGGCGTCGACCTCGTGCTCCGCCGGGGCGAGGTCGTCGGGCTCACGGGGCACCGCACCTCCGGCGTCCGCGAGATCGCCGGGGCGCTGACCGGAGAGCTGCCGGCGCTCAGCGACGAGGCGCTGCTGCACGGCGAGCCGCGCCTGCTGACCCCCTCGGCCGACGTCGAGGCCCTGCGGCTGCCCGCGTACCGGCCCGACGAGGACGCCTACGGGGTCGACCCCGGCGAGACGATCGCCCGCACCCTCACCGACGAGCCGTGGGGTGCGCTCACCGACCTCCGCAAGGAGATCGCCTCGCTGCGCCGGGTCATCAAGACCGTCCACAGCCTCGACGTCAAGACGCTGAGCATCCGGACCTCCGTCGGCGCGCTGTCCGGTGGCGACCAGCACAAGCTGGCACTGGCCCGGTGGATGGCCTCGGCCCGCGACGTCGTCGTGCTGCACGAGCCCGCCCGCGGCCTCGACGTCCGGGCCCGCCAGCAGGTGCGCCAACTGCTCGACGAGGCGACCGCGCACGGGACCTCGGTCGTCGTGGTGTCGGTGGACCCCGATGAACTGGCCGACTTCTGCGACCGCGTCGGCATCGTGGCCGATGGCCGCGTGGCCCGCTGGATCGACACCGGGGAACTGGCCGTCGACGCGGTGCGGGAGCGGATCGTCGAGGCGGCCACGGCCGCCGCCTGACAGAGGAGCCTGCCCCCGGCCCGCGGACTCGTGGCGGGCCCCTGCAGGAGGCCGACGCGTCGTCACAGGGCGAGCGGGGCGTCGGCGACCGCCGGCGCCGCCCGGCCCGTGGGCCCGGCGGCGCCGCGGCGGATCAGACGCTGACGGTGCTCGCGACGGCCCTGAGCTTGTGCCGGGCGAGGGCGAGGTTCGCGGTCACGCGGTTGAGCACCAGGTAGATGAACAGGCCGGAGTTGCCCTGCCCCTTGAGCACGTTGATCAGGTGGTACTGGTTCTGCAACGTGATCAGGACGTCCTCGATCTCGTCCTTGAGCTCGAGGTCGGAGATGGTCCGGAGCTTCGCCCGCACCACGTTCGAGTTGCCGGCGGCCGCGACGTTGAGGTCGAACCCGGGCGTGCCGCCGGCCGCGAGGGCCATCCCGCTGTCGATGTCGACGATCGCGGCGCCGCTGGCGCCGTCGATCGCGAGCAGGTCGGCGATGACGTTGTCGAGATGTGCCACGGATGGAGCTCCTGTCGTCTCGTGGGAGGACCACAGCGGGGTGCTGTGGGTCCGGTCGGGAGGTGCCCCGGGTGGACCGGACGAGCCGGACACCTGTCGGCGCGCGGTGTGCCGGGGCGGCGTCGCCGTCCCGCCGACGCGTGTCGCACCGGTGGGAGCGCGGTCCCGAGCCGTCTCGCCGGGAGCGGGAGGCACGACCGGCGGGTGCCGTGCGGGCCGGGGGGTCTCCCGGTCCGCACCCTGCGGCTGGACCGCGGGGAGCTCGCGCGGTGCGGAGCGTCCCCCCGACCACAGGGACGCCCACCACCCGGTTGCCATGCCACGATCCGCTTCCGACGAGGGGCTCAAGACCCCCACACAAACACGCCCCCGGGAGGCCGGGCAAACCGGCCGACGTATCTGCAGGTGAGCGCGTCGACACCGACCGCGACCGGCTCCGGGGGTGCCCCGGCGGCGCCGGAGGCGACCGGGACGAGGGTGGGCCACGGACCCGGGGGCGGACGGAAACCGCGCGGCGGCCGCCGCCCCGGCCTCGGGTACGTTCCGCGGGGGACCGAACGGGCGGGCACCGCCCCGCCGTCATGAGGAGAGCGCCGTGAAGACCAGGGACCTCGCCTACGTCGCGCTCTTCGCCGCGATCGTGGCCGTGCTGGGGCTGCTGCCGCCGGTTCCCGTGCCGGGGATCCCGGTGCCGATCACGGCGCAGACCCTCGGCGTGATGCTGGCCGGCTCGGTGCTCGGCGCCCGTCGGGGGGGTCTGGCGCTGCTGGTCTTCCTGGCCGTGGTCGCCGTGGGGGCTCCGGTGCTGTCCGGCGGCCGTGGCGGGCTGGGCGTCTTCGTCGGCCCGACGGCCGGCTACCTCTACAGCTGGCCGGTCGCCGCGTTCGTGATCGGCTGGCTCACGCAGCTGACCTGGCGCCGGTTCAACCTCGCCTGGGCGCTGGTGGCCAACCTGGTCGGCGGCGTCGTCGTCATCTACGCGATCGGCGTCCCGTTCACCAGCCTCTACGCCGACGTCCCGCTGTGGACGTCGTTCACGGGGTCACTGGCGTTCGTCCCCGGTGACGTGGTCAAGGCGGTGGCCGCCTCGGTGGTCGCGGTCGCCGTCCGCCGCGCCTACCCGGTGATCGAGCTGCCCGGCCGGCGCGCCACCGCCGGCTGAGCCCTCGCATGCGGTGGGCACGGCGCGGGGCCGCCACGGCGCCTGCGGAGACGCTCCCGCGGACGGCGGTGGAGGTCCGGGACGTGACGCACGCCTACGGCGACCGCACCGTGCTGTCGTCGGTGTCCCTCACCCTGACCGAGGCGCGGGTGGGCGTCATCGGCGGCAACGGGTCGGGCAAGAGCACCTTCGCCCGGCTGCTCAACGGGCTGGTCGTGCCGGCCTCGGGGACCGTGCTCGTCGACGGCCTCGACACCCGGAGCCGGGCGAGGGAGGTGCGCCGCCGGGTCGGGTTCGTCTTCCAGGACCCCGACGCCCAGATCGTGCACCCCACCGTCGCGGAGGACCTCGCCTTCGGACCGACCAACCAGGGCGTGGAGCCTGCGGAGATCGCCCGGCGGGTGGACGACGTCCTGGTGCGGTACGGCCTCGACGGGCACCGTGACCACCCGGCGCACCTGCTCTCGGGCGGGCAGAAGCAGCTGCTGGCGATCGCGGGCGTGCTGGTCATGCGCCCGGAGCGGATCGTGTTCGACGAGCCGACCACCCTGCTGGACCTCGCCAACACGCGGCGGGTGTCCCGCGTGATCGAGCAGCTCGAGCAGGACGTCGTGGTGGTCACTCACGACCTGGACCTGCTGGCGGACTTCGACCGGGTGCTGGTGTTCGAGGACGGTCGCGTGGCCGCCGACGGCTCCCCCGCGGAGACGGTGCCCTGGTACGTGGCGAGGATGGGCTGATGCTGTCGCTGTACCTCCCGGGCACCAGCCCGGTGCACCGCGCGTCGGCGGGCCTGAAGCTGGCCGCGCTGGCGGCGCTCGGCATCGGCTTGTTCCTCGTGTCGCGGGTCGAGGTGGTGGCCGGGGCGCTGGTGGTCGTGCTGGCGGTCGGGGTGGTGGGAGCGCGGCTGCCCGGCCCGGCGCTCTGGGCGCAGGTGCGGCCGGTGTGGATCTGGCTGGCGGCACTGTTCGTCGTCCACCTGCTCGTGACGGGGCCGCTGACCGGGGCGGTGGCGGTGCTGCGCCTGCTCACGCTGGTCCTGGCCGCCGCGGTGGTCACCGCGACCACGCGGGTGACCGCGCTGGTGGCGGTCGTGGAGTGGCTGGCCCGGCCGCTGCGGCTGGTGGGTGTCCGGCCCGCGCGGGTGGGGCTGGTGATCGCGATGACCCTGCGCTTCATCCCGCTGCTGGCCGAGCGCGCGGCCCGGATCCGGGAGGCACAGGCCGCCCGGGGCGCCGAGCGGGTGCGACTGTCGGTGCTCGTGCCGCTGGTCATCGCGGTACTGCAGATGGCGCACACGCTCAGCGAGGCTCTCGACGCCCGAGGAGCCGACGACACCCCGGTGCGCCCGGTGCGCCCGACGGCCGGTCCGGTGGGGCCCGCGTGAGCAGGTCGGTGAGCCCCGGGTGCGGGGCCGGTGTGCTGACCGGGATCTGGCTGACCGATGCCGCGGCCGCTCCGATGCGGCGGGTGCCGTCAGCCCGGCTCCTGGCCGGCCGCGGCCTGGAGGGCGACCGGTACGCCCTCGGCGGGGGGACGTGGGCGCAGTACCCGGACCTGGAGAAGCAGCTCACCCTGATCGACGCCGCCGATGTGGCCGCCGTCGCTGCCGAGGCGGGCGCGGAGCTCACGCCGGGCGACACCCGCCGCAACCTGGTGACGACCGGGATCGACCTGCCGTCCCTGGTGGGTCGCTGGTTCGCCGTCGGCGACGCCCTGCTGTTCGGGATGAAGCGCTGCCCTCCGTGCACGCACCTGGAGCGGCTGACCGGAGCGCGCCTGGTCAAGGCGATGGTGCACCGCGGCGGGATCAACGCCGCCGTGTTCACCGGGGCCACCATCGCCGAGGGTGCTCCGGTGCGCCCGGTCACGGAGCAGGAGGCAGCCGGCCGTGGGGCGCCCACGGGAGCCGACCGGCCGGTGCCCCGCATCGTCGGTGCCTGACCTCCGCCCGCCGGGCGCGGTCCCTGTCGCCTGACCGCCCGGTTCAGACCGCGGGCTGGTCGTCGGTCCAGCGAGCGAGGAACTCCTTCTCCCCGGGGGTGAGCCGGCGTGGCCGGTTCAGCGCGAAGTCGAACGGCGCCAGCACGGTGCTCCCGGTGACGGCGAGCTGCCCGTGGTCGAAGGCCTCGTAGTGGCAGGAGAAGGACGCCGAGCGGATCCCGGAGACCCAGATCTGGACCTCCAGCGGCTCGGCGTCGTAGACGACCGGCCGCTTGTACCGGATGTCGTGCCCGACGACGACGAGCCCGCGGCGCATCCCGGTCCGCTCGTCGTGCGTGGGGTGCTCGAAGAACAGGCTCACCCGCGCCATCTCGAAGTAGCCGAGGAACGCCACGTTGTTGATGTGCTGGTAGGCGTCCATGTCCGACCAGCGCATCGGGACCTGCACGGTGTGCCTCACGGCCGACACCCTGCCGTACGTCGCGCCGGCCGCGTACCCGCCCCCGGACAGACGGCGGCCGGCCGGAGCTGGGCTCCGGCCGGCCGCCGTTCAGGTGCTCGGGGTCCTCCGTCAGTCGCGGGAGAGCTTGCGGTACGTGGCCCGGTGCGGACGTGCCGCCTCCAGGCCGAGCCGCTCCACCTTGTTCTTCTCGTAGTCGGCGAAGTTGCCCTCGAACCAGAACCACTTGGACTCGCCCTCGTAGGCGAGGATGTGCGTGGCCACCCGGTCGAGGAACCAACGGTCGTGGCTCACGACCACGGCGCAGCCGGGGAACTCCAGGAGCGCCCCCTCGAGGCTGGTCAGCGTCTCGGTGTCCAGGTCGTTCGTGGGCTCGTCGAGGAGCAGCAGGTTGCCGCCCTGCTTGAGCGTCAACGCGAGGTTGAGGCGGTTGCGCTCACCGCCGGACAGCACGCCGGCCGGCTTCTGCTGGTCCGGTCCCTTGAACCCGAAGGCAGCGACGTACGCACGGGAGGGCATCTCGACGTTGCCGACCTTGATGTGGTCCAGCCCGTCGGAGACGACGTCCCACAGGGTCTTCTTGGGGTCGATGCCGCTGCGGTTCTGCTCGACGTAGGACAGCTTGACGGTGTCGCCGACCTTGATCTCGCCGTCGTCGGGCTTCTCCTCGCCGACCAGCATCTTGAACAGCGTGGTCTTGCCGACGCCGTTGGGGCCGACCACGCCGACGATGCCGTTGCGCGGCAGGGTGAACGACAGGTCGTCGATCAGCAGCCGGTCACCGAAGCCCTTGGTGAGCTTGCGGGTCTCCACGACGACGTTGCCCAGGCGCGGGCCCGGCGGGATCTGGATCTCCTCGAAGTCCAGCTTCCGGTACTTGTCGGCCTCGGCGGCCATCTCCTCGTAGCGTGCGAGCCGGGCCTTGCTCTTGGCCTGCCGCGCCTTGGCGCCCGAGCGCACCCACTCCAGCTCGTCGGCCAGCCGCTTCTGCCGCTTGGCGTCCTTGGCGCCCTCGACCTTCAGCCGGGCGGCCTTGGTCTCCAGGTAGGTGGAGTAGTTGCCCTCGTAGGGGTAGGCCCGGCCGCGGTCGAGCTCGAGGATCCACTGGGCCACGTTGTCGAGGAAGTACCGGTCGTGGGTGACGGCGACGACGGTGCCGGCGTACTTCTCCAGGTGCTGCTCGAGCCACGCCACGCTCTCGGCGTCGAGGTGGTTGGTGGGCTCGTCGAGCAGCAGGAGGTCGGGCGCCTCGAGGAGCAGCTTGCAGAGGGCCACCCGGCGGCGCTCACCGCCGGAGAGGACGGTGACGTCGGCGTCCCCCGGCGGGCAGCGCAGGGCGTCCATGGCCTGCTCGATGCGGGCGTCGAGCTCCCACCCGTCGTGGTTCTCGATGACCTCCATGAGCTCGCCCTGCTCGGTCAGCAGCGCGTCGAAGTCGGCGTCGGGCTCCCCCATCGCCGCGCTGACCTCCTCGAAGCGCCGCAGCGCGTCGCGGAGGGGCTTGACCGCCTCCTCGACGTTGCCGCGCACGTCCAGCGCCTCGTTGAGTGCCGGCTCCTGCTGGAGGATGCCCACGGTGGCGCCGGGGGCCAGGTTCGCGTCGCCGTTGGACGCCTGCTCCATCCCGGCCATGATCTTGAGGACGGTGGACTTGCCGGCACCGTTGGGTCCGACGACGCCGATCTTGGCGCCGGGGAGGAACGACAGGGTGACGTCGTCGAGGATCACCTTGTCGCCGTGCGCCTTGCGCGCGCGCACCATCGTGTAGATGTACTGAGCCACTGGGCTTCGGAGCCTTCCGTCGGTTCACGAGGGGAGGACGGGCCGGCCGCGTGCCGACCCGCCCCCCGCGTTCTCTCCGTCGATCCTCCCAGCCGCGGCAACTAGACGTGCGCGGGCTCGGCGAGGTCCTCGACGGTCACCTCGTGCAACGCCCCGGTGCCCTCCACGTAGTCCCGCCCGGCCACCGGCATCTCGCGGTCGCCCGGGAAGCCGTCTCCGGCGGTGCCGGAGGCCTCGGGAGCCGGCACGCCCTCGTCCCGCTGGTCGGCGCTGCGGGAGGACCGGCTGCGCTTGAACTCCGCCGTCCCGCGGCGAGGTTCGGCCCGACCGCGGACGCCTTGATCCGCGGGATGCTCCGGCGGCCGCTGTCGGTCTCCCAGCTGTGCGTGCTCAGCTGCCCGTGCACGATCACGGGGTCGCCCTTGCTGACGCTGCCGGACACGTTGCCCGACAGGTCGTTCCAGCACTCGACGTCGACCCAGAAGGTGGCGCCGTCGACGAACTCCTGGCTGCGGTTGTCGAACCGCCGGGAGGTCGAGGCCATGCGGAAGTTGGTGACCGGGCTGCCGCTCTCCGGCCGGAAGCGGCGCGGGGCGTCGACGACGTTTCCGACGACGGTCACGATGGTGTCGTTCACGGTGCTCCTCGGTGTCTGGTGCGCCGGGGCGGCGCGGCCGGCGGGGTGCCGGCTCACCGAGGACGATCGGTCCCCGCAGGACGGCGCCGCAGCCCTGCCCGGGCATCTGTGGACACCGGCCGGTCCTGTGGACGGGCACCCGCGCGCCGTCCCACCCGGCTGCTGGGGTACCGGCATGGACTCGTCACGGGCAGCGGCCCCGCACCACCCAGGCGCGCGCGGTGAGCCGGATCGACCCGCCCTCGGCCACCGGCAGCCGGGCCCGCAGTGCCTCCCGCAGCGCCGCCCGCGCGTCCTCGTCGAGGGACGTCGTGTAGGCCGGCGCCGGCCCGGTCCCGCCGAGGAACGGCGACCAGTAGTCGTCGAAGTCGGCGAACACCGTCGGGACGACGACCTCGCTCACGGCCACGTCGCTCAGCCCGGCGCCGTCGAACAGCGCGCGCAGCGGCTCGGGACGGGTGATGCCGAACCGGCGCCCCTCGTCGAGGGCGCGCGCCGCCGGGTCGAGGTCGCCGGCAGCGTCCCAGAACGCCCGCATGAGCTGCATGCCGTCGGCGTAGTCCCAGACGTAGGCGGCGACCACACCGCCTGGCCGGACGCCGCGCCGCATCTCCGCCACGGCGGCCCCGGGGGCGGGGAGGAAGTTGAGCACGAGGCCGGACACGGCTGCGTCGAACGACGCGTCCGCCACGGGCAGGTCCTGCGCGTCACCCTGCCGGAACTCCGCGCGGGGATCGGTGACGTGCGTGGCGGCGTGGGCGACGAAGTCGGCCGACCGGTCGATCCCGACGACGCGCGCCGGCGCGGAACCGGCGAGCACCTCTCCGGCCAGCGCGCCCGTGCCGCAGCCGACGTCCAGCCAGTGCCGCCCGTGCGGCACGGCGAGGCCGGCGAGGAACCGGCGGGCCACCAGCCGGCTCCACCGCCCGACGTAGGCCTCGTAGCGCGCGCCGCCGACCCACGGTCCTGTCGTCGTCCGGGCCTGCTCCACGGCCCACCTCCCGACGCACTGGATGCCGGTCCGTCGCGCATCGTCGTCCCGAACCGCTCCGGCGCACCAGAGGCGGGCGCGTGCCGGGGCGACGGACGTCCCCAGCCAGGCGAGGGTGCGATGATCGTGCGCCGAGCGCCCGTAGCTCAGCGGATAGAGCAGGTGCCTTCTAAGCACTTGGTCGCAGGTTCGATCCCTGCCGGGCGCGCTCTGCCGCCCGGGCACCGGACCGGGCCCACCGCTGCCAGCTGCCGAGCACACCCGCCCCCGCTTGGACCGGCGTCCAAGTGCGGCACCAGGCGGGGACAAGTGCGGTCGAAGGGCTCGGGGTCACGGTGGTCCGCGTGAGCCCCACCGGAGGAGAGACCGTGACCCAGCAGTTCACCGCCCCGCACGTCCCCGTGCCGCAGCCGCACCGGGCGGCCGCGCAGTTCGCCCCACCCCCCGGCCCGGGCTCCCCGCCGCCGGCCGCGTCCTCCGGTCCGCCACCCGGCGGTGGGTTCGGTCCGCCCCCAGGGGCGTTCGGTCCGCCACCCGGCGGTGGGTTCGGTCCGCCCTCGGGGGCGTTCGGTCCTCCGCCGGCGAAGCCACGGCGGACCGGCGCCGTCGTCGGTGCCGTGGTCGCGGCCCTCCTGCTCGTCGGTGGGCTGGTGGTCGGCGCGCTGTTCCTCTTCGGCTCGCAGGAGCTGGACACCGCCCGGGCGGAGACGGAGATCGTCCGGCTGACCGAGGAGCAGGTGGGCCTGGCCGCGAGCGACGTCCGGTGCCCGGAGGACGTCCCGCTGGAGGCGGGTACCACGACGACGTGCACCGCCACGCTGGACGGGCAGCCGGCCTCCTTCACCGTCGAACAGACCGACGGCGAGGGCAACGTCCAGATCACCAGCGACAACAGCTTCGTCGCGGTCGCCGACGTGGAGGCCGAGCTGGCCGCGCAGGTGGGCGAGGAGGCCGGCGTCGAGGCCACCGCGACCTGCGACGCGGGAGGCCGCAGCGTGCTCGTGGACATCGCCGGGACGCCGATCCCCTGCACGGTGGCCAACGCCGAGGACGCGACCGACAGCATCGACGTGAGCGCGACGGTCGACGAGGCGGGGCAGGTCGGCTACGAGCTCGCGTGAGGTGACCGGTGGGACGACGCGGGCGGTGGTGCCGGGCAGACCCGGTCCTGCCGCCCGCGTCGGGTGATCAGCGCTGCGCCGGGGGGACCCAGCCGATCGCCGGCGCCACGTAGCGGGCCACGGTCTCCAGCAGAGAGGCGTTGTAGTCGACCCCGAGCATGTTGGGCACCGTCAGGAGCAGCGTGTCGGCCTCGCGGACGGCAGCGTCCTTCGCCAGCTCCTCGGCGAGCTGCTCGGGCGCCCCGGCGTAGCTCTTGCCGAACCGCGCGCGGACACCCTCCAGCAGGCCGACCTGGTCCTCACCGGACCGCTCGCCGAAGTACTGCCGGTCGAGGTCGGTGACGATCGGCATGACGCTGCGGCTGACCGACACCCGCGGCGTCCGTTCCCAGCCGGCCTCGGCCCAGGCGGCCCGGTAGCGGGCGATCTGCTCGGCCTGCAGCTCGTCGAAGGGCACGCCGGTGTCCTCCACCAGCAGCGTCGAGCTCATCAGGTTCATCCCCTGCTGCGCCGTCCACTCCGCCGTGGCGCGGGTGCCCGACCCCCACCAGATCCGCTCGGCGAGCCCGGGCGACTGGGGCTGGATCGCCAGCCGGCCCTGCGCCCCGCCGGTCATCGCCGGATCGGCGTCCACGACCGGCTGGCCGGAGATCGCGGCGAGGAAGACAGCGGTCTTGCGCCGGGCGAAGTCCGCGTCGCTCGTCCCCTCGGGCGGCACGAAGCCGAACGCCTCGGACCCGCGCAGCGCCGTCTCGGGTGACCCCCGGCTGATGCCCAGCTGCAGCCGGCCGTCGCTGAGCAGGTCGGCGGCCGCCGCCTCCTCGGCCATGTACAGGGGGTTCTCGTAGCGCATGTCGATGACGCCGGTGCCGATCTCGATCCGGCTGGTGCGCGCCGCGATGGCAGCCAGCAGCGGGAACGGCGAGGCCAGCTGACGGGCGAAGTGGTGCACCCGCACGTACGCGCCGTCCAGGCCCAGCTCCTCGGCGGCGACCGCCAGCTCGACGCTCTGCACCAGGGCGTCACGGCCGGTGCGCACCCGCGATCCGGGGATCGGCTGCCAGTGCCCGAAGGACAGGAACCCGATCCGCTTGCCGTCGTCCATCGCCGGCACTCCTCCCGTAGGTCTCTGGGGAGCGCAGCGCCCGGGCGGACCAGGGGATTCCCGCGGAGCTCAGTCCCCCCGCGGGAGCTGCTGGACCGCCCAGCCGTTCCCGTCGGGATCACGGAAGTAGACGAACGCCCCCCACGGCAACCGCTGCACCTCCGTCACCTCCACGCCCCGGCCGGCCAGCTCCTCGTGGGCCGCCTCGATGTCCTCCACCACGAGCTGGAGCCCCTGGGCCGATCCCGGCGGGGTCTCCACCAGGCCGGTCCCCAGGGCGATCGAGCAGGCGGATCCCGGCGGGGTCAACTGGACGAAGCGGACCTCGTCGCTGACGCGGTGGTCGTGGTCGAGCACGAACCCGGCCCGGCCCGTGTAGAAGGCCACCGCCTCGTCCACGTCGGTCACCGGCACCGCCACCAGTTCGAGCTTCCAGTCCATGCCGCGCTCCTCGCCAGTCGTGGGGGACGACGGGGTCAGCCTCCCCAGCTCCCACCGGCAGGGGCAGCCCGCGGCCCGACACTGCGGCCGCCCGGTGTCCGTTTCGGGGCGCGCCCGCACTCCCCGGGGTCGACCCGCGCCGGCCTGACGGGCACCGATCGGGCGGACCGGCGGGGGCGGCGTCGGTCACGGGTTCGTCCCACCCGTGCCCTCGCGCCCCACCGTCCCCGAATGGTGACTCCACGTGTTCGATTGACCACGACTCTCCGTGCGCGGGGTCCGTCACTTGGCGGCATCGGTCCCTCACGCTGTCGGGGTGAACCTGAGCGCTCCCGACGTACCGCGACCCCGGGCCGGCATCCCCGGGCCCGCCGGCTCGAGGCTCCGGGCCATCGACACCCTGCTCGCCGACCGCGGCCAGCTGTTCCGTGCACTGTTCCTCGCCGCGCCGATCCCCAAGGCCCTGGTCGACCTCGACGGGCACCTGCTGGTGGTCAACGACGCCCTGTGCGCACTCACCGGCCGCACCGCCGAGGACATGGTGGGCCGGCACGTGGACCTGCTCGCCCACCCCGACGAGGCGCCGGTCCCCGACCTGCCGGACGGCGCACCGCTGGATCCCTGGCTCACGGTGGACGGCGAGCGGCGCCTGCGCCGCGCCGACGGCAGCGAGCTGTGGGCACTGCAGTCGCACGAGGTCATCCACACCAGCGCCGGGGCGCCGCAGTTCGTCGTCCTCTCGCTGGTCGACGTCACCGACCGCCGGCGCGCGGAGGAGGACCTCGTCCGCCGCGCCTTCACCGATCCGCTCACCGGGCTGCCCAACCGACGGGCCCTGGGCGACCGGCTCAACCACGCCCTGGCACTGTCCCGCCGGCGCGGGCTGCAGGTGGGCCTGGTGCACCTGGACCTCGACCGGTTCCAGGCGGTCAACGACGTCCTCGGGCACGAGGCCGGCGACCAGCTGCTCACCCAGGTCGCCGACCGGCTGCGCTGGAGCACCCGGGTGGAGGACACGGCGGTGCGCCTCGGGGCGGACGAGTTCCTCATCCTCGCCGAGGACGTCGAGGACCTCGACGGCCTGCGGGCGCTGGCCGACCGGCTGCTGTCGGTGCTCGACGACCCCTTCCTCATCGGCGAGCGGGAGATCGTGCTGTCGGCCAGCGTCGGGCTCACCCTCGGCTCCGACGTCGCCCCCGACGACCTGCTGCGCCAGGCACACGGCGCGCTGACCCGGGCGAAGGCCGACGGCAGCCGCGCGCGCATCGAGGTGCACGACGGCGTCCTCAGCGAGAGCGAGGTGGACCAGCTGCAGCTGGAGGCCGACCTGCGCCACGCACTGGACTCCGACGAGCTGCGACTGTTCTACCAGCCGATCGTGGCGCTCTCGGACGAGACGTTGCTCGGGTACGAGGCCCTGATCCGCTGGCAGCACCCGACCCGCGGACTCCTGCCGCCCGGCGCCTTCCTGGCCGCTGCCGAGGACAACCGGCTGACCTCCAAGCTGGGCGCCTGGGTGCTCCGCCAGGCCTGCTCCGACGCCGCGGGCTGGCCGGCCGGGCTGCGGGTGCACGTGAACATCTCCGCCCGTCACCTGGCCGAGCCGGGGTTCGCGGACCTGGTCACCGACGCACTGGCCGAGACCGGCCTGCCCCCGGAGCGGCTGGAGCTGGAGATCACCGAGTCGACGGCGCTGTTCGCCGCCGAGGCCACCCTGCAGGCGGTCTCCGAGGTGACCGACGCCGGCGTCACGCTCGCCCTGGACGACTTCGGCACCGGCTACTCGGCGATCACCGCCCTGCACCGGCTGCCCATCCACACCGTCAAGATCGACCGTTCCTTCGTCGCCGACGTGGTCACCGAGCCCTCCACCGCGGCGCTCGTGCAGGGCCTGCTCCAGCTCGGCCTGGGCATGGGGCTGCAGGTGATCGCCGAGGGCATCGAGGACCTCGACCAGGCCCAGTGGCTGCGGGACCACGGCTGCGTGATGGCCCAGGGCTACGCCTTCGGCCGGCCCGCCCCGCTGCCCAGCCGGGCCGAGGTCCTCGCCGCCCAGGTCGCCGAGGAGGTGCTCCCCGAGGCCGTGCTCACCGACGCCGCCGTCGAGGCGGCCACCACCGGGGAGACCCCGGCGGTCGGCTCCGCGGCCGAGGACGCCACCGACGACGACGGCACGGACGACGGCACCTGGGACGACGGCGGCACCGACGACGGCGGCACCGGGCTCGGCGCCACCGAGCAGGACGGCCTCGAGCCCACCGCCGCGCAGGACGACGCCGTCGAGCCCGGCACCGCCGGCGCGGACGCCGCCGACCAGGGCTGACCTCGGGGTCTCACCCGCCGGCGGACACCCGGGCCCGTAGGCGGTCGCTGAACTCGACGTCGTACGGCAGGGCCCGGAGCTCGTCGGGTGAGGCCTCCACGCCCCGCGCGCGCAGGAGCTCCACGAGCCACTCCCAGGGATGGTCCTCGCCGGTGTCCTCCGCGTCGTCGGGCAGCACGGTCGTCCGGACGTCTCGGGCCAGGCTCTCGAGGGTCTGGAACCGCCACGGATCGGCTCCGGCGCTCAGCCCGAACCCGCGTTCGCCGTGCAACCGGATGCGCCGCCCGTCGGCCAGCACGGCGAACTCCTCGACGCGGAAGTGGATGCCACCCGGGGACAGCACCGGGGTCCCCGGGACCGGGACGAAGAGCCCCGGTCGCGGGGCAGCCGGGTCGGCCGGGTCATCGACGGCTGCCGTCTCCGCTGCTGCCGCGCCGAGCCGCCGGCGGGCCTCGTCCTCGGTCTCCAGGTCGCACCACGCCCCCAGGCGGACCACCGGTGTCCCCACGCCTCGCACCGTAGCCGCGGTCCCGGCGCGGCAGCGGGGGTGCGACCGGGGTCAGCGGGTGACCCGCGGTCCGTGGGGGCGGCTCAGCCGCGGGGCAGCACCAGCGGCACCGGCCGCTTGGCCGCCCGGCCGTCACCCGAGGACCGGCCACGCAGCCGGCGGCCGATCCAGGGCGCGACGAAGCCGCGCACCCAGGCGGCCTCGTCCGCCAGGGCCGCCCGCAGGGCCCGCGGCGGCTGCGGGGGCAGCGGTGCGCGCCAGTCGTCGCCGACGGGCAGCCCCAGTGCGGTGGCCGCGGCCAGCGCCGTCCGCCGGTGCCCCTCGTCGGTGAGGTGGATCCGGTCGCCGTCCCACATCCGCCAGTCCTGGATCCAGGCTGCGCCCCACTGGTCGAGGACGACGGCGCCGTGCCGGGCCGCGATCGACCAGAGCGAGGCGTTGAAGACCGCCACCCGGCCGCGGGTGCGCCGGATGATCGGCGTCTGCCGCGGATCGACGCCCGTGGCCAGCAGCACGTCGGCACCGGCGGCGCGGAACCGCACCACGGCGTCCTCCAGCGCGGCGGCCAGCCGGTCGGGGTCGGCGCCGGGACGCAGCAGGTCGTTCCCGCCGGCGACCAGGCTGACGAGGTCCGGTCCGGCGGCCAGCGCCACCGGCACCTGCTCGGCGAGCACCTGCCCCAGCAGCCGTCCGCGGACGGCGAGGTTGGCGTACTCGACGTCGCCGTCGGCCACGGCGGCCAGGTGCCCGGCCAGCCGGTCGGCCCATCCGCGGTACTGCCCGGGTCGCTCCGGGTCCGGGTCGCTGAGCCCCTCGGTGAAGGAGTCGCCCAGGGCGACGTAGCGCCGCCAGGAGGTACGCGAGGGCTCGAGCTGCACGCCGTCCACTCCAGCACGGCCCCCGATCGACGGGCGAGCACGGCTGTGGTGAGGCACCACACAGCGCGTGCGACCTGCGGCGACGCGACGATGGGCGCATGCGCACCGACGTCGCGGCGACCCTGACCATCTCCTCCCCCGCACCCGCGACCGCGCTGCTGCAGGTGGCCGCCGCCGCGCCGGCCACCGAGCAGCTGACCGTGCTGTGCGAGGGCCGGCCGCTGGCGATCGAGGAGTTCGCCGTCGGCGAGGCCCGCGTGCACCGGGTCGAGCTCGGCGAGGGGACGACGACGGTGGCCTACACGGCCGCGGTCGAGGGCGACGGCCCGCCCCGGCCGGTGACGCCGGCGGCCTGGGCCGAGGCGCTGCGGCCCAGCCGCTACTGCCCGTCCGACCAGCTGGAGGGCTTCGCCACCTCCGAGTTCGACCGGACGACGCCCCGCGCCGACCTGGTCGAGGCGGTCGCCGGCTGGGTGCACGACCGGCTGGTCTACACCGTCGGAGCCAGCCGCCCGGTGGACACCGCCGTCGACACGCTCCTGGCCGGGCGGGGGGTGTGCCGGGACTACGCGCACCTCACCGTCACCCTGCTGCGCGCCCTGGAGGTGCCGGCCCGGCTGGTGGCGGTCTACGCGCCGGGCCTGGACCCGATGGACTTCCACGCCGTCGTCGAGGCCGACGTCGACGGCACCTGGCACGTCGTCGACGCCACCCGGCTGGCCCCGCTCCGCTCGCTGGTGCGGATCTGCTCGGGCCGCGACGCCGCCGACACCGCGTTCCTCACCACGCTCGGCGGGATCGCCCGGTTCGAGTCGATGACGGTGACCGCCACCGTGGAGGACCGGCTGCCGCAGACCACCACCGCGCCGCACCCGATGCCCTGAGGGAGGGCCCTGCCCCCGGCAGGATGGCCGCATGCGGACGACGGGCAGCAGGGAGGTCTACCGCAACCCGTGGATCCGGGTGCGGGAGGACCAGGTCGAGCGGGCCGACGGGTCGGCCGGGGTCTACGGCGTGGTGGAGAAGCCGCACTTCGCCGTCGTGCTGGCGCAGGAGCGGGACGGCTTCTGGCTGGTCGAGCAGTTCCGGCACCCGGTCGGCCGGCGCGCCTGGGAGTTCCCGCAGGGCACCTGGACGCACGGCTCCAGCGGCACCCCCGAGGAACTGGCCCGCGCGGAGCTCGCCGAGGAGACCGGTCTGCGGGCGGGCCGGCTGCGCCACCTCGGTCACCTGGACCTGGCCCCGGGACTGTCCACCCAGGAGTTCGACGTCTGGCTGGCCACCGACCTCACGCCCGGCCCGACGGCCCGGGAGGTGACCGAGGCGGACATGCAGTCGGCGTTCGTGCCCGAGGCGCGCCTGCACGCGATGGTCGGCGACGGCCGCTTCACCGACGGCCCGAGCCTGGCCGCCTACGCGCTGCTGCTGCTCGACCGGGTCTGACCCCCGCGCTGCCGCCTCGGCCGCCGGCAGCTCCGCCCAGCGGACCTGCCGGCGGGCCGGCCCGCGGCGGTCGAGGGGACGCGCGGGTGCGGTCACGGGACGCTCCTGGGGCGGGCGCACGGCGGCGATGGTGGCGGCGCGCCGCCCGACCGGGAAGTGCCTCAGCCGCGCCAGGTCTCCAGCAGCCGCAGCCAGATCTCGCTCGTCGTCGGATAGGCCGGGACGGCGTGCCACAGCCGGGCGATCGGCACCTCGCCCACCACCGCGATCGTCGCCGCGTGCAGCAGGTCGGCGACCGCGGGGCCGACGAACGTGACGCCGATCAGCACCTCGCGGTCGGGGTCGACCAGCGCGACCGCCGTCCCGGTGTAGCCGTCGGCGTACAGCGCGGCGCCGGCGACCGAGCCGAGCGGGTACTCGACCACCCGGTGCGCCACCCCGCTCTGCCGCGCCTGCGCCCGGGTGAGGCCGACGCTGGCCACCTGCGGATCGGTGAACACGACCGACGGCGTCGCCCCCCGGTCGGCGGTGGCGACGAACGGCGACCAGTCGGCCAGGGACACCTGCTCCCCTCGCACCCGGGCGACGATGGCGGCACCGGCCTGGCGGGCCTGGTACTTGCCCATGTGGGTGAGCTGCCGGCGGCCGTTGACGTCCCCCACGCCGTACAGCCAGGGCAGCCCGCGCACCTGCAGCGAGTCGTCGACGTCGAGGTACTCGCCCGGGGTCAGGCCGGCGGAGTCGATCCCGATGTCGCCGGTGCGGGCACGGCGGCCGACGGCCACGAGCACCTCGTCCCCGCGCACCTCGCCGTCGCCGGTGCCGAGGACCGCCTCGGTGCCGTCGCGGCGGGCGGTGGTCACGTCGGTGTCCAGCCGGACGTCGACCCCCCGCTCGCGCAGCGCGGCGGCGACGGCGTCCCCGGCCTCGGGTTCCATGTCCTCGAGCAGCCGCTCCCCGCGGTGCAGCAGGGTGACCTCAGCACCCAGGGCCTGCCACGCGGTCGCCATCTCGCAGCCGACGTAGCCGCCCCCGACCACCAGCAAGCGGCCGGGCGCCGCCTTGGCGCTGGTCGCCTCGCGGGGCGTCCACGGGTCGACGTCGGCCAGTCCCTCGATCGGCGGGACGGCGGCCTCCGACCCGGTGCAGACGGCGACCGCGTGCCGGGCGGTCAGCCGGGTCGTCCTCCCCTCGCCGTCGGTGACCACGACCCTGCGCTCACCGACGAGCCGGCCGGTGCCGCGGACCAGGTCGATGCCGGCGCCCCGCACCCACCGCGCCTGGGAGGAGTCGTCCCAGTCGTGGGTGAAGGCGTCCCGCCGGGCGAGGGTGGCGGCGACGTCCTGCGCGCCCGTGACCGCCTGCGCCGCACCGTCGACCGCCCGCGCCGCCGCGATCGCCTCGCTGCCCCGCAGCAGCGCCTTGCTCGGCATGCACGCCCAGTAGGAGCACTCCCCGCCGACCAGCTCGGCCTCCACCAGGACAGCGGTCAGCCCGCCGCGGACGACCACGTCCGCGACGTTCTCCCCGGTCGAGCCCGCGCCGAGGACGACGACGTCGTAGGTCTGGCCTGCATCCACCGCTTCGCTCACGCGCCCGATCCTGCTGGTGTGGTCGACTGGCCGCCATGCCGGTCGACCCCGCCGCCTTCGCCGAGGCGCTGCGCCAGTACGCAGCGGGGGTGTGCCTGCTGACCGTCCGCGACGACATCGACGACGTCGGCACCACCGTCTCCTCGGTGATGAGCGTGTCGGCCCGGCCACCGCTGGTCGCGGTGGGACTGACCGCGGATGGCTACCCCGCCGAGGTGCTCGGGGAGGTCGGCCGGTGCGCGCTGACCGTGCTGGCCGCCGAGCACGCCATCGTGGCCAGCCGCTTCTCCTCCGCCGGCCGGCCCAGCGCCCGCCACCTGCTGGAGTCGGTGCCGTGGAGCCGGGCGGCCGGCAGCGGCGCCATCGTGCTCGACGGCGGGCTGGCCGCCCTGGACTGCCGGCTGGACCGGCTGGTGACGGCGGGAGACCACGTGGTCGCCCTGCTCGAGGTCGACGCGGTGCCGGTGCTCACCGCGGACGCCGACCCCCTGCTGCGGCTGCGCGGCCGCTGGACCGACGGGGCCGGCGGGCCGGTCCGGCGGCCCTGAGCCGCGAGGGGGCGAGCGGTGGGGCGGACGGGGTCCTCCCCGGGGTCCTCCCAGGGACCCTTCCCGGGCTCCGTCCACTAGCGTCGAGCGCACCATGAGTGCCCTGACCCCGCCCTCCGAGTCCGCCGTGCGCCGTGCGGTCACCCGCGCCGAGCGCGGCGTGACCCTCGACGCGACCGAGGCCGAGACGCTGCTGCACGCCCGCGGACTGGGCGAGGGCGAGCCGCTGGACCGGCTGCTGGCCGCCGCCGGCCGGGTCCGCGACGCGGGACTGGCCTCGGCCGGCCGCTCGGGGGTGGTGACCTACAGCCGCAAGGTGTTCATCCCGCTCACCCACCTGTGCCGCGACCGCTGCCACTACTGCACGTTCGTCACCACACCGGGACAGCTGCGCGCACGGGGTACGGCGCCGTTCCTGTCGCCGGACGAGGTGCTCGACGTCGCCCGCGCCGGCGCCGCCCTGGGCTGCAAGGAGGCGCTGTTCACCCTGGGCGACCGGCCCGAGGACCGCTGGCCGGTCGCGGCCGAGTGGCTGGAGGCGCACGGGTTCGACTCGACGCTCGCCTACCTGCGGGCCATGGCGATCCGGGTGCTCGAGGAGACCGGGCTGCTCCCCCACCTCAACCCCGGCGTGCTGACGTGGGAGGAGATCCAGCGGCTCAAGCCGGTCTCCGCCTCGATGGGGATGATGCTGGAGACGACGGCGACGCGACTGTGGTCCGAGCCCGGCGGCCCCCACTACGGCTCCCCGGACAAGGAGCCCGCGCTCCGGCTGCGGGTGCTGGAGGACGCCGGGCGCTCCGCCGTCCCGTTCACCACCGGCGTGCTGCTCGGCATCGGTGAGGACTACGCCGAGCGGGTGGACGCGATCCTGCAGATCCGCGCGTCGGCGCAGCGGCACGGGCACGTGCAGGAGGTCATCGTCCAGAACTTCCGGGCGAAGCCGCGGACGGCGATGCAGGCGCACGACGACCTGGAGCTGCAGGAGTACGTCGCCGCGGTGGCCGTCAGCCGGCTGCTGCTCGGCCCCAAGGCCCGTGTGCAGGCACCACCGAACCTGTCGGACTCGACCGAGCTCGGCCTGCTGCTGCGCGCCGGCGTCGACGACTGGGGCGGGGTGTCCCCGCTGACCCCCGACCACGTCAACCCCGAGCGGCCGTGGCCCAACATCGACAAGCTCGCCGCCCTGAGCGCCGAGGCCGGGTTCGAGCTCCGCGAGCGGCTGGCCGCCCAGCCGCCGTACGTGCTCCAGCCCGAGCCGTGGCTGGACCCGCGGGTACGCCCGCACGTCGCCGCTCTGGCCGCCCCGGACGGTCTCGCGGTCGAGGACCGGCTGCCGGTCGGCCTGCCGTGGCAGGAACCCGACGAGGCGTGGGCGTCGACCGGCCGCGTCGACCTGCACGTCGAGGTCGACACCGTCGGGCGCACGACGGACCGGCGGTCGGACTTCGACGCGGTCTACGGCGACTGGTCGGAGCTGCGCTCCCGCACGGAGAGCGCCCGGGACGGGCACTCGACCGCGTTGGGCGTCGGCGACCGGGCGGTCCACGCCGCACTGCGCCGGGCCGAGACCGACCCGGCCGGGCTGACCGACGCGCAGTACCTGGCGCTGCTCGGTGCCGACGGCGCCGACCTGGAGGCGCTGTGCGCGCTGGCCGACGCGGTGCGCCGGGACGTCAACGGCGACGACGTCACCTACGTCGTGAACCGGAACGTCAACTTCACCAACGTCTGCTACACCGGCTGCCGGTTCTGCGCCTTCGCGCAGCGCCGCACCGACGCCGACGCCTACACCCTGTCGATGGCCCAGGTCGGCGACCGGGTCGACGAGGCGTGGGCGGCCGGCGCGACCGAGATCTGCATGCAGGGCGGCATCCACCCCGACCTGCCCGGCACCGCCTACCTCGATCTCGCCCGCGAGGTGAAGAAGCGGCAGCCCGGCATCCACCTGCACGCCTTCTCACCCATGGAGATCGTCAACGGCGCCGCCCGCACCGGGCTGTCGTTCGCCGACTTCCTGACCGCGGCCAAGGAGGCCGGGCTGGACTCGGTCCCGGGCACGGCGGCGGAGATCCTCGACGACGACGTCCGCTGGGTGCTCACCAAGGGCAAGCTGCCCACCGAGACCTGGATCGAGATCGTCACCACCGCGCACCGGGTGGGCCTGCCGACGACGTCGACGATGATGTACGGCCACGTCGACACCCCCGCCCACTGGGTCGCGCACCTGCGCACCCTGGCCGCGGTGCAGGACCAGACCGGCGGGTTCACCGAGTTCGTGCTGCTGCCGTTCGTGCACCACAGCTCGCCGATCTACCTGGCCGGGGTCGCCCGCCCCGGACCGACGGTGCGGGAGAACCGGGCCGTGCACGCCGTCGCCCGGCTGCTGCTGCACGGCCGGATCGCCAACATCCAGACCTCCTGGGTCAAGCTCGGTGACGTCGGCACGCAGGCCGTCCTGCGCGGCGGCGCCAACGACCTCGGCGGCACCCTGATGGAGGAGACGATCAGCCGGATGGCCGGCAGCGAGAACGGCTCGCTGAAGACCATCGCGGAGCTGGAGGGCATCGCCGCCGCGATCGGCCGGCCCGCCCGTCAGCGGACGACGGAGTACGGCACCCCGTCGGCCGAGCGCATGGCCACCGCCCGCTCCGACGCCGGCCGCCGCGCGCTCACCCTCTCCATCACCCCGCGCTGAGAGAGGCCCGCCCCCGCCTCAGCGGTGGGCGCCGGTCACCGGCCGGCGGGGCGCGGGGAGGGCGTGCGGCTGCACGGCGGGCGGGTTCTGCGCGTCGGCCGCGGCGGGCCGGCCGAACAGGTAGCCCTGGGCGTGCGAGCAGGCCAGCTCGGCGAGCACGGCGTGCTGCTCGGCCGTCTCCACGCCCTCGGCGACGACGTCGAGGTGCAGGCTGCGGGCCAGCTCGATGATGGACGCGACCAGGGTGGTGGAGCGGCCACCGGCATCGAGGTCCTGCACGAAGCTGCGGTCGATCTTCACGATGTCGGCCGGCAACCGGCGCAGGTAGGACAGGCTCGAGTAGCCGGTCCCGAAGTCGTCGATGGCGATCCGGACGCCGAGCGCACGCAACGCCAGCAACTGGGCGACCACCTGGTCGACGTCGTGGACGAGCACCCCCTCGGTCACCTCCAGCGTCAGCTGCCGGGCGGGCAGGCCGCTGTCGGTCAGCGCGGCGCGCACGGTGGCGACCACGTCGTCGTCGGCCAGCTGCCGCGGCGAGAGGTTGACCGCCATGCCGATCGGCCGGCCGGCCCGCGCCGACCACGCCACGGCCTGACGGGTGGCCTCGGTGAGCACCCAGCGGCCGATCTGGACGATCTGCCCGCCCTCCTCGGCCAGCGGGATGAACTCCACCGGGGGCACCAGACCGCGGGTGGGGTGGTACCAGCGCAGCAGCGCCTCGTAGCCGGTGGTCACGCCGTCGGCCAGGTCGATGGTCGGCTGGTAATGGACGGCGAGCTGGCCGCCCGCGGTGGCGCCGGCGAGGTCCTCGAGCAGCTGCGCCTTGGTGTGGGCGGCCTGGGCCATCCCGTCGGCGTAGCGCACCGACCGGTTCTTGCCCTGCGCCTTGGCCATGTACATCGCCAGGTCGGCGTTGCGCAGCAGGGTGACCGCGCTGCGCTCCGCGGCGGTGTCGGTGTCGGCGGCCCCGATGCTGACGTGCACGGCCAGCGGCCGCCCGTCCACCGTGATCGGGTCGGCGAGGCTCATGAGGATGCGCTCGGCGACCGCCGCGGCGACGGCCGGGCCGCCGTCCACGACCACGGCGAACTCGTCGCCGCCGAGCCGCGCGACCTGGTCACCGGGTCGGACGCAGCCGGCCAGCCGCTGCCCCACGGCGACCAGCAGCCGGTCGCCCACCGCGTGCCCGCGGGAGTCGTTGACGTCGCGGAAGTCGTCGACGTCGAGCAACAGCACCCCCACGGGCCCGGACCCCCGGGTCAGCAACCGGTCCGCGCTCTCGACCAGCTGGGTGCGGCTGGCCAGCCCGGTGAGCGGGTCGCGCAGCACCTGCTGCTCGTTGAGCCGCCACGCGGCGAGGTGGGCCAGGCTGGCGGCGAGGACGAAGCCGCCGTGCAGCGCCGCCCACGTCCACGGGTCGGCGTGGGCGCTCCCGTGGCCGAACACCGCGTGCGGGAAGAGGGTGCCGACCACGCCGTGGTGGGCGAGGACGACCAGGATGGCCACCCCGAAGGGCAGCCAGCTCTGGTAGAGGGCGACCAGGCCGATGACGACGAAGAAGTGGAAGTGCGCCTCGGTCAGCCCGTCCAGGAGGTACACGAGCGCGATCGACGCGCCCAGGAGGCTGAGCGTGGTGGCCGCGGACGCGACCCGGCGTCCCCGGCCCGGCAGCAGCAGGAGGGCCATCGGGTAGGTCACCCCCAGCACCGTCAGCAGCGCGGTCCCCGCCGAGTGACCGGTGGCCAGGGCGAGGAGCAGCAGCCCGGCCGCCTGCAGCACGGCGACCCACAGGAGCACGCGGTGCCGGCGCAGCCAGACCCCGTCGGGCAGCCGCCGGCCTTCGGGCAGCAGCGCGGCGAGCCGGCTCAGGGATGTCGGGTGCACACCGGTGTGATCGACCGGATCGGCACCCGGTGCAGTCCCCCGGGCGTCCCGGTCACCCCGACGGGTGAGGGCTCACCGACCGCAGCAGCTCGGCGAGGGCGCCGACGCCGGGGAGGTCCAGGTGCGGGCGGACGTCGGCCGGCAGGTCGGTGAAGGACTCCGCGTGCCCGATCCCGGTGTGGACGGCGACCGCCAGCGCCTCGCCCCGGTGCGCCATCGGCACCTCCAGCTCCGGGTCGTCGCCGACCACCGCCAGCTCGGCCGGCGGCACGCCCAGCCGCCGGCCCGCCGTCTGCAGGGCGCGCAGCGACGGCTTGCCGACGACGGTCACCTCGCACCCCGTGATGTCCCGGACGACGGCACTGATCGCCCGCGACGTCCCCAGCGACCGCCCCTCCGCCGTCGCGAAGAACAGCGACTGCGACGCGCTGTAGTACTCGGCGCCGTCGAAGACCGCGAAGACGGCGGCCTCGAGCGCCTCGAAGGTGAGCTGCTGGCGGTACCAGCCGGCCATGACCGCGTCGCAGGGCGTCCCCCGCAGCGGCGGCACCGTCTCGATGCCGGCCGCCTCCAGGGGTTCGGTGATCCCCGTCCCGCCCAGCACCATCACCCGCCGGTGACCGCGCTCGAGGAACACGTCGACCGCCGTGGAGGCCGGCGTCAGCGCCTGCTCCGGGGCGACCGGGAGGCCGAGCTGCCGCAGGGCGTCGGCACACTGGGCCGGCGTCTTCACCGTGCCGTTGGTGTAGATGCAGAACCCCAGCCCGCGGTCGGCGAGGGCCTGCACGAGGTCGAGCGCGCCGGGCAGCAGCACCAGGCCCTGGTTGTCGCGGTCGCCCATGACCAGCGTGCCGTCCATGTCGAGCACGAACCCGCGCACCTGCTGGAGCCGGTCGAGGACGGCGGTGTCAGGCAACGGGGGTCCCTTCGGAGGAGCGGCGGACGGTCATCCGCAGGCCCGGGGTGGCGACGGCGAGGTCGTGCACGGTGCGCCGCGACCCGACCTCGCCGAGGAGCGTCAGCACGGGAGCCAGCGACGGGTTGAAGTGGCTGGGCGCCGGCCCGGCGGCCAGCATCGCGTCGACCTGGTCCTCGGGCATGTGCGCCCGCAGCAGCAGCTCCTCGTCGCTGATCCCGCGCGGGAAGCGCCGGCGCAGCTCCTCCGGTGCCGGCGGTGGCGGCTCCGCCTGCAGCTCCCGGGCCCGCGGCCGGTCGAGGATGCGGTCCTGGACGTCGGGCGCGATCTCCCCGGTCGGCCGGCCGAAGCTGCCCAGCACGTACCGGATGACCTGGTCGGGCACCGTGCCGTACCGCTCGCCGATGACGTTGAACAGCGCCTGGGAGACCACCATCTGCGGGAACGGGGTCACCATGATCGGGTACCCGAGCTCCGCGCGGACCCGGCCGACCTCCTCGACGAGGCTCTCGAAGCGGTCCTCCATCCCGATCTCCCGCAGCTGCCGGCGCGTGGTGGTCATGACGCCGCCGGCGATCTGGTGGTGGAGGAACGCCGCGTCGAAGTCCTGCGGCATCCCCGCCGGCAGCTCCTCCGCGGCGGCCAGCCGGTCGAAGAAGTCGCAGGCCAGGCCGAGCGCCCGGTCGTCGACGTCCACCCGGTGGCCCATCTCCCGCAGGTTGGCCACGGTCCGGCGGGCCTCGGGCAGCGAGCTGCCGTTGCCCAGCGCGCCGCAGCCGACCTGCACCACCTGCACGCCCAGGTCCGGCGCGATCGAGTAGGTCAGCGGCGAGAGCCCGATGGTGGCGTGCGAGTGCAGCTCCAGCGCCGTCTCGCCCAGCCGGGCGGTGATGGCGGGCAGCAGCGTCCGCGCCCGCTCGGCGGTGAGGATGCCGGCCGGGTCCTTGACGTAGACCCGGTCGAGGTCCGGGCAGGCGGCCATCTGCCCGGCGAGGTCGGCGTAGAAGGCGTCGTCGTGGACGGCGCTGATGGTGAACGTCAGCGCGCCGACCACCTCGGCGATGCCGGCCCTCTTCAGCCGGCGGGCGGTCTCCCGGGCGGCGTCCATGTCGTGCATCGGGTCGAGGACGACGACCCGGTCGATGCCGTTGGCCGCGAGCCGGTCGTAGACCAGCTGCATCGTCTCCGGGTGCGACTTCTCCCAGGAGATGAACCGGAACCCGGTGCCGATGAACTGCAGCTTCGTGGTCGGCATGACCGCCCGGGTGAGCCGGATCCGCTCCCAGGGGTCCTCCCGGTGGGTGCGGACGGCGACCCCCATCGCGGTGCTCGAGGAGTAGTCCAGCGCCCGGAAGCCCACCCGCTCGAGCAGCGGCGCCACCTGCAGCACGTGCGCCGTCCGCAGGCCGGTGGCGCCCCACAGGCTCTGGTTGCCGTCCCGGATCGACACGTCGACCAGCCCGACGTCGGCCATCAGTGCACCCCCGCCAGGAACCGCTCGAAGAAGGCCGTGTCCACGCCGCCGGCGGCGAACTCCGGATCGGCCAGCAGCGCCTGGTGCACGGGGGCGGTCGTGGTCACCCCCACGATCTCCAGCAGCTCCAGCGCCGCGCGGGTACGGGCCAGCGCGTCGTCCCGATCCCGCCCGTGCACCACCAGCTTGGCCAGCAGCGAGTCGTAGTAGGGCGGGACGACCGAGCCGCCCTGCACGTGGGTGTCCACCCGGATGCCCTCGCCGACCGGCAGCACCACCCGCTCGATCCGGCCGGGCGAGGGGCGGAAGCCGGCCGCGGCGTCCTCGGCGTTGATCCGGCACTCGACGGCGTGCCCGGTGAGGACGACGTCCTGCTGGCGCAGCCGCAGCGGCAGGCCCTCGGCGACGGCGAGCTGCTCGGCGACCAGGTCCAGGCCGGTGACCAGCTCGGTGACCGGGTGCTCCACCTGGATCCGGGCGTTCATCTCGAGGAAGTAGAAGGTGTCCCGCTCCCGGTCGACGAGCAGCTCGACGGTGCCGAGGCCGCGGTAGCCCAGGTGCCGGGTCAGGGCCAGCGCCGCGTCGGCCATCTGCGCGCGCAGGACGTCGGACAGCAGCGGGGCCGGCGCCTCCTCCAGCAGCTTCTGGTAGCGGCGCTGGACCGAGCAGTCGCGGTCGCCGAGCGCGACCGCCGACGTCCCGTCGCCGAGGACCTGCACCTCGACGTGCCGGCCGGAGGACACGAACCGCTCCAGGTAGACCCGCGGGTCACCGAACGCCGCGGCCGCCTCGGAGACGGCGAGGTCGAGGGTGTGCGCCAGCTCGTCGGCCGCGCGGACGAGCTTCATCCCCCGTCCCCCGCCTCCTCCGACCGCCTTCACCAGCAGCGGGTAGCCGACCTCCGCGGCGACGGCCCGCGCGCCGGCCAGGTCCGCTGCCTCGCCGCCGGGGACGACGGGCAACCCGGCGGCCAGCGCGTGCGACCGGGCCCGCAGCTTGTCGCCCACCGCCTCCAGCGACTCCGGCGCCGGCCCGACGAAGACGAGGCCCGCGGCCCCGCACGCCCGGGCCAGCGCCGGGTTCTCCGACAGGAACCCGTAGCCGGGGTGCACCGCGTCGACCCCCGCGGCCTGCGCGGCCCGCACCACCGCGGCCGGGTCCAGGTAGCTCTGCGCCGCGGCGGCCGGGCCCAGTCGCACCACCCGGTCGGCCAGCCGTGCCGGGAGGGAGTCGAGGTCGGCGTCCGAGGCGGCGAGCACCGACTCGATGCCGAGCCGGGCGCAGGTCCGGATCACCCGGGCCGCGATCTCCCCGCGGTTGGCGACGAGCAGCCGGTGGATCCGCCCGATGTCAGCCACCCGCTCCACCACCCCGGTGCTGGCCACCCGCCCCGCCACCCCGGTGCTGGCCACCCGCCCCGCCACCCCCGGCCGGCGCCACGACCAGCAGCACGGCGTCGGCGTCGGCGAACTCGCCGTTGGCGGTGCGGAACTCCACCACGGTGCCCCGGACCCCGGCGTGCACCGGCGTCATCATCTTCATGGTCTCGACGATGCCCACCACGGTGTCGGACTCCACGGCGTCGCCGACGTCGACGAACGGCGGAGCCCCGGGCTGCGGCGCCCGGTAGAAGGTGCCCAGCAGCGGCGGGTGCACCGCGACCAGCCCCTCCCCCACCTCGGCCGCCGGGCGCTCCTCCTCCGGGGGGCGGACATGGCCGTCTCCGCCCCCGGAGGGGACGAGGGTGGGCTCGCGGAGGACCTGCTGCTCCGCCGTCCACCCGCCGCCGGCCCGGCGCACGGTCAGGGTGAGGCCGGCGGTCTCCAGGTGCAGCTCGTCCAGCCCGCTGGAGTCGAGCACCCGCAGCACGTCACGGACGTCGTCGGGGGTCAGGTCCACGGCGGTCAGCCCTCCGACGTCGGGCGGTTGCCGCCCAGCAGGTTGATGACGTGGTCGAACGGCCGGGCGGTGGGTGTGGCCACCTTGGCGCGGTCCTTCTCCGCCCACACCGTCTCCGGCCGGCTCTGCAACAGGTAGACGTTCTCGCCCGCAGGCGCCGACCGCGACACCGCCCACTCGATGTCCTGCGGCACCCCGTAGTGCGCCTCGATCCGCCGGGCGACCGCGACCAGCGCCGCGATCTCCTCGTCGCTGATCGACGGGACGTCGCGCAGCTGGCCGGGGACGTCGGTCTCGACCACCCCCGAGCCGCCGGGGTCGGGCTGGTGCCAGCGGGACTTGGTCGCCACCGTCCGCTTGGTGATCTCGCCGGTCACCTTGCTCACCACGAAGGAGTCCGGGGTGACGTCGCCGCTGACCACCGCGGAGCCCAGCCCCCAGCTGGCGTCGATGGCGATCACCGACCGGTCCCCGGTGAGCGGGCTGCGGGTGAACATGACCCCGGAGCTGCGGGCGTCGACCATCCGCTGGACGACGACGGCCATCGCCAGGTCGGTCTCCGGGATGCCGCGCCGCAGCCGGTAGGTGACCGACTCGACGCTGTACAGGCTGGCCCAGCAGCGGCGCACCGAGGCGAGCACCTCGTCGGCGCCGCGGATCCACAGGTAGGTGTCCTGCAGCCCGGCGAAGCTCGCCTCGGCGCTGTCCTCGCTGGTCGCGCTGGAGCGCACCGCGACCGGCAGCCGCGCGTTGCCGGCGTCGTCGCAGAGCCGGCCGTAGGCCGCGGTGACCGCGTCGGCCAGCCCGGCCGGCAGCGGCGCCGCCGCCACCCGGGACCGCAGCTCGGCGCAGGCGGTGCCGACCGCGTCGGCGTCGGCGGGGTCGAGACCGCTCAGGCCGGTGCCCGGGTCCAGCGCCTCGACGGCGGAGCGGAAGGCCGCCGTCGTCACGACGAACCCGTCGGGCACCTGGATGCCGGCCCGCCGCAGCTCGCCGAGGCTGGCGCCCTTGCCCCCGACGGTCGGCACGTCGGCGAGGCCGACGTCGGCGAACGCGACGACGGGCGCGGCGGTGGTCACCGCGGTCACCCCAGGACCGTGACGACACCGCGGTCGCCGTCGACCCGGACGCGGTCACCGGTGCGGATCCGGGCGGTGGCGCTGCCGGTGCCGACGACGGCCGGCATCCCGTACTCGCGGGCCACGATCGCCGCGTGGGACATGGTGCCGCCGATGTCGGACACCGCCGCGGCGATCTTGCCGAACACCGGCCCCCAGCTCGGTGCGGTCACCGGGCAGACGAGCACCTCGCCCTCGCGGATCTGGCCGATGTCGTTGACGTTCAGCAGCACCCGGGCCACGCCCTCCACGACCCCCGGTGAGGCGGCGTACCCGCGCACCGTCGACTGGTCGTCCTCCTCGCTGCCCAGCCAGGTCTCGACCGTCTCCTGGGTGATGCCCCACAGCATCTTCACCGCGGGGTCGTTGAGCGCCTCGGGGACGGCGCCCAGAGCCGGGGGCGGTGACCAGCCCGACAGCGCCTCGACGATGCGCTTGCGCTCGGCGACGATCGGCTGCCAGTGCCGGGCGCCGAGCTCGGTGCTGCCCGAGGCCCAGGCGAGCATCACGTCGGCGAGGGCGTCCTCCACCTCGACGTGCCGCAGGTGGAACACGTCGTCGGCCTCGGCGAGCACCCCGCGCCGGGCGAGCAGCGTCCCGAAGGCGCGGATCTTCTGGAAGAAGCGGGTGGTGAACCAGTGCTCGCAGTAGAACTTGTGCGCCTCCACGTAGGGGAACACCATCCGGCAGACGCCGAGCATCTGGTCGAAGGCGGCCTGCTCCTCCTCGCTGCCCAGGAGCGCGCGGTACTCCCCCGCGATCCGGTCGCGCTCCTGCGCCAGCCGCTCGGTGGGCCGGGTGAGGTCCTCCCCGGCGCGGACCTGCTCGACGTAGCGCGGCAGCGCGGCGAACGGGACGGTCAGGTCGTCGGCCCAGGACAGGTGGTGGTGGTAGAAGCCGTCGCCGACGGAGACGTTGAACCAGGGGTCCTTGGCCTCCTCCAGGGCGGCCAGCCAGCGGGCTCCGCCCTCGCCGCGCTCACCCAGCGCGGCGAGCACCTTGACCGGGTCGCTGCCCTCGACGAACAGGTCGGCGACGTCGTTCTCGACCGCCAGCCGGGCCAGCTTCTTGAGCTCGTCGTCGGGCCGGTACATGGTGACGTCGATGCCGGCGACCATGCGGGCCACCATCTGGTCGCCCATCTCCGGGAACGCCTGCTTGCAGAACTCGAAGAAGACGACGTAGGCGCCGTAGCCGAGCATCAGGAACTCGGTGTGGTGGTGCCACATCTTCGAGTAGAGGTCGATGCAGCGGTGGAAGCGCTCGCGGAGGAAGTGGTTGGAGGCGAACCCGCGGGCCTCGGTGACCACCGAGAGGTCGTCGAGCTCACCCAGCTCGGGGACCTCGACCGCCTCGATGTCGGCGATCAGCGCCTCGATCCGCTGCTGCCAGCCGGCGTAGAGGGAGTCCCAGTTGGCGTAGTAGTGGCCGGCCCGCTCCTGGAAGTGGCCCAGCCGCTCCTCCACCTGCGCCGGGTCGGTCACCGGGTTGGCGGTGATGTAGACCCGCCCGTTGACGATCCGGTAGTCGATCCCCATGGTCGTCGGGAAGGAGAACAGGCGGGCGGTGTTCGCCCCGATGGCGGTGTAGGGGATCTCCGAGGTGATGCCGTCGAAGGCCGGCACGACCTCCGGGAAGTGCATCGAGTTGTAGAACCAGAACCGCTGGTCGTCCTCGGGCTGGAAGCGGGAGAAGTAGGGGTACATCGCCTCCCAGCCCTCGGCGCCCGGAACCGGGGCGATCTGCGACGGCAGCGGGAACGAGCGGTCCTCAGCGGGCTGGCTCATGGGTCGTCTCCTCGACGGTGAGGGGTCGGTTCTCGGTGTGCGTTCGGGCGTGGGCGACGTAGTCGGTGAGCGCCTCGGGGTCGGCCATGGCGCTCGGGTCGGCGACGGCGGCGGGATCGGCGCCCAGCAGCAGCCGGCGGACCGGGATCTCCATCTTCTTGCCGCTGCGGGTCAGCGGGACCGTGCCGACGGCGGAGATCACGTCGGGCACGTGCCGCGGGGTGTACTCCTCGCGCAGCCGGCGGCGCAGCCGGGCCTGCAGCGCGTCGTCCAGCTCGGCACCGGGGGCCAGGACGACGAACAGCTGCATCACCGACCCGCCGCCGTCCACCGGGAGGTCCACCACGAGCGAGGAGACCACCGCCGGGTCGTCCTCCACCACGCGGTAGATCTCCGCGGTGCCGATCCGGACGCCCTGCCGGTTGAGGACGGCGTCGGACCGGCCGCGGACGAAGCACCCGCCGCGCTCGTTGAGCTCGAAGAAGTCACCGTGCCGCCAGACGCCGGGGAAGGTGTCGAACCAGCTGGCCCGGTACCGCGCGCCGTCCTCGTCGCCCCAGAGGAACAGCGGCATCGACGGCATCGGCGCGGTCACCACCAGCTCGCCGAGCGGGCCCACGACGGGGCGTCCCTCGTCGTCCCAGGCCTGTGCGGCGACGCCCAGCGAGCGGGCCTGGATCTCCCCCGCGTACACCGGGAGGGTCGGCACCCCGCCGACGAAGCCGGTGCAGCAGTCGGTGCCGCCGCTGCCGGTGGCCACCCACAGGTCGGGCTTCACGGCGTCGTGGAACCAGGCGGTCACCGCCGGGGAGACCGGGGCGCCGGCGGGCATGACCACCTCGAGGGCGGAGAGGTCGAAGCGCTCCCGCGGGACCAGGCCGGCGCGGCGCACCGACTCGACGAAGGTGGGACTGGTGCCGAACATGCGGGCGCGACTGTCCTGCGCCAGGCGCCAGAGGATGCCGACGTCGGGGTGCGCGGGGCTGCCGTCGTAGAGCACCGGCACGATGCCCTGGAACAGCATGCCGACCAGGAAGTTCCACACCATCCAGCCGGTGGTGGTGAAGAACAGGGCCCGGTCGCCGGGGCGCAGGCCGAGGTGGAACGCCTGCAGCTTGAGCTGCTCGAGCAGGATCCCGCCGTGCCCGTGCACGATCGCCTTGGGCAGCCCCGTGGTGCCGGAGGTGAACAGCACCCACAGCGGGGCGTCGAAGGGCAGCTGCTCGCAGGCGAACCCGTCGGCGGGGACGTCGGGCCCGGCGAGGACGTCCGCCCACGAGGTCCTCGTGCCGGGCAGGCCGAGCACGGGGACGACGACCACCTCGCGCAGGCCCGGGAGCCCCGCCACGAGCTGGTCCACCTCGCCGCGGCGGTCGAACTCCCGCCCGGCGTAGCGGTAGCCGTCGGCGGCGACGAGCACCGTGGGCTCGAGCTGGGCCAGCCGGTCGAGCGCGCCGGGGGCGCCGAAGTCCGGCGAGACGCAGGCCCACACCGCGCCGATGCTGGCCGCCGCCACCACCGCGACCACCGCCTCCGGGACGTTGGGCAGGTAGCCCACCACCCGGTCACCCGGCCGGACGCCGCGGTCGCGCAGCCAGGTGGCCAGCAGCCGGACCTGGCGGCCGAACTCCTCCCACGGCAGCTCCTGGAGCCCCGCGGTCTCGCTGGCGTACAGCAGCGCGGGCGTGCCCGGGCGCTCCTGGCGCAGCACCTGCTCGGCGGCGTTGAGCCGAGCACCGGGGAACCAGCGGGCGCCGGGCATGGTGGGGTCGGCCAGCACCGCCGTGGGCGGCGTCGACGCGCGGACGTCGAACCAGTCCCAGATCGCCTGCCAGAACTCGTCGAGCTCGGTGGTCGACCACTCCCAGAGGGCGGCGTAGTCGGCGAACGTCCGGCCGGTGCGGCGCTGCGCCCAGCGGGTGAAGGCGGTGAGGGCGCTGGCCTCGACCCACTCGGGGGACGGCGTCCAGAGCAGGTCGCCCTCGGCGACGGGCGCTCCCGCGCGGCGCGGTGCCGTCGTCGCCATGGCCGAGACACTGGTCGAGCGGCGATGTGATCGGCAACACTCTTCTGCGGCGGTTTCGCAGGGCGAAAAGCCGCAGGCGGCGGGGAGGGGACGCATGCGCGAGTACCGGGTGAAGCCGGTGGAGTCGCTGTCCCGCGGCCTGCGCGTGCTGCAGGTCCTGCAGGACATGCGGGCGGCCAGCCTGCACGACCTGCACCTGGCGACCGGCATCCCGAAGCCGACCCTGACCCGCATCCTCTGGACCGCGCACGGGCACGGGCTGGTCTGGCAGCGGATGGTCGACGGCGCCTTCCTGCCCAGCCACACGCTGCAGCGCCGGGTGCAGATCGACGACGGTGAGTGGCTGGCCGAGATCGCCTCGCCGGTGCTCGCGGAGCTGTGCTCGCGGGTGCAGTGGCCCTCGGTGTTCTCCGTCCCGCGGCTGGACCACATGGAGACGGTGGAGACCAACAGCTCGCGCACCTACTTCGACGCCCTGCCGGCGCGGCCCCGCGGCTTCCGGGTCAACATGCTGGGGTCGGCCTCCGGGCGGGCCTACCTCGCGTTCTGCCCCGAGCAGGAGTTCGAGGCCGTGCTCCAGCGGCTGCGGCTGCGCGCCGCACCGGCGCACCGCCTGGCGTTCGACGACGCGGCGCTGCGGCAGCTGGTCGAGACGACCCGACGCCGGGGGTACGCCGTCCGGGCCCCCGACTTCGGCGGGGACCACGACCGGCCGCGCAGCGAGGTCGACGACGGCCGGGACTCGATCGCGATGCCGGTGCGCCTGGACGGCCGGGTCGCCGGCTGCATCAACCTCACCTGGCGTCGGGAGGTCCTGTCGCTGTCGACGGCGGTGCGACGCCATCTCGAGGACCTCCGGACCGCCGTCGCCACCGTGGAGGAGCGCGCGCGGGCGGCGGGGCTCGGGGGGAGCGGCGCGGGCGGGTCCGGGTCCGCCGGAACCGGGTTTGGCGCGCGGGGGGAGCCCGGTACTCCCCCGGCATGACCCCGACGGTCGTCGTCGACCTGGACAAGGTGCTGCTCGCCGGTGACGCCTCGACGCTGTTCCTCTCCGGCCGGTTGCGGCAGGCGCCGTGGCGGGCGCTGCTCCTCCTGGCCGCGGCGCCGTTGCTGGTGCCCGGCGCGATGCTGCCCTGGACCCGGCCGCTGGCCGCCCGGCTGCTCACCCGCCTGGCGGTCGGGGGCGCGACGGCCACCGACGTCGAGTCGGTGGCCGACGCCTACCGCGCCGTGCTGGCACGCCGACCGGAGGCCGCCGTCGCGGACGCGATCGGCAGCGTGCGCGCGCACCGGGCCGCCGGCGACCTCGTGGTCGTCGCGACCGGCTGCGAGCAGACGCTGGCCCGCGGCTTCCTGACCGCGATCGGCCTCGGGGACGTCGACGTCGTCGGCTCGACCGGGTCGCTGCGGCCGCTGCGGGTGCGGCGGGCGATGGGCGGCACCAAGGTGGAGATGCTGACCGAGCGCGGCCATCCCCCGCCGTGGGCGGCGGTGTACAGCGACAGTCCCTCGGACCTGCCGCTGTTCGCCGGCATGCCGCGGCCGGTGCTGGTCAACGCCGACGAGCGGGCCGCGACCCGGGTGACCCGCGTCCTGGGCCGCCGTCCGGAGACCGTGACCTGGCGCTGAACCCGAGGAGGACCCCGTGACGACCGACCTGGACGAGCTGGCCACCGTGCTCCTGGACCGCGCCGCCGGCTCACCGGCCCGCCGGGCCGCCGAGTCGCTGCACCCCTTCGGTGCCGGGCTGCGGCAGACCCTGCTGGCGCTGCTGTCCGGGGCCGAGCTGGCCGAGCACGAGGCGCCGGGGGCCGCCAGCCTGCAGGTGCTGCGCGGCCGCGTGCGGCTGATCGCCGGTGACGACGGCGTCGACCTGGGCCCGGGCCAGCTGGCGCCGATCCCGCCGCGGCGGCACGGCGTGCGCGCGCTCGAGGACGCCGTGGTGCTGCTGACCGTGGCGGTGCCCGAACCGGTGCCGGTGGCCGACTGACGAGGTCGCCTCCCCCGGCTGCCACGGGTAGGAAGACGCCGTGCGAGCCATCACCTACACCCAGCCCGGCGGTCCCGACGTCCTGCAGCTGGTCGAGCGCCCGATCCCCGAGCCCGCACCCGGTGAGGTACGGGTGCGGGTCGCCTTCTCCGGGGTCAACCCGACGGACTGGAAGTCCCGCACCACCGCCCAGCCCGGCCCCGGCGGCCAGGTGCCCGACCAGGACGGGTCGGGCACCGTCGACGCCGTCGGCCAGGGCGTGGACCCGGTGCTGGTCGGCGAGCGGGTCTGGATCTGGGAGGCGGCCTGGCAGCGACCCTGGGGGACGGCGGCGGAGTTCACCGTCGTCCCGGCGCGGCACGTCGTCCTGCTGGGGGCGGCCCCCTCGTTCGAGCTCGGCGCGGCCCTGGGCATCCCGTTCCTCACCGCGCACCGCTGCCTGACCGTGGCCGAGTCGGTGCCCGACCGCCTGGGCCCGGGGGCGCTGACCGGCCACACCGTGCTGGTGCAGGGCGGCGCGGGAGCGGTCGGCAACGCCGCGATCCAGCTGGCCCGCTGGGCCGACGCGACGGTGATCGCCACGGTGAGCAGCCCGCACAAGGCGCAGCTGGCCGCGGCCGCCGGTGCCGACCACGTCGTGGACTACCGGCAGCAGGACGTCGTGACCGAGGTCCGCAAGATCGCGCCGGCGGGCGTCGACGCGATCGTCGAGGTCGCGGTGGCGCAGAACGCGGCGGTCGACGCCCAGCTGATCGCGCGGCACGGCGCCGTCGCCAGCTACGCCGGCACCCAGGGCGACGAGATGACCGTGCCGATCCGCGAGCAGATGCAGGCCAACGCCCGCTGGCAGTTCGTGCTCGTCTACACCGAGCCGGAGCGCGCCAAGGCGCTCGCCGTCGAGGACGTCGCGACCGCCGTCGCCGACGGCGCCGTCCGGGTCGGGGCGGACGCCGGCCTGCCGCTGCACGTGTTCCCGCTGGCCGAGACCGCGCAGGCGCACCGGGCGGTCCAGGACGGCGCCGTCGGCAAGGTGCTGGTCGACGTCACGGCGTAGCGGAGCCCGGTCGCCTCGGGTCCCGGCGCCAGCGGACCCTCCGCGCCTCGATCATGGGGGCGTCGCCCCGGGACACGCCGTCGCCGGCATGTCGGGGCGACCGTCCCCCATGATCGACGGCGGAGCGGAGCAGGACGCCCGTCAGCCGACACCGAGGTCGCGGGCGATGAGCATCCGCTGCACCTCGCTGGTGCCCTCGCCGATCTCCAGGATCTTCGCGTCCCGGTAGAACCGGCCGACCGGGAACTCGTTCATGAACCCGTAGCCCCCGTGGACCTGGGAGGCGTAGCGGGCGTTCTCCATCGCCATCTCCGAGCTGTACAGCTTGGCGATGGACGCCTCCCGCTTGAACGGCTCGCCGCGCAGCATCTTCTCCGCCGCCCGGTAGTAGGCCAGCCGGGCGGTGGAGGCGCGCACCTCCATGTCGGCGATCATGAACTGGATCGCCTGGTTGCGGCCGATCGGGTGCCCGAAGGCCTCCCGCTGCGCGGCGTACCTGACCGACTCGTCGACGCAGCCCTGGGCGAGGCCCACCGCGAGCGCGGAGATCGCGACCCGCCCCTCGTCGAGGATGGAGAGGAACTGCGCGTAGCCGCGGCCGCGCTCCCCCACCAGGTTCTCCTCGGGCACCCGCACGTCGGTGAACGACAGCTCGCGGGTGTCCGAGGCGTTCCAGCCCACCTTCGAGTAGCGCTGGCCGACGGCGGAGCCCGGCGTCCCCGCCGGCACGAGGATCGCCGAGATCTCCTTGCCGCCGTCCGGACGGGTGCCGGTGACCGCGGTGACGGTGACCAGGTCGGTCATCCCGGTGCCGGCGTTGGTGATGAAGGCCTTGGACCCGTTGACCACCCAGTGCCCGTCCTCGAGGCGCGCGGTGGTGCGGGTGGCGCCGGCGTCCGACCCGCCGCCGGGCTCGGTCAGCCCGAACGCGCCCAGCGCCTCTCCCGCGCACAGCCGGGGCAGCCAGCGCTGCTTCTGCTCCTCGGTGCCGAACCGGTAGATCGGCATGGCCCCGAGCGAGACGCCGGCCTCCAGGGTGATCGCGACCGACGAGTCGACCCGCGCCAGCTCCTCCAGCGCGACGCAGAGGGTGAAGTAGCTGCCGCCCGACCCGCCGTACTCCTCGGGGAAGGGCAGCCCGAACAGGCCGAGCTCCCCCATCTGCCGCACGATCGCGGTCGGGAACTCGTCGGCCTCGTAGAACGCCCCGATCTGCGGGGCGACCACCTCGTGGGCGAACTCCCGCACGACCTTCCGCAGGGCCTCGGTCTCCTCGTCGAGCCGGTAGTCCAGCACTCGGGTCACTCCCCCTCGTCGGTGGCCGGTGGGGTCACCACGGCCACCCGCTCGTCGAGCCGGACCTGGTGGCCGGCCGTCACGCCGAGCTCGGTGACCGTCCCCGCGAGGGGCGCGGTCAGCACGTGCTCCATCTTCATCGCCTCCACGACCAGCAGCGGGGTCCCCGCCTCCACCCGGTCACCCACGGCCGCCTGCACCACGGTCACCGTGCCGGGCATGGGAGCGGCGACCACGCCGTCCCCACCCGCGCCCTCGACGGCGGAGTGCAGCCGCTCGTGCTCGCGCAGCACCGTCGCCCGCCCGTCGGCGGCCAGCCACACGTCCCCACCGGCGTGGACGACGGTGTACGGGGTGGTGACGCCGTCGAGGGTGACGCGCAGCTCGGCGGCGTCGCGGTGCGCGGCGGCCGCCATCGGCCGGCCGTCGCCCACGCACAGCTCCGCGGCCGACGACCGGCCGCGCACCCGGACGGTGACCGGGTCCCCGCCGGCGGCCTGCAGCCGGCGGACGGTCCAGGCGGGCTCACCCAGCCGCCAGCCGTCGGGGACGTCCCAGCGGTCGACGACCGGCCCGGCCGGCTCGGCCTCCAGCTGCAGGGCCAGGGCGGCCGCCGCGTACACCGCCGGCGGGACGGGGCCCGCGGCGGTCAGCGCCTCGCCGCGGCGCTCGATGAGGCCGGTGTCCAGCCGCCCGGCGACGACGTCGGGATCGGCCAGCAGGGCCCGCAGGAACGCGGTGTTGGTCGGCACCCCGAGGACGGCGGTGTGCCCCAGCGCCCCCACCAGCCGGGCCCGCGCGGTCTCCCGGTCGGGGCCGTGCGCGACCACCTTGGCCAGCATCGGGTCGTAGTCGGGGCCGACGACCGACCCCACGGCCAGGGAGGTGTCCAGACGGACGCCCGCCCCGGCCGGTTCGCGCAGGCCCAGGACGGTGCCGGTCTGCGGGAGGAAGCCGCGGGCCGGGTCCTCGGCGTAGAGCCGCGCCTCGACGGCGTGGCCGGTGAGCACGACGTCGTCCTGGGTGAGGGGCAGGCGTTCCCCGGCGGCCACGCGCACCTGCAGCTCCACCAGGTCCAGGCCGGTGACCATCTCGGTGACCGGGTGCTCGACCTGGAGCCGGGTGTTCATCTCGAGGAAGAAGAAGTCGGCCGGCCGGTCCGCGTCGACGATGAACTCGACCGTGCCCGCGCCGGTGTAGCCCACGGCCCGGGCGGCCTCCACGGCGGCGGCGCCCATGGCGGCCCGTTGCGCGTCGTCCAACAGCGGCGACGGCGCCTCCTCGACCACCTTCTGGTGCCGGCGCTGCAGGCTGCACTCGCGCTCGCCGAGGTGGACGACGGTGCCGTGCGCGTCGCCGAGCACCTGCACCTCGATGTGCCGGGCGGAGCCGATGTACCGCTCGACCAGAAGCGTGTCGTCGGCGAAGGAACCGCGGGCCTCCCGGCGAGCGGCGGCGATCGCGTCCGACAGCTCCGCCTCGGAGCGGACGACGCGCATGCCCTTGCCGCCGCCGCCGGCGCTGGGCTTGAGCAGCACCGGGAAGCCGGCCTCGACCGCGGCGGCGGCCACGGCGCCGTCGTCCATGCCGGGCTCGGCGCGGCCGGGGACGACGGGCACGCCGGCGGCCGCGACTGTCTGCTTGGCGCGGATCTTGTCGCCCATCGCCTCGATCGCGGCGACCGGCGGACCGATGAAGACGATCCCGGCCCGCTCGCAGGCGCGGGCGAACTCCACGTTCTCCGAGAGGAAGCCGTAGCCGGGGTGGATCGCCTGCGCACCGGTGCGGGCGGCGGCGTCGAGCACCCGGTCGATCGACAGGTAGCTGTCCACCGCGGGCGCCGGACCGATCGGGACGGCGACGTCGGCCAGCCGGGTGTGCAGCGCTCCGGCGTCCGCCTCGCTGTGGACGGCGACCGAGCGGATGCCCATCGACCGCAGCGTGCGGATGACGCGGACGGCGATCTCGCCGCGGTTGGCCACGAGCACTGTCCCGAACACCTACGCCACCGACCCTTCAGGACCTGCGGCGCCGAGAGTCCCGGCTCGGTCGCGGACTCTCGGCGCCGAGAGTCCGGTCTCACATGCGGAAGACGCCATAGCCGACCTCCTCGAGGGGCGCGTTGGCGCAGGCGGACAGGGCCAGGCCGAGGACGGTCCGGGTCTGGGCGGGGTCGACGACGCCGTCGTCCCAGAGCCGGGCGGTGGCGTAGTACGGATGGCCCTGGTGCTCGTACTGCTCCCGGATCGGCGCCTTGAACGCCTCCTCGGCCTCGGCCGGCCAGTCCTCGCCCCGGGCCTCGGCACCGTCACGGCGGACCTGGGCGAGCACCGACGCCGCCTGCTCGCCGCCCATCACCGAGATGCGGGCGTTGGGCCAGGTGAAGAGGAACCGGGGCGAGTAGGCGCGGCCGCACATGGAGTAGTTGCCGGCGCCGAAGGAGCCGCCGATGACGACGGTCAGCTTGGGCACCCGGGCGCAGGCGACGGCGGTGACCATCTTGGCGCCGTGCTTGGCGATGCCCCCGGCCTCGTAGTCGCGGCCGACCATGAACCCCGTGATGTTCTGCAGGAACAGCAGCGGGATGCTCCGGCGGTCGCACAGCTCGATGAAGTGCGCACCCTTGAGCGCCGACTCGGCGAACAGGACGCCGTTGTTGGCGACGATCCCCACCGGGTGGCCGTGCAGCCGGGCGAAGCCGGTGACCAGCGTCTGCCCGTAGAGCGGCTTGAACTCGGCGAAGCGGCTGCCGTCGACCAACCGCGAGATGACCTCACGGACGTCGTAGGGGGTGCGCGGGTCCGGCGGCACCACCGCGTAGAGCGACTCCGGCGGGTGCAGGGGGTCCTCCGCCGGCTCGACGTCCCACGGCCGCGGCGCGCGCGGGCCGAGCGTGCCGACGATCTGGCGGACCAGCTGCAGCGCGTGCCCGTCGTCCTCGGCGAGGTGGTCGGTGACCCCGCTGACCCGGCTGTGCAGGTCACCTCCGCCCAGCTCCTCGGCGGTGACCACCTCGCCGGTCGCGGCCTTCACCAGCGGCGGGCCGCCCAGGAAGATCGTGCCCTGCTCGCGGACGATGACCGCCTCGTCGCTCATCGCGGGGACGTAGGCGCCGCCGGCCGTGCAGGAGCCGAGGACGGCGGCGATCTGCGGGATCCCGGCCTTGGACATCGTCGCCTGGTTGAAGAAGATCCGGCCGAAGTGCTCGCGGTCGGGGAAGACCTCGTCCTGCATCGGCAGGAACGCCCCGCCGGAGTCGACCAGGTACACGCACGGCAGCCGGTTGTGCAGCGCCACCTCCTGCGCGCGCAGGTGCTTCTTCACCGTCATCGGGTAGTAGGTGCCGCCCTTGACGGTGGCGTCGTTGGCCACGACGACGCACTCGCGCCCCGCGATGCGGCCGATGCCGGTGATGATCCCGGCGGCCGGCGCATCGCCGTCGTACATGCCGTGCGCGGCCAGCGGGGAGAGCTCGAGAAAGGGGCTGCCGGGGTCGAGCAGGGCGTCGACCCGCTCGCGGGGCAGCAGCTTGCCGCGCTCGACGTGCCGCTGACGGGCCCGCTCGCCGCCGCCCTCGGCCACCCGGCGCAGCTGCGTGGCGAGGTCGGTCGCCAGCGCGGCGTGCGCCCGCGCGTTGCGGTCGGCCGCCGCGACGTCGGCAGGGGCGGTGCGCGCGAGCACGGGGGCGTCCACGGCGGTGATGTTAACGACGGTTCACATCGCGGGTCAACGACCGTTAACATCGGCCCCGTGGACGTCGACACCGCGCTGCACGCCGACGCCGCCCGCCCGTCCCGCCGGGAGCAGATCCTGCGGGCCGCGGCGCAGCTGTTCGCCGAGCGCGGGTCCCGCGCGGTGGGCGTGGACGACGTCGGGGCCGCGGTCGGCGTCACGGGGCCGGCCATCTACCGGCACTTCGCCAGCAAGGACGCGATGCTCGCCGAGATGCTGGTGCGGATCAGCGAGCGGCTGCTCGCCGGGGGCACCTCGCGGGTCGCCGCGGCCGGGGCCGACCCGCTGGCCCAGCTGCGGACGCTGATCGCCTTCCAGGTCGACTTCGCGCTGGACAACCCGGCACTGATCACCGTGCACGACCGCGACCTCGGCTCACTGCCCGGCGACGAGGCGGCCCAGGTGCGCCGGCTGCAGCGCCGTTACGTCGAGGTGTGGGTCGCCGTGCTGGTCGCGCTGCACCCCACCGCCGGGGCGCCGTCCTGCCGGGCGCGGGCGCACGCGGTGTTCGGGCTGATCAACTCGACGCCACACAGCGCCGGCGGGCTCCCCCGGGCCCAGATGGCCACCCTGCTGGCCACCATGGCCGAGGCCGCCGCCACCTCCTGACGCCCCGGGCTCCTCCGCGGACGTCCCGGGGACTTTCCGCGGAGAGTCCCGGGAGCTCAGTCGGTGGTGGCGACCGGTTCGGGGACGGGGAGGACCAAGCTGACACCGGCGACGGCGTCGAGGTCGGCGGTGCTCCCGGCGTCCCCGGCTGCCGACCAGGCGGCCTCCACGATCGTGACCCGGCTGCCCGACACGGCGCTGGCGTACTCCGCGCCCGAGAGCTGCTCGGGTCCACCGGCGTACCGGACACCTTCGCGCAGCAGGTCGCTGACGTTGCCGCTGCCGTTGCGGTCGGTCAGTGCGCGCAGCGCCCGGGCCCCCGCGGCGTCGCCCATGTCCACCACCGAGACCGAGACGACGGCGGGGCGGCCCTCGACGTCCGTGGAGTACAGCGCACGGGCCAGGCCGGCGCACTCGGTGTCCGCGAAGAAGTCGGCCACGGCGCCGTAGGCGTTGCCGGCGCAGCTGGGGTCGACCCGCACCTCCTGCAGGACGAACGTCCGGCCGTCGACGACCTCACGGTCGCCGGGTGCCGGCTCGGCGGCGGGCGCCTCCGGGACGGTGGTGTCGGACGCCGGGGAGGTGCTGGCTCCCGCCTCGTCCCGGCCGCCGTCGCCGAGCAGCAGCGCGCCGCCGATGCCCAGGACGACGACGAGCACCAGCGCAGCCGCGAGGAGCAGCAGCGTCCGCCGGGACGAGCCGCGGTGCTGCCGGGGACCGACCAGCGGAACGCCGCCGGCGACCGTCGGCTGCGCGGCCGGGGCCCGCGGCGGGGGCGCCGCCGCGGGTGACCGGTGGCCGGGCGCCGCCTGCGAGTCCCGCCCCTCGGGGGCGACGGGCCCCGGGGGGGCGGACTCGAAGGCGGCGGACGGGGAGGCGGCGGGCGTCAGGGGCGCTGGGGTGTGGGGCTCGGCGGTGTCGGGCTCGGCGGTGTCGGGCTCGGCATCGGCGAACAGCCCGCCGATGCCTCCGGTCTCCTCGGAGACCACGCCCACGGTCGGGCCGACGAGGGTGGTCCCCGCAGCGCCCGGTCCCGGGCGCGCCCGGCCGTCGGATCCCGGCTCGGGCGGGACCCCGCGCTCCGGCCGGGCCGGCACGGCGACAGGCGTGGCCTGGGCGGCGTCGCGGGAGGCGGCGGCGCGGGCGGCGGCCTCCTCGTCGGCACGGATGGCCGCGGCGGCCACCGCCGCGGCGGCCACGGGATCCACCAGCGGCCCGCTGGGTGCCGGGCGAACCGGTGCCGGCGGGGGGGCCGCGGGCGCGACGCCGGCCTCGCCGAAGCGGGGGGCCGCGGTCATGGCCGCCGGCGCCAGGAGCTCGGGGGTGCGCAGCACGTACGGGGAGTACGGGAAGCCCTCGCCGTTGAGCTGCTGGACCGAGGGACCGCGGCCGGCCACGCCGAGCGCCTCGAGCGCGGCGCGGACGTCGGCCGTCGTCCACAGCCGAGGGTTGTCCACGCCGGTGTAGCGGGCCGCGCGGGCGATGCCCAGCAGCAGGGACCGGGGGTCGAGGATCGCGACCTGGTCGCCCTCGCCGAGGTCGCCGTCGGCCGGGACGAGCCCGGTCAGGTCGCCGACCAGCACGGTCAGCCGGGCGATCCGGCCGGGCTCCAGGCCCGCGCGCCGGAGCCGGACGGCGGCGTCCATGCCGGCGCGCATGAGCCCGTCCAGCGGCGAGGAGCCGCCTCCGGCGAGCTGCAGCACGTCGCCAGGGCCGGCACCGGGGCCGATGGACCACGATCCCTCGGGCAGCGCGGTCACCACCCCGCTCTGCCGGACGACCTCGACGACCCGGACGACGGCCAGCCCCTCGGGCACGAAGAGCACGGCGTCGGAGATCCGCCGTTCCAGGGGTCCGTCCACCATCGGGACGGAGGCGACCACCGCGCCGCGCACGGCGCCGCCGGTGTCCCAGCGGGCCAGCTCGGCGAAGAGGGCACGCTCCCCCGCCGTCTGCAGCGGCACGGGGGTCAGGGGCAGCACGTCGTCCTCCGGGATCAGGGAGCGGTGGGAGTGGCGGCAGGCCGCACGGGGCACCGCGAACGGGACGGAGACCGCACCGCTGTCACGTCGACGTTACGTCATGTGACGGCGCGGTCCGGTGGCTCAGCGGGTCGGCGCGCCGCCGGTCAGCGGCTGCGGGACGACGTCGCGGCCGGGCTCCACCGGTGCCTGCCAGCGGGCCAGCCAGCGGGAGGTGGTGAGCACGTCGACCGCCGTCCAGAGCACCGTGAAGGTGGCACCGACGAGGAGCACCGACCACCAGGTCCAGTCCCACGGCGGCAGGAGACCGAGGGCGTCCTGCACCGCACCGGCACCGTAGAAGACCGCGGCGACCACGGGCCCGGCGAGCCAGCCCGGCACCCGGGCGGTGACGGCGAGGTCGATCGCGACCGCGGCGACCACGAGGACCAGGGGCAGCACCGACGGCGGGAAGTCCAGCGCCACCAGGCCCAGCCACATCACCGCGCGGTAGGCGAGGTAGGTGGCCGCGATCACGGTGGCCGTCCAGCGCAGGCCGACCAGCTTGCGCGCCACGACGAGGGAGAGCAGGCCGGCGCAGAGCATCCAGCCGGGGTGCACCCAGGCCGGCACGGGCAGCATGAACATGGTCGGCGTCTGCCCCTGGGAGGCGGCGAAGTCCAGCAGCTGCGGCTCGGCCGTCGTCCGGCCGGCCTCGTAGGCCTGTAACGACAGGACGCCGTACTCCTGGTGCTGGTTCGGGAAGACGACGTTCTCGACGAAGAACAGCCACAGCCCGAGCGAGACCAGGTCGCGGGTGCGGCCGGGCGCGGCGTAGAGCCACCAGCCGCGGATCGCCCCGGCCAGCATGATCGCCGTCCCGACGTAGAGCAGCCCGTGGCTGGGGCTCCAGCTGGTGATGTCCAGGCCGTTGATGCGGTGGTTGAGGATGTCGATGGGGACGGCCACGAGGAACGCCGCGATACCCCACTGCATGAGCCGCAGGGCCCGCCGGTCCACGCCGTAGCCGCTGTAGCTGTGGAAGACGACGAGGGCGACGACCACCGCCGTGCCGGCCGAGTTGAGCAGGTGCGGCGGGGCGAGGTCGTCGCGCAGCCAGCGGAAGTGCCAGGAGACGTCCCACGACGAACCGAGCATCTTGAGCAGGAACGCCCCGAGCCACGCGGTGTAGATCCACCGCAGCTCCTGCTGGCTGGTCGGCCGGCCCGGGCGACCCGGCGTCATGTACGCCAGCCACAGCCACCGCAGCGTGGCGAACGGGTGTCGCAGCGCGGCGGGCAGGGACCCCGGGGCCGGCGGAACCGTCCGGACGGTCGCGACGGGTGCGGCGGCAGAGGGCACAGGGACTCCTGGAATCGGGACGGACCGGCCCGAGCCTAGTGCCGGATCGGATGCATTCCGACCCCTCGACTGGCAACGGTGTGGCGGGTGCGGTATGCGCATGGCGCCTCGGGCGGGCAGGGCGGACGGGACGTAGGGTCGTGCGACGTGGCGGACAGCGCGGGGCACCTGGTCTGGATCGACTGCGAGATGACCGGGCTGGACCTGACCCGGGACAAGCTCATCGAGGTCGCGGTCCTGGTCACCGACTCCGAGCTCAACGTGCTCGACCCCGGCCTGGACCTGGTCATCTCCGCCGAGGACGCCGACCTCGACGGCATGGCCGACGTGGTGACCGAGATGCACGCCAAGTCCGGGCTCACCGACGCCGTCCGTGCCGCCACCCTCACCGTGCCCGAGGCCGAGCAGCAGCTGCTGGCCTACGTCAAGCGGTTCGTGCCCGAGCGGCGGACGGCTCCGCTGTGCGGCAACTCGATCGGCACCGACCGCGGCTTCCTCGCCCGCGACATGCCGGAGCTGGACGACCACCTGCACTACCGGATGATCGACGTCTCCTCGATCAAGGAACTGGCCCGGCGCTGGTTCCCCCGCGTCTACTTCGCCCAGCCACCCAAGGGGCTGGCCCACCGCGCGCTGGCCGACATCATCGAGTCGGTGCGCGAGCTCGCCTACTACCGGCGGACCCTCTTCGTCGACGCCCCAGGTCCCTCCACCACCGAGGCGCAGACCGCCTCGGCACAGGTCGTCGAGTCCTTCGCCGCGGTGTTCGCGGCGGAGGACGCCGGCGCCGCGAGCTCGCCGCCCCCGGCCGCGTCGGGGGCCTGACCCCCTCCGGTATCGTGGTGCCGTTCCCCGGCCGGTCCGCTCTCGCCAGCGCCCGGCCGGGAGACGTGGTGGGTGTAGCTCAGTCGGTAGAGCACCAGGTTGTGATCCTGGGTGTCGCGGGTTCGAGCCCCGTCACTCACCCCACCGGGAGAGGCCCTGGTCAGTCCACTGACCAGGGCCTCTCCTGCTCGCGGGGCCGAGCTGCACGCCGCGCCCGCTGCCACGTCCGGCGACACGCCGGGCACCCGTCGGTCCCGAGCCCCGGCCCCGGGCTCCGGGCCCCGACGAGGGCTGCACCACACCTGCCCCGTTCCGGATTGGCACGGCGGCGTCCTGGGCATGGCCGTGGAGCGGCCTCGGGTGAACAGCCACCCCGTTCCGCTCCTCCTCTCCGAGAGCTCGTGATGACGTCTGCTCCCACCCGGGTGACGGCCGCCGCCGTCGCCCTGTCCGACCGCACCCTCACCGACCTGCCATCCGGGGTCTCCGCCCCCACCTACGACCGCGCGGCCCTCCAGCCCGGCATCGTGCACATCGGCGTCGGCGGCTTCCACCGCGCCCACCAGGCCGTCTACCTCGACGAGCTGGCCCGCCAGGGATCGACCGAGTGGGGGGTGGTGGGCGTCGGGCTGCACAGCCGCGAGATCGGTGAGGTACTCGCCGGCCAGGACGGGCTCTGGACCGTCGTCGAGCGCGCCGCGGACGACGACCGCGCCACCGTCGTGGGCGTGCTGACCCGCTACCTCCACGCCCCCGAGGACCCCGAGGCGGTGCTCACGGCGCTGGCCGACGAGCGCACCCGCGTGGTGACCCTCACCATCACCAGCACCGGCTACCGCGTGGACGCGCACACCGGCGAGTTCGACGCCGACGACCCGCACGTCGCCCGCGACCTGGAGGACCCCGGCACCCCCGAGACGGTCTTCGGCTACCTCGTCGAGGCACTGCACCGCCGGCGGGAGGCCGGGCGGGCACCGTTCACGGTGCTCTCCTGCGACAACATGCAGTCCAACGGCACGGCGGCCCGCACCGCGGTCGTGTCCTTCGCCCGCTTGCGCGACGACGACCTCGCCGAGTGGATCGACCAGCACGTGACCTTCCCCAGCAGCATGGTCGACCGGATCACCCCCAACACCACCCCCGAGGAGCGGGACGCCATCGCCACCGCCACCGGCGTCGACGACCGGTGGCCGGTGATCACCGAGCCGTTCCGCCAGTGGGTGGTCGAGGACTCCTTCTGCAACGGCCGGCCGCCGCTCGAGGAGGTCGGCGTCCAGTTCGTGGCCGACGTGTCGCCGTACGAGACGGTGAAGACCCGGCTGCTGAACGCCGGGCACAGCGCCATCGCCTACCTGGGCTACCTGGCCGGCCACCGGACCACCGCCGACGTGATGGGCGACCCGGTCTTCCGCACGTTCCTCGCCCGGCTGATGGCCGAGGAGATCGCCCCGTCCCTGCCCGAGGTGCCCGGCGTCGACCTGGCCCAGTACCAGGCCACGCTGCTCGACCGGCTGGCCAACCCCCGGATGGCCGACCAGCTGGCGCGGTTGTCCCGCCGCGGTTCCAGCAAGATCCCCAACTACCTCCTGCCGTCGGTGCAGGCGGCCATCGACGACGACCGCCCTCACCACCTGCTGTGCCTGGCGGTCGCCGGCTGGCTGCGCTACCTGCGCGGCTCCGACTACGCGGGCGAGGAGGTCCCCATCCAGGGGCCCCGCCCCGACCTCGTGCCCATCGCGCAGGAGGCCGGTGGCGACGCCACCCCGCTGCTGTCGGAGCGATCGGTCTTCGACTCCATCGGCCGGGAGCCGCGCTTCGCCGACTGCGTCCAGCGGGCCCTCTCCGCGCTCGACCGGCAGGGTCCGCGCGAGGTCATCGAGGAGTTCCTCCGCGCCGGTGGGGACGCGTCATGACCGGCCGGCCCACCCTGGACCCGGCGGCCACGACCACCCTGCTCTGCGACGCCGACGGCACGCTCTTCCCCTCCGAGGAACCGGCGTACGCCGCATCGGCCGACGTCACCAACCGCTTCCTCGCCGGCCTGGGCGCCGACCGCGCCTTCACCCCGGACGAGTTGCAGCGCATGACCAACGGCAAGAACTTCCGTGCCGCCGCCGGGCAGCTCGCCACCGGCTACCGGCGCGAGCTCACCGGCGCCGACCTGGAGCACTGGGTGGTCGAGGAGAAGGACGTCGTCACCGCGCACCTGCGCACGGTCCTGCGCCCCGACCCCGCGGTGCGCGGGCCGCTGGAGCGGCTCGCCGGACGGTTCGCCCTCGCCGCGGTCACGTCGAGCGCGTCCTCCCGGCTGGCCGCCTGCCTCGAGGTGACCGAGCTGGCTCCGCTGTTCGACGCCGACCGCAGGTTCAGCGCCGAGGACTCGCTGACCGAACCCACCAGCAAGCCGGACCCGGCCGTGTACGTGCACGCCGGCCGCACGCTCGGGGTGGGGCCGCCCACCGCGGTCGCCGTCGAGGACTCGCTGAACGGCGCACGGTCGGCGGTGGCCGCCGGGTACCCGACCATCGGGATCCTCCAGTTCGTCCCGGAGGCCGACCGGCGGGCCCGCGCCGATGCCCTGCACGGGGTCGGCGTCGCCGCGGTCGTGGACTCCTGGGCCGACGTGGCGGAGCTGCTGTGCTGACGCCGGCGAGCACCGGCAGGACGGTGCCGAGCCGAGCCCGGCGGCCCACGGCCGACGCCGGGCGCGGCGACGGCCCCGGTGGGCAGCTGGTGCTGCACTGGGGCGGCCCGCGCCACGGACAGGTCGACCACGTGCCGCCCGAGCTGCTGACGTCGGCGGTCCTCGTCTACGACGGGCCCCGCTGGTTCGGCGTCTACCAGCGGTTCCAGCCCGTGCAGCTGCAGGACACCGCTCAGGGCCCGGCCGAGGTCTGGGTCGTGCGGGAGTAGCCGCTGCGCGCCGGTCGCCGCCCGGTCCCGTCAGCCGCGGGGTGGTGCGGTGCTGCCGGGCCGGGCCAGCCCGAGGGCACGGTCCAGCAGCCGGAAGCGGTAGACGACGCTGAGCAGGACGAACCAGATGACCAGGGCCGGCAGCACGGCCTGGAAGACCGGCTCCGCGGCGTCGGTGACGCCGAAGTAGTCGGTGAAGGCCGGCAGGTACAGCCCGGCGCTGAAGACCACCACGAGCACGGCGACGAGCACCGCCGGACGCCGGTCGCCGTCCGGCCGGGTCCACGAGGCGAAGGCGCGGTGCGGCGGCTTGAGGAACAGGATCAGCACGAAGGCGGCGTAGGAGACGAAGGTGGACAGCCCGGTCTGGGCCCCCAGCGTGGCCGCTGCCTCGGCGAAGCCGACGTCGTCGGAGGAGACGCCGGTGTAGCGCTCGAACTCGTCGACGACGAACGCGGGGACGCCGGGGTTGCTCAGCCCCTGGACGAGATCGGTGTAGAGCTTGGCGTACACGCCGACCGCGGCGGCCGCCGTGACCACCGCGGCGGGGACGACGAACCGCCCCAGATCGGCCAGCAGGTGCGGGTCCGGCGGCGCGGGGCGGGCCCACATGGTGAGGAACACGGTGGGGACGCCGACGGTGAGGAGGGTCAGCCCGACCTGCGCGGGCGAGTAGGGGAAGCCCAGCCCGAGCATGGTCACCGCGGCGATCACCAGGCCCTGGGTGCCGACCCGGGCGAGGAACACCTGCATCGAGGTGCCGATGCCGCTGATGATCCGGCGGCCCTCCTGCTGGGCCGGCAGCAGCGCGGCCAGCGAGTCGTCGGTCAGCACGATGTCGGCGACGTCGCGGGTGACCGCGCTGCCGCTCCTCATCGCCACGCCGACCTGGGCGCGCTTGAGCGCCCGGGCGTCGTTGACGCCGTCGCCGATCATGGCCACGTAGCGGCCCTGGCGGCGCAGCGAGGCGACGAGGCGTTCCTTCTGCTCCGGGGCGATGCGGCCGAACACCGTGGTGCGGGCGACGACCCGGTCCAGCTCGGGATCGGCGAGTGCGTCGAGGTCGGCGCCGGTCACCGGCTCGCCGCCGGTCAGCCCCGCCTGCAGCGCCAGGGCGGCGACGGTGCGGGGATCGTCGCCGGAGACGACCTTCAGCTCGATGCCGTCGGCGAGCAGCCGGGCGATCGCCCCGGCGACGTCCGGGCGGAGCTCGTCGGCGAGGGAGACGACGGCGAGCGGCTCGAGCGCGGGCAGCCGTGCCCGGCCGGCGCCGTCGCGGAGCGGCGCGGCGGGGTCGACGGCCCGGGCGACCACGAGCACCCGGAGCCCCTGGGCGGCCTGCTCGGCCACCGCGTCGGCGAGCGGTGCACCGGACAGCTGCGGAGCCAGGGCGTCGGGGGCGCCGAGGACGTACACCCCGTCGTCCGTGCGCAGAGCGCTCCACCGCAGCGACGAGGAGAACGGGATCTCCTCGCGGACCGGCCACGCCTCCCCCGGCAGCGCAGCGGCCAGGGCCGAGCCGGTCAGGTTGGCCGCCGACGCGCTGCGGGCCATCGAGCCGGCCAGCCGCTGGACGTCGTCGGCGGCGAGCGACCCGACCGGTCGCACCGCGGCCAGGGTGAGCCGGCCGGTGGTCAGCGTGCCGGTCTTGTCGGTGCACACGACGTCGACGTTGCTCACCGACTCCACCGCGTTGACCCGCTGGACCAGCGCTCCCCGCCCGGCGCTCTTCGCCGCGCCGACCGTGTAGGCGACGGCGACGAGGAAGAACAGTCCGTAGGGCACCAGCCCGGACAGCACAGCGGTGGTCTGCACGACCCGGACCAGCGAGAACCCCTCGAGGGCGGCCTGGAACAGGATCGTCGCGCTCATGAGCGTCACGAGCAGCATGACCAGCCGGACGACGAAGTCGATGCGGTGCTGCAGCGGCGTGGTGTCGGTGGAGGCGTGCCGGGCGTCGGCGGTCAGCCGGCTGGCGTAGCTGGCCGGCCCCACGTCGCGGGCGAGTTGGTGACCGCCCCCACCGACGCAGGAGCTGCCCGACAGGAGGTCCTCGCCCGGCTCCTTGACCAGCGGGTCGGACTCGCCCGTGAGCAGGGACTCGTCGACCTCGATCCGGCCGCCGTCGAGGACCGGACCGTCGACGACGACCTGGTCCCCGGGGGTCACGTGGAGGACGTCGCCGGCCACCACCTCCTCCGGCGCGACCTCGGCGTCACGGCCGTCGCGGACCACGGTGACCCGGCTGCGGTTGAGCAGTTGCAGCCGGTCCAGCTTCCGTTTGGCACGGATCTCCTGGACGGCGCTGATCGCCGCGTTGAGCAGCCCCAGGCCGACGCTGATCACCGCGTCGTTCCACCGACCCAGCGCCAGCAGCGCGGCGCCGATCGTGAACAGGATCGAGTTGTAGGAGTTGAAGACGTTCGTGCGCAGGATCCGCACGTAGCTGCGGGAAGACCCGTCCCCGGCCCCGTTCCCCTGCCCGCGACGCAACCGCTCGGCGGCCTCGCGCGCGGAGAGGCCCTCGGGCGCCGACGCGGCACCGCGCCCGGTCCCGGTCTGCTGCACGTCCATCCGGCCGGCCTCCCGCCTCCCGGGGGAGTGTCTCCCGCCCGGCTGCCGGGCGCCCGTCCGGCACCCGCCGGCGCACGTGCCCGGGCGCGCGCTCTTGACACCGGATCGATGGTAAGAGAACGCTTACCGTTCGTGGACGCTGACCGAGCAGTCGGGGCCTGGGGGGTCCTCGGCGACCCGACCAGGCGCGCCATCGTCGAGATCCTGGCCGAGCGCCCCCGGGCCGTGGGCGAGCTGGCCGCGGACCTCCCGGTCAGCCGGCCGGCGGTGAGCCAGGCCCTGAAGGTCCTGAAGTCCGCCGGCTGGGTGCACGAGGAGGCGGTCGGGACCCGCCGGATCTACCGGCTCGACCCGGTCGCGGTCGGGGCGCTGCGGGACCAGTTGGACACGTTGTGGCGGCGGGCGCTGAGCGGGTTCGCCGAGGTCGTCGGACGACCAGTCGAGGAGGAGCAGGGACCATGACGCAGACAGAGCGCACCGTCGTCCGCAGGCAGGTGGTCGTGGACGCGCCGATCGATCGTGCCTTCGCCGTCTTCACCGAGCGGTTCGGCGACTTCAAGCCGCCCGAGCACAACATGCTCGGCGTCCCGATCGCGGAGACGGTGTTCGAGCCGCGGGTGGGCGGCCACGTCTACGACCGCGGCACCGACGGGAGCGAGTGCCGGTGGGCCCGTGTCCTGGCCTACGAGCCGCCGGACCGGGTCGTGTTCAGCTGGGACATCGGTCCCACCTGGCAGGTCGAGACAGAACCGGAGAACACCAGCGAGGTCGAGGTCCGGTTCGTCGCCGAGACCCCGCAGCGCACCCGCGTCGAGCTCGAGCACCGCGACATCGACCGGCACGGCCCCGGCTGGGAGGCCCTCAGCGACGGCGTCGGCCACGACGACGGCTGGCCGCTCTACCTCGCGCGGTACGCCGCCCTGCTCTCCGGGGAGCGCTGACCCCCGGCCGCGGGGCGCTCCGCGGCTCAGCGGCCGGCTGCGGCTCAGCGGCCGGCTGCGGCCACCTGCCACACCGGGCCGCGGTGGGCGAGGGCAGGCCGCAGCCCCCGCTCGGCGAGCACCGCGAACATGCCGGCCCGCGGGTGCGCGAAGGTCCGGAACTGCCGGCCGCTGAGAGCGAGCAGGGCGTTCTGCGTCGCGACGAACGACCGCGAGACGAGGTCGCGGCGCGGGAAGCTGAACGCCAGTCGCCGGCGGGTGCGGTCGGCGGCGGACCCCAGCAGCGCGGCGACGTCGGGGTAGCAGCACACCACCCGGTGCAGGACGACGACGTCCGCCGGCTCGACGGCGGCCGGCTCGGCGGCGAGGTCGACCAGGCGGCGGTGCACGCGGCCGGTCAGCCCGGCCTCGTCGAGCAGCTCCGCCGCCGCGGCCTCGTAGGCCGGTGAGAGCTCGAGAGCGGTCACCGACGCCGCACCCCGGTGCAGCAGCTCGAGGCCGATCTCGCCGACGCCGCCGCCGATCTCGAGCACGGTCGCGCCCGCCAGGCCCGGTTCGGCCAGGACCTCGACGAGCCGGCGGGCCGTCGCGTCCAGACCCCGCCTCCGGTAGCGGGCCGCCATCCGACGGGCGAACCGGTCGTCGAACACCCCGTCGCACCCGCGAGGGTCGCAGCAGCCTCCCACCGGGTCACCCTCCCAGCGGACGGCCGTGCCCGGCAACGCACCGCACGCGCGCGCCGTCGGGTGGGTGGGCCGACCCGGGGTCAGCTCGGGCGCGCGTACATGATGACGCCGACGCCGATCAGGCAGACGATCGCGCCGATGACGTCGTAGCGGTCGGGCCGGAACCCGTCCACGACGATGCCCCAGGCCAGTGACCCGGCGACGAACACGCCGCCGTACGCGGCCAGGATCCGGCCGAAGTCGGCGTCGGGCTGCAGCGTCGCGACCACGCCGTAGAGCCCGAGCGCCACCACGCCCGCGCCCACCCAGAGCCAGCCGCGGTGCTCGCGGATCCCCTGCCACACCAGCCAGGCCCCGCCGATCTCCGCTAGCGCGGCGAGGGCGAACAGCAGCAGGGAGCGCGCGACGGTCACGGTCCCCGATGCTCGCAGGTGCACCGGCGGGCTACCGGCTCGGCCGGGTCCCGACGGGGCGGCCCGGCGGCGCCGATGGCACGCTCGGCATGCTCGACGTCACCGACCACGGACCCTCCGGAGGGGAACCACATGCGCATCGTCGTCACCGGGGCCAGCGGCCAGCTCGGCCGTCTCGTCGTCGAGGAGCTCCTCGCCCGCGGCGTCCCCGCGGACCAGCTCCTCGCGGCCGGCCGCACCGAGGCGAAGCTCGCCGACCTCGCCGCCCGCGGGGTCCCCACCGCCGTCGTCGACTACGACTCCCCCGCGACCCTGGACGCCGCCTTCACCGCCGGGGACACCGTGCTGCTGATCTCCGGGAACGCGGTCGGACAGCGGATCCGCCAGCACACCGCCGTCGTCGACGCCGCCGTCCGGGCCGGGGCGGAGCGGCTGGTCTACACCAGCGTGCTCAGCGCCGACCGGCAGTGGCTCATGACCCCCGAGCACCTCGGGACCGAGCAGGCGGTCAAGGACAGCGGCCTCCCCGCGACCCTGCTGCGGCACGGCTGGTACTCCGAGAACTACGCGTCCGTCCTCGCCAAGGCCCGGACGACTGGCGAGGTGGTGGACAGCGCCGGCGAGGGCCGGGTCGCCAGTGCCAGCCGCGCCGACTTCGCCGCGGGCATCGCGGCCGTGCTCAGCACCGCGGGCCACGACGGCGCCGTCTACGAGTTCTCCGGCGACACCGCCTGGACGTTCGAGGAGCTGGCGGCGACCTGCGCGGAGATCCTCGGCCGCGACGTCGTCCACCGGTCGGTCTCCTCGGAGGAGCACGCCGCCCGGCTCTCCGCGGCCGGTCTGGACGAGGGCACTGTCGGCTTCCTCGTCGGGATGGACGCGGCGATCCGCGACGGCGTCCTGGGGCTGCAGACCGGAGACCTCTCCCGCCTGTCCGGCCGACCGACCACCCCCCTCGCCGACACGCTCCGGGCGGCCGGCTGAGCCCGGCCCGGACGCCGGCTGCGCCGACCGCGGGCGCCCGTGCCGCATGGGGCGGCAGGGGCGCCTGCGGCGGACACGCTCCCCCGGGTGCTGGTCCGCGGCGGCCCGGGCTCGGAGGCTGGACCCATGACTCTCGCCTACTCCTACGGGACCGCTCACGCCGTCGTGATGGTCGGCTCGGTGGGCAGCGCCGACGGTCTGATCCCCCGCCAGATCGGTCCGGCGCACGCCACGATCGGCCGGGTCAACGGCCGTAGCCGGAAGGCACTGTGCGGGGCCTACGTCGCCGTCGACGAGCAGATCGTGTGGCCACCCGAGGGGTACGAGGACACCCAGCTGTGCGCCGAGTGCGCCACCCTCGCCACCCTCTAGCTCAGCCGCCGGCGACCGAGGGCAGCACCTGGACGACGGCGCCGTCGTCGACCCTGGCGGTCAGCCCTCCGGTGAAGCGGACGTCGTCGCCGTCCACGTAGACGTTCACGAACCGGCGCAGCGCACCGGCCTCGTCGCGGATGCGGCGGTCCAGCCGCGGGTGGACGGCGGCCACCGCGTCCAGCAGGTCCCCCAGGGTGCCGCCGCCGGGCTCGACCTCCAGGTGCCGCGCGCCGCCCGCCAGGTCGGCGAGGACGCCGGGCAGCACCAGCTCGACCCCCACGGTCAGCCGATCCGGGCCGCACGGACGACGAGGACGTCGGGCAGGTGGTCGGCCACCAGGGTGAAGCGGTCGCCCTCGTCGGTGCCGGCGTAGACGCACCCGTCGCGGGTGCCGAGGTAGACGCCGGTCGGGTCGGCGTCGTCGGCGCAGAACGCGTCGCGCATGACCGCCGCCCACGACGCGTCGGGCAGGCCGGCGGCGAGCTCGGTCCAGGTGGCTCCGGCGTCACGGGTGCGGTGCACGCGCAGCCGGCCGCCCGGTGGCACGCGCTGCATGTCGGCGACCAGGGGCACCACCCAGGCCGTGCCGGGCGTGGTCGGTGAGGCCACGATCGGGAAGCCGAAGTCTGCCGGGAGCCCGTCGGCGATCGACGACCAGCTGCCGCCGGCGTCGTCGGTGCGGAAGACGCCGAAGTGGTTCTGCGCGTACATCCGGTCGGGGCCGGCGGCGTCCACGGCCACCTTGTGCACGCACTGCCCGTACTCGGGCGGCGGGTCGGGCAGGAAGGCGGCGCTGATGCCGCGGTTGCGTGGCTCCCACTGCCCGCCGCCGTCGTCGCTGACGTAGACGCCGCCGGTGCTCATGGCCACCGTCACCCGGTCCGACGCCGGGTCGGGCAGCACGGTGTGCACCGCGCCACCGCCTCCACCGGGCTCCCACGTCGGCCGGTGCGGGTGGTCCCACAGCCCGCGGACCAGCTGGAAGCTGCAGCCGCCGTCGGCGCTCCGCCACAGCGAGTGCGGCTCGCAGCCGGCCCACACCACGTCGGGCCGGTCGGCGCTGTCGGGCCGCAGCTGCCAGACGCGGGCCAGGGACGCGCCGGTGTCCCCGGGGAACCGGATGGCGCCGGAGTCGGTCTCCTGCCAGCTCCCGCCGAGGTCGTCGGACCACATGACGGTGGGACCCCAGTGCCCGTACTGGATCCCGGCCAGGATCCGCGGAGTCGGCCGGCGGGTGTCGACGCACACGGCCGCGACCTCCTGGGCGAGCAGGTGCGGCCCGTCGACCGACCACGTCCGGCGGTCGTCCTCGCTGCGGGCCAGCCACAGCCCCTTGCGCGTGCCGATGGCGAGCAGGTCGGTCATGGCGGCCCTCCGGTCGGTCCGACGGGGCGCGCGCACGCCCCTCGGGAGTAGGACTCCCGAGGGGCGCCGGAATCAGCGGCGGGTGGCCCCGCCGGTGGGCTGGTCGGGGCCGCCGGTCCGGTCGTCGGCGTGCCGCCCCTGCTGGTCGGCCAGTCCGGGGGCGAGCTTCTCGGCCTTGGCGCGGAGCTGGTCCGCGGCCGAGGCGTGCTCCTGGGCCTGCGCCGCGCGCTGCTGGGCCTCCCGCTCGGCCAGCCGGGTCCGCTCCTCGACCTCCGCGCGCTCCCGTCGGGCCCGGGCGGCCTGCTCCTCGGCGGCGGCCCGCTCCTTCTCCGCCTGGGCGCCACGCAGCTGCGCCTCCTGCAGGTGCTCGCGCGCCTGCTCCCGCTTCTTCGCCCCGTTGATCCGGTTGCGCTTGGCCATGGTGAGCGCCAACAGCGCCAGCAGGACCACCGCCACCACGACGATGAGCACGATCACCCAGGTGTCCACGGCACTCTCCTCAGGTCGGGAACCGGAGTGATCACTTCCCGCGCCGGGTTCGCAGGAAACCCAGGTGGGCGCGCCGGTCGGCTCACTTGAGCGCGCTGCCGGCCTGCCACTCCTCCCACGGGATCGTCCAGTCGTAGACGTTGGAGCGCAGCGTCCCCGCGCTGGAGCCGCGGATCTCCACCACGTCGCCGGGCTGCGAGAAGTCGAAGAACCAGCGGGCGTTCTCGGTGGAGAGGTTGATGCAGCCGTGCGAGACGTTCTCCCGGCCCTGCTGCGCCACCGACCAGGGGGCGGCGTGCACGAACTCCCCGCTGTCGGAGATGCGGACGGCGAACTGCACCGGCGTCCGGTACCCACCCGGGCTGTCGACCGGCACGCCGTAGGTGCTCGAGTCCATGACCCGGTCGCGGTTGAGCTCGGTGACCACGTGCGCGCCGTTGTAGCTGGGGTTGTCCGGGCTGCCGGCGCTCATGGGCCAGGTCTGCACGAGCTGGTCACCGTCGTAGACCTGCATCGTGTGGGTGGACGCGTCGGCGACGGAGACGTGCCGCTCGCCGATCCGGAAGGCCACCGTCCGGTCCTTCTCCCCCCAGACCCCCGCGCCGAGGTCGACGCCGTAGAGGTCGGCGTCGAGGGTCACGTCGATGTTCTCGGGCCAGTACTGCGACGGGCGGAAGTGCACCTCGGTGTCGCTGAACCAGTTCCACGTGCCGTCGGTCGGCGTGGAGCTGGTCACCCGCAGGCGGCTCTCGACGGCGGCGCGGTCGGCGACCGGCTGGTCGAAGTACACGCGGATCGGCATGCCGACACCGACCGTCTGGCCGTCCAGCGGGCCGACCGACGGCGTCGTGACCGACGCCGGGGTGACGGTCGTGAAGGTGGTCGAGGCCTCGACCGCTTCCTCGTCGGCGCCCTCGGCGGTCGCCGTCAGCGTGTAGGTGGTGCCGTAGGCCAGCGGGGTGTCCGGCGACCACACGTCGGTGGCCGGGTCCTCGGGGGCGTCGGCGACCGACCCGGGCACCGCCGTCCCGTCCGCCGCGGCGACGGCGACCTCCTGCAGCTCGCCGTCGGTGACGGAGATCTCCACCGGCGCGACCGGCGAGATCCCGGTGGACCCGTCGGCCGGCGTCACCGTGACCGACGCCGGGACGGCCTCGACGGTGGTCTCGGCGGCCGCCGTCCCGCCCCCGCCGCCCCCGCCGTCCCCCTGGCAGCCGGCGAGCAGGACCAGCGCTCCCGCCGTGACCAGCGCAGCCGTCCGTCGCATCGCGATCTCCTCCACCTCGTCGGTGATCGCCCCCGCCCGACCACCGGCACCGGTCCCCCAGTGTCCACGTCGGGGGTGACGTGCGGGGGGACGCGGAGCCGCCGGACCACCCGGCGACCGGCTGTGGCGCGCTGGTATCGTTCTCCCTCGTCGCCCGGCCGAGCCGGGCGGAGGCGCCATTAGCTCAATTGGCAGAGCAGCTGACTCTTAATCAGCGGGTTCGGGGTTCGAGTCCCTGATGGCGCACCACGGCACGGCGAAGCGGCCTCCTCCTCCGGGAGGGAGCCGCTTCGTCGTCGACGGGGGTGGGGTGGCCGAGCTCAGGAGCCGGCAGCGGTGCCGGGTGAGCTGACGGCGACCTCCGGACGCCGGTGCGTGGGGGGCCGCCATCCCGACGTGTCCCGCCGCGGCGCGGCCGTCCGGGCCGGCTGCCTGCTCACGGCTGCCTCGGGCAGGGAGCCACCGCGGCCGGGGAACAGGTCGGCCGGGTCCAGGGCGATCGAGCGGAAGACACCCTCGACCACGGCCGGCGCCAGGTCGGGCCGGGTCGCACGGATGCTCTCCCCGATGGCGTCGACGAGGCAGATGCAGGGCGTGCTCGCGGGCGAGCCCAGGTACTCCCGGGACGTGGCGCCCGCCATCGCGGCCCACGGCACGCCCATCGCCCGCAGCAGCCGGAGGACGCGGTCGTCCAGGATGGTGACCAGGCCGTCGGCGCCGCACAGCCGCGAGTACTGGAAGAGGCCGTGGCACAGGGCGAGGGTGACCTCGGCCCCGGCGGCGCCGCTGCGGTACCGCCGGTCGACGGCCAGGCTCGCCACGTCCCACACCGGCCGCCCGGCCAGATCCGCCGCTCGGAGGCTGTCGGGCACGGAGAGCCGCCAGGGCTCGCCGGCCACGTCGGCCAGCGTCTTCACCATGCCGGTGCCGTCCGGGAGGATGAGCCGGGCGGCGCCCAGCGCCGAACCGCTCGCGTCGTCGATCACGACGACGAAGCGCGACCGGTCGCCGTAGGGGCCGTACTCCTCCTCCATGACCTCCGGTGTGTTGCCGAAGGCCTGCAGGAACACCCGCGCCTCGACCTCGCGCGCGGCCGCCCGCTCGGTCGGGGAGTGCGCGATGAGCAGACGCAGCGGCATCTCAGAACGACTTCGCGACGACGGTGCCCGCGTCGAGGAACGCGCGGGTGAACGACACGGCGGTGGCCACGTCGAAGGCCTTGCACGTGTACATGTCCACCGAGAAGAACAGCCGCGGCTGCTCCCAGGCGTAGAAGTGCGCTCCGGAGGTCTCCCAGTGGATCCAGCCGGCCCAGCCGTACAGGTCGGAGCGGTGCGTCACCGGCTCGAGCAGCTGCACCATGTCGACCTCGCGGGACAGCGCCGACAGGTAGTGCCGGATCTGCTCGTCGCCGATGGGCCGTGCGGGGATCCCCTCGATGACCAGCCGCTGACGGACGATGTCGGGCGCGAGGTCGTGCCAGTCGTCGGGTTCCCTCCGGTGCGGCGGGTGCTCGGCGCTCCTCAGCAGCCGGGGTCGGAGCAGGTCACTGGAGGGCGGAGGTGACATCACCCTCCCAGAGTGACGGTTCGACAGCGGAGCGCAGTGGTGGGACACGCGCTCCGCGTCATCTCACTCCCGGCCCACCGCCCTGGCTGAGCAGGGGGACCAGGACCTCGTCGAGCAGGGCGGACTCGGAGGCGACGAGCCACCCCAGGAAGTCGTCGACGGGCATGGGACGGGCGATCGCGTAGCCCTGGGCGACGTCGCACCCGAGCCGCGCGAGGGTGACGCTCGTCGCGACGGTCTCCACGCCCTCGGCCACCAGGCTCAGGCCCAGATGGTGCGCGAGGGCGACGGTGTGCTGGACGATGGCCGCGGCCCGGGGGTCGCGGTCGACGTCCGCCGTCAGGCTCCGGTCCAGCTTGAGCTCGTCAGCGGGCAGGTGCCGCAGGTAGGCCAGCGAGCTGTACCCCGTCCCGTAGTCGTCGATCGACGTGCGGACGCCGAGCCGGCGCAGGTCGCTGAGCACCGCACGACCCCGCTCCGGATCGGTCATCAGGGTGTCCTCGACCAGCTCCAGCGTCAGTGCCCGCGCCGGCAGCCCGTGCCTGCGCAACGCGGACGCGACCTTGTCCGGCAGGTCCAGGTCGGTGACGTTGGCGGCCGAGAGGTTCACCGAGACCGGCACCTCGTGGTCGGTCCACCAGCGGCCGGCTGCCGCGAGCGCCAGCTCGAGCACCGTGTCGGTGAGCGGCCGCAGCAGCCCGGCCTGCTCGGCCGCGGGCAGCAGGTCGGCCGGGCTGAGCAGTCCCCGGGTGGGGTGGTTCCAGCGCACGAGGGCCTCGGCGCCGACGACGTCGCCGTTGCGCAGGTCCAGCTGCGGCTGCAGGAAGACCACGAGCTCGCCGTCGGTGAGGGCGGTCCGCAGCTCCTCCATGGTGCGCAGCCGGTCACCCCCGGCCGTCCCCGTCACGGGATCGGGGACGTAGACGTGCACGCCGGTCCGCGTGCTCTTCGCGGTGTACATCGCGACGTCCGCGCAGTGCAGCAGCTCCTGCACGGTGCCCGCCGGCGCCGGGGTGGTCGCGACACCGACGCTGACCCCCACGTGCAGCCGGACCCCCGCCACCGTGAACGGCTGCAGCAACTGCCCGCGCAGCCGCTCGGCGAGGACCTGCGCCTCGGCCACGTCCGCGGCCGGCAGCAGGACGGCGAACTCGTCGCCGCCGAGCCGGGCGAGCACGTCCTCGGCGCGCAGCGCCTCCCGCAGCCGCGGCCCCACCTGGCGCAGCAGGTCGTCGCCGGCGGCATGGCCGAGGCTGTCGTTGACCTCCTTGAACCCGTCCAGGTCCAGCAGGAGCAGGGCAGCGGGCCGGCCGGTGGTGGCGGAGGTGACGATCCGCTGCGCCCGTTCCAGCAGCGCGCGGCGGTTGGCCAGGCCGGTGAGCTCGTCGGTCCGGGCCTCCTGCTTGACCTGGTTGAAGCCACGGACCTCGTGGAAGGTCACGGCGATGCGGGCGATGCCGGCCAGTACGCAGGCGATCGCCAGCCAGGCGGAGACCGGGGGCATCGGATGGGTCCAGCCGGACCCGAGGACGAAGAGGCTGGCCACGATGCAGGCCAGCGGCACGGCGAGCAGGCGCCAGCCGATGCGCGAGCCGCCGCCACGGTCGACCGGTGCGGGACGGTCGTGCGCGCCGGTCGCGGCGGCAGCCGCCAGGACGATGCACGCCAGCCAGCCGAGCTCCAGCGGCCCCCCGTCGACGTACCGGTGCTGGACCTTGAGGGCGAAGAGGGCGAAGTCCGAGGCGCACATGCAGCACAGCCCCAGGGTCACCGTCACCAGGGTGCGGTCGAGGCGCACGCCGAGGATGGACCCGACGGCCACGAGGACGGCGAGCAGCATGACCGACGTCGTCGGCCCCACCAGCTCGATCGCCGCGACCGCCTTCTGGCCGGGGTCCGGGTAGAGGTAGGGCCCGAGCACGAAGGCCACCCCGGCGGCCAGGGTGCCGAAGGCACCGACGATCCCGTCCAGCCACATGCTGGGGTGGAACCGGGGCACCCGGGCGCGGATCAGTCCCACGACGTGCACGTAGAGGAGGAGGTAGCCGGCCAGGGAGACCGCGTCGGCCAGGGGGGACGACGGTCCGTTCCCCTGGAGCCCGGCGGCGAGCACCCGCAGCGCGTTGCCCACCGCGCTCACCGTCAGCGCGGCGCCGAGGCCGACCCAGGCGATCCGCTCCCTCCGCACCCGGACCGCGGCCGCGAAGCACCCGCCGGCCGCGGCCAGGTAGGGCAGGTTGAAGAGGACGACGTCGTAGGTCCTGTCCCAGCTCGCCCCCGCCGGACGGGCGACCACGCCCGTGGCGAAGACCAGCGACAGGCCGATCGTCAGGAGCAGCACGACGACGCGGCCCCGCTGGGGGGTCACCGGCCGTCCGTCCTCGTCCACACGGGATAGATCGGCCCCCGACCCCGATCGCCGGACTCGAACCGCGATCGCATCACCTGAAGGGGTGAGTCGCGGATCACGGTCCCGGCCCGCCGGTGCGCCGCCCCCGCCGCGGGGTCGCGGTCTCAGGACCGGGTCGCGGCCGGCGGTCGGGTGGCCGGCTCCTCCACCTCGGGCTCGCCCCGGGACAGCTTCCGCCAGATCCAGCTCGAGGGCACCCGCCGGCCGGTGACCACGTACTCCCGGACGGCGTCGACGACGCAGATGGTGTCCAGGGCCCGCCGGGCGGCGGCCCAGCCGGCCAGCAGCAGCTCGTCCCCGGACCGCAGCACGAAGTCGTCACCGGGCGCCAGCGTGACCTCGCGTCCTCGCACGACCAGCAGGACGATCGCGTGCAGGGGGTCGGCCCGGTCCTCCGGGTTGCGGAGCAGCGTGCCGAGCTCGGCGGTGCCGGACGCCAGCCAGCTCCCGAGCGCCGGCGCCTCCTCGTCGGTGAGGCGGACCTTCCACAGCGCCTGCAGCCGGGTGCCGCACACGTCGGTGAGCCGGCCGACCAGGTCCGCCGCCCACCGGTCGCCCCGCGCGGGCATCTCCCGGAGGAAGCGCCACAGCAGCGGCGTCGACAGCTGCGCGTAGACCTCGTGCGCGACCACCTCGGTCGGCACCAGCAGCGCGTCGAGGTCCATGGCGCCGAACAGCGGTGCGCTGGCCGGCCGGTTCTGCCGGGCGGCGACGAACAGCGAGGGGTTGCTGCGCCGTGCCGCGGCGACCAGGGACAGGTTGGTCGTGTCGTTGTCGGTGCCGGCGATCAGCCCCACCGCCCGGTCGAGGTCGGCCTGGGCCAGCACCCACGGATCCGAGCCGTCGCCGACGAGCAGGTCGGCGTCCTCCCCCTGAGCCGGGGTGGACTCGATGACGGTGACGTCGAGCCCCTCCGCACGCAGGTCGGCGGTCAGCTCCCGGCCCAGCCGGCCGTAGCCGCAGACGATCCACCGGCCGTCGCGCGGCGGCGCACCCCGGCTCGGGAGCGCCGCACCGGGACCGCTCTCCAGCCAGGTCAGCAGCTGGTAGGACGCCGGGGCCTTGAGCGCCAGGCGCAGGTGGTCGCCGAACCGGTCGAAGGGGTTGACGGTGCTCGGGTTGCCGAAGGCCTGCATCCGTTCGGAGAGGGTGCGGGAGGTGACCCGGGCGATGACCGGCAGCTCGGGCCGCAGCAGCGCAGCCGCCATGACCACGGCGAGGTTGGCCTCCTCGTCGTTGGTCAGCGCCACGACCGCCTCGCAGCACGGGTGGTCGAGGCCGGCGACGGCGAGGTGCCCGGGATCGCGGGCGTCCGCGGTCAGGCCGGGGACGTCGGCGTGGTAGGAGCCCAGCTCCAGGCCATCGATGCGCTCGTCCGAGAGGTCGAGGACGACGAACCGGCGGCCCAGTGCGTCGAACGAGTGGCCCAGCAGCTCTCCGGTGCGGCCGTACCCGGCGATGAGCAGGAACGGCTCCCGCAGCCGGGCGACCTTGCGGGTGAAGTGCTGCAACGACAGCGCCGACCGGAAGGCACGGTCCTGCAGCAGGGCCAGCAGCGAGCCGATGGCGTAGGCCCAGCCGATGACCGCCAGGTAGATGGAGATGGTGACCCACATCCGCTGGCTGTAGGTGAACGCGTAGGGGATCTCGCCGAACCCGATCGTGGTGGCCGTGTAGCTCATGACGTAGAAGGCGTCGAAGAAGCCCATCCGCCACGGTCTGCCCTGGTCGTCCTGCCCGGGGATGACGGTCAGCCCGAGCACGCTGACCGCGAAGATGGTGATCAGCACGATCAGCGGGACACGCATCCGGCGCATGACCAGGAAGATCGTCGCCGATGCCTGCGCGGCCGAGGCGGCGGCGACCCGCAGCGTGGCCCGGCGGACCCGGCGCCGGTCGTCCTCCTGGCCGAACACCTGGCGCCAGAAGATCAGCAGGGGGTTGCCCACGACGGCCTCCTCTCACCCGCGGTGGAACGAGACCGTCTCCACGACCAGCAGCACCACGGAGACGATGTTGGCCAGCAGGGCGCCGCCCGACAGGGACACGACGCTCGCCGTCCACGAGGGGGTCATCCCGGCGCTCGAGACGTACTCGGCGTAGCCGAACATCAGGGCCGCGCCGATGAGCTGCAGGTCCGCCACCAGGCTGGTCGCCAGGTGCACGGCCCCGATCTGGGTGCGGTCGCCGAACTTCAGCACCGTGGCGATCAGGTTGACCACCACCGCGGCGAACAGCTCGTAGGGGTTGTGCAGCGCGGGGTCGTCGATGTCGCCGATGAAGAACCCGAAGTTGAGGGTGGCGGCGAGCAGCACGAAGAAGCCGAAGACGACCTTCTCCAGGTTCACGCCGTCACCTCCCGACCCGCGGCCCCGCCACTCCCCCGATCGCGCCGATCCGAAACGCCGCACCTACCAGCCGCGCAGCAGCGGGAGCACCACCCGGTCGACGATCTCCTCGACGACCGACGTGTCCAGCTCCCGGCCGGTGACCAGCCAGCGCAGGCAGAGCACGGCCGGGGCGAGCTCGGCCACCACCGAGCCGGCCGCGGCCGGCGTGATCTCGCCCCGGTCGACCGCCCGGTCGAGGACGGCGGTCCACGCGGCGTCCCACCGGGCCAGCGGACCGGCCTGGAAGGCACGGGCCAAGGCGGGGTCGTCGACCAGCGCACCGAGCAGGCTGCGCGTGGCCCGACCCGACGGGCCGGCCAGCAGGTCCAGCGTCGAGAGCAGCACCGCGACCAGGTCGTCGCGCAGGTCGCCGGTGTCCGCGTGGACCGGCGGGCTCTCGCCGGCCACGTCCAGCACGCTGAGCAGGAGGTCGGCCTTGCTCGACCACCGCCGGTAGATGGTCGCCTTGCCGACGCCGGCGGCCAGGGCCACCGCGTCCATGGTCAGGCCCGCGTACCCCTCGCGGCCCAGCACCTCGATGACCGCGGTGGCGATCGCCTCGTCCCGGGTCCGGTCCAGCCGGCGCGCACTCGTGCGCGTGCGGGTCAGGACCGTCCCCGACCGGGCAAGACCATCACCGACCGTCACCGTCTGAACGTAACGCGTATCGAGACGGGGCGCAGGGTCAGCGGAACGGCTCCGGCCGGGAGACCTGGGCCCGACGCGGCGAGGCCGGCCGCGGTCGCCCGCGGCCGGCCTCGTGCGTTCCCCCCACGACCGGTGGCACCGTTCCCCCGCGGTGCACCGGTCGTCCTGCCCGGCGGCGCTGTCCCCCACAGCGTCACCGGCCGAGTCGGCCGGCGGCTCCGTCCCCCCGTGCGATGGAGACACCGGCTGTCCTGTGGCCTCCGGGTCACCCCGGCGACAGGTTGGACTCTGGTGGGGCGACCGCAGGGCTCCCGCGCCGCGACCGCAAGAGATCCGCAAGGTCCGGGACCGTGGCGGAAGCACCGCCTGACCGGCGCGGTTGTCCGGGTGTGAGCGACGTCGACGTGGCGGTCATCGGTGCGGGCCAGGCCGGGCTGAGCGCCGGGTACCACCTGCTGCGGGCCGGGTTCGCCCCGGGCCCGGGGCTCGTCGTCCTGGACGCCGACCGCCGTCCCGGCGGGGCCTGGCAGCACCGCTGGCCCTCCCTCACCCTCGGCCGCACCCACCACGTGCACGACCTGCCCGGTCTGCCCTTCCCGCCCGCGGGGGACGACGTGCCCGCCGCCGAGGCGGTGCCGGCCTACTTCGCCGACTACGAGCAGCACGTCGGCCTGGGCGTGCGGCGACCGGTCCGGGTGCACGCGGTGCGGCGCACCGACGACGGCCGGTTCCTGCTGCGGACGTCGGCCGGCGAGTGGACCGCCCGGGCGGTGGTCAACGCCACCGGCACCTGGACCCGCCCGTTCGTCCCGCGCTACCCCGGCCAGGAGGTCTTCCGGGGCCGCCAGGTGCACACCGTCGACTACCGCGGCCCCGCGGAGTTCGCCGGGCAGTCGGTGGTGGTCGTGGGCGGGGGCGCGTCGGCCGTCCAGCTGCTCGGGGAGATCGCCGAGGTCGCGCACACGACCTGGGTGACCCGTCGTCCCCCGGTGTGGCGGGAGGGACCGTTCGGTCCCGAGGAGGGGCGGGCCGCCGTCGCGCTGGTCGCCGACGCCGTCCGCGAGGGTCGCTCCCCCGGAAGCGTCGTCGGCGTCACCGGGCTGGTCGTCACGCCCTGGGTGCGTGCGGCCCGCGAGCGCGGCGTGCTCGACCGGCTGCCGGTGTTCGACCGGCTCACTCCCGACGGCGTCGCCTGGGACGACGGCCGCTCCGTGCGCGCCGACGCCGTGCTGTGGGCCACCGGCTTCCGGGCGGCCCTGGGCCATCTCGCGCCGCTGCACCTGCGCGGGCCCGGCGGCGGCATCGCGATGGAGGGCACGCACGTGGCCGGGGAGCCGCGCGTGCACCTGGTCGGGTACGGGCCCTCGGCCAGCACCATCGGCGCGAACCGAGCCGGCCGGGAGGCCGCGCGCGAGCTGCGCCGGTTGCTGCTCCCCGACGGCGTCCTCGCCCGCTCCGCCTGAGGGAGGCCCCTCACGGGGCCCTCGGGGGCGCGTGGGGGTCGGCTCAGGGCGCTCCCGGATGTACGCCGCCCCGGCCGCCCGACAGCCTCGACGGCATGACCTCCCCGACCTCCCCGGACCCGGTGTCCGCATGATCGCCGCGCACCGGCTCACCAAGACCTACGGCCCGAAGACCGCCGTCGACGGCATCTCCTTCACCGTCGAGCCCGGCCGCGTCACCGGCTTCCTCGGCCCGAACGGCGCCGGCAAGTCCACGACGATGCGGATGGTCCTGGGCCTGGACCGGCCCACCTCCGGCAGCGTCACCGTCAACGGTCGCCGCTACGCCGACTTCCCCGCACCGCTGCGCGAGGTGGGCGCGCTGCTGGAGGCCCGCGCCCTGCACCCCGGCCGCTCCGCGCGGGACCACCTCCGCTGGCTGGCCGCCAGCAACGGCATCCCGCGCACCCGTGTCGACGAGGTGCTCGAGCTGGTGGGGCTGACCGCGGTGGCCGACCAGCGGGTGGGCCGGTTCTCCCTCGGCATGGGACAGCGGCTGGGCATCGCCGCGGCGCTCATCGGCGACCCGCCGGTCGTCGTCCTCGACGAGCCGGTCAACGGTCTGGACCCCGAGGGCATCCGCTGGGTGCGGACCCTCGCCCGCGACCTGGCGGCCGAGGGCCGGACGGTGTTCGTCTCCAGCCACCTCATGTCGGAGATGGCGCTGACCGCCGACCACCTGGTGGTGATCGGCCGCGGCCGGGTGCTGGCCGACTGCTCGACGCCGGACTTCATCGCCGAGCACGCCGCGTCCCACGTGCGGGTGCGCAGCCCCCAGCACGACGCGGTGGCCACCGTGCTCCGCGAGCACGGCCTCGACGTCGCCGCACACGGCGCGGAGCTGCGGGTGCAGGGCCTCGACGTCGCCGGCGTCGGCGAGCTCGTCGGCCGCGCGGGCCTGCTGCTGCACGAGCTCACCCTGGTGCGCTCCTCGCTCGAGGACGCCTTCATGACCCTGACCGCCGACAGCGTCGAGTACGCCGCCACCCCCGCAGGAGCAGCCCGATGACCGTCGTGGGGACCCACGCCTGGACCCGGCAGGAGACCCCGGCCCGGACGTCCGGCGCCACCACCCTCCGCGCCGAGTGGATCAAGTTCTGGACGGTGCGCTCGACCACCTGGTCGGTCGCCGCGATGTTCGTGCTCGGCGCCGGGCTGACCGCCCTCGTGTGCGCCACCAGCGCCGGCTGGCTGGCCAGCAGCGAGGCCGACGAGCCGGTCGGCGCGTTCATCACCTGGGGCATGATGTTCGCCCAGGTCACGGCCATCGTGCTGGGCACGCTGGCGGTCACGAGCGAGTACGGCACCGGGATGATCCGGGCCACGCTGTCGGCGACGCCCCGGCGCGGGGAGGTCCTCGCCGCGAAGGCCGCCGTCCTGACCGGGACGCTGTTCGTCGCGGGCGTCCTCACCGCGCTCGCCGGCTACCTGGCCGGCAACTGGTTCCTCGACCGGGAGGGCATCGGCCTCGCCCTCACCGACGACGGCGTGCTGCGCGCACTGGTCGGCAGCGGCCTGTACATGGCCGGTCTGGGACTCCTCGCCGCCGCCGTCGGGCTGCTGGTCCGGCACACCGCGGCCGCGCTGTCGATCGTGCTGGGCCTGGTGTTCGTCGTCGGCAACATGACGATGCTGCTGCCCGGCGCGTGGGGCGAGTGGACGACGAAGCTGATGCCCGGCAACGCCGGTGCCCGGATCGCCACCCCGGAGTCGTTCAACCCGCTGCTGCTGGACCCGTGGGCCGGGTTCGCGGTGTTCGCCGCCGAGGTCGCCGTCGTCCTGGCCGTCGCGGCCGCGGCCTTCTCCCGCCGCGACGCCTGACCCCGTGACGGTCGCCCTCCCCCGTGACCCCGGGGAGGGTGACCGGCGAGTCCGCGGCAGGACGACAATGGCGCAGCGTGACCTCCCCCGATCCGCACACCCACGGCCGGCGCGCAGCCGACGAGCTCCTGCGCCTGCTCGCCGACGACGACTCCCTGGGCGCCGAGGCGCTGCTGGCCGGCATCCCGACGATCCGCGAGCTGGTCTTCGTCGGCGCGGGCCTCACCTCCGTCGCCCGTGCTGAGGCGCGGCGGCTGCCGCCGGCCCAGCGCGCCCAGGCCAACACCCGCCAGCTGCGGCTGGGCGCCCTGCGCGACGCCAGCCGGGACGACCCCGCCGGCCTCCGCGTGTGGCTGCGTCGGGCCGCCGAGGAGGTCGCGCTCATCCGCTCCCAGCGGGCGGTGGCCGACCGCTTCGTCGGCTGATCAGCGGGCGGCGGGCCGGGTCGCGGCCAGCGCCACCGGCAGCGTGAGGACCAGGCCGACGGCGACGAGGGTGTAGGTCCACGGCAGGCCCAGGCCGGCCGCGACCACGCCCAGTGCCAGAGCCCCGGCCGCGGTGCCGGCGTCGAACGAGGCGTTCCACATGGCGCTGGCGGCGGTCGCGCCCCCGGCACCGGCACGGGCGAACGCGGTGATCAGGGTCAGGTTCTGCACCGCGCCGTACCCGGCACCGAAGACGCCGGCACCGGCCAGCACCCACGCGTCGCCGGTGACCAGCCCCAGCGCCACCAAGGCCAGTCCGGCGGCGCTGACGGCCAGCGACAGCGGCACGAGCAGGCGGGTGCCCATGCTGTCGGCGAGCAGTCCCGCCCGCCACCGGGTGATCGCGCCGGTGATGCCGAACACCAGCAGCGCCGCCGTCGCCAGGGCTCCGTCGGGCCGCTCGATCGGCAGGAAGGTGACCAGTCCACCGCCGGCGAGGGTGACCGCCAGCAGCACCCCCGACGGCGCGAGGGCGGCCAGCGCGGCCGCCCGGGACGACCGTCCGGCGGTCGACTCCAACCGGACCGCCCGCACCAGCGCGGGCACCAGCGGCAGGGCCAGCACCGGGGAGGCCGACAGCCAGGCCAGCCAGGCGACCTGCCCGTCGAGCACCAGCGCCACCCCCGCGGGGACGGCGACCAGGTTGGGCACCGCGATCGCCAGCCCGTAGAGACCGATCGCCTCACCGCGCCGCTCGGCCGGCGCGACCTGGGCGGCGAGCGTCGCCCCGAGCACGGTGAGGACGCCGAACCCCGCGCCCCGCACGGCGGAGATCGCCGACAGCCAGGCCAGCCCGTCGTCGAGCACGTACAGCGGGGACGGCGCTCCGAGGGCGGCCAGCCCGACGGCGAGGACCGGCCCCGCTCCGAACCGGGCGGTCAGCGCCGGCACGACCGACTGCACCGCGATGGTGACGACCAGCAGGACGGCGGTGACCACACCCGCGGTCCCGGCGCTCGCTCCCCCGGCGACCGCGTAGGCCGGCAGCGAGGCCAGCGTCAGGCAGTAGCTGGCGAACCCCAGGGTCGTGGCGCCCACCAGGGCCCGCATCGCCGGCAGCCGCCACAGCGACGTCCGGACCTCCGCCGTTCGGCCCGCCACACCACTCCCCTCGCCCGGGCCCCGTCGCCCGCCGACCAGCATGACCGGCGGGGCGTCAGAGGGCGGTGGCGGGTAGGGAGGTGCGATGCCGCTGTGCACCGCGGGGCACGGGCCCGACGACCGCGGGGTCCTGGGCGCCCGCCTGGTCGCGGCCGGCGTGGACCTGGTCGTCGACGTCCGCCGGTTCCCGGGCAGCCGCAGCAACCCCGACGTCACCCGGGAGGCGCTGGCCGGGTGGCTGCCGGCCGTGGGCGTGGACTACCGCTGGGAGGAGCGCCTGGGTGGCCGGCGGCAGCTGCCGCGCGGCGAGCCGGTCGCCGACGACTGGTGGACCGTCGCCCAGTTCGCCGCCTACGCCGCGCACACCCGGACGCCGGACTTCGCGGCCGCGCTGGACCGGGTGCTCGACGAGGCGGCCACCGCGACGGTCGTGGTGCTGTGCAGCGAGAGCGTGTGGTGGCGCTGCCACCGGCGACTGGTCGCCGACGTCGCCGTCCTCGGCCGGGGCGTGCCGGTCGCGCACCTGATGCCCGACGGGCGGCTGACCCCGCACGTGCCCTCCGCCGGTGCGGTGCTCGGGAGCGACGGGCAGGTGCACTGGCCCGGGTCGGGCAGGGTGGGGCCATGACGCTGCCACTGGGCCCCGACGAGCTGCTCACCACCACCCGCGCGGTCCGCAAGCGGCTGGACCTCACCCGGCCGGTGCCCCTGGAGCTGGTCCGCGAGTGCCTGGAGGTGGCCCTCCAGGCGCCGTCGGGTTCCAACGCCCAGTCCTGGCACTGGGTGGTGGTGACCGACCCGGCGCAGCGGGCGGCCGTCGGCGAGGTCTACCGGCAGCAGGTGGTCCGGTACGCCGAGTCCGCCACGTTCGCGGGGAGGCTGTTCGCCGACCGGCCCGAGCGGGCGCGGGTGCAGCACCGGGTCGGCGACAGCGCGGTGTGGCTCGGCGAGCACATGTCCGAGGTGCCGGTGCTGGTCCTGCCCTGCATTGCGACCGGCCGCGCCCTGCCTGCGGGCAACCAGGCCGGGCTGTGGGGCTCGCTGCTGCCCGCCGTGTGGAGCTACATGCTGGCCGCGCGCGCCCGCGGCCTGGGCACGGCGTGGACGTCGCTGCACCTGGCCCGCGAGGCGGAGGTGGCCGAGGTCCTCGGCATCCCCGACGGCGTCCACCAGGGCGCGCTGGTGCCGACCGCCTTCTACACCGGGGAGACGTTCCGGCCGGCCGCGCGCGAGCCGCTGGACGCCGTCCTGCACCTGGACCGCTGGTGAACCCCCACCTCCCGCCGCTGAGGCCCGGGCACCTCCTGGCGCTGCTCCACGTCGGCCGCACGCCGGCCGACGACCTGATGCGGACCCGACGTCCTGGGACTGGTCGCCCACGGCGTCCTGACCCTCACCGAGGACCAGCCGCCCGGAGCACCCCGGCCGCGGCTGGTGCTGCACGCAGGGCCGGGCCGGCAGTTCCGCCCGCGGTCCGAGCGGGTCGCCGAGGCGATCGCGCGGATGCCGCCGGAGGACGACGTCGACGGCGGGGAGGTCGGCCGCGTCGCGCGGAGACGGCGGCTGGCGGCGGCTGGTCCCCAGGATGCGGTTCGACGTCCGCGGTGGGAGGGGGCCTCACCCCATGTACGGGTAGCGGTGGTCGGTCGGCGGCACGAAGGTCTCCTTGACCACCCGCGTGCTGGTCCAGCGCAGCAGGTTCTGCGCCGCGCCGGCCTTGTCGTTGGTGCCCGAGGCCCGCCCGCCACCGAACGGCTGCTGACCGACGACGGCGCCGGTCGGCTTGTCGTTGACGTAGAAGTTGCCGGCCGCGAACCGCAGCACCCGCTGCGCGTCCGCGATCGCCGCGCGGTCCTGGGCGATGACCGCCCCGGTCAGCGCGTAGGGCGCGACCGACTCCAGCTGGGTGAGCACCGCGTCGTAGTCGGCGTCGTCGTACACGTGCACGGCGAGCACCGGCCCGAAGTACTCGGTGCTGAACACCTCGTGCCCGGGGTCGGTGCCCTCGATGACGGTCGGCCGCACGAAGAAGCCCTCGGCGTCGTCGGCCGTCCCGCCGGCGACGATCGACAGCGCGGGGTCGTCCTCCACCCGGTCCAGGACGCCGGACAGCTTCGCGAACGACCTCCGGTCGATCACCGCGCCCAGGAAGTTCGAGAAGTCGGTGACGTCGCCCATCGGCAGTGACTCGGTGGTCGACACCAGGTCGTCGCGCAGCCGCGACCAGACGCTGCGCGGCACGTAGGCGCGCGAGGCCGCCGAGCACTTCTGGCCCTGGTACTCGAAGGCGCCGCGGACCAGCGCGGTGCGCAGCACGTCGACGTCGGCGGAGGGGTGCGCGACGACGAAGTCCTTGCCGCCGGTCTCCCCCACGATCCGTGGGTAGCCGCGGTAGGAGGAGATGTTCTCCCCGACCGTCCGCCACAGGTGCTGGAACACCGCCGTCGACCCGGTGAAGTGGATCCCGGCGAGGTCGCGGTCGGCCAGGGCGACCTCGGACACCGCCACCCCGTCGCCGGGCAGCATGTTGACGACGCCGGGCGGCAGGCCGGCGGCCTCGAGCAGCCGCATGACGAAGTGCGCGGCGAACTGCTGGGTCGGGGCCGGCTTCCACACCACGGTGTTGCCCATCAGCGCCGGCGCCGTCGGCAGGTTGCCCGCGATCGCGGTGAAGTTGAACGGCGTGACCGCGTAGACGAAGCCCTCCAGGGGCCGGTGGTCGACCCGGTTCCACACCCCCGGCGAGGACTCCGGCTGCTCCTCCATCACCTGGCGGGCGAAGTGCACGTTGTAGCGCCAGAAGTCGATCAGCTCGCACGCGCTGTCGATCTCGGCCTGCTGGGCGGTCTTGCTCTGGCCGAGCATCGTCGCGGCGTTCAGGGTCTGCCGCCACGGCCCCGCGAGCAGCTCGGCGGCCTTGAGGAACACCGCGGCGCGGTCGTCGAAGGACAGCTCGCGCCAGCCGGGCGCGGCCTCCCGGGCGCAGCGCACCGCCTCCTCGGCGTCGGAGTGCGTGGCGTGCGCGGCGGTGCCGAGGACGGCGGCGTGGCGGTGCGGCTGGACGACGTCGAAGCGCTTCCCCCCGCCCATCCGCTGCCGCCCGCCGACGGTCAGGGTCAGGTCGAGGGGGTCGGCGGCCAGCTCGGCGAGCCGCTTCTCCAGGTCTGCGCGCTCGGCCGAGCCGGGGGCGTAGCCCAGCACCGGCTCGTTGCGCGGCGGCGGGACGCGGGTGATGCCGTCCATGGGGAGCTCCTCTTCGGGAACGGCGGCCGGAGTGACGACGCCGGCCGGACGGTGGGTCAGGACGAGGTGAGGAGGGAGCGCAGGAAGAAGCGCAGGTTGGCGGGACGCTCGGCCAGCCGCCGCATGAAGTAGGCGTACCAGTCGCGGCCGTAGGGGACGTAGGCGCGGACGCACACGCCCGCGGCGGCCAGCCGGTGCTGCTCGGCGGTCCGGATGCCGTAGAGCATCTGGACCTCCCAGGAGTCCGGCGTCCGGCCGGCGCGGGCGGCCAGCCGCTGGGCGATCGAGATCAACCGAGGGTCGTGGCTGCCGACCATCGGGTACCCGGGGCCGCTCATGAGGACGCCGAGGCACCGGGCGTAGGCGGCGTCGACGTCGTCGCGCCCTTGGTGGGCGACCGACGGTGGCTCGTCGTAGGCACCCTTCACCAGCCGCACCCGCGATCCGGGGACGGCGAGCGCGCGGGCGTCGTCCTCGGTCCGGTGCAGCGCGGCCTGCAGCACCGCACCCGTGCCGGGGTGGTCGCGGCGGAGCTCGGCGAGCACGGTCAGGGTGGAGTCGACGGTGGCCGACTCCTCCATGTCGAGGGTCACCGTGGTGCCGATCGCGCTCGCCGCCTCCACCACCGGGCGGACCAGCTCCAGCGCGAGGTCGGTCCCCCCGCCGGGCAGGGCCTGCCCGAACGCCGACAGCTTCACCGACACCTCGGCGGCCCGGCCCAGTCCCAGTGGCGCGAGGCCGTCGAGCAGCGCGAGGTAGGCGTCGCGGGCGCGCACCGCCTCGCTGCGATCGGTGACGCCCTCGCCGAGGTGGTCGAGGGTCACCCCGATCCCCTGCCCGGTCAGCCGGCGGACGGCGGACAGCGCGTCGTCCAGGGTCTCGCCCGCGACGAACCGGTCGACCACCGCGCGCGTGGCCCGGTTGCCGGTGACCAGCCGCCGCAGCCCGGGACGCCGCGCGGCACCGAGCAGCAGTGCCTTCTGCGAGAGCACGCGCTGCCTCCCTCTCCGGGCACGTCCGCGGAGGTGCCCGGTGCACGTCCGCGGTCCTGCCCGCCGGATCCGACGCTAGGCAGCCACGGACGCCGCCACCAGCGACAGACGTACGGTGTCTCCCGTCCGGGTTCAGACACCTGTACAGGAGACGTCGCGTGCGGGACGAGCTGCAGGACCTGGTCGACCAGGTGGCCGGCCTGCTCGGCGCCCCGGCCACCCTGGAGGACGCCGCGTTCACCCTGCTGGCCTTCTGCGCCCACCCGGTGGACGGCGGCGCCCCGGTGGACGGCGGCGCCCCGGTGGACGGCGGCGCCCCGGTCGACGCGACCCCCGTCGACGCGACCCCGGTCATGGACGCCGTTCGCACCCGGTCCATCCTCGGCCGCGGATCGGCACCGGACACCCGGCGCTGGTTCGAGGACTTCGTCATCGCCGGCGCCGAGGGCCCGCTGCGCATCCCTGCGGACCCGGCCGCCGGCATCCTCACCCGGCTGGTGCTCCCGGTCCGGCACGGCGGGCGCACGCACGGCTACCTGTGGCTGCTCGACGGCGGCCGGACCGACCCCACCGACCGCGCCGACCCCGCCCTGGCCCGCGCGCGCGAGCTGGCCGCCGAGGCCGGCCGGCTGCTCGCCCAGCGGGAGTGGACCGCCGGCGACCTGGGCCGCCCCCTCGCCACGGCGCTCACCGGCACCCCCGCCGCGCGGGCCCAGGCCACGCGCACCCTCGCCGCGGCCCACGGCCCGGACACCGCCCTCGTGCTGGTGGCCCTCCGGCCGGCCGGCGCGCCACTCCCGGCGGGCTGGCGCGGGCCCGGCGGCGGTGCGATCAGCGCGGTGCTGCACGAGGAGGACCGACCCGCTCCGCTGGCCGCCGTCCTCCTGCCCGTGCGCGCCCCTGGCGACCTCCGCCCGGCCGGCGCCCTGGCCGCGGCCGCGCTGGCCGGGCTGCCGCGGGGCAGCACGGCCGGTCTCTCCACCGTCGCGCGTGGAGTCGCCGGGCTGGCCGAGCGGTGGGACCAGGCGCGGACGGCCGCGGACGTCGCGGCCGCCGTCGCCCGTTTCTCGCCGGTCGCCCACTGGGACGAGCTCGGCAGCTGGCGGCTGCTCGCCGGGCTGGCCGCTCCGGACCCGGCCGTCTCCCCGCTGCTGGCCGACCCCGTCCTCACCGAGACCGCCGAGGTGTGGCTGGACGCGGGCGCCGGGGCGGCGCGTGCGGCCCAGGAGCTGGGCATCCACCGGCAGACGCTCTACTACCGGCTGGGGCGGATCGAGGAGCTCACCGGCCTCGACCTCGCCGACGGGGACGCGCGGCTGCTGGTGCACGCCTCGCTGCGCTGCGCCCGCCTGCGCGGGAACGGTCCGGCCGCCGGCTGACCGACGCTCCGGGCGCCGTGACCTACCCTCGGGGCAGCCGGAGGAGGGAGAGGCGTTGCCTCGAGATGCGGGTGACGCCGACGTCCTCGCGGTGCTGCGTTCGGCCACGGCCGCCGAGCACGAGGACGTCGAGGCGACCCTCGGGCTGATGGACCCCGGCCTGGACCGGGACCGGCTGGTCGACGTCCTCACCCGCCTCCACGCGTACTGGACCGCAGCCGAGACCGGCCTGGACGCGTGGGCCCGCCGCGAACCGGCCGACGCCGGGACCGTCGGCTGGACCCGCCGCCGGCGCGCCCACCTCTTCGCCGACGACCTGGCCGCCCTCGGTGCCGCACCGGAGGACTCCGGCGGCCCGGAGCTGCCGGCCGTCGGGGACACCGACCAGGCCCTCGGCCGGCTCTACGTGCTCGAGGGGTCCACGCTCGGCGGCACGTTCATCTCGCGCCACCTCGCCGGGCTGCCGACCCTCGGCCCCGAGGTGCGGCTGGGCGCCTTCTCCCCCTACGGCACCGAGACCGGCGCCATGTGGCACGCCTACCGGCGGGCGACCCGGGAGCGGGTGGCCGCCGGCGGGGACGCCGACCGGATCGTCGGCGCGGCCCGCAGCACCTTCAGCGCCCTGGCGGCCTGGTGCGCCCCGCTGGCGGCCGGCCGGCTCGTCCCCGTCCGGCCCGACGCCTGATCCTCAGCCCGGTTCCGCCGGAGGCGCGCTGAACCGGGCGCTGAGCCCGTCGCCCTGGTCGCCGCCCGCCGCGGGCAGTGGTGCCTCGTCCTCGGCCGCACGCGCCATCGCGTCGGTGTCGCCGATCGGCTCCGCGGGCCCGCCGCTCGACAGCTCGGCGAGCAGGCGTTCCTCATCGGGGGTCAGCTCGCCGTCCCCCAGGTGCTCACCGGGAACGCCTGCGTCGGAGCCGGTCGCCATCGCGGTGTCGAGGTCGTCGTCGGGGGTGCTCATGGTGGTTCCTCCTCGGGTGCGCCGGCCGGTCAGCGGGGGAAGTTCGGTTCCAGCCGCGGGACGATCTGCATCTCGGGCACGAAGGCCGCCGGGTGCAGCGTCACGAGCGTGCGCACCATCTCCGCGACGGCCGACGGCGGCATCATCAGGTGGGCGGGGATGCCCCACTGCTCCATCATCGGGGTGTCCATCGCGGCCGGGATGACCGCCTGCACCCGGCACGGGAACGGCCGCTCGGTCCCGTCCGCGGCGCGGGTGGCCTTCTCGCGCAGTTCCCGCTGGATGCACCGGGTCGCGTTGAGGAAGCCGGCCTTGGACCCGTTGTAGGCGATCGCGCCGCTGCCCGAGGTGATCGCCGAGAGGGACACGATGTGCACCACGTCGGCGGTGCGGCCCTCGGGCAGGTGCTGCACCCGCTTCACGAACTCGCTGGTGAGGAAGACCGGTCCCTCGCAGTTGACCGCCTGCACCCGCTGGTAGTCGGCGAGGTCGATGTCGGTGACGTAGCCGGGGCGGTCGATGCCGGCCACGTTGGCCAGGATGTCGAAGGCCTCGCCGTGGGTGTCGAACAGCTGCTGCACGACCGCCCGGCGGCTGGCGTCGTCGGTGACGTCGAGCGCGACCACCTCGGCCGACCCGCCGGCCTCGGCGACCAGCTCCGCGGTCTGCTCGGACCCGGCCGGGTCGATGTCGGCGACGGCCACGTGGGCCCCGGCCTCGGCGAGCGCCACGCAGGTCGCCCGGCCCAGTCCGCTGGCCCCGCCCGTCACCAGGGCGACCCGCCCCTGCAGCATCCCGCTGTCGACCATCCGCTCCTCCGTCTGCCGACCGACTGTCGTCGATCAGCCTCGCCGATCAGGCGAACGGCCGCAGGTCGGCGCGATCAGGCGACGGCCGCCCGGCCCACCGTCGCCCCGATCCGCGCCAGCCCGGTCGGCCAGACGTCGGCGAGGGTGACCGTCCGCAGCTGCCGCTCGGCGAGCAGTGCCAGGAGCTGGTCGTAGACGGTGGTGACCGTCGGCTGGTTGGCGTGGCCGACGACGATCGCCTGGCCGGTGAACCACCGGCGGGCGGCGTCCATGAGCTGCTCCGGGCCGATCATGCGGTGGTCCTCGAGCGTGCCGTTCCACAACGCGATCGTGGGGTGCCCGGCCTCGGCCGACAGCCGGTCGATCCGCTCGTTCCGCGCGCCGAACGGTGGCCGCATGAACGGGGTGTCGCGGACGCCGAAGGTGGTGGCCAGCCAGTCTCGGTTGCGGCCGATCTCCTCGGCGACCTGGTCGTCGGACAGCGTGGTCAGGTCGGGGTGGGACCACGTGTGGTTGCCCATGGCCACCTGGCCGGAGTCGATGAGCGGCTGCAGCAGGTCGCCGTTGGTCTCCCACGAGCGGTAGCTGCCGTTGGGGAAGAACGTCAGCCGGACGCCGGTGTCGGTCGCGAACGTGCAGAACGCCGCGACGACGTCGGTGTCCGTGCCGTCGTCGATGGTGAGGGCCAGCGACGTCCCCTCACCGGGCAGCCCGTCGACGACCCCGACGGGCGGCAGCGGGGCCGGGGCGGCGGGGGGCGCGGGCTCGGCGGCCGCCGCGGGGACGGCGGTGGGTTGAGGGGTCCGCTCCGGGTCGACGAGGCCGGCGGTGCCGCGGCCCACGGCCGTGCCCGCCAGCCCGGCCGCGAGGAAGAGGAGGAACCGTCGGCGCTCCATGCGGCGGAAGCTAGGGCTCGCGTCCGGCGGGTCCGTGCTGCGACACGGGCCTCCCGGGTGGCCGCCACGAGCAGTGCCGCTCCCACTACCGTCAGCTCACAGGGGCCAGCCCCGCGCTCTCGATCAGCCGCGACTGCTCCCGACACCAGGGCGACCAGGCGTCGTCACCCTCGGTCTCCTGCCGGTGCCGGAACCCGGCCCAGTCCAGCAGCTCCCACTCCCCGACCTCGGTGGGGTCGGGGGACGGCGTGCCGGTGAAGCGGCCCAGGTAGACCGGGCAGACCTCGTTCTCCACGACCCCGCGGAACTCGGCGCGGTAGCGGTAGCCGGGCAGCGCCTCGCGCAGGCCGTCCACCTGCAGGCCGAGCTCGTAGGCGGCACGGCGGGCGATGGCGGCGGCGTCGTCCTCCCCGGGCCCGGGGTGGCCGCACACGGTGTTGGTCCACATGCCGGGGAAGGTCTGCTTGCCCTCGGCGCGGCGGGTGACCAGCAGCCGGCCGGCGTCGTCGAAGAGGTAGGCGGAGAACGCACGGTGCAGCGGGGTCTCGCCGTGGTGTACCAGGGGCTTGGGCAGGGTGCCGATCGCCGTCCCGTCGTCGTCGACCAGGACGATGAGCTCCTGCGCGGTGGCCGTCACGCCACCCATGGTCCCGGATCCCCGCCGTCTGTGCCCGCTCCGCCGATGATCAGGCCCCCTGGTCGTCAGGACGGTGACAGGCTCGCGGGGGTTGATAAACCGAGCGGTCGGTCGGATTATGGGCACATGGCGGGACCCACGTCGACGTGGCAGGGCGGACGACTCGAGATCACGGCACGGCGCAGCGGCCTGCGGACCGCCGTCACCCTGCTGCGCGACGGGACGCCGGTCGGTGCGGCCAGCGGCCTCGGCCGGGTGCGGCTCCCGCTGCCGGCCGGGGAGGAGCCCGGCCCGACGGTGCTGGTGCTCGCGCCGGTACCGGGCGTGGTGGCCCGCGCCGTGCTGCTGGTGCCCCGGCCGACCCCCGAGGCAGGCGGCGACGACGTCCCCGCCGGGGTGACGACGGCGCTGGAGCTCGCCACCGCCGAGCGGCACCCCTTCGATCCGGCGCCGGGCACCCTCGCCGCCCGGCTGCGGGCGCTCGAGGACAGGCATCCCCGGCTGTGGGCCTCGCGGCACGTCGTGCTGGCCGTGGGCCGGGTGCTCGGTGCCCTGCTCGGCCTGGCCGTGCTGCTCCAGGCCCTGGTCCGTCCACTGCTGCAGTGGCTGGCGGGGCTCGTGCCCAGCGTCGACCTGCCCGCCATCCCCTGGCCGGACGTCGACCTGCCCTCGATCCCCTGGCCGGACGTCGACTGGCCGGACCTGCCCGACGTCTCGCTCCCGGGCTGGCTGCTGGCGGTGCTGGCCACGGCCGAGTACTGGGGACCGGTGCTCGTCGCCGTCGTCCTGGCCGTCCGCGAGGTGCGGCGCAAGCGGCGCGGCCCAGCGGCCCGCGAGGGGCGCGAGGCCCCCGTGGGAGAAGATGGGGTGGATGCGCACCGTTGACCCCGAGCGGCACCGGCAGCGCCGGATGGAGATCGTCGGCGCAGCGCTCGAGCTGTTCGCGACCAAGGGTCTGGCCGCGACCACCACGGCCGAGATCGCCCGGGCGGCCGGGGTCTCCACCGGCGCCCTGTTCCACTACTTCCCGTCCAAGCGGGCGGTCTTCCTCGCCCTCTTCGAGGCCGACCGCGCCGACTGGGACGACGCGTTCGCGGCCGCGCAGGCCGAGGACGACCCGTGGACGGCGCTGCTCGGGGTGGTCGACCGGCTCGCCGCCGAGGCGGCCCACCCGCTGGTCCCGGGCCTGATCGTCGAGATCCTCGCCCAGTCGCACCGCGATCCGGAGGTCGCGGGCCTCGTGGCCGACGGCGACCGGCGGATGATGTCGGGCATCGCCGACCTCGTCGACCGGCTCTGTGCGGCCGGCCTGGCCGACCCCGGGATGCCCTCGGCCACCGCCGCGCGGTGGGTGCTCACCCTGACCGACGGGTTCCACACCCGCGGCTACCCCGAGCCCGACCGCGACCGGGACGCCGAGCTGATCACGGCCAAGCGGCTGATCGCGCGCGCCCTGCGCCACCCCGGCACGGAGCCGGCCGGCTGACGCGGCGCGGCCCACTGGCGCCTCCCAGGACCGGGGAGCAGGGTCGCGGGGTGGACAGCTTCCGGCGCGACGGCATGGTCTTCGACGTCCTGGACGGCGGCCCGACCGACGGGGAGCCGGTGGTGCTGCTGCACGGGTTCCCGCAGGACTCCACGGCCTGGGCAGCGGTGGCCCCCGGGCTGCACGCCGCCGGGCTGCGCACCCTCGCACCCGACCAGCGCGGCTACTCCCCCGGCGCCCGGCCGGTCGGGCGCCCGGCCTACCGCATGCGCGAGCTGACCGCCGACGTCCTCGCGTTGCTGGACCAGGCCGGGCTGGGCAGTGCGCACGTCGTCGGGCACGACTGGGGCGGGCTGGTGGCGTGGGCGCTGGGCGCCTGGCACCCCGAGCGGGTGCGCACGGTGACGGCGCTGTCCGTGCCGCACCCGGCCGCCGCGGCGCGGGCGATGGTGACCAGCGACCAGGCGCTGCGGTCGTACTACGTCGGGCTCTTCCAGGTGCCGTTCCTCCCCGAGCGGCTGCTGCTCGCGGCCGGCGGGATGCCGCTGCGGCGGGTGATGCTCCGCGGCGGGCTGCCACCGGAGCAGTGCGACCACTACGTGGCGCGGATGCGGGAGCCGGGGGCGCTCTCGGCGGCGATCGCCTGGTACCGCGCGCTGCCCTGGGACGCCCGCGACCCGGTGGGCACCGTGCGGGTGCCGACGCTGCACCTGTGGAGCACCCGCGACGCCTTCCTCGGCCGGGCCGCCACCGAGCAGACCCGGGGCTTCGTCGACGCCCCGTACCGGCTCGAGGTGCTCGAGGGCGTCACCCACTGGATCCCCGAGCTCGCGCCCGAGCGCACCGTCGACCTGGTCACCGAGCACGTCCGCGCGCACGGCTGAACCGCTCGACCCGGCGGACCCGTGGCGCGCACCCGGAGGATGAGCGGGTGACCTACCCGTCCAGCCCGCGCACCGAGCCGACCCGCCACCGCGAGCGGGTGTCCTACGACCGGGCGACGGTGCACGCCGTCCTGGACGAGGCCGTCGTGTGCCACGTCGGGTTCGTCGTCGACGGCCGGCCGGTCGTCCTGCCGCAGCTGCACGCGCGCGTCGAGGACACGCTCTACCTGCACGGTTCGACCGGCGCGCGGGCCATGGTGACCGCGCGGGACGGCGGCCTGGACGTCTGCGTCACCGTCACGGTCGTCGACGGGCTGGTGCTGGCCCGGTCGGCGTTCCACCACTCGGTGAACTACCGCTCGGTCGTCGTGCACGGGACGGCGGCCGTCGTCACCGACCCGGCCGAGAAGGCCGCCGCACTCGACGCCCTGGTCGACCGGGTCGTCCCCGGACGGATGGCGGGCACCCGCGCGCCGGACCGCAAGGAGCTGGCCGCGACGACGGTGCTCGGGCTGCCGCTGGCCGAGGTGTCGGTCAAGGTCCGCAGTGGCCCGCCCATCGACGACCCCGGGGACCTCGACGGGCCGCACTGGGCCGGCGTCCTGCCGCTGAGCACCGTCGCGGGCCCCGCCGTCCCCGCGCCGGACCTCGTCCCGGGCATCGATCCGCCGGCGCACGTCACGACCTGGCACCGCTGAGGGAGCGGCGCCCCGGGCGAGGTCGTGGGCGGCGTGCCACGTTGCCGGCGTTCCTCGTGCACGGCGCCTGCCGCAGGTGCGGCAGTGCGCGGGGAACACCCGCACGGCGCCAAGCGGCCGGTCCGGGCCGATGAGTCGCACCGTCTCGACCGGTCCTGACTGCAGGACATCCGACCTGGGAGGGCTCGTGGGACGGTTCGACGGCAAGGTCGCCTTCATCACCGGCGCGGCACGGGGACAGGGTCGCAGCCACGCGCTCCGGCTGGCCGGGGAGGGCGCCGACGTCATCGCGGTCGACCTCTGCGCGCCGATCGGCACCGTCGCCTACGACCTCGCCTCGCCCGAGGACCTCGCCGAGACCGGCCGGCTGGTCGAGGAACGCGGCCGGCGGGTGGTCACCGCCGAGGCCGACGTCCGGGACGCCGACGCCCTCCGGACCGCCGTGCGCGCGGGCGTGGCCGAGCTCGGGCGGCTCGACGTCGTGCTGGCCAACGCGGGCATCGGGCTGATGTCGCCCGACGCCCCCGCCGCCGACGCCTTCCGCGACCAGCTCGACGTGAACCTCGTCGGCGTGTGGAACACCGTGCAGGCCGCGGCACCGGTCCTCGTGGAACAGGCGCGCGGCGGCGCCGTCGTCCTCACCAGCTCGGCGTTCGGGCTGACCGGGCGCGGCGGCGACGGCTCCGGCGGGGGCGACGGCTACGTCGCCAGCAAGCACGGCGTCGTCGGCCTCATGCGGACGTGGGCGAACTGGCTGGCGCCGCACGGCGTCCGGGTGACCTGCGTCAACCCCTCCGGAGTCGCGACGCCGATGCTGCTCAACCCGGCCGTGGCGGCGCTGTTCGGCGGCGACGCCGAGACCCCGCCCAAGCCGGCCCAGGACGTCGCGAACCTGCTGGACGTCACCCTCGTGCAGCCGGAGGACGTGAGCGCAGCGGTCGCCTTCCTCGCCTCCGACGAGGCCCGCTACATCACCGGCGTGGCCCTGCCCGTGGACGCCGGCATGCTCGTCCGCTGACCGCTGCGCCGTCACCGCGTCGGGAGGGCCGCCCGGTAGTGCGGCAGGAGCGTCGACCAGCCGCCGGCGTTGCGGTCGCGCCACGCCTCGCCGCGGGCGCCGAGCCGCTCCCAGCCCCGGTGTTCGATCTCGACGCGCGTGGTGCCGGCACCGGTGTCCACGAAACGGATCTCGACGTCGGTGGCGTCGGCCCGGTCGGTGCGGAGGAACCAGCGGTAGGCCAGCCGGGACGGCGGCTCCCACGCGGTCACCTCACCCCAGTCGTGCTCCAGCCCGCCGGCCGTGCGCTCGTAGACGCGCCCGCCCACCCGGCCGTCGAGGACCACCTGCAGCCCCGCCTCGCCGGTCACCGTGTGGTCGGCCGGCCACCACGAGCCGATGCCGGAGGTCCACACCCGGAAGGCGCGCTCCACCGGGCAGGCGACGTCGACGGCGAACCGCAGCGGCTCGGTCACGGCCGACGGCCGGTCTCCTCGGCGGTGCGCTGGAACCGGGCGGCGGCCTCCCCCCAGACCTGCTCGAGGTAGCGCCGGACCGCTTCGAGCCCCTGCTCCTGCAGTCGGTAGATCCGGCGGGTGCCGCGCGGCTCCTCGGCGACCAGCCCGGCGTCCTTGAGCAGCCGCAGGTGCCGCGACACCGCGGGCCGGCTGATGGGCAGCTCGCGGGCCAGCTCGGCCACCGATCGGTCGCCCGCTCCGAGGAGGCTGAGGATCTGCCGCCGGTTCGGGTCCCCCAGCGCCTCGAACGGGTCCCCGGCGGGCGCGCCGGCGGCCCCGGTCACCGGCCCTCGACCCTGGCCTCGAGGCCCCTGGCGAACGTGTCGAACGAGGGCTGCAGGTCCGGCATGGAGCGCCAGATGAGCCCGAGCAGCGGACCGGTGAACTCCTCGCGCATGCGGAACGTCGTCGCTGCGCCGTCGGGGGTGAGCGTGTAGGTCCGCACACCACGGAACAGGCCCAGCGGCAGGCCACCGGTCAGCTCCAGCCGGGATGCCGGCTCGACCGCCGTCACGCGCACGGGGAAGGCGCGCCCGGGGGCTGCCCGCGAGCGGATCGTCAGCGTCGCGCCGGGCGCGACCGCGCCGTCGACGGCCTGCACGCCGGAGTCCCAGGCCGGCCAGCTCCCGACGTCGACCAGCACGCGCCAGACGGCGTCGGCGCCCGCCGAGATCGATGCCGTCGACTCGTAGGAACGCACGGCCGCCACCTCCCCCACTCGGTAACCGGCACGTTACCGTAACGGCGGGCTACCGGTACCGGGTCCCGCGGGTGCATGGACCCTCCCGCCCGCGGGCACTCCCCTGGTCCGATCGGGCTGTCGATCAGGGGAGGCACCATGTCCGCACCGACCCGTCGCTGGCGCACCGCAGCCGCAGGGCTCGCGATCGCCGTCGCCTCGCTGACCACTGCCGCCTGCGGCGGGGACGTGGTCGACGACGACGTGCAGCAGGACGTGGAGCAGGGCGTCGACGACGTCGAGCGGGAGGTGGAGGACGCCACCGACGGCGAGGACGGCGACGGCTGAGCCGGCCGTGGCCCCGCGTGTGCCGAGCGCACACGGGGTACGGGCCGCCCGATGACCACCGACGCGACGACGACCTCGCCGACCCGGGCCCAGCGCCTGGACCGGCTGCCGTTCACCCGCGAGCACGGCCGGCTGGTCGTCGGCTCCGGCGTGGGCTGGGCCCTGGACGCGATGGACGTCGGGCTCATCTCGTTCGTCATGGCCGCGCTCGCCGTCCAGTGGTCGCTGAGCCCCACGGAGCTGTCCTGGATCGGCTCCATCGGCTTCGTCGGGATGGCCCTCGGTGCCACCCTCGGGGGACTGCTCGCCGACCGGATCGGACGGCGCCAGGTCTTCGCGCTCACGCTCCTGGTGTTCGGGGTGGCCACCGGCGCGGCGGCGCTGGCCTGGTCGGTGGCGTCGCTGCTGGTGTTCCGGTTCCTCATCGGCCTGGGTCTGGGTGCGGAGCTGCCGGTCGCCTCCACGCTGGTCAGCGAGTACGCGCCGGCGCGGGTGCGGGGCCGGGTGGTGGTCGCGCTGGAGGCGTTCTGGGCGGTCGGCTGGCTGGCCGCGGCGTTGATCGGTTACCTCGTCGTCCCCCGGAGCGACGCCGGCTGGCGCTGGGCCCTGGCGCTGGGAGCGGTCCCGGCGGTCTACGCCGTCGTCGTGCGGCGGGGGCTGCCGGAGTCGGTCCGGTTCCTCGAGCTGCGCGGCCGGGTGGACGAGGCGGAGGCAGCGGTGCGCCGGTTCGAGTCAGCGGCCGGGGTGGCGCCGGTCCCGTCGCCGCCGTCCCGGCCCGTGCCGCCGGCGGGGCCGGGCGCGCTCTGGGCGCCGGACACCCGGCGCCGCACGGCGGCGCTGTGGACCGTCTGGTTCGGCATCAACTTCGCCTACTACGGCGCCTTCATCTGGCTGCCGACCCTGCTCGTCGCCTCCGGGTTCTCCCTCGTCCGCTCGTTCGGGTTCACCCTCGTGATCACCCTCGCCCAGCTACCCGGCTACGCCGCCGCCGCGGTGCTCATCGAGCGCTGGGGGCGCCGTCCGACGCTGGTGGTGTTCCTGGTCGGCTCGGCACTCGGGGCCGGGCTGTTCGCCCTCGCCGACGGTGACACCGCCGTCCTGGTCACCGGCATGGTGCTGTCCTTCTTCAACCTGGGCGCGTGGGGCGCGGTCTACGCGGTGACGCCCGAGGTCTACCCGACCGCGCTGCGCGGCACCGGGTCGGGCGCCGCGGCGGGCTTCGGGCGGATCGCCTCGATCGCCGCGCCGCTGTGCGTGCCCCCGTTGCTGGACGCCGGCGGCACCGGCCTCGTCTTCGGCACCTTCGCGAGCTTCTTCGTGCTGGCCGCGCTCGCCTCCTGGGCGCTCCCCGAGCAGCGCGGCCGGCCGCTGGAGGACGCGGCCGTCCAGTGACCGCCTCCGCGGGACGGGCACCTCCGCGGTCGGGTTCACCGGCGGGACTGCGGGTAGCCGCCCTGCATGGCTGAACTGTCGCGGGACCACCTCCAGGGCCTGCGGGTCGCCGTCACCGGCGCCAGCGGCAACGTCGGCACGGCGCTGCTGCGCCGGCTCACCGCTCCGACCAGCGGCGTGGCCGAGGTCCGCGGGCTGGCCCGCCGCCGGCCTCCGGAGGGCGCCCCCTACGACGGCGTGCAGTGGCACCTGGCCGACCTCGGCGACCCCGCCAGCGACGAGGTGCTGGCCGGCTTCGTCGGCGGGGTGGACGCCGTCGTGCACCTGGCGTGGGCGCTGCAGCCCGGGCGCCGACCCGAGCAGCTGCACCAGGTCAACGTCGAGGGCACCCGGCGGGTGGCCCGCGCCGCTGCGGCCGCCGGCGTCGTCCAGTTCGTGCACATGTCGTCCCTGGGCGCCTACGCGGCCGGTGCCGGAGGGCGGGAGGTCGCCGAGGACTGGCCGACCACCGGCATCCCCAGTGCGCAGTACAGCCGCGACAAGTCGGCGGCCGAACTGGCCGTCCGCGAGGTCCTCGGGGCCCGCGCGGGGACGACGTTGACCGTCGTCCGCCCGACCCTGGTGCTCCAGCCCGAGGCCAGCAGCGAGATCGGCCGCTACTTCCTGGGCCCGCTGCTCTTCGGCGCCGCCCGGCTGCTGCCCGGCCCGGTCGCCCGGCTGCTGCCCCTGCCGCTGCCCGCGGTGCACGTGGGCTTCGTGCACGCCGACGACGTCGCCGACGCGGTGGAGCGGATGCTCGACCGGCGCGCTCCCGGCCCCTTCAACCTGGCCGCCCAGCCGACCATGGACGCCGACGCGATCGCCCGCGCCCTGGGCACGGTGCGGGTCCCGGTCCCGGCGCCGGTGCTGCGCGCGGGACTGGCGGCCGCCTTCGCCGCCCACGTGGTGCCGACCGAACCCGGGTGGCTCGACATCGGCCTCGAGGCGCCGGCACTCGACACCACCCGCGCCCGGCGGCTGCTGGACTGGGCGCCGTTCCACCGCGGCGACGAGGTGCTCGCCCAGTTCGTCGCCGCCCTCGGCCGTGGCGCGGGCGCCCCGGGGCCGCTGCTGCGTCCGGCCGGCGGGCCCGAGCTCGACCCCGGCGGCGACCCCGCCAACGCCCCCGGCCCGCGGGCCGACTAGGCCGTGGCGTCGCCGTGCGGGAGTGCCTGGCCCCGCCCGGCGTCCTTGACGAACGCGATCCCGTCGGTACCGGCCACGGACGCCGGATCCAGCGGGGAGTAGCCGTACCAGGGGGACACGCGCGGGGCGGGCGTCGCGTCTGCGAGCGCCGCGGCCAGCCGGCGGGCGTCGACCAGGCCGCGCTCCTGCGGGAGCGCGTACAGGAGCCCCTCGAGGGTGTCCGGGGGCGGGGCGCCCACCCCCCGGTGGCCGATCGTGCCGAGGGCCGTGGCCAGGAAGGCGTACTGCTCCCCGAGACGGGCGCTGACGATCGCGCCGGCGCTCCACCACTCCACCGGGCCGCCGCCCATCCGCATGGTGCTCTGGTCCCGTTGCAGATGGCCGTTGTGGGCGCTGACCAGCGTCGGGCCCCGGTCGGCGAGCGCGAGCAGGTTGGCGGCCATCATCGAGTCGCGTACTCCGAGCAGCCACGCCAGGCGGCCCGGGGAGGTGTCGGCCATCCAGGAGTGGTACCGGAGCAGGCCGGTGGCGGTCCGCCCGTACAGGAGCGCCCGATCCCGGTCCTCGGGTGCGGACGACGCCTGCAGCCGGGGCGCCTGCGCGTCGAGCAACGCCACCAGGTCGTCGGCGAGCAGCCGCAGTGCGACGGCGTCCGGCGTCCGCCCCACGGACCGGGACGGGTCCCTCATCGCTGCGGGGTCGGTCCACCGGTCGTCGGCACCGAGCAGGCCGTCGAGCGTCTCCGCGGTGCAGGGGAGCAGGGCGGCGTCCACCCGGGCGGCGAGGTGGGCGTGCAGTGCGGTGAGGGCCTGCCGAGGGCTCGCGGCGCCGGTGATCTCGAGAGGGCCGTCGAACCCGGCGAAGCGGACCTGCTCCGCCGCGGGCCGGCCGTCGTTGTACGCGCGCATCCAGCGCACCAGGTCACGGTTGCCCGGGAAGGCACCCCACTCGTGGCTGAAGCCGCGCTCCACGACGTCGTCGAGGACGCCGGTGCCCGAGGTGACGTGGTCGTCCACGACCAGGCCCATCAGGCAGTCGCTCTCGATCGCGATCGTCCGGTAGCCCTCCTGCTCGACGAGTTGCCGGAAGAGGTCGTTCCGCAGCTCCAGCAGGACGTCGTCGCCGTGGGTGGGCTCGCCGAGGGCGAGCAGCCGCGGCCGGGTGGGGAGCAGCCGCATGACGGTCGCGGCCTCGACGGGTTGGGCGATGTCTCCAGCAAGGGCGGTCATCCCTTCGACGGTATCGTTGAACTCCCGGTTGAGACTTCTCCGCGACTCCAGGCAGGACGATGGGACGAACCCTCAAAGTCGACGGCAGGCTCAGGCCGGTCGACCTGGCGCGCGGCCACGGCCTGTCCACCCAGGCGGTGAGGAACTACGAGGCGGCCGGCATCCTGCCGAGCGCCGGACGCACCGCGCACGGCTACCGCACCTACACGCCGCTGCACGCGCAGGCCCTGCGCGCCTTCCTCGCCCTCGTGCCCGGCCACGGACACCAGGCCGCCGCGGCGATCATGCGCGCGGTCAACCGGGGCGCGACCGAGGAGGCCCTCCGGCTCGTCGACGAGAGCCATGCCCAGGTCGTCGACGACCGCCGCACCCTCGAGGCCGTCGAGGCCGCGGTCGGCGACCTCGAACCGCTGGTGCAGCGTCCGGGCGACGTGTTCGTCGGTCCACTGGCACGCAGGCTCGGCATCCGCCCGGCCACCCTGCGCACGTGGGAACGCGCCGGCCTGGTCCGGCCGCGCCGCGATCCGCAGACCGGCTACCGGGTGTACGGCGCGGCGGACGTGCGCGACGCCCTGCTGGCCCACCAGCTCCGGCGGGGCGGCTACCTGCTGGAGCAGATCGCCCCGGTGATCGCCCAGGTCCGCTCGGCCGGAGGTGTGGCGCCGCTGGAGTCGATGCTGCGGGACTGGCGCGCCCGCCTGTCGGCCAGGAGCCGCGCCATGCTCGCCGGCGCCGCCGCACTGGACGCCTACCTCGACTCCGCGGCCCAGCCCCTCAGGTGCGCGGCATGCCCGCCTCCCGGAGCAGCCCGCTCCCGATGATCACGCGCTGCACCTCGCTGGTCCCCTCGTACAGGCGGAAGAGCCGGGCGTCGCGGTAGAAGCGCTCGACCGGGGTGGAGCGCAGGTACCCCAGGCCACCGTGCACCTGCACGGCGCGGTCGACCGCCCGGCCGACCATCTCGGTGCAGAAGAGCTTGGCCGACGACGGGCCGATCGAGGTGTCCGCGCCGCTGTCGTACCCGGCGGCCACGTCGCGCACCATGGCCCGGCCGGCCAGCAGCTCGGCGTGCATGTCGGCGAGCAGCGCCTGGACCAGCTGGAACCGTCCGATGGGGGCGCCGCCCTGGTGGGCGCTGGCGGCGTAGCCGACCGACTCGTCGAGCACCCGCTGGGCCATCCCCACGCAGAGCGCGGCGATGTGCAACCGGCCGCGGGAGAGCACGGTGAGGGCCTTGGCGTACCCCCGGCCCTCCTCGCCGACCAGGGCGTCGGCCGGCACCCGCACCCCGTCGAGGACGACCTCGGCGGTCCAGGCGCCCGACTGGCCCATCTTCGCGTCGCGCGGGCCCACGGTGAGCCCGGGGGTGGTGGCCGCCACGATGAAGCTGGAGATGCCCCGGCCACCACGCTCCGCGGGATCGCTGCGGGCGAAGACCACGAACAGGTCGGCGATCGGCGCGTTCGTGATGTAGCGCTTGGTGCCGTCGAGGAGCCAGCCGTCGCCGTCCCGCCGGGCGGTGGTGCGCAGCCCCGCGGGATCCGAGCCGGCCTCGGCCTCGGTGAGCGCGAAGGAGCCGATCAGCCGGCCCTCGGCCAGTCCGGGCAACCAGGCCTGCTTCTGCTCCGCGCTGCCGAACCGGGCGATCACCTGGCCGGCGATGCCGTTGTTGGTGCCGAACAGCGACCGGAACGCCGGCGTCGTGTAGCCGAGCTCCATGGCCAGTTCGACGTCCTCGGACATCGTGACGCCGAGTCCGCCGTACTCCTCCGGCAGCGCGTACCCGAACAGGCCCATCTCGGCGGCGCGGGCCCGGAGGCCGTCGGGTATCCGGTCCTCGAGCTCGATGCGCTCCTCCAGCGGGACGACGACCTCCCGGACCAGCTGCCGGACGGCGTCCCTGACCTGAGCGAAGTCCTCGGCGTCCACGGCCGACATCGTGCCCTGGGCAACCGGGTTGCGCGCCCTGATCGAAGCGTTGAGCAACCGCGCACGCACTCGGTGTTGTGGGCGCTGCTCCGGCGGCCTACGGTCGGTGCACCCGCCGAGCCCGTGGCGTCAGCAGCACACCCCCGCCGGAGTCCCCGTGCCGCACCTGCAGGTCGCTCTCGTCCCCGCCCCGGACCAGGTCGTCGTCCGCGTGACCGGCGACGCCGACGTCTCCACCGTCGCCCGCCTGACCGGCGCGCTCGAGGAAGCGGCCGCCCTCGGCACCGGCCGGGTCGTCGTGGACGTCGCCGGGACGCGGTTCCGGGACAGCTCGGGCCTGCAGGCGCTGACCGCCTTCACCGCGGCGCTCGCCCCGGCCGGGCGGCAGTGCCGGGTGGTCGGCGCTCCGCCGGCGACCCGCCGCCTGGTGCGCGCGGCCGGCCTGGCCGACCGGCTGGAGCTCGACGGCCCGCTCGCCGGCGCCGATCCGGTGCGCCCGCTGCGGGCGCCCGCCGTGACGGCGCCCATCCCCCACCTGCCGGCTCCGCCGACCCGCCGGGCGGTGGCCCCGCACGAGGTGCGGATGCGGACCGAGGACCGTCCGGTCCGCCGCCGCACCCGCACGCTGCGCCGCTGGCGCTGACGCTCCTCCCGGTCCGGCCGGGCGACGTCCTCGACGCCGGGGCGCCGGGGCACGGCACCGGGGATGCTCGTCCTCGCTGTGACGTCGAGACAGGGAGGCCCGGTGGGCGAGATCGTGGTGCTTCGGCACGGCCAGACGGAGTGGAGCCGCAGCGGCCAGCACACCGGCGTCACCGACGTGCCGCTGCTCCCGGAGGGCGAGGAGCAGGCCCGTCGGCTCGCGCCGGTGCTCGGGCAGTGGTCCTTCACGCGGGTGTGGGTCAGCCCGCGGCAGCGGGCGGCCCGGACCGCCGAGCTGGCCGGGCTGGTCCCGACCGGCACCGACGAGGACCTCGTCGAGCTCGACTACGGCGGCTACGAAGGCCGCACCACGGCGGAGATCAGCGAGGAGCTCGGCCGGGAGTGGTCCATCTGGCGGGACGGCACGGTGCCCGGCGCGACGCCCGGGGAGACCCTGGACGACGTCGGCACGCGCGTGGACCGGGTCCTGACCCGGGCTCGCGAGGTGCTCGACGACGGGGACGTCGCCCTCGTGGCGCACGGGCACGTGCTGCGGGTCCTCACCGCCCGCTGGCTCGGGCTCGACCCGGCGGCCGGCTCGCTGTTCGCCCTGCCGGCGGGGTCCTACGGCGTGCTCGGCCACGAACACCGCCGCCCGGCCCTGACCGGCTGGGGTCTGCGCTGAGGACCGGGGCCGCCCGGTCCCTCCGTCATGCGGTGCCGCCGGGAGCGTCGTCAGACGTGTGAGCCCCCGACCCGGCACCGCAGGGCCCTCCGGCCTCTCGGAGACACGTCGTCGGGCCCGGGTGCGTCCGGGCCGCGGCGGGCAGGCTGCGGAGGTGCGCAGCCACGGCTCAGCGCGGGCCTCCCCGGTGGACCGGCGTCCACGTGGACACGGGTTCCGCCTCGTCCGAGGGTGGGGTCACCGGGCGGCCGAACAGCCAGCCCTGGCCGAGGTCGGCGCCGAGCGCGGCGACCTCCTCGGCGACCTGGTCGGTCTCGACGCCTTCGGCCACCACCTGCGCGCCGAGGCGGTGGGCCTGCTCCACGACCGTCCGCACCGTCGTCCGGGCGCCGTCGTCGGGCAGGGCCTGGACCAGCGACTTGCCGAGCTTCACGACGTCCGGCCGGACGGCGGCGAGCAGCGCCCGGCTCGACCAGCCGGCGGCCACGTCGTCGAGGGCCACCCGCCAGCCGAGGGTGCGGTAGTGCTCGAGCACCGACACCAGGTGCCCGCGGTCGGTGACCGCCGAGACCTCCCCGACCTCGATGACCAGCCGCGAGGCGTCGATGCCGGCGTCGTGCACCGCCTGCTCGGTGGAGGACAGGCTGACCTGCGGCCGGTGGATCGAGGCCGGGTCGGAGTTGACGAACAGGTCGGCCTCACCCAGCCAGGACGCCGCACCCGCGATCGCCGACTCGCGGCCGATCCGGTCCAGCCGGGGCAGCCAGCCGGCCGACTCCGCGACGAAGAACAGGTCTCCACCGCCGACCTCCCGGCCGTCGACCAACCCGCGCAGCAGCGCCTCGTGGGCGACCACCGACCGGTCGGACAGCCGGACCACCGGCTGGTAGACCGACCACAGCTCGGCCTCGGCGAGCACGCCGATGTCGGCGGTCACGCCGCGCCGGGCCAGCTCGACGGCGAGCGTGGGAGCGGTCAGCAGGCGCGCGGCCATGGCGCTCCACTCCTCCGGCGGATCGGCGGCCACCCGGACGTGCTCCGCCTCGGCCGGGGTCAGCTCCCGCGCCAGCCGGCGGAACAGCCGCTCGATCCGCCCCCCGCCCGGCTCGTCCACGAGGTCCACGAGCCCGGGGGTCGCGAACACCGACAGGCCCAGGGCGCGCGCCGTCCGGGCCACCTCCGGCAGCAGGTGCTCGTCGGCCGTCGCGAGCAGCGCACGGGTCGCGGCCCCGGGGACGTCCCACGTCTCCCGGCGCCGGCCTCCGCCACCGTCGCTCGCCACGCCCAGCAGGATGACCGAGGGCGCCCGGCGGAGCGGGCAGGCGCGCGGTCCCGGGCCGCCGGAACACCCGCCACCACACGCACGTTCATGGCCTGTCGGCCGTCGCCAACTTGAATGTCTAAGGTCAGTTCATGCTCGCAGCACAGAGAATGGAGCCGCCGCGGACCAGCCGCGGTGGACGCCCCCGGGACCCCAGCCGGGACGGGGTGATCCGGGCGGCCATCCTGCGGCTGCTGGCGGAGGTCGGGTACGGCGGTCTCACCATGGACGCGGTCGCCGCCGAGGCGGGGGTGGGCAAGGCCACCATCTACCGCCGATGGCGTACCAAGCAGGACCTCGTCGTCGACACGATCTCCGAGCTCAACCAGGCGATCGCGGAGCCGCCCGACACCGGCTCCGTCGAGGGCGACCTGCGCCAGATCATGAGCCTCGTGGTCGCGACCGTGAACAGCCCGGCGGGCGGTGCCATCCGCTCCATCCTGCCGGCCATGCAGTACCAGCCCGCTCTCGTGGAGGCCTTCCGCACCGGCCCGCTCGCGGTCTGGCGAGCCGCCTACGCCCAGACGTGGGCCCGGGCGGAGGCCCGCGGCGAGGTGCGCCCGGGCCTGGACCAGTCGGTCACCGCCGAGGCGACCACCGCCCTGCTCGTGCAGCGGTGGCTGCTGACCGGCGAACCGCTGGACGCCGCGTACGTCGACGAGGTGTTCGAGACCGTGGTGCGGCCGCTGGTCGCCAACGCCCGGCCGGTACAGGGCTGACTCACCAGCCCCGGGTCCCCGCCTCGCCCTTGAACGGGCCGACCACGTCGGCGGTGATCCAGCCGCCGTAGAAGTCGCCCGCCTGCGCCCGCACGACCTCGCCGTCGACCAGCGCGCGGTCGACCCGGCTCGGGTAGAACGCGACGGCTCCCCGCAGGTGCGCGTAGCGCTGCGTCGGCTGCTCGTAGGACCAGCCGACGGCCGGCACGCGGCGGCCGTCGACGACGGCGTCCCAGTAGGTGGCTGCACCCTTCCACTCGCACCAGGAGGTGCCGGCCGCCCGCTCCAGGACGCCGTCGGCGACGTCGTCCCGCGGGACGTAGTAGACGGGCGGGTGACTCGTCTCGCACACCCGGATGGCGCGGTCGGTGGTGGCGACCACCCGGCCGGCGAGCTCGACCACCACCCTGCGGCCGGTCACCTCCGCCGAGGGCGGCCGCGGGTAGTCCCAGACCGACTCCTGCCCGGGCCCGACCGGGTCGGGGCGGGGATGCCGCACGCCGGTCAGTCCTTGCGGTGCCGGACCTTCTGGACCAGGACGAGGGTCACCAGCAGGCCGAGCGCACCGGCCGCGGCCATGCCCGCGGGGGTCTGCAGGAAGTGCTGGACGGCGGCCTGCCCCTTCGCCTTGAGACGCTGGGGGCTGCTCCGGTCGGCCAGCTGGTCGAGGGTCGCCGCCAGCGACTCCCGGGCGGCGTCGATCTCCAGCTGGATCTGTCGAGGGTCGCGAGGCACGGGCGACAGCCTGCCAGACGGCACCCGGTCCAGCGCGTTCCCGCCGGTCCAGGGCACCCGGGTGGGCGACCTCCCTACACTCGTGTCCCGCGCGGGAGTGGTGTAACGGCAGCCACGCCAGACTTAGGATCTGGTGCCTTCGGGCGTGGGGGTTCGAGTCCCCCCTCCCGCACGTCGACGCGCTCAGCCGCTCCGGGTCCGTGGCAACCGGTCGACGCGGCGGCTCCGCCGGCTGGTCGATGAGTTCCGGGCCCGCGTGCGGTCAGAGCCCCCAGTACCCGCTGGGACACGGACGCGCCGTTCGCGGAGGAGACGCATGGGCAAGCTGGTCTACTCGATGATCACCTCGCTGGACGGCTACGCCGTGGCGGCGGAGGGCGACCTCGGCACCGGAGCCGAGGACCCGGAGGTGCACACCTTCATCGGCGACGTCTTCCGCCCGGTCCGGACGTTCCTCTACGGCCGGCGGATGTACGAGACGATGGTGTTCTGGGAGACCGCGGACAGAGAGCCCGACGTGCCCGCGCACATCCTGGAGTACGCCCGGGACTGGCAGGCCGCCGACAAGATCGTCTACTCCACGACCCTGGAGTCGGTCTCGAGCACGAGGACCAGGATCGAGCGGACGTTCGACCCGGACGCGGTGCGCCGGCTCAAGGCCGAGTCCGACCACGACCTCAGCGTCGACGGCCCGACCCTCGCCGCCCAGGCGATCGCCGCGGGCCTGGTGGACGAGTACCACCTCTTCGTGACGACCAGCGTGGTCGGTGGCGGCACCCGGTTCTTCCCCGACGGCGTCCGCCTCGACCTGGACCTGGTCGAGGAGCGCGCCTTCGACACCGGTCTGGTCTACGCGCGCTACCGGACCCGCTGAGCCGGCGCCCGGCCTCGGTGGGCCGCACGGAGCGCGGCGGAGGCGACGGGTACGCGCACCGCCTGACCTCACCCCAGGTCGACCCGGAGGTCGAGCTCGACCGACGGCGCCGCCGGGTCGTCGGCGTCCACGACGGCGCGCAGGTCGACCCGGCCGGCGTAGGAGCCCCGCAGGGCCAGCCCCTCGATCTTGTGCACGCGGCCGTCCACCTCGGGGACGGGTGCGACGTCCAGCACCCTCTCCCCGTCGACGAGCACGAGGGCGGCGGCCACGACAGGGCCGTCGTCGATGGCGTTCGGGGTGTCCTCCGCGGCGGCGCAGAGCAGCACCCGGCCGTCCGGCAGGGCGATCGCGTCGGTCACCGCCAGGCCGACCCCGTCCACCTCCCCGAGGTCGTGCAGCTGCGGCTCCCCGACCGGCACGGAGGCGGCAGGGGCCCGGCCCAGGACGACGTCCACCAGGTCCGGCAGCGGGACGGCGACGCTGCCGGAGTGCACCCCGGCGGCCAGGTTGCCCCGGTTGAACCAGCGCAGGGTGCCGCCGTGCCGGCTGGCGCCCTCCAGGTTGAGCTGGTCGACCGGCAGGTCCAGGCGCTCGGCGACGCGGTGGTACAGCGGGCCGAGGTCACCGACGTGCACGACCGGGTGCCCGGACTCCAGCCGCACGAGGACGCCCCGCATGCGCCGGTCCGAGGAGCCCGAGCCCAGGAGGAGGACGGCCGGTTCGCCGTCCACCCCGGCCGGGCACGCCGCCTCGAGGTCGGGTTTCAGGCGTTTGGTCCCCGCCGCCTCGCTGAACCGGTCGTGGCCCTCCACCGGCGGCAGCACCCGCAGCGCGGTGACGCGGCCGCCGCGATCCCAGGCGACGGACGTGGCGTCGTCCTGCGCGATCAGCCAGCCCGCGCCCAGCGGCGCCAGGCCGGAGGCCGCGGTGACCGGGCTGCCGTCGTCGAAGCGCAGCACCCGGACGTCGTCGACGAAGACCCGCACCGGTGCGGTGTGCCCGAGGATCGGCGTCCCATGCGCCCGGGTCGCGGCGCGGTCAGGCGGGCAGGGCCGACTGGACGCTGTCGAACCACGCCGCCAGGACGTCGGCCGGCTGGGGACGGCACAGGTGGTACCCCTGGGCCACGTCGCAGCCCAGCCTGCCCAGGAGCTCCCAGGTGTCCTGGTCCTCGACCCCCTCGGCGACGGTGCTGAGCCCGAGGTTGTGCCCGAGCTCGACGATCGACCGCACGATGAGGGCGTTGCTCGGGTCGGTGGCCATGGAGGACACGAACGACCGGTCGATCTTCAGGCGGTGGACCGGGAGGTCCTTGAGGTGGGCCAGAGAGGTGTAGCCGGCGCCGAAGTCGTCGATCGACAGCGTGATGCCGAGGTCGGCCAGGCGGCCGAGGATGGCCCGCGCCCGGGTCGGGTCGGCCATGATCGCGCTCTCGGTGACCTCGAGCTCCAGGAAGTGCGCCGGCACCTGCGAGCGTGCCAGCGCCTCGAGGACGTCGTCGACGAACCGCTCGTCCAGGAGGTTGCGGGCGGAGATGTTGACGGCGACGTGCAGGGAGCGGCCCTCCGCGAGCCACTGCGCGCACTGCTGCAGCGCGGCGTCGATGACGTACCGGGTGAGCGGCCGGATCAGCGGCGTCCGCTCGGCGAGCGGGATGAACACCGCCGGGGGCACGGTGCCGCGCTGGGGGTGCTCCCACCGGACCAGTGCCTCGACCCCGCGCACGTCCTCCCCCGGCAGGCCGACCTTGGGCTGGTAGTGCAGCACCAGCTCACCGGTGTCGATGGCCCGCTTCAGTTCACCCAGCAGGCCCAGGCGCTCGGGGCTGTGCTCGTTGAGGTCGGCGTCGTACACGCAGACGCCGAGCCCGCGGTCCTTCGCGGAGTACATGGCGATGTCGGCGTTCTGCAGCAGGGTCTCGACGTCGGTCCCGTGCTCCCCCGACAGCGCGATCCCGATGCTGGCGTCGACGTCGAGGAAGACGCCGTCGGCCTCGATGGGAGCCTCCATCGCCGCCAGTGCCCGGGCGGCGAGCTCCAGGGCGGTGGCGGCGTCCCCGACGGCCGGCAGCAGGATGGCGAACTCGTCGCCGCCCAGCCGGGCGACGGTGTCCGCGGCCCGGACGGTCTCCCGGAGCCGGGCCGAGACCACCTGCAGCACGAGGTCGCCGTGGGCGTGGCCCAGCGTGTCGTTGATCTCCTTGAACCGGTCGAGGTCGATGAGCATGAGCGCCGAGGGTCCGTCCGCGTCCAGGGCGGCCTCGCCGCGCTGGCGCAGGAGCGTGCGGTTGGGCAGGCCGGTGAGCGCGTCGTGCAGCGCCTGCTGCCGGTTCGCCTCGGCCTGGGCGACCGTCTCGCGCCGGCTGCGGGTGAGCACCGCGGTGAACCAGCCCACCAGCCCCAGCCCGACGCCGAAGACGGCGAGGGTGGCCCAGAGCAGCAGCAGCTGGGACCGGCTCATGGCGGCCAGCGCCTGCTGGGCGTCGTTCACGTGCTCCCTGGCCTCGTCCTCCACGACGGCCTCGAGCGGGTCGAAGTGCGGGTCGACGTAGGCCTCCTCGAACGCCTGCGCGCCCGCGGGGTCGATCGACGCCGCGGCGATCAGTGCCTCGACGGCCTGGCCGTAGTCCTCGTGCAGCCCCAGCCAGCCGGCGACCAGCGCGTCGTGCCCGGTGCCGGGGATCGCCCCGAGCTCGAGCAGGGCGTCCCTGGTGGCGGCACTCGCCTCGTCGTACTCCGCGCGCAGCTCGGCGTCCGGCTCGACGGCCAGCTCGTCACCGAGGTCCTCCATGACCAGGAGCAGCCGCTCGGCCTCCTCGGAGGCCTCGGTGACCGAGGCACTCAGCTGGGCCTCGGTCGTCGCCCGCGCGTTCAGGATGGCGGCGAACACCGAGAAGACGGTCAGCACCAGGAGCACCGCCACCAGCCCGGCCGTGGCGGCGTGCGTGGACAGCCGCCTCCGGGCACTGCGCCGGACCCGTCGCAGTGGAGCGCGACCCCCCGACGTGCCGCTCGTCCGCGTGCTCATGGTCTGGTCCCCCCAGCGGTGGCGGCCCCCTGTGGGACCGCGCTCGTCCCGGTGATCGGCCGCGGAGCCGACGGACCGGATCCGTCCCGGAGCGCGGGTCACCCGGTCGGGTGACGCCGGGACGCCGTCGGGTCCCGGGCCGGCCACTACGGTCGGCGCCGTGACGCAGCCCCCGCCGTCCCCCGGCCCGCCCGTCGACGAGACGGCCGCGCGGATCGCGTCCGGCTACGCGACCAGCGGCCCCGCACTCGACCTGGGCTCGGTCGTCCACGGCGGGCAGCCGCACCCGGGTGCGGCCGTGCGGCTGCCCCTGGCCATGCTGACCCGGCACGGTCTCATCGCCGGTGCGACCGGCACGGGCAAGACGAAGACGCTCCAGCTGATGGCCGAGCAGCTGTCGGCGGCCGGCGTGCCCGTCGTCGTCGCCGACGTGAAGGGCGACCTGAGCGGACTGTCCCAGCCGGGCCCGCCCGGGGAACGGGTCACCGCCCGGGCGGCGCAGACCGGGGACCCCTGGACGCCGACCGCCTCCCCCGTCGAGTTCCTCGCCCTGGGCGGGCTGGGCGACGGCGTCCCGGTCCGCGCCACCGTCACCGACTTCGGTCCGGTGCTGCTCGCCAAGGTCCTCGGGCTGAACGCGACCCAGGAGAGCTCGCTCGGCCTGGTCTTCCACCACGCCGACGAGGCCGGCCTGCCCCTGCTCGACCTCAAGGACCTGCGGGCCCTGCTCAGCTGGCTGGTCAGCGACGAGGGCCGGGCGGAGCTCCGCGGGCTGGGCGGGCTGTCCCCGGCCACGGTGGGGGTGATCCTGCGCGAGCTCGTGGCCCTCGAGGACATCGGCGGTGACGTCTTCTTCGGGGAACCCGCCTTCGCACCCGCCGACCTGCTGCGCACCGCCCCCGACGGCCGGGGCGTGATCACCGCGGTGGAGCTGGCCGCGGTGCAGGACCGGCCCGCCCTGTTCTCGACCTTCCTCATGTGGCTGCTCGCGGAGCTGTTCGAGGAGCTCCCGGAGGTCGGCGACCTGGAGCGGCCGAGGCTGGTCTTCTTCCTCGACGAGGCACACCTGCTGTTCACCGGGGCGAGCAAGGCGTTCCTCGAGGCGGTGACGCTGACCGTGCGGCTGATCCGCTCCAAGGGCGTCGGCGTCTTCTTCGTGACGCAGGTCCCGGGCGACGTGCCCGGTGCCGTGCTCGGCCAGCTCGGCAACCGCGTGCAGCACGCGCTGCGCACCTTCACCCCCGAGGACGCCAAGGCCCTGCGCCGGACGGTGTCGACCTTCCCGACCTCGGAGGACTACGACCTCGAGGAGCTGCTCACCTCGCTGGGCACCGGTGAGGCCGCGATCACCGTGCTGTCCGAGCGCGGCTCGCCCACGCCGGTGGCCGCGACGCTGCTCCGCGCACCGCGCTCACTCATGGCACCGGCGGACCCGGCCAGCCTGCGGCAGGCGGTCGCCTCCTCGCCGCTGTCGGCGCGGTACGGGCAGCCGGTTGACCGCGACTCCGCCTACGAGCGGCTGGCCGCGCGGCTGGCGGCCCCGCCGGACCAGGAGCCGGCACCGGACGAGCCGGCACGGCGGGCACCCCGGGCCCGGCCCGCACGGTCCCGGACCCGTGCCGAGGAGCCGGAGGAGGGCGTCCTCGACCAGGTGCTGGGCTCCTCGGTCTTCCGGTCCTTCGCCCGGTCGGCGGCCTCGGCGCTGGGCCGCGAGATCACCCGCGGCCTGTTCGGCACCCGGCGCCGCCGCCGCTGACCGGTCCCCCGATCGGGTCGTCCTGGGGGAACCGGCTCCGGTCCGGCCGGATCGGTGCCGACGACGTCCTCGTGATCCCCTTCGCACCGTCGACCGCCGGGCGCGCGCGCCACCGGGCGCCCCACCGCAACCGCACCGGCCCCGCTCCCGTCGCCGGCCGCGGGCGGCACGCCGCCGACCGGCACCGCGGGGCCCCCGGCTGGAACCGTGAGGACCACGACCCGCGGGTGGACGGCGATCTCCTCGAGTGGCTGGGGTTCGCCCCGGTCGCCGGCGGCTGAGCACTCACCCGTACGGGTGACGGCGGTGACCCGCCGATTTGACCGCGCCGCCGCGGATGCCGACTCCCTGGTCGTGACGCTCCTGTTCTCGAAGCCGACGACCGCCGGCCGGGCCACCCCGGTGTCCGGGCCGCCGTCAGCACCCGAACGCCGGCTCGGCGACGTCCTCGTCGAGCAGGGCGTGCTGACCGAGGCCCAGCTCTTCGACGCCCTCCGCCAGCACGAGCGGATCGGTGAGCCCCTGGGTGCCGTCCTGCTCGCCCGCGGTCTGGTGACCCGACGCCAGCTGTACGTCGCCCTCGCGGAGGTGTGGGGCGCGGACATGGCGTTCGTGGACCCGATGGAGGTCGACACCGACCTGGCCCGCCTGTTCCCCTCCGCGATGCTCGCCCGCGAGGTCTGGGTGCCGCTGCAGGTGGAGCGGGACGACGACGGCGAGCTGCAGGTCGTGGTGGCCACCGCGGGCCGGCCCTCGGCGCACATCGCGCAGGAGGTCGTCGACCGCACCGGCATCCGGCGAGTCCGCCAGGTCGTCACCACCGACTGGGACGTGCAGCGGGCGCTGCGGACCGTGTGGCGCGACGAGCTGGTCCACGACGCGGTCCGCTCGCTCGCCGAGCGGCGCCCCGACGAGTCGGCCTCGACGGTGTTCGTCTGGCAGCAGGTCGCCCTCGGCATCACCGTGGCCGCCGGCACGATCCTCAGCGCCGCCCTGTGGTTCTCCACGACCATGCTGGTCCTGGTCACGACCGTGAACGTCGCCGTCGCCCTCGCCGTGGGCACCAAGGCGCTGATCAGCACCGTCGGCACCGCCTACGAGACCGTCGAGCAGGTCAGCGACGCCGAGGTCGAGGCCCTGGTCGACACCGACCTGCCCCGGTACACGATCCTCGTGCCGGTCTACAAGGAGGCCGGGATCGTCGGCCTGCTCATGCGCAACCTGGCCGCGCTGGACTACCCGCGCGAGAAGCTGGAGATCCTGCTCCTGCTGGAGGAGGACGACCCCGAGACGCTGGCCGCCGCACTGGCCGCCGCCCCGCCGGACCTCGTCCGGATCATCGTGGTCCCCCACTCGCTGCCCAAGACCAAGCCGCGGGCGTGCAACGTGGGGCTGGCCTTCGCGCGCGGCGAGTTCGTCGTCATCTACGACGCCGAGGACCGCCCCGACCCCGACCAGCTGAAGAAGTCGCTCATCGCGTTCCGCAAGGGCGGCGACGACCTGGTGTGCGTGCAGGCGGCGCTGAACTACTTCAACGCGCGGGAGAACCTGCTGACCCGCATGTTCACCCTCGAGTACTCCTCCTGGTTCGACTACACCCTCGCCGGCCTGGACAAGCTGCGGCTGCCCATCCCGCTGGGCGGCACGAGCAACCACTTCCGGACCGACCTGCTGCGCCAGCTCGGTGGCTGGGACCCCTACAACGTCACCGAGGACGCCGACCTGGGCATCCGCGCGTCGGCCCGTGGCCACCGCGTCGCGGTCGTCAACTCGACGACCTACGAAGAGGCCAACATGGCCGTCGGCAACTGGATCCGGCAGCGCAGCCGCTGGATCAAGGGCTACATGCAGACGGTCCTGGTGCACACCCGCCACCCGGTGAGGCTGGTCCGCACCGTCGGTCTCCGGCAGGCCGCGGGCTTCGCGCTGCTGATCGGTGGGACGCCGCTGATGTTCCTGGCCACCCCGTGGCTCTACCTGCTGTTCCTCGCCGAGCTGGTCTTCCCGGGCGTGCTGGTGCCGGCCCTGCCGGAGTGGGTGGTGCTGGTCAGCCTGGCCAACCTGCTGTTCGGCAACGGCGTGATCATCTACCTGTCGCTGCTGGCCGGCTTCAAGCGCCGCAGCTACGGGCTGGTGCCCTTCGCGCTGTTCTCCCCGGTCTACTGGCTGCTGCACTCCATCGCGTCCTACAAGGCCGCTTGGCAGCTGCTGACCAAGCCCTTCTACTGGGAGAAGACCCAGCACGGCCTGTCCGCCCACGTCCAGGGCGGTGCGCCCGACGGGCCGGCCGCCGAGACGCAGGCGGAGGACCGGACCGTGCAGCCGCCGGCACCCGCCGGCGCGGGCCGGCACGCCGCCGGCGACGTCCACGGCCGGCTGGCCTGGACCGACGTCTCCACGGAGGTGCAGCGATGAGCGCGGTGCTCACGCCGACGGTGGCCGATCGACTGGACACGTCGTGGGCGGTGCGGCCCCCGCGGGTGCCGCTGCGCCGCGTGTTCCTCACCTGCGGGCTGGTGCTCGCCGCCGAGGTGCCGCTGATGCTCGTCATGGGCGGCTCGTGGGTCGACGCCATGCTGCCCGGCTACGCGATCCTGATGGTCACCTTCGGGGCGGTCTTCTGCTTCGCCGCGGTCACCGTCGCCGGCTTCACCGCCGGCGCCGCCGCTGCCGGGCTGCTCCTGCTGGGGACCGTCGACCTGCTGCCGGTCCTGGCCGGCGCGGCGGTGCTGGCGCTGATCTGCGGCGTGGCGCCGGGCTGGGCCCGCGTCGAGGCCTGGCAGGCAGCACGCTCGGTCGCCCTGACCGCCGGGGAGGAGGCCGCCGTGGCCCGGGCGCCGTTGCCGGTCACCGGCCGGCACCGCATGAACGGTCCCCGGCAGCGGATCAGCTGGCGACTGGACCGCGTGTTCGCCGCCTACCTGGTCCTGGCCTTCCCGCCGGCGATCGCCGCCTTCTCGCTGTGGTTCATCGGGTGGGTCGCGGGGCGGTGACCGGGCTCAGCGGCGACGGAGCAGCTCGGCCACCATCGGGACCAGCGCCGCGAAGGCCTGACCGCGGTGACTGGCGGCGTCCTTCTGCTCCGGCGTGAGCTCGGCCGAGGTGAGCTCCAGCCCGTCCGGCACGAACACCGGGTCGTAGCCGAACCCGTTGCGGCCGCGTCCCTCGCGCACGACCCGGCCGCGCCAGGACCGTTCCAGCACCCGCTCGGCACCCTCGGGGGTGACCAGCGCCGCGGCACAGACGAACGCCGCGCCACGCCGCTCGTCGGGCACGTCGGCGAGCTGGCCGAGCAGCAGCGCGGTGTTGGCACCGTCGTCGCCGTGCCGGCCCGACCACCGGGCGGAGAAGATCCCCGGCATCCCGTTGAGCGCGTCGACGGCCAGACCCGAGTCGTCGGCCACCGCCGGGAGGCCGGTGTGCCGCACCGCCTCGCGCGCCTTGAGCAGTGCGTTCTCGGCGAAGCTGGCGCCGGTCTCGGGGACCTCCGGATAGGCGGGCACGTCTCCGAGACCGAGCACGGCCACCCCGGGCACCGCGCTGGTCAGCAGCCGCTGCAGCTCGGCGAGCTTGCCGGGGTTGCGGGTGGCCAGCAGCAGCCGGGAGCTCATCGTGCGGCGGCGGACTGCCGGAGGGCCTCGGCCTGCAGCCTGGACAGCTCGGCGCACCCGCCGACGGCCAGGTCGAGCAGCGCGTCGAGGGCGGCCCGGTCGAACACGCCGTTCTCCGCGGTCCCCTGCACCTCGACGAAGCTGCCGTCGCCGGTGCACACGACGTTCATGTCGGTGCCGGCGCGGACGTCCTCCTCATAGGCGAGGTCGAGCCGCGGTTCCCCGTCGACGACGCCCACGCTGACCGCGGCCACCGACTGCACGATCGCCGTCGGGCGGGCCAGCTTCTTGCGGCCACCCAGCCAGCTCACGGCGTCGGCCAGGGCGACGTAGGCGCCGGTGATGGCGGCCGTCCGGGTGCCGCCGTCGGCCTGCAGCACGTCGCAGTCGATCGCGATGCTGTTCTCCCCCAGCGCCGCGAGGTCGATGGAGGCGCGCAGGGAGCGCCCGATGAGCCGGCTGATCTCGTGGGTGCGGCCCCCGATGCGCCCCTTGACCGACTCCCGGTCGCTGCGCGTGTGGGTCGCCCGGGGCAGCATCGAGTACTCGGCGGTGACCCAGCCCAGGCCCGAGCCCCGGCGCCAGCGCGGCACGCCCTCGGTGACGCTCGCAGCGCACAGCACGCGGGTCCGGCCGAACTCGACGAGCACCGACCCCTCGGCGTGGTCGAGCCAGTTGCGGGTGATCGTCACGGGGCGGAGCTGGTCGGCCGCCCGGCCGTCGGGGCGGGGCTTGCCGGGGGTCGGGGTCACGTACGCCGAGGGTAGTGCGGCCCCGTCCGGCGGGGCGGGGCGGTCGTCGGGCACGGAGGCCGCCCACCTGGACCGGGGCGGCCGCTCGGTGCGGCGGGGGGAGGGCACCTCGCCGGGCCCCCAGCCGGCGGATGCGGTGGAATCGCCGCATGCGATCGGAGCTGCGAGCGATCCGGACCGGCGGGGTACCCACGGTGGCCGACCTGACCGACGAGTGCGCCGAGTTCGTCCGTGGCGAGGCCGACGGCCTGCTCCACGTGTTCGTGCCGCACGCCACGGCCGGCGTCGCCCTCATCGAGACCGGCTCGGGCAGCGATGAGGACCTCCTGGCCCAGCTCGACGTCCTGCTGCCCCGGGACGACCGGTGGCGGCACCGGCACGGCAGCGCCGGGCACGGGCGGGACCACGTGCTGCCCGCGATCGTCGCGCCGCATGCGTGCATCCCGGTGCTCGACGGGCTGCTCCAGCTGGGCACCTGGCAGCGCATCTGCCTGGTGGACACCAACACCGACAACCCGCAGCGCCACGTCCGGCTGTCCTTCCTCGCCGGCTGACGTCGGCCCGCCGGCCACACCCTGTGGAGGGGGGCCGGGAGGGCACGGCAGGATGCGGTGCATGACCGACAGCGACAGCGGCCTCGAACCGGCTCCCGTCCGGCTGGCCCCCGGCGACCCGGCGCCGGAGTTCACGCTGCCCGACGCCGACGGGACGCCGGTGTCCCTGGCCGACCACCGGGGACGCCGGGTGATCGTCTACTGCTACCCGGCCGCGCTCACCCCCGGCTGCACGACCCAGGCCATCGACTTCACCGCCGCCGCCGGTGAGCTGGCCGAGGCGGGGCTGGACATCATCGGCATCTCCCCCGACCCGCCCGAGAAGCTGCTGCGCTTCCGCGAGAAGGAGGAGCTGGGCATCACCCTGGTCTCGGACGTGGACAAGGAGGTGCTGCGTGCCTACGGCGCGTTCGGCCCGAAGAAGCTGTACGGCAAGGAGGTCGTCGGGGTGATCCGCTCGACGTTCGTCGTCGACGGCGAGGGCCGCATCGAGAAGGCGTCGTACAACGTCAAGGCCACCGGACACGTCGCCAAGCTGCGCCGGGAGCTCGGCCTCGGCTGACGCGGCCTCCCTGCAGGGACCCGCCGCGAGCGTGCGAGTGGTGCGGGCGTCCTCCGTCACGCCCGCCACGTGCCCGGACGCGGTTGGCAGGCCGGACCGCAGGGGTGGCCGGCGTCCCACGGGTAGCTGCCGTCGCGGTGCGGCCAGGTCAGCTGGTACGCCGGGACGGAGTACTCGGCCGGGCGCCGGTAGAAGCGGTTGGCGGCGAACAGGACCTCGCCCGGGTTGGGGCAGGTCTCCACGCACACCGGCCCCGGCCAGCCGTCGCAGGAGACGGGCTCCCCGGGTACGAGGGCTCGCCCGGCGGTCACCATCGCCGCGACCTCACCGATCAGGCCGTGGGTGCGCTCCGGTCCGAGGCCGGCCACGACCAGCTCCGGGTGGCCCAGCCCGAACAGGCCGACGGTGTAGCCGAACGCCGGTTCGTGGGTCTCATCCCCCGGGCCGACGTACTGCACCGCCCAGCGGCACTCCCGGACGACGGTGGCGAGATGGGCGTCCTCCTGGTCGAGCCAGGCGATGGTCTGCGGGTCGGTCGTCATGCCGGGGAGCCTGGCCCGGGGGCCGGACGTCGCGCCCGCACCGGCACCCCCGGTTGTGGACGGCCGCGCTCCTGTGGAGGGTGCGCGGAAGACGTCAGTCGCCGGACTCCGCGCGGCGGGCGCGGGCCCGCCGCCGGCCCTCGTGCATCGCCTGCACGCGGGCGACGGGGATGGTGTGTCCCTCGGCGACCAGGTCGGCGGGCAGCTGCTGCGGGGCCGGCAGCAGCGCCGCCCACGGGTCGCCGTCCCCCAGCCGCTGACGGGCGGTCCGCACCGTGACGTCGCCGGGGCGGACGGCGGGCAGGTCGTCCCACGCGACCGGCGCCGAGACCGGTAGGCCGGGCCGGATGCGCGGGCTGTACGCGGCGACGATCGTCGAGGCGTACGAGCGGGTGGAGTCGAGGAAGACCCGGCCGTGCCGGTCGTCCTTGATGTAGGCGGTCGTGGCCAGCTCCGGATCCAGCCGCTCGGCCCGGACGGCGAGGGCGCGGGTCGCCGCGGCGGCGTCCTCGGCCCGCACGTCCCGGAGCGGGACCACGACGTGCACGCCCTTGGAGCCGCTGGTCTTCACCGCCCCGGCCAGTCCCGCGTCGGCCAGTGCGCGGCGGACCAGCTCGGCCGCGGCCACCACCTGCTCGAAGCCGGCGCCCTCGGGCGGGTCGAGGTCGACCACCAATCCGGTCGGCCCCTCCTCCCCGGCGCGGACGAACGGCACGTGGAACTCGACGGCACGCTGGTTGGCCAGCCAGAGCAGCGTCCGGCGGTCGTCGCAGAGCACCTGGTGCACCTCGCGGTGCGCCCCCGTCGACCAGACGGCCACCGTCCGGACCCAGTCCGGCGCGCCCTTGGCCACGTTGCGCTGCATGAACGGCTGCTGCCCCGGCCGCACCCGCATGACCGACAGCGGCCGGCCGGCCAGCAGCGGCACCAGCCGGTCGGAGAACGCGTCCAGGTGGTCGACCAGGTCGCCCTTGGTGACGTCGAGCCCGTCACCCAGCGGCGCGTCCAGGCTGGTCAGCCGCACGCCGTCGCGCTCGTCGTCCACCCGGCTACCGTGCCCGCCCCGGCCGCGGCAGGCAAGCGCCCGTTCCCGCGGTCCCGTGCGGCCCTCCTGCAGAGGCCCGCCGCGAGCCTGCGAGTGGCCCGTCCACTGCGGCCCCGTCCAGGGCACCGCCCCGAGCAAGCGAGGGGTGGGGAGGACGGGGTCCTCCGTCAGATGTCGTACTGACCGTTGGGCGCGACCAGCTCGCTCGCGGGGAACACCGCACGGGCGTCGGCCAGCTGGGCCTCGCGGTCGATCCAGGCCGGCACGTGGGTGAGCAGCAGCCGGTCGACCCCGGCGGCCGCGGCGTGCTCGCCGGCCTCGCGGCCGGTGAGGTGCAGCGCCGGCGGCAGTCCGGGGACGTCGGCGTGCGCGGCCTCGGCGAGCAGGACGTCGGCGCCGCGGGCGAGCGTCACGACGTCCGCGCTGGCCCCGGTGTCACCGGTGTAGACCAGGGACCGGCCGTCGGCGGTCAGCCGGATCGCGTAGCACTCGATCGGGTGGGCGGTCCGTGCGAGCGTCGCGGCGAACGGCCCGATGGGCAGCTCGCCGGGCCCGACCGGCACGAAGTCGAAGACGTCGGTGAGGCCGTCCCCGTCGATGTCGTAGGCCAGGGCCAGCCGTCGCTCGGCCCCGACCGGGGCGTACATCGGCACCAGCTCACGGGTGGAGCGCCCGGAGTACCGGTGCCACACGACGAACGGAGCGACGTCGAGGCAGTGGTCGGCGTGCAGGTGCGAGAGGAAGACCGCGTCCACGGTGGCGGGGTCGGCCAGCGCCTGCAGGGCGCCGAACGAGCCGTTGCCGAGGTCGAGCAGCAGCCGGAACCCGTCGTGCTCCACGAGGTAGCAGGAGGCCGGGGACTCCGGGCCCGGTCCGCTGCCTGAGCACCCGATGACCGTGAGCCTCACTCGTCCGTCCCCTGCACGCGGGCCAGGCTAGCTCGCACCTCCGGGAGACCGGGCTCACGCCCGGATCAGGACCCGGCTCAGGGACCGAGCAGGCCCCGGCTCAGGCCCAGAGCTGGCCCTCGAGCGCGGAGGTCGCCTCGTCCAGGGTCCCGGCGTAGGCGCCGGTCGACAGGTACTTCCAGCCGCCGTCGCAGACGATGAACACGATGTCGGCCCGGCGTCCGGCCGCCACCTCCTTGTCGGCGATACCGAGCGCGGCGTGCAGGATCGCGCCGGTCGAGATGCCGGCGAAGATGCCCTCCTGCTCCACCAGCTGGCGGGTGCGGCGGACGGCGTCCTGCGGGCCGACGCTGAACCGTGAGTCCAGCAGCTCGGGGTCGTAGAGCTCGGGGATGAACCCCTCGTCGATGTTGCGGAGCCCGTAGACCAGCTCGCCGTAGCGCGGCTCGGCCGCGATCACCTGGACGTCGGGCTTCTTCTCCCGCAGGTAGCGCGAGACACCCATCAGCGTGCCGGTCGTCCCCAGCCCTGCGACGAAGTGGGTGAGGGAGGGCAGGTCGGCCAGGATCTCCGGGCCGGTGCCGGTGTAGTGCGCCTCGGCGTTGGCCGGGTTCCCGTACTGGTAGAGCATCACCCAGTCGTCGTGCTCGGCGGCCAGCCCCTTGGCGACGGCGACGGCCTGGTTGGAGCCGCCGGCGGCCGGGGAGCTGATGATCCGCGCGCCGTACATCTCCAGCAGCTGCCGGCGCTCGATGGAGGTGTTCTCCGGCATGACGCAGATGAGCTCGTAGCCACGCTGGCGGGCGACCATCGCCAGCGAGATCCCGGTGTTGCCGCTGGTCGGCTCCAGGATCGTGGCGCCCGGCCGGAGCAGCCCCTCCTTCTCGGCCGCCTCGATCATCGCGATCGCCGCGCGGTCCTTGATCGAGCCGGTGGGGTTGTGGTCCTCGAGCTTGGCCCACAGCCGGACGTCAGGGGACGGCGACAGGTTCGGCAGCCCCACGAGCGGGGTGTTGCCGAGCGAGTCGACGAGAGAGGCGAAGCGGGCCATCGGGAGCTCTTCCGGGGAGACGGTGGGGACGGGTGCCGAGCAGGGCGGAGCAGCCGCGCTCAGCAGCCGCCGGCGACCGCCGGGAGGATCGTCACCGAGTCGCCGTCCTTGACCTGGGTGTCGAGGGCGCCGGTGAAGCGCACGTCCTCGTCGTTGACGTAGACGTTGACGAAGCGGTGCAGCTTGCCCTCCTCGGTGACGAGGCGGTTCTTCAGCCCGGGGTGCTTGGCGTCGAGGTCGTCGACCAGGGCCGCCAGGGTGGTGCCGCTGCCCTCGACGGTCTTGTTGCCGCCGGTGTGGGTGCGCAGGATGGTCGGGATCCGGACCTCGATGGCCATGCGTGCTGTTCTCCTCTGGAGGGGGATGTGGCTGGCCCACCGCGACGGCGGCGGGTCGTGCGTCTGCACGGGCAACGCCCGTCCGCCGCCAGGGATTCCGGTGGCGGCCAGGCCCTCCTGCAGGGACCCGCCGCGAGCCTACGAGCGGTGGGGGGCAGGAGGGTGCTTCTTCAGTCGTAGACGACGGTCGTCGGCGAGTGGCCGAACAGGTAGGAGTCGACGACCTCGACGTCCTCCTCGCTCACCTCGCCGTCGACGATGCGGAAGCTCCGGAACTCGACGTCGTCCCCGGCCAGGCCGGTCTGCTCACCGTGGTGGCGCGTCGAGACCAGCACGTAGTGCGCGTTGGGCTCGGAGGCGTAGCTGATGTCGGTCCGGGAGGGGTGGGCCTCGGTCGCCGTGTGCGAGTGGTAGATCACCACCGGCTCCTCGTCCCGGTCGTCCATGTCCCGGTACAGCCGCAGCAGGTCGCCGGAGTCGAACTCGTAGAACGTCGGCGACCGCGCGGCGTTGAGCATGGGGATGAAGCGCTCGGGGCGGTCACTGCCCTCGGGGCCGGCGACGACGCCACAGGCCTCGTCCGGGTGGTCCTCCCGGGCGTGGGCCACGATGGCGTCGTAGGTCGCGCGGTCGATGCGCAGCACGCCGCCAGTCTAGGAGGACCCGGGGAGGAGCCCGCCGTCCCCACCCCTCGCCGGCTCGGAACGGTGTGCTGGACAGGGGGCGGCCGACCCGTCGCGGGCCGGGGCGGTGCCCCGGAGGGGGTCCCGGCGGATACGGTGCGCTCTCGTGGTGCTCGAGTTGTCCATGATCGCCGGCGTCGTCCTGCTGGCGCTGCCGGCACTCGCGCTGGGCATCGGCGGCCTGCGGCGCCGCACCGGGCACTTCAGCAACGACGTCGGGGCCGACCGGGCGTCCCTGGTGCTCCTCGTCTCGATCCGGGCCCTGACGCTGCTGCTGGTGTTCGCCCTGTCGACGGCCGTCCTGGTCTCCGCGATCGGGGCACTGGTCCGGGACCTCGAGATGCCCCGCCTGGTGTCGGTGTTCTTCGTGCTCGACCTCCTGCTCGCCGTCCTCGTGCTGCTCACCTTCGGCCGGCGCGACCGGCGACGAGTGCGTCGACGAGCGACCCCTGCAGGCCGGTGAGCCAGTAGTAGACGGCCAGCTGCTGGCCCTCCTCGCTGCTGAGGTCCTCCGGCGGCTCGGTGTCCTCCTCGATGCCCAGCCGGGTGCCGAGCGCCAGCCGCAGGTCGTTGCTGGTGCGCAGCCACGCGCCGGCCTGGTCGGCGTCGAGACGGACCGCCCCGCCGTCGGGCGGCAGGCCGGCCCGCACGGTGGCGAGGTCGTCGGCCTTGCCCGAGCGCAGCGCGGACTCGGTCATCTCCCGGTAGTCGGCCGCCAGCTCGGGGTCACCGCGGTGCCCCTCGGGCAGGAGCCGGGCGACGACCGGGTCGCCGCGGACGTCGTCGGCGTCCGCGGTGAGCAGCTGTTCGAGCTGGTCCAGGAGCAGTCCCATGATGCGGGCCTCGGCCGGCTCCAGCCTCGCGACCACGTCCTCCCCGCGGCGGCGGAAGGGCTTCATGAGTCGCGCTGGAAACTGGCCCACAGCCCGTAGGCGTGCAGCCGGCTGGTGTCGTGCTCCATCCGCTCGCGCGGGCCGGAGCTGACGATCGCGCGGCCCTCGTGGTGGACCTGCAGCATCAGGGTGGTCGCCGTCGGCTCGTCGTAGCCGAACAGCTCCTGCAGCACGAAGGTCACGTAGGTCATCAGGTTCACCGGGTCGTTCCAGACGATGGTGACCCACGGCCGGTCGAGGTCGTGCTCCTCGTCGACGGTGGTGTCCGGGGTGCGTTCAGGCGCGAGCGGTCCGGCCACCCGTCCACTCTAGGAGACGGTCCTCGAGGGGTGGGGCCCCGCCGCCTGCGCCTACGCTCCGGAGCCATGCCGACGGGTCCCGCGCTGCTCACCGACCGGTACGAGCTCACGATGCTCGCCGCCGCCCTCGCCGACGGCACCGCCGATCGCGACTGCGTGTTCGAGGTGTTCGCCCGGCGGCTGCCGCACGGCCGCCGGTACGGGGTGGTCGCCGGCACCGGGCGGCTGCTGGAGCAGCTGCCGCGGTTCCGGTTCACCGACGACGACCTGGCCGCCCTGCGCGAGCAGGGCCTCACCGACGCCCGGCTGCTCGACTGGCTGGCCGGCTTCTCCTTCAACGGGGACGTCGACGGCTACGCCGAGGGCGACTTCTTCTTCCCCGGCTCCCCCGTGCTCACGGTCCGTGCGTCGTTCGCCGAGGGGGTGCTGCTGGAGACGCTCATCCTCTCCGTGCTCAACCACGACAGCGCGATCGCCTCGGCCGCCGCCCGGATGGTGGCCGCGGCCTGCGAGCGGCCGTGCATCGAGATGGGCTCCCGGCGGACCCACGAGCAGGCCGCCGTCGCCGCGGCCCGCGCCGCCCACCTGGTCGGCTTCGGCACCACCTCGAACCTGGAGGCCGGCCACCGCTACGGCGTACCCACCGCCGGCACGAGCGCGCACGCCTTCACCCTGCTGCACGACGACGAGGCCGCGGCCTTCCGGGCCCAGGTGGCCACCCTCGGCGTCGGGACGACCCTGCTGGTGGACACCTACGACGTCGAGCGCGGCATCCGGACGGCGGTCGAGGTCGCCGGCCCCGACCTGGGCGCCATCCGGCTGGACTCCGGGGACCTGCCGACCCTCGCCACCCGCGCGCGGCAGCTGCTCGACGAGCTCGGTGCCACCCGCACGAAGATCATCGTGACCAGCGACCTCGACGAGTTCGCCATCTCCGGGCTCATGGCCGCACCGGTCGACGGCTACGGCGTCGGCACGTCGCTGGTGACCGGTTCGGGCGCCCCGACGGCGGGGATGGTCTACAAGCTGGTGGAGCGGGACGGGGTGCCGGTGGCCAAGCGCTCGGAGGGGAAGAACTCCGTCGGCGGCCGCAAGCACGCCGTCCGCCGGCACGACGCCTCCGGGACGGCGACGGCGGAGGTCGTCAGCAGCCGCCCGATCGCGCCGCAGGACGGCGACCGCCAGCTGGTCGTCGAGCTGGTGCGCGGTGGGCAGCTCTGCGACGACGCGCCGCCCCGGGCGGCGCTGGCCGCGGCGCGGGCGCACCACCAGCGGGCGCGGGCCGCGATGCCCGATGAGGCGTGGGCGCTCTCGCGGGGCGAGTGCGCCATCGAGACGGTGCACGACTGAGCGGGGAGGAGCTGCGATGAGCCGCGCACTGGTGGTGGTGGACGTGCAGAACGACTTCTGCGAGGGCGGCAGCCTCGCGGTGGCCGGCGGGACGGCGGTCGCAGCGGCGATCAGCGAGCACCTGCGCGCGCACGCCGGCGACTACGCCCACGTCGTCGCCACCCGGGACCACCACGTCGACCCCGGCGGGCACTTCGCCCAGGAGCCGGACTTCGTCGAGACCTGGCCGTCGCACTGCGTGGTCGGCACCGGCGGGGTGGAGCTGCACCCCCGGCTGGACCGTGGGTCGCTGGAGGCGGTGTTCGACAAGGGCGAGTACGCGGCCGCCTACTCCGGGTTCGAGGGCCGCGCCGACGGCGTGCCGCTGGCCGACTGGCTGCGGGAGCACGGGGTGGACGCGGTCGACGTGGTCGGGATCGCCACCGACCACTGCGTGCGGGCGACCGCGCTGGACGCCGTCGCCGAGGGCTTCGCCACCCGGGTGCTGCTGCCCCTCACCGCCGGAGTCGCCGAAGGGACCACCGAGGCCGCTCTCGACCAGCTCCGCACCGCGGGCGTGCACCTCGAGGGCGCCGTCCACGCGCCCTGAGGGGCACAGCTGGCCGTCCCAGCCCCGTCGGGCCTCCGCCGTGCCGGTCGCCGTGGCCGCGGTGTCATCCGGAGGAGGGCGTGGGGATGGCGTCGAGGACCTCGTCGCGGGTGAACCCGAGCACCTGCAGCACCGCGTCGAGGTAGGGCAGGTTGAGCGCCGTGTGCGCCTGCTCCCGCACGTAGGGCTTGGCGTTGAAGGCGATGCCCAGGCCCGCGACGCCCAGCATGTCGAGGTCGTTGGCGCCGTCACCCACGGCGACGGTCTGCTCCAGCGGGATGTCGTACGTCGCGGCGAACCGCTCCAGCGCCCGCGCCTTGCCCGCCCGGTCGACGATCTCCCCCACGAGGCCGCCGGTCAGCTGGCCGTCGCGCACCTCGAGGGTGTTCGCGGCGGCGAAGTCCAGCCCGAGTTCCTCGGCCAGGTGGTCGGTGATCTGGGTGAACCCGCCGCTGACGATCCCGCAGCGGAACCCGAGCCGTTTGAGCGTGCGGATCAGGGTGCGGGCGCCCGGGGTGAGCACGAGGTGCTCGCGCACCTCCGCCAGCACCTCCACCGGGAGCCCGGCCAGCGCCGCGACCCGGGCCCGCAGCGACTCGGCGAAGTCCAGCTCGCCGTTCATCGCCGCGGCGGTGATCCGGGCGACCTCGGCGGCCCGCCCGGCGCGCGCAGCCAGCTCGTCGATCACCTCCCCCCGCACCAGGGTCGAGTCGACGTCGAGCACGATCAGCCGCTTGCTGCGCCGGGTCAGGCCGACCTGCTCGACGGCGATGTCGGCACCGGTGGCCGAGGCCACCTCGCCGAGCGCGCTGCGCAGGGCGGTGGCCTCGGCCCCCGTCACGGTCATCTCGAAGCTGGTGACCGGGAAGTCGGACAGCCGGCGGATGCCCTCGATGTTCCCGCCGATCGCGGCGATCGCCGACGCCGCACCGGCCACCGCCTCGGGCGGCACGGGGCGACCCAGCACGATCACGTGGTGCGGGCGGCCCGGCCGCCGCGCCGCGGGCGCGCGGTGGGGGGCCAGCTCCGCGACGACGTCGACCCCTGCGGCCTCGGCCACGTCGGCGGCGAGCCGCCGCAGCCGGTCCAGGAGCACCTCCGGTGGCAGGGCCACCCTCCCCTCGTCGGGCAGGACCCGGACGACGACGCCGAGCACCAGCTGCCCGTGCACGACGACCTGCTCGACGTCGACCACCTCGACCGGCGGGAGGTCGCGGCCGGGCGCGGCCAGCTCGGCGAACAGCGACGCGGTGAGCCCCGTCCGGTCGGCACCGGTGAGGGTCAGCTGGGCGCACGCGCCGTCCTGCGCGGTCGGCGGTCGGTCGGTCGGGTCGTCGAACGGCACGGCGTCATCGTCCCCTACCGACCCCGGGCCTCCGGTCGCCGGGCCGTACAGGCGGCCGCCGGACGCCGGGCCCTCGACGCAGCGACGCCCCGCCGGCCGGGGCCGACGGGGCGTCGCTGCTGGCCCCCTCGAGGGCACCGCCCCGCGCTCGTGAGGAGCGGGGAGGAGGGGGCGTCCGTCAGGTGGGGTCGGGGTCGTTGGGCCCCTGGCGCGGCCCGGCCGTGCCGCCCAGCTCGGCGGCATACGGCTCGTGCCGCTTGCCTGCGTGCGCCTCACGCTGCAGGCGGTCGAGCAGGTGCGGGTAGTGCGCCTCGAACGCCGGACGCTCGGAGCGGATCTTCGGGATCTCCACGAAGTTGTGCCGCGGCGGCGGGGACGACGTCGCCCACTCCAGCGAGTTCCCGTGACCCCACGGGTCGTCGCGGACGGCGAGCCGGCCGTACTTCCACGACTTCACCACGTTGTAGAGGAACGGGATGGTGGAGGCACCCAGCACGAACGAGAAGATCGTGGACACGGTGTTCAGGGTGGTGAACCCGTCGGTGGGCAGGTAGTTGACGTAGCGCCGCGGCATGCCCTCGTTGCCCAGCCAGTGCTGGACGAGGAACGTGCCGTGGAAGCCGATGAACGTCAGCCAGAAGTGCAGCTTGCCCAGCCGCTCGTCCATCATCCGGCCGCACATCTTGGGGAACCAGAAGTAGATGCCGGCGTAGGCGGCGAACACGACCGTGCCGAACACGACGTAGTGGAAGTGCGCGACGACGAAGTAGGTGTCGGACACGTGCCAGTCCAGCGGCGGGCTGGCCAGCAGGACGCCGGTCAGTCCACCGAGGAGGAAGGTGACCATGAAGCCGATCGAGAACAGCATGGGCGTCTCGAAGGTCATCTGACCGCGCCACATGGTGCCGATCCAGTTGAAGAACTTGATGCCGGTCGGCACGGCGATCAGGTAGGTCAGGAACGCGAAGAACGGCAGCAGCACCGCACCGGTGGCGTACATGTGGTGCGCCCACACGGTGAGCGACAGGCCACCGATCAGCAGCGTGGCGCCGACCATGCCCTTGTAGCCGAACAGCGGTTTACGGCTGAAGACCGGGATGATCTCGGTGATGATGCCGAAGAACGGCAGCGCGATGATGTAGACCTCGGGGTGCCCGAAGAACCAGAACAGGTGCTGCCACAGCATCGGCCCCCCGTTCTCCTCCGAGTAGACCAGGGCGCCGAGGTTCCGGTCGGCCAGCAGCGCGAGCAGCGCCGCGGTGAGGATCGGGAAGGCGAGCAGGATCAGGACGCTCGTGACCAGCGCGTTCCAGGTGAAGATCGGCATCCGGAACAGCGTCATGCCGGGCGCGCGGAGGCAGACGATCGTGGCGATGAAGTTGACACCGCCGAGGATGGTGCCCAGACCGCTGACCGCCAGACCCGTGATCCACAGGTTCCCGCCGGCGCCGGGGCTGTGGGCGACGTCGGACAGCGGCGTGTAGGCCGTCCACCCGAAGTCCGCCGCGCCGCCGGGGGTCAGGAAGCCGGAGACCGCGATGAGGGACCCGAAGGCGAACAGCCAGTAGGAGAAGGCGTTCAGCCGCGGGAACGCGACGTCGGGAGCGCCGATCTGCAGCGGCATGATCAGGTTGCCGAACGCGAAGAACAGCGGCGTCGCGAACATCAGCAGCATCACCGTGCCGTGCATGGTGAACAGCTGGTTGTACTGCTCCGGGGAGAGGAACTGCAGACCCGGCTGGGCCAGCTCCCCGCGGATCAGCATGGCCATCAGCCCGCCGACCATGAACCATGCGAAGGAGGTGGCCAGGTACATGAGGCCGATGGTCTTGTGGTCGGTGGTCCGCAGCAGGTTCGAGAGCCGCGAGCCCTTCTCGACCTCGCGAGCCGGGCTCGGCCGGCTCACGATCGGCGCCGGTGCGATCGTCACGGCCGCAGCTTAGACGGTCCACGGCCGGGTGTTCCCGTCGACGTCGGGGGCGCGCCGGTCACGCGGCCGGCGCCCAGGTGCTGACGTCCACCGAGACGGTCACGGCCGTCCGTTCCGGGAGTCGGTCCACGGCCGCCGCGAGCCGCTCGGGGCTGAGATGCCGGGCGTGCGGGCCCATGCCGACCAGCGTCGTGAGCGCCGCCCTGTCCAGCTCCAGCCGCTCGCGGTGGCCGCTCCGGCCCGCCGGGCGCAGGGACGGCTCGAGCGCCGCGGTCAGCCGGCGGGCCTTGTCCGGATCGACCTGCAACAGGCCGAGCGGGCCGATCAGCTCGGCCAGGTGGTCCGCGGCCGGTGTGACCACCACCAGCCGGCCGCCCGGTGCCAGCACCCGGGCGGTCTCGGGACCGTTGCGCGGGGCGAAGACGACCAGCACCCGGTCCACGGCGGCGTCGCGCAGCGGCAGCCGCGCCCACGTGTCGGCGACGACGGCGAGGGCCCGCGGGTGCGCCCCGGCCGCGCGGCGGGCGGCGTACCGCGAGGAGTCCAGACCGACGCCCACGGCGTCCGGCAGCCGGTCGAGGACGCCGGCCAGGTGCTGCCCGGTGCCCCCGCCGAGGTCGAGCAGGGTGCCGGGCGGTGGCCCGTCGGCGAGGACGGCGTCGGCCAGGGCGCGGGTGACGCCGCGGTAGTGGCCGGCGGACAGGAAGGCCGCCCGGTCGGCGACCATCGCCGCGGAGTCACCCGAGGGCGGGACGTGCCCCGGCGGCAGGAGCGTGACGTGTCCCTGGCGCGCCCGGTCGTAGGCGTGGCCGCCGGAGCAGCGCAGCCCGGTGTCGCCGGGGAGGGCGGCCAGTGGCCCGCCGCAGACCGGGCAGGCCAGCAGGTCGACCGCGCGCGCCGGCCAGGGACGGCGGGCGTGCGCCGCCGTCACCTCGGGACCGGGTGGAAGGTGACGTCGTGCAGCGCCCCGTCCGCGATCACCGCGGTCACGAAGGTGCCGTGCGGCTGCCGGCGGCGGTCGGTCGGCGAGCCGGGGTTGAGCAGCCGGAGACCCGTGGCCCGGCCCTCGACCGGCGCCACCGTGTCCCACGGGATGTGGCTGTGCCCGAACACCAGCACGTCGACGTCCGGGAACCGGGCCGCGCAGCGGGCCTCCCGCCCCGTCCGGTCACCGGTCTCGTGGACGACGGCGAGCCGGAGGCCCTCGAGCTCGACCCGCGCCACCTCGGGCAGCCGCACGCGCAGCGCGCCGTGGTCGTTGTTGCCGTGCACCGGGACCAGCCGGGCGGAGCGCTCCTCGAGCCGGTCGAGCAGTGCGACGTCGACCCAGTCACCGGCGTGCACGACGACGTCGGCGGCGTCGACGGCGGCCCACAGGGAATGAGGTAGGTCACGCGCACGCTTGGGGACGTGCGTGTCGGCGGTGAACACCACGGAAACCGGCACGTGGAGATGGTCTCAGGCGGCTAGGTTCCTCAGCGCCCGACCGCGGCCATCTCCCCGAGCGCGACCCCGAGGACCACCCATGACAGACCCCACGCCCACCCGCGCCTCCGGCGCCGGCCACATCGGTGACGAGCCGTACCCGAGGCGGTGGCTGGCGCTGGCGGTCATCGCCGTCACCATCCTGATGGTCATCCTCGACGCGACCATCGTGAACATCGCCATGCCGGCCGTCGCCGCCGATCTGGACATCGCCTCGGCCAACCTGCAGTGGATCGTCACCGCCTACACGCTCACGTTCGGCGGACTGCTGCTGCTCGGTGGCCGGATCGCCGACTTCTGGGGGCGCAAGCGCACCTACCTGGTCGGCGCCGGCGGCTTCGCGGTCGCCTCCGCGCTGGGCGGCATCGCGACCAGCGAGGAGCTGCTGTTCGCCGCGCGCGCCCTGCAGGGTGCCTTCGGGGCGCTGCTGGCCCCCGCCTCGCTGGCACTGATCACGGTCCTGTTCACCGACGCGAAGGAGCGCGCCAAGGCCTTCGCCGTCTACGGCGCGATCGCCGGTGGCGGCTCGGCCGTGGGCCTGCTGCTCGGCGGCGTGCTCACCGAGTACGCCGACTGGCGCTGGTGCTTCTGGGTCAACGTGCCGGTCGCCGTCCTCGCGATCGCGGCGGCGATCCGCATCGTGCCGGAGAGCCGGACGCCGGGGGACACCAGCTACGACGTCCCGGGGGCCGTCCTCGGCACGCTGGGCCTCGCGTCCTTCGTCTACGGCTTCACCCGCGTCGCCCAGGCCGCCGAGGAGAACGCCGCGACCGGTTCCACCGACAGTGCGTGGGCCGACCCGTGGGCCCTGCTGTTCATCGGCGTGGGGGTGCTGGCCGTGGCCGCCTTCGTCGTCGTGGAACTGCGCACCCGCAACCCGCTGCTGCCGATGCGGCTGCTGCTCGACCGCAACCGGGGTGGGGCCTACCTGACCTCGACCCTGGTCGGGGCGGGACTCCTCGGCGCGTTCTTCTTCCTCAGCCTCTACTTCCAGCAGGTGCTCGGCTACACGCCGGTCACGGCGGGCTTCGCGTCGCTGCCGACCACGCTGGGCGTCCTGGTCTCCGCCGGCGCGGCCAGCGGCCTGGTGCCGAGGGTCGGTCCGAAGCCGCTGATGGTGCTCGGCGGGCTGCTCGCGGCCGCCGGCCTGTTCGTCATGTCCTTCCTCGAGGTCGACAGCGGCTTCTGGGGGCTGGCCTTCCCCGGCCAGCTGCTGCTCGGCCTGGGGCTGGGCTTCACGTTCGTCCCGCTGTCGAACCTCGCCCTCATCGGCGTGGGCGGGCACGACGCCGGCGCGGCCAGCGCGGTGCTCAACGCCACGCAGCAGATCGGCGCCTCGATCGGCACCGCGCTGCTCGCGACCCTCTCGGTCGGCGCGATCACCGACTACGTCACCGGCGTCGCCACCAGCGGGGGCAACCCGCAGGACCCGGCTGTCGTCCTCCAGGCCCAGGTGGAGGGCTACACGACCGCGTTCACGTGGGCGGCCGCCCTGCTCGTCCTCGGCGCGGTGGCCTCGGCGCTGCTGATCAAGGCGACCAAGGACGACATCCCCACCGACACCGACGCCGTCGCGCACGTCGGCTGAACCGGGCGTCCGCGGTCGATCATGGGCTCGTTGCTGACGCGAGCGGGATGTCCCGCCGTGTCGCCGGCGACGAGCCCATGATCGACGCGAGGTCGAGGTCGCGGGGTCAGGAAGGCGACGTCCGCGTCGCCATGGCCCGCAGCCGGGCGTTGTAGGCATCCAGCTCGGCGTCCTCGGTGCGGACGGCGGTCCGGTCGATCCGGCGCGCACGCCGCTCCTCGGAGCCCATCCACGAGAACAGCACGACGACCATGACGAACACCGTCGGCAGCTCGCCGAAGGACCAGGCGATGCTGCCGGCGGTGCTCTGGTCGGACAGCGGGTCCACCCCCCAGGCCGCGGGTGGGTCGGCGAAGGTCGACACGACCAGCGAGCCGGCCATCATGACCGCGACGCCGAAGAAGGCGTGCAGGGGCATGGGGATCAGCAGCTCCAGCATCCGCGCGCCGTGGCCGATGCTCCGCGGCCAGGGGTCCTGCCCCAGGATCGGCCCGAAGAACAGCAGTCCGGTCACGGTGAAGTGGGCCAGCATGAACTGGTGGCCGAGCGGATCGCCCATGAGCGCGTCGAAGACCGGCGTGAAGTAGACGCCGTACAGGCTGGCGAGGAAGAGCGGCAGCGTGAACGCCGGGTGCGAGAGGAAGCGCGCGACCCGGCTGTGCAGCGCGTCCAGGAGCAGGGCCCGTGGGACACCGACGAGCCCCTTGCCGCGGGGCAGGGTGCGCAGGGCCAGCGTGACCGGTGAGCCGACGAGCAGCAGCAGCGGCGACACCATCGACAGCACCATGTGCTGGGCCATGTGCACGCTGAACAGCACCATGCTGTAGCCGTTGAGCCAGGTGCCCGTGACGGCGAACAGCGACAGGCATCCGACCATCCAGGCGGCGGTCCGCCACCACGGCCAGGACACCCCCGAGCGGCGCAGGCGGACGACCGCGACGAGGTAGCCGGCCACGCCGAGCAGGCTGAGCACCGCCAGCACCGACCAGCCGTCGAGGTGCGGCAGGAACATCCGTCCCCAGGTCGGCGGCTCGGCGGGCACCCACATGCCCGAGTGCGACCCGTGCTCCACCGCTGCCTCCTGCCCGACCGTCCAGTGCTCCCCCACTGTCCCACCCCGACGTCCCCGTACCGGGTCCCGACCCGAGCCGGCGAATGGCGGGACCCTGCGGGGGGTCCTTCTTCAGTCGTGTACCGGCGCCTCGTGTCCGGCGTGCGTGGCGGCCTCGAGCTGGAAGGTGCAGTGCGGGACGTCGAAGTGGCTGCCCAGGCAGGCACAGAGGGCGTCGAGCACCCGGCCGCCGTGACCGGCCTCGAGCGCCTCGTCGGTCACCACGACGTGCGCGGAGAGCACCGGCAACCCGGAGGTGATCGTCCAGGCGTGCAGGTCGTGGACGTCCAGCACGCCGTCCACCCCGAGGATGTGCTCACGCACCTCGCGCAGGTCGACCCCGCGGGGCGCGGTCTCCAGGAGCACGTCGACGGCCTCCCGCAGCAAGGACCAGGCGCGCGGCAGCACCAGGCAGCCGATCAGCACGGAGGCGAGGGTGTCGGCCGGCGTCCAGCCGGTGGCGGCGATCACGACCGCGGCCACGATCACCGCGACCGAACCCAGCGCGTCGCCGAGCACCTCGAGGTGGGCGCCGCGCACCGCGAGCGAGTCGCGCCGGCCGCGGTGCAGCAGGGCCAGGCCGACGAGGTTGGCCGCCAGGCCGGCCACGGCGACGGCGAGCATCACGCCCGAGCCGATCTCCGGCGGGTCCCCGAACCGGCGGACCGCCTCCACCAGCACGTAGCCGGCCACGGCCATCAGCAGCAGGGCGTTGGCGACCGCGGCGAGGATCTCGGCGCGTTGCCAGCCGAAGGTGCGGCGGCCCCGCGCCGGTCGCTGGGCCAGCGTGACCGCGCCGAGGGCCAGGGCGATCCCCAGCGCGTCGGTGGCCATGTGGCCGGCGTCGGCCAGCAGGGCGAGGGAGCCCGACACGAGCGCGCCGACCACCTCGGCGGCCAGCACGGCGACGGTCAGCGCGAGGACGACCACCAGCCGGCGGCGGTGCCCGGCCGAGGCGGTGACCGGACCGTGCGCGTGCCCGTGCCCCATCTGCCCCTCCCAGCCGGCGCCGCTGCTGCTGCCTCCGAGTGTGCCGCACCAGCACGGCGCCCCCCGCCCGCGAACTGCGGGAGGGGGGCGCCGGTGCGTGCTGGGGCTGCGGGGCGCTGGTTCAGACGGCCACGCCGCGGTCTCGCAGCCACGGGATCGGGTCGATCTTCTGCCCGTTGAGCCCGCCCACGTGCACCTCGAAGTGCAGGTGCGGGCCGGTGGACTGGCCGCGGTTGCCGAGCAGCGCGATGGTCTCGCCGGCCTGCACCACCTGGCCCGGCGACACGAGGATCTCCTCCATGTGGCCGTAGACGGTGACGTCGCCGTTCTCGTGCTGGACGTAGACGACGTTGCCGTAGCCGCTGGCCGGGCCCGCCTCGAGGACGATCCCGTCCATGGCGGCGTACTCCGGCGTCAGCATCGGCGCGGCCAGGTCGATGCCGGCGTGCTGGGTGCCCCACCGCGCTCCGAAGCCACTGGTCAGCCGCGCTCCGGAGACGGGGAGGACGGCGTCGGGACGGGCGGCCTCCGCCGCGGCCTCCGAGGCGAGGCGGTCGGCGTCCGCCTGCACCTGCGCGGCCGCGGCCTGCTCGGCCTCCCGGGCGGTGCGGCTGGCGGTCATCTGCTCCAGCCGGGCAGCGGCGTCGTCCTCGATCACGGCGGACTGCGACTGCTGGTCCAGGCCGAGCTCGGCGGCGACGCTGACCGAGGCGGTCTCCGCCTCGGGTGCGTCGGCCTGCGCCACGTGGTCCCCCGCGGTGACGAGGGCCAGCCCGGTGGCCCCCACCAGCGCGACGGCCAGGAAGACCGCCGGACGGCGGGCGGCCGACGGGGGCGCGAACCGGAGGCGCCGGCCGCGCCCGCTCCGGGGGACGGCCACGACCGTGGATGCGGCACCGGTGGGCGCGGCGTCCTCGGCACGGACGTCGGTCAGGTCCTCGATGCCGGCCCGGGCGGTGGCCTCGGCCAGCCCGGTCAGCCCGGCCAGGTCCGTCACCTCGGCGAGCTCGGGCGTCCGGTCCTCGGCGGGTCGGTCGGTACCGATGGTCCCCAGCAGCTGCGCGTCCCCCGAGCGCTGCGTCGGGATGGTCGGGTCTGCCGTCTCAGGGACCGGGCGGGGCGTCCGTCGCGGGGACGGGGCCGCGGCCGTGCCGAGCGGGGTCCGTGCGCCCGGAGCGGGCGCCGTCCCCTCGACGAGGAGGCGGTCGTGGTGGAGCGGAGTCATGCACCTGGCTTCCGTGGGGAACGGGGGACGTCGTGCGGGTGTCCGGCTCGCGAACGGGACCCATGTAAACATGCCGTTATCGGTTCGTGATGTGAGAACGGGGGTCCTGACCTGCACATTTGTGGCGTGGCCCACAAAGCTGCAGCCATGTGATTCAGCGGTGCGTCCAACCGACATGACTGTCTGTGCGGGGCGCGCCGAGTTGCGGCGGAAACAGGGGCGATCCAGCTCACGACGGGGCAGAAGGACCCTGTCGGAGCTCTCCGACGCCGATCCGAGGAGCACATCCCCATGCGCGCAGTGACCTGGCACGGCCGAGCCGACGTCCGGGTGGACACCGTCCCCGACCCCACGATCCAGGACCCCACCGACGTCGTCATCGAGGTCACCTCGAGCGGCATCTGCGGCTCGGACCTCCACCTGATCGAGGTGATGGCGCCCTTCATGAGCGTCGGTGACGTGATGGGACACGAACCGATGGGCGTCGTCCGCGAGGTGGGGTCCGCGGTCACCGCCGTCAAGCCCGGCGACCGGGTCGTCGTGCCGTTCAACATCTCCTGCGGCACCTGCTGGATGTGCTCGCAGGGCCTGCAGTCCCAGTGCGAGACGACGCAGAACCGCGACCAGGGCTTCGGGGCCTCCCTGTTCGGCTACACCAAGCTCTACGGGCAGGTGCCCGGTGGGCAGGCCGAGTACCTGCGGGTGCCCTTCGGCAACACCCTGCCCATCAAGGTCCCCGCGGGCCTGCCGGACGACCGCTTCGTCTACCTCTCCGACGTCCTGCCCACCGCCTGGCAGGCGGTCCAATACGCCGCGACCCCACCCGGCGGCACGCTGCTGGTGCTCGGACTGGGCCCGATCGGCGACATGTGCACCCGCATCGCCCACCACCTGGGGATCGACAAGGTGTACGCGTCCGACGTCGTCCCCGAGCGCCTGGCCCGGGCGAGCGCCCGCGGCACGAACGTCATCCGCTCCACGGACCGCAAGGAGGTCCTCCAGGCCATCCAGGACGCCACCGACGGGCGGGGAGCCGACGCCGTCATCGACGCCGTCGGCATGGAGGCGCACGGCTCGCCCCTGGCCTCGCTCGCGCAGAAGGCGACGGCGATCGTCCCGGACGCGATCATGGAGAAGGTCATGCAGGTGGCCGGCGTCGACCGGCTCGCGGCCCTCAACACGGCCATCGACACCGTCCGCCGCGGCGGCACGATCTCGCTGTCGGGTGTCTACGGCGGCGCCACCGACCCGCTGCCGCTGATGCGCATGTTCGACAAGCAGATCCAGTTGCGGATGGGCCAGGCCAACGTGTGGCGCTGGGTGCCCGACATCCTGCCGCTGCTGACCGAGGGCGACCCGCTCGGCGTCGACGACTTCGCCACGCACCGGGTGCCGCTGGAGCAGGCGCCCGAGGCCTACGCCAACTTCCGGGAGAAGAAGGACGGCGCGGTCAAGGTGCTGCTGCAGCCCTGACCCCCCGTGCGCGTCCGCGGACCGGCCCGGTGCCGATCCGCGGACGGGCACGGCCTGTGAGCAGCCCCACGTCGGGTTCGGGGCATGCCGTGCGGGGGCAGGGCCTTGCCCCGAGGGAGGGTCGGTAGGCCCCCCGGCCGGACGACGGAGTCCGCACCCCCAGTCGTCCGCTCTCCCTGGAGTCGCTCCCCGTGCCCCGCGCCCTGCTCGCCCTCGCCATCGGCGCCTTCGGCATCGGCACCACCGAGTTCGTCGTGATGGGCATGCTGCCCGAGATCGCGGCCGGCCTCGGGGTGTCCGTGTCGGCGGTCGGCATGCTGATCTCCGCCTACGCCGTCGGTGTGGTCGTCGGCGCCCCGACCCTGACCGCGCTGGGGGTCCGCTTCTCCCCCCGCCAGACACTGGTCGCCCTCATGGTCGTCTTCGTCGTCGGCAACGCGCTGTCGGCCGTGGCCCCCACCTACGAGACGCTCGCCGCCGCCCGGGTGCTCACCGCCCTGGCGCACGGCTCCTTCTTCGGCGTGGGCGCCGTCGCCGCCCGCCGGCTGGTCGCGCCCGATCGGTCCACCCAGGCCATCTCGCTGATGATGGTCGGCCTCACCCTCGCCAACGTGATCGGCGTGCCGCTGGGCACGTTCGTCGCCCAGCAGACCAGCTGGCGGCTCGTGCTCGGCGGGATCGCCGTGATCGGCCTGGTCACCATCGCCGGCCTGCTGGCCTGGCTCCCGGCCGGGGTGGGCGAGCCGAGCGACCTGCGGTCCGAGCTGGCCGCGTTCCGTCGCAGTCAGGTGTGGCTCGTGCTCGGCCTGACGATGGTCGGGTTCGCGGCGCTGTTCGCCGTCTACAGCTACGTCAGCCCGATCCTCACCGAGCTGGGCGGCATCCCGACAGCGTGGGTGACACCGGTGCTGGCCCTCTTCGGGGTGGGCACCACGGTGGGCACCCTGGTCGGTGGCCGGTTCGGCGACCGGTACGGCTTATCCTTCGTCGCCGTGGGCCTCGTGGCGACCGCCGTCATCCTGGCTGCGTTCGCCTTCCTCGCCCGCACGCCGGTCGCTGCCGTCGTCCTGCTCGTCCTCTTCGGGACCGTGTCGTTCTCGCTCGGCCCGGTGGTCCAGAACGGCGTCATCGAGGCGGCGCGGGTGCGCGGCGGCAGCCTGGTGGCGGCAGCGAACCAGGGGGCGTTCAACGTGGCCAACGCCCTGGGTGCGGCGCTGGGTGCGCTGGTCCTCTCCGCCGGGTTCGGCTACACCGCGCCGATCTGGGTGGGCGCCGTCCTCGCGCTCGTCGGCGCCGGGATCGCCGTCCTCGCGCGCGGGATCGGCCGCCGCGCCGACGAGCCGGTCGCGGCCGGTGCGGAGGTCCCCGCCGAGGTGTGCGGCGCCACCGTCTGACCGGCCGATCCACGGGTAGGGGGCCAGACATGACCAACCCCCTGGAGCGAGCCGGGCAGTTCCCCCTCGGCGACCGGTCGGTGCACCGCCTCGGTTACGGCGCGATGCAGCTCAGCGGCCCGCACGTGATGGGACCTCCGGCCGACCGCGCCGCCGCGGTCGCCGTCCTCCGCCGTGCGGTGGAGCTGGGGGTGGACCACATCGACACCAGCGACTACTACGGCCCGCACGTCACCAACGAGGTGATCCGGGAGGCTCTGCACCCCTATCCCGACGACCTGGTGCTGGTGACGAAGGTGGGGGCGCGCCGGACGCCGGAGGGCGGCTGGCCGGAGGCCCTCTCGCCCGAGGAGCTGCGCTCGGCGGTGCAGGACAACCTCGACCACCTCGGCGTGGACGTCCTCGACGTGGTGAACCTGCGGATCACCCAGATCGCCGGGCCGGGCGAGCGGTCGATCGCCGAGTCGTTCGAGGCCCTGGCGGCGATGCAGCAGGAGGGGCTCATCCGGCACCTCGGGGTGAGCCACGTGACGACGCAGCAGCTGGCCGAGGCCCGGTCGATCGCGCCGGTGGTGTGCGTGCAGAACCACTACAACCTGGTGCACCGGCACGACGACCCGATGATCGACGCGCTGGCCCGCGAGGGTGTCCCCTTCGTGCCGTTCTTCCCGCTGGGCGGCTTCACGCCGCTGCAGTCGGCGGCGCTGGACACCGTCGCCCGCCGGCTCGAGGCCTCCCCCATGCAGGTCGCGCTGGCCTGGCTGCTCGCCCGCAGCCCCAACGTGCTGCTGATCCCCGGGACGTCGACGGTGGCGCACCTGGAGGAGAACCTCACCGCCGGTGCGCTGGCGCTCGGCCCGCGCGAGCTCGAGGAGCTCGACGCGATCGGCGGCACCCCCACCGCCTGAGCGCCCGCCCGGCCGCGGCGCCCCGGCACCGGGGCCGGGCTCGGCGCCCTGGTGGCGGGCCCGGGGCTCAGCGCCCTGGGGCCGGGCCGAGCACGCGGTCGAGGTGGGCGTTGGCCAGCACGCCGGTGGGGTCCAACCGGTCCCGGACGGCCAGGAACTCGCCGAACCGCGGATAGCGCTGCCGCAGCACCGCCGCGTCCAGGCCGTGCAGCTTGCCCCAGTGCGGCCGCCCGCCGACCTCCCCGGCGATCGCCTCGAGCGCGGCGAACCACGGCCCCGGCTCGGTGCCGGCCGGCACGTGCGCGGCGATGTAGGCGGTGTCCCGCCCGGACGCCGTCGACAGCGGGATGTCGTCGGCGGCGGCCAGCCGCACCTCGACGGGGAAGGCGGTGCGCCAGTCGCCGTCCTCGTGCACCCGGCGCAGCTGCTCGAGCACCGCCGGCGCCTGCTCGCGCGGCACGGCGTACTCCATCTCGAGGAAGCGCACCCGCCGGCGGCTCACGAACACCCGGTGGGAGTGGTCGGTCCAGCTGCGCCGACCCAGGGCTCGCGCCGAGACCCGCGCCAGCGGCGGCACCAGCGCGGGCAACCGCCGTCCGGCAGCCACCACCCCGGCGAACGCGGCGTTGGCGAGGATCTCGTCGTCCCAGACCGCCCGCCAGCGGGGCAGCGGGTCCAGGCCGACGCTCAGCGGCACCCGGGTGTTGCACTTCAGCAGCGTCGCGTCGGTGTGCGGGAACCAGTAGAACTCGACGTGGTCGGTGGAGGTCATCAGTTCCTCGAAGCACTCCAGCGCCGCGCTGAGCCGGCCGGGCCCCTCGACGGCGTGCAGCGCGAACGCTGGCTCGGCCTGCAGCGTCACCGCGGTCACCACCCCGAGGGCACCCAGACCGACCCGCCCGGCGGCGAACACCTCCGGGTGGGTGCCGGCGTCGCAGTGCAGCACCTCCCCCGCCGGGGTCACCAGCTGCAGCGCCCGCACCTGGGTGGCGAGCCCCCCGAAGCCGGCACCGGTGCCGTGCGTGCCGGTGGCCAGGGCGCCGGCCACGCTCTGCCGGTCGATGTCGCCGAGGTTGGTCAGCGCCCAGCCGGTGCGGGCCAGCTCGGCGTTGAGCCGGTACAGGGGCGTGCCCGCACCCACGGTGACCAGCCCGTCGTCCCCCACGGTGATGTGGCAGAGCTCGTCGAGCACCAGCTGGGTCTCCTCCGGCCGCCCGATGGCGCTGAAGGAGTGGCTGCTGCCGATGGGCCGCACCCGCCGTCCGGCCAGCGCGGCGGCCGTCAGGACGGCGACCACGTCGTCCACCGACGCCGCGCGGGCCACCATCACCTCCGCGCGCTGGTTGCCGCCCCAGTTGCGCCAGCGCACCGCAGGGTCGGACCACGCCCGCTCAGCCGTCACCGGGTCCTCCTCCGCGGTCGGTCGCAGCGACTCTGCATGGCGGTTCTACGCAGGTCAACGGCCCGTCCAGGGGGTTGACCGTCCGCTGTCGGACGGCGACCCTCGCGGGGATGCCCGCCCGCCTGCACGCCGCCCCGCTGTCGGCCCGTACCCGTCTGGACCGGGCCACCGCCGACCTCGACCCGCCACTGGCCGTCGTGGACCTCGACGCGCTCGACGCCAACGCCGCCGACCTCGTCTCGCGGGCCGCGGGCCGGCCGATCCGGGTGGCGAGCAAGTCGGTCCGCTGCCGGGCGCTGCTCCGCCGGGTGCTGGCCCGTCCCGGTTTCGCCGGCGTGCTGGCCTACACGCTCGCCGAGGCGCTGTGGCTGACCGGCGGCGAGGACCCGGTCGCGACCGACGTCGTCGTCGGCTACCCCACGGTCGACCGCGGCGGCCTGCGCCGGCTGGTCACCGACGAGACCGCGGCGGGCCGGGTGACGCTGATGATCGACTCGGTCGGGCACCTGGACGCCGTCGACGCCGTGGCACCGCCGGGCCGGCGCCCGCCGGTGCGCGTCTGCCTCGACGTCGACGCCTCGCTGCGAGCCGCCGCCGGCCGGGTGCACGTGGGCGTGCGCCGCTCCCCGGTGCACGACCCGGCGGAGGCCGCGACGCTCGCGCAGGCGGTGGCCGGCCGTGCGGGTTTCACCCTGGCCGGCGTCATGGCCTACGAGGCACAGATCGCCGGCGTCCAGGACGCCCCCGCGCGGCGGCCGCTGCGGGGGCTGGCGGTGCGGGCGCTGCAGGGCATGTCGGCGCGGGAGCTGACGACCCGGCGGGCGGCGGTCGTGGCCGCGGTCTCCGCCGTCGCACCGCTGGAGTTCGTCAACGGCGGCGGCACCGGCAGCCTCGAGCGGACCGCGTCCGATCCGTCGGTGACCGAGCTGGCGGCGGGGTCCGGCCTGTACTGCCCCACCCTCTTCGACGGCTACCGGGCGTTCACCGCGCGGCCGGCCGCGCTCTTCGCGCTGCCGGTCACCCGGGTGCCGGCGCCCGGTGTGGTCACCGTCGCCAGCGGTGGCTGGACCGCCTCCGGACCGGCCGGTGCCGACCGGTTGCCGCGGCCGGTGCACCCCGCGGGGCTGCGCCTGCTCCGCGCCGAGGGCGCCGGGGAGGTGCAGACCCCGCTCCGCGGCCCGGGCACGCGGGCCCTCGCCGTCGGTGACCGGGTGTGGTTCCGGCACGCGAAGGCCGGGGAGCTGTGCGAGCACGTCGACGTCCTGCACACCGTGGTGGGCGACGCGGTCACCGGTGCCGTCCCCACCTACCGGGGCGAGGGACGGGCGTTCGGCTGAGCCGGGCAGCGCGTCACCGGGTGCTCGTGAGGCGCGTGGTGAGCGCCCTCCCCGTGTCAGCCGCGACCTCCACGGGACGACCGACCGCACGGATACGGTCCCGTCCGTATCCGTGTGTCAGCCCGAGGAGTCCACGTGTCCCACCCGAGCCAGGCCCCCTACCAGCAGTACGGGCCTCCGTCCTACGGTCCGCCGTCCTACGGCCCGCCGCCGAAGCAGGGAGCGGGGCTCGCGATCGCCTCGATGGTGCTCGGCATCATCGCGCTGCTGCTGTGCTGGATCCCGATCATCAACAACCTCGCTGCGGTCATCGCGGTCGTCGGCCTGGGCCTGGGCATCCCGGCGCTGATCCGCGCTCGCCGGGGGACCCACAACGGCACCGGCATGGCGATCACCGGCCTGGTGACCTCGGTGCTCGCCATCGTCCTCGTGATCCTCACCCAGATGCTCTTCGTCAAGGCCATCGACGAGGTGCAGGACAGCCTGGACGAAGGCCTCGCGCAGGTCGAGGCCGCGCCCGTCGACCCGGGTGGGGCGGAGGACGTCGCCGAGACGGCGGAGGTCGTGCCGCTCGGGGTCCCCGCCCAGGTCGGTGACTACGAGGTGGTCGTCGACGGTGTCGACGTGGACGCGAACGCGACCGTGGCCGGGGCGAACCAGTTCAACGAGCCACCCGCCGGCCAGTACGTGATCACCCAGCTGACGGTGACCTACACCGGCGCCGAGGAAGGCACGCCCGGCTTCGACCTGACGGCGATCTTCCACGGGACCGACGCCCGCCAGTACAGCGACGCGGAGTGTTCGGCGGTCCTGCCGGACGACGCCATGTCGGCACCCACCCTGAACCCCGGCGGCTCCGACACCTTCCAGTTCTGCATGGACGTGCCGCCGGCCGCGATCCCGGGTGGCCAGCTGTCGATCGAGCCCACGCTGAGCTTCGACGACGAGCGGGTGTTCTTCGCCGTCGCCTGACCTCCTCGACCGACCGCGACCCCGCCGTTGATCATGGGGTCGTTGCTGCCGACTCGGCGCCACATGCCGGCGCGACGTGCACCAACCCCATGATCAACGCGGCGGCCGGTCGCCGGCCAGCGCCCGGGCGGACGCGGCGTCGGCCGCGTCGAAGCCGAGCTGGCCCACCGCGCCGTGCTGTGCGGCCTGGCCGTCGATCCAGCGGCGGTGCGCCTCCCACGCCGACTGCCGCGTGGTCCCCGACGCCTGGCCGATCTCGGCCCACGAGGCGCCGGCCGAGCGGGCCGTCCGGACCGTCAGCTGCCGACCCTGGCCGGCCTTGCGGGCGATCACCTCGGCCAACGCCAGCAGCTCCAGCGCCTCGGCACGGCCCAGCGGTCGCGGTCCGTCGGGCTCGTCGGGATCGGCGAGGGAGTCCCGCGTCCGCAGCTCCTCGTACCTGCGGACGGCCGTGGAGAGGGTGTGCTCGCGGTCTAGTGCGTCGACGTCCATGCCCCAGCGTCCGTCAGGTCACCCTGACTGTCAAGCCACCCTGACGGTCCAGCCGCCCTGACGTCGAGGCGGCCGGGTGCCGGTCAACGGGCGCGCTGCACCCGGGTCTCGTCGAAGACCGGCTCGGCCGACTCGTAGACCCGGCCGTCGGCGCCGAACACCACGAACCGGTCGAAGGACCGGGCGAACCAGCGGTCGTGGGTGACGGCCAGGACCGTGCCGTCGAAGGCGGCCAGCGCCTCCTCCAGCGCCTCGGCCGAGAGGACGTCGAGGTTGTCGGTCGGCTCGTCGAGCAGCAGCAGCGTCGATCCCGACAGCTCGAGCAGCAGGATCTGGAACCGCGCCTGCTGCCCGCCCGACATCGTCCGGAACGGCTGCTCCCCCGCCTCGGCCAGCCCGTACCGGCGCAGCGCCGCCATCGCCCGGCCACGGTCGACTCCCGGCCGACCCGGCTCGCCGTGCCACAGCAGGTCGACCGGCGTGCGGTCCTGCCACTCGGGATGGGCGTGCGTCTGGGCGAAGAACCCGGGGACGACGCGCGCGCCCAGCCGCCAGTCGCCGGTGTGGGTCACCGACTGGCCGGCCAGCAGCCGCAGGAAGTGCGACTTGCCGGCTCCGTTGGCACCCAGGACGCCGACCCGGTCGCCGTAGAAGACCTCCAGGTCGAACGGCTTCATCAGCCCGGTCAGCTCCAGCTGCTCGGCGATGACCGCCCGCACGCCCGTGCGCCCGCCGCGCAGCCGCATCGCCACCTTCTGCTCCGGCGGGCGCTCCGGGGGCGGACCGGCGGCCTCGAACTTGGCCAGCCGGGTCTGCATCGCGTGGTACCGGTTGGCCATGTCGGGCGAGTTCGCCGCCTGCTGCTGCAGCGTCCGGACCAGGTCGACCAGCCGCTGGTGTTCCTCGTCCCACCGCCGGCGCAGCTCGGCCAGCCGCTCGTGCCGCGCCGTCCGGGCCGCGTGGTAGCTGACGAACCCCCCGCCGTGGACCCACGCCGTCCCGCCCTCGACGGTGACCACCCGGTCGGCGACCCGGGCGAGCAGCTCCCGGTCGTGACTGACGAACAGCACGGTCTTGCGGGTGTCGAGCAGCCGCTCCTCCAGCCACCGCTTGCCCGGGACGTCGAGGTAGTTGTCCGGCTCGTCGAGGAGCAGCACCTCGTCGGGGCCGCGCAGCAACGCCTCGAGCGCCAGCCGCTTCTGCTCCCCGCCGGAGAGCGTGTTCAGCTCCCGGTACTTGCACCCGTCGTAGGGGACGCCGAGCGCGGCGACGGTGACGGTGTCCCAGGTGACCTCGACGTCGTACCCGCCGACGTCGCCCCAGTGCGCGAGCGCGTTCGCGTAGGCCATCTGGGTGGGCTCGTCGTCGTCCTCCATCATGGCCAGCTCGGCGGCCTCGACGGCGTGCCAGGCCTCCTGGACGGCGGGCGGCGCGAGGTCGACCAGCATCTGCTGGACCGTCGTGTCGTCGCGGACCGAGCCGATGAACTGCCGCATCACACCCAGGCCGCCGGTCCGGGCGATCGCGCCGGACTCCGCGGCGAGGTCGCCGGAGATGATCCTCAGCAGCGTCGTCTTCCCGGCACCGTTCTCACCGACCAGCGCCGCCCGGGCACCCTCACCGACGCGGAAGCTGACGTCGTCCAGCAGCACCCGCCCGTCGGAGAGGGTGTGCCGTACCGCGCTCACGTCCACGTAGCCCACCGGGACATCCTCCGGGACCGGGCAACCGGGTTCCACCGGCCGTCGGCCCCGTCCCGCCCGGGGCCTGCGACGGGTGGGTGGGACCGGGTCCCCTCAGGCCACGGACAGCAGGCGTTCGCGCGCCAGGCGCTCGACCAGCTCGGGCAGCGCGGTGGCCGGCACGCCGCTGAGGTCCCGCCGGCAGTTGCGGACCACGGTCCCGATCACCTGGGGCCGCAGACGGGCCCGGAACTCGTCGGCGAGGCGGGCGACGGCCTGGTCGACGGCGGGGTCCTCGGTGAGCGGCATGCGGTGGCCCCTTCGTGCGAGCGGGTCCGGGCGGGTAGCGGCGCCGTCGTGGCGCTGCGGAATCGGTCCCCACCACCGTGTCGGGCGTCGATCCCCGGCACCAGGGACCTTCGTCCCGGCCGGGCCGACACGCCGGGAGCCGGGACCAACGTCCCCTGGCGGGCTCCGCCGCCTCCCGCCGAGCATGGGGTCGAGGAGGTGGCTCGTGCCGTTCCACGACCGCCGGGACGCCGGCCGCAGGCTCGGCCGGCGACTGGCGCCGATGGCCGGACCCGCCGTCGTCGTCCTCGGTCTGCCCCGCGGTGGGGTCGCCGTGGCCGCGGAGGTCGCCACGGCGCTGGGCGCCCCGCTGGACGTCGTCCTCGTCCGGAAGCTCGGCCTGCCCCGGCGTCCGGAGCTGGCGATGGGGGCGGTCGGCGAGGACGGCGTCCTCGTGGTCAACGACGACGTCGTGCACGCGGCCCGCGTCGACGCCGAGGCCTTCGCCGAGGTGGAGCGGCGCGAGCGGGCGGAGGTGGCGCGGCGCGCCCGGGACTACCGCGACGTGCGTCCTCGCGTGCCGCTGGCGGGCCGGACGGCGCTGGTGGTGGACGACGGCCTGGCGACCGGCGCGACGGCGCGAGCGGCCTGCGCGGTGGTGCGGGCCGAGGGCGCCGGGCGCGTGGTGCTGGCCGTCCCGGTGGGGTCACCGGCCACGGTGCGGCAACTCGCCGGTGAGGTCGACGAGGTGGTCTGCCTGGAGAGCCCGTCCGGGTTCGCCGCGGTCGGGCAGGCCTATGACGACTTCCGCCCCACCGGCGAGGCGGAGGTGGTGGAGCTGCTCCGCCGGTCGGGTCCCCGCCCCGTCCGGGACGAGGAGGTGTCGGTCGACGCCGGGCCGGTCCGCCTGGCCGGGCGACTGACCCTGCCCGCGGCGGCCTCCGGCCTGGTCGTCTTCGCCCACGGCAGCGGCAGCGGGCGGCACAGCCCCCGCAACCGCCGCGTCGCCGAGGTCCTCGCGGGAGCCGGCCTGGGCACGGTGCTGGTCGACCTGCTCTCGCCCGCGGAGGAGGCCGGGCGGGCCGCGGTGTTCGACATCGAGCTGCTGGCCGGCCGGCTGGCCGCGGTCACGCGGTGGCTGCGCGCGCAGCCGGCGTGCGCGGGGCTGGAGGTGGGCTTCTTCGGCGCCAGCACCGGGGCCGGGGCCGCGCTGGTGGCCGCCGCGGACGCCGGGGTGGCGGCCGTGGTCTCCCGCGGTGGGCGGCCCGACCTGGCCGGGCCGGCGCTGGCGGGCGTCCGGGCCCCGACGCTGCTCGTCGTGGGCGGCCGTGACGACGCCGTGCTGGAGCTCAACCGGCTGGCGCAGGCCCGGCTGCGCTGCCCGAACCGGCTGGCCGTGGTCCCCGGGGCCACGCACCTGTTCGAGGAGCCGGGGACGCTCGAGCAGGTGGCGGAGCTGGCGCGCGACTGGTTCCTCACCCATCTCCGGCGGGCCTGACCGAGGTGACCCCGTCCACCCACGTCCGCACGGTCAGGCGGCGTAGTAGGCGTTGTCCCCGTTCCGGGTCGCGGCGACCGCGTCACGCAGCAGGGTGGCGAGCTCGCTCCCATCGACCCGATCGAGCGCGGTGAACCGGATGCAGCTCTTGCCGCAGGAGACCCTGCCGAGGCGTGCCGCGCGGGTCTCGGCGAGGTACTCCCCGTCGACGACGGCGCAGACGTAGAGGGACAGGTGCCGCTTCTGCGCCGCGAGGGCGATCAGCGGCCACATCGTCGTCTCCTTGGCCGACCTCGGCCGGTAGGGCATGAGCCCGTAGCCGAGCATCCGGCCGCTGCCGGCGGGCACGAGCTGCCGGTCGATGCCCGGAGCGGCCGCCATGACCAGCGCGTCCGCGCGGCGCAGCTCCTCCTCGCGCGGGCCGGCCTCGGCGAACCAGGCCTCGATCTCGTCGGGCGCGCTCATCGTCGACCTCCTCAGCCGAATGCGATGGACAGCACGGTCGCACCGGCCACCACGAGCATGGCGAGCACGACGACCATGGCGACCAGCCGGCGGCGGCGTTGCGCGTCGCGTCCACCGGCACCGCCCATCCCCATCACGGGCGGGAGGCTACCGCCGGGGGACGACGGTCCGGGCGCGCCGCCGTCCCCAGAGCAGGGTGTCCAGCGCGGTGCCGGCCGGGACCTCCCGGTGCACCTGCTCCAGCCGCTCGACGTCGAGCAGCTCGGCCACCGGGGCGAGCCGCGACACGCTGTGCAGGATCGCCGGGTCCTGCGGGCCGCCGACACCGTGGGCGACGTTGTCGACGTCGTGGCCGAGCACCAGCAGCCGACCACCGAGCCGCAGCCAGCCGACCGCCCGGCGCAGCAGCGACACCGCCTCCTCCTCCGGCAGGTGCAGGTAGGCCACCAGGACGAGGTCCAGTGAGTCCGGCGGTGCCGCCCAGGTCAGGACGTCGGCGGTCACCCACGTGACCCGCTCGGCGCCGGGTCGCTCCCGGCCGCGGGCGAGCCCGGTGGCGGAGAAGTCGACCGCGGTCACCCGCCATCCGCGCCCGGCCAGCCAGAGCGCGTGCCGGCCCTCTCCCGCCGCGAGGTCGACCGCCGTCCCCGGAGGCAGGACGCCGACCAGCTCGGCCACCAGCGCGTTGGGCTCGGCCGACCACTGACGCTGCTCGGCGTATCGGGCGTCCCAGTCCTGTGCCTGCACGTCCGGCAGTGTCCCGGACGAGCCGTCGGACGGGGCGCGGCAGTTGCGCCGTCACCGTGGGTGAGGGCGGCTGGGAGGAGTCCACCCGGTCGGGGGACCCGTCTCGACGCGCGCCCGGCGGCGCGGCTTCCTAACCTCAGAGTCACCGAACGATTCCGCGGAGTGAGGGAGGTGGGTGGGTGTCCGAGCAGAGTGCACCTGCGCCCACCCTCCGCCGCGTCCGTCGCCGGACCGTCCCCCGCTGGGCCGCGCGTGCGGCCCTCCTCGCGGGCCTCGGCGGCGCCCTGTGGCTGGCCGGCACGTCCGGCGCCACGGCCGACGCTGCACCTCCGCCGACCGGCGGCCTGAGCGGGACCGTCGCGGCCCTCGCCGACGTCCCGTCACTCGTGACCGACCCCGTCGTGGCGGCCGCCGAGCCGGTGGTGGCGGAGGTCCTCACGCCCGTGGCCGCCACGGTGGCGCAGCCAGTGGTCACCGACGTGGTCCACCCGGTCGTGACGCCGCTCGTGCAGACCGTGGTCACCGAGGTGGCCGAGCCCGTGGTCACCGAGGTCGTGCGCCCCGTGGTCACGGCCGCCGTGCAGCCCGTCGTCACCGAGGTCGTCCATCCCGTGGTCACCGAGGTCGTGCAGCCGGTGGTCACCGCCGTCGTGCGGCCCGTGGTCACCGGGGCGGTCGCGCCGGTCCGGCCCGTGGTGGGGCCGTCCGCGGTCCCCGGCGTCGGCCCCGTCGCCGCGACCGGCGGGCCCGTCGCGGTCGAGACCGTCGTCCCGGTCACCGTGCAGCAGCCGCAGGACGGCGCGCAGGCGACCACGCAGTCCACCGTCGCCGGCCCGACGCCGGCCGCGGGCACCACCGTGGCGCTGGCCGGCGACCCCGCGGCCGGCGGGCCTGCCGCCACGACCGTCAGTGACCCCGGGGCGGACACCGTGCCGCCGGCGGGTCCGACCGGCCCGTGGCAGGGCACCGCACCCGGCGTCCCCTCCTCTCCGGGCACGGCCGGTTCCGCCGGCTCCGGCCCGGACGGCGGCAGCGCCGTCCTCTCCGCCGCTCTCCCGGCCGCCGTCCTGGCCGCCGCGGGCGCGCGGTCCGACACCGCCCGCGACGCGGCCGGGAACGTCGCCGCAGACCCCTCCTTCTCTCCCGACTGAGTACCGCCGACCGGCTCTCCGAGCCGGCACGGCAGGACACCGGCCCGTCCGTGGCCGGTCCACTCAGACCCTGGAGAGAGATCAGCGATGAACGCATGGGTGAAGCGCGGCCTGCGCACGGCCCTGCTCACCGGAGGCCTCCTGGCCGCCGGAGCAGGTGTCGCCGCAGCCGACGAGAACGACCTGGTCGCCGACGTGATCGGCGCGACGACGACCGTGCCGGTGCAGGACGGTGCCGTCCTGGGCACGCCGGTGGTCACCGGCACCGGCGAGGACCTGTCCGTGGGCGGCGGGGCCGGCGACGGCGTCGTGCTCCCGGTCGACACCGACACCGCACCGGGGACGACCGTCCTCGACGGCGACGGCGGCGGCGATGGCGATGGCGGTGGAGTCAGCGTCCCGGTGCGCGTCACCGAGGCCGACGACGCCCCGCCGGACCCGGCGGACGGCCTGACCGTCACCGTCCCGGTCAACACCTCCGGCGGCGGCACGGCGGGCACCACGATCACCGCGCCGGTGGTCACCGGCGACGTCGGCGACGTGCTCGACGGTGACCTGCTGACCGCGGACGAGGTCGACGTCGACCTCGCCGACCCGCTGGTGCCCGGGCCGGACGGGGCCGGGCTCCTGCTCGACCTGGAGGGCACCGTCACCATCGGGGACACCGACGGCACGACCTCGCCGGGCACCGTCCTCGAACTGCCGGTCGGCCTCGACGGCGACCGGCCGACCACGGTGACCCTGCCGCTGCCGGGCACCGCCGGCGGCAGCGGACCGCTCTCCGGGGAGGACGTCGACGTCGCCGTCGGCGGACTCGTCGGCGACGGCCGTGACCCCGCGGAGGCGCCCGCGGAGCACGACCCGCTGCTGAGCCTGCCGATCGGCACCGGTGACCTGCTCACCGACCTGCTCGGCGGGGACGCGCTGCACGACGACACCGTCGACGTCGACCTCGGCGGCCTGCTGGGCGGCGGAGCCGGCACCGGGTCGGTGATCGCCGTCCCGGTCAACGAGGGAGGCACCGGCACGGGCAGCGACCTCCTGGTCCGCATCACCCTGCCGATCGACCCGTCGGGCCTGACCGGGCCCGGCGCCGGTGACGGTCACGACCCGGACGACGCCGGCACTCCCGGCGACGGCGACACGGGTGACGGCGACACCGGCGACGGGGACACCACCGGCGACGGCGACTCGGGCGATGGTGACACCACCGGCGACGGCGGCTCCTCCGGTGACGGCGCCGCTCCCGCTGACGGCACGGGCCTCGCGCCCGGCGTGGTCGGCGGCCCCACCTCCGGCACCAGCGGAAGCGGCACCGGCGGAACCGGCGGCGCCTCCGCCCACGGCCACGACGGCGACTGCACCGGCACGGGTACCGCTCCCGGCACCACCGGCGGTGCCATCGACGGCGGCCCCGTGACCGGCGCGGCCGGCGAGGGACCCGCGGCCGCGGGTGCCACGGGCGGCGACGCCACCACCGGGGCGGCGACGGACGCGTGCGGGACCGGTTCGCCGCAGGCGACCGCGACGCAGCCGGCGTCGTCCGCGACGGTCGCCACCACACCGGTGACGGCCACGGCCGCTGCCCTGGCCCTGCTGGCCGGGCTGGTCCTCGCGGCCGGCCGGGGCCGGTTCTGGAGGGTCCGCGGGTAACTCGCACACCCGGTGGCCCGGACGTCGCACTCGGCGTCCGGGCCACCGGCGTGCGTACCGGGCGGTCCGGCGGGCAGGCGGCCGGCCGGTCCCCTGCGCGACTGCGCCTCGGCGCTCACCTGGTTCCGACCCCCGGACGTCGTACCCGCCTGTCAGGCTCGCGGTCATGACGACCGCGTCCGACCTCGCGCTGCTCCGGCTCGTGGCCCAGCGGATCGCCGGCCCGCCCGAGCCCACGGTCGAGGGTGCCGTCGCGCGGTTGGGTTGCGTGCAGGCGCAGGACCTCCCCGGCGCTCTCACGTCGGTGGCCCTGCGCACCGCGGCGCGGTCACGCGCCGCGGTCGAGACCGCCCTCGCGGCGGGCACGGTGGTCCGCTCCTGGCCCATGCGCGGCACGCTGCACCTGCTGCCGGCCGGCGACCTGCCCTGGCTGCTCGACCTGGTGGGGCCGCGGGTGCTGGCCGGCGCCGCCCAGCGTCGGGCCGGCCTCGGACTGACCGAGGCGGAGGTCGAGCGGGCCCGGGAGCTGGTCTGCGCCGCGCTGGCCGGCGGAGGCCGGCTCGGACGCCGGGAGCTGCTCGGGGTCATCAGCGACGGCGGGGTGCCGACCACCGGGCAGCGCGGGTACCACCTGCTCTGGTACCTCGCCCAGACCGGCACGCTGTGCCTGGGCCCGATGCAGGACGGCGACCAGCTGTTCGTGCTGCTCGGCGAGTGGGTCCCGGCTCCGCGCCGACTGGACCGGGCCGAGGCCCTGGCGGAGCTGGCACGGACCTTCCTCACCGGGCACGGGCCGGCCACCGTCGCCGACCTCGCGCGCTGGGCCGGGTTGCCGGTACGCGACGTCCGGGAGGGGGTGGCCGCCGTCCGCGCCGACCTGACCGCGGTCGAGGTGGACGGCCGGGAGTTCCTCCTGGACCCGGCCCTGCCCGACCTGCTGGCCGCGCACCGGGCCGAGGCGGAGCAGCTGCACCTGCTGCCCGGCTTCGACGAGTTCGTCCTCGGCTACGCCGACCGCAGCTGCGCCGTACCGCCGGAGTTCGCCGACCGGATCGTGCCGGGGAACAACGGCGTCTTCCGACCGACCGTCGTCCACCGCGGGCGGGTGGTCGGGACGTGGCAGTGGACCGGCCGGGGCGCGCGGCGGACGGTGACCGCGGTGCCGTTCACCACGTTCCCCGACGAGGTCGCCGCCGCCATCCCGGCGCTGGCCGCCGCACTCCCGTGAGCTGGGACCGGACTGGCCCCCGGTTCGCGGACGGAGTTGGCTGGGCGGCATGGAGTACACGCGTCTGGGCAGCACCGGCCTGCAGGTCTCGCGCATCTGCCTGGGGATGATGAGCTTCGGCGACCCGGCCCGCGGCAACCACCCGTGGAGCCTGCCGGAGGAGGACAGCCGCCGGCTGATCGAGAAGGCGATCGCCGCGGGCATCACCTTCTTCGACACCGCGAACGTCTACTCCGACGGCTCCAGCGAGGAGATCACCGGCCGGGCGATCCGCGACTTCGCCGACCGGGACGACGTCGTCCTGGCGACCAAGGTGCACGGGCGGATGCGGCCGGGGCCCAACGGTGCCGGGCTGTCGCGCAAGGTGATCGTCCGGGAGCTCGAGGACAGCCTGCGCCGCCTGGGCACCGACTACGTCGACCTCTACCAGATCCACCGCTGGGACCCGGCCACCCCGGTCGAGGAGACGCTCGAGGCGCTGGACGCCGTCGTCCGGAGGGGGTTGGTCCGCTACCTCGGAGCCTCCTCGATGTACGCCTGGCAGTTCAGCAAGGCGCTGTACCTGGCCGGGGAGCACGGCTGGCACCGCTTCGTGTCGATGCAGGACCACTACAACCTCCTCAACCGCGAGGAGGAGCGGGAGATGCACCCGCTGTGCGTCGACCAGGGCATCGGCGTCATCCCGTGGAGCCCGCTGGCCCGCGGCAAGCTGACCCGCGACTGGGACGAGTCGACCGACCGCTCCGGCACCGACGAGTTCGGCCGCCGGCTCTACGACGAGGCCAGCGACCGCGCGATCGTCGAGCGGGTGGCCGAGGTCGCCGCCGCGCGCGGGGTGTCGCGCGCCCAGGTGGCGCTGGCGTGGGTGCTGGGCAAGCCGGTGGTGAGCGCCCCCATCGTCGGCGTCACCAAGGACGCCCACCTGGACGACGCCGTCGCCGCCGTCGACCTGGAGCTGACCGAGGAGGAGGTCGCGCGGCTGGAGGAGCCCTACACGCCGCACGCCGTCGTCGGCTTCTGACCGCGCCCGCGCGCTGCCGAGGACGGGCCCTGACCCGGCGGAGCCCCGACTGCCCCGGTCGAGGTGGCCTCCGCCGGGCCAGGATCGGCCCGTGACCTGGACCGGGGCGGACCGGCAGACCGTGACCGACCGGCTGCGCGTCCTCACCGACCGGCCGGGGGTCGACCGGGAGGAGGCCAACGGCCACACCGGGTACGCCGTCGCGGGCCGGCGGTTCGCCTGGCTGCAGGTCGACCACCACGGCGACGGTCGGCTGGCGCTGGTCGTCAAGGCACCGCCGGGTGAGCAGGAGGCGCTCCTCGGCACGGCCCCGTGCTACTCCCGGCCCGGACACCTGGGCGCGCGGGGCTGGCTCGGCGTCGACCTGTCACCGGCCGCCGGGGCGGACTGGGACGAGGTGGCCGCGCTGCTCGACCAGGCCTGGCGGACGACGGCACCCGAGCGGCTCACCGCCGGGAGCTGACCTCCCCGGTCAGTTCCGCCGTTCGACGACGAACACCGGGATCTCCCGGTCGGTCTTGCGCGCGTAGTCGGCGTAGTCCGGGTAGACCGCGACCGCGCGTTCCCACCACTGCGCCCGCTCCTCACCGGTGACCTCGCGGGCGACGCCGTCCCACGGCTCGGGGCCGTCCTGCACGGTGATCTGGTCGGGGTGCGCCCGCACGTTGGCCACCCAGGCGGGATCGGTGGGCGCGCCGCCCCGGGAGCCCACCATCGCGTAGGCGCCCTCGTGCTCCACCCGCATCAGGCCGTTCTTGCGGACCTTGCCGCTCTTCGCCCCCCGGGACCAGAAGATCGCGATCGGGATGCCGGTGTCGCGCAGGGTGTTGGCCTCCCGGCCACCGGTCGCCTCGTAGCGTTCGACCTGCTCGCGGACCCAGGCCTGGGTGCTCGGCTCGTACTCACCTTCCAGCGGCATGACCCGAACCTAGATCGGTCAGCGCCGTCCGGCCTCCGGAGGCGTGAAGTCGACCGTGTGCGGCACGAACCAGCTCAGGTTGTCGGTGATCAACCCGTCGCTCTCCCGGATGCCCAGCCCGGCCGGTTCGCCGTCGACCACCCAGGCGCCCAGCACGGGGTGGTGCGGCCCGTCCACGCCGGCGAAGTCCGGCAGCGGGGCGAACTCCTGCACGACGAACCCCTCGGTGCCGTAGCGCCCGGGCAGCTCCGCGGTGACCACGCCGTCCCGGACGATGGCCACGTTCGCGCCCTCGCGACCCCAGAGCGGCTTGCGCACGTAGTCCCGCCAGCTCGAGGGGATCTCGTCGGCGAAGTAGGCCGGGAGGAGCAGCTGGGAGAGCACCGGGTCGCCGCCGAACAGCTGCCACAGCACCGGCAGCAGCGCCTTGGTGCTCCACAGCATCTTGTAGGCCGGCTCGACCCACGTCGTCCCGCCGGGGCGGGCGGCGTCGGCGAGGACGGCCGCGCCGAACTCGTCCTCGACCAGCCATTCCCAGGGGTAGAGCTTGAAGACGACGTCGAGGTGGCGGCCCTGCGGGTCGTAGAACCGGCCGTCGCCGTCGTCGAGCACGATGTCCTCGACCACCAGCTCGATCGCCTCGTAGCCGGCCTGGACGACGGTGTCCATGAGGTACGCGACGGTCATCCGGTCCTCACCGGAGGTCTCCTCCGACGTCCACGCCAGGTGCACCCGCGGCCGGACGCCGGTCCGCCGCTCCCAACGCAGCAGGTTGCGCTGCCACGCGGCGATCAGCCGGTCGTGCAGGGCGTTCCACTGGTCGGCGCCCTGACCGGTGAACAGGTGCCAGTTCCACTGGGTGACCGCCGACTCCACCAGTCCGGTGGGGGTGTCGGCGTTGAACTCAAGCAGCTTCGGCGGGCCCTCGCCGTCGTAGCGCAGGTCGAAGCGGCCGTAGACGCTGGGCGGCTCGGCCTCCCAGGTGCGGCGGATCTCCGGGCGGGCGATCGGCGGGATGCCCATCCGGTCGAACAGGTCGCGTTCCACGACGTGGTCCCCGGCCGCCTCGCACATGCTGAACAGCTGGGCGACCCAGCCCTCCAGCCGGTCCACCTCGGCCAGCGTGAAGTCGTAGAACGGCCCCTCGCGCCAGTAGCTGCGCACCTCACCGCCGGGCAGGTGGGTGCGGTTGTAGACCAGCCCCTGGGCCTCGATCTCGGCCTCCCAGCCGGGCCGGACGACGCCGCTCTCGATCCGCCTCACCGCGCCGCCCGCCGGTGCACGCGATCGGCACACCGGTGCCCGTCGGCGGCGGATGGCCACAGGTGGGCCGATCGCGGCGCGTTCGGCACCCGTCAGCCGCCCGCGGTGCCGGCGCGGTTGCCGATGCCCGACCCGATGCCCCCGCTGACCCGGGTGCCGCCGGTGACCTTGCCGCTCGGCGGCAGACCCGCGCGCTGGCGGGCGGCGGTGTCGCCCGGGCTGATGCGCGTGCCACCGCGGGGCAGCACGGTGCCGACCGGCAGGCCGGGACGGAATCCGCCGAGGTAGAGGAAGAACAGCCCGCCGCCGCCGAACCCGCCGCGGTCGTCGTCACAGAGGTCGTCGTCGACGATCTCGCCGTCCTCGTTGGTGCAGTAGGCGACCTGCTCCTGCTCGTCGTCCTCACCGCCCGCTCCGCAGCCGGCCATGAAGCCGGTCGCCGCGGTCGCGAGCACCGTCGTCGTCAAGGCGCTGCGGACGCGGTTCGAGACGGCCATCTGCTCTCCCGGATCGGTGGTGGGACCTCCGCCGACCCTAGTTGCCCGGCGCCACGGCGCGGAGACGGCCCGGAGCCACTAGCGTTGCCGATCCCAGCGCCGCTCCCAGCCGGAGGTGCCCGTGTCGGCCAGGCAACCCGCCGAGATGGCCCAGGTGGCCAGCGAGACCGGCGCGAAGAAGGTCCACCGCACGTGGGACCGGGTGCTGGTCAGCGCCTTCCTGGGCGGTGCGTACATCGCCTTCGGCGCACTGGTCGCGATCACCGTCTCCTCCGGGCTGGACACCGCGATCTGGGGCACGCTCCCCACGCTGTTCATGGGGGCGGCCTTCACCCTCGGTCTGGTGCTGGTGCTCATCGCCGGCTCCGACCTGGCGACGGGCAACATGCTGCTGGTCCCGCTGGGCGCGATGCAGGGGCGGATCGGCCTGGCCGACGTCGCCAAGAACCTGACCCTGGTGCTGCTGGGCAACCTCATCGGCGCGCTCGTCGTCGCCTACTTCCTCGCGGTCGCGACCGGGGTGATCGGGGACCCGGACAGCACCGGGTCTGCGCTGCTGACCCACGAGCGGCTGGCCCAGATCGCCGAGGGCAAGGCCACCGGGCACAGCGCCTGGGAGACGTTCCTGCGGGGCGTCGGCTGCAACTGGCTGGTCTGCCTGGCGGTCTGGATGTCGCTGTCGGCCAGCAGCGTGTCAGGCAAGATCCTCGCGATCTTCTTCCCCGTCATGGCCTTCGTCGCCATGGGCTTCGACCACGTCGTGGCCAACATGTTCTTCCTGCCCGCGGCCGTGTTCGCCGGCGTCCCCGGCGTCGGCTGGGGCGACACGGTGGTCAACTGGCTGCTGGCCGGTGCGGGCAACCTGGTCGGCGCGGTCGTGTTCGTCGCCACCTCCTACTGGTACCTGTTCCTCCGCGACCAGCCGGCGGAGCAGCCCACGGCGACGCCGACCGGCGGGGAGACGCCCGAGCGCGCATGACCCACCCCCGGCGCGGGCACCGCCGCTCGAGGACGGCACCGGCTCGGCGTGCCACCGGACCGGGAGGGCCAGCACCGATGAGGGACGACCAGCCGTGAGGTACAGCGAGCGCGCCGACGTCGACACGTCGGGCATCCAGGACCGCCGCGGACGGGGCGGCGGACTCGGCGGCGGTCGCGGCCTGGCCGTCGGTGGCGGCGGGCTCGGGGTGGTCGGCGTCGTCGTCCTGGTGCTCTTCCAGCTCCTCGGCGGCGGGGACGGCGGCGCCGGAGCGGCACTGGGCGGCCTGTCCGGCCTCGGCCAGGGCGAGACGGCCGACAACACCGAGCTGGCGGCCAGCTGCACCAGCGGCGCGGACGCCAACGCGTCGGTCGACTGCGCGGTGGCCGCCGACGTGGAGTCCATCCAGGACTACTGGGGCCAGGTGCTCGGCGACCGCTACCAGCCGACGGTCACGGTCTTCTTCTCCGGCTCCGTGCAGACCGACTGCGGGGGCGCCACCAGCGGCTCGGGTCCGTTCTACTGCCCGGCCGACCAGCGTGTGTACATCGACCTGTCGTTCTTCGACCAGCTGCAGCAGCAGTTCGGCGCCCAGGGCGGGCTGTTCGTCAACGCCTACGTCATCGCCCACGAGTACGGCCACCACGTGCAGAACCTGCTCGGCACCAACCAGCAGGTGACGCCCGGCGAGACCGGCCCGACCAGCGGCACGGTGCGGCTCGAGCTGCAGGCCGACTGCTATGCCGGCAGCTGGGCCAACCACGCCGAGACCGTCCCGGACGAGTCCGGGGTGCCGCTGATCGCCGAGATCAACGACGACGACCTGGCCCGCGCCCTGGACGCCGCCGGTCGCATCGGCGACGACTTCATCCAGCGGAACCTCGGAGGTGGGACGGTCGACCAGGACGCGTTCAGCCACGGCTCCTCCGAGCAGCGGCAGCGCTGGTTCCTCACCGGCTACGAGACCGGCGACCCCGCACGCTGCGACACGTTCGCCACCGACGACCTCGGCTGAGCCGCTCCCGGCACCGTCAGCCGACGGTGCCCCCGGGTCGACCTCCGGCCCCGGTCCGCTCCTCGCTCGCTGGCGCTCGCTGCGATGCTCCCGGCACCGTCAGCCGACGGTCACCGACTGGTCCTCGGCCTCCACGGCCGCGTTCCAGTCCCGCTTCTCCGCCTGCCAGCGGTCCTCGGTGCGGCCGAGCCGCCAGTACCCGGAGACGGACATGAACTCACGGGCGAGCTCCCGGTCGGCCCGCAGGAAGCGGCGCAGCTCCCGCACGCAGCCGGCTTCCCCGTGCACGAACACGTGGACGGAGCCGGCCGGGAGGTCCGCCGCGCACACGGCCGCGACCAGGGCCGTGCCGGGCGCGCCACTGCGGTGCACCCACTCCAGCCGGACCCCGGGCGGCACCGCCAGCGGCTGCTCCTCGGCGGCGTCGGCCACCTCGACGAACACCTGCGCCCGCGCCCCGGCGGGCAGCCGCTCCAGCGACGCCGCGATGGCCGGCAGCGCGGTCTCGTCCCCGGCCAGCAGGTGCCAGTCGGCGTCCGGGCTGGGCGTGTAGGCACCCCCCGGCCCGAGCAGGTGGACGACGTCCCCCGGTCGCGCGCCCTGGGCCCAGGGGCCGGCCACCCCCTCGTCACCGTGGACCACGAGGTCGAGGGTCAGCTCGCCGGCGGCGGCGTCCCACCCGCGCACGGTGTACGTGCGGGTGCAGGGCCACAGCTCACGGGGCTGGGTCCGCTGCACCTCCTCCACGTCGAACGGCGCGGCATAGGGAGCGCCGGCGGGCGGCAGCAGCAGCTTCACGTACGAGTCGGTGAACTGCGGGTCGAAGCCGGCCAGCCCGTCGCCCCCGAGCACCACCCGGACGAGGTGCGGGGTGGGCCAGGAGGTCCGGAGCACGGTGGCCAGCCGGGGCGTGCGCGGACGGCGCGGGGCCTGGTCGGCCATGGGTGCGACTCCTCGGATCGAAGCAAGGTGTGCCTCACCTTAGTCGACCGCCCGCCCGTGTGACCCCGGCACCGGTCCGTTTCGCCCGGACCCGCACGGGTACCGCCTGACTGCGACACCATGCCGCCAGGACGCCGCGGACGAGCGCTCCTCCCACTCGACCCGCGCCCTGCCCCCGGTCCGCGACGGAGCGCGACCGGGCGATCCGGGCGACCCGATCCGCCTCGCGAGCGGAACGGGCCCCAGCCATACACGCACATCGACGGCCGACGGCCGTCGTCCGCGCATGTGTGGAAGATCGCCAACAGGGGTAGCGCCTGCACCGACCACGACGTACACCCCAGTCACCCACTGCCGAGGAGGACCGATGACTCACTCCATCGACACCCCATTCCCGCCGCCCCCCGCCACCACAGGCACGGGTGCCACCGCCGGGTCCACCGCCGGGACGACGACGGGCTCGCCGTCCACCGCCGACGTCGCCAAGGACGAGGCCCGCAACGTGGGCCAGACCGCCGCCCAGGCCGGCAGCCAGGTCGCCTCGACCGCCGCCGACCAGGCCAAGGAGGTCGCCTACGAGACCAAGCAGCAGGCGCAGGACCTGATCAACCAGGGCCGCACCCAGCTCCGCCAGCAGGCGGTCGGGCAGCAGCAGAAGGCGGCCGAGGGCCTGCAGGGCCTCGCCTCGCAGCTGCGCAGCATGGTCCAGGGCAACGCACCGGCGCCCGGCCCCGCCCGCGACCTGGTCGAGCAGGCCACCGACAAGGTCGAGGAGTTCGCCGGCTGGCTGCAGAACCGCGAGCCCGCCGACCTGCTCGACGAGGTCCGGTCCTTCGCCCGCCGCAAGCCCGGCACCTTCCTGCTGGGGGCGGCGCTCGCCGGCATCGTCGCCGGTCGCCTGACCAGCGGCGTCAAGGCCGCGCACAGCAGCTCGGGCACCACGGGCACCGGCTCGCAGTACCGGACCGGGACGACCGGGTACACCCAGACCGACTACGTCGCGCCCGCGCCGGCCTACTCCGGCTACGAGTCCACGACCGGGTACGAGTCGACCACCGGCTACGGGACCACCACCGGCTACGAGACGACCACCGGGACCACCCCGGTGCCGCCGCCGCCGTACGGCACCGTGCCGCCGGCCGGCGCCGCCGTCCCGCCGACCACGCCGGCCGGCTGGGACGACCCCACCCGCAGCCCCGGTCGGGGGGTCTGACACCGATGAGCTCTCCCTACTCCGGCGCCACGCCGGTCGGGACGCCGCAGGGCTACCAGGACCCGTCGGGCACCACCGGGCAGTCGGACTACACGGTCTCCCCCGGGCAGTCCCAGGGCTACGGCGCACACAGCGGCAACATCGGGACGCCCATGACCGACGAGGGCCGCCCTGACGTCGAGGGCACCTCGGTCGGGCAGCTCATGGGCGAGATCGCCAAGGACCTGTCCACCCTGATGCGCCAGGAACTCGAGCTGGCCAAGGTCGAGATGAAGGCCGAGGCGACCAAGGCGGGCAAGGGCGCGGGCCTGATGGGCGCCGCCGGCTTCGCCGGCTACATGGTGCTGCTGTTCCTCTCCATCGCCCTGTGGTGGGCCCTCTACCACCTGGTGGGACACAGCTGGTCCGCCCTGATCGTCGCAGTGCTCTGGGGCATCGTCGGAGCGGTGGCGTTCGTGATGGGCCGCAAGCAGCTCCAGCGCGTCAACCCCAAGCCGGAGCGCACCGTGGACACCTTGTCGCAGGTGCCCGGCGCCCTGAAGCCCAACTGACCCGCGGCCACCGGCCCTCTCAGACATCGGAGTACAGGACATGACCACCAGCAACGACCCGGACGCGATCCGGCGGCAGATCGAGGCGACGCAGCGCGAGCTGAGCTACGACGTCGACGCCCTCAACGAGAAGGTCAACCCCGCTCGCGTGGTGGACCGGCGGGTCACTGCGGCCAAGGGCCGCCTCACCAGTGCGAAGGAGAAGGTGATGGGGAGCGCTCAGAACGCACGCAGCTCGGTCATGGGCAGTGCCCAGAACACGACCGCAGCGACGCAGCACCACGCCCAGAGCGCGGTCGGCACGGTCCAGGACACCGCGCACAGCGCTGTTGAGAGCGTGCAGGGCGCGGCGTCCTCCGCCGCCAGCGCGGTGCAGCAGGCGCCGGACACCATCGTCCGGCAGACCCAGGGCAACCCGCTGGCCGCCGGGCTGATCGCCTTCGGCGTGGGCTGGCTGGTCTCCAGCCTGATGCCCGCGACGGACAAGGAGCGGCAGCTCGCGCAGCAGGCCGAGACCGCGGTCCGGGAGAACAAGGACGCGCTGCTCGCACCGGCCAAGCAGGTCGCCCAGCAGATCGGCGACGAGCTCAAGCCGGCGGCCCAGCACGCCGTCGAGGAGGTCAAGTCGACCGCGCAGGACGCGGCCCAGACCGTCAAGGCCGAGGGCCAGTCCGCGGCTCAGGACGTGCAGGGCCAGGCCCAGCAGTCCCGGGAGACGGTGCAGAGCCAGTCCGGCAACTGAACGAGGACCCCGTCCTCCCCACCCCCGCACGCTGAGGGCGGGGCCCGGGACGGGGTCACTGCCCCACCACTGCGCCCCGCCGGTCCGCCGGCGGGGCGCAGTGCTGTCCGGAGCGGGTCCCTCCTCGGGGTGAGGGGCACCGCCCGCGACTGCAGCGGAACGGGCGGGAGGCCGACGTCGGAGGGAGAAGACCGCTCCGGCGCGGGCCCCAGGGCACCGGCCGGCCGACCGAGGGAGCCCGCCCCGTGCCGACCGCACCCCCGCGCGTGCTGGTGGCAGACGACGAGGACGACATCCGGGCGCTGGTCTGCCTGGCCGTCCGCCGGGCCGGGTGCACGGTCCTCGCCGAGGTGACCGACGGCGCCGCGGCCCTCGCCGCCGCCCGGTCGCAGGCTCCCGACCTCGCCGTCCTCGACGTGTCGATGCCCGGAGCCAGCGGATCGGAGGTCTGCGCCGCGCTGCGGTCGGACCCGGCGACGGCGGACGTCGCGGTGCTGCTGCTCTCGGCCGGGGCCTCGCCCGACGACGTGGCCCGCGGCCTCGCCGCGGGTGCCCACGCCTACCTCGCCAAACCCTTCGCCGTCGCCGCGCTGGTCGCTCGCGTCCGCGAGCTGACCGCCGGGAGTCCGTCGTGACCACCACCGAGGCCGCCGCCCTCCCGCTCGAGGCCGAGCTGTCGCGACTGCGCGCCGAGGTGGCCCGGCTCGAGGACGAGCGCGCGGCGCTGCGGGACGCGATGCAGCACCGCGACGAGGAGCTCGAGGTCGCCGCCCGGATGCTCCGGGCCCGGGCCCAGACGATGACCAGCGTGATCGACGCGGTGACCGAGCAGTCGATCATCGGCACCGACCGGGACGGGGTCATCCGGGTCTGGAACCCCGGTGCCGAGAAGCTGCTGAGGCTGCCCCGACAGGACGTCGTCCGCACCCGGTCGATCACCGAGTTCCACCTGCCCGAGGAACTCGACGAGGCCGGGGGCGGGCTTGACGCGCTGGTCGGCGTCGCCCGGGAGCAGGGCCGCGACGTCCGGGACTGGACCTACGTCGCCGCCGACGGGTCGGAGATCACCGTGTCGGTGGCGGTCACCCCGCGTGCCGACGACCGCGGTGAGCACGCGGGCTGGAACTTCGTCGGCACCGACATGACCGAGGCCCGGGCGACGGAGCGGATGAAGGACCAGTTCGTGAGCCTCATCAGCCATGAACTGCGCACTCCGCTCACCTCCATCAGGGGCTACCTCGAGCTGGTCCTGGACGACGAGGACCAGCCGCTGACCGACGACCAGCGGACGTACCTGACGACGGTCGAGCGCAACGCCGACCGGCTGCTGCGCCTGGTGGGCGACCTGCTGTTCACGGCCCAGGTGGACGCCGGCCGGTTCACCCTGCAGCCGGAGGACGTCGACCTGTCGGAGGTGGTCCGCGGCGCGGAGGAGACCGCCCGGGTCACCGCGCGGGCCGCCGGGGTCGACGTGGACGTCGAGGTGCCCGACGCGGGGCTCGTCGTCCGCGGGGACGCCGTCCGGCTGGGGCAGGCGTGCGACAACCTGGTGTCCAACGCGGTGAAGTTCACCCCGCGCGGCGGCCGGGTCACCCTGACCCTGCGGGCGGGCTGGCGGACGGCGGACGGCGACGCCGTCTCCACACCGGTGGAGGGCGCACTCCCCGTCGCCACGTTGGCGGTGCGCGACACCGGCATCGGCATCCCGGCCGGGGAGCAGGGGCAGTTGTTCGCCCGCTTCTTCCGGGCCTCCAGCGCCCGGCGCGCGGCCGTGCCGGGGGTCGGGCTGGGCCTGGCGATCACCAAGGCGATCACCACCGCGCACGGCGGGACGCTGGAGCTCACCAGCGTCGAGGGCCAGGGCACCACCTTCACCGTCGTCCTCCCCCGCTGAGAAGGACCCCGGCCTCCTGACCCCTCGCAGGTCCGGGACGTGCCGGGGAGGCCATCGAGGCTTGCGGTTGTCTTGCGGGAGGCGGGCGGGTGCCCTGCGGTTGGCCGCCCAGAGTCGTCTGTGTCACCGGAACAACCCGTTCCGGTCCCGCACACAGGAGATCTGGACATGCGCACCACGGCCGCCCGCACCACCACCGCCCGCAAGATCGTCGGCTCCCTCGGCGTGATCGGCACCGCCGCCGCCGTCGCCGGCCTGGGCACCTTCGGCACCTTCACCGACTCCACCACCCCGATCTCGGCCGAGGTCAAGGCCGGCAGCGTGGACATCGACCTGGCCCAGGGCGCGGTCACCATCCCGGCCACCACCGCCGACTTCGTCCCCGGCGACTCGCTCTCCCGCACCGTCACCCTGTCCAACAAGGGCACCTCGGCGCTGTCCATGGTCAGCCTGGGCGTGACCGCCCCGGTCTCCAGCGTGCTCAACACCGACATCACCAACGGCCTGCAGCTGACCCTGAAGTCCTGCACGGTCGCCTGGACCCAGGGCGGCACCGCCACCGCACCGACCTACACCTGCGTCGGCGGCACCGAGAAGACCTTCGGCGCCGGCCCGGTCGTCGGCACCTTCGGGATGGCCGCCGCGAACAGCCTCAACCCCGCCGGCGTCGACCACCTGGTCTTCACCGTCACGCTGCCCACCACCGCGGACAACACCTTCCAGGGCAAGACCAGCAAGCTCGAGCTGACCTTCTCCGGAACGCAGCGCGCCGGCACCGCCCGCTGACCCGGCCGCCGACCCGCCCCGACCCGGAGAAGAGCCCGCCATGACCGCCGTCCTCCCCCTCGCCGCCCCGGGGGCAGCCCGCGCGCTGCCCCCGGTC
>NZ_JAAGWF010000122.1 GCF_010686765.1 Geodermatophilus sabuli | reverse complement strand
CAATCAGCTTAATCCCTAGCTTGTCAGCCCATGGCTGGAGCACCAGCGCCGGGGAGGCGGAGCAGATGGTCACTTCCGCACCGGAATTCACCTCTGCGGCGACGGCCAGTACGCCGGCAGGGCGCATCAGCTTGTCCCAGTATTTTTCGCAAAACGCTTCCGCCTGCTGGCGTAGCCAGTGTTCATCCACGCCCGTCAGGAACGTTTTAATCAGCACTTCC
>NZ_JAAGWF010000121.1 GCF_010686765.1 Geodermatophilus sabuli | reverse complement strand
CTCATCGCGCGTCAGCTTACGACGCACGCAGTGCAGCGTGGGCAAGGCCATACGCACCAGGCGGCCCGCGAAGTAACGTTTACCAAAGGCAAAACGCAGGAAAGGGATAAAGCTGTCGTGGTGCGTCAGTGTTCCATCAAAGTCGAAGACGGAGAGCACGTTGGATTTGGCCACGGCCTCGTCGGCAATCATATTGGTCATAAATACGTCTTAGCTAAAATACACATTCTGTT
>NZ_JAAGWF010000120.1 GCF_010686765.1 Geodermatophilus sabuli | reverse complement strand
GATGATTTGCATCAGGACGCAACGGATATCCCGCAGGGGCAGTAATGCCCCTCATGCAAAACCCTCTCCCTGTCGGAGAGGGTTTTTTTTACTGTGGCATTGCCTCACGCGGAATAATTGCCCCGCGATACTGGATCACGGTGCTCGCCGTCAGGTGTCCACGCTGGGCTGCCGCTTCAGGCGTCCCGCCCGTCAGACGCACCGCCAGATAGCCCGCACTGAATGAATCTCCCGCCGCCGTCGTATCAATCACTTTCTCTTTCGGCAATGTCACCGCAGGAACGTCGATGACGGCTTCACCTGCGATGGCGACCAGACATGAATCAGCCCCGCGCTTAATCACCACTTCACTTACGCCGGCGGCCTGCGTACGCGCAATCACCTCATCAACGGGTTTCTCACCCCACAGCGCATCTTCATCATCGAGCGTCAGGAAGGCGATATCGGTGCATTGCAGTATCTGCTGATAAACCTGCTGCGTCTCTTCACGGCTGGCCCACAGG
>NZ_JAAGWF010000119.1 GCF_010686765.1 Geodermatophilus sabuli | reverse complement strand
CTGTTATCCACCAGAACAGAATTCGCTGAACTGCCGTTCAGGGTAATATTGCCATTCACAACGCTCTTATTAGTAAACGTAAGTGATGTCGACCCCTTTTCATTAATAACGCCAATATCGCCAGTGACGGTACTGTTATTCAGGGCCAGGGAAACGGCCTGGGTGCCGTACATGGCGATGGCTAGATCGCCCACGCCATCCAGGTTGATGTCACTGAACGGCTTATACTCGCTGAGTTTTTCGGCCAGGTCGCCCATGTTCTGCGCGATTTCACTCTGCGAGGCATCGACGGTGGCTCCGGTCAGCGTAATGCGGGTATTTGATTGATCGCTCCCTGCATAAATACCGCCCTTATCCATTGTACTGTTGCTAAGGGTAATATTCTGTTCGCCAGCGCCGGCGCTTACAATGCTGCCATGCAGCGCGCTCCCGTTCTCAATATTGACTGTGTGGTAGCCTTTATCCAGTGGATCGAGATAAATCGCTGAGCCCATCATATAGGT
>NZ_JAAGWF010000118.1 GCF_010686765.1 Geodermatophilus sabuli | reverse complement strand
TCCGCCGGACACCAGCGAGTTCAGCGTCATGCCGTGACTGCCGGAGCGGTCCTGAACGAATTTCGCCGGCGGCAGCGATTCCATGTGGGTACGGATTGGCCAGTTCTGGTCGTACATATCCAGTTCAGGCGTCACCGACGCGAGATCGAGGTTTGCCTTCCAGTAGGCCTCAAGCGTTCCGACGTCGCGCCAGTAAGGTTCAGCATTCGGATCAGACTGCACGCAGGACAACGGGAAGGGATGTGCATACGCCATGCCAGCTTTGGTAATTTTCGGAATGATATCTTTGCCGAAGTCGTGGCTGGAGTTTTCGTCTTTGTCGTCTTCTTCCAGCAGCGCGTAAAGATAATCGGCATCAAAGACATAGATCCCCATGCTGGCGAGCGATTTGGTATCGTCCCCAGGCATTGTCGGTGGGTTCACCGGTTTTTCGACAAAATCGATAATCTTGTCGTCGGCGTCGACATGCATCACCCCAAATGCCGTCGCCTCAGCAACAGGCACGG
>NZ_JAAGWF010000117.1 GCF_010686765.1 Geodermatophilus sabuli | reverse complement strand
GGTGCCTTTTGTTCTGTTTGTACTGTTTTTTGTGATGAGTTTACATACTGCCAGGCAGTAACCGATATCAGCCCTCCTGCTATGAGGCTGCTGATAATTATTGCAGCATATTTTATCTTTAAAGAAGCCATACAATTTCTCGCTGAAAAATCAAAACACCTGGCATATGCGCCCGATCATTCATTCACAGTAATCCCTTAATGAATGTTCAGGCGCACTGGATGTATTCGCTCCGGACTGTTAATCAGGATTGCGTCACGTTAATGCTTTTGAGTAAGGAGATATTGCCCTGCTGAATAAACGAGAAATCGACATGGTTGCCGGTTTTCAGGGCATTGATAGCGTCGTCTGCATTAACAAAAGTGAAGCGCATGGTCATTGCAGGCCAGCCCACCGCAGGGATTGCTTCGTGCGAAATGGTGATTTTTTTACTATTCATATCAATGTCTTTAACGACACCGGTGCCCTTGATAACCTGCTGTACCGAAGCATCACTGGCAGCATTCAT
>NZ_JAAGWF010000016.1 GCF_010686765.1 Geodermatophilus sabuli | reverse complement strand
TCCCACCGCGAGCCTGCGAGTGGTGGGGGGCAGCGGGGACCTCTTACTCGCAGGGGCCGGTCGCGACCGGCGCGGTGGCGGTCGTCCCGGTGCGGACCGCGTCGGCGACCTCGGCGTTGGTGAGGGCGTAGCCGGTCAGCGGGTCGTCGATGGCGGAGGCGAAGACGACCCCGATCACGTGGCCGGCCGGGTCGAACAGCGGCCCGCCGGAGTTGCCGGCCCGCACCTCGCCCCGCAGCGCGTACACGTCGCGGACCACCGTCTGGCTGTTGCGGAAGTCCGGGCCGCTGATGTCACCCCGGTCACGGACGCGGGCGGGGCCGACGAACAGCGGGCCGCCACCCGGGTAGCCCATGATGATCGCGTCGGCCCCCGAGTCCACCGGCACGGGCTCGATGGTCAGCGGCACCTGCGGCAGCCCCGGGACGGCGAGCACCGCGATGTCGGTCTCCTCGTCGACGTACACCGGCGTCGCGTCGTACTCCTCGCCCTCGGCGATGACGACCGGTGCACTGACCCCCGCCAGCACGTGGGCGTTGGTCATCACCCGGTCGTCGGCGTAGACGAAGCCCGAGCCGTCGATCTGCCGGGAGCAGGAGGGCGCGACCCCGCTGATCTTGACCACCGAGCCCTGCACCGACGCGACGACCGGACTGGACAGCAGCGCCTGGTCCGGCTCGGGCACGTCACGTACCTGCGTGGGCGTGAGCGGGTCGAGGACGTCGGGCAGTCCGCGCCGGTCGATCGCCTCGCGCAGCGAGTCGTACACGGCCCGGACGCCGGAGGGCACGCTGCGGTCGACGGCCTGCACCAGGGCCGACTGCCGCACCTGCCCGGCCACCTCGGGGAAGGGCGCCGTGGCCAGCGGGCTGGCGACCATCCACGCGACCAGCAGCACGGCGGCCGCCGAGAGCACCGCCCCGGCCACCGAGTCCACCATCTTGGCCGGCTCCCAGGTGACCCGGCGGCGTACCGTCCGGCCGATCGCGCCGGCCAGCACCTGACCCAGCAGCGCCCCGGCGAGCACGACGACCAGTGCGGCGAACACCCGGGCGACCGGCGAGCCGTCGACCCGGTCGGCGACCGGGCCGGAGAGCTGGGCGCCGAGGACCGCGCCGCCGAAGAAGCCGAAGAAGGAGGCGGCCGAGACGATGAGCCCCTGCCGGAAGCCGGAGAAGGCGAACGACAGCGCCAGCACGATGAGGACGAGGTCGACGATCGACACGGCCTGGCCTCAGCCGCTCACGGTCATGGTGCCGGTCTGACCGACCTGCAGGTGGAACGTGCAGTCGAAGGGGTGGTCGCCGGGCTGCGCGACGGTGAACTCGATGGTGCGGCTCTCACCCGGCGCCAGCAGCGTGATCTCCTCCACGATCGGCTCGGGTCCCGCGTCGGGCCGGAACCGGAGGTTGTGCACCATCTCCTCGGCGACGTTCTCCACGGTCAGCCGGACCCGCCCCGGCGCGACGGTGAAGGCGGCGGGGGTGAAGAGGTAGTCGTCCTGCGTCCGCACGGTGACCTCCTGGACGCCGTCGGGTGCCGTGGTCACCTCGCCCACCCCGGGCGGGGTCGCTGCCGCGGCCTGGCCCGCAGGATCCTCGCCGCCGCACCCGGTCAGCAGGACCAGCGCGGCGGCGACCACCGCTGCCGTAGTGCACGGGCCCCGTCCGGCGGCGCGCTGCGAGGCTGCGAGCGGTGAGGAGGACGGCGTCCTGCCGAGGATCGTTCTCCTTGTGCCGTTCATCGCGGGGGAACCGTACGCGTCGGCGGCCCGTCGGGCGGCGGGTCGGCGACCGTCGGCGCGGCGGCCTCCTCGTCGTCGGCGGGATCGAACGTGCCGGGCAGCAGCGGCCGCCGCCGGCCGAGCGCCGGCAGCGGCCGCACGTCGTCGGCGTCCCACGGCCGGGCCAGCCCGGCCGCCTCGAGGATGGCGTCGAGCAGCGCGGCGGTGAACCCCCAGACCACCATGCCGGCCACCTCGAAGGCGGGCCCGACGTAGCCGGCGGGGTGCCGGGTGCGGAACCGGTTGGCCGGGTCGGTCAGGTCCGCCAGCGGCACCCGCGCCACCCGGGCGACCTCCCGCGGGTCGCCGACGGTCACGTCCCGGGGGTCGTCCCACCAGCCCACCACCGGGACGACGAGGTTGTCGGAGGGGCCGAGGAACAGCTCCGGGAGGGTGGCGAGGACCCGGACGCCGTCGGGGTCGATGCCGGCCTCCTCCTCGGCCTCCCGCAGGGCCGTGCCCACCGGGTAGTCGTCGCCGGGGTCGACGCCGCCGCCCGGGAAGGCCGGCTGCCCCGCGTGGGTCCGCAGGTGCGCGGACTTCTCGATCAGCAGCACGTCGGCGCCGCGCGGCCCGTCGCCGAAGAGGATCAGCACCGCCGACCGGCGGGCCGTCGCGGTCGGCTTCGGCATGCGGTGGCGCAGCGGCAGGTCCTCCGCGGACTCCAGGAGCCGGTGCAGGTAGTCCGGCAATCCGTCGCCCGGTCGGGACGGGGAGCTCACAGCGTCACCCCCAGGTGCGTGGCCACCAGGCCCTCGAGCTCCTCGAGAGAGGTCACCGGCCGCAGCTGCAGGTGGGCGACGGAGCCGTCGGCGCGCAGCAGGTAGGTGTAGGGCAGGCCCCGCAGACCCTGCTCGATGGCCAGCTCCCCCTCCTCGTCGACGGCGGTGGGCATGGTGACCCCGGCGTCGGAGGCGAAGAAGATCCCGTTGTCGGCGACGTCCTGACTGACCAGCCCGACGACCCGCAGGCGTTCCCCGGCGGCGTCGGCCAGCTCCTGCACGACCGGCAGCTCCTCCCGGCAGGGCCCGCACCAGCTCGCCCACAGGTTGACCACCGTGGGCACCCCCTGCGCCCGGCCCAGCGCCAGCTCGCCACCGCCGAGACAGTCGAAGGTCAGGTCGGCCAGGAGCTCACCGCCCGAGGCCGGGGCGGCCGGCTGCTCGGTGCACGCCACCGTGGTGTTCTGGACGTCGGGCTCCGGCGGCGCCGCCGCCGTCCCGCCACCCTCGCCGTCCGAGCCGCAGCCGGCCAGGACGAGCGGGAGCAGCGTGACGGCCGCCCGGACGCGGGCGCTCATTCGGTGTCGGAGGCAGCCGGCGTCTTCACCAGCGCCAGCGCGGCCTCGGGCTCGGTGGGGCCGATGCCGTAGGACGGGCACCAGCTGGCCAGGCCGCACGCACCGCACGCCGCCTTCTTGGCGTGACAGACGCGCCGCCCGTGGAAGATCACCCGGTGGCTGAAGTCGGTCCACTCCCTCTTCGGGACGAGATCGGCCACCTCCGTCTCGACCTTGACCGGGTCCTCCTCCGCCGTCCAGCCGAACCGCCGCACCAGCCGGCCGAAGTGGGTGTCGACGGTCAGCCCGGGAACGCCGAAGGCGTTGCCGAGGACGACGTTGGCGGTCTTCCGGCCGACGCCCGGGAGCGTGACGAGGTCGGCCATCCGGCGGGGCACCTCGCCGTCGAACCGCTCGACCAGCGCCTGGCTCAGGCCCAGCACGGAGTTCGCCTTCGCCCGGAAGAAGCCGGTCGGCTTGAGGATCTCCTCGAGCCGGGTGCGGTCGGCGCCGGCGAGGGCGACCGCGTCGGGGTAGGTGGCGAACAGCGTCGGCGTCACCTTGTTGACCATCTTGTCCGTGGTCTGGGCCGACAGGACGGTGGCGACCAGCAGCTCGAACGGGGTGGTGAAGTCCAGCTCGCAGTGCGCGTCCGGGTGGATCACCGCCAGCTCGCGGGCCATCCGGCGGGCCCGGCGGGTGCGTGCCAACGGCGACTCGTCGGGGTCGAACGGGGAGCCGCCGCGGGCTGCGGCGCGTCGGGCACGCGGCGGGACGGGGCGGGCGTAGACCGGCGAGGACACGCGGTCGAGGGTAGGCCGACCTGCTGACCCTCCCCGGCCCGTGTCATCATCGCAGCCGCTCCGGTCCGGTGTCCCGGGCCGGGTACGGGGTACACAGGAGTGCACGCGGGCGCCGGCCGGTCCGGGCCCGCCCCCGACGACGTGGAGGAGGTGCCGTGGTCGCCCTCATCGTGATCTTGTTCCCGCCGCTGCTGATCGCGTTCCTGCTCGTCATGGAGCGCGTCGAGGAGCCGCTGCGGCGGCCCACCGGCCCGCGCGAGGTCGCCGAGTTCCTGTCCACCGCCAGCCCCGGTGAGGTGGACACCCTCGCCACCTCGGGCATCCGGCGGGCCATGACGCGGTGGCGCCGCCGGCGCGCGGACAGGGTGCAGCGCAGCGCCGAGCCACCCGTCGTCTGAGCACGCGGCACGACCGGCCGCTCCCCCGTTCGGGTCGAGGGGTCACCCACGCGAACGGGTGATGATCGGCACAGCCCCTTAGACTCTGTCCGGGACAGCGCCGCCGGACGTGGGCGCTGACCGGGGGCTGCCGGGCGTCGGCGTTCCCCTTGGATGTGCGAGAGGACGCGTAGTGGACGAGGTGCTGGCCCAGTCCGGGCTCTTCCAGGGGCAGTCGGAAGAGGCGGTGGAAACGGTCATCAGCCGTCTCGAGACGCTGAACCTCCCGCGCGGCCGGGTGGTCTTCAACGAGGGCGAACCGGGCGACAGCCTGTACATCGTCATGTCCGGCAAGATCAAGCTCTCCCGCCGCGCCCCCGACGGCCGCGAGAACGTGCTGGCCGTCATGGGTCCGTCGGACCAGTTCGGCGAGCTGTCGGTGTTCGACCCGGGGCCGCGCACCGCGACCGCGACCGCCGTCACCGACGTGAAGCTGGCGCGCATGCCGCAGTCGGTCATCCGGCCCTGGATCGAGGCGCACCCGGAGATCGGCGAGCAGCTGCTCCGGGTGCTGGCCCGACGGCTGCGCCGCACCAACGACTCGGTCGCCGACCTCATCTTCACCGACGTGCCCGGTCGCGTCGCCAAGGCGCTGCTGCAGATGGCCGACCGCTTCGGCAGCCGCGAGGGCGAGGGCCTGCGGGTCAAGCACGACCTCACGCAGGAGGAGCTGGCCCAGCTGGTGGGCGCGTCCCGCGAGACGGTCAACAAGGCACTGGCCGACTTCGTGCACCGCGGCTGGCTCCAGCTGCAGGGCAAGTCCGTCGTCGTCCTCGACGAGGAGCGCCTGCGCCGCCGAGCGCGCTGACATCGCGGTCCCACCGGACCGCACCGCGGCCAGGTGCCGTCCCCGGCTGCGCCGAGCGCCACCGTCGCTCCCGGCGGGGACCCTCCCGGCCCGCCACCGGGCTGGCCGCGGTGTGATCCGGAGGATCACGAAGGAAGCGGCACGACCAGTCGGATGCGGGTGCCGTCGGGCAGGATCGCCCAGCGGCCGTCGGGCTGGTCCTCGAACGTCGGACTGATCGCCTGCAGCGGCTCGGGCGGGGACTCGTCCAGCGCCTGCGCCACGTCGGCGAAGGACGCCAGCTGGCCGAGGGTGTGGATGGTCGGCGGCAGCATGGGCCGGGCCCCCGTGGCCAGCTGTGCCAGGGCGGCGGCCGGGGTGAGCCAGCTGGCCTCGTCGGCCTCGCCGGTCACGTGCCGCGCCTCCTGACCCACCGGCAGGGCCGCGGCGAAGAACTTCGTGTCGTAGCGGCGCCGCTCCTCCGGCGGGGTGACCCAGTGCGCGAACGGACGGAGCAGGTCCGAGCGCAGGGCCAGGCCGCGGTCGGCCAGCAGCTCGGCGAGCGACAGCTCGCGGCTGAGCAGGGCCTGCCGCTGGGCCTCCCAGTCGTCTCCGGTCACGTCCGGTACGACGTCCCCACCGTCGGCCGCCCCGGCCAGCAGGACGCCGGACTCCTCGAAGGTCTCCCGGACGGCGGCGCACACCAGCTCGCGGGCCAGCCGCTCGTCACAGCCGAAGGCCTCGGCCCAGCGCTCGGGCTCCGGGCCGACCCAGGCGGTCTGGACGTCACCGTCCCGTTCGTCGACGCCCCCGCCGGGATAGGCGGTCATGCCACCGGCGAACGGCATCCCCCTGGTCCGGCGCAGCAGGTACACCTCGAGGCCGGGCGTCCCGTCGCGCAGCAGGAGCACCGTCGCAGCCTGCCGGGGTGCGGTCACGCCCGCCGGACGCAGCAGGTGGACGCCGCAGGACGGCGACGCCGGCCGGAGGACGACGGCGTCATCCCCTCAGCTCCACCGTGAGCTCGACCTCGACCGGCGCACCCAGGGGCAGCTCGGCGACGCCGACGGCGCTGCGGGCGTGCCGGCCGAGGTCCCCGAAGATGCGGCCCAGCAGCTCGCTGGCCCCGTTCACCACCCGCGGCTGACCGGTGAAGCCCTCGGCGCTGGCCACGTAGCCCACCACGCGGACGATGCGGGCCACCTCGTCGAGGCCGACCAGGTCGTCGACCGCGGCCAGCGCGTTGAGGGCACACACCTTGGCGTCGTGCGCGGCGTCCTCCGGGTCGACCGAGCCGCCGACCTTGCCGGTGCGGCGCAGGCCGCCGTCGACGAACGGCAGCTGACCGGAGGTGAACACCAGCTGGCCGGTGCGGACGGCCGGCACGTACGCGGCCACGGGCGCCGCCACCGCCGGCAGCCGGATGCCCAGGTCGGCGAGGCGGGCGTGCCAGCTCTGGGCCTGCGGTGTCGTCATCGCCGTCGTCAGCCCGCCGGCCGCTTGAGGTAGGCGACCGGCTGGTCGGCGCCGCCGGGTCCCGGGAGCACGGTGACCAGCTCCCACCCGTCGACCCCCCAGGAGTCGAGGATCGCCTTGGTGTTGTGGATCAGCAGCGGGATGGTGGCGTACTCCCACCGGACGCGGGCCGGTTCGCTCATGGGCGCGACGCTAGCGCAGTGGGAAGACCTCCCCGATCCCCACCACGGGCGAGCTGGCGGGGGACCCTGCCGGCGGACCGGGCCGGGCCGCCTGTGACCGCGGGAGGCCCGCGCGGCCGGCGGCTCCTAGGCTGATCACCGTGAGCCCCGATCCCTTCCCCGTGCGCTGTCACGTCGTGACCGGGAAGGGCGGGACCGGGAAGACGACGGTCGCGGCCGCCCTCGCCCTCGCCCTCGCCGCGGACGGACGGTCGGTCCTGCTCATCGAGACCGAGGGCCGCCAGGGCATCGCGCAGCTGTTCGACACCCCGCCCCTGCCCTACGAGGAGCGCCGGGTGGCCGTCACCCGCGGCGGCGGCGAGGTCAAGGCGTTGGCGATCGACATCGAGGAGGCTCTCCTCGAGTACCTCGACATGTTCTACAACCTGAAGCGGGCCGGCCGGGCGCTGCGCAAGATGGGGGCCATCGACTTCGCCACGACCATCGCCCCGGGCCTGCGCGACGTGCTCGTCACCGGCAAGGTGAAGGAGTCGGTGACCCGCCGCCGGGACGGCCACCGGGTCTACGACGCCGTCGTCGTCGACGCGCCGCCGACCGGCCGGATCACCCGCTTCCTCAACGTGACCGGCGAGATGGCGGGGCTCGCGCGGTCCGGCCCGATCAAGACCCAGTCCGACGGCGTCATGGCGGTGCTGAAGTCGCCGCAGACGGCGGTCCACCTGGTCACGCTGCTCGAGGACATGCCGGTCCAGGAGACCGCCGACGCGATCGCCGAGCTCAGCGGCGCCGGGCTGCCCGTCGGCTCGGTGATCGTCAACATGGCCACCGAGCCGATGCTGCCGGAGGACTGCCTGGCCCGGGCCGCCGAGGGCGGCCTGACCGCGGCGGAGCTGGCCCCGGCCCTCGCCGCGGGGCACGTGCACGACGGGACGGCGCTGGCCGAGGCACTGGCCACCGAGGCGACCGAGCACGCGCGGCGCTGGGCCGCCCAGGACGAGCTGCGCGACGAGGTCGAGGCCCTCGGCCGGCCCACCGTGGAGCTGCCGCTGCTGCCCGGCCCCATCGACCTGGGCGCCCTCTTCGAGCTCGCCGGCCGGCTCGAGGACCACCTGCGGACCGAGGTCGCGGCATGAGCGGGGCTCCCCTGCCCGAGGAGGCCGCCCCCGCCGGGCCCGCTCCGCGACAGCACCACCGCCCCGCTCCGCACAGCGCGCCGCAGGCCCTGCCCCTCGATCTCGCCGACCTGATCACCAGCCGGGACACCCGGATCGTGGTCTGCTGCGGCGCCGGCGGCGTGGGCAAGACGACGACCTCGGCCGCGCTCGCGCTGGCCGCCGCGGAGGCCGGTCGCAGCGTCGTCGTCCTGACGATCGACCCGGCCCGCCGGCTGGCCCAGTCCCTGGGGCTGGTGGAGCTGGACAACGAGCCGCGGCGGGTCGACGTCCCCGGGGCCCCCGGTGAGCTGCACGCGATGATGCTGGACATGAAGCGCACGTTCGACGACATCGTCGTGGCGCACTCGACGCCCGAGCGGGCCGAGCAGATCCTGGAGAACCCGTTCTACGTGGCGCTGTCGTCGTCCTTCGCCGGTACCCAGGAGTACATGGCGATGGAGAAGCTGGGTCAGCTGCGCGCCAGCGAGCAGTGGGACCTGATCATCGTCGACACCCCGCCCTCGCGGTCGGCGCTGGACTTCCTCGACGCCCCCAACCGGATGAGCCGCTTCCTCGACGGCACGATGATCCGGCTGCTGACCGCTCCGGCACGTGCCGGAGGGCGGGCCGGCATGCGGTTCGTCAGCGCCGGCTTCCTGGTGTTCAGCCGGATCATCAGCAAGGTGCTGGGTGGGCAGCTGCTGCGCGACATCTCGGCCTTCGTCTCGGCCCTCGACACGATGTTCGGCGGCTTCCGGGAGCGCGCCACTGCCACCTACGAGCTGCTCCGCCGTCCGGGCACCTGGTTCCTCGTGGTGGCCACCCCGGAGCCCGACGCGCTGCGCGAGGCCTCGTACTTCGTCGACCGGCTCTCGGCCGAGGAGATGCCGCTGGCCGGCCTGGTGCTCAACCGCACCCACCCGCCGGCCACGACCGCACTCTCGGCCACGCGCGCCGACGGCGCCGCCGAGGAGGTGCTGGAGGCGGGGGGCGAGGGGGCGGAGCTGGCCGCCGGGGCGCTGCGGGTGCACGCCGAACGGATGACGCTGGCCGCCCGCGAGCAGCGCCTGGCCGACCGGTTCACCAGCGCCCACCCCGAGGTCGCCGTCCGCACCGTGCCGGCCGCCGCCGGGGACGTGCACGACCTCGACGGGCTGCGGGTCATGGCCGACGCGCTGACCGGGCCGGACGGCGACACGCCGACGGGAGTGCCCCGCACCCGGGTGCTGCCCGCGCGCCGTAGCTGAGCGCGGCGTCCCCGGCGCGGCGGGACGTACATTTGCTCGCGATGTCGACTCCCGCCCGTCCCCGCGCCCGGGTCCTCGCCCAGCTCGCCGCGACGATCCTGCTCGCCGGAGCCCTGCTCGCCGGCCTCATGCTGCCCTTCGTGGGCGGCACCGGCATGGCCGCGCGCAACTCCGCGTCCCTGCTCGACGCACTGCCGGTGGAACTCACCGACAAGGCGCCGGCCGGCAACACCCGCGTGCTCGCCGCCGACGGGTCGCTGATCACGCACTTCTACCGGAACAACCGGACGCCGGTGCAGCCCGACCAGATCGCCGAGGTGATGAAGCGGGCGCTGGTCGACATCGAGGACTCGCGCTTCTACGAGCACAACGGCCTGGACGTGCAGGGCACGCTGCGCGCGCTGGTGACCAACGTGGCGGCCGGCGCGGTGCGCGAGGGCGGATCGACGCTGACCCAGCAGCTGGTCAAGCAGACCCTGGTGGAGACCGCGGCCACCCCCGAGGAGCGGCAGGCCGCCACCGAGGAGAGCCTGGGGCGCAAGCTCAAGGAGGCCCGCCTCGCGCTGGCCCTCGAGGAGACCTACTCCAAGGACGAGATCCTCACCCGGTACCTCAACATCGTGTACTTCGGGCAGGGCGCCTACGGCATCCAGGCCGCCGCCCAGAAGTACTTCAGCGTCAACGCCGCCGACCTGACCCTGCCCCAGGCGGCGATGCTGGCCGGCCTGGTGCAGAGCCCGGCCAACGACGACCCGATCACCAACCCGGAGAACGCCCAGGTGCGGCGCAACCAGGTCCTCCAGCGGATGTTCGACCTGGGCCACATCTCGGAGCAGGAGCTCACCGAGATCTCTCCCGCGCCCGTCGCCGTCCAGGAGGGCGTCGCCCCGGCCAACGGCTGCGTGAACGCCTCGATCGGCGGGTTCTTCTGCGCCTACCTGCAGCAGTACCTGGTCGGGGAGCTCGGGATCAGCCAGGACACCCTGGACAACGGCGGGCTGACCATCCAGACCACGATCCGCCCGGACATGCAGGCCGCCGGTGACCAGGCGGTGCTCAACACGCTGGCGATGGGTGACTCCCTGGCCGGCATGTACACCGCCATCGAGCCCGGCACCGGCCACGTGCTGGCGATGAGCGTCAACCGGCAGTACGGCTGCAACGACCCGGCCGTCTGCGAGTCGGTGGTCCTCAACACCGCCCACAGCCAGGGGTCGGGCTCGACCTACAAGACGTTCGTGGCCGCCGCGGCGCTGGCCGAGGGCTACTCGCAGTTCTTCACCCTCACCACCGGCGACCCCTACGTGTCCCGCGTGTACAAGGACGGCCGCGCGCCCTACGACGTCCAGAACGCCGGCAACTACCCGGCCACGCTGGACATGGAGCGGGCGCTCTACATGTCCTCCAACACCTACTTCCTCGCCCTCGAGGACGCCCTGGGCAGCGTCGAGAAGCCGGTGCGCATGGCCGAGGCCATGGGCATGGACTTCGTCAGCCCGCCCGGCGACCAGATCGTCGAGGAGAACAACGGGTCGTTCACCTTCGGTCCGTACCCGACCAGCCCGCTGGACCTGGCCGAGGCCTACGCCACGCTGGCGGCCAACGGCACCCAGTGCGACCCGACGCCGGTCACCGCGGTGCTCGACCGCGATGGCGAGCCCCTCACCGACGACGACGGGAAGCCGGTCGTCACCGGGGACACCTGCACGCCGCAGGCCATCCCGCCGGGTGTGGCCAGCACGCTCAACCAGATGCTGCGCAAGGACGTGGAGCCCGGCTTCTCCGGTCAGACGGCGTCGCGCGCCTACGTGCCGGGCCACCAGATCGCCGGCAAGACCGGGACCTCCCAGAGCAACTTCTCGGTGGCCTTCGTCGGCTACACGCCGCAGTACGCCGCGAGCGTGATGGTGCTCAACCCCAAGGAGAACCAGAACGTCGGGGGCTTCGGTGGCGGCAAGGGAGCCACCATCTGGAACGACGCGATGACGCCCATCCTGGCCGGCCAGCCGATGGTGCCCTTCGCGCCGGCCGACCCCGCCATCCAGAACGGCAACACGCGCGAGGTGCCCGCCTGCTCGTCGGAGAGCGACTGCCAGTCGGCGCTGCAGGCCGCCGGCCTGCGCAGCACGGTCGTCGCGGTCGACAGCGACCAGCCGGCCGGCACGGTCCTCGGCACGGACCCCGGTGCCGGTGGCCGGGCGGTGCCCGAGCAGGTGGTGAACGTCCTGGTGAGCAACGGCTCGGCCGCCCCGGCCGGCGGCGCCGGTGCGATCCCGGCCGGCGGCGCCGGTGGCACCCCGGCCGACCAGGCGCCGCCCCCGGAGGGCGCCCTCCCTGGAGGCCCCGCCGGCAACTGAGCCGTCCGGCCGCTGGTCGACCGAGCCGCTCAGGGCGGGGCGGACCAGCTCACGTCGCAGACCACGGCGCGGTGGTCCGACGGCGTGACGCCGTCCACCGGGTCGCCCGCGAGCACGGCGGAGCGCACGTCCACCACCTGCCCGGCCCGGCCGGGACGCAGCAGGACGTGGTCGATGCGCTTGCCGAGTTGCGCCTCCCCCGACTCCTCCGGCGCGGTGACGGCCCCGTGTCCGCCCCCACCGGCCGTCCAGGCGTCGGTGAGCACGGCGGCCAGCGGCTCGAGCACCGGGTCGTCGACAGCGGCGTTGAGGTCCCCGGCCACGACCACGGGCAACGGGCCGTCGAGGGCCGGGTCGGTCGCCAGCCCCGCGAGGAAGCGAGCCTGCGCCACCCGGTCCTCGTCGTGCCCCGGGTCGTACTCCAGGCACGCCACGACCACGTGCAGCGGACCGTCCGGGTGCGCCACGCTGACCAGCAGCGCCACCGGGGCCTCGGTGCCGGGCCGCGCGGGCAGCGGCAGTGGCCGGACCGTCCGCACCGGCCAGCGGCTGAGCAGCCCGATCCCCAGCGCCACGTCGGCGTGCTCGTCCGGGCGCGGCGCGTCGGCGACGAGGGGGTAGGAGGGCTCGGCGAACGCGGCGTGCAGCCCCAGCGCCCGGGCGAGCTCGTCGGCCTGGGTGGTCGACGCCGTCCCCCACACCTCCTGCAGGGCCACCACGTCGGCGTCCAGGTCCCTGAGCGTCTCGACGACGGCCGGCTGCCGTTCCCGCCAGCGCTCCCCGAACCGCCACCAGACGTTCCAGGTGACCACGCGCAGCCGGCCGGACCGGATCGCCATCAGGTCACCCGAGCTGGCGGCGGACCTCGGCGGCGACCCGCCCACCCTCGGCCCGCCCGGCGACCGCGCCCTGCACCGCACCCATGACCCGGCCCATGTCCTTCATGCCCGAGGCGCCGGTACGGGTGACCGCGTCGGCGACGAGGGCGGCCAGGTCGGCGTCCTCGAGCTGCGCGGGCAGGTAGCCGGCGACGACCTCGCCCTCGGCCCGCTCACGCTCGGCCTGTTCGGCGCGGCCGGCCGCGGCGAAGGCGTCGGCGGCCTCCCGGCGCTTCTTGGCCTCCCGGCGCAGCACCGCCTGCACCTCGTCGTCGTCGAGCGTGCGGGCCTCCTTGCCCGACACCTCCTCCGCGCTGACGGCGGCGAGCACCATCCGCAGCGTCGCGGTGCGGAGCTCGTCGCGCGCCTTCATCGCGGTGGTCAGATCGGCACGCAACTGGTCCTTGAGGTCGGGCACGCCGTCCAGCCTGACACGGCGGCCGGGGCCGCCGCGCCCGTACCCTGGACCATCGTGCGCGTGACCACAGCCCTGGCCTCCGTCGTCGCCTCGGGGACCGCGGGGATCGCCTACGCCTCGCTCTACGAGCGCAACCGGTGGACGTTGCGCCGTTTCGACGTCCCGGTGCTGGCCCCGGGGTCGGCGCCGCTGCGGATCCTGCACCTCTCCGACCTGCACATGACCGCGGCGCAACGGTCCAAGCAGGAGTGGGTGGCGGGGCTGGCCGCCCTCCAGCCGGACCTGGTCGTGGACACCGGGGACAACCTCGCCGGCCACGACGCCGTCCCGGGCACGCTGCGGGCCCTGGAGCCGCTGCTGGACCTGCCCGGCGCGTTCGTGCTCGCCAGCAACGACTACTACGCCCCCCGGCCGAAGAACCCCCTCAAGTACTTCAAGCGGGACCACAAGCGGGTGCACGGCGACCCGCTGCCCTGGCGCGACCTGCGCGCCGGCCTGACCGGCCGCGGCTGGCTGGACCTCACCAACCGGTCGGGGGAGCTGGTCGTGCGCGGGCAGCGGATCTCCTTCGCCGGGGTCGACGACTCCCACCTGAGGCGGGACCGCTACGACCTCGTCGCCGGGCGCGCCGACGCCGGCGCGGACCTCCGGATCGGGCTGGCGCACTCCCCCGAGCCGCGGGTGCTCGACCGTTTCGCCGAGGACGGCTACGACCTGCTGCTGTGCGGCCACACCCACGGCGGGCAGCTGCGCGTGCCGTTCTACGGCGCCCTGGTGACCAACTGCGGCATCGACCGGGACCGAGTGCGCTGGCTGCACCGCTGGGCCGAGCCGGCCCCGCACCGGCCGGCCGGCACCTGGTTGCACATCTCGGCCGGGCTCGGCACGAGTCCCTACGCGCCCGCCCGGTTCGCCTGTCCGCCGGAGGCGACCCTGCTCACCCTGACCGGACGGGCCCCTGCGCCCCCCACCGCAGGCGAGCCCGGAGCGGACCCTGCGGAGGGGCGACTGGAGACGGGGAGCTAGACTCCTCCAGGACCTCGGGGTGTGGCGCAGCTTGGTAGCGCGCGTCGTTCGGGACGACGAGGCCGCAGGTTCAAATCCTGTCACCCCGACTCCGCTCAGGGGCCGCCGCGAGGCGGCCCCTGAGCCGTTCCGGGGTCCGCCGACGCCGGCCGTGGGGCTCCCCACGCCGCTGCGGGGGTTCGCCGATGCCCAGCGGGGGCACCGCAGCAGGGATGACCGAGTGGTTGCTCCTCCTCGCCGCCGTGGCGCTCACCGCGCTCACCGGCTTCTTCGTCGCCGCTGAGTTCGCCCTGACGACGGTCGACCGCGGCCGGGCGGAGGAGGCGGCGCGGGCCGGTGACCGGCGGGCCGGCGGGGTGGTGCAGGCGCTGCGGTCGCTGTCCACCCAGCTGTCGGCGGCCCAGCTGGGCATCACGCTCACCACCCTCGTCGTCGGCTACCTCGCCGAGCCCGCGCTGGGCCAGCTGCTCCGCGGGCCACTGGAGGCGCTGGGGCTGCCCGCCGGCGCGGTCACCGGGGTGTCCTACGGGCTGGCCCTCGCCCTGGCGACCGTCCTGCAGATGCTGCTCGGCGAGCTCGGCCCCAAGAACCTGGCCATCGCGAACCCGCTCGCCGTCGCCGCCGTCGTCGCCCCGGGGATGCGCGCCTTCACCCGCGTCTTCGGGGTGGTGGTGCGCGGGCTGCAGGCGGTGGCCAACGCGATCGTCCGCCGGCTGGGCATCGAGCCGCGGGAGGAGCTGGACTCCTCCCGGGGTGCCGAGGAGCTCGCCGCCGTGGCCCGCCGGTCGGCCGAGGAGGGGGACCTGTCCCCCGTCGCCGCGCGGCTGCTCCAGCGTTCGCTGAGCCTCCGGCAGAAGTACGCCACCGACGTCATGACGCCGCGGACCCGGCTGTGGACCCTGCGGGCCAGTGCCACCGCCGCTGACGTCATCGCCGCGGCCGTCGAGTCGGGCAACTCCCGCTTCCCGGTGTACGGCTCGGACCTGGACGAGGTGACCGGCGTGGTGCACGTCAAGCACGCCGTCGCCGTTCCGGAGGCCGAACGGCGCACCCGGACCGCCGGTGAACTGGCCGCCCCCGTCCTCGCCGTCCCGTCGTCCCTCCAGCTGGAGCGGCTGCTGGACCTGCTCCGGGAGCAGGGGCTGCAGATCGCCCTCGTCGTGGACGAGTGGGGCGCCACGCACGGCGTGGTGACCCTGGAGGACATCGTGGAGGAGCTGGTCGGGGAGATCTCCGACGAGACCGACCGCCCGCTGCGCACGCTGCGTCAGCAGTCCGACGAGACCTGGTTGCTCTCGGGGCTGCTGCGGCCCGACGAGGTGCGCGACCGCACCGGCGTGCCGGTGCCCGAGGGCCGCTACGAGACGCTGGCGGGGTTCCTCGCAGACCGGCTGCAGCGGCTGCCCGCCGTGGGTGACCGGGTCGAGCTGGAGGGGGCTGCGCTGACCGTGGAGACGCTGGACGGCCGGCGGGTGGCGCGGGTGCGCGCCGAGCTGGTGGAGGTCCCCGCGGAGACCGAGGAGGTGGCGGCATGAGCGACGTCGTCAGCCTGCTGGTCCTGGTGGCCCTGCTGCTGGGCAACGCGTTCTTCGTGGCGGCGGAGTTCGCCCTCGTCTCCGCCCGCGTCGACCAGCTCGAGCCCCGTGCCGACGCGGGCTCCGCCCGGGCGCGGAAGACGCTGATGGCCATGCGCAACGTGTCGCAGATGATGGCCGGCGCCCAGCTGGGCATCACCCTGTGCTCCCTCGGCCTGGGTGCGGTGGGCGAGCCGGCGGTGGCCCACCTCATCGAGGCGCCGATGGCCGCCCTGGGCGTGCCGGAGGGGCTGCTGCACCCGATCGCCCTGGTCATCGCCTTGTCCATCGTGACCGTGCTGCACATGGTGCTCGGCGAGATGGTGCCCAAGAACATCACCATCGCCGGCCCCGACCGGGCGGCGATGGTGCTGGGGCCTGCCCTGGCGGCGTTCGTCCGCGTGCTCAGGCCGGTGATCTGGTTCTTCAACACCGTGGCGAACGCCTTCGTCCGGCTCTTCGGGGTCCAGCCGACCGACGAGGTGACGGCGAGCTTCGACGAGGCCGAGATCCGCTCGATGATCACCCAGTCCCGGGACGAGGGCCGGCTCGGCACCGAGGTGAGCGAGCTGGCCGCCGGGGCACTGATGTTCGAGCAGCACGACATCGACTCGGTGCTGCTGCCCATGGCGGACGTGGTGACCGTGCCGCGGTCCACGACCCCGCGGCAGCTCGAGGCGGCCGTCGCCGAGTACGGCTTCAGCCGCTACCCGGTCACCGACGCCGACGGCGGGCTGGTCGGCTACGTCCACGTCAAGGACGTGCTCGGGGTGGACGGCGACGCCCGCGACCGGCCGATCGACGACGCGCTCGTCACCCCGCTGGTGCCGCTGCCCCCCGACGCCCCGCTGCCCGAGGTGCTGTCGGAGATGCGGGTCCAGGGCGCCCACCTGGGCCGGGTCGTCCGGGACGGCCGCACCGTCGGCGTGGTCGCCCTGGAGGACGTGCTCGAACAGCTCATCGGCGACGTGCGCGACGCCTCGGTCGACCGGTCCGCCCTGACCACCGAGGCGGGTGCCGGCGCCGGGGGAAGATGAGCAGGTGACCGCCCAGCCCACGCCGTCCCCCGCACCCGCCGCCGACGCGGGCGTGATCGTCCCCGACAGCCCGACGCCGTACGCCGCGGCACTGCCGGCCGAGGTCACCGCGCGGTGGCAGGCGCGGTTCCGCGCACCGCGGGTCAGCCTCCCCGACTGGGCGCTGGAGGCACCGCACCGCTGCCTGTACTCCTCCGACGTCAGCGGCGTGGTCGAGCTCTACGCCTGGGACCGGTCGACCGACGTCCACCGGCAGGTCACCGACCGCGCCAACGGGACGCTGATCGGCACGCTGAGCCCCGACGGCGAGACGATCTGGTGGTTCGCCGACACCGACGGCGACGAGTTCGGCGTCTGGATGGTGCAGCCGTTCGCCGGCGGTGAGGACCGCGTCGCCGTCCCCGCGGTGGAGCCGGCCTACCCGGCGGGACTCGAGGTGGGCAGCGCGGTGGTCGCCGTCGGCCGCTCGACCGACGACGGCAGCGAGCTGTGGCTGGCCCCGCGGGACGGCGATCCCCGGGTGGTCTACCGGCACGAGGACCCGGCCTCGGTCGACGCGCTGACCCGCGACGAGGACCTGCTGGTCATCTCGCACTCCGAGCACGGCGACCCCCGCTACCCCGCGCTCCGCGTGCTGCGGACCGGCGACGACGCGGTCGTGGCCGAGAAGTGGGACGGCGAGGGCCGGGGGCTGCACGCGCTGGAGTTCGCCCCGCTCCCCGGGGACCGGCGGCTGCTGGTCGGGCACGAGCGCCGCGGGCGCGAGGAGCTGCTGGTCTGGGACGTCGGCACCGACAGCGAGACCGAGCTGGTCCTCGACCTGCCCGGCGACGTGACCGCCGGCTGGTACCCCGACGGCTCGGCGCTGCTGGTCGGGCACGACCACGCCGCCCGGAGCGAGCTGTACCGCTACGACCTGGCCACCGGGGCGCTGGAGCAGCTGGACACCCCGCGCGGCGTCGTCCGCGGAGCCACCGCCCGCCCGGACGGCACGGTGGAGCTCGCCTGGTCCAACGCCGAGCTCCCGCCGGTGATCCGCCGGGCCGACGGGCCGGTGGTCCTGGCCGCGCCCGGTGAGGAGCCGCCGGCGGCCTACCCGGTCGAGGACCGGTGGGTGGCGGGGCCCGGCGGCGACGTGCACGCGCTGCTCGTCCGCCCGGCCGGGGAGGGACCGTACGCGACGGCGTTCCTCGTGCACGGCGGTCCGGAGTCCGCCGACGACGACTCCTACCGCGCCCGCCGGGCGGCCTACGTGGACGCCGGGTACGCGGTCGTGCACGTGAACTACCGGGGCTCGACCGGCTACGGCAGCGCCTGGCGGGACGCGCTCACCGGCCGGCCCGGCCTGACCGAGCTCGAGGACGTCGCCGCGGTGTACGACGCGCTGGTCGCCGAGGGCGTGGTCGACCCGCGGCGGGCGATCATCTCCGGCGGCTCCTGGGGCGGCTTCCTCACCCTGCTGGCCCTCGGCACCCAGGCCGAGCGCTGGGCGGCCGGGATCGCGGAGGTGCCGGTGGCGGACTACCTGGCCGCCTACGAGGACGAGATGGAGGGGCTGCGGGCCTACGACCGCGCCCTGTTCGGCGGCTCACCGGAGGAGGTGCGCGACGTGTACGTGCGCTCCTCCCCCATCACCTACGTCGACGCGGTGGCCGCGCCGGTGCTCGTGGTGGCCGGCGCGAACGACCCGCGGTGCCCGATCCGGCAGATCGACAACTACCTGGCGCGGCTCGAGGACCTCGGCAAGCCGCACGAGGTGTACCGGTTCGACGCCGGCCACGGCTCCCTGGTCATCGAGGAGACCATCCGCCAGGTCGAGGTCGCCCTCTCCTTCGCCCTCCGCCACGTCCACCCCTGAGGCGGCAGGGGACTTCCGGCGCCGGGAGTCCCGCCCTCCGCGTGACGGCCCCGGCCGACCGGACTTCCGGCGCCGGGAGTCCCGCCCTCCGCGTGACGGCCCCGGCCGACCGGACTTCCGGCGCCGGGAGTCCCTAGCGGTTGGCCAGGATCAACTCGGCGATCTGGACGGTGTTGAGCGCCGCGCCCTTGCGGAGGTTGTCGTTGCTGACGAAGAGGGCGAGGCCGCGGCCGTCGTCCACGCCCGGGTCCTGCCGGATGCGGCCGACGTAGCTCGGGTCCCGTCCGGCGGCCTGCTGGGGCGTGGGCACGGTCGTCAGCTCGACCCCCGGCGCGGCGGCGAGCAGCTCGGTGGCCCGTTCCACCGACACGGGACGGGCGAACTCGACGTTGAGCGACAGCGAGTGCCCGGTGAAGACCGGCACCCGCACACAGGTGCCCGAGACGCGCAGGTCCGGGATGCCGAGGATCTTGCGGCTCTCGTTGCGGAGCTTCTGCTCCTCGTCGGTCTCGAACGTGCCGTCGTCGACCAGCGACCCGGCCAACGGCAGCACGTTGAACGCGATCGGCCGCACGTACTTCACCGGCTCGGGGAACGCGACCGCGGAGCCGTCGTGGGTCAGCTCGGCGGCCTTGTCGACGACCGCCTTCACCTGGGTGTCGAGCTCCTCGACGCCGGCCAGCCCGCTGCCCGACACCGCCTGGTAGGTGCTGGCCACGATGCGCACCAGCTCGGCCTCGTCGTGCAGCGGCTTGAGCACCGGCATCGCGGCCATCGTGGTGCAGTTCGGGTTGGCGATGATGCCCGTGCGCATCTCGGCGAGGGCGTGCGGGTTGACCTCGGCGACGATCAGCGGGACGTCGGGGTCGCGACGCCAGGCCGAGCTGTTGTCGATGACGGTCACCCCGGCCTCGGCGAACCGCGGCGCCTGCACCCGCGAGGTGGTCGCGCCCGCGGAGAACAGCGCGACGTCGAGCCCCGTGGGGTCGGCGGTGGCGGCGTCCTCGACGGTGATCTCGCCGTCGGCCCACGGCAGCGTGCTGCCGGCCGAGCGCGCGGAGGCGAAGAAGCGCAGCTCGCTGATCGGGAAGTCCCGCTCGGCGAGGATCTCGCGCATGACGGTGCCGACCTGGCCGGTCGCACCGACGACGCCGACGCGAAGTCCTTCTGACGTGCTCATCGTCCGGTCCCTCCGTAGACGACGGCCTCGACGTCGGAGCCGAGGTCGAACGCGTCGTGCACCGCGCGGACGGCGATGTCGACGTCGGTGTCGCGGCAGACCACGGAGATGCGGATCTCCGAGGTGCTGATCAGCTCCAGGTTGACGCCGGCGTCCGCGAGCGCGCCGAAGAACTTCGCGGAGACGCCGGGGTGCGAGCGCATGCCGGCGCCGACCAGCGACACCTTGCCGATGTGCTGGTCGAAGCTGACGTCGGTGTAGCCGACGGTGTGCTTGACCTTCTCCAGCGCCGCGATGGCCGCCGGACCGTCGCTCTTGGGCAGCGTGAAGGAGATGTCGGCGAGCTTGCTGGCCTCGGCCGACACGTTCTGCACGATCATGTCGATGTTGACCTCCGCGTCGGCGAGGACGCGGAAGAGCTGCGCGGCCTCCCCGGGGCGGTCGGGCACCCCGAACACGGTGATCTTGCCTTCGGAGCGGTCGTGCGCGACGCCCGTGATGATCGCCTGTTCCACCGGGAGGTCCTCCATCGAGCCGGCCACGATCGTGCCGGGGAGCTGGGAGTAGGAGCTGCGGACGTGCACGGGGATGCCGTAGCGGCGGGCGTACTCGACGCAGCGGAGCATGAGCACCTTCGCGCCGGAGGCGGCCAGCTCGAGCATCTCCTCGTAGGTCA
>NZ_JAAGWF010000015.1 GCF_010686765.1 Geodermatophilus sabuli | reverse complement strand
CCGTGTCCAGCCGCTTGGCGTTGGGCACGATCCGCGGGTCGGCGGTGAAGACACCGTCCACGTCGGTGTAGATCTCGCAGACGTCGGCGCGCAGGGCCGCGGCGACGGCGACGGCGGTGGTGTCGGAGCCGCCGCGGCCGAGGGTGGTGATGTCCTTCGTGTCCTGGCTGACGCCCTGGAACCCGGCCACGATGACGATCGAGCCCTCGTCCAGGGCGGAGCGGAGCCGCCCGGGCGTGACGTCGATGATCCGCGCCCGGCCGTGGCTGCCGGTCGTGATGACCCCGGCCTGGGACCCGGTGAAGGAGCGCGCCTCGTAGCCGTGCGTGGAGATGGCGATCGCCAGGAGCGCCATGGAGATCCGCTCACCGGCGGTCAGCAGCATGTCGAGCTCGCGCCCCGGCGGGTCGTCGGTGATCTGGCCGGCCAGGTCGAGCAGTTCGTCGGTGCTGTCGCCCATCGCGGAGACGACCACGACGACGTCGTTCCCGTTCTCCTTCGCGCTGACGATCCGTTCGGCGACACGCTTCACGTGGGCTGCGGACGCGACGGAGGAGCCGCCGTACTTCTGGACGACGAGGGCCACGGGGCATGAGGTTACCGACGTCCCTGAGCGGCTGGTGGTTGCATCCCCCGACCGCGCGCGTTCTGATCATGGAGTGGACGACCCGGAGCAGTGGCTGCTCAGCGCCGAGGAGCGCGGCAACCCCGCCACGACGCTGCCCGGCTGGACTGCTGGGAACCTCGCCGAGCCACTGCTGCACGGCAGCGTCTACTTCGACCGGCTGGTCGAGGAGGTGCGGTCGCTGGACGAGGGCGACCACCTGTTCTTCACCGACTGGCGCGGCGATCCCGACGAGAAGCTGCGCGACGAGGGTCCGACGGTGGCCGAGCTGTTCACCGAGGCGGTCAAGCGCGGGGTGTGCGTGCGCGGACTGGTCTGGCGGTCGCACATGGACCGGCTGTCCCTGAACAAGGAGGCCAACCGCGCCCTCGACGCGGAGGTCGAGCACGGCGGCGGCGAGGTGATCCTCGACCAGCGGATCCGGCGGTTCGGCAGCCACCACCAGAAGCTCGTGGTCCTGCGGCACGACGAGGACCCGTCGAAGGACATCGCGTTCGTCGGGGGCATCGACCTGTGCCACGGCCGCCGCGACGACGCCGACCACGGCGGTGACCCGCAGCCGCTGCCCATGGCCGCCGCGTACGGGGACAACCCGCCGTGGCACGACGTCCAGCTGCAGATCCGCGGGCCGGCCGTGCACGTCCTCGACACCGTCTTCCGGGAGCGCTGGGACGATCCCGTCAGCCCCGACCAGGACCACCCGATCGCCTGGGTCTACGACAAGCTGCACCACGCCCGCCTCGCGGGCGACCCGCTCCCGCCGCAGCTGCCGCCGCCGCCGGAGTGCGGGCCGCACTTCGTGCAGAACCTCCGGACCTATCCGGCCATCCGCCCGCCGTACCGGTTCGCCCCGCGGGGCGAACGGTCCGTGGCGCGGGGCTACACCAAGGCGATCAAGCGGGCCCGGCGGCTGGTCTACCTCGAGGACCAGTACATGTGGTCGGCCGACGTGGCCCGGTTGTTCGCCGAGGCGCTGACCGACCACCCCGACCTGCACCTCGTCGTCGTCGTCCCCCGGGTGCCCGACCAGGACGGTGCCTTCGCCGAGCGACCGCAGTACGTCGGCCGCTGGCAGGCGATCGAGATGTGCCGCAGGGCAGGTCAGGGACGGGTGCACGTCTTCGACGTGGAGAACCACGCCGGGACGCCGGTCTACGTGCACGCGAAGGTGTGCGTCGTGGACGACACCTGGGCGAGCGTCGGCAGCGACAACTTCAACCGCCGCTCGTGGACCCACGACAGCGAGCTCTCCAGCACCGTCCTGGACGCCACCCGCGACCCCCGCGAGCCGCGCGACCCGGCCGGGACCGGGGACGGCGCCCGCACGTTCGCGCGCGACCTGCGGCTGGCCCTGGCCCGGGAGCACCTGGACCTCGCGGCCGACGGCACCGAGGACGACCAGGTCCTCGACCCGGACCGCTTCGTCGAGGTGCTGGTGGAGCGGGCCGCCGCCCTCGATGCGTGGCACGCGGGCGGACGGCAGGGTCCGCGTCCCCCCGGCCGGCTGCGGGAGCACCACGCGGAACGCCTGCCGCTGCTCACCCGGCTGTGGGCGACCCCGGTCTACCGGCTGCTCGACGACCCCGACGGCCGCCCGCTCGCGTTGCGGCTGCGGAACGCCTTCTGATGCCCGCGGTGCCCGTCGTCGCGCCCCCGTCGTCGCGCCGGTGACCGGGTCGGACCGACCGCGCTCGTGGGACCTCACCGCCTCGGCGACCACGGCGGTCATCCACGGCCTGGCGCTGGGGACGGCGTCCGTCGCCCTCCCGCTCCTCGCCCTCGGAGCGGGCTACTCGGCCGCGGAGATCGGCGCGCTGACGGCGGTGTCCGCGGTGTCGCAGCTGGCCAGCCGGCTCTCGCTGGGCGCCCTGATGCGCCGCGTGCCGGAGTGGACCCTGGTCACCGCCTCCGGCCTGTTCCTCGCCCTCAGCTGCGGCGTCGTGGCGCTGTCGTCGGCCCTGGCGCCCTTCGTCCTCGCCCAGCTCCTGCAGGGGTTCTCCCGCGCCTTCTTCTGGACGGCCAGCACCGCGCACCTCGTGCGCGGCCCGGGCCGGGCGGCCCCCCGGCTCGCGGTGATCAACCTGGCCGCGTCGGTCGGCTCGCTCACCGGCCCGGTCCTCGCGGGGCTGCTCTCGGAGCGCACCCCCGTGCTCGCCCTGACGGTGGCCGCGGCCATCGCGGTGGCCGGGGTGGCACCCACCTTCCTGCTGGACCGGCTGCCGCCCTTCGCGCCGCCCGCCGACCGGGTGTCGGGCCGGCTGTGGCGGCGCCCGGGTGTCGACGTCGGCTGCTGTGCCGGTCTGACGGCGGGTGGCTGGCAGGCGCTGCTGGTCTCCTACGTCCCGGTCGGGCTGGTCGCCTCCGGGCAGTCGGCCTCCGCCGTCGGCGCCCTGGTGGCCGTCGCCAACGGCGCGATGCTGGTCGGCTCCGGGTTCGCCGGCCGGGTCAGCAGCCGCTGGGCGCCCGCCGTCGTCCTCGCGGGCATCCTGCTCGGCGGGCTGGCCGTCGCGCTCAGCGCCGCCGTCGCCTGGAGCACGCCGCTGTCGGTGGTGGTGCTCGCGGCGGGCGGCTCCGCCGCCGGCGTCCTGCAGGTCCTGGGGTCGGCCGTCGTCGCCGAGTCGGTGCACCCGGAGGAACGCGGTGAGGCCGTGGCGACCAGCGGCACCTTCCGCGCGATCGCGATGCTGGCCGCGCCGCTCGCCGTCGCGGGTCTCATCTCGGCGATCCCGCTCACCCCGGCCCTGGTCGTCGTCGGCACCGCCCTGGGCCTGCCGGCCGTCGTCCTGCGCAGGCACGCCCGACCGGGGCCGGCCACCGGCTGACCGCCGACACGACACCGCGGGCGGCTGCGGCCGCGGCGGCGCCGCTGCTACCGTGGTCGACGTGCGCGGCAGCCTCCTGCTTATGAGCCGCGGCGAGGCCCTCTCCTAGGTCGGCCCCCTCGCCGCGGGTGCTGCGCGTTCCCAGCGCCTGCTGACCGCCCCACCGGAGCTGAGTCCAGCCCGCGCCAGAGGAGCGACCCCGTGAGCAGGAACATGAGCGAGAACCACCCGCACGTCCGCCATCCCCAGCAGCCCTCCGGGATGCCGGTCCACCGCTACGCACCCTTCACCCCGGTGGTGCTGCCCGACCGCACCTGGCCCGACGTCGTCACGACGACCGCCCCACGCTGGTGCGCCGTCGACCTCCGGGACGGCAACCAGGCGCTGATCGACCCCATGACCCCCGACCGCAAGCGGCGGATGTTCGAGCTGCTGGTCCGCATGGGCTACAAGGAGATCGAGGTCGGTTTCCCGGCGGCCAGCCAGACCGACTTCGACTTCGTCCGCCAGCTGATCGACGAGGACCTGGTACCCGACGACGTCACCATCCAGGTCCTGACCCAGGCACGCGACGAGCTGATCGAGCGCACCTACGAGTCGCTGCGCGGCGCCCGGCAGGCGATCGTCCACCTGTACAACTCGACCTCCACCCTGCAGCGGCGGGTCGTGTTCAACTCCGACCGCGCGGGCATCGTCGACATCGCCGTGCACGGCGCCCAGGTCGTGCGCAAGCTGGCCGAGCAGATGACCGGCACCGACATCTCCTTCGAGTACTCCCCGGAGTCCTTCACCGGGACCGAGCTCGACTTCGCCGTCGAGGTCTGCAACGCGGTCACCGACGTCTGGGAGCCCACCCCCGACCGGCCGACCATCATCAACCTGCCGGCGACCGTGGAGATGGCCGAGCCGACCGTCTACGCCGACCAGATCGAGTGGATGCACCGCAACCTGGGCCGGCGCGACGCCGTCGTGCTGAGCCTGCACCCGCACAACGACCGCGGCACCGCCGTCGCCGCCGCCGAGCTGGGCTACCGCGCCGGCGCCGACCGCATCGAGGGCTGCCTCTTCGGCAACGGAGAGCGCACCGGCAACGTCGACCTGGTCACCCTGGGCCTGAACCTGTTCAGCCAGGGCATCGACCCGCAGATCGACTTCTCCGACATCGACGAGATCCGCCGCACCGTCGAGTACTGCAACCAGCTGGGCGTGCACGAGCGGCACCCCTACGGCGGCGACCTGGTCTACACCGCCTTCTCCGGCTCGCACCAGGACGCCATCAACAAGGGCTTCACCGCCCTGGCGGCCGACGCGGCGGCGGCCGAGAAGCCGGTCGACGACATGCCGTGGGCCGTTCCGTACCTGCCCATCGACCCCAAGGACGTCGGCCGCAGCTACGAGGCCGTCATCCGGGTGAACAGCCAGTCCGGCAAGGGCGGCGTCGCCTACATCATGAAGACCGAGAACCACCTGGACCTGCCCCGCCGGCTGCAGATCGAGTTCAGCGGGGTCGTCCAGCGGCACACCGAGGACGAGGGCGGCGAGGTCACCGCCCAGCAGATGTGGGCGGCGTTCTCCAGCGAGTACCTGCCCGACCCCGACGCGCCGTGGGGCCGCTTCGCCCTCGCCGGCCACCGGCACACCGCGCACGGCGACAGGACCGACGAGATGGTCGTGGAACTGGTCGACGACGGCGTCCCGGTGACGGTGGAGGGCCGCGGCAACGGTCCGATCGCCGCGTTCGTCGACGCGCTCCGGACCGTCGACGTCGACGTCCGCGTCCTGGACTACGCCGAGCACGCCATGTCGGCGGGCGGGGACGCCCAGGCCGCGGCCTACGTCGAGTGCGCCGTCGGTGAGCGCGTCCTCTGGGGCGTGGGCATCGACCCGAACATCGTCAGCGCCTCGCTGCGCGCCGTCGTCTCGGCGGTGAACCGGGCACAGCGGTAGTAGAAGGACCCCTCCGCCCCCTGCCCCTCGCAAGCTCGGGCAGGATCCTGCGGAGGGGCCGTCGGAAAGTCCGCGTCCCGGACGACGGAGGGACATGAGCAGCCCGGGATCGCGCGCGGTGGGACCACCGCCCGATCCCGGGCTGCTGTCGCTCTACGACTCCGCGCTGCCCGAGGTCTACGGGTACCTGCTGGCCCGGTGTGGCCGGCGGGCCCTGGCCGAGGACCTCACCGCGGAGACCTTCCTGGCCGCCGTCCGGGCCGAGCGGGACGGCGGCGCACCCACGACGGTCCCCTGGCTGATCGGCACCGCCCGCCACAAGCTCGTCGACCACTGGCGCCGGCTCGAGCGCGAGCAGCGCAGCCTGCGCCTGGTCGACGGAGGGGCGCACACCGAGGACCCGTGGGACGACGAGCTCGACGCCCTCCGCGCGCAGCAGGTCCTCGACCAGCTCTCCCCCGCGCACCGCGCCGCCCTGACGCTGCGCTACCTCGACGACCTCCCGGTCGCCCGCGTCGCCGCCCTCCTCGGCCGCACGCTGCACGCCACCGAGGCGCTGCTCGTCCGCGCCCGCACCGCGTTCCGCCGCGCCTACGAGTCCACCGAGCAGCCGGGAGGTGCGCCGTGACCGATCCCGAACGGCCGTTCCGGTCCCTGGCCCGCCCCACCACCCCGGTCGACCCCGACCCCGCCTTCGCCGCCGCGCTGCGTGAGCGGCTGCGGCGCGCCCTCCTGCAGTCCCGCCCGAGCCCGACGACCGAACCGAGGAGCACCGCCGTGTCCGCGCTCATCCCCTACCTGGTCGTCCGCGACGCCCGGGCCGCCATCACCTGGTACGCCGAGGCGTTCGGCGCGCGCACCGTCGGTGACCCGTACCTGGACGGCGACCGGATCGGCCACGCGGAGCTCGAGGTGGCCGGCGCCACCCTCTACCTCGCCGACGCCTACCCGGAGTACGGCCTGGAGGGACCGGGGGACGGCAAGCCACCCGTCTCGCTGCACCTCTCGGTTCCCGACGTCGACGCCGTCATGACCCGCGCCGAGGGCGCGGGGGCGACCGTCGAGCGCCCGGCGACCGACGAGCCCTACGGCCGCGGCGGCCGGCTCATCGACCCCTACGGCCACCGCTGGATGGTGCAGAGCGCCCCGGCTGCCGCCACCCCGGGGCCGAAGCCCGGTGACGCGGTCTACCTGACGCTGCAGGTGCCCGACGGTGCCCGCGCCCGCGACTTCTACGAGGCCGTGCTCGGCTGGTCGCTGTCCCCGGGCCGGGTCGACGACGGCTGGGAGACCCAGGAGCAGAGCCCGATGATCGGCCTGCACGGCGGGCAGCACGACCACACGGGCGTCGTGCCGATGTACGCCGTCGACGACATCGAGGTCGCGGTCGCCGCCGTCCGTACCGCCGGGGGAGACGCCGGTGACGTCGAGCGGCAGTCCTACGGACTGTCGGCGCTGTGCCGGGACGACCAGGGCCTGCCGTTCTGGCTCGGCCAGCTGCGCTGATCCGGCCGCTCACCGAGCCGGCGGCGGCTCCTCGGGCGGTGCGTCCCCCGGCTCGTCGCCGCGGTGGACGGCGTCCTGGTGGCCGCCGTCGGCGAGCTCGTCGACCAGCAGCAGGTCCCGGCGGACGTGCCTGCGGCGGTAGGCCACCCGGCTGATCAGGTGCGCGCTCACCGGGGCGGTCAGCAGCTGGAACGCGGCGACGAGCAGCAGCATCCACGTGGCCGACCAGCCGCTGAGCCGGATCGCGCCGCCGACCATGATGAGCAGGACGCCGAGCACCTGCGGCTTGGTCCCGGCGTGCATCCGGGAGAGCACGTCGGGGAAACGCACCAGACCCAGGCCCGCGGTGAGGCAGAGGAACGCGCCGGCCAGCAGGCAGCCGATCGCGACGACGTCGGCCACGGTGCTCATGGCTCGACCCCGTCGTCGGTCCTGGCGCGGATCAGCATCCCGCCGACGTAGCGGGCGATGGACACCGAGCCGACGAAGGCGAGCAGCGAGACGACGACCAGCACCGGCACCACCGTCGGGTCCCGCTCGAGCGCCGCGTACACGGCCAGGCCGGCCGAGATGATGACCAGCAGCGTGTCGGTGGCGACCACCCGGTCCAGCAGCGACGGGCCCAGTGCCAGCCGCACCAGCGCGAGCAGGGCACCCCCGCCGACCAGCCCGTAGAGCACGTAGGACACGACGGTCACGGAGTCCGCCCTGCCGGTGTCGCGTGCCTGACGGCCCGCAGCGACTCGACGTCGGCGGCGGACCCGAACGCCCCGACCAGGCGCTGCTCGGTGCGCAGCACGTCGGCCTTCTCGCGCTCCACGTGCGCGTGGTCGCGAACGTGCAGGAGGTGCACGGTCATCACCCGTGCCTCCCGGTCCAGGTCCAGCACCAGCGAGCCCGGGACCAGCGAGGTCGCCTCGGCGACCATCGTCAGCAGCAGGTCGGAGTCCGCGTGCAGCTGGACCCGCACGATCGCCGACTGGCGGGCACCACCGGGCCGGAGCGCCAGCCAGGCCACCTGCGCGCCGGAGACGACCAGGTCGGTGACGAACTGGCCGACGAACGCGAGCAGCGCCAGTGGGCGCACCCGGATCCCGCCGACGACGTGGGGCAGCGGCAGGAACACCAGCACGGCGAGGGCCACCACCAGCCCGCTGACCACGTTGGCCCAGGACCACGTGCCCCACAGCAGGATCCAGACCAGGACCAGCCAGACGACCAGCGGGACCTGGTGCCGCAACCGGGTGGCGGCCGGCTCCACGCTCACGGGACCTCCTCCGGACCGAGCACCGTGGAGATGTACGGGGTGCGGTCGAGGAGGTCCTCGGCGGCACGGTCGGCGATGCCGTAGAGCGGGCCGGCCAGCCCGGTGAGGGCGACGGTGACCGCGGCGAGGGCCGCGGTGGCCGCCACCATCGTCACGGGGAGCGGGCGCAGCGCGCGCGTCCTGGCTGCTGCCGGGGGCAGGTCGGGCTCGGCGGCGATCGCCACCCGCGTGTGCCGGCGCCAGGCGACCTGGAAGGGGGTGCGGCTCCCGTCCCCGTCGGGGGACGCCTCGCCGTCGGGGGTGCTGCCGCCGCCCGAGCCGGCGGCGGCCGCGGCCGCCGCCGCGGTGTCGTCGGCCGGCGCCTGCGTCGGGGGCCGCCAGAAGGCACGGGTCCACACGCGGGCGATGGCCAGCAGGGTGAGCAGGCTGGTCACCACGCCGCCCGCGACCAGCACCATCGCCAGCGAGCTGCCCTCGGCCACGCCCGCCTGGAGCAGTCCCAGCTTGCCGATGAACCCCGACAGGGGCGGGATGCCGGCCAGGTTCATCGCCGGCACGAAGAACAGCACGGCGAGCAGCGGCGAGCGCCTGGCCAGTCCGCCGAGCCGGTCCACGGACGTCGTCCCGCCCTGGCGCTCGACGAGCCCGGCCACGAGGAACAGCGTCGTCTGGATGGCGATGTGGTGGGCGACGTAGAACACCGCACCGGCCAGGCCCGCCGTCGTCCCCAGGGCGATGCCGAAGACCATGTAGCCGATGTGGCTGACCAGCGTGAACGACAGCAGCCGTCGCAGGTCGGTCTGGGCCACCGCGCCGAGGATGCCGATCACCATCGTGGCCAGCGCCGCCCACATGAGCAGGTCGTCGAGCGCTCCGCCGGGGAACAGCAGCGTCTGCGTGCGGATGATCGCGTAGACGCCGACCTTGGTGAGCAGGCCGGCGAACACGGCGGTGACGGGGGCCGGCGCGGTCGGGTAGCTGTCGGGCAGCCACGCCGACAGGGGGAACACGGCGGCCTTGATGCCGAAGGCGATGAGCAGCATCGACTGCAGCAGCACCTGCGTGCCCTCGGGCAGCTCGGCCAGCCGCAGCGCCAGGTCGGCCATGTTCACCGTGCCGGTCGCGGCGTAGACCAGCCCGATGGCGGCCAGGAAGAGCAGCGAGCTGGTGAGGCTGACGATGACGTAGGTGATGCCGCCCCGGATGCGGGGCGCGGTGCCGCCGAGGGTGAGCAGCACGTACGACGCCATGAGCAGGATCTCGAAGCCGACGTAGAGGTTGAACAGGTCACCGGCCAGGAAGGCGTTGCTCACGCCGGCCACCAGCACCAGGAAGGTGGGGTGGAAGATCGACAGCGGCGTGTCCTCCTGCCGGTCGGCCGCGCCCTGGCCGACGGCGAAGACGAGGACGCCGAGGGCCACGGTGGAGGCGACCACCAGCATCAGCGCCGAGAGCCGGTCGACGACCAGGACGATGCCGAGCGGCACCGGCCAGCCGCCGACGGCGACCGAGGTGGCACCCTCGGCGTCGGCGATGAGCAGCAGCGTCACCGAGACCACCAGCACCGTGGTCAGGACGGCGATGCTGAGGACGCGCTGGGCGCGGGGCTGACCCGAGGCCAGCAACGCGATCGCCGCGCCGAGCAGGGGCAGCAGCACCGGCAGGGGCGCGAGGACGCTGGTCACCGGGCGCCCGTCCCGGCCGGCAGGTCGACGTCGTCGACGCCCATGTCGTCGCCGTCGGGGGTGTGCAGGCTGTCGGCGTGGCCGGCGGCGCGGTCCTCGGGGTCCAGGTCGTCGGGGTCGAGCTCGTCGGCGTCGGTGGCCGAGCGGGCGGCGACGCGCCGGTCCTCCTCGTCGGTGCCGACGACCTCCTGGTGCACCAGCCGCCAGGAGCGGTGGATCATCGCGAGCACGAAGGCCGAGACGCCGAAGGTGATGACGATGGCGGTCAGGATCAGCGCCTGGGGCAGCGGGTCGGTCATCTCCTCCGGCTCGGAGTAGCCGAGGATCGGCGCGAAGCCGGCTGGGCCGCCGGCCGAGAGCACCAGCAGGTTCGTGGCGTTGCCCAGCAGGAGGAAGCCCAGCAGCACGCGGGTGAGGCTGCGGTCCAGCAGCAGGTACACCCCCGCCGCGTAGAGGCCGCCGACGATCACCGGCAGCACGACGGTCGGGGTCATCGGACCACCACCTCTCCGGGGTTCAGTTCGATCGGGTCGTCCTCGTCCTCCTGCCGGTCCAGTTCGGCGCCCAGGCTGCGCAGCACGTCGAGGGCCAGGCCGACGACGATGAGGTAGACGCCGATGTCGAAGAACAGCGAGGTCACCAGCTTGATGTGGCCGAGCACCGGGACGTCGGTCTCCAGGATCGCCGTCTGCAGCACCTCGGCGCCCAGCAGCAGGCCGGCCACCCCCGTGCCCCCGGCGAACAGCAGGCCGGTGCCGAGCAGCAGGCCCGGGGCGACCGGCGCGGCCTCGCCCAGCTCGTAGCGGCCTCCGGCCAGGTAGCGCAGCACGAGGGCCAGGCCGGCGACCAGGCCCCCGGCGAAGCCGCCGCCGGGCTCGTTGTGCCCGGAGAAGAGCAGGTAGAGGGAGAAGACCGTGATCGTGTGGAAGAGGATCCGCGTGATGACCTCGAGGACCACCGAGCGGCGGGCCGGGTCGAGGATCGCGGTGGCGGCCAGCCAGCGGTCGCGGGGCGCCCGGCCGCTGCGGCGGCGACGCGCGGCCAGCGCGGAGCTGGTGATGCGCTCCACCCCGCCGGTGCGCCCGCGGAGGAACACCAGGCTGGCCACCCCGGTCGCGGCGACGACCAGCAGGGAGATCTCACCGAGGGTGTCCCACGCCCGGATGTCGACCAGCGTCACGTTGACGATGTTCTTGCCCCCGCCGAACTCGAACGCCTCCTCGGGGTAGTCGACCGACACCGGCGTCGCGGTGCGCGCGGACAGCGCCACGGCTCCCACGGCGGCCATGAAGGCGCCCACCGCGACCGCGATCACGCCGCGGAACGCCCGCTCGCGTGGCCGGTGCCGCTCGGTGATGTCCTTGGGCAGCTTGCGCAGCACCAGGACGAAGACGACGAGGGTGAGCGTCTCGACGAGGAACTGGGTGAGCGCGAGGTCCGGCGCCCCCTGCAGCACGAACAGGACGGCGGAGCCGTAGCCGGTCACGCCGACGACGAGGACCGCCGACAGCCGCTGGCGGATGCGCAGGGCGAGCAGTGCCGCGGTGATCACGACGACGCCGACCATCGCCTGCACGGGGGTGTCCCAGGCGCGCCACTCCCCCGGCCACGGCGCCCGGGTGAGCAGGATCCATCCCGGCAGGGCGAGGACGACGACGAGGATCGTGCCCAGGTAGGCCGGGAGCGAGCCGCGCTGCGTGGTGCCGGTGACCAGCACCGAGAGCCGGTCGATGCCCTGGACCACGTTCCAGTACCCCTCGTCGGCCGACGCCCCGACCGCGACCCGGCGCTGCAGCCGGTTCAGCGGGGCGCGGGCGGCGAACAGCGCGGCGCCGCCCAGCAGGGTGACCGCGGTCAGCGCCAGGGCCGGCTGCACGCCGTGCCAGAGCCCCAGTTCCTCGTACTCGGGGGCGAGCAGGGGCAGGGTCTCGGCGTAGTCCCCGACCACCGGCTCGAGCAGCGGGCTGGCCGGCCCGGCGACGAGCCCGGCGAGGGCGAGCACCACCGGCGCGGTCAGGAACAGCGCCCCGGGCGGGTGCGCGGGCACGGTGTCGGGGACTCCGCGCTTGCGGGCGAAGGCGCCCCACACGAAGCGGAGGGTGTACGCGGCGGTGAGCAGCGAGCCGAGGACGAGTCCGGTGAGCTCGAACGCGGCCGCGGTGCGCGAGGCCAGACCGCCCTCCCACAGGGCGGTGAAGGCCGCTTCCTTGCCCACGAACCCGAACAGCGGGGGGACGCCGGCCATCGAGGCGCCCGCGAGCAGCCCGACGGCGGCGAGCACCGGGAGCCGCCGGCCCAGCCCGGACAGCTTCCGCAGGTCACGGGTGCCGGTGGCGTGGTCGACGACGCCGACGGTGAGGAAGAGCGTGGACTTGAACAAGGCGTGCGCGATGGTCATCGCCAGGCCGGCCGCCGCGAGCTCCCGGCTGCCGGCGCCCACGAGCACCAGGAGGAAACCGAGCTGGCTGACGGTGCCGAACGCGAGCAGCAGCTTGAGGTCGTTCTGCCGCAGGGAGCGGTAGCCGCCGACCAGCATGGTGGCGAGCCCCAGCCCCAGCACGACCGGCCGCCAGCCGGGGACGTCGGCGAACCCCGGCGCCAGCCGCGCGACGAGGTAGATGCCGGCCTTCACCATCGCCGCGGCGTGCAGGTAGGCGCTGACCGGCGTCGGCGCCTCCATCGCGGCGGGCAGCCAGAAGTGGAAGGGCACCATCGCCGACTTGGTGACGGCGCCGGCCAGCACCAGCAGCGTCCCGGCCACCATGCCGCTGCCGGTGCCGGGGTCGGCGACGACCTCCGACAGGAGGAACGAGCCGCTGGCCTGGCCGATCATGATCAGCCCGACCAGCATGGCCAGCCCGCCGGCGGTGGTCAGGATCAGCGCCTGGGACGCCGCCCGCCGCGCGGCCAGCCGCCGTCCGGAGCCGCCGATGAGCAGGAACGAGAAGACGGTGGTGAGCTCCCAGAAGACGTACAGGAGCAGCAGGTCGTCGGCGAGGACGAGACCGAGCATGGAGCCCGCGAAGGCGGTGAGGGTCCCGGCGAACCGGCCGAGGCCCTCGTCGTCGGCCGCGAAGTAGCGGGCGCAGTAGACGAACACCAGCGCGCCCACGCCGGTGACCAGCGCGGCGAACGTCAGCGCGAGCGCGTCCAGCCGCAGGGCGACGTCGAGGTCGAGGGCCGGGATCCACGGCACGGTCTCGGTGACGTCGTCCCCGCCGAGGACGGTGCCCAGCTGAGCGAGGGTCCAGACGAGACCGGCGGCCGGCACCAGTGCCAGGACCAGGAATGCCTGCCGCCCCCACCACCGCACGAACACGGGCGCGAGCAGCCCGGCGAGCAGGTGCAGGAACAGCAGGAACAGCACGGGTCTCCCGGGAGTCGGAGGGGCGGCTCGGGGACCACAGACGTCGGTCGTCGACGGCCGGCGGTGCTCGAGAGTCTACCCGTCAGGGCGTTTCGGTCCGGCCGCGCTGCAGGGGCCCGCTGCGAGCGCAGCGAGTGGTGGGGGGCAGCGGGGTCCTCTCACCGGCCGGGCGTGACCAGCCCGCTCTCGTAGGCGAACGCGACGGCCTGCACCCGGTCGCGCAGCCCCAGCTTGAGCAGTACCCGGCTCACGTGCGTCTTCACCGTGGCCTCGCCCAGGTACAGCCGCGCGGCGATCTCCGCGTTGGACAACCCCGCGGCCACCAGCGCCAGGACGTCGGTCTCCCGCTCGGTGAGCTGCGCCAGGGCGCCGGCCCGCACGGGGTCCGGCGCCGGGGCTGCGGCGAAGGACTCGATCACCCGCAGCGTGACCGCCGGATCGAGCAGGCCCTGCCCGGAGGCCACCGTCCGCACGGCGGCGACGAGGTCCTCGGGCGGCGCGACCTTGAGCAGGAAGCCGCTCACCCCGGCCCGGAGCGCGGCGGCCACGTACTCGTCCTCGTCGAAGGTGGTGAGCACGACGACCCGGGTGGGCAGCCCGGCGGCGATGATGCGGCGGGCCGCCTCCAGCCCGTCCATGCCGGGCATGCGGACGTCGAGCAGGACGACGTCGGGCTCCTGTTCCGTGACGACGCGGACGCCGGCCGCCCCGTCGGCGGCCTCGCCCACCACCTCGATGTCGGCCTCCGCCGCGAGCACCATGCGCAGTCCGGTGCGCACCATCGCCTGGTCGTCGACCAGCACCACCCGGATCGTCACGCCACCACCGTCGGCCGGTCGGCCGGCACGGGGAAGGCGGCGCGGACGCGGTAACCGCCGCCGCGGACGGGGCCGACCTCGAGGGTGCCGCCGGCGACGGACACCCGCTCGCGCATGTGCAGCTGTCCGTGCCCGCCGGGTGCCGTCTCGGCGCTCCGGTCGGGCACCGGGAGCCGCCGCCGTCCGTCGTCGGTGACCGTGACGGTGACCCGGTCGGGAGCGTGGTCGAGCTCCACGGTGGTGGCGGCGCCACCGGCGTGCCGCAGCACGTTGGAGAGCGCCTCCTGCACCACGCGGACGGCGGAGACGTCGACCAGCGGGGGCAGCTCCACCGGCTCGCCGGTCACCCGCAGCTCGACCGGCAGTCCACCGGCACGCAGCTCGGCGAGGACGGCGTCGAGCCGGGACAGGGAGGGCTGGGGCGCCGGATGGGCAGCGGTCCCCCCGTCCGCCCCCTCGCGGAGGATGCCGACGACGCGGCGCATCTCGTCGACGGCCTCCCGCCCCAGCCGCTCGAGCCCGAGCAGGACCTCCTGCGCCTCGGGCTCGTCCGGCAGGAGCCGGCGCAGGCCGCCCATCTGCAGGACCATGACGCTCACCGAGTGGGCGACCGAGTCGTGCACCTCCCGGGCGATCCGGGACCGCTCGGCGACGACGGCGGACGCGGCGACGGCCTCCTGCTGCTCGGCGAGCCGGCCGGCGAGCACCTGGAGCTCCCGCGACCGGGCCTGCATCTGACGCACCAGGGTCCCGACGCCCCACGCGGCGCCCGTGACCAGCAGGTAGAAGAAGCCCTCCCACGGCGAGGGGACGTACGCGAAACCCGAGACCAGGACGACCAGCGTGGCCACGAGCGCGACGACCGCCCCACGCCGCGCGGGCAGGACGGCGGCGGCGTGCCCGACGAGGATGCCCATCCCGATCAGCTGGGCGCCGCCGGGACCGGGCGTCCCGAGCGCGTAGTTCCCGAGGACGGTCAGCGATCCGACGACGGCGGCCGACGCCGGCCAGCGAGGGCAGACAGCGAGCAGCAGCCCCACCGCCACCCCGGGCAGCGCGGTGACCATGCCGGACGGGAGGAACGTGTCGATCGCGGTCTCCACGAGCGACATCCCGCCGATGACCAGTCCCACGGCCGGCCACACGAGCGCGGCCAGGCGGGCTGAGGAGAGGGACCCGTCGGGCATGGCGAGCACGCTAGGGGCCGAGCGGACGTGCGGGCATCCCCCGCACGGCCGAACGTCGCAGCGCCGCGCTCCCCCTCACGGCGGACGCAGCTCGGTCCGTCCCGGCGGACGCCCGGGACGCCCCGTCGTTCCTAGCTTTCCCGCCATGACCTCCGACCTGATGACCCCGTCCGCCCCGGCCACCACCGAGCGGACCGCTCGCTCCGCCGGCTCGCTGCTCCTCCCGATCGCCGGCGGTGCCCTGATCGCCGGATCGCTGCTGTACGCGGCGGGCCTGGCCACGTCGCCGCCGGCGGCGTCGATGGCCAGCGCCGACTACATCGACTCGCTCGCCCGCGACGAGGGCCGGACGGCGCTGTCGGCGCTGCTGCTGCACTACGGCAACATCGCGATGGGGCTGGCCTGGCTGGCCGCTCCGGCGCTCGTCCGTGGACGCCGCGGCCGGATCGGCACCGTCGTCGGCGCCCTCCTGGCCGCGCTGGGCCTGGTGACCGTGGCCGGGAACGTGCTGTTCGACTTCTGGACCGGGGCGATCGGCCGGGAGCTGGAGCCGGGCACGGCGCTGGCGCTGTTCGAGAACGTGTCCGGCTCGGCCGGCGTCGCGGTCGTCGGCACGGTGACCCTGTTCGGGCTGCTCGGTCCGCTGGTCGTGCTCGGTGGCCTCGCCCGGGCCGGCGTCACGAGCTGGTGGCTGCTCGCCCCGGCCCTCGCGGCCCTGGTCGCCTCGGCGGCGCTGACCTTCGAGCCGCTGCTCTACGCCGGCTTCGCCCTCGTCGGCGCCGTCCCGGTGGTGCTGGTCGGCCTGCGGATGCTGCAGCGCAACCGCGCCGAGTCCGCCGCCTGACCTCGGCCGGTCAGGGCGGGCCCCGGCCAGGGGCCCGCCCTGACCTGCGAAGGTGGGTGGGGCCCGGTCTCAGCCCTCGGCGATCTCCGAGGCGATCAGCCAGTCGTTCTCGACCCGCTCCTTCTCGGCGTGCACGGCCTTGAGCTCCGCGTCGAGCGCGGCCGCCTTCGCGTAGTCGGCGGCGGCCGCGGCGAGCTGCTGGTGCAGCTCCTTCTCGTCGGCGTCCAGCTTGAGCATCCGCCGCTCCAGCCGGCTGGCCTCCTTCTTGGCCGCCCGGGCCTCGGCCGCCGACACCGCCGGAGCCGCCGTCGAGGGCGCACCGACCGGTCGCGGGCCGCCGTCCCCCGACGCCGTGGTCAGCGGCGCCCCACCGGCGGCGCGGCGCTGCAGGTACTCGTCCACGCCGCCCGGGAGCTCGGCCAGCGAGCCGTCGCCGAGCAGTGCCACGACCTTGTCGCAGACCCGGTCCACGAAGTAGCGGTCGTGGCTGACCACCAGCACCGTGCCCGGGAAGCTGTCGAGCAGGTCCTCCAGGGCGGTCAGGGTGTCGATGTCCAGGTCGTTGGTGGGCTCGTCGAGCACCAGCACGTTGGGCTCGGCCATGAGCAGCCGCAGCAGCTGCAGCCGCCGCCGCTCGCCGCCGGAGAGGTCGCCGACCGGCGTCCACTGCCGGTTGGCGGCGAAGCCGAACCGCTCCGCCAGCGTCGACGCCGAGATCTCCTGGTTGCCGATGCGAGCGATGCGGGCGACGTCCTGCACCGCTTCCAGCACCCGCGCGCGCGGCGGCAGCTCGGTGACGTGCTGCGACAGGTAGGCCGGTGCGACCGTCTGGCCGACGACGACGGTCCCGGCGTCCGGCTTGGTCTCCCCCACCAGCAGCTTCAGCAGCGACGTCTTGCCGGCGCCGTTCACCCCGACGATGCCGATGCGGTCACCCGGGCCGACGTTCCAGGTCAGGTCCCTGAACAGCGTGCGCGGGCCGTCGTCGGTGGGGACGGCGTAGTCGACGTCCTCGACCTCGTAGACGGTCTTGCCGAGCCGGCGGGCGGCGAAGCCCTTGAGCGCCATCGAGTCGCGGGCCGGCGGCTCGTCGGCGATCAGCGCCTGGGCCGCCTCGATCCGGAACTTCGGCTTGCTGGTCCGGGCCGGCGGGCCGCGCCGCAGCCAGGCCAGCTCCTTGCGGACCAGGTTCAACCGGCGCTCCTCGGTGACCGCCGAGATCCGCGCCCGCTCCGCCCGGGCCAGCGTGTAGGCCGAGTACCCGCCGTCGTAGGCGTGCACGTTGCCGTCCGCGACCTCCCACGTGGTCGTGCAGACCTCGTCGAGGAACCACCGGTCGTGGGTCACGACGACCATGCCGCCCACCCGGGCGCGCACGTACTCGGCGAGCCAGGCCACGCCCTCGACGTCCAGGTGGTTGGTCGGCTCGTCGAGGACGAGCAGGTCCAGCGGCCGGATCAGCTGCGCGGCCAGTGCCACGCGGCGCCGCTCGCCGCCGGACATCGGGGCGACCGGGGCGTCGAGGCCCAGCCGGTCGAGCTCCAGGCCGGTCAGCACCGAGCGGACAGCGGGGTCACCGGCCCACTCGTGCTCCGCGGCGAACATCGACGGCGGGAGGACGACGTCGCGCACCGTCGTCCCGGCAGGCAGGGTGCCGGACTGGTCGAGCACGCCCATCGCCAGGTCGCCGCGGCGGGTGACCCGGCCGGAGTCGGGCTCGTCGGCGCCGGTCAGCAGCGACAGGAGTGTGCTCTTGCCCCCGCCGTTGCGCCCGACGACGCCGATCCGTTCGCCGGCGGCGACGCCGAGGGAGACGTCGTCGAGGATGACGGTCGTGCCGTGTGCCTTGTGCACCCGCTCGAGGTTGACCAGGTTCAGGGGTGCGCTCATCGGCTGCTCGGGAACTCCATGGGCCCCCAGTATCCGCCCGGCCCGCCGCCGCTTCCCGGCCGCCCCGGGACACCGGCCCCTGTCCGCCGGGACGCGCCGCCCCGGAGGCTGACCGCGGCGCCGGGGACCGCCCCCAAGTCGGCCCCAAGACCGGCCCAAGCGCTCCGGCCCAGAGTCGGGACACCGCACTCGCAGCCCACCTCCAGGAGGTCCCCCATGACCGCGGCTCTCGCCGGACCCGCCACGCACCCGGCCCGCGCCGGGCAGGAGGCCGCGCGGGCCACCCTGCTCGCCGTCCGCCGGGCGACGCGGGGCACCGCGACCGGCTCCGCGCCGCTGTGGTGGGCGCGGCTGGCCGAGCGCGGTCCGGCGTCGGCCGAGCACTCGCTGGTGGCCGTGGCGTCCGAGCGGTTCCCCGACGGGACGCCGGTCGACCTCACCGCGCTGCAGTCGCGTGGCCGGCGTCCGGCGGGGTGGCTGGTCGACCTGCGCTACCGCACCAGCGACGGCGCGGTGGTCGACATCGAGGTCGCCGGCGCGCTCGCCGAGCTGTGCCCGCCGCTCTGGTTCGCCGAGGTCCCGCACGCCACCAGCGGGGTGCCCGCGGCCTCGCTGCTGGCCTTCCGCGGCTCCGCGTTCCGGCCGGGCTCCCTGGTCAGCCCGCACCAGGTCGCCACCCGGGGGCTCCAGATGACCGACCGGGTCGGTGAGCTGCGGTGGTGGACCCGCTCGGGCGTCGTCGACACCGTGACCGTCGCCCCCGAGGTGCGCCGGCGCGGCGTGGGCCGGGTGCTGGTCACCGTCGCCGAGGCGCTGCGGGTGCTGCGCGGCTGGGCGCCGCTGCGCTCCGACGGCCGGCTCACCGACGCCGGTGCGGCGTGGCTCGCGACGGCGCCGGCCCACTGGTCGCGGCGGCTGGCCGAGCGGACCGAGCGACTGCCCGACCAGGACGAGGCCGCCGCGGTGCCCGGGGGCGCCGGGCCGCTCCGCTGAGCCCGGGGTCACCCCGGCCGGAGGACACCCGGCCGGACGGCGACGGTCAGCCCGGGTCCATCTCCGGGCGGGCGGTGTCCCCGCGCTCGTACTCCCCCGCGATCTGGGTCGCGGTCGGCTCTCCGGCGTCCGCCGGCTCGCCGGCCGACCGGAGCCGGTGGATCTCGACGTCCACCTGCTCCGTCGTGGGCGGGGTGGCGTCCCGGTCTCCGGTGTCTCCCGCGTCGCTCTGCGTCATGGTCCCTCTCTCGTCGTTTCCAGGGCGCGCAGCACGGCCGGCTGCGCGGCGGTCGGATCCGGGGCCGCGCCGGTCACAGCCACGGTGAGCTGACATCCACGACGACGACCGCCGACCGTCCCCCGGCGACCGCGTCCAGCCCGCGCTGCAGTGCGGCGCGGACCTCGGCGGGGTCGCTCACCTGCTCGGCGTGGGCATGGCACGCCGCGGCCACCTGGGTGAAGTCGGGACCGTCGGTGAACCGGGTGCCGACGACCTCCCCGCTGGCCGCGGAGGCACCGTCGGGGAAGAGGGCGAAGACCGGACGTCGGCTGGCCGCGTAGCCGCCGTTGCGCAGGACGACGACGAGCACGGGCGTCCGCTCGTGGTGCGCCACCCACAGTGCCGGAGTCGGCTGGGAGAACAGGAAGCTGCCGTCGCCGACCAGGGCCACCACGCGGCTGCCCGGAGCGGCGAGCTTCACCCCGACGGCGGCGCCGAGCGCCCATCCGAGCCCCGACCCCCCGGACTGGAAGTGCGTCCCCGGGATGTCGCGGCGCAGCCCGTTGCGCAGCACCTCGCTGTTCGTCGTCACCTCCTCGACGACGACGTCGTCCTCCCGGAGCACCTCGTCGAGGATCGCCACGAACGTCTCCGGTCGCATGGGCGAGTCCGCGGCGACCGGACGGGAGGAGCCGGCGTCCGGGCGCGGGGCGGGTGCGGGGGACGGCCGCCGCGTCCGTTCCGCAGCACCGTCCTGTCGGAGCCGCCGCTCGACGGCGTCGACGAGCTGCACGAGCGCGGTCGTCGGGTCCGCCTGGATCGGCACGTCGACGGGGAACGACCACCCCGGAGTGGTCGCCTTGACCGGGTCCGCGTCGATCTGGACGACCACGGCGCTGTCGGAGGGTGCGGCGCGGTTGGGGATCCACGGGACGTCACTGTCGACGACCAGCACGACGTCGGCGTCCCGCAGGAGGGCGGTCGAGGTGCGCGGATCGGTGACGTAGGACGGGTGCGAGGAGGGGAAGTTGACCCGCTCCCTGCGATCGACGACCGGGGCTCCCAGGAGGTCGGCCAGGCGGACCATCGCGGGGACGGCGTCGGGGTCGCGGCCCACCCGTGTGGTGGTGATGAGTGGGTTCCGGCTGTCGACCAGGAGCTGCGCGGCCCGTTCCAGTGCGTCGGGGTTGGCCGCCGGGGGCGCCGGGGGTCCGTAGCGGTCGACGGCGGGGAGGTCGACGGGCTCTGTGAGGGGCTCCATCAGCACCTCGCGGCCCATGGTCAGGTAGACCGGCCCGGGGGTCCCGGCCCGCGCGACCTGCAGCGCCCGCCCGATCTGCCGGGGCAGGGTCGCCGCACTGGCGACGTCGCCGGTCCACTTGACGTAGGACCGCACGATCCCGGCCTGGTCGGGCACGTCCTGGTGCCAGTGGACGGGGGTGTCGCGGCCCCCGGCCTGCTCGCCGTAGGCGGTCACCGGCGTACGACCGGCGAGGATCAGGACCGCGATCTCGCTGCGGAAGGCGTTGTGCAGCATCGACCCGAGGTTCTGGGTGCCCACGTCGACGTGCACCATGACCACCTGCGGACGCCCGGTGACGGCGTAGTAGGCGTGCGCCGCCGCCAGGGCCACGGCCTCGTGCGGGCACAGGACCACCCGCGGCACCGGCCGCCCGTCCGCGCCCAACCGGGCGATGGCCTCCTGGACCGGGGCGGTGTCGGTGCCGGGGTTGAGGAAGACCACCTCCACGCCCTGCCTGGTGAGGGTCTCCACCAGGAGTTCCGCCGTGTTCCGGGGGTCGCTGCCCCCGTCCACGCCCCGCGGGTCGCTGCCCTGCTCCGCACCGCGCCGCTCGACGTCGCTGAGGGTCATGCCTCGTGCCTGCCTTCCTGGTAGGGCGGGATGGGGAGGCGACCTCGCGGCCACCTCCGCCACCGGAGGTCTGCGCTCCGCGCCGGCAGCCGTGGCCGGCCCGCGCGAGGGAGCGACGGGTCAGCCGCCGGACGGCCGGTCGAACAGCTCGGGTCGGGCCGCGGCGAGCTTGATCAGGCCGCCCGCCTGGAGCATCTCGAGCAGGAACGCGTCGGCCGGGGCGGCCGACCGGGTCTCCCCGTTCGTCCGGTTCCGGAACGTGCCGGCGACGACGTCGACCTCGAGGGTGTCGCCGTCGGCGACCAGCCCGGTCACGCCCGGGATCTCCAGGGCGGGCAGGCCGACCTCGAAGCAGTTGCGGTAGAAGGTGCGGGCGAAGCTGTCGGCCACCACGCAGCCGATCCCGGTGGCCTTGAGCGCCTTGACCGCCACGGCACGACCGGAGGACTGGCCGAAGTGCTTGCCGGCCACCACGACGTCCCCGGGCCGTACCCGCCGGGGGAACTCCGGGTTCAGGTCCTCGAGGACGTGCTGGACGATGACCGACATCGGCTCGACCACGTACTTGGTCTTCACCAGCCGGTCGGTGGGGATGTTGTCGCCGAACTTCCAGCAACGCCCCTCGGCCCGCACCTGCACCGGGAGCTCGGTCCCTGCGGTCGTCACGCCGTCACCGCCCCGGCCAGGTCGCGGGGGTCGGTGATCACACCGGTGGTGGCCGCCGTCGCGACGGACAGGGCCGAGGCCAGGTACATCTCCGCCTCGCTGCTGCCGTTGCGGCCCGGGAAGTTGCGGGCGTGGTTGGAGATCATGGTCTCGCCGGCCGCCATCGCGCCCATGTTGTAGGCCTGGTTGGAGCCGGTGCTCGGCGGGAACCAGGTGGCCCCGGCCTCGTGCAGCGCGAGGACGAGCCCCTCACGGGCCGCCTCCGCGAAGACCTCCCGGCTCGAGGGGACGACGTTGAAGCGCACGTCCGGGTGGACCCGCCGGCCGTCCAGCACGGCCGCCGCGATCCGGAAGTCCTCCAGTCGCCCGCCGCCGTGGCCGCCGAGCTCGGCCCACTGGACCGGCTTCCCGGCCACCTCGGCCACCGGGCGGACGTTGCCGACCGTGGGGGGGCAGGCGACCTGAGGGGCCAGGTCGCTGACGTCGAACCGCATGACCTCGTCGGCCTCTGCTCCGTCGCTGGTCTCCAGCAGGTCGGTCCGCCCCGGCACCGACCGCACGAAGGCCTCGGTCACCTCGTCGGGTTCGACGTAGGCGCACTTGGCGCCGAGGTCCACGCACAGGAGGGGGAACAACCAGCGGTCCCAGAACGACATGCCCTTGACGTAGGGCCCGGCGAACTCGACGGCGGCGTAGATGAGGCCGCCCTCCCCCAGCTCCTTGACCAGCCACAGCGCGACGTCCCGCGCCGAGGTGCCGGGGGGTGGCTCGCCGTGCAGCTCGACGCGCACGGTCCTCGGCACCTTGAACCACGCCTTCCCGAAGGGGAGGACGGTGCCGGCGTGGGAGTCGTTGCCCAGTGCCACGGCCAGGGCGCCGAGGGCACCGTGCACCGGGGTGTGGCTGTCGGAGCCGACCACGATCATCCCGGGCCGCACCAGCCCGCGCCGGGCGGCGACGTGGTGGATGTTGCCGCTGCCGCAGTCGAAGAGGTGGATGCCGTTGCGGCGGGCCCAGGCGCGGTTGGTCTCCAGCAGTCGGGCGGCGTCCTCCGTGGGCGGGGAGAAGTGGTGGTCGAACACCATGGCGACCCGGTCCGGATGGCGGACCGTGCCCTTGACCTGCTCGTCGAACACCTTCGCGGTGAGGTAGCCGCTGAGGTCGTGCATGATCAGCATGTCGACCTCCGCCACGACGACGTCCCCGGGCTCGACGGCCTTCCTCCCGCTCGCCCGGGCCAGGATCTTCTCGACCAGGTTCATGCTCCGCCGCCTCCCGTTGCGCTCGTCGCCGTCATGCGATGAGGTCCTGCGGGTTGCTGATGACCCCGCGGATGGCCGACGCGGCCGCGGTCGCGGGACTGCTCAGGTAGATCTTCGACTCGTAGCTGCCCATGCGGCCCTGGAAGTTCCGGTTGGCGGTCGAGAGCGTCACCTCGCCGTCGGCCATGGCGCCGCCGTCCCCGGCGCAGGCACCGCAGCCGGGGTTGGTGATCAGCGCCCCGGCCTCCAGCAGCGTGGACACGATCCCCTCCGAAGCCGCCCTCGCCATGACCCGGCTCGACGCCGGGGTGACGATCAGGCGGACCCCCGGGGCCACCCGGTGCCCGGCCAGCACCTCGGCGGCGATGACCAGGTCCTCGTACTTGGCGTTGGCGCACGACCCGATGAAGACCTGGTCGAGCTTGGTGCCGGCCACCTGCTCGACCGGCACGACGTTGTCCACCATGTGCGGGATGGCGACCTGCGGGCTGAGCGTGGCACCGTCGACCCGCTCCACCTGCCGGTACTCCGCACCGGGGTCCGGCAGCAGCGGCTCGTACTCGTCCCGCTGCACGCCCGCCTCCTCCAGGTACTGGGAGGTGACCTCGTCCGGCGGGACGACGGCGTTCTTCGAGCCCATCTCCATCGCCAGGTTGCACAGCGTCATGCGCTCGGAGATCGACAGGCCCTCCACGTAGGAGCCGGCGAACTCGACCGAGCAGTACGTCGCGCCGTCGGCGGTCAGGTCGCCGATGAGCTTGAGCATGACGTCCTTGCCGTACGTCCCCCGGGGCAGCGGGCCGTCGATCTCCACCCGGATCGACTCGGGCACCTTCATCCACAGCTTCCCGGTCACCCAGGCCGCGGTGATCTCGCTGAACCCGACACCGGTTCCGAACGCGCCCAGCGCCCCGTAGATCGTGGAGTGCGAGTCGGTGCCGATGATCAGTTCTCCGGGGCGGATGTGCCCCCGTTCCATCAGTACGACGTGCGCGATGCCGGCGTTGACGTCGTAGAACTTCGTGATCCCCATCCGGGCGGCGAACTCCCGCGACAGGCTGTGGTGCGCCGCGGTCTTCGCCGTCTGGGCCGGCGAGATGTGGTCCATGACCATGGCGATCCGGTCGACGTCGTAGAGCTCCTCGACGCCCATGCGCTCCAGGGTCTTGATGCACCGCCAGCTCGCGGTGTGGCTCATGTAGAGGTCCGGGAAGGCGTCGACGATCTGGCCCGGGACCAGGTCGGCCTGACCGGAGGCCCGCTCCAGCGCCTTCTGCGCGAAGGTCTTCATCTCAGCGTCGCTCCTCGCTCGCGGCCTTCGTCTGTTGGATGAGCTGCTCGATCAGGCCACCGCTCTCGAGGATCGCGGCCAGGCTCTCCGGGTACGGGGCGAAGGGGAAGCGCTGGTCACCGACCTCGACCACACCGACCTCGTAGTCGACCCACACCTGCGCGCCGTCCTCGATCGCCGCCACCGCCTCCGGGCTCTCGACGGCCACCAGGCCGGTGTTGATGGCGTTGCGGAAGAAGACCCGCGAGAACGAGGCCGCGATGACGGCGCTGATCCCGGCACCGATGAGGCAGGTCGAGGCCTGCTCCCGGGCACTGCCGCACCCGAAGTTGCGGCCGGCCACCACGACGTCGCTGGCCCGCAGTCGCTGCTGCAGCTCCAGGCCCAGCGGTTCGAAGGCGTGCTCGGCCAGCTCGGCCGGGTCGATGCTCACCAGGTAGCGGCCCGGGATTATCACGTCGGTGTTGACGTTGTCGCCGAAGACGATCGCCGTCCCGCCGACGCGCCGTCCGCTGCCGCTCCTGTCGTCCTGCACCTCTGCGGTCACGGGCTCGTCTCCTCCAGGAACCAGTCGGTCGGGACCTCGTGCCCGAGGCCGCGCTCCTCGGCCAGCTGCAGGGCCCGGGCGCAGACGGCCGCGAACTGCAGACCCATCCCCGTGTTGTTGGCGAAGACGGTGATGTCGTCGGCGCTGCCCCGGCCGGGGGCCTGACCGGCCAGCACCTCGCCGATCTCGCGGATGTCGTCCCAGGCGACGCGGCCGCGTTCGACCGGGCCGAGGATGTCGATCTGGTTGTCGTGGTGCACCTGCTCACGGGACAGGACGACGATGCGGTCCGCCCGGTCGAACGTGGTGTCGTCCAGCTCCCGCCGCATGGCCGTGCCGTCGGGTGAGGTGATCGACGTGACGTGGGTGCCCCGCTCGAGCCAGGCACCGTCGAAGCACGGGTCCATCGCCGCGGTGGCGGCGGTGACGACCTGGCAGCCCTCGACCGCACCCCGCGGGTCGTCCACCGCCACGATCCTGCGGCCGGTGCGCTCGCTCCACGTCTCGGCGAAGGCCGACCGGTTCTTCGGCGTCGGGCTGTAGACCCGCACCTCCTCGATCTCCGGGCGCACCATCAGCAGGCACTCGAGGTGGGCCTCGGCCTGCCAGCCGGAACCGAACATGCCGGCCACGGACACGTCCTTGTTCGCCAGCTCCCGGATGCCCAGCGCGGACGTCGCCCCGACGCGCATCTTCTGGATGAAGCTGTCGTGCATGATCGCCAGCGGCTCGAGGGTCGTGGTGCTGTAGAGCGTCACCAGGCCGACGTACCGCCCGCCCGGTGCCGCCGGGATCAGCCGGCGCCGCTTGACGCCGTTGGCCAGCGTCTCGACCCCGGCGATGTCCGAGGTGATCCGCAGGGCCCACACCCCGCTGGAGACGTTGCCGCCCTCCTGCGACTTGAAGCGGAACCGGAAGCCGGGGTACCGGCTGTCCTCCACCGGGAAGTACGTGTGGTTCCGCGGCCGGTTGGCGGCCTTGCCCTCGGCGAGCTCGACGTAGGCGGTCTCCAGCGCGGAGAGGCACTCGCCCGGTGTCAGGACCTGCTCGATGTCGGAGTTGGACAGGATCCTCATGCGGATGCCTCCTCGAGGTCGGTGGGGGCGGGCTGACCGGACACGGCGATGCGCTCCGCGCCGTGGGGGCCCACGAGCACGGTCTCGGCGACGGCGGCACGGCCCCCGTCGGCGAAGACGACCTCGATGCCCACCACCACGACGGCACCGTCGGGCAGCGGGGTGGTCGGGGACACCGACTCGTACTCGCCGTTCGTGGCCATGTCGGCCTGGTTCACGCAGCGGACGTACCAGGCGGCGTCCGCGGGCAGGTCGCCCAGCACCGCCTCGGCAGCCGCGGTGACGTCGGAGAACCGGGCCGCGCCGTCCACCGCGCCGACCGCGGCCTCGAAGCCGGCCCGCAGCGTCGGCAGCCAGTGGGGCTCCGGGCTGCTGGGGTCGAGGATCCGGCCGGCGTGCAGCCAGCCGTGCCGGTACTCCCCGGTGACCTCCAGCGACACGACGCCATCGGACGTGCGGCTGACCTCGGTCATCAGGTCGGTGAACCCGGCGCTGCGCACCTCACCCTCCAGCACGGCCACGGCTTCGGCGGGCTGCCCACCCGAGCCGGTGGCCTGGTCCATGGCCCGGCCCAGCGACCGGGCGCCGTCCCGGAGCAGCGCCAGCTCCGCGGCCGAGGGCACGAGACGCTGCTCGCGCACGATCCCGCCGAGCAGCCGCACCTCCCAGGCGGGAGCCGCCCCGGTGACCTGCTCGACCACCGTCGCCGGCCACAACGCGGCGTCGACCAGGCCGATGACGCCCGGCTCGCGACCCTCCACGAGGCCCGCGGTCAGCTGGCTGAAGGACTTCCCGCTGCGCAGGTCCGCCACCGTGGAGGTCGCCTTCATCCACGGGTGCACCCGCGGGGAGAGCTTCGTGAGGAAGGCCGGCTCGCCCTCGGCCGGCACCGCGACGATGCCCTCGTTCCAGTAGATGCAGAGATTGGTCAGGTACCCGATGTCGTCGGACCGGAAGACGTCGCCGTAGACCAGCGCCAGCGACAGTCCCTCGGCCGACATGCGCTCCTGCAGGCGCCGCACCCGGTCCGTCCACTCCGTGCCGGGGATCTCCGCCGGGTCCATCACGACCAGCCCGCGCTTCACGCCGCCACCCCCGCTTCGAAGAGCTTCCGCTCGGTCTCGATGAGCACCTCGTGACCGGTGCTGGTCACCACCACCGGGTCGCCGAGCACGTGGTAGCCGGCCAGGGGCGTGTAGGTGTTGGGGTGGACGATGAACACCGCCTTCTCGGGGAGGACGGTGTGGTTGCCCTCGATGATCGGCGTCTCGTCCAGGTGCAGGCCGTGCCCGTGCCCCCGCACCCGCGTGTACTGCGCCGTGCAGTACTCGCCGTAGCCGTGCCGCCGGAAGACGTCGTTCTCCGCGACCGCCACCTCGTGCGCGGTCACGCCGGGCCGGATGACCGACAGGCCCGCCTCCACCGCCTCGTTGAACAGGTCGAAGGACCGCTTCTGGCCGTCGCTGGCCCTGCCGACGACGGCGGACCGGCAGATCTGCAGCCAGTAGCCGTTCATCTGCGGGGTGAGCTCGGTGCGGACCATGTCCCCGCTCTGCAGCACGCGCCGGCCGGGAGGGGTCATCCCCATGACCTCGTCACCGCCGGAGGCGATCAGCATGAAGTTGTTCTCCGCGCCCAGGCGCTTGATCTCGCTCTCGACGGCGGCCACGATCCGGTACTCCTCCAGGCCGGGCTCGAGCACGTCGACGAAGGCCTGCCAGCCGGCGGCGCACACCGTGGCGCTGCGGCGCATCTGGGCCAGCTCCCAGTCGCTCTTGACCAACCGCAGGTCGTCGAGCAGGGCGGTGGCCGACACGATCTCGGTTCCGGGCAGGCCCTTCCGCAGGGCCTCGGCGACGGCCAGCGGGAGCAGCTCCAGGTGGGCGATGCCCACGCGCTGGACACCCTGGTCCCGGAGCCGCCCGGACAGCGTCGCGCAGTCCGGGAAGTCGAGCAGCTGCGCGTCGTGCACCCACCCGCGGGACCGGATCGCGGCGAGATCGGCCGCCCTCGTCGAGAACGCGTACGGGTCTCCGCCGGCCGGCAGCACGACCAGTGCGAGCGTGCCGTTGACCGGGGCGTCGCTGAGGTACCGGACGTTCTCCCGGCGCCAGCCGGGCGCGAAGGCGATCAGCGCGTCCAGGCCCTGCTCGGCCATGACCGAGCGCGCCTTCCGGTACCGCAGCGCCTGCTCGGCACGGTCCTCCGGCGGCGGCTGCGGCACCCCCGCCGCGGCGCTCGAAGCGCCCCTCACGTCCAGTTGCGTCATGTGTGCTTCCCCATCATCTGTGTTCTCCCCTCGATTGACTGCGGGCGTCCCGGACCCGGGATCGCGTCGGGTCAGACCGACGCCTCCTCCATGGCGATGAAGTCGCGCGTCACCCGCTTCTCGATCTCGAAGAGACGGTCGTCCTCGGGAGTCCGCGGATACGGCACGTCGATGTCGAGGTCGAGATGGGTCCTGGCCGGGCGCGGCGTGATCACGAGCATCCGGGTGGACAGGAAGACCGCTTCGCGGATGTTGTGCGTCACGAAGATGACCGTGCGTCCGGTCGCCCGCCAGATGCTGATGAACTCCTGGCGCAGCTTCCGGGCGGTGATCTCGTCCAGGGCCGAGAACGGCTCGTCCGCGAGCAGCAGGTCCGGCTCGATGGCCAGACCGCGGGCCAGCGACACCCGCTGCTGCATGCCCCCGGACAGGCGCAGCGGGAAGTAGTCACCGAAATCGCCGAGCCCGACGAGGTTCAGGTAGTACGTGACCCGCCGGTCGGCCTCCGCCCGGTCGATGCCCAGCTCGTCCAGAGGCAGCCGGACGTTGTCCTTGACCGTCCGCCAGGGCAGCAGCCGGGAGTCCTGGAAGACGACGCCGATCTTCAACTTCGAGCGCGACTTGACGCTGACCTCGTGACCGTTGATGACGATCCGGCCCGACGTCACGTCGTCCAGTCCGTTGATGATGTTCAGCAGCGTCGACTTGCCACATCCGGACGGTCCGAGGATGGACAGGAGAGCGCCCTTCTCGACGCCCACGTCCAGCCCGTCGATCACCCGCAACGGCGCCTCGGTCCGCCGGGGGAACTCCTTCTTGATGTTGTCGATCACGAGATAGGGCTCTGCCATGACCGTTTCTCCTACTTCTGCATGTTCGCGGGCCGCCAACGCGTGAGCCACGACTCGATGGGCTTGAGGAACACGAACTCGATGAGCAGCAGGACGATGGTGAAAGCGACCGTCCAGGCCAGCACCTGGGTCATGTTGAAGAGGCCGAACCAGTAGTGCAGCATGAATCCGACGCCGCTCGAGAGGCCGATCAACTCGACGACCGTGGCGATCTTCCACGCCGATCCGAGCGCATAGCGCAGGGCGGCCAGGATGTACGGGATGACCTGCGGGACCACGACCTTGCGGAGGATGGATCGCCGCGAGAAGTGGAACGCCTTCCCCATGTGGACGAGGGAGACGTCGATCGCCTTCACGCCCTGCCAGATGTTGATGGCCACGGCCGGGATGGCCGTCACGCTGATGGCCACGATCGCGGCGAAGTCGTTCAGGCCGAACCACAGGATGGCCAGGATCCCGTAGACCACGGACGGGATGGTGAAGGCGACGAGCACCCAGGAGTCGAGGATCTCCTCGCCCCATTTCGACAGGCCCATGATGAGGCCGATGACCAGCCCACCGAAGACGGCGATGAGCATGCCGATCACCACGCGCAGGACCGTCTTGTACATGTGGAAGTAGAAGTCGGAGGTCTGCATGTTCTGCCACAGCGTGCTGAACACGTCGACAGGACCGGGGAGGACCGTCTCGTCGTTGAACAGGAGTGCCACCAGCGCCCACACGGCCACGAGCGCCACCAGGGACAGTGCCCGGCGCCAGATCCCGATCAGCGAGCGCCTCGGCGGCGTGAACACCTCGGCGTCGCTGACGGGGGCCACCACCAGCGGGGGCTGGGCGCTCAGTTCCCCCTGCACCGCCGCGGCCACGGGGTCGTCGATCACGCCGGCGGGCGGGAACGCCTTCCCGGCGCGGACGTCGCCGGAACGGCCCAGCGGTTCACGGGTCGGCTTCACGCCTCCTCCTGGATGTCCGTGCGGAAGAGGCCTTCGGGCACCTCGGAGACGAACTCCGCCTCACCCAGGACGGGGATCAGCATCTCGATGAGCTCGGCCTCGGCGTCGGCCTGCTCCTGGTTCCACTCCTGGATGTACCGGGTGGCGACCCGCTCCTGCAGGAGCTCTGGAGCGCGGGGATCGGTCAGTTCGATGTCCTGGGCGTAGTCCTGCCAGACCTGCTCGTTGCCCTGGATGTACTCCACGGTCTCGTCGAGGGCGGCGGAGAAGGAGCGCAGCGTCCCGCAGTTGGCCTCGGCGTACTCGTCGTAGGTCGCGACGGTGACGTGGCCGGGGAGGGCGCCGAACTCGGACTGGTAGTCCTCGGAGATGTCGGTCAGCGGGCGGTACTTGTCATCGGCGAGCAGGCCCTGGACCGTCGCGGTCGTGCCGACCAGGGCGGCGTCGATGTTGCCCGCGTCGAGGAGCCCGAACAGGGCGGCATCGGGCGCCTCGATGATCTCGACGTCGTCGCCGAGGCTCTCGATCCCGTACGCCTCGCTGGCCACGATCGACGTGATCGCGAACGTCGCGCTGCCTCGCCCGCCGAAGGAGCCGAGCTTGCGCCCCTCGAGGTCCTCCAGGCTCTGGATGTCTGAGTCGACCCTCGTGAACACGATGTTGGACGGACTGGTCAGGATGTCGAAGACCACGGTGCCGCGCCCCTGGGCCCGCAGCACGGCCATCGCGGTGATGCCACCGAAGCCGATGTCGACCGTCTGCTGACCGATGGCGGCGTGCAGGGCCGCGGGGTTCTGGAACGACTGGACCTCGAGTTCCAGGTTGTGGTCCTGCGCGAAGCCCTGCTCCTCCATGACGAAGGTGACGAGGTCCTGGGCTCCGGGGTTGACCCCGAGCGTCACCGTCTGGGGTTCGGTGGGCTCCTCGCAGCCGGCGTCTCCGCCGCCCGCCGCGGCCGCCGGCTCCTCGTCACCGCCGCCGCAGGCCGCGGCAGTCAGGCCGACCAGGCACAGTAGGGCGAGTGGGGTCCGCGCTGACCTCATGGATCTCATCTGTCGTCCTCTCGGGTTCCCTGGTTGTCGGGCTGCGACGTGCTGTGCAGTGGTTCCGGGTCGAGCCGTCCGGGCTCGGGCTGGACGTGCGGCGCGACGCCGTGGGGGCGACCGGTCGTCGCCCTCCGCCCTTCGGCGGGCCGCCGGCGCGGCGGAGTGGGGTCGGCACTGCGATCGGCGAGGAAGTGCGTCGTCGCCGAGGCGTAGACCGACTCGAGCGCCCCGTGCAGCAGCACGCGGACGTCCTCGGGGACGTCGGCCAGGAGGTCGTCGGCGACCCGGGTGAGCGATGCCTGCGCGGCCTCGTTGGCGGTCTCGCCCAGCGGGGTGAGCTCCAGCAGCGTCGAGCGCCGGTCGTCCGGGTTCTCCGCCCGGCGCATCAGCCCGCGCCGGACGAGTGCGTCGACGCTCTCCGAGACGGTCGGCAACGTCAGGTTGCCGAAGGCGGCCAGCGCGGCCATCGACCGGTGCCCCTGGTGGACGCGCATGAGCGTCCGGTGCTGCCGGAACGTCAGCGGGATGTCCAGCTGGCCGAGGACCCGGCCGTAGAGGCGCGTCAGCCGGGCCGACACGGCCACGAGCAGCATCCCCGTGGCCGCCCGATTGGGGCCGTCGGGCTGGGCTTCCACCATGCTCACCTCTTTGTAAGGGTCCCGAACCTTTCGGGGCCCATTGTTCTTAGCGGCGGCGAACTGTGTCAAGGGCCACAGCCGGTGAGGTCGAGAAGGCGACACGCGGCCGCGGGGACCACCGGTGGAGCCGTCGGGGCCGGACGCCGGTCTGGCCGTCAGGCCCGGGGGCGCGGCGGGGCGCGAGCCGCCGCGCCGATCTCGAGGGGGCGGTCGTCCGGCGGTCGCACCGCAGCCATGGGCGGCAGGCCCGCCTACGCCGGTCGGCGGTCGGGGCGCCGCGCGGCGCCGGCGCACTCCTGGTGGCCGGCGCGGACGAGCGAGGGTGCGGGGCCCTGCGTCAGGCCAGGCGGGTGACCTCGACCGTGACGGTGTGCCCCTCGCTGCCGGGCCCGGAGAAGATGCCCTTGAACGGCGGGACGTCGCCGTAGTCCCGCCCGCGGCCGAGGGTCACGTGCCGGGGGCCGACGTCGGTGGAGTTGGTCGGGTCGAAGCTGCACCAGCCGCCGTCCCACCACTCCACCCACGCGTGGCTCTCACCGGTCACGGTGTGGCCGACGCCGGCCTCCCGCTTGGGGTGCAGGTAGCCCGAGACGTACCTGGCCGGCAGTCCGAGCGCGCGCAGCAGACCGACGGTCACGTGCGAGATGTCCTGGCAGACGCCCTGGGCCGAGTGCCACGCCTGCATGGCGTTGGTCTTCACGTTGGTCGAGCCCGAGAGGTACTCCATGTGCTCGCGCACGAAGCGGCACACGATCGTCCCGGCCTCGTGCGGATAGGCGTCACCGACGGCGGCGCGGGCCGCCTCGACCACGTCGTCGGCCATCTCGGTGAGCGCGGTCGGGCCGAGCAGCTCCCCGAACTGGTCGCGGACCCGGTCCCCGCGCAGCACCGACCAGCCCACGTGGTCGTGCTCGCCGGGCTCCGGGCCGGCCTCGACGATCGAGGTACCGGTGACCACCAGCTCGGTGTGGGGGGTGTGCAGGTCGAAGGCCGTGACCGTCGCGCCCCAGTAGTCGCGGTAGGCGAACGCGGTGGCCGCCGGCTCGATCTCCACGCGGGAGCGCAGCGTGGTCTGACGGGTGCTGTTCTCCGGGGTCAGCCGCGCCTCGTTGTAGGAGGAGCGCACCGGCCCGCCGTAGCGGAAGCGGGTGCGGTGCACGACCTGCAGCCGCCAGCGGTCCCCCGGGGGGCGGGTGCCCGACCGCTGCACCTGCGTCTGCCCGGACGACGTCTGCACCTGCCCGCTCGCGGACTGGCCCTGGCTCTGCGGGCTCATGCCACCCCCTCGGGCACCCAGACCTGCGGCGCCTGCTCGGTGAAGAACCGGTTGGTCACCGCCGCGCTGGCCAGCGAGCAGGTGCGCTGCAGCTCCTCCAGCCGGGCGGGCAGCTGGCCCAGCAGCTCCGGGGTCGCCATGAACTCCAGCATCGTCCGGGCCCGGCCGACGATCCGGTGGGCCTCGCCGGCGACGCCGATCCGGGCCGCGTCGCGGACCGGCGAGCGCTCGAGCTCGGCCAGGCACGCCTCGGCCTGCTCCAGCGCGGCGAACACCGAACGCGGGAACAGCCGGTCCAGCAGCAGGAACTCCGCCGCGCGGCTGGAGTCGACCACCCCGCGGTAGGTGCGCAGGTAGGGCTCGTAGGCGCCGGTGGAGCGCAGCACCAGGGTCCAGGACGGCGCGGCGTCGCCGGCCAGCACCCGGGTGGAGATGATGCGGGCGGTCATGTCCACCCGCTCCAGCGAGCGTCCGAGGATGAGGAACAACCAGCTCTCGTCACGGCTCATCGTCGAGTCGGCCAGCCCGAAGACCATGGCCGACCGCTCGCGCACGAACCGGAACAGCGAGTGCGGCCCGTACCGCCGGGCCATGGTCCGCTGCTGGGGCAGCGCGTTGTGGGTGACGTTGAGCGACTCCCAGATCTCGGCGCTGAGCACCTCGCGGGCGCCGCGGGCGTTCTCGCGGGCCGAGGACAGCGCACCGACGATCGAGCTCGGACTGGTCCGGTCGAAGGCGAGGGTGGCCAGCACCCGCTCGGTGTCGGCCTCGTCGTCGGGCACCGGGGAGCCCATGAGCGCCAGCAGGTTGGCGCAGGCCCGGCGCTCGTCGATCCACGGGTCCTCGACCAGCCGCTGGGTGTGCACGTCGAGGATGCGGGCGGTGTCGTCGGCCCGCTCCACGTAGCGGCCGATCCAGAACAGCGACTCGGCGATCCGGCTCAGCACGGCTGACCACCGCGACGAACCCGGCCGTCGCCACCAGCGGCTGGCCCCGCCCAGAGGCTCGGCCCGAGCCCGCGAGGGCTGAGGGGGGCGGGGTCCTTCGATTGTTGCTGTTGCTGGGACTGGGCCAGGGCGTTGTCGTTCGCCGGGCCGGGGTCGGGGGACGGCGGCTCGTCGGCGAGGTCGGCGGTGGTGAACTCGATCCGGGTGAGGTCCGGCGACTCCGGCTCGAGGTCGGCGGCCGGCCGGGGCGGGCTGAGCACCCAGGTGTCCTTGGAGCCCCCGCCCTGGCTGGAGTTGACCACCAGCTCCCCCTCCGGCAGCGCCACCCGGGTGAGCCCACCCGGGAGCACCCACACCTGCTCGCCGTCGTTGATCGCGAACGGCCGCAGGTCGACGTGCCTCGGCGCGATCCGGCCGCCGATCAGCGTCGGGCAGGTGGAGAGGCCGATCGGCTTCTGCGCGATCCAGTCCCGCGGCCGAGCCCGCACCTTGACCGCGAGCTCCGCCAGGGTCTTCTCGTCCGCGCGCGGCCCGATCACGATGCCCTTGCCGCCGGATCCGTCGACCGGCTTGAGCACGAGCTCGTCGAGGGACTCCAGCACCCACTCGACGGTGTCGCGCTCGTCGAGCCGGTAGGTGTCGGCGTTGGCCAGGAGCGGCTCCTCCGCCAGGTAGTACCGGACCAGGTCGGGCACCCAGGTGTAGAGGAGCTTGTCGTCGGCGACGCCGTTGCCGACCGCGTTGGCGATGGTGACCCGGCCGGCGCGGGCGGCGTTGAGCAGGCCGGCGCAGCCGATCACCGAGTCGGGCCGGAAGTGCACCGGGTCGAGGAACTCGTCGTCGATGCGGCGGTAGATCACGTCCACCCGGCGCTGGCCGTCCGTCGTCCGCATGCTCACCTGGTTGCCCGCGCAGACCAGGTCGCGGCCCTCCACCAGCTCGACGCCCATCTGGCGGGCCAGCAGCGCGTGCTCGAAGTAGGCGGAGTTGTAGACCCCCGGGGTGAGGACGACGACCGTCGGGTCGGCGACGTTCGGGGGCGCGGAGGCCTTGAGCGCCGCGAGCAGCCGGCTCGGGTAGTCGGCGACCGGCTGGATGCGGTGGTCGGCGAACAGCTCGGGCAGCACCTGGCTCATCGCCGCCCGGTTGGTGATGACGTAGCTGACCCCCGACGGCGAGCGCAGGTTGTCCTCGAGCACCCGGAAGTCACCGGCCTCGTCGCGGACCAGGTCGATGCCCGACACGTGCACCCGCACCCCGTTCGGCGGCACCAGCCCGTGCGCCTGGCGGTGGAAGTGGGCGCTCGTGGTGACCACGCCGCGTGGCACGACGCCGTCGGCGAACACCTGTCCGGCGCCGTAGACGTCGGCCAGGAACGCCTCCAGCGCGTGCACCCGCTGGGCCACCCCGCGCTCGATCAGCGACCACTCCTCGGCGCCGATGACCCGCGGGACGATGTCCAGGGGGAACGGCTGCTCCTCGCCGGCGTGGGCGAAGGTGACCCCGGCGTCGCGGTAGGTCTGGGAGAGCAGATCGGCGCGGGCGGAGAGCTCCTCGCCGGCCATCGGCTGCAGGGACGTGTGCAGCCCGGTGTAGGGCGGTCGCGGCCCGCCGGCCTCCCCGAACATCTCGTCCCACTGCTCCCCGAGGGGGTAGCCGTCGAAGAGGTCCGCCATGGCGTCGAACCTAGTTCTGGCGTGTGTCCAGCGCGTTTCGGCGGTTCAGGTGGCCACCGCGACGGCGAGCAGCGGGCGCAGCGCCCCGTCGGACATCAGCCGGCCCACCCGCCGGTACTGCTCGCGCGCCTCCTGCCACCGGGGATCGTCCCCGTGCCGGCGTTCGACCTCGTCCTCGACGGCGTCGGCCCGCTGCGACCACTCCGGCGGGCTGTCCCCGAGGTCGGCGTCCGCGGTCTCGTCCAGGCGGAACCCGGCGCCCTCGAGCAGGCCGTGCAGCTCGTCCTCGGTGGGGAAGTCGTTGCCCTCCGGCAGGGGTGGGGGCAGCGGGCGGTCGGCGACGAAGACCAGCAGCCCGAGCCGGCTCCCCGGGCGCAGCACGCGGCGCAGCTCGGTCAGCAGGGCTGCCTTCTCCGTCGTGGTGCACAGCACCCCCAGGCACCAGCCGGCGTCGAAGGCGGCGTCGGCGAAGGGCAGGGACTGCGCCATCGCGGCGACCGAGGGCAGTCCGAACAGCCGGCGCGCGGCCCGCGCGGCCTCGCGCATCGGCTCCGCACAGACGACGCGGACGCCCCGGTCGGCGGCCAGCCACCCGGCCGGTCCGCCCAGCCCGGCGCCGTCGTCGAGGACCCGGCTGCCCGCCTCGAGCGCCAGCCGGTCGGCCAGCCAGCGCAGCGTGCCCTCCCCGCCACTGCCGCGGGTGCCGGCCGGGACGGCGTGCTCGGGACCCAGGGCCCGGACCGCCTCCTCCGTCCACCCGGCGACGGTGCCGAACTCGGCCTCCATCGCCTCGCTCTCGAGTTCCGCGCCGTCGCCCATCGCCGGAGCGTGTCCGGCGCGCGCGTCGGCCAAACCCGCGCCACGCCGGCCGCCACCCCCCGCCGCTCGAAGCGGACGGGGAACACAATCAGAGCCGGACGCGCTACAGTCGCCACTAGTTGAGCCCTCAACCAAGGAGGCCGGCATGCCTGCCGTGACCGTCGAGGACACCACCGCCCTGCCCCGCGTCCCGGTTCCCGCCCCCGGGACGGTCCGCCGCCGCGTCCGCTCGGTCACCACCGCGCCGTCCGGCTTCGAGGGCGAGGGGTTCCCGGTCCGCCGCGCCTTCGCCGGCGTCGACCTCCGCGACCTCGACCCGTTCCTCCACATGGACCAGATGGGCGAGGTCGAGTACGCACCGGGCGAGCCCAAGGGCACCTCCTGGCACCCGCACCGCGGCTTCGAGACCGTCACCTACATCATCGACGGGACCTTCGAGCACGCCGACTCCCACGGTGGCGGCGGCACGATCAGCAACGGCGACACCCAGTGGATGACCGCCGGTGGGGGCGTCCTGCACATCGAGCGCCCGCCGGAGCACCTCGTCCTCAGCGGTGGCCTGTTCCACGGGCTGCAGCTCTGGGTGAACCTGCCCCGCGCCCAGAAGTGGGTCGAGCCGCGCTACCAGGACCTGCGGGCCGACCAGTCGGTGCTGCTCGCCAGCCCCGACGCCGGCGCCTTCCTGCGGGTCATCGCGGGGGACGTCGCCGGGCGTCGTGGCCCCGGCTCCACCTACACGCCCATGGCGATGGTGCACGCCACCGTCTCCCCCGGTGCCACCCTCGACCTGCCGTGGCGGCCGGACTTCAACGCCCTGGTCTACGTGCTCTCCGGCGCCGGCTCGGTGGGCATCGACGGCGCGCCCGTCCGGACCGGGCAGCTCGCGGTCCTCGGCCCCGGCGACACCGTCACGATCAACGGCGCCGTCCACCAGGAGTCGCGGACGCCGGCCCTCGACGTGGTCGTCCTCGGCGGCGCACCCATCCGCGAGCCGATCGCCATGTACGGGCCGTTCGTGATGAACACCCGCCAGGAGGTCATGGACGCCTTCACCGACCACCAGGCCGGCCGGCTCGGCTCCATCCCGGCCCAGTACGGACGCCGGGAGCCGGTCCCGCACGCCGCCGTCCGGGGTGAGTCCGGCCAGACCCCTGGAGCCTGAGGGCACCGACCGGGAGGGACCCGCACCATGAGCAACCTCGACCGCCGCCCCGCCCCGCGCGAGCTGGGCGGCCTCGCGGGCACCTCGGCCGGTCCGGCGCTGGACCTGCTGCCCGGCAAGGAGGTGCTGCTGGGCGAGAGCACGCGGGTCCGGCGGCTGCTGCCGACCCTCGGACGCCGGATGGTCGGCGCGTGGGCGTTCGTCGACCACTACGGACCCGACGACATCGCCGCCGGTGCCGGCATGCAGGTGGCACCGCATCCGCACACGGGGCTGCAGACGGTGTCGTGGCTGCTGGAGGGCGAGGTGCACCACCTGGACTCGCTCGGCTCCGACGTCCGGTTCGGGCCGGGTCAGCTCGCGCTGATGACCGCCGGCCACGGCATCTCGCACGCCGAGCAGTCCCCGGTCGCGCACCCGCGGTTCCTGCACGGCGCGCAGCTCTGGGTGGCCCTGCCGGACGCGCACCGCGAGACCGCTCCGGCCTTCGAGCACCACGCCACCCTGCCCGGCTGGGCCTCGGACGGACTCACCACCACCGTGCTCGTCGGCTCCTTCGGCGGAGCCACCTCGCCGGGTAGGACCTACACGCCGCTGGTCGGCGTCGACCTGGCCCTCGCGCCCGGAGCCGACGTCGAGGTGCCGATGGAGCCGGGCTTCGAGTACGGCCTGCTCGCCTCGTCCGGCTCGGTCGTGGTCGACGGCGCCCCACTGGGCCGGGGGGCGATGCTCTACCTCGGCACCGGGCGGACGACACTGCGGCTGACCGCCGGCGAGGCGAGCCGGCTGCTGCTGCTGGGGGGCGAGCCGTTCGAGGAGCGGCTGGTCATGTGGTGGAACTTCGTCGGCCGCACCGGCGAGGAGATCGCCGACTACGCCGAGCAGTGGAACGGCGAGTCCGACCGCTTCGGCACGGTGCTGGGCTACGACGGCGCCCGGCTGGAGGCTCCGCCCCTCCCGCCGGTGCCGCTCAAGCCGCGCGGCCGGGAACGCTGATCAGCGCACCGGGGGGATCACCCGGTCGGCCGCCAGCCGGTCGAGGAGCTCGAGGAAGCGGTCCTCGGTGTCCAGGCAGTCGGCGAAGCCGGCCTGGCGCAGCTTGATCGTGGAACTGACGTTGTCGAAGCCGGACCGGAAGATGAACTCGCCGAACTCCCAGCGGACGAGGTCCGCATACGGCGTGGGCACCAGGTCGTGCCGGGCGACGAGGCGTTCCCAGACGTCCCGCCGGCCGGCCATCGCCTCGGCCAGCGGCACCGGCTGGGGCTCGGCGAGCTCCATCCCCAGGTGGCGGGCCAGTACCGGGAACACGTGCCGCCAGCGCAGCTGATCGCCGTTGGTGACGTTGTAGACCTCACCGTCGGCGTGCGGTTCCCGGCCGGCCCAGCGGGTGGCGCGGGCCAGCAACTCGGCGTCGGTGACCTGGTAGAGGGCGTCGTAGGCGGCCAGGCTGCCCGGGAAGCGCAGCGGCTGACCGAGTTCCTGGCTGATCGCGGCGTACACCGCGATGACCATGAGCAGGTTCATCGGGTTGCCCACCGCGTAGCCGATGACGCCCTCGGGCCGGAGGACGGTGAGCCGGAAGCCGCGCTCCGCCGCGACCGCGCGGAGCAGGTCCTCCTGGTCGTAGTAGAAGTTCGGCTGCACGATCCGCGGGTCGCGCTCCTTGGCCGGGGTGTTGAAGAAGTCCATGTGGGCGCCGTAGGCCTTGCCACCCTGGTACAGGGTCACGTGCTCGAGCGGGGCGTCCGCTGCGGTCAGCCCGTCCAGGGTGTTGCGCAGCAGCGCCACGTTGACCTCCGACAGCTCCCGCGCGGTGGGCCGCTCCGCGTACGCGGCGAAGACGAGGTGGGTGACGTCGCCGAGCCCGGACAGTCCCGCCCGCGCGGTGTCCGCGTCGCCCAGGTCCACGGCGAGGTGCTCCCAGGGCGCTGGGCGCGGCGTCCGCCGGCTCACCCCGCGGACCCGCCAGTCGGGCTGCCGGGCGTACTCAGCCGCGGCGTGCGCGCCGATCACTCCACCGGCTCCGGTCACCAGCACGCTGCCGGCCTGCTCCTGGGTCATCCCCGAGAACTCCCCCATCGCGCCCCCGCTCACACGGGGACCCGCATCACCACGGGTGGCACCCCCGGGGCGCGTCGGGGCGGCAGCACCGGCCGGGCAGATCGGCCGGCCGAACGGCGTTGCGGCCGGCATGACCCTGGACCCGCGCATGCTCGCCTTCGTCGCCGAGAACCGCTACGGCGTGCTGGCCACCGTCAAGCGCGACGGCAGGCCGCAGCTGTCGAACGTCGGGTACGCCCACGACCCGCAGACCGGGTTGTTCCGGGTGTCGGTCACCGCCGACCGGGCCAAGACCCGCAACCTGCAGGCCGACCCCCGCGTCACGCTGCACGTCTCCTCCGGCGACTTCTGGACGTGGGTCGCCGTCGAGGGCACCGCGCAGCTCACCCCGGTGGCGGCCGACCCGCACGACGCCACGGTCGAGGAGCTGGTGACCTACTACCGCGGCATCTCCGGGGAGCACGAGAACTGGGCGGAGTACCGGGCAGCGATGGTCGCCGACCGGCGGCTGGTCGTCCGGTTCACGCCAGAACACACCTACGGCCAGCTCCGCGGCTGACCTCCGCGGGTCGAGCCGTCCGCGGGCGGCGCGCCCCGCCGCGCCGCCCGTCGCGGTCCTCAGCCCGCCGCGGGTACCTCCATGACGGAGAAGGGTGCGCCCCACGGGTCCTCGAGGACGGCGAACCGGCCGAACTCGGTGTCCTCGGCCGGGAGCAGCACCTTGCCGCCCGCGGCCTGGACCGCCGCCACGGACTCGTCGGTCGACGCCACCCCGAAGCACGTCGTCCAGCCCTTCGGCAGGCCGGGGTGGACCCCGCCGAGACCACCCAGCGGGTCTCCGCCCGTCGAGAAGGTCGTGTAGTCCGTCTCCCCCTCCATGGTGACCGCTTCGTAGGTGAACCCGAAGACCGCCGAGTAGAAGGCGCGCGCGGCCTCCGTGTCCTCCACCGCCGCCTCGTTCCACACGTAGGCCCCCGGCTCGCCGTAGACCTGCGCGCCGGTGTGGGAGCCGCCCTGCCAGAGCCCGAAGGCGTTGCCCTGCGGGTCGACGGCGATGACCATCGTGCCCATCGGGCCGACCTCCATGGGCTCGACGACGACCTGCCCACCGGCCCCGCGGATCCGGTCGGCCGTCGCGGCGGCGTCGTCGGTGGCGAAGTACGTCGTCCAGGCCGGCGAGTCGCCCTCGCCGGTGAGCGGGCCGAGGCCGGAGGCGGCCCGGCCGTTCCTGGAGGCGTTCAGGTATCCGCCGAACTCCGGGTCGCCGCCGGAGTACTCCCAGCCCAGCAGCTGGCCGTAGAACTCCTTGGCGGCGTCCACGTCGGCCGCTCCGTAGTCGACCCAGCACGGGGTGCCGGCCGGCCATGGGGTGTCGCGAGTGGGCATCGTTCCTCCTCGGTGTGGGGGAGGTCACCGTGGCACCGGGGTCCGACAGTTCCCAGGGGTGGCTGCGCGGAGCGGTCAGAAGCGCCCTCCCCCGCTGCGGCCGCCACCTCCACCGCTGCGCCCGCCGCCACCGCCGAAGCTGCCGCCGCCACCGAAGCCACGGCCACCGCCGAAGCCCCCACCGCCGAACCCGCCACCGCCGAAGCCGCCGCGCCCTCCACCGGCCAGGATGCCGCCGAGGACCAGGCTGCCCAGGTCGACCCCGCCCCGCCGGTACCCGCCGCCGTAGCCCCCGCCGAACCCGCCCCCGAGGCCGCCGGGACCGTATCCCCCGCCCGACGACCAGCTCGACACGTCCGACTGCGCCCGGTCCAGGGCCTGCTGCGCCAGGCTCGCCGCCTGCTGCGCCTTGCGGAGCGCCGAGACCGGGTCGTCGCGGCCCTGGTCGACGGCGACGGCGAGGTGCCGCTGGGCCTCGGCCAGCCGGGTGCGGGCCTCCGGACCGACCGCGCCCCGCCGGGTGTCGATGAAGTCCGCGGCCGCGGCGATGGTCGACTGCGCCGTCGTCACCGCCTGGTCGAGGGCGGCGGCCGCCCGGCGGGTCCGGGTCTGCGCGTCGCGGGCCGCCGCCAGCGCCTGCTCGAGGGCGATGTCGGCCTCCTCCAGCTGCCGCAGCGCGGCGAGCGGGTCCGGCAGACCGCCGGCGGGAGGGCGGAGTGCGGCGTCGGCCGAGGCCAGGGCGGACTCGGCCCGGGCGACCTGCGGCCGCAGCCCGCCGTCGGTCCCCGAGGACAGGAGCGCGCGGGCCTCCGCCAGGTCCTTCTCGGTCTCCGCGCGGATCTCGGTCACCCGGCCGCCCGCGGCCGCCAGGTCGGCGTCGAGCCGGCGGACGGCGTCCAGCAGCGTGACCGTCTGCGCCAGCGCGTCCTCCGCGGCGCGGATGTCACCGACGGCGGCACCGGACTGACCGGCGGCGAGCGCGGTGCGGGCCTCTGTGACCTCCTGCTGGGCCGCGTCCAGGTGGGCCCGGGCCTGCGTGACGTTCCCGGCCACCGGCGCGACGGCGGGAGCCGCGTAGCGCTGCTGCAGGGCCTGCAGTCGTTGCTCCTCCTGCGGCACCCGGGCCCGCAGCTCACCGATGCGTGGCTCGATCGCGTCGAGGACCTGCGGCGCGGTGCTCTCCAGGTCCCGCAGCCGCGCGAACGCCTCCGCCTGCTCGTCGAGCCGCGCGTCGGCGGCGCCGGTCAGCTGCAGCATCTGGGCGAGCACGGCCCGCCGGGTGGGTTCGTCCTCCGGGATCTCGTCGTCCAGCTGCTGGCGCAGCGCGAACGCCCGGGACAACTCGTCCCGGGACGCGGCCAGCGCCTGGGCGAAACCGGCGACGGACTCCTCGCCGTACTGCAGGCGGGCGTAGTCCAGGTCCAGCCCCGAGGTCTTGACCGACTCGTCGAGCTCCAGCAGGGCGGTGCTGGCCCGGGCCTCCAGCTGCTCGGTCGGCACACCGGCATGCGGGTCGGGCCGTTCCAGGCGCTGGACCGGTGGCGGGCCCTGCCGGCGGCGACGCGCGCGGGACACCAGGTAGACCCCGCCGCCCACGACCGCCAGCCCGCCGACGACGGCGATCGGGCCCAGGCCGCCGGAACCGCCGCCGGACCCGCCACCGTCCCCGCCACCGAGGCCCTGGGCGAACGCCGTCACCGCGCCCGCCCAGTCGCCGTCCCGGAGCGCGGGCTCGACGTCGCGGGCCAGCAGTTCGTCGATCTCGCTGTCGGACAGGGGGAACGCGTCGTCGACCCAGTAGGCGTACCGGCTGTCGTCCACCGCGACGGCGAACAGGACGTCGGTGCGGCCCAGCCCCGAGGCCTGCGCCGTGGCGCGGGCCCACACGCCGGGCTCCTGGCCGTCGAAGGAGGAGACGTAGACGACGAACAGCTGGGTCCCCTCGTCGGCCTGGAGCTCGTCGAGGGCGGAGTCGACCTCCGACTCGTCGCCGGACAGCGCGCCCACGCGGTCGGTGACCTGCTCGGGGACGTCGAACGGTGGTTCGGCCGATGCCGGTCCACCGCCGAGGAGGACCGTGGCAGCCAGCACGGCGAGGACGACGGACAGCCGGCGCACGGGGGACCTCCGGGGCTTCACTCCCGGGGACCCTACCCACGCAGCGGGCGTCGGACCCCGGTGGTGCGGGGTAGGTGCAGCCCAGCCGACGTCCGCAGGAGGACCCATGACCCGACCCGACCCGATCCCCGCCCGCGACCTCCCCCCGGGCGCCGTCCGCCGCTCCGGCGAGTGGGCGGTGGGCAACCGGGACGGCCGGTACTTCGCCGTGTCGCGCCGCTGCCGGCACCAGCTCGCCGACCTGGCCGAGGGCAGCCTCGACGCGGAGGGCTGCCTCGTGTGCCCCTGGCACCAGAGCCGCTACGACGTCCGCACCGGGGAGATGGTCGAGGGCCCGCGCGGCTTCCTGGGCTACCACGGCCCGACGCCGGGCTACACCCAGCTGGTCGCCGCGCTCGGACGCCTCCTGCGCCTGCGGGTCCGCCGGGCGGTGCGCCGTGGGGACGACGTCGTCCTGGAGTGAGCCGGCTCAGGGCGCCCCGGACGGGGCCTCAGGTCCGTTCGATCGGCTGGTCGACGCCCTGCACCAGGGCGTCGCTCTCGATGTCCGCCACCCCGGTGGCCCGGATGGACACGCCCTGGCTGGCGGCCACCTCCTCCGGTGACTTCGGGGCGAGGCGGCCGTCACGGATCTCCTCGGCCCAGTGGCAGCTCACCAGGTGCCCGGGGGCGAGCTCGCGGAGCGCGGGCGCCTCGTCGTCGCACCGGGTCTCCTGCCGCCAGGGGCAGCGGGTGTGGAACCGGCAGCCGCTGGGCGGGTTCGCCGGCGAGGGGAGGTCACCGGCGAGCAGGATCCGTTCCCGCCGTTCCTCCACGACCGGGTCCGGCACGGGGACGGCGCTCATCAGCGCCCGGGTGTAGGGGTGCAGCGGCTGGTCGTAGATCGCGTCGGAGGGCGCCTGCTCGACCAGCGAGCCCAGGTACATGACGCCGACGACGTCGCTGATGTGCCGGACGACGGCGAGGTCGTGCGCGATCACCAGGAAGGTCAGGCCCAGGCGCTGCTGGAGCTCCTCCAGCAGGTTGACCACCTGCGCCTGGACGCTCACGTCCAGCGCGGAGACCGGCTCGTCGGCGATGAGCAGGTCGGGCTCCAGGGAGATCGCGCGGGCGATGCCGATGCGCTGGCGCTGGCCGCCGGAGAACTCGTGCGGATAGCGGCGCAGCGCGGCGGCGGGCAGGCCGACGGCGTCCAGCAGCCCGCGGATCTTCGCCGCGATGCCCTCCCGGCCGCCGCCCAGGCCGTGCGCCCGCAGCGGCTCGGACAGCAGCGACTCCACGTTCTGCCGCGGGTCGAGGCTGCCCAGCGGGTCCTGGAAGACCATCTGCATCCGCCGCCGCATGTGCCGCAGCGGCTCGCCCGCCAGCGAGGCGACGTCGGTGCCGTCGAAGACCACCCGGCCCGCGGTCGGCTCGACCAGCCGGAGGACCGCACGACCGAGGGTGGACTTCCCGCACCCGGACTCGCCGACCAGCCCGTAGGTGGTCCCGCGGTCGATGGACAGGTCGACGCCGTCCACGGCGCGGACGTGCCCCACGGTGCGGTCGAACACCACCCCGCGGCGGATCGGGAAGTGGACCTCCAGGCCCTCGACGCGCAGCAGCGGGCCGGTGCCCTGCTCCGGAGGGGTCACCGGGCGGCTCCCGACGCGGTCGCCCCGGAGGCCACCGGGGGGTGGGTCAGCGGGTGCCGGCAGCGCAGCTCACGCCCGGGGCCGTCGTACTCCAGGGGGACGGTGCTGCCCGAGACCTCGGTGAGGCAGTCGTCCTGGGCGTTGTCGCAGCGGGGTGCGAACGCGCAGCCCTCCGCCCACGGGATCGCGTCCCGTGCCGATCCCCGGATCGGCGTGAGGGGGGTGCCGCGCCCGGCGTCCAGACGGGGCACCGACGCGAGCAGGCCGCCGGTGTAGGGCTGCCGGGGCCGGGCGAACAGGTCGTGCCGGTCCGCCGACTCGATGATCTTCCCGGCGTACATGACGTGCACCCGGTCGCAGAGCCCGGCCACCACGCCGAGGTCGTGGGTGATCATCACCAGCGCGGTGCCCGATCCCTGCACCAGCTCGCGCAGCAGCTCGAGGATCTGCGCCTGGATGGTCACGTCGAGGGCGGTGGTCGGCTCGTCGGCGATGAGCAGCCGCGGCGAGCAGGCCAGGGCCATGGCGATCAGCGCGCGCTGCCGCATGCCGCCCGACAGCTGGTGCGGGTACTCCTTGAGCCGGCGGGCGGGGTCGGGGATGCCGACCCGGTCCAGCAGGTCGATCGCCTCGGCCGTGGCCTGCTTCCGGTTCAGGTCCTCGTGCTCGACGAGGACCTCGGTGACCTGAGTGCCGATCGGCACGGTGGGGTTGAGCGAGGACAGGGGGTCCTGGAAGACCATCGCCATGTCCGCGCCGCGCAGCTCCCGCAGCGTGCGGTCGGCCGCCCCGACCAGCTCGGTGCCGCCGAAGCGGACCGAGCCGCTGACCTGCACCCCGCGCCGCGGCAGCAGGCCCATGATCGCCAGCGAGGTGACCGACTTCCCGCAGCCGGACTCCCCCACGAGCCCGATGGTCTCCCCCGCAGCCACCGCGAAGCTGACGCCGTCGACCGCCCGGGTGGCCGCCTCCCCGCGGCGGGTGAAGGTGACCGCGAGCTCCTCGACCTCGAGCACCGACGACTGGCCGGGATCGGCGCCCCCCGTCGGCACGGCCTCGATCGACACCGTCCACTACCTCCGGAACTTCGGGTCGAGGGCCTCGCGCAGCGACTCCCCGAGCAGGGTGAAGCCGAGCGCGACGACGATGATGCACAGCGCCGGGTAGACGGCCAGCTCCGGCCGGATGGACAGGAACGCCTGCGCGTTGGCCAGCATCGCTCCCCACTCGGGACGGGCCAGGTCCGGGTCACCCAGACCCAGGAACGACAGCGCCGCGGCCTCGATGATCGCCGTCGCCAGCGACAGCGTGGTCTGCACGATCACCGGCGACAGCGAGTTGGGCAGCACGTGGCCGAAGACGATCCGGCTCTTCCTCACGCCCAGCGCCCGGGCGGCCAGCGCGTAGTCGCTGCTGCGCTGCACGAGCATCGAGCCGCGCAGCAGTCGCGCGAAGACCGGTATCTGGGTGACCGCGATGGCGATCATCAGCGCGTACTGGTTCTGCCCCAGCAGCACCGAGATGCTGATCGCCATCAGCAGGCTCGGGATGGACAGCAGGATGTCGACGAACCGCATGACGACGGTGTCGACCCACCCTCCGAACGCCCCAGCCAGGACGCCGAGCGCCATGCCGACGATGACGCCGAGCACGGTGGAGACCACGCCGATGAGCAGCGACTGGCGGGATCCGTAGACCAGCCGGGACAGGAGGTCCCGGCCGAGGTTGTCCACGCCGAGCGGGAAGCCCTCCTGGGCGCCGGGGATGGAGTTGGGTCGGATCTCGGACAGCAGCGTCTGCGCCAGCGGGTCCCGCGGCGCCAGGAACGGCGCGAAGGCCGCCACGACGAGGAAGACGACCACGATGACCGCGCCGAGGATCGCCACCGGGTTGCGGCGCAACCGCCGGAACGCGCTCTTGGTGAGGGAGACCCCACCTTCGCCCTCGGGCACCTGCCCCGCCCGGGCGGCGAGCTCGTCGATGCGCGTCCGGCGGGCGTCGCCCGGACGGGGGCGCGTCGGAGCGCTCATCGGACCCTCACCCTCGGGTCGAGCAAGCCGTAGGAGATGTCCACCAGGAGGTTCACCAGCACGTAGACGACGGCGAGCAGCAGGATGAAGCCCTGGAGGACGGCGAAGTCGCGCGTGAAGATGGCGTCCCGTAGCGCCGATCCCACCCCGCCGAACGCGAAGACCGTCTCGGTGAGCACGGCGCCGGAGAGCAGCAGGCCGGTCTGCAGGCCGATCGTCGTCGACACCGGCAGCAGGGCGTTGCGGAGGATGTGCCGCCGGCGCACGGTCCGGGTGGCCAGGCCCTTGGCGTTCGCCGTCCGCACGTAGTCCTCGTTGACGACGTCCAGGACCGAGGCCCGGGTGATGCGCACGATGATGGCCAGCGGGATGGTGCCCAGCGCGATGGCCGGCAGGACCAGGTGCAGGACGGCGTCCCACGCGGCGTCCCACTCCCGGGTGAGCAGCCCGTCGAGGACGTAGAAGTTGGTGATGCGGGTGGCGTCCATCCGCACGTCCTGGCGACCGGAGCCCGGCAGCCAGCCGAGCTGCACCGCGAACAGCAGCCGGAGCAGGTAGGCCAGGAAGAAGACCGGGATCGCGACGCCGAGCAGCGAGCCGATGACCGACGTCGAGTCCAGCCAGCTGCCGTGCTTGCGCGCGGCGAGGTAGCCCAGCGGGATGCCGACCCCGATCGCGAAGACCATCGCGAAGAGGGTCAGCTCGATGGTGCCGGGCATCCGCTCGAGGAACTCGGTGGTCACCGGCCGGCCGGTCTGGGCCGACGAGCCGAAGTCCAGCTGCACGGCCCGGCCGAGGAAGCGGAAGTACTGGACGTACAGCGGCTGGTCGAGGCCGAACAGCTCGTTGTAGCGGGCGATCGCCTCGGGGGTGGCCCGCTCCCCCAGGGCGGCCTGGGCCGGGCCGCCGGGGAGGGCGCGCAGCCAGGCGAAGAGCAGGATCGACAGGCCCAGGAGGATCGGGACCAGCTGGACCAGCCGGCGGAGGATGAAGCGGAGCACGGCGCTCTCGTCAGCCCTTCGCTCGTTCCGACGTGCGGACGGCGTCCGTCCCCGCCGGCGACCCGGAGGTCACCGGCGGGGACGGACGGGGAGATCAGCCGTCGATGGAGACGCCGGTGAAGACCTCCGCGGTCAGCGGGCTGGGCTCCAGCCCGGAGACGTTCTCCGCCACCACGAGCGCCGGCGGCGAGTGGGAGATCGGGACACCCGGGAGGTAGTCCATGATCAGCCGGTTGGCCTCCTGGTAGAGCGCGGTGCGGGCCTCGGGGTCCGGCTCGGCGTCGGCGGTGGCCAGCGCCTGGAAGATCTCCGGGTTGTTGAAGGCGCCGAACTCCGCCTTCGCCAGGCCGTCGGCCTTCGCGGCGAAGAAGGTGCCCACGAAGTTGTAGGCGTCGTTGTAGTCACCGGTCCAGCCCAGCAGGTGGACGTCGGCCCCGCCGGCCTGCACGACGTTGAGGTAGTCCGGGCTCCACGGCAGCGCCGTCGGCTGGACGGTGAAGCCCGCGTCGGTCAGGTTCTGGCTGATCACCTGGAACATCGCGGCCGGGTCCGGGAGGTAGGGCCGGCTGACGTCGGTCGGGTAGAAGAACCGCAGCGTGGTGCCCAGCGCACCGGCCTCGGTGAGCAGCTGCCGGGACCGGTCGGGGTCGTAGTCGTAGGTGGTGACGTCCTCGGCGTACCCGTCGACGGTGGGCGGCAGGAACTCGATGGCCGCCTCGGCGCCCTCGGGCAGCAGGGAGGTGACGATCGTCTCGCGGTCGATCGCGTGGGCGATCGCCTGACGCACCTGCGGGTTCTGCAGGGCGGGGTTGGCGCCCGCACCGGGGATGCCGCCGCCGTTGATGCCGAGGTACAGGATGTTGAACGGGTCGCGGACCAGGACCTGGAAGCCCTCGTCCGCCAGGCTCTCGTAGTCCGCGGGCGCGACGAAGTCGTAGCCGTCGATCGAGCCGGCCTGCAGCTCCTGGCGCCGCGTGTTCCCGTCCGGGATGGCGCGGAAGATGATCTCGTCGAGCAGGGCCGGCTCGCCCCAGTAGTCGTCGTTGCGGACGATCGTCACCTCGCCGTTGCCGCGGTCCCAGCTGTCGAACCGGAACGGGCCGGTGCCGGTCGGGTGCTCGAGCGCGTACGCGGGGTAGGTCAGCGCGTCCTCGCTGCCGGAGAGGTTGTCGGCGTCGTACTCCTCCAGCGCGGTCGGGCTGGCGATCGAGAACGCCGGCAGCGACAGGGCGGCCGGGAACTTGCTGGTCACGCGGTTGAGCGTGATGACGGCCGTCGTCTCGTCGGGCGCCTCGCAGCCGGCGTAGATGTTGGGCGTCTCCGGCGTGCTGGCGAACCCGCCGAACACGTCCTGGTAGTAGGTGGAGGCGCTCGGGCTCTGGGCCAGGCCCTCGAAGTTGAACCAGCGTTCGAAGTTGAAGCAGACCGCCTCGCCGTTGAAGTCCGTCCCGTCGTGGAACTGGACGCCGTCGCGCAGGCTGAAGGTGTACTCGAGCCCGTCGTCGCTGACCTCCCAGTCCTCGGCGAGGGCCGGGACGGGGTCGGTACCGCCGAGCTCGTTGGTCAGCAGCCCCTCGTAGACCTGGCGGATGACGCGGAAGGTCTCGCCGTCACTGGCGAACGCGGGGTCGAGCATGATCGGGTCGGACGTGGCCCCGAAGACCAGCGTGCCCCCGCTCTCGCCCTCCGCACCTCCCTCCCCGGAGTCCCGGTCACTGGAGGCGCAGGCAGCCAGGGTGACTGCGGTGAGCGCGGCTGCCGAGGCGGCCAGCAGGCGCTGGGGACGACGCTGCATCGCGGAAGACCTGCCTTCTCGGCCCTCTCGGGCCGGATGTGTTCCCGACGTGGCGGCCGCCGGACGTCAGACGTCCGCAGACCTGCTGGGACCCTAGGCCCGTCCCCGTGCCCACGGTCCATCCCCGTCGACGGTCGACACCATCCTGTGACCTGCGGCGTTCCCGGCGCGCGGGCCCGCCCCGACCTCGCGCAGAGGACGGTCCGCGCCTGCGCCGCGAGGCCCCCGGCGCCGTCGTCCGGCTGCCCGCGGGCGGCCCGGCACCCTCAGGCGTCGATGCGGCGGCGGCCCTCGAAGGCCCGGCCGAGCGTGACCTCGTCGGCGTACTCCAGGTCGCCACCCACCGGCAGGCCGCTGGCCAGCCGGGAGACCGCCAGCCCCATCGGGCCGACGAGTCGCGCCAGGTAGGCCGCGGTCGCCTCGCCCTCGAGGTTGGGGTCCGTGGCGATGATCAGCTCGGTGACCGTGCCGCTCATCAGCCGGGTCATCAGCTCCTTGACCCGCAGGTCGTCGGGGCCCACGCCCTCGATCGGGCTGATCGCGCCGCCGAGCACGTGGTAGCGGCCGCGGAACTCGCGGGTCCGCTCGATGGCGACGACGTCCTTGGGCTCCTCGACGACGCAGATGACGTCGTCCCCACGCCGCGGATCACGGCAGATGCGGCACTGCTCGCCCTCGGCGACGTTGTAGCAGGTCACGCAGAACCGGACCTCCGCCTGCACGCGCTGCAGCGCCGCCACCAGCCGGCTGACGTCGGCGGACTCCGACGCCAGCAGGTGGAACGCGATCCGCTGGGCACTCTTCGGCCCGACACCGGGCAGCCGGCCGAGCTCGTCGATGAGGTCCTGGACGGCCCCCTCGTACACGGTGTTCCTCTCTCCGGAGGGGCGCGGCTCAGAGGCCGGGCAGCCCCAGGCCGCCACCGAGGCCGCCGGCGAGCGGCCCCATCCGGCTGGCGGTCAGTTCGTTGGCCTGGCGGGAGGCGTCCCGGACGGCGGCGACGACGAGGTCCTGCAGCGTCTCCAGGTCGGCCGGGTCCACCGCCTCGGGGGAGATCGTGACCGCCGTCAGCTCGCCCTGCCCCGACATCGTCGCCGTGACCAGACCGCCTCCGGCCGAGCCGGTGACCTCCTCGGCGGCCAACTGCTCCTGCGCGGCAGCGAGCTGCTGCTGCATCTGCTGCGCCTGCTTGAGCAGCTGCGACATGTCGGGCTGACCACCGGGGAACATGCCCCGAGGGTAGGCCGCGGGTGCGACGGGTGCGGGGACGACGAGCTCCACCGGCATTTCTCAACCGAATGGTTGACAAGGCGGCCGGCGCGGTGCACTCTCGTACTCAACCGATTGGTTGACGACGAGGAAGGGAGGAACCGATGGCCGCCGATCCGCTCTCCCGGGTCTTCGCGGCCCTGGCCGACCCCACCCGGCGCGACATGGTCGCCCGGCTGACGGTGGCCGACGCCACCGTCGGTGAGCTCGCCGAGCCCTACGACGTGAGCGTCCAGGCCGTCTCCAAGCACCTGCGGGTGCTGGAGGACGCCGGCCTGGTCAGCCGCAGTCGTGACGCCCAGCGCCGGCCGGTGCACCTGGAGGCGGAGGTCTTCGACCTCATGACCAAGTGGATCGAGCGCTACCGGCGACAGGCCGAGGAGCGCTACCGCCGACTCGACGACGTCCTGCGCGCGATGCCGGACGACCCGTCACCCACCACACCTCGGGAAGGAACCCCGTCATGACCACCACGCAGCACCACGAGACCCAGATCGTCGCCGACCCGGAGGTCCCGCTGATCCGGATCATCCGCGAGTTCGACGCTCCCCCGGAGAAGGTGTTCCGCGCCCACACCGACCGCGACCTGGTCGCCCAGTGGACGGGGCCCAGCAGCACGCAGACCAGGATCGACGAGTGGGACTGCCGTACCGGCGGCTCCTGGCGATACGTGTCCGTCCACGAGGGCCAGGAGTACGGCTTCCACGGCTCCTTCCACGAGGTGCGGCCCGACGAGCTGATCGTGCAGACGTTCACCTTCGACGGCATGCCCGACGGGGTCGCGCTGGAGAAGCTGGTCCTCGAGGACCTCGGGAACGGCCGCACCCGCCTGACCGCGACCTCCCTCTGCGACTCCTTCGCCGACCGCGACGCCATGCTCTCCAGCGGCATGGACGTCGGCGTCAACGAGGGCTACGAGAAGCTCGACGAGCTGCTGTCCCGCAGCTGAGGGGAGCCCCGTCCCTCGCCCGCGTGGGCGGTGCCGGGACGGGACCTCACTCGATGGGACGCGCGCCGAGCTGGGCCCGGAGCAGCGACAGCGCCGCCTGCTCCGGGTCGACGGCCGGCTCGGCCTCCCGGTCACCGCCGGGGCCCTCCGCGGCCCGCTCGGCCATGAGCTCACTGGCTTCGGCCGCCTCCGCCGCCCGGGCCGCCTCCCGGGCGGCCTCGGGCGCGACCGGCTCCGCGCCGGGCCGGGCGGCGCCCTCGACGACGGCGTCGATCCGCCAGCGCACGCCCAGCAACTCGTTCAGCGCCTCCCGGAGGACGTCCTTGTTGAGGTCGTCGGCCAGCCGCCGCGCCAGCGCCGGGGACGCGGTGGAGAGGGTGAGCACCCCGTTGGTGAGGTCGTGCACCTGGGCGTTCTTCAGCAGCGCCTCGGTCGTCCGCTTGTGCCGGCGGACCACGGTCAGCAGCTCCGGCCACACCCGCCGGACGTCGCTGGTGGTGAGCTCGCCCTCGCCGGGAGGCGGGCCCGGGTCGGCCGACACCACCGGGGTCGGCTCGCCGCCGCGCGGGACCGGGGAGGACTCGGCGGCGGCCCGCGGCGCGGCGGGCTCACCGGCGGGCCGGGGCGCCTCGGTGCGGGCGGCCGCCGCGGCCACCGCTGCGGGCTGTGCGGCGTGCGGCCAGTCCTCGTCGTCGGTGGGCTCCGGGGGCAGCGGGATGTCGGGCTCCGCCGCTGCTGCCTGCGGGCGGCGACCGCCCGCGGGCGGTGCCGCCGCGGCGGCCGGCGCCGGCGCCGCCGGGCGGGAGGGCGCCGCACCCGCGCCCGAACCGGGCGGGGTGGTCTCGGGCCAGTCGGAGGAGGCGGGCGCAGCGGCCGGCCCCGCCGCGGCGGGAGCAGCCGCCGCGGGAGCAGCCGCCGGTCTGGCGGCCGGGGATGCCGCCTGCGACCGCCGGACGAACTCCCGTCTCGGGCCGCTCGGCTGGGCGTCCGCGGCGGGCACCGCCGGCGCCGCGGCCGGGGGTGCGGCCGGAGGTGTGACAGGCGGCGCGGCCACGGCGGGCGGACGGGGCGCCGGCGTCTCCCGCACGGGGACCGGCCGGCCGGGGGTCTCCGGGACGGCGTCCGCGTCGGTGAGCGGCCGACCGGCGTGCTCGCCGGCGATCGACATCCGCCGCTCGAGACGCTCCACCCGCTGGAGCGTGGCGGCCGACGAGTCGTCCGTGGCCGGCAGCAGCATGCGCGCGCAGACGAGTTCGAGCAGCAGCCGGGGCGCCGTCGTCCCCCGCATCTCGGTCAGACCCGCGTGCACGGTGTCGGCCATGCGGGAGAGCGTGGCCGAGCCCAGGCCCTGGGCCTGGGAGCTCATCAGGTCCAGCCGGTCGGGAGGGCAGTCGAGCAGTCCGTTGCCGCCGGCCTCGGGAACGGCGTCGAGCACGATCAGGTCGCGCAGTCGGTCGAGCAGGTCGGTGGCGAACCGGCGGGGGTCGTGCCCGGCCTCGACGACGCGGTCGACGGCCCGGAAGACGCCCGGGGCGTCGCGGGCGGCGAGCGCGTCGATCGCCTCGTCGAGCAGCGCGTCGTCGGTGACCCCGAGCAGCCCGACCGCGGTCTTGTAGGTGACGCCCTCGGAGCCGGCGCCGGCCAGCAGCTGGTCGAGGATCGACAGCGAGTCCCGCACCGAACCACCTCCGGCGCGGACGACCAGCGGGAAGACCGTCGGCTCGACCTGGACGCCCTCGGCGGTGCAGGTCCGCTCCAGCAGGCCGCGCAGCGTCGTCGGGGGCACCAGGCGGAACGGGTAGTGGTGTGTGCGCGAGCGGATGGTCGGCAGCACCTTGTCCGGCTCGGTGGTCGCGAAGACGAACACCAGGAACTCCGGCGGCTCCTCGACCACCTTGAGCAGGGCGTTGAAGCCCTGCGTGGTCACCATGTGCGCCTCGTCGATGATGTAGACCTTGTAGCGGCTGCTGACGGGCGCGAAGAAGGCACGTTCCCGGAGGTCACGGGCGTCGTCGACACCGCCGTGGCTGGCCGCGTCGATCTCGATCACGTCGAGCGAACCGGGGCCGTCGGGGGCCAGCGCGACGCAGGAGTCGCAGACGCCGCAGGGCGTGGACGTCGGCCCCTGCTCGCAGTTCAGGGACCGGGCGAGGATCCGTGCCGACGACGTCTTCCCGCACCCGCGCGGGCCGCTGAAGAGATAGGCGTGGTTGATCCGCCCGCCGTCGACGGCGTTGACCAGCGGGGTGGTCACGTGCTCCTGGCCGACCACCTCGGCGAAGGTCGCCGGGCGGTACTTGCGGTAGAGCGCCAGAGCCACGCAGGCAGGTTACTCAACGGACGGCGTCGCCCTCACCGCTCGCGGAGCTCGCGGCGGGCCCTCCGGACGAGGCCAGGGCGAACGGTGCACCCGGGACGACAAGGGACCCCCCGTGCACCCGCCAGAGCCCGCTTATCCTTGCTGCCTTCCGGCCCTGGGGAGGTTCACAGGATGACGCCGCACGAGGGGTCTGGCCTCCACTGTAGAGGAATCGGCTCCGCGTCCGGGACGGTGGCCCGATACCCTCTCACGCCATGACGCCCACGGCCCGTCCCGAGGCCCGCCCCGGGCCTTCGTGGGGTGAGGGGGGCGGAGTCCTCCCCCTGCCCCCGCCCCGCTCCTGACCCGGAGCACCGCGGACCTGACCCTCCTGGCACCGCGCCGGGACGCTGCGCCGTGCTCCGGACCCGCCTCCCGATCCGGATCTGCGACCAGGAGCGTCATGTCCACCCCCGCGTCCCCGTCATCCGCCGCGCCGAGCGGCTTCCCCCTCGTCGTGCTCGCCGCCCTGTGCTGGGGCACGTCCGGTGTGAGCGGCCGCGTCGTCGCCGACCGCACCGACCTCGGTCCACTCGACATCGCCTGGCACCGCATGGCGATCGGCGCGGCCGTCCTGCTGGCCGCGCACCTGCTGACCGCACGGCGGCGCAGCGCCCGGGTCCCGCTGACCCGTCCGGTCGCCGCCCGGCTGGCCCTGGTCGCGACGGGCCTCGCGGCCTACCAACTGGCGTACTTCGCCGCCGTCGCGACGGCGGGGGTCAGCGTGGCGACGTTGGTGGCACTGGGGCTGGCCCCGCTGCTGATCGCGGTCGGCGGCGCGCTGCTGGGTCACGACCGGCCGGACGGCGCCACGCTGCTCGCGCTGCTCGCCGCGCTCACCGGGCTGGGCCTGCTCGTCGGCCTGACCGCCGGCGCCTCGGCTGGGACGTCGGTGCTGCTGGGTGCGCTGCTCGCGGTCGGGTCGGCACTGGGCTACGCGGTCGTGACGCTGGCCAGCGGGGGCGTGCCCGACGGGGTGCCGGTGACGCTGGCGGGGTTCGTCGGCGGCGCGGCGCTGCTGACGCCGGTCGCGCTGGCCGTCGGGCTGCGGGTCACGGCCGAGCCGGTGGCGCTCCTGACGCTGCTCTACCTGGGGGTGGTGCCCAGCGCGGTGGCCTACGCCCTGTTCTTCCGGGGACTGCGCAGCGTGCCCGGGCCGGTGGCCGCGATCGTCACCCTGCTCGAACCGGTCACGGCGACGGCGCTGGCCACCGGGTTCCTGGGCGAGCGGCTGCCGCTGGGCGCGCTGGCCGGTGGCCTGCTCGTGCTCGCCGCCGTCGCGGGCCTCTACCTGCGCCGGGCCGGCTCGTCCGGCGAGCGTCCGGCGCTCGCCACCGAGCACGCCTGAGCGCGGGCGAGGCCGGGCCCGCTGGTGCGGGGACCCGGCCTCGACTGCGGAGGATGGGAGATTCGAACTCCCGAGGGGTTGCCCCCAACCCGCTTTCCAAGCGAGCGCCATAGGCCACTAGGCGAATCCTCCACGTGCGGGCGCCAGGATACCGGGCGCCGTCGGCACGGTCTGCCACCGCTCCCGAGGGCACCGAGACGGGCCGGGCCGCCGAGCGAGTGGTTACGGGTCGAGGGCATGGGGCACGCTGGTCCGGAACGGGATCAACCCCGCCCGCGACGCGAGACGAGAGGCAACCCGATGAGCGAGACCGAGCAGCTGCGGCCCGAGGTCGTGGACGCCATCGTCGCGGTGCTCAAGGGCGCCGACCCCTCCGGCCTGCCGCCGTCGGCCACCAAGGAGGAGAAGGACGCGGCCAAGGACCGCTACCTCTCCGAGTTCGTCGCCGAGCGCAGCAAGCGGGACCGTCAGACACGGGCGTGGGAGTTGCTGCTCACCCGCAGCTACGACGAGCCGCCGACCTGGCAGCGGCTGTTCGACGACCTGTCCCCCGACGTCGTCGCCGAGCTCGGTGAGCTCTACGACGCACTCCCCGCGGGGGCGCAGGAGGAGTACGCGCGGCGCTACGGCGTCCCCTCGGGCGTCTGACCGCCACCCTGGGCGCGCACGCGGACAGGACGGATCGGCGATGACCGGACCCGGCGACCTGGTCGCGGGGCGCTACCGGCTGCACTGGCGCATCGGGATCGGCGGGATGGGCACGGTCTGGCTGGCCCGGGACGAGCTGCTGGGCCGGCAGGTCGCGGTGAAGCAGGTCGTGCCGCCGCCGGGCGCCGACGTGGCCACGGTCGACCAGCAGCGTCAGCGGGCGCTGCGCGAGGGCCGCATCGCCGCCCGGTTGAGCCATCCGCACGCGATCTCGGTCTACGACGTCGCGGTGGAGGCCGGGGCACCGTGGCTGGTGATGGAGTACCTGCCCTCGCGCAGCCTGGCCGAGGTGCTGAACGAGGACGGCATCCTGCGGGTGGACCAGGTGGCGCAGGTCGGTGCGCAAGTGGCCGACGCCCTGGCCGCCACGCACGCCGCCGGCATCGTGCACCGCGACGTCAAGCCGGCCAACGTGCTGATCGGCCAGGGCCCCCGCGTCGAGGGCCTGGTCAAGATCACCGACTTCGGCATCTCGCACGCCCGCGGCGACGTCACCCTCACGCAGACCGGCCAGATCACCGGGACGCCGGCCTTCCTGGCACCCGAGGTGGCGCAGGGCGCGGAGATGTCTCCGGCCAGCGACGTCTTCTCCCTGGGCGCGACGCTGTACACCTGCCTGGAGGGCCAGCCCCCGTTCGGCATGGACGACAACGCGCTGCGGCTGCTGCACCGCGTCGCCGGCGGCGGCCCCACCCCGCCGAAGCGAGCGGGCTCGATGACCGGGCCGCTCACCCGGATGCTCGCCGACGACCCGGGGCAACGCCCGACGATGACCGAGGTCCGCGACGAGTTGGCCCGCCTCGCCGCCGGCCGGGACGGCGATCCGACCACCGTGCTGCTGGCCCGGACCAGCCTCCGGTCCTCCACCAACCGGGACCGCACGGCCGAACTCGGCCAGGGTGGCGCCGCCGCGGCCGGCGTGGCGGCCGCGGCGACTGCCGGCCGCCGGAGTCCCGACACCGCCGTCGAGGACCTCCCCGTGCGGCAGCCGGCGCCGGACCAGCCCGTTCCGGAGGCACCGCCGCGCACGGCGCCGGAGCCGCCGCCCGCCGCCCCACGGACGCTGACGACGCCGGCCCACGATCCGGCCACGGCGCGGCCTCCGACCTCGGTGGTCACCGCCCGCCCGCGGAAGCGGCGGCCGCTGCTGGTGGCCGCGCTGCTGGTCCTGGTGCTGGCCATCGCCGGCGTCCTGTGGCTCACCACCCGGGGCGGCGACGGAGGCGGGACGCCGAGCGCCGACCCGACGACGCCGTCCGCGACGGAGGAGCAGCCCGCGCCGTCCTCGTCCGCCGAGCCGAGCGAGCCGGAACCGGCGGAACCGGCCGAGCAGGCGCAGCCGACCGAGGCCGAGCCCACCGAGGAAGACCCCGCACCGCCCGCGGACCCGGCCGCCGCTGCCCAGCAGACGCTGGACCAGTACTACGCCCACCTCCCGGACGACCCGGCCGCCGCCTACGCACTCACCGGACCACAGCTGCGCTCCCGGATCGGGCCGCAGAACTACGCCGGGTTCTGGTCCGAGTGGGCGGAGGTCTCGCTCGTCTCGCTGCGCGACGTGGTGGACCAGGGCGACGGCGTGGTCACCGCCACCACGGAGGTCGAGTTCCGCCGGGCCGACGGCAGCGGCATGGTGGAGGAGCACGCGGTCACGTTCGCGCGGGCCGCCGACGGCAGCCTGCTGGTCGACCTGGACGTCTTCGAGGCCACCGTCGGCTGACAGCCCCGGGAGCATCGCAGCGAGCGCCAGCGAGCGAGGAGCGGACCGGGGCACGGAAGCCGACCGGAGAGCACCGTCGGCTGACAGCCCCGGGAGCATCGCAGCGAGCGCCAGCGAGCGAGGAGCGGACCGGGGCACGGAAGCCGACCAGAGAGCACCGTCGGCTGACAGCCCCGGGAGCATCGCAGCGAGCGCCAGCGAGCGAGGAGCGGACCGGTGCCCGCGACGTTCCGGCCGATCCCGCCCGGAGAGCGACGAAGCCGCCCCCGGAGTCCCCGACCCGCCGGTCAGGTCCTCCGAGGACGGCTTCGCCGTCACTGTCGGCGCTACTCCAGGAATCTCCCGTCGGTAGCGCAGGGCGGTGGCGGTGGGATTTGAACCCACGGAGGCTTGCACCTCACACGCTTTCGAGGCGTGCTCCTTCGGCCGCTCGGACACGCCACCGCCGCAGAGACTACAGGCCCCGCTGACGGCGGAAGAACGCGCGTAGCAGCGCGGCGGACTCCTCGGCGCGAACCCCCGCGGTGACCTGCGGACGGTGGTTGAGCCGACGGTCGCGGACGACGTCCCACAGCGATCCGGCGGCTCCGGCCTTGGGGTCGTCGGCGCCGTAGACCACCCGCTCGACCCGGGCCAGGACGCTGGCACCGGCGCACATGGTGCAGGGCTCGAGGGTCACCACCAGCGTCGTCCCGGTCAGCCGCCACCCGTCGCCGTGCACCTGCGCCGCGGCGCGCAGCGCGAGCACCTCGGCGTGCGCGGTGGGGTCGCCGCGTCGCTCCCGCTCGTTGGCCGCCTCGGCGAGGACGCTCCCGTCGGCGGCCAGGACGACGGCGCCGATCGGCGTGTCCCCCCACTCGACGGCCGCCTCGGCGAGCTCCAGCGCCCGGGCCATCGCGGCGTCGACGTCCCAGGGGCCGGTCACGGGGCCGCGCCGCCCAGCGGGACGCCGACCAGCTCGGACAGGTCGGCCAGGGCGGCGGCCGGATCGACGACCTTGATCGTGTGCATGCCCATCGCCCGGGCCGGCTTGAGGTTGATGCCCAGGTCGTCGAGGTAGGCGCAGTCGACCGCCGCCACCGGCCGGCCGACGGCGTCCGACAGCCGGGTGAGTGCCCGCCGGTAGATCTCCGGCTCCGGCTTGCGGACCCCCTCCAGCGAGGACTCCACCACCGCGTCGAAGAGTCCGAGCAGGTCCCCCAGCCGCCCGGTGCGCTCCATCGGGGCGACGTTGTTCGACAGCAGCGCCAACGGCACCCCGGCCGCGCGCAGCCGCTGCACCGCGGCGACCATCGCCGGCCGCAGCTCGCCGGCCAGCGCGGCGAGGACGCGGCGGGCGTCGAGGCGGTGCCCGGCGGCCAGGGCCTCGGCCTCGAAGGCGTCGACGAACCCGGCGGCGTCGAGCTCGTTGCGCTCGTAGCGGGCCCAGGCGTTCCGGTCGGGATCGGTGCTGTTGAGCCGGCGGATCAGCCCGTCGGGCAGTCCGGCCTCCGCCTCGTAGGCGGTGAAGGCCGGCATCGGGCTCTCGGTGAGCACCCCGCCCAGGTCGAGGACGACGGCGCTCGCCACAGGACTCACGGCGCCACGGCGGCGGCCAGCTCGTCGGCGAACCCCAGCCGGGTGGCGATCGCCGCCACCATCTCGTCGGCCCACAGGTCGTCGGCGGTCACGATCGGCCGCAGCTGCTCGGCGGGCAGCCCGTCGTCGGCGAACACGTCCAGGTCGCCGCCGGGCCAGCCGGTCTCGTCGTCGTCGAAGGCGCCGTCGGCGTCCACCGCGATGCCGTAGCGCTCCACCACCTCGGCGGCGAGCACCCACTCCTGCATGGTGGCGTCGGAGATCAGCGCGCGGACCAGGCCGCCGGGTCCGTGCCGGAGGACGACGAAGTACAGCCGCGAGTCGACGACCACGACGAAGGGGCCCGGCCATCCGCCGGCGCCCGGATCACCCAGCGCCCGCTCCAGGACGGGCAGCTCGTCGCCGGCGTCGGCGGCCAGCAGGTCCACCTGCCACCCGTCTCCGGTCCGGCTCACCCGCACCGCCCAGCTGGCCCGGACCTCGTCGGCGCTCATCGCTTGCGGAGCACCGTCAGGCCGTCGGCCAGCGGCAGCAGGACCGTCTCCCAGCGGGGGTCGGCGGCCAGCGCCCGGTTCAGCTCCGCGACGGACCGGGCGTCGTCGTCCCGGGGGTCGAGGACCTCCCCGTTGCGCAGCGTGTTGTCCAGCAGCACCACGCCGTTGGCGGCCATGCGCGGGTACAGCTGCTCGACGTAGTCGGCGTACCCGGTCTTGTCGGCGTCCACGAAGGCGAGGTCGAAGGTCGGGTCGGCCGGCAGGCCGCGCAGCGTCTCGTGGGCGTCACCGAGCAGCAGCTCGACCCGGTCGCCGACGCCGGCGCGCTCCCAGTACCTGCGGGCGATCGCCGTCCACTCGCCGTTCCGGTCCAGGCAGACCAGCCGCCCGCCGTCCGGGAGGGCGCGCGCGACGCAGAGCGCCGAGTAGCCGGTGAAGGTGCCGATCTCGATCGCCTGGCGCACCCCGAGGGCTCCGGCGAGCAGCTGCATGAACGAGCCCTGCTCGGGCGCGATCTGGAAGGTGGGCGACGCCTCCCCGCGCGCAGCGAGCTCGGCGGTCTCGGTCATCAGGTCGAGGACGACCTCGTCGTAGGGCTCCGAGGATGCCCGCACGTACTCCGCGAGCTGCGGCGTCAGGAGGAAGGAGCGCGGCGTCATAAGGTCCGATCATGGCGGACCCGCAGGACGACGTCCCAGCCGAGCTGTTCACCCGGCTCGCGGCCGATCCGCTGGCGGGGCACCTGGGCATCGAGCTCGAACAGGTGCGTCCCGGGTACGCCCGCGCGGCGATGACGGTGACCCCGGCGCTGCTCAACGCGGTGGGCAGCGCGCACGGCGGTGCCACGATGGCCCTGCTCGACGTCGTCCACGCCGCGGTGAGCAACAGCCACGGGACGGTCGCCGTCGCCCAGGACGTGCACACCGAGTTCCTCGCCGCCGGCCGGCCCGGGGACCGGCTGGTCGCCGAGGGCACGGAGCTGCACCGGAGCAGCCGCACCGCCGTCTACCGCATCGACGCCCGCGCCCAGGACGGCCGGCTGGTGGCCACGGCGCTGGCGCGGGTGTTCCGCACCGACCGCCCCTGGGCGGGGACGGCGTGACCGCCTTCCCGGTGCCGACGATGCCCGCACCGCCGGTCGGCGTGGTCGGCCTCGGCCAGCTCGGCGGGTCGCTGGCGGCCGCACTGGTCGCCGCCGGCCGGGACGTCACCGGCTGGGACGTCGACCCGGACGCGCGCGCCGCCGCCGCCGCCCGCGGGGTGCGCATCGGCCGGGAGCTGGACGGCGTCGTCGTCCTCGCCGTCCCGCTGCCGGCGATGGGGCACGCGCTGGCGGACCTCGCCGTCCCGCCCGACGCGACCGTCACCGACCTGGGCTCGGTGAAGGTCCCCGTGCTGGACCAGCTCCGGGTGACGTACGGCGGGCGCTACGTCGGCGGCCACCCGATGTGCGGCACCGAGCGCTCGGGCCACGCGGCGACCGACCCGGGCCTGTTCACCGGCGCCCGGTGGGCGGTGTGCCTGGAGCCCGACACCGAGCTGCCGCGCTGGCTGCGGGTCGCCGAGGTGGCGCTGGCGGCCGGCGCCGAGGTGGTGCCCGCGACCGCCGCGGAGCACGACGACGCCGTCGCCGCGGTCAGTCACGTGCCGCACCTGCTCGCCGCGGCCCTGGCCGCCGCCGCCGGAGAGGCCGGCCCGCTCGCGCTCGCGCTGGCCGCAGGCAGCTTCCGGGACGGCACGCGGGTCATCGGCAGCGACCCCGCGTTCGTCAGCGCCATGGTCGAGGGCAACGCCGGTCCGACGGCCGCGGCGCTGGCCCGCGTGCAGGCCCAGCTGGCCCGGCCCTGGCCGGAGCTGGTCGCCGCGGGTCACGCCGTCCGCGCCGGGGCGCCGGCGGGACGGCGGGAGGTCCGGGTGCCGCTGGAACGGGCCGCGCTGCTGGCACTGGGCCGGGCCGGTGGCGCCGTCACCCGGCGGCTGGCCGCGTTCGTCGAGGGCCACCTGCCGGACTGACGTTGTTTCGCGCCGGGATCGTCGGGCAGGGTCCCGGCATGGACGACAGCGAGATCCGCAGCCGCATCGAGGCACTGGTCGACGAGGAGCGCCAGCTCCGGGACAGCGGTGAGCACAGCGACGAGCAGCGTGCCCGACTCCGGCAGATCGAGGAGGACCGCGACCAGCTCTGGGACCTGATCCGCCAGCGGGACGCCAAGCGCCAGTACGGCGAGGACCCCGACGAGGCCCAGCCCCGACCGGAGCAGCAGGTCGAGGGATACCTGCAGTAGGAGCGTCCTCCCGGCGCACCCTCGCCGGCCGGCGGGAGGCCGCGGCCACCGCGGTCGGGTGATCCACGGCGGGTCAGCGAACGCATCTAATCTGTGAGGTGGCGGTCGCGGGGTCGCCGAGGACACCCGGACCGACCGACCGACGGGGGAACTGCGCGCATGGGGCGCCACGCCGAGACCAGTGCCCGACGCCGGTCCCTCCAGATGACACCCCAGGTGCTCATCGCCCTGGCGGTGGCCGCGGTGGTGCTGGTCGCCGGTGGCATCACCTGGTGGGCGGTGGGCGCGGGGGCCGGGGACTGCGATCGCACCGACGTCGTCCGCGTGGTCGTCGCCCCCGAGCTCGAAGCGGTCACCACCCAGGTGCTCGTCGGCGCCGAGGGCCTGCAGCCCGAGGACTGCGCCGACGCCCAGGTGAGCGCTCAGGAGCCGCTGCAGACCGTCGGCGACCTCGGCGCGCTCGAGGCGGGCGACCTGCCGCACGTGTGGGTGCCCGACTCCTCGCTGTGGCCGGCGCGCGCCGGTGCGGCACCGCTCGAGGCGACCGGGTCGATGGCCACCTCCCCGGTGGTCCTGGCGACGAGCCGGTCGGCCGTCGAGGAGCTGGGCTGGGCCGGCTCGCCGCCCGGCTGGGGTGCGGCGCTGGTCAGCGACCAGGGCATCGCCGTCCCGGACCTGGCCACCAGTGCCGAGGCCCTGGCCGCCCTGAGCGCCGTCCGGACCGCCCTGGGCGGCGGTGCGGACGCCGACAACGCCGTCGTCCAGGCGGTGCTGGCCGCCGAGCGGGGCCCCTCGGTCTCCCCCGCCGACGCGCTGGCCGCGGCGGGCGAGGACTCGGCGGATGCGCCGCTGGTGCCGGTCAGCGAGCAGGAGGTGTACGCCGCCAACGCCGACGCCGCGGACCCGTCGCTGGTCGCCGTCTACCCCGCCGAGGGCTCGCCGTCGCTGGACTACCCGATCGTCCGCGTCGGCTCGGCGTCCGGCGCCGATGCCCCCGCGGTCACCGCGGCCGTGCGGGCGCTCACCTCCGACGCCGCACGCACCGCCGTCCTCGGCGCCGGGTTCCGCGACGCGGACGGCGCGGCGCCCCCGGACGCCGGCGAGGCCACCGGGACGCAGGAGACGGCCCCGGGGGCGCTGCTGCTGGACCCCGCCCAGGTGCAGGGCCTGCTCGACCAGCTGTCCGAGCTGGCCGCGCCGTCGCGCATCCTGTCGGTCTTCGACGTGTCGACGTCGATGGAGGCCCCGGCCGGCAGCGGCACCCGCGCCACCCTGGCCCGCGACGCCGCGAAGAGCACCCTGTCGCTGGTGCCCGACGGGTTCGCCATCGGGCTGTGGGTGTTCGCCAACGAGCTCGACGGCGACCAGGACTGGGTGGAGCTGGTGCCCACCCGGGCGCTGGGCACCGAGACCGACGGCGGCACCCAGCGCGAGGACCTCGACGAGCAGCTCGACACGATCCCCGACCGGCTCACCCCCGGCGGCACGGGGCTGTACGACACGACCCTGGACGCGGTCCGCGCGGCGCGGGCCGACTACGACCCACGAGCGGTCAACAGCGTCCTGGTGGTCACCGACGGCACGAACGACGACGACGGCCTCGAGCTCGAGGCGCTGCTGGACGCGCTGCGGGCCGAGGCCGACCCCGAGCGGCCGGTCAAGGTCATCGGCGTGGCGCTGGGCCCCGACGCCGACCTCGACGCCCTGGAGCAGATCGCCGAGACGACCGAGGGCGCGGCCTACTCCGCCGTCGACCCGACCGACCTGCAGACCGTCCTGTTCGACGCCCTCCGCCAGCGCGACTGAAGCGGGACCGTCCACGGAGAGCCCCGGCACTCCCCACGGGAGACCCGCGGGACTCTCGTGCCTCAGAGCAGGTGGTCGAGGGCGGTCGTGACCTCCTCGACGGTGATCTGCGCCAGTGCGGGGTCCAGCTCGGTGCCCCAGGGGTCGCCGGTGCCGTCGCCGTGCCAGAGGACGACGTGCAGTGCCCCCTGCTCCCCGGCCCGGGCCGGCGGACCCCACAGCGCCGGTGACACCGGCCCGAACAACACCACCGACGGACGGCGGTAGGCGGTGGCGAGGTGCGCCATCCCGGTGTCTCCGCTCACGACCACCCGGGCACCGGCGACGACGGCGGCCAGCTCGAGGGTCGTCGTCCGGCCGGCGAGGACGGCCTCCTCCCCCAGGCGCGCGGCGTCGGCGACGGTGCGGGCCAGCGGCACCTCGGCCGGGCCACCGGTGATCCGGACGTCGAGCCCCGCGTCGGCCAGGTGCCGGGCGACGGCGGCGAAGCGGTCGGCGGGCCACCGGCGCCCGGGGAAGGCCGCGCCAGGGTGGACGACGGCCACCCCGGGCGGCGCGGGCGAGGCGACGTCGGGCACCGCGAGGTCCAGCGCGTCCGGGTCGGCCGGCACCCCGAGCCCCTCGGTGACCAGCCGGCACCAGCGGCGCACCTCGTGCTCGTCGGGGTACCAGGCCGGTCCGGGGTAGCCGGGGCTGGCGAAGGTGAGCAGCCGGTCGGGCCGCAGGTCGGCCACGACCACGTGCGACGCCGGGCCCTTGCCGTGCAGGTCGACGGCGAGCTCGGGCGGCGGGCCGGCCCAGTCCAGCGGCTCCAGCTCACGGGCGGGCAGCACCTCGTCGACGGCGTCGACCAGCCGGGCCAGCGGTGCCAGCGCCGTCGTCGTCGCCAGCACCAGCCGGTGGTCGGGCACCGCGGCCCGCACCGCCCGGATCGCCGGCACCCCGGTCAGCAGGTCCCCCAGCCCCAACGGCCGGAGGACGACCGCTGTCGGCTTGCTGGAACGGCCCCGCTGCAGGGACCCGCGCCGAGCGTGGGGGGCAGCGGGGTCCTTCACCACACCCGGGAGCGCTCGACCAGGGCCGTCGTCGAGTGCCCGTCCAGGTAGGGCAGGACGACGGCCTGGCCACCCCAGCGCCGCAGGACCGCGGCCTCGGGCAGGTCGGTGCCGGCGTAGTCCCCGCCCTTGGCCCACACGTCGGGACGCAGCCGCTCGAGCACCTCGGCCGGGGTGTCCTCGTCGAAGACCACCACGGCGTCGACGAACTCCAGCGCCTCCAGCACCCGCGCCCGGTCGGGAGCGGTGACCAGCGGCCGGGTCGGGCCCTTGAGCCGGCGCACCGAGGCGTCGGAGTTGATGCAGACGACCAGGCAGTCGCCGAGGCCGCGAGCCGCGCGCAGGGTGGCGACGTGGCCGGCGTGCAGCAGGTCGAAGCACCCGCCGGTCGCCACCACGGTGCCCCCGGCGGCCCGCACGCCCGCGAGCAGCGCGTCGACGTCCGAGACGGGCGCCGGACCAGGAACGGCGTCCTGGCGAGGCCGGTCCCACGCCGAGGCCCCGCCGCGCCCGACGAACGCCGACGCGGCCGCGACCGCCCCGGCCACCGCCTCGCCGGTCACGGCGCCCTCGGCCAGCAGCACCGCCGCAGCCGCCGCGAAGGAGTCCCCGGCACCGCAGGCGTCCCCGCCGACCACCGGCACGGCGGGCACGACCATCGGCGCACCCTCCCCGTAGGAGAGCAGCGCGCCGCGGGCCCCCAGCGTCACCGACACCGCGCCCACGCCCCAGTGCCGGATGAGTGCCTCCGCGCGGGCCCCGACCGCTTCCAGCCCGTCACCGGTGGCCGCGACCCCGGTCGCGGAGGCCACCCGTGCGGCCTCGGACCCGTTGGGCGTCACCAGCCGGGCGCTGGGCACCGGATCGGCACCGCGCGGGTGCGGATCCCAGACCAGGGGGCCGCCCGCCTCGGCCAGTGCGGCCCGTACGGACGGGTCCGCCGTCGTCCCCCGGCCGTAGTCGGCCACCAGCACGGCCGCCGCCTGCCGGAGCACCGCCCCGACCTCCGCGGGGAGCGCGCCGAGGGTGACCACCGGATCGCCCCGGTCGATCCGGACGACGGAGTGGTCGCCCACCCGCACCCGCTGCTTGACCGCCGTGCCGCCCGTCGCTGGGATCTCCACCAGGCGCACCCGGCCGGCCAGCAGCGCGCGCAGCCGGTCGGCGCCCTCGTCGTCGGCCATGGGCGTGACCAGCACGACCTCGCGGGAGGTGGACCGGGCCGCGATCACCGCGGCGAGCGCCGCACCGCCGGGGCGCTCCCGCGTCTCGACGTCCTCGACCACCGGCACCGGCGCGTCGGGGGTCAGCCGGGACGCCGTCCCGACCAGGTCGACGTCGAGGAGCGCGTCGCCGACGACGACCAGCGGACCGCCGGCGCTCACTGCGCCACCCCGAGCCGGCTCTGCGGGACGCGGGCCGGCTCGGCGAGCACCGCGGCGTCGAAGGCCGCGCACACCAGGTGCAGCGCGACCAGGTGGCACTCCTGCACGGTCGCCGTCCACGGGGAGTCGATGCAGACCGCGTCGTCGGCGACCGCGGCCAGGGGGTTGGGTGCCGGGCCGGTCATCGCCAGCACGGTGATGCCGCACTCCCGAGCACGGCGGGCGGCCGCGACGGCGTTGGGGCTGCGGCCGGACGTCGACAGCAGCACCAGCACGTCACCGGCCCGGCCGTGCGCCTCCACCTGGCGGGCGAACAGCTCGTCGGCCGGGTAGTCGTTGGCGATCGCGGTCAGCGACGACGTCTCCGCGGTCAGGCAGATCGCGGAGAACGGCGGCCGGTCGGCGCGGTACCGGCCGACCAGCTCGGCGGTCAGGTGCTGCGCCTGGGCCGCGCTGCCGCCGTTGCCGGCGGCCAGCAGCCGTCCACGCCCCGAGCCGCACAGCACGTCGGCGAGCCGCTGCCCCCACCTGTCGAGGGCGTCGAGCTGCGCGTTCAGCGAGCCCAGTGCCGACGTCAGGGAGGCGACGTGGTCGGCGCCGGTCAGGTGCGTGCAGGCGTCCGGCGAGACGACCTCACCGGCCGAGTGGGGAGCGACGGTCATCGGGCAGCCTCCATGGCGACGCGGCCGGTGAGCACCTGCCGGTAGACGGTCTCGGTGTCGGCGACCACGCGCTCCCACCGGTAGCGGGAGCGGGCGCGGCGCACCCCGGCAGCGCCGTAGGCGGCGCGGCGGGCGTCGTCGGCCAGCAGCCCGGCCACCGCGGCGCCGATCGCCGCGGGGTCCCGGGGCGGGACCAGGACGCCGGTGACTCCGTCGGCGACGGAGTCCTGCAGCCCACCGACGGCGGTGGCGACGACCGGGCGGCCGCAGGCCATCGCCTCGAGCGGGGTGATCCCGAAGGGCTCGTACCAGGGCACGGCCAGGACGACGTCGGCCGAGCGGATCCAGGCCGGGACGTCGGCCCGCGCCACCGCGCCGGTGAACACCAGCCGGTCCGCGACGCCGGCCTCGGTGGCCACCGCCCGGAGCCGGCGCACCTCCGGGTCGCCGTCCAGCTGCTCGGCCGGGGGTCCGCCGACGACGACCAGCTCGGTGTCGGGCACCGCGGCCAGCGCCCGGACGGCGTCGTCCTGCCCCTTGCGCTCGACCAGCCGGCCGAGCACGAGCAGTCGCCGGCGGTCGGAACGCGGCGCGACCCCACCCCGGGGCGTGAAGACGCCGGTGTCCACGCCGCACGGCACGATCGAGACCCGCTCGCTGGGCAGCCCCAGCCGGCGCAGTTCGAAGACCTCGTCGGTGCAGGTGGCCACCACGTGGGTGACGGTCCGGCACAGCGACCGCTCCAGCTGCACCCGCTGGGCCGGCGAGGGGTCGGCCGCGCCCTGGTGGCGCCGCTTGACCGAGCCGAGGGCGTGGAAGGTCTGCACGATCGGGATCCCCCCCGCCCCCGACCCCGGACCCGCCGCCGCGACCGAGGCCAGCCCGCTCATCCAGAAGTGCGCGTGCACGAGGTCCGGGGACCCGGTGGACCAGGTGCGCCGCAGCTGCGACGCGAACTCGGGCATGTGCTGCAGCAGGTCGTCCTTGGGCAGCAGCCGCGCCGGGCCGGCCGGCACGTGCGCGACGTCGTAGCCGTCGGCCACCGTCACCCGCTCGGGCTGGTCGGGGTCCTCGCGACGGGTGTGCACGGTGACCTCGTGCCCGCGCCGGGCGAGGCCCGCGGCCAGGGCGGCGACGTGCACGTTCTGCCCGCCGGCGTCCACCCCGCCGATCGCCGCGAGCGGGCTCGCGTGCTCGCTGACCAGGTCGATCCTCATCGGCTCTCCTCGCCCAGCCGGTCGGTCCTCATCGGACCACCTCCTCGAGCAGTCGGTCCCAGTCGGCCAGGAAGCGCGTCAGGCCGTAGCGCTCCAGGGCGGCCGCGCGGGCGGCCTTCCCGGCCAGCCGGGCGGCGTCCTCGTCGTGCAGGAAGGTGGCGACCGCACTCCAGAGACGCTCCGGGTCGGTCGAGAGCACGCCCGCGTCGGCCGGCACCGCCTCGACCGCCTCGGTGGTGGCCAGCCCGACGACCGGCAGCCCGAGGTGCATGGCCTCCAGCAGCGAGAGCCCCAGCGACGTCCACCGCACGGGGTGCACGTACACCCGGCGGCGGGCCAGCTCGGCGTGCATCGCGGCCTGCGGGGGGTCGTCGTGGAGGGCGACGCGGTCGGGGTCGAGGCCGTACCGCTCGTGCAGCCCGCTCAGGCCCATGCCGAAGACGTCGACCGGTGCGACCGCGGCCAGCCCGGGGAGCAGGTCGGCGCCGACGGTGCGGCCGCGGCGGACCGGCTCGTTGGTGACGACGGCGGCGCGGGCCAGCTCGCCGGTGTAGCGCTCTCCCGGGTCGACGATGCCGTGCTCGATGACCGTCGTCGGCGCCCGGCCGTTGTCGTAGAAGAGCCGGTTGAAGTGGGTGACGTGGGCGATCGGGATGTCGTCGCGGTCGGCCAGCGGGTGCCGGGTGTGCGGCACCGGCCCGTCGCCGGGTTCGAGGCCGGGCGCGTTGTGCTCGAGGAAGACGGCGGGCAGGTCGCGGCCCGGCTCGCGGCCCAGCCACTCCCGGACCAGCTCGAGGTCCCGGGTGCGCTGCAGGACGACGACGTCGATCTCCTCGTCCCGCAGTACCTCGGGGGTCACCTCACGAGCCGACGCGGGCCAGTCCCAGGTGCGGGCGCGCCCCAGCCCGTCCGGACCGCGATCGGGGGTGACCGGCAGCAGGTACTCGTGCCGGCCCTGGACGAACGCCGTCGTCCAGGAGCCGTGCACGTGCCAGAGCAGGACGTTCACGCGGCTCCCACCTTCTCGACGGCGGCGACGACGTCGGCCGCGGTGACCGACGACAGACAGGGGTGCCCCGGCACCGGGCACTCGCGGGCGCGGCTGCCCCGGCACGCGGCGTCCTGGTCGCCGAGCAGCACCGTCGGCACGCCGTACGGGGCCCACCGCGCGGCCGGCACGACCGGCGAGAACAGCGACACGACCGGCGTCCCGACGGCGGCGGCCAGGTGCGCCGGCCCGGTGTTGCCGACGACGACCGCAGCGGCGCCGTCGAGCAGGGCCGCCATCTCCGGCAGCGTGGTGGCACCGCCGAGGTCGACCCCGCGGGCGCCGGCCACGGCGGCGGTGAGCTCGCGCTCGCCCGGCCCACCCGTCACGAGCACCCGGTGCCCGGCGTCGGCGAGCGCCTCGACGGCCTCGGCGCAGCGCTGCGCCGGCCAGGCCCGCGCGGGGACCGAGGCGCCGGGGTGCAGCACGACGTAACCGGGCGGGTGCGCCACGGGGGGCAGCGGCCGGCGCACCGCCAGCCGGCCGTCGTCGCCGGCCGGCAGGTCGAACCCGGCGGCGCGGGCGAGGGAGAGTGCGCGCTCGGGCTCGGGCAGGTCGTCCTCCACCCGGTGGCGGACGTCGAGCAGGGACCCGGGGTAGTCGACGCTGATCGCCGAGATCCGCGGCACACCCGCGGCACGCAGCACCAGGGCCAGCGGCAGCGGGGACTGGTGGAACGACGTGGAGACGACCGCCTCGTCCGGGGCCAGGGCGCGCACGCGCTCGGTCAGGGCGGCGAGGTCGGCGGCGTCCACCGGGGGCGGGTCACCGAGGATCCAGGGGCACGACCAGGGCCATACCTCGTCCACCCCGGGCAGCAGCGCCGCGGCCTCGGCGCCGGCCGGACCGGCCAGGAACACCACCCGGTCGGCGCCCGCCGCCACCGCGCGGACCAGGGGGCCCTGCAGGAGCACGTCGCCGGCGTTGTCGAGTCGGGCGACCAGCACCGTCCGCGGGCGGTTCACCACTCCCCCGCCAGGACGTCGCCGACCGCCTCGGTCAGCGTGGCCGCTCGGCGGGGAGCTGCGGCGACCTCGGCCTTCCGGGTCACCGGTGTGGGCACCAGGATCCCGACGGCTCCGGCCGCCGCGGCTGCCTCGACGTCGGCGCCGATGTCCCCGATGACCACGCAACGGGCGGGGTCGACGTCCAGCTCCGCGCAGGCCGCCTTCACCATGCCGGGCGCGGGCTTGCGGCAGCTGCAGCCGTCGTCGGGCCCGTGCGGGCAGACCTGGACGGTGTCGAAGGGGCCGAGGAGTTCGGCCAGCCGGGCCATGCAGGCGTCCACCTGGTCGCGGGTGATCAGTCCGCGGGCCACCCCCGACTGGTTGCTCACCACGCCGATCCGGACGCCGCGGGCGCGCAGTGCGTCGACCGCCTCCCGGGCGCCCGGTACCGGCTTCACGAACTCCGGGTCGCCGTTGTACGGGTAGTCGCGCACGAGGGTGCCGTCGCGGTCGAAGAGCACCAGGTCGGGCAGCCCGCGCCAGGGCCGCACCCGCCGGTGCCGCACGACCCCCCGGAGCCAGTGCCACGTCGCCAGCGGGGGGATGGCGGCGCTGGTGAGGCTCATCGAGGTCACTTCGGCGCGGGTGCGCGGTCCGGATGCGATGCGCGCCCAGGCGAACTCGGCCGTCCCGGCGAGCCAGAAGCCGGCGGCGATGGCCGCGGCCCGGGGCCGGCGCGCAGCGGCTGAGCCGAGGGCGGCCAGGGCGGCAGCGGTCACGGCCGTGTGCTGGGGACGTCGGCCCAGCGGGGCGTCGGCGCGTGCCCGCCAGTCGGGCCCGTGCAGTCGGCGCATGAGGACGTCGTCGGCGTTGCCGGCCTGCACGCGCACGCTCACCCAGCGGTCGACCGGCCGCACCGGGTGGGTGATCCAGCGCTGCCCGCGGACGAGCCGCGCACCGGTGTCCATCACCCGCAGCGCCAGGTCGGAGTCCTCCCGGAAGGCGCGGCGGAACCGTTCGTCGAAGCCCCCGACCGCGGCGAGGGCGGCGCGGCGGTAGGCCAGGTCGGCGGTGATCCAGGAGCTGGTCGCCAGGCCGGCGGTGCCACGCTCCCAGTCGGTCGGACGGCGGTCCCCGGGCAGCGGCACGCGGACCCGGCCCTGACTGCCGGCCACGTCCGGCGGGAGGTCGCGGAGATCGGTGGCCAGCCGCTCGTACCAGTCGGGGTCGGGGACGACGTCGTCGTCGAGGAAGGCGATCCACTCGGTGCGGGCGGTCCGCCAGCCGAGGTTCCGGGCCCGCGCGGGGCCACCGCCCCCGGTCCGCACCACGCGCACCGGTGGGAGGCCGGCGCGTCCAGGGCGGAGCGGGGCACCGGACGGGCGGTCGTCGACCAGCACCAGCTCGGCCGGGCGGGGGCCCTGAGCCTCCGCCAGCGCGTCGAGGAGCAGGTCGAGCGAGGGTCGGCCGAGGGTCGGCACGACCACGGAGCAGCGCTCGATCCCTCCCTGCATGATCACGTCCTGCCCGGCCCCGGCACCGGGGAAACACTACGGGCTTGAAGTGTCCCCTGGACGGAGGAAAGACCCCGTCCTCCCGGCCCCTCGCAGGCTCGGGGACCGGGCCTGCTTCAGCGACGGGTCCTGGCGGCCGCGGAGACCCGGGCCAGGGCGTCGGTGACCACCGTCGCGTCGTTCCCCAGGAGGGTGAGCAGGTGTGCGACGAGCTCGTCGTGGGTCGGGGTCGCGGCGTCCACCGTGGCCCGCCCGGCGGGAGTGAGGCGGGCGTGCAGCAGCCGCTTGTCCCCGGCCGACCGTTCGCGGACGACCAGCCCCTCGGCCACCAGCCGCGTCACCGTGCTGGTCACACCGGCCCGGGACAGTCCGAGCGCCTCGGCGACCTCCCCCATGGTGGCCCGCTCGCCGGGCGCCTCGCCGATCCGCCGCAACGCCTCGAAGCCGGTGAGGGAGATGCCGTGCTGGCGGTGCAGTGCCGAGTCGACACGACGGGTGATCCGGTCGTGCACCTGGACGATCCGCAACCACGTCTCGGCCGGCCGCGGGGTGACGCCGGGCAGGTCGGCGGCATCCAGGGGGACCTCGGGGAGGTCGGCGGCATCCGGCGGGACGTCGGGGGCGGGACGGAGATCCTGCGCGAGGGCGTCCTCGGGGTGGGGCACCCCTCCATCGTCGCCGACGTCCGGCTCAGGCGCCCCCGGGAGACGCCGGCGCACCGGCGCGTCGGCCGCGGCGCCCCGTGACGGCGGCCAGGCCCGTGCCCGCCGTCAGCAGCGCCGCCCCGGCGGCGAGCAGCGGCCACGAGACGCCGTCCGCACCACCGGTGAGCGGAGCCGCCGCGGCGGCCGGGACGGCGGCGGGTCGGGTGCCGGCCGCCGTGCCGCTGCCGGGGAAGACCGGGACGGGCATCGGCGCCACGTCACCCGGGACCTCGACCGGCGGCGTGCCGGCCGCGGGCACCTCACCGGCCGCCGGCACCTCCCCAGCCGTGGGCACCTCACCGCCGGAGGCCGGCACCTCGCCGGCGGCCGGGGGCACCTCACCGGCGGCCGTGGGGACCTCACCGCCGGCCGTCGACGGCGCGATCGCGGCGCAGTCCTCGAGGGCGGGCCGGGTGAAGCTGAAGCCGTCGAGCTCGTCGACGTACCGGGTGCCCGAGCCGTCGAGCGCCGCGTACGCCAGGTACGGGTCGATGGTCTCGCCCCAGTCGACGTCGCCCGTGGCCAGCACCACGACCGCGCCGGGCTGCACCTCGCCGACGTCCTCGCCGTCGTGCGCGCGGCTGGTGGACAGGGTGACGGCGTAGGCGACGGTGCCGCCGGTCACCTCGACGACCACGCCGCCGGGGCGGCAGCTGGGCCCGTGGGTGACGCGGGCGTCCGGCCGGGCCGGGTCGTCCACGGCGAGCGCGGGTGCGGCGCCGGCGACGCCGGCGCACAGCAGGACCCCGAACAGGCCCATGACGGTGGCGACGTGGGGCACGATGCCCCGCCCGGCCGGAGGGGGAGCATCGGGATGAGAGAGGACCTGGGCATGCGGCCGGGCATGTGGACGAGGCCTGGATCCGACCGGCACGTACTTCCCCCTGGAGCTCTTGCTCGCCGGCGCATCCTCGATGCGGCGGTGCGCTCCCATGATGACGCCCGGGGTGCCTCGTTGACCGCCAGTTACCGGTCAGTCGCGCGTGTCGGTGCGGCGTGTCGACATATTTCCGATCCGGTCTCGTCCGGGTCCTGTGACCCGGGCCTCACTACGGTGTCCCGGTGGATCGAGCAGCGGGTCCGGGGCGCCGCCGGCAGGACGACGTCTACCGCGCCGGGGTGTACGGCCGGCTCCCCCAGGTGCCCGTCGCGGCCGCCGCCCTGCAGCGGCGGGCGCGCCGGCGGCTGACCGCCCGCGCCTACTCCTACGTGGCTGGCGGCGCCGGGTCCGAGGCGACCCAGCGGGCCAACCGGGCGGCGTTCGACCGGTGGGCGGTCGTCCCCCGGGTGCTGCGGGACGTCAGCGTCCGGGACACCACGGTGGAGCTGTTCGGCCGGCGGCTGCCCGCGCCGGTGCTGGTTGGCCCGGTCGGCGCGCTGGAGCTGGTGCACGCCGACGCCGACCGCGCCGTGGCCCGCGCCGTGGCGGCTCTGGGCGTGCCGATGGTCTTCTCCAACCAGGCGTCGGTGCCGATGGAGGACTGCGCCGCCGTGATGGGCGACGCGCCGCGGTGGTTCCAGCTGTACTGGTCGACGTCCGATGAGCTGGTCGAGAGCCTGCTGGGCCGCGCCGAGGCCAGCGGGTGCGAGGCGCTGGTGGTGACCCTGGACACCACGATGCTCGGCTGGCGCCCGCGCGATCTCGATCTCGGCCACCTCCCGTTCGCCCTCGGCAAGGGCATCGCGCAGTACACCTCCGACCCGGTGTTCCGCCGCCTGGTGGCCGAGCGGGCGGCGGCGACGGCGGCACCCGCGCCGGCTCAGCCCGGGACGGCGGCCCGGCGGGACCGGCAGCCGCTGCCGACGCTCGCCGCGGTGCGGGCCCTCGTGGGCATGGCGCGGGCCTGGCCCGGACCGCTCCGGGAGAACCTGCGCTCACCCCTCCCACGGGCCGCCGTCGAGACCTTCCTGTCGATCTACTCGCGGCCCTCGATCACCTGGGCCGACCTCGCCTGGCTGCGCAGCCGCACCCGGCTGCCGATCCTGCTCAAGGGCGTCCTGCACCCCGACGACGCCCGGCGGGCGCTGGACGAGGGGGTGGACGGGGTCGTGGTGAGCACCCACGGCGGCCGCCAGGTGGACCGCTCGATCGCCGCGCTGGACGCGCTGCCCGACGTCGTCGACGCCGTCGCCGACCGGGCTCCGGTCCTGCTCGACAGCGGGGTGCGCAGCGGTGCCGACGTCCTGACCGCGGTGGCGCTCGGTGCCCGGGCCGTGCTGCTCGGCCGGCCGTTCGTCTGGGGGCTCGGGCTGGCCGGCGAGGCGGGGGTGCGGCAGGTGGTGTCCGACGTCGTGGCGGAGTTCGACCTCACCCTCGGGCTGACCGGGCACACCGCCGTCGGGCAGCTCTCCCGGGACGTGCTGCGCCGCGTCGGCTGACCCCCCGCGGACTCCCGGCGCCGAAAGTCCGCCGGGGCGGTTTGGGGAGCCGGGCTCCGGGTCACGACGGCGGCACCTTCCGCCGTCGAGGACGCCGGCACCCGCTGCCGAGGAGGCCCCGCGTGAGTGCTCCGTCCCTGCGCGCCGAGCTGTTCCGGCGCAAGCCCGTGGCCGCGATGGTCGACGAGACCGGCGCCGAGGCGCCCGACGGCGGGGCGCTGGCCCGCCGGATCGGCCCGGCGCAGCTGATGAGCTTCGGCATCGGCGCCACCATCGGCACCGGCATCTTCTTCGTCCTGAGCTCCGCGGTCCCCGAGGCCGGTCCCGCGGTCGTGGTCTCCTTCGTCCTCGCCGCCGTCACGGCCGGCTTCACCGCGCTCTGCTACGCCGAGCTGGCCTCCACCATCCCGGTGGCCGGCTCGTCCTACTCCTACGCCTACGCGACCCTCGGCGAGGTCGTCGCCTACGTCGTGGGCTGGTGCCTGGTGCTGGAGTACGCGGTCAGCTCGGCCGCGGTCGCCGTGGGCTGGAGCGAGTACCTCGACGAGCTGCTCGACGACACCATCGGCGTCCGCATCCCCGACGCGCTGTCGGCCGCACCGGGGGCCGGCGGCGTGGTCAACCTGCCCGCCATCGTGCTGGTGACCCTGTGCGCGCTCCTGCTCATCCGGGGCGCGAGCGAGTCCGCCCGCGCCAACGCGGTGATGGTGGTGATCAAGGTCCTGGTCCTGCTGTTCTTCTCGGCGATCGCCTTCTCCGCGTTCACGTCGGACAACTACGCGCCCTTCGCACCGCTGGGCGTGGCCGGGATCAGCGCCGCCGCCTCGTCGATCTTCTTCTCGTTCATCGGCCTGGACGCCGTCTCCACCGCCGGGGAGGAGGTGCGCAACCCGCGCCGGACCCTGCCGGTGGCCATCATCGGCGCTCTCCTCGTCGTGACGACGGTCTACCTGCTGGTCGCGTTCTCGGCGGTGGGCGCCCAGCCGGCCGCGGAGTTCGAGGGTCAGGAGGCGGGCCTGGCGGTCATCCTCGAGGACGTCACCGGCTCCCGGTGGCCGGCCATCGTGCTGGCCGCGGGGGCGGTCGTCTCGATCTTCTCGGTGACGCTCGTGACCATGTACGGGCAGACCCGGATCCTGTTCGCGATGAGCCGGGACGGGATGATCCCGTCACTGTTCAGCCGCGTGGACCCGCGCACGCTCACCCCCGTCCGCGGCACCGTCGCGGTGGCCCTGTTCGTGGGTGTGCTGGCCGGCTTCGTCCCGCTGGACTTCCTCATCGACCTGACCAGCATGGGCACGCTGGTCGCGTTCACCGTCGTCTCGATCGGCGTCGTGGTGCTCCGCCGCACCCAGCCGGACCTCCCCCGCGGCTTCCGCGTGCCGGGCTACCCGGTGGTCCCGGTCCTGTCGGTCGCGTTCTGCCTCTACCTCGTCTACGGGCTGCCGGGGACGACGTGGGCGCTGTTCGGGATCTGGCTGGCCATCGCCGCGGTCGTCTACGTCACCTACGCCCGCACCCACTCCACGCTCCGGACGCCGCGGTGACCCTCGTCGTCGGCTCGTCGGTCGACCGGTCCGACGACGCCGCGCTCCAGCTGGCCGGGGTGCTGGCGCGCACCGCCGGGGAGGACGTCGTCGTCGCGACCGTGACCGCCCGCGGCTTCCCCGACCCCCGCGCCGACCGGGAGTACCGCCAGTGGGTCGCCGGCGTCGTGCGCGCCGGCCAGGACGCCGCCGTCGCGACCCTGGTCGCCGCCGGGGTGGACGCCGTCCGCACGGTCACGGTGGAGGCGACGTCGGTGCCCGCAGGGCTGGTCAGCGCGGTGCGCGAGGCGCAGGGCTCGCTGCTCGTGCTGGGCCCCGCTGCCACCGCACCGGCCGGGCGGTTCCAGGCCGGCAGCGTCACCGAGCACCTCCTGCACTCCTCGCCGGTGCCCCTGGCGCTGGCTCCTGCCCCGTGCCCGCCGGCGGATCGGCTGACCCGGCTCTCCTGCGCCTGGGCCGGGACCGACCGCTCACGGGCCGCCCTGGACTGGACGCGGCGGGCGGCCGCGGCGTGGGACGTGCCGGTGCGGCTGCTCACGTTCGCCCCGGAGCGGGAGCCGATGCTGCCGTCCGAGACCGGCCTGCACGTGGAGCGGCTGGTCAGCGGCACCTGGGCCGGCCAGGCGCAGCAGGAGCTCGACGCCCTCGCCGCCGCGTGGACCGGCCCCGGCGCGGCACCGGAGACGCTCGTGGCCGGCGGCCGCGGGTGGGCCGGGGCGGTCGCCGCCGTCCCCTGGCGGCCGGGCGACCTGCTGGTCCTGGGCAGCTCCCGGCTGGGCCCGCTCGCCCGGGTGTTCCTGGGCTCGACGGCGACGAAGATCGTCCGGTCCGCACCCGTTCCGGTCGTCCTCGTACCCGCGTGAGGGAATGGTCCGACACGCCGCGCCGGGGTTGACCGTCCCGTGTGGCGTGGGTCACAGTGGAGGCAGGGCGGGGGTAGCCGGCAATGAATGGCCACCCACTGCTGGGTGGACCGACCAACGCGGCCAGACCGTCAGGACCGGCCCCCCGCCCCACATCCTCCCGGCGCGTCCCGGCGCTCAGTCGCGGGTCAGCGCGGCGTCCGCGGCTGCCTGCTGGGACGGGGGACCGCGGGGGCCGACGCGGCGGCGCTGACGACGTCCTGGGAGAACATCGCGGCCCCGCTCTCCGAGGAGACGAGGCCGCGGTGCTGTCTCAACCAGACGTGCACCCGAAGGGATTCGAACCCCTAACCTTCTGATCCGTAGTCAGATGCTCTATCCGTTGAGCTACGGGTGCCGGTGTTCAGTTGTCGTGCGCGGAGGCTCCGGGATTTGAACCCGGGATGGGGATTAACCCAAACCGCATTAGCAGTGCGGCGCCATAGACCGGACTAGGCGAAGCCTCCCGGGGTCCGAGTCCCCCCGGAACCACCGAGAGACGAGACTACCAGCGCCCCCACCGACGCCCGCAGCCCGGGTCGGGCCGCCTCGCGTCCCCGCCCCGCCCGAGTGGGACGACGTGGTGGCGATCGAGCCACGATGGCCACCACGTCGCCACCCTCGGCGCCATCAGGCGGGCACAGACGTCCGCATCGCGCCGGCAGCGGTGCCCCACCGGCCGGGCACCAGCGTGGCCGCCACCGCCAGCGCCGCCCCGCCGACGGCGAGCAGCAGGCTGCCGTTCACCCCGGCCGGCCCCTCGATCAGCGCCCCGCCCAGCGCGGCGCCCACCGCCGAGGAGCCGGTGGCCATCGTCGACAGCCAGGTGAAGGCCTCCGTGGCGGCGTGCGCGGGGGCGATCGTGCCGACCAGCGAGTTCTGCACGGTCAGCGTCGGGGCGATCGCCGTCCCGCCGAGGAACAGCAGGGCACCGAGCACCCACGGGCTCGACGCCGCGGTCAGGGGCGCCAGCCCGATCGTCACGCCCAGCAGCAGCCACCGGTACTGGCGGGGCAGCGCGACGCTGACCACCCGGGCGCCGAACCAGAGCCCGCCGGCGACCGAGCCGAGTGACCACAGGGCGAGCAGGACGCCGGACATCCCGGGGGAGCCCGCCTCGTCGGCGAAGGCCGGGATGGCCACCTCGAGGGCGCCGAAGCCGAGCATCAGCGCCGACCCGCTGGCCAGCACCCGCGGCATCCCGGGCGCGAGCACGGTCGCGAGGGGTCCGCGGCGGTCGAGCGCGGGAGCGGGCACCCAGTCGCCCAGGGCACGCGAGGTGGCGATGCCCAGGGCGCCACCGGTGGCCAGCACGCCCGCGACCCCGAGGGCCCAGGCGGGGGCGGCCAGCACGGCGAGCACCGCCACCACGGTCGGGCCGGCGACGAAGACCAGCTCGGTGGCGGTGGCGTCGAGCGCGTAGGCGGTGGTGCGTACCCGCGGGTCGACCCGCGACCACAGCGCGCGGACCGTCCCCGACACCAGCGGCGTGCCGGCTCCCGCGGCCGCCGAGGCGACCACGACCGCCGCGACCGGCGCGCCGCCGAGGACGGCGGCCACCAGCAGCGCCAGGAGCACCGGGTAGGCCGCGGCCTGGACGAGCAGCACCGGGCGCGGCGACCGACGGTCGGCCAGCCGCCCGAGCACCGGCGCCATGCCGGCCATGGCCAGCCCGTAGGTGGCCGCCGCGAGTCCGGCGACCGCGTACGAACCGGTCTGCTCCTGCACCATGAGCAGCAGCGCCAGCGGCACCATGGCGGAGGGGAGACGGCCGGCGAAGCCCGCGAGCAGGAGCACGGGGGCGGACGGCAGCCGCCAGACAGTCAGGTACGCACGCACGACGAGCTCACTTCGACAGGCCCAGCAGAGGGAAGAGTAGGGAGTCAAACGGTGTTGACCCCCTACACACTAGGGACGGGGCGGTAGGGAGTCAAATGAACTACGACACCTACGGGTCGAACGCGGTCGAGCTGGCCATCGACCTGGCCAACGCCGAGCGCGACGACCCGAAGTGGGCCACCGCCTTCCTCGGCGCCCACGCCGAGTGGTTCGAGCCGGCGGCGTCCTTCGACCTCTCCGCCGACGGCAGCCGGCAGGCCGAGCGCACCGCCGACCTCATCCGCGCCGTCGCCGTGGCGGGCTCGCAGGCCGAGGTGATCGACCGGCTCAACGCCCTGCTCGCGCTCGCCTCGCCGCAGCCCTACGCGACCGACCACGACGGCGAGCTGCACCTGCACTACGCCCGTCCGGACGTGCCCGTGCTCGAGCAGCTGACCACGACGGTCGCGATGGGCCTGTCGCAGGTCGTCGTCCAGCACGGCTGGCAGCGCCTGGGGGTGTGCTCGGCCGAGGGCTGCGACGACGTCTACGTCGACACCTCGCGCAACGCCAGCCGCCGCTACTGCTCCAACACCTGCGCCAGCCGGTCGACCGTCGCGGCCTACCGCGCCCGCCGCAAGGAAGAGGACCCCGCTGCCGCCCACCGCTCGCAGGCTCCCGGCGGGACGCTGGAGCGGGGCCGGGACGGGGCAGCCGAGGCTCGCGGACTCCGCTAGCGTCCGGCGGCATGCGGAGCGCCCACGACTGGGATGCCCGCCTGCACTCCCTCGTCAGCGGCCTGCCCACCTCCCGCGCTGATCCGTGGCTGCGCCGGCTGTCGACCGCGGCCGACCACGGCAAGCTGTGGATCGTCGTCGGCGTGGTGCTGGGCCTGCGCCGGGGGCAGTGGCGCCGGGCAGCGGTCCGCGGCCTGGGCTCCATGGCGGTGTCGAGCGCCCTGGTCAACGCCCTCCTCAAGCGGGTCTTCGGACGGCGGCGACCGGACCTGGGCGCGCACCCGGTCGACCGGTTGCTGCGCCGCTCGCTGACCACCCACTCCTTCCCCAGCGGGCACTCGGCGTCGGCGGGCGCGTTCGTCACCGGCGTCGCGCTGGAGGCCCCGCTCGCCGGGGCCGGGCTCGCGCCGCTGGCCCTGGGGGTGGGCTACTCGCGGGTGCACGTCGGCGTGCACTACCCCGGGGACGTCGTCGCCGGACTGGCCGTGGGTGCCGCCGTCGCCGCGGGCAGCCGGCTGTGGTGGCGGGTGCGGCCGACGACGCCCGCGCGGGTGCGGCCCGCCGCCACGGGCGCCCCGCTGCCGGACGGCGAGGGACTGGTGGTCGCGGTGAACCCGCGCTCCGGGGACGAGGACTACGACCCGGCGGAGGACATCCGGCGGCTGCTCCCCCGCGCCGAGGTGCTCGAGATCGGGCCCGGGGGCGGGGTGGCCGAGCTGCTCGGCGAGGCCGCGGGCTCGGGGCGGGCCCGCGCGCTCGGCGTGGCCGGCGGCGACGGCAGCGTGGCGGCCGCCGCCGCGGTGGCCCTCGAGCACCGGCTGCCCCTCGCCGTGCTGCCGGCCGGCACCCTCAACCACTTCGCCCGCGACCTGGGCGTGCACACCCTCGAGCACGCGGCCGAGGCGGTGACGGTGGGCTCGACCGTCGAGGTGGACGTCGCCGAGGTCAACGGGACGCCGTTCCTCAACACCGCGAGCATCGGCAGCTACCCGGAGATGGTCCGCCGCCGCGACGCGCTGTCGGGCCGGCTGGGCAAGTGGGCGGCGATGACCGTGGCCGCCGCCCAGACCCTCCACCGTGGGACGCCGGTGTCGCTGCTGCTCGACGACCGCCCGGTGCTGGTCTGGATCCTGTTCGTCGGCAACTGCCGCTACACCCCGCGCGGACTGGCCCCGGCCTGGCGCCCCCGGCTCGAGGACGGCCTGCTCGACGTCCAGTACCTGCGGGCCGACGTCCGTCTCAGCCGGACCCGCGCGGTGCTCGGCTCGCTGCTGGCCATCAGCGACCGCAGCTCCGGCTACGCGGACACGCAGGTGGCGCAGGTGCGCGTGGTCTCCCGGTCGGGTCCGCTGCAGGTGGCCTATGACGGCGAGACCGGCGAGCGGGCGACCGAGTTCTCGTTCCGCAAGCGAGCGAGGCTCACCGTCTACTGCTGCCGCACGGACTGACCGGCCCGGACGACGTCGCTGACCGAGCGGAGTCGCGGCGATCTCACTACGGTCCGAGCAGGGGTGTCCCGGCCTGGGCCGGGCACCGGAGCACACGAGATCCCCGACGAAAGAGGTTCCTCCATGTTGGTCCGCCGGATCGCCCGGCCGTTGCTCGCCTCGTCGTTCGTCTACGGCGGCATCGACACCCTGCGCAACCCGCAGACGCGGGTGCCCGGTGCGCAGCCCGTGGTCGACCAGATCACCGAGCAGGCGGACAAGACGCTGCCGGTGCAGGTGCCGCGGGACGTCGAGCAGTGGGTCCGGATCGACGCGGGCGTGAAGGTCGCCGCCGGCTCGCTGTTCGCGCTCGGCAAGCTGCCCCGGCTGTCCGCGCTCGCCCTCGCCGGCAGCATCGTGCCGACCACGCTGGCCGGGCACCGCTTCTGGGAGCACGAGGACCCCAAGGAGCGCTTCGGCCAGCTGTCCCACTTCCTCAAGAACCTCGGCCTGCTCGGTGGGCTGCTGATCGCCGCGGTCGACACCGAGGGCAAGCCGTCGGTGGGCTACCGGGCGCGCCGGGCGGCGAAGCGCGCGGCCGAGGGCACCGAGCGCAGCTACGAGAAGGCCCAGAAGCGCGCGGCCAAGGCCCACAAGAAGGCCGAGCGGCGGGCGAAGAAGGCGGCCCGCTGAGCTCTCCACTCCCGCCCGCGGCCGCGCTCCGGAGGATCGCCTTCCTCCTGGAGCGCGCCCGCGAGCCCACGCACCGGGTGTCGGCGTTCCGCACCGCCGCCGCCGTCGTCGACACCCTCGGCCCCGAGGAGCTCGACCGGCGGATCCGCACGCGGACGCTCACCGACCTCAAGGGCATCGGCCCCAAGACCGGTGCGGCGATCGTGCAGGCGCATGCCGGCGAGGTGCCCGAGTACCTGGCCCGCCTGGAGGAGACGCACGGCGAGCTCACGCCGCTGGCCGACGACGTCGCCGAGTTCCGCGCCGCGCTCCGCGGTGACCTGCACGTGCACTCGGACTGGTCGGACGGCGGCAGCCCGATCCGGGAGATGGCCGAGGCCGCCATCGGGCTGGGGCACGAGTACATGGCGCTGACCGACCACTCGCCCCGGCTGACCGTCGCCAACGGCCTGTCTCCCGAGCGGCTGGAACGGCAGCTGGACGTCGTCGCGCAGCTGAACGAGGAGCTCGCGCCGTTCCGGATCCTCACCGGCATCGAGTGCGACATCAACCTCGACGGCTCCCTCGACCAGACCGAGGAGCTGCTCGGCCGGCTCGACGTCGTCGTCGCGAGCGTCCACTCGGACCTGCGGGCGGAGTCGGCCGCCATGACCGAGCGGATGCTGCGGGCGGTGGCCGACCCGCACACCGACGTCCTGGGGCACTGCACCGGGCGGCTGCTCATCCCGCGCGAGCAGCGGGAGGGACGCCGTCAGCGGCCGCGACCGGAGAGCACCTTCGACGCCGAGGCGGTCTTCACCGCCTGCGTCGAGCACGGCACCGCGGTCGAGATCAACTCCCGGCCGGAGCGGCTGGACCCGCCACTGCGGCTGCTGCACCTGGCGGTGGAGCTGGGCTGCGAGTTCGCCGTCGACACCGACGCCCACGCCCCCGGCCAGCTGGACTGGCAGGGCAACGGCTGCGAACGGGCCGTGGAGGTCGGCGTCCCGGTCGATCGGGTGGTCAACACCTGGCCGGCCGCCCGCCTGCTGGCCTGGACGGAGTGACCCGCTCGACACGCCCGACGGTGACGCTACGTGCTCGACCAGCCGCCACACGGTGACAGCGACCTGCACAGATGCGCTTCGGAGCAAGTGACCGATCACACGATGTGATGTCGGACACGGCGCGTCACGAGCCCGTGCGCGATGGGGTTGACCCCCATCGGCCCCCTCGGGAGGGTCCCGCCCACGTGACCGGCGGGGACGATCCGGTCTTCCCACCTCGTCCCCACGCGTGGATGGGGGCAGTGTGGTCCTGGCAGGCGGCACCGCGATGTCGTCGCCCCGCAGCGCGCCGCTGACGGGAGCGACGCCAGGCGCTCCCCTGCCCACGGCCGGTCACCGCTGGCTCCGGCGGGCGGTGCTCGGCCTGCTGTTGGTGGCCGGCACGTGGGTGCTGCTGCTGGTCCTCGCAGGCCGGGCCCACGCGGGGACGACCGCCACCGCGGGCGACGCCGCACAGCCAGTGGGCGGTGCAGGGGCCGCCGCCGCGGAGAGTTGGCCCGGATACGCCGACGTGCCGCCCGCGGACGCCGGGAGCGGAGCTCCCGGAGGGATCGGGCAGCCGGACCGCGGTGACCAGACCGACGGCGCCCCGGTCCCCCCGCCGGTCGACGTCCCGCCCGCTGACGTCCCGCCGGTCGACGTCCCGCCGGTCGACGTCCCGCCGGTCGACGTCCCGCCGGTCGACGTCCCGCCCGTCGACGTCCCGCCGGTCGACGTCCCGCCCGTCGACGTCCCCCCGGTCGACGCCCCGCCCGTCGACGTCCCCCCGGTCGACGCCCCGCCCGTCGACGCCCCGCCGCTGGACGAGGACCCGCCGTTGGAGGTCCCGCCGGTCGACGCCCCGCCGGTGGACGAGGTCCCGCCGGCAGCGGTCCCCGATCCGGCCGCGACGCCTGCGGGCCCCGCCACCGCCGGCGAGGCCACGCCGGCGGACGCCGCGTCGACGCCCCCGGTCCTCCCCGACCTGGTCCGGTCCGAGGACGGCACCGTGCCGGCCGAGCTGCCCGCCACGCTCGGCATCGCGGCCACCCACCCGCCCGAGACGCCGCCCACCCTCTGCGCGGTCAGTCCCGCTCCCACCGGTCCGACCGGCCGGGCCGAGGCCTCCCCGGCCTCTCCGGCCTCCGCGGCCACCAGCCGTCAGGTGCGCGCCGTCGTGCGACCCGCGGTCGTCCTGGCGACCGTGTCGCCGATCGTCCCGGCCGAGGCCCCGGCGCCCGTCGCCCCCCTCGCCCCCGACCGGCAGCTGCCGCCCGCTCCACCGGTACCCGTGCCGTCGGCGCCCACGGCGACCGGCTCCTGCGGTACCGCCGTGTCCGGGACCAACCAGGACGGCGCTGCCGCGGTGCCACTCGCGGTGCTGCACGCCTGGCGCGCGGCAGCGGAGGCCGCGGCCTCGGTGCCCGTCCGTGCCGGCGCTGCCGACTCCACCGCCGGGGACGCCGTTGCTCCTGGGGTCCGACCGGACTGAGCTGCGGTCCGCGCCACCCGCCGTGCCGCGGGTGTGCTGCCGTCGACGTCCCGTACAGCTCGGGTCCGGCTCTGGCCGGTCACCCCACCGGGGCTCCGCGTCCCCCGTGCACGACCTCGCGCAACGCCCGTCGAGGACGTGACCAGATCAGCAGGCAGACCGTCGCGCATCCCCACCCGCGGCGCCGTGACCCGCGCAGAACCGCGCAGGAGGACATCGTGAGAAGTCAGCAACACCAGGACCGGGTCGCCGTCGTCGGCTACGGCTACTGGGGCTCCAAGCACGTGCGCGTGCTCAGCAGCATGCCCGGGGTGGCCGTCACCGTCGTCGACGCGAACCCCGACCGGCTCGCCGAGGCAGCGGCCCACCACCCGATGGCGACGTTGGCCACCTGCCTCGACGACGTCCTGGACGACATCGACGCCGTCATCGTCGCCACGCCCCCGGGTGCCCACGCGGCCGTCGCCCGGCAGGCGCTCGAGGCGGCCAAGCACGTGCTGGTCGAGAAGCCCCTCACGACGTCCGTCTGGGACGCCGAACTGCTCGTCGAGGCCGCCGCCCGGCGCCGCGTCCACCTCATGGTGGGCCACACGTTCGAGTACAACGCCGCGGTCTGGAAGCTGCGGGAGCTCGTCCGGTCGGGAGCCCTGGGCCGGGTCCTGTACGTGGACACCGCCCGGCTGAGCCTGGGTCGCTACCAGAGCGACGTCAACGTCATCTGGGACCTCGCCCCGCACGACATCTCCATCGTCAGCTACATCCTCGACGAGATGCCGTCCTCGACCGCGGTCTGGGCGCACTGCAACATCAGCAGCCAGCACGCCGACGTGGCCTACCTGCGCCTGGACTTCGAGCGCGCCAAGGTCCCGGCCTACGTCCACGTGAGCTGGCTGACCCCCAACAAGACCCGGCAGGTCACCGTCGTCGGTGAGCGGAAGATGGCCGTCTACGACGACCTGTCGGACAACGAACGGATCCGGGTCTACGACATCGGCGTCGACGTCGACGCGATCGACGACCCCACGGCGGCGCACGCGTTGCCGGTGTCCTACCGCACCGGTGACATCACGTCCCCGTACATCGCGTTCAAGGAGCCGTTGCTCGTCCAGGACGAGCACTTCCTGGACTGCATCCGGACCGGGGCGCGGCCCGACACCCCGGGAGAACGCGGCCTGGAGATCGTCCGGGTGCTGGAGGCGACGAACGAACTCCAGGGGGCGGCCCGCGACCTCGCCGGTGCGCTGCACGACCCGAGCGGCCTGGCGCCGGAGGCCGGCCGACCCGTGCTGGGCATGCGTCGCCGGCTCCCCAACCCCCCGCAGATCGCGTCATGACGCGGCACCCGATCCCGTTCCTCGACCTCGCCGGCGTGACCGAGTCACTCCGGGACGAGCTCGACCTGGCCTGGAAGTCCGTGGTGGCCCACGGCGGGTTCATCGGCGGCCCCGAGGTGGGCGAGTTCGAGGAGCAGTTCGCCGACTACTGCGGCACGCGGCACTGCGTCGGTGTCGCCAACGGCACGGACGCGCTCGAGCTGATCCTGGCCGGGCTCGGTGTCGGGCCGGGGGACGAGGTCGTCGTCCCTGCCAACACGTTCGTCGCCACGGCGGAGGCGGTGTGCGCCACGGGGGCACGACCGCGTTTCGTGGACGTGCTGCCGGACACGCTGGAGGTCGACCCCGATGCCGTCGCGGCGGCCATCGGTCCCCGGACCGTCGCGGTCATGGCCGTGCACCTGTTCGGCCAGATGGCGGACGTCGGGCGGCTGGCGCCGCTGGCCGCGCGGCACGGTCTGGCGCTCGTCGAGGACGCCGCCCAGGCGCACGGGGCCCGCTTCGGAGGACGACGGGCCGGCAGCGTGGGCGTCGCCGCCGCCTTCAGCTTCTACCCGGGCAAGAACCTGGGAGCGCTGGGGGACGCCGGGGCGGTGGTCACCGACGATCCCGACCTGAGCGCCCGCATCCGGCAGCTGGCCAACCACGGACGCGGCGGCGGCGGACACCACCTGCACCAGGTGCCCGGCCGGAACAGCCGGCTGGACACCCTCCAGGCTGCCGTGCTCTCCGCGAAGCTGCTCCACCTCGATCGGCACAACCGACACAGGAGTGCCCTGATGGACCGGTACCTCCACCACCTCCCCCTGGACCACCGGCCGCTGGCCCAGCACCGGCTGGCCGAGTCGGTGCACCACCTCGCGGTCGTCCAGGTGCCCGACCGCGAGGCCACGACGAGGGCACTGGACGCCGCCGGGATCGGCTGGGGCATCCACTATCCGGTGCCCTGTCACCTCCAGCCCGCCCTCGCCGGGTTCGCCGACGGGCCGCTGCCCGTGGCCGAGCACGCCGCACGGCACATCCTGTCGCTCCCGATGTCCCCGACCATGACCGCCGACCAGGTGGACACGGTCTGCGCCGTCCTGGGCCAGGTGACCCGGTGACCACCAGCACGAACGGCCGGAAGACCGCCGGCCGGCCCCGCAGGCCGGCCTCGGCCGAGGGTCGTGCCCCGAGCACCGATCCGCCCGCCCCCAACTTCATCGCTCCCGAGGCGCTCGCCCTCCCCGCCGAGGACGCGCGCACCGACGGCGCGGCACCGCTGGTCGGGCCCCGGCGACGCCGGCGGTTGACCCCGCGGAGGTGGACCGCCCTGGCCCTCCTGACCATGGTGCTGGTCGGCATCGGCGGGGCCACCGGCTGGTACGTCTGGGGGCAGCTGCCCGTGCGCTACGCGGCGCAGGCCGAGCTGCTGTACTCCCTGACCCAGGAGCAGCCGACCGGATTCCTCCGGGAGGACCGGAACCTCTCCACACAGCTGGTGCTGCTCGAGAGCCGGACGGTGCTCGACCCGGTGGCCGCGCAGTACGACGTGCCGGTCGAGGAGCTCTCCGACGCGTTCGAGGCCGGCGTCGTGAGCGAGAGCGAGGTGATCTCGCTACGGCTCACCGACGGCGATCGGGACAGCGTGCAGCCGATGCTCCAGTCGATCATCGACCAGTACCTGGCCGCGTCCGCCAACACCCAGCGGGCCGAGCTGCGCACCTACCTCGAGGGACAGCTGCAGGGCGTGGTCGACCAGATCGCGGCCCTGCGCGCCGATCCCGCGCGGCAGGGTGAGATCGACGCGCTGGCCCAGCGCGAGCAGGTGATCCGCGAGCAGCTCGACGAGGTGCGGTTCACCGAGCTGGCCGGTGCGGGCGCATCCGTGCTGACGCCTCCCTTCGCCGAGTCCGACCCGGTCAGTCCCAGCCGGGTGCAGGCCGTCGGGGCAGGAGCCGCCGCCGCGCTCCTCGTCGCGCTGCTCGGGGTCGCCGTCATCGCCCGCCGCTGGACGACTCCGTAGGCGGCGGCGTGACGCTCGCGGGGGGCACCCGTCCCCCACCTCCCCTGGCCGAGGCCCCGACCCGGACGGTCGCGCGCAGCTCCGCGACCGTGGCGGCCTGGACGCTGACGAGCCGTGTGACGGGCCTCCTCCGGGTGGTCGTCATCGGCGCGGTGCTGGGTCCGACGTCGCTGACGAACAGCTTCCTGGCCACGAACACGGTGCCCAACCTCACCTACTCGGTGGTGGCCGGGCCCGTGCTGGCGCTGGTGGTCGTGCCCGCCGTCGTCCGGTCCGTGGCGGAGCGGGGGACGGCCGAGACGGCCCGGTACCTGAGGCGGCTGAGCGGCCTCCTGGTCAGCACCTCGGCCGCGGTCGCGCTGCTGCTGGTCGTCGCCTCGCCGGGGCTGGCGTGGCTGCTGACGCTGGGGGTCCCCGACGCGTCGCGGGGCCGGGCGCTGGTCGTCACCGCACTCCTGCTGGTCCTCGTGGCGGCGCAGGTGGTCCTGTACACGGTCGCCGCCCTCGGGGCAGCCGCGCAGCAGGCGTGCGAGCGCTACGCACTGGCCACCGCCGCACCGGCCGTGGAGAACGTGGGCCTGATGCTCACGATGGGCGCCGTCGCGGTGGTGCACGCTCCCGGCGCCTCGATCGGGGAGGTGCCGTTCGAGGTCGTCGTCCTGCTCGGGTGCGGGGCCACGCTGTCGGTCGCCCTGCACGCCGCGCTGCAGGTCATCGGAGCCCGACGGCTGGGGTTGTCCATCCGACCGTCTCGCGGCTGGCGGGCCGACGAGGAGGTCCGGACGGTGGCCCGGCGGTTGCGCCGGTCGGTCGTGGTGGCGGTGCTGCCCGCGTCCGGGCACTTCACGCTGCTGGCGGTGGCCGCGACCGTGCCGGGCGGCGTCCTCGTCTTCCAGATGGCCTACACCGTGTACATCGTCCCGCCGGCGCTGGGGGCGCGCGCCGTCTCGACCGCCGTCATGCCGGGGATGTCGGCCGCGGTCCGCGACGGCGACGCCGGCCGGTACGCGGCGTCCTGGCGGCAGGCGCTCTCGTACGCGTGGACGGCCGGACTGCCGCCGCTGTGCGTCCTCGTCGCCTTCTCCGGCGGCATCGCCGCCGCCCTGGCCACCGGTGAGCTGCAGGACGACGCGCTGGTCGACGCCCTGGCAGCCTGCATCGCCGTCCTCGGCGTGGCCCAGCTCGCCAGCGGGGTGCACGAGATCGGCCGGCAGGCGCTGTTCGCCCACCTCGACGTCCGGGGCCCCCGGCTCGCCGGGATCGTCGCCTTCGCGGTGACGGTGGTCGGCGGGACCGGCTCGCTGCTGCTCCCCGGCCTCCTGCCCCGCATCGCCGGGTTGTGCGTCACCGTGCTGCTCGCCGACACGGCCGCGGCCGCGACCGTGGTCCACCTGGTGCGGCGCACCATCCGCCCGGAGCGGACCGTGGACCGCCGCTGGCTGGGCGCCGCCGTCGCCGCCGCGGTCGCGATGCTCCCCGTGCTCGGCGCCGGCCGGCTGGTGACCGGCGAGGCCGGCCGGACGACCGACGTGCTGGTGATGGCGGGCGCCGCGGCGCTGGCGCTCGCCGTCTTCGCCGGGGCGCTCGTCGCGCTCACCCACCGCAGGAGCGACGCATGACCGTCACCGAGACCGGCCGGGGGACCGCCGTCGCCCAGCCCGTCGACCCGACCCCGGCGCCGCGGACGCGCCGGTCCGCCGGCCCCGTCGTCCTCTGTGCCGGCGCCGCCGTGCTGGCCGGCGGTGCCGCCGCCCTGCTGGGCGCCGTCGGTGCGCTGGTCGTGGCCGGCTTCCTGCTCGTCGTCGTGGTCGCGCTGCACCCGGTCGCCGCCGTCTACGTCTACCTCGTCACCCTGCCCTTCCTGGCCGGCATCGACCGGGACGTGCTCATCCCGTTCGCCCGCCCGAACGAGGCGCTCCTGGCCCTGCTGCTGGCCGGCGCCGCGACCGGCGGCTACCTCCGGTTCGTCCGGGGCGACGAGGTCTCCCCCCGGCTGCGCCCGCTCGACGTCCCGCTCGCCGTCTTCGTGCTGCTGTCCACCCTGTGGCCGGTGAGCTGGCTGCTGCTGCGGGGGCTGACGCCCGGTGGCGACGACCTGACCGCGGTGCTGCCGATCTGCAAGCTGGTCGCCCTGCTCGTGCTGGTGCGGGCCACGGTCCGGACGGACACACACCGGCTCTGGCTGGTCCGTGCCATCACGTGGCCGGCCGCCGTCCTCGGCGTCATCGCCGTGCTGCAGACGGCGGGGGTCTCCCCGGTCGTCGCGCTGCTCCAGACGTACTGGCTGGGCGACGGCAACCCCGACGACCTGCTCGAGCGGGGGACGACCACGCTGGCCTCGCCCATCGCCACGGGTGACTACGTCGTGCTGGCGCTGGCCCTGCTGGTGGCCATGGGGCTGCGCGGGCTGGTCGGTCGCCGGGAGCTCATCGTCCTGGGGCTGCCGCTGGTCGCGGGCGCGTTCGCCGCGGGCCAGTTCTCCACCTGGGCCTCGGCCGCCGTGGTGGGCGCCGCGATGCTCTACCAGCACCGGCACCTGCGGCGACTGGCCCTCCGGCTCCTCCCCCTCCTCGTCCTGGCCGCGCTCGCGGGCATGCCGGCGTTCCTCGCGCGGCTGTCCCAGTTCGGCGACGGCTTCGGCGTCCCACGGAGCTGGCTCGGCCGCTGGGACAACCTGACCACCTTCTACCTGCCGGGCCTCGGGGACTCCCGCTGGGTGCTGGGGGTCGGACCCAACTCGGTCCTGCCCGCACCGGAGACCTGGCGGGAGCTGATCTACCTCGAGTACGGCTACCTGCAGTTCCTCTGGGTCGGTGGGATCCCCCTGCTGCTGGGCTTCGTCTGGCTGTCGGTCCACGTGTTCCGGCACGCCCGCCGCGTCGCCGCCCGGCCCGATGCCGCCGGCGCCTTCGGCTCGGCGCTCTGGGCGGCGTGGTGGATGGTCCTGGTGCTGTCGCTGATCGACATCCACCTCGTGCTCCGGGGAGCCGGTGACCTGCTGTTCGTGTACCTGGCCGTGGTCGGTGGGAGGTCCGATGATCGTTGAGACGACGGCGGTGGGGCACCCGCCGCGGTGGGAGGGACGGGTACGCCGCGTCCTCGACCTCGTCCTCGCCCTGCTGGGGCTGGTGGTGCTCTCGCCGCTGCTGGTGGTCCTCGCGCTGTGGGTGCGCCTGGACAGCCCGGGTCCGGCCCTGCTCCGGCAGGAGCGCGTCGGCCTGTCCCGACGGCCGTTCACGGCCTACAAGTTCCGGTCGATGGTCGTCGGCGGGGACGACGGTGCGCACCGCGCACTGATCGCGGCCGAGCTCCGCGGCGAGGACACCGCGCGGAACGGCAGCACCAAGCTGGACGCCGACCCGCGGGTCACCCGCTCGGGGCACTTCCTGCGCCGGACCAGCCTCGACGAGCTCCCGCAGCTGTTCAACGTCGTGCGCGGGGACATGACCCTGGTCGGCCCGCGGCCGTGCCTGCCCTGGGAGGCGGAGCTGTTCCCCGCCGAGTTCGACGCCCGCTTCTCCGTGCCGCCCGGGCTCACCGGCCTGTGGCAGGTCACGGCCCGCAGTGCGGTGGGCACGCTCGACATGCTGGCGCTCGACCTGGCCTACGTGCGCGATCGCGGGCTGGCCCGGGACCTGAAGATCCTGCTGCTCACGGTGCCCGCGCTGCTGCGGGGCGGAGGCGCACGATGACGACGCTCTTCCTCGCCACGACCGGGGGCCACCTCGAGCAGCTGGTCTCCCTGGCCGGCCGCATCCCACCCGACGGCCACGACGTGTGGGTCACGCACGAGAACCAGCAGAGCCGTTCCCTGCTCGGCGGCCGGGACGTGGAGTACGTCCCGTACGTGCGGGTGGGCAACGCCCGCGACGTCGCCGCGTGCGTGCCGACCGCCCACCGGCTGTGGCGCGAGCGCGAGCTCACCCGCGTCGTCTCCACCGGCTCGGGCATCGCCCTGGGCTACCTGCCCTACCTCGCCGCGCGGGGGGTGGACTGCCACTACATCGAGAGTGCCGCCCGGGTCGCGGCGCCGTCCCGGACGGGCCGGGTGCTGCAGTGGGTCCCCGCGATCCGGCGCTACACGCAGTACGCCGCCTGGACCGGGCCCCGCTGGCAGCACGGCGGGAGCGTGTTCGACAGTCACCTGCCCGACCCGGCGCGCCGCCCCCTGGGGGACGTCGTCCGGGTCGTCGTCACCGTCGGGACGGCGGCGGAGTTCCCCTTCGGCCGGTTGATCGACCGGCTGGCACCCCTGCTGGCCCCGGACGGGCCGCTGGCCGGCGCCACCGGACGGCCGGTCGAGGTCCTCTGGCAGACCGGCTGCACACCGACCGGCCACCTGCCGATCGACGCCGTCCCGTTCGTGGACTCCGGTGACCTGGCGGCGGCGATGCGGGTCGCCGACCTGGTGGTGGCCCACGCGGGTGTCGGCTCGGCGCTGACGGCCCTGGCGGCCGGCCGTCGTCCGGTCCTCGCCGCCCGCTCGGCCGCGCTCGGCGAGGCGGGCGACGACCACCAGCCCCAGCTGGCCGACGAGCTGCAGCGCCGCGGCCTCGCCGTCCACCGCGACCCGGCGCAGCTCACGGTCGAGGACCTCCTCGACGCCGTGGGGTGCGGGGTGCTGCGCACCGACAGCCCACCGGCGTTCGGGCTGGCGTCGTGACCGGCCCCCTGCGCGTCGACCCGCGGACCGATCCCCGGTGGGAGGCCCTGGTCAGCGGGCCCGGCGGCAGCCTGTTCACCTCGCCGCCCTGGATCGGCGCGGTCTGCGACACCTACGGGTTCGAGCCGACGGCGGACGTCGTCGTGGCGCCGGCGGGACGTCCGGTCGCGGGGGTCGCGTGGGTCGACGTGCGCGACCTCCGGGGCCAGCGGCGGTCGGTGCTGCCGTTCTGCGACCGGGCGGAGCCCGTGGCCGCCGACGCGCAGGCCTGGTCGGCCGTCTCCGGGCGCCTCCTCGCCGGCGACCTGCCGGTGACCGTCCGGAGCCTGGCCGGTGCCGCACCGGACGGCGACGCCCGGTTCACCGTGGTCGGTGAGGCCGCCTGGCACGAGACACGCCTGGACCGGCCCCTCGACGCGGTGCACCGGTCGTTCCGGTCGCAGACCCGACGCAACATCGCGACCGCCGAGCGGTCGGGCGTGGAGGTGGTCCTCAGCGCCGGGTCGGAGGCGGTGCAGGAGCTGCACCGCCTGCACGTGGAACTGCGCAAGCGGAAGTACCGGCTGCTCGCCCAGCCCGCCGAGCTGTTCGAGCGCATCTGGAAGGCGTTCGCCCCCGCCGACGGCGTCCGGACGGCCCTGGCCCTCGTCGACGGCCGGCCGGTCGCCGGCGCCCTCTACCTGGTCTGGCAGGACACCGTCTACTACAAGTTCGGCGCCTCGCGCGCCGAGCACCTCGCCCTGCGGCCCAACGACGCGATCCACTGGGCGCTCATCCAGTGGGCGTCCGAGCGCGGGCTGCGCGCACTGGACTGGGGCCTGTCCGACCTGGACCAGCCCGGACTGGTCGCCTACAAGCGGAAGTGGGCCAGCACGGAGGGGCGGATCCGGACCCTGAACGCCGGCGGTCCCCCGGTCGGCCGGTCGGCCGACGTGGAGCACACGCTCCGCGTGGTCACCGACCTCATGACCGACCCGTCCGTCCCGGACGACGTCACCGCACGGGCCGGCGCGGCCCTCTACCGGTACTTCTGCTGATGGCGGCGCAGCGGCGGGTCAGCGGACCGGGGTCAGTCCTGCCCCTCTGCCCGGAAACCCTCCCGGGACGAGGCGTCCACCTCGTAGGGCTCCACTCCGTCCACGACGGTGTTGCCGGTGAACTCCCCGCCGGTCGACCCGTCCAGGAAGATCGCGGCGCGGTCGAGGAAGGGGCCGTCGAAGCTGTTGCCCCGGACCACGACCTGCGGGAACCACTGGATCAGCAACGCCTGGGAACCCTCGACCTGGCACTGGTTCCCGGTGAACCGGATGTCGCTGGAACGGCCGATCTCCCCGTCGTCCCCCGACTCCTCGGCCGTCGCGATGAGGCACTGCGCATCGACGTTGCGACAGACGTTGTCGGTGATGACGGCGCGGACGGTGGGGATCCGGCTGTTGTCGAAGGTCTGGAAGCAGTCGGTGTGCGGCGGCTCGCCGACGTACCCGTCGTCCTTGATGTCGTGGACGGTGTTCCCGCTGATCTCGATGTCGCTGCCGAAGAACCGCAGGCCGTCGGCGTCCCCGGCCTCGCGGCGCACGGAGCCGCTCACGTCGTTGCCCCGGATCGCTATCCGCTGGCCCTCGACGATGATGCCGGAACCGTCGGTCTCCTCGACGGTGTTGCGCTCGATCAGCACGTCGGCGCACTCCTCCTCGCAGGAGATCCCGTCCTGCGAGGCGCGGACCACCCGGTTGTCCCGGGCGACGAGGCTCGCGCCACGCAGGTCGATGCCCTCCCCGCCCACGACGGTGAGGCCCTGGACGACGACGTCGCGGCCCTCGACCGTGACCGACCGCACGGTGGCTCCCTCAGCGGTGAGCACGATCGGCTGCCCGTCCTCGCCGGACCGGCGCAGGACCAGGTCGGTGTCCGGCAGGTCGGCCGTGACGCAGACGACGGACCCGGGCCGGGCGCTGGCGAGGACACCGCGCGCCTGGTCCGGCGTCGCCACGGTCATCGTGCAGTCGGCGGAGCCGCCGGTGGCCGGCGCCGAGGGGGTCGGACCCGGCCCTCCCGCCTCGGCCGTGCACCCGGTGACCAGCAGGGCGGCGAGCGCGAGGACGACCGACACCGGTGCTCTCCGCTGCTGTGCCAGGACAGCCACCCCTCCCGATACCGGTTCGTCGACCGATGGTAGCGGCGATCACAGCCGTGACCTCGGTGAACGTTCATCCAGTCCCCCACAAGGAGGTCCCCATGACCAACTCCGAGCGCCGCCGCCTGGCGGTGGTGGGGCAGGGCTACGTGGGCCTGCCCCTCTCCATGCGAGCCGTCGAGGTGGGCTTCGACGTCGTCGGGTTCGACGTCGACCGGTCCCGGGTCGACCGGCTGACGTCCGGCCGTACCTACATCGACGACGTCACCGACGGCGACGTGGCGGCGGCGCTGGCCACCGGCCGGTTCCGGCCCACGACGGAGGCGGGGGACCTCGCCGGCTTCGACGTCGCCGTCGTGACGGTGCCGACGCCCCTGCGGGACGGCGCGCCGGACCTCGCCTACGTGGAGTCGGCGGCCACCGCGCTGGCCCCCCACGTCTCCCCCGGCTGCCTGGTGGTCCTCGAGTCGACGACCTATCCCGGCACGACGGACGACGTGTTCGTCCCGTTGCTGGAACGCGGCGGACCGCTGCGTGCCGGTCTGGACTACCAGGTGGGGTACAGCCCGGAGCGGATCGATCCGTCCAACCCGACGTGGAACTTCCGCAACACGCCCAAGATCGTCGCGGGTGTGGACGACGTGTCGGCCAAGGCGGTGGCCGAGTTCTACAGCACGCTGGTCGACCGGGTGGTCCCGGTGAAGGGCATCCGCGAGGCGGAGCTCGCGAAGCTGCTGGAGAACACGTTCCGGCACGTGAACATCGCGCTGGTCAACGAGCTGGCGATCTTCTGCCACGGGCTCGGCGTCGACGTGTGGTCGGTCATCGAGGCCGCGAGCACCAAGCCGTTCGGCTTCATGCCGTTCACCCCCGGACCAGGCGTGGGAGGGCACTGCCTCCCCATCGACCCGTCGTACCTGTCCTGGCAGGTCCGCCGGTCGCTGGGCCAGGCCTTCCGGTTCATCGAGACCGCGAACGACATTAACGACCACATGCCCGACTACGTCGTGGCCCGGGCGGCCGAGCACCTGAACAACCGCAGCAAGGCGGTCAAGGACAGCGCGGTGCTGCTCGCCGGCCTGGCGTACAAGCGCAACTCCGGCGACGCCCGGCAGTCCCCCGCCCTGGTCGTCGCCCGGCGACTGCAGCTGCTCGGTGCCCGGCTCTCCGCCATCGACCCGCTGGTCGACCCGGCCCTCGTGCCGGCCGGCGTGGACCTGGTCGAGGGGACGGCCGACCAGATCGCCGCGGCCGACCTGGTGATCGTCCTCACCGACCACGACGACCTGCCGTGGGACGTGCTGGAGCGGCACGCCGACCACGTCCTGGACACCCGCAACCGGGTGCGGGCCGAGGCGGTGGACCGGCTGTGACCGCAGCGGCGCTGGGGTCCGTCCAGTACTGGGAGGACGTGGCCGACCGCACCTGGGGCAGGTACATCGTCGCAGCGGAGACCGACGCCATCACCGAGGCACAGGCAGCTGCGCCGCCGCCGAAGCACGCACTCGACGTCGGCTGCGGCGGAGGCCGCTGGACCGATCTGCTGCTGGAGCACGGGTGGTCGGTCACGGCCGTCGACGTCGACCCGGAGGCCCTGGCCACGTGCGCGGGGCGGAACCCGGCCGCCGAGCCCGTGCTCGTGGACCCGCACGACGAGACCTTGGCGGCCGCGGACCACTCGGTGGCGGTCGTCGTCTGCATCGAGGTGCTGCCGGTGACGCACTCCGACTGGTTCTGCCGGGAGGCCTCCCGCGTCCTCGTGCCGGGGGGACGGTTGGTCACCGTCGCCTGGAACCGTTCGTCGTTGCGGGGACGGGCCGCCGGCGCCCGCAGGCGCCTGCGGGAGGGCAGGCAGCACGAGCACTACCAGACGTCGTACCGGCCCTGGCGTCGTCGTCTGGTGGAGGCCGGCTTCCGGATCGAGGCGGAGCGGGGACTCTGCTGGTTCCCGTTCGGCCGGGCCAGCGACTCGCGGCTGGTCCCGTTCTGTGTCGCCGTCGAACGACGGCTGGGTCTGTGCCGGCTCCCGGCGCTCAGCCCCTGGGTGCTCGTGACCGCCGTCCGTGGGACGACGGTCCGATGAACCGGCCGGCGCACGTCGCCCTCCGCGGAGCGCTGGGGCGGGGAAGCGGACCGATGACGTCCCGTCCGGTGCCCACGGACCCGGCGCACGTGGAGGTGCAGCTGCACGTCGAGCCGGCTCCGGACCTGCTCGCCCGATGGGACCGGCTCGTGACGAGCGCGACCGGCACCGACGTCACCCAGCTCTCGGTCTGGGCGCGCGTCCGGGCGCTCGAGGGGTTCCGCTCGACGTATCTGTTCGCCCACCGCGGGTGCCACCTCGTCGGGGGAGCCCAGGTGCTGCTCCGGCACGTCCGCGGTCTCGGCGAAATCGGTTACGTGGCCTACGGGCCGATCGTCGACAGCGACGACACGGCCGCCGCCCCGGCACTGGCGAGGGCTCTCGCCACCTTGACGGGGGTCCGGGTGTTGTTCGTCCAGCCACCCGAGGGTGGCCACGACGCACGGCGGGCCCTCCTCGAGCACGGCTTCCGACCGTCGTCCGCCGGTATCGCACCGACCGGCTCCGTGCGTCTGGACCTGACCGCCTCCGAGGAGGACATCCTGAGCCGCTGGCCCGCCCGGCAGCGCGCGTGGACCCGTCGGTGGGCCCGCGAGGGAGTCACGGTCCGCCAGGGGGACGAGCGCGACATCGACCTGCTGGCGCAGCTGATGGCCGCGGCCGCGGACGCGCGCGGTTACGCCCGGCCGCCACGCCCGGAGTACCTCCGGCACCTGTACGACGAGCTCTCGCGTACGGGGAACGTGGCGCTCTTCATCGGCGAGGTGCGCGGCGTCCCCACCACCGCCGACCTCGTCACCATGTGCGGCACGACGGTGCGGGGACGGCTCTGCGGTTTCGACCGCAGCGGCGACGGGGGGAAACTGCTGGTCCCCGCGGCGACCCGGTGGGAGATCATCCGGTGGGCCAAGCGGACCGGCTACAGGTGGTTCGACTTCGGTGGCCTCTCCGAGCAGGTGCTGGCCGACGCGGTCGACGCCGGCGTGACCAGCAGCAAGGACTGGCCCGGCCCCGACCAGGCCAAGCTCCGGTACGGCGGCGTCCCCTTCCGGTATCCGGGCCCGGTGGAGCTGATCCGGCCCCGCCTCCTGCGTCAGGTCTACGACGCGGCGAACGGATGCGCATGGGGGCGCGCACAACTGCGCCGCGCCCAGGTCCAGCTGCGCAGCCGCCGGCAGCCGCCACCCCCGCGACCGACGGCCCGCCCCCAGGAACGAGAGGGGCGACGGTGAAGGTCACCTGCGTCGGGGCGGGCCCCGCCGGCCTCTGGCTGGCCATCGCGACCCGGGTGCTCGACCCGGCGCACGAGGTCACCGTCCTGGAACGCCGGACGGCGGGCAGCACCGACGGCTGGGGGATCGTCTACTGGGACGACCTCCTCCAGGGGATCCGGCGGATCGACCCCCCGACCGCGCAGGCGATCAGGGCCGGCTCGGTCCGGTGGCGCGGGCAGCGCCTGTTCGTGGAGGACGCCGGTCCGGTGCACCTCGGCGGCACCGGGTTCGGGATGGGCCGACAGCTCCTGCTCGACGTCCTCGCCCGCCGGGCGCGCGAACTCGGCGTGCGCATCGCGTACGAGCACGACGTCCGCGACCTGGGCGAGCTCGCCGGTGCCGACCTCGTGGTCCTGGCGGACGGCGCCCGGAGCCGACTGCGGCGCAGCCGTGCGGACGCGTTCGGCACGACCGAGCGCGCCGGAGGGGACAAGCACATCTGGCTGGGGTCGTCCTGCCCGTTCCCCGACTTCACCTTCGCGTTCGTGGAGACCGCGGCCGGGTGGATCTGGTTCCACGCGTACGGCTTCGCGGGCGAGGCGAGCACGGTGATCGTCGAGTGCACGGAGCCGACGTGGCGGCGCCTGGGCTTCGACGCCATGGGCGACGCGGCGAGCGTCGCCGAGCTCAGCCGCATCTTCGCCCGGCAGTTGGCCGGCCACCCCCTCCGGCTGCGGCCCGACGTCAGCGGCGCCAGCCAGTGGTCGACCTTCACCACGGTCGGCAACGAGCGGTGGAGCGCCGGCAACGTGACCCTGCTCGGGGACTGCGCCCACACCGCGCACTTCTCGATCGGGTCGGGCACCCGCATGGCGGTGGAGGACGCCTCGGCCCTGAGCCGCGCCGTCGCCGGACGCGGCCCGGCCGAGCTGCCGGCCGTCCTGCGACGCTACGAGGACGAGCGGCGCCCGGCGGTGCTCGATCTGCAGGCGGACGCCGACCGCAGCGCCCGGTGGTTCGAGGAGGTGGACCGCCACATCCGTCGTCCACCGCTGGAGTTCGGCTACGCGCTGCGGATGCGTCGGGATCCCACGGCGGTCGACCACTCCGGCGCGCCACCGCCGTCGCTCCGCTACGGCCTGCACCGCGCGACCCAGTGGCGGCTCGGCCGCGGCGCACGCCGGGTCGTCGCGGCCGGCCGGCAGGCGGTGAGGGACCAGCGGTCGCTCACCGCCTGACGGGGGTCAGCTGCCGGGTACCCGGTGTCCGCGCCGTGCGAGGTGGTGGGCACCCGGCCGGCCGGCTCTGCGACCGGCCGGCCAGGGCACTCACCCTCCGGGGCGGCCCCGGCCGGGCACCCCCTCCGACAGCACCACACGCCGCCCGAAGGCGCGGACGAGGCTGGGCAGGGGCACCTCCCCCACGGCCTGCGGCACCGGCTGCGGCGCCGGCTTGGCGGCCGGCTGCGGCTGCGGCTGCGCCTTGGCGGCCGGCCGCGGCAGCGGCTGCGGCTGCGGCTCGGCGACCGGCTGCTCGACGGCGGGCCGGTCCTGGACGACGTTGTCCTGGAAGACGACCTGCCGGACCGGCGCCAGCTCGGGAGCCGGGCGGGAGGCCGGCACCGGCCGCACCCGGTCCCACGGGAGCAGCCGCGGCCTGCGCCCGGCCCCGACGTCCTCGACCCAGCCGACGGCGAGGACGGCGACGAAGACCAGCGTCCACGCGGTGGCGTACTCCACCACCATGCCGCGGGCGTCGTCGGTGTCGTACTGGGCCAGGGGCGAGTAGCCCAGCACGATCGGCGACATCGCGATGGCGAAGTTGCCCCACAGGTAGATGGTCATCGCCCGGCTGTTGAACAGCGAGATGACCGCACCCAGGGTCGGCAGCCGCTCCAGCCAGGTGAAGCGGGGGTAGATCCGCAGCAGGATCAGCACCGCGCCCAGGCAGTAGGGCATGTTCGCGAGCGGGATGTCGTCGATGTTGTAGGTGCCGTACTGCTCCTGGTGCGTCAGGGCGTACCAGAGGCCGATGCCGAGCAGCGCGACGCCGGCCAGCAGCGTCCGCTTGAGCGGCAACTCACGCAGCTTGCCGTCGTGGTGGGCGAAGCCGAGCATCCAGCAGCAGGCGTAGGCCGCGAGCAGGACGACGTTGTCGTACGTCCGGCCGCCGAGCTCGACCAGGCCGAGCACGGTCACGATCAGGACGACCGGCGGCAGCGCCATCATCCGCAGCGGCCAGCGGCGGAACAGCCAGAGCATTGCCGGGCTGAGCAGCAGGAACCACAGGTAGATGCGGATGTACCAGACCGCGACGACCCACTCGAAGCCCTGCGCCGAGCTGGGCGGGTCCGACAGCGGCAGCAGCCACAGCCAGATCGTGCTCCAGCTGAACGGCTGACCCAGGTCGCTGTCGACCTGCCAGCCCAGCGCGACCATGACGGCCACCATCACCGCGCCGAACACCCAGAACGGTGGGAGCAGCCGCCGCACCCGCTTGCGCAGGAAGGCACGGGCGGAACCGGCCCGGTCGAGGGACGCGGCGACCAGGCCACCACCCAGGGCGAACATGATGCCCATCGACGGGAACGCCAGGGGCAGCCACGCCCAGCCGAACGTGTGGTAGGTCATCACGCGGATCAGCGCGAAGGCCCTGAGGAAGTCGATGTACCGGTCCCGCTGTCTCATGACTGCACCCTCGTGCTCGTTGCGGTTGCCACTGTCGGCCACACCTGCGGGTCCTCTCCGCCGAGGCTCCAGATCGCCACGCCCCGCAGGTCGTGCGCGACGGCGATCTCCTGCTTGCGCTCCAGCGAGCGCGCGTCCTCGTACCAGACGGTGTGCTGCTCGCCGTCCCGGTCGTAGTCGAAGGTCCACGCGGCGGCCTCGTCGTCCCACCGCGGTCGTGCACCCACCTGCTCGGCCAGTGCCACCGCATCGGCGGCGCCCAGGTTGCGGCCCTCCTGGCCGACCCAGTCGTAGCCGTAGGTGGCCAGGCCGAGCATCAACTTCTCCGCCGGCACCTCGTCGACGGCATGTGCCACGACGTCCTCGACCCAGTCGGCCGGGGCCACCGGGCCGGCGTCGCTGGAGTCCCACGAGTGGTCGTAGGTCATGACCCGCACCTGGTCGGCGATCTGCCCGATGACCTGGTAGCTGTACGCCAGGCCGTTCCGGTCCTCGTCGCTGTCGCGGGCGGGCACGGCGACGGTGAGCACCATGTCGTGCCCGTGCAGGTCGTCGGCCAGCGCGCGCAGGAAGTCGGTGAACTGCGGGCCGGCGGTCGGCGGCAGGCTCTCGTAGTCGACGTCGACGCCGTCCCAGTCGTTGGCCAGCGCCAGGTCGACCAGAGCCGCCCGGTGGGCCTGCGCCCGGGTCCGGTCGGCGAGCAGGTCCGCGATCAGCTCGCCCTGCCACTCGCCGTCGGCGAAGTTCTGCACGGTCGGGATGAGCTCGGCGCCGGCGGCCTCGATGGTGTCGAGCACCGCCGGCGTCGGCGGGGTGACCGCGAAGGTGCCGTCGGGCGAGACGGTCGCCCAGGTGGGGCTCACCTCGGTGAGCCCGCCCTCGGTGAGCGCGCGGTCCAGGGACGTCGCGGCGCGGTCGTCCCACGCCGGGAGCCAGGCCGCGGCCACCAGGGGTTGGGCGGAGGGGAACAGTCGCGGCCGGAGCGCGACCGCCCCGACCACCAGCAGCACCACGGCGACGGCCACGCCCGCCCAGAGCAGCGGGTCCCGGCGGTGCCGCGTCACGGGGTCACCACCGCGGGGAGGGTCGCGGTGGCGACGTCGTCCATGCGGGCGGTCCGGGTCAGCTTGCCCCAGCCCAGCCGCACCCCGCGCAACGCCGTCCCCAGCGACGCGTAGAGCAGGTACACCCGCAGCGGCTCGTAGATCAGCCGGTACACCGGGACCATCAGCAGGTGCTCGGCGCGCTCGTGGAGCAGCCGGACGGCGATGGCCGCCAGGACGCCGTACACCGCGGCGAACAACGCGAAGTACAGCACCAGCGCGAGCGGGCCCTGACTCGCCAGGGTCTGGACGATGCCCAGGATGATCAGCGGGGTGAACACCAGCGGGACGACGAGGGTGAGCACCGTCATGGGCATGACCAGCATGCCCAGCCAGCCGAACCGCGGGCGCAGCAGCATGCCGCGGTGCCGCCAGACCGCCTGGATGGTGCCGTACATCCACCGCACCCGCTGACGCAGCAGGGAGTCGAGGGTCTCCGGTGCCTCGGTCCAGGCGATCGCCCGGTCGGCCTGCTCGACCCGCCAGCCGGCCTGGTGCAGGCCGAGGGTCAGGTCGCAGTCCTCGGCGAGCGTGGCGTCGGTGTAGCCGCCGGCCTCGAGGACGGCGGCCTTCCGCCACGCCGCGCAGGCGCCCGGGACGATCATGACGGCGTCGAGCAGCGCGGCTGCGGCCCGCTCCAGCCCGATCTGGGTGATGTACTCCAGCGCCTGCCACCGGGTGATCACGTTGGTGGAGAAGTTGCCCACCTTGATCACCCCGGCCACCGCCCCGACCCGCGGCGAGTGGAACTGCTCCATGAGCCGGCCGACGGTGTCGGGGGTGAACAGCGTGTCCGCGTCCAAGGTCACCACGAAGTCGTGGCGGGCGCGGGCGAAGCCGTTGTTGAGCGCGGCCCACTTGCCGGCGTTGTTCTGCCGGAACAGCCGCACCCGGTCGTCGCGCTCGGCGACCGCCGTGACCGCCGCCGCCGTCCCGTCGGTGCTGCCGTCGTCGATGACCACGATCTCGCCGATCGGGTAGTGCGAGGCGAGCAGGTACTCGAGCGTGCGGGCGATGACCCGTTCCTCGTTGTACGCGGCGATGAGCACGGTGACCGGTGGGGTGGCGGTGTTGATCGGCCGCACCCGCCGCCGGGCCCGGGCGACCGCCAGCACCGCGTTGAACAGCCCGTAGCCGAGCATGGTGACCAGCGCCAGGATGAAGAGCACGTACAGCAGGTCCGGCGGGAGCTCGAACAGGCCGGTGGCCAGCCACAGCGCCAGCCGGTCGTAGATCGTGGACTGGACCGCGCCGATGTCGCCGCGGATCTCCGGCTGCGACTGGGGCATCGTGGTGAAGGAGTAGCCGGCATCGCGGGCCTCGGTCACCAGCCGCTCGACGTAGGCCAGCGTCATCGACCGGTCACCGCCGCTGTCGTGCAGCAGCATCGTGATGTTGTCCTGCTCGCCGAGCGGGGGCAGCTCGATGGGCCCGTCGATCTCGCCCGAGGCGTGCGCCCAGTCGAGGGTGTCGAAGTCGTGCGAGGCCACCACGTAGCCCAGCTGCTGGGCGCGCAGGATGCCGGTGGCGGCCGCCCGCGTCGAGTCCTCGTCGTCGCCCTCGTAGGGCAGCCGGAAGTACGGGGCCGCGTGCCCGACCTCGGCTCGCATGATCCGGTCGGACAACGAGAGCTCGAGCTGCTGCCGGAAGGCGGTGGTCTCACTGACGTCGATGTGGGTCAGCGAGTGGTTACCGACCGCGTGCCCCTCCCGGACGATCCGGTCCATGATCTCCGGGTGCCTGGTCACCTGGGCGCCGGTGACGAAGAAGGTGGCGGGGACGCCGTTCGCGCTGAGCAGGTCGAGCAGCCGCGGCGTCCACACCGGGTCGGGTCCGTCGTCGAAGGTCAGCGTGATGGTCCGGTGCACGTCCGGGCCGTAGCCGTAGCGCTGGAGGGCGTAGTCGGCGTCGCCGATGCGGGCGACCTCGAAGTCGGGCAGCTCGCTGACGACCTGGCCGGTGAAGGGCTCCTGGCCGTAGGTGGCGCCGTCGACCTGCAGGAGGCGGACCACGCGCACGAGCGGGCCCTCACCGATGACGGGGGCGTCCTCGCCGACCTCCTCGGGCGTCGGCCCGTCGGGGGTGGCGGCGCCGCCCAGTGCGGGTGAGGCCAGGACCTTGGGCACCGCGACGACCGCGCCGGCGACAGCCAGGACGAGCAGGGTCAGCAGGACGGCGCGCAGGTAGCGCCAGCGCCGTCCGGAGGGGTTGGCGAACACGGGGGTCGTCGGCGGGCTGCCGGTGGGCAGGCCAGAGCGCGGAGATCGGCTCATGGAGGTGAGTCCTTGCGTGCGAGCGTGCGGGCGGATGGACAGCACCGCATGGGTGGGACCCAGGCGAGGTGCGGCGCCGGAGGAGGCGAGCGCGGCGCAGGGGGCTGCCCAGAAGCGCGCGTCCGGTCTTCGGACGCGGCGGGTCAGCCGGTTCGTTCGCTGGTCAGCCGGGGCTGGAGCCCGTGTCGTCGGGGCCACCGACGACGGATCCGGCGCTGCCGGACCGCAGGAGGACGGCGTACCCCAGCGGGGGCGCCGTCCACGAGCCCGGCAGCACTGCCGCCGGGAGTCCGTACGCCCCGTTGCTCCCGGAGCCGGACGACGAGGAACTGGCGTGACTGCCGGCCGAGGGTGCGGACGGCGAGGCCGGGGCCGGCGGTGCCGAGGGCACCGGCGGGGGAGCCTGGTGGGGCGGCGACACGGGGCGGTCGTCGGAGTCGGTGGCCGTCGCGGGCACGACGCCGCGGGGTGCGCCGGCCTCGACCGACGAGCCGACGGCGGCGGTGCCCGTGGCGTGCATCCCCCGCAGCGAGAGCCACTCCGAGGCGTCGAGGGACAGCGGCGGGGTCACCGCGACGGCGGGCTGCTCCGCGAGGACCTCGGCCGCCGGGTCGGCGGGCACGGTCGCTGGGGCAGCCACGGCCGGAGCGCGTCGTCCGCCGTGGTCGTGGTCGTCGCGACCGCCGGCTTCGTCGGTGCGGGGGCGCTCGGTGCGGCCGCCGTGTCGACGGGAACCGGGAGGGCGCAGGGGTCGACGACCGGCACGACGGCCGGGGCCGTGGTCGCGACGGTCGTCGTCGTCGCGACGGTCGTCGTCGCGGCGACCGGGCGAGCGGCGGTCGCCGCGGCGCCTGCTCCGCCGGCGCCGGTCACGACGGGCGGGACGGGGCACGTGGGGGCGGGCACCGGCACCGGAGCCGGAGCCGGCTCGGGCACGACCGGGGCAGGAGCCGACGGCTCGTCGACGTCCGGGAGCTCGTCCGCCGGGTCCGGGTCGGCCGATGTCCCGGTGGGTTCGTGGCCCGCCGGCCGGTCGGCCGGCTGGTCGGCCGGATCGCCGGGGACGTCCTCCCCCTGGTCGGCGGCCTCGCCGGGGAGGTCGCCGGCGTCGTCCGGGACAGGCTCGGACGACGGGTCACCGCCCGGGTGGTCCCCCTCGGCTCCTGGGGGCGACTCGGGCTCGTCGACGCCGTCCGGCTCGGGAGCGCCGGCGGGCGGCGGCCCGACGGGATCGCCGTCGGGCGACCCGCTGACGACCCCGCCGACGAGGTCGGCGACCGCACCGCCGGAGGAGGACGAGCCGGCTTCGGCGTCCCCCGCTGCGGCGGCCATGAGGGTCCAGATGCCGATCAGGAAGAGCACCGCGAGCAGGAGGCGACGCGGCCACGAGCGACGGCGGGCAGCACCCACGGAGCGGGGCGAGCCGGCGAGTCCGGCTCCCCTCTCCGCTGTGCCGCTGCTCTGCACGACGCACTCCCGTGGCCACGTCCGCTCGGGCGGCGACGAGGCGGGTGACCGTCATCGGACCGGCGGGCACCGCGGGCGACTTTTCGTCGCTCCGCTGCGGAGCGTCAACTCGACGCACTGTGACCTGGACCGCCATCGGCGCTTTGTCACGGACGGTGACAAGTCGACCATGGAGAGCATCGTGCGGCCACGTGATCCATAGCGCGGCAACGGAGGTTGCAGACGCCATCACCGACGGTTGTGACTCAGCTCACGCTCTCGTGGCCGAGCGTGCCGCGGGCGTCACGGCATGCTGCCACGGAAGCCTTCCGCGGCCGGCTCCATCGCGGCTGTGTCGTCGTCCCGGCGCAGCACCCAGGAGGCGGGCAGGACCAGGCGTGGCGCCACCCCGACGAGGACGGCGACGAGGACGGCGACCCCCGCCAGCGCCTCCCCGGACTCCTCGAGGAACGTGGCCGTGATCGCCCAGCGACCCGTGGCCAGCGCCGAGAGAGCCGACAGCCCGACCGCGGCGACGGCGTAGCCGGCGAGGGAGCTGAGGACCCGCCGCCGGTCGCGGCGTTCGGCCCGGCTGATGAAACCGAGGACGGCGAGCACGCCGGCGACGATGGCGACACTGACCACGAAGGCGCCGGACGACCCGAGGGCGTCCTCGAGTCCGCCCACGACGTCGGCGTGCACGGTGCTGCCCGCCTTGACCGATGCGATGAACGCGGCGACGAGACCGACGGCGGACCACCACGTCCGGCGACCGGGGTTGCGGGCGGCACCGGCGACCGCAGCGATGGCGGCGACCGCGAACAGCGCGGCGACGAACAGCCGCGGCGCCGAGTAGGGGGCGTCCATGGAGAGGGCTCGGGCCGTCGGCCCGGTGGCTCCGGTGAGCCTGCCGACGTATCCGATCGTCTCCAGGAGGACGGCGGTCGCGGCCAGACCGACACCGACCGGCGGGAGGGGGATGCGGCGGCGCGGGGTGCGGGCGAGGACGGCGCCGCGCTGCACGTCGGCACCCGGCGACCGCCGATCAGCCAGCGCCACGCCGCGGCCGATGACCATGGCCACGAGGAGGGCGGCGAGCACCCACATGGTCAGTCCCCCGACGATCCACCACCACACGCGGGAGTCATCGGCAGGTCCACCGCCGTTCATGACCGGCGGTCACACGTCGGAGTGGAGACGGCGGGTCCGCGCCGGGCCGCGACCGGCGTGAACCCGCCGGGGAGGTCAGCGGTCGTGAGCCTCGCGCCGCCCTGACGCCTGCCGATGCGGAGTGGTCCGACCTGCCCCCTGACCGACCCGTCTCGACTCACCCTGACGAGTGGTGGGGCATCCCCTTCGCCTGCACACGCCCCTAGCGTCGGTCCCGCTTGCCTGCAGACGGGGGTTCCGATGGGCGCCGACACGACCGCCACGCCGGTTGGGCACGTCGCTGACGAGGAAGCCGATCCGGTACCAGCCGGTCACCGGCGGGTGCTACGCCGCGTGCTCATCAGCGTGAGCGTCCTGGGCGTCGTGCTCGCTCTGCTCGTCGGCGGCGGTCTGTGGTTCCTCTCCGAGCGGTACGCCGGCAACGTCGAGCGGGTCTCCGCCGTGTTCGACGACCTGGACGAGGAGGCGCGCCCTGCTGCAGTGACGCCGGCGGAGGAGGCCGGCGAGAAGCCGCTCACGTTCCTCCTCGTGGGCTCGGACACCCGGGCGACCGCTGACGAGGGGGTGGCCGTGGGCGGACGCTCCGACGCGATCATGGTCGCTCGGTTCTCGGCCGACCGGCGGCACGCCCAGCTGATCTCGATCCCCCGCGACTCGTGGGTGGACATCCCCGGCCACGGGAAGAACAAGATCAATGCGGCGTACGCATTCGGCGGTCCGACGCTGCTCATCCAGACCATCGAGCAGCTGACCGAGGTCCGCATCGACCACTACGTGGCCATCGACTTCCAGGGGATCATCCAGGTCACCGACGACCTGGGCGGCGTCGACGTCGTCGTCGCCGACACGACCAGCAACGGGCCGTACACCTTTCCGGCCGGCGTCAACCACCTCAACGGCGACCAGGCCCGCTGGTACCTCGGACAGCGCTACGGCCTCCCCGGCGGGGACTTCGACCGGGTGCGCCGGCAGCAGCAGTACCTGCAGGCGATGTTCGGCAAGATGCTGAGTTCGGACACCTTCACCAACCCTGGCCGGATGGACGCCGCCCTGCTCGCCGTCACGAGCGCGGTCGCCGTGGACGACGGGCTGGGGAACGCCGACATGCTCGCACTGGCCTACTCGCTGCGCGGCCTGTCGCTGGAGACCCTCGACTTCTTCACCGCCCCGGTCCTCGGCACCGGCACGGAGGGGGCGGCGAGTGTCGTCTACCTCGACCAGGTGTCGGCGGACCGGATGTGGGCTTACCTGCGCAGCGACTCGCTCTCCCAGAACGCCGCCGAGTTCCGCGACCAGGCGCTGCCCGACGTCCCCCGCTGAGCACCCCACGGCTCCCGGCGGCCGCCCGGCGCACGTCGCCGACGTCCACAGGACGCCGACTCACTGGCGAGTCGTCAGACGCGGCAGCGGCACGATCCGGTCGGCCGACCCCGCCAACTCCGCGACGGAGGCGGCCGACTCAGGCGAGGTCAGCAGGTGCAGGTCGATGTCCTCACGCCGCTGCAGGGGCGCGGGCGAGCTCGACCGTGTCCCGCACGATCCCGCCCCCACGACCGTCCACAGGCACGTGGCCGGCCATGAGCAACCAGCGCACCGGACGACTCAAGGGGTGGCCGTGGCGGAACGCTCCTCGGCTTGGGAAGGACCGCGGCCAACCAGCACGACGGTGACCGTGGCGTTGTCCCGGGCACCCATGGCCTCGGCCTCTGCGACCAGCGCGGACGCCACAGCCCCAGGGTCGTTCCCCGCGGACAGCAGCCCGGCGATGCGGTCGTCGGCCACCTCGCCGGTCAGCCCGTCCGAGCAGGCGAGAAAGCGGTCGCCAGGCGTGATCGGCAGCAGCAGGACGTCCGGCTCACTGCTGGCGCCGACACCGAGGGCGCGGGTGATGATGTGCCGCTGCGGGTGGCTGGCGGCCGACTCGTCGGAGATGTACCCGGCGTCGATCAGCTCCTGCACCACGGAGTGGTCGGTGCTCAGCTGCTGCAGCCGCCCGTCCGACCAGCGGTAGACCCGCGAGTCACCGACGTGGAACACCGCCCACTGCGGCCCGTCCCCCTCGTCGACCACGGCCACCCCGGCGATGGTCGTCCCGGCTCCACTGGTGGCCGGCCCGCTGAACGCGCGGATCTCGCCGTCCGCCCGCTGCAGGGCCACCCGGATCCGCGCCACGGTCGTCGTCTCGCCGTCGGTGAGGGAGGCCAGCGCCCCCACCACGGCCTCGGCAGCGGCCGCGCCGCCCGCATGGCCGCCCATGCCGTCCGCGACGGCGAAGACCGGCGGCTGGGTGAGGAACCTGTCCTGGTTGTCCTCGCGCTGACCCAGCGCGGTCGCCGCTCCCCACGTCAACTCGACCGGCGGCATCCGCACTCCACAACACGCATCGACGACAGGACCACCCGCGGGGAAGGCGGGTTCGCCGAGCCTAGAAGGTCACGAGCCAACCAGCGCGTCGCGGACCGACGACGGGCCGGATGACCCTCCGCGTCGCGGTCAGAATGGGCACGTGCAGCCGGCGTCCCGTTCCACCGCGGCCACCGCCCTGCTGTGCCTGCTCCTGGCCGGTTGCGCCGGTCCGGAGCCCGGCCGCGCCGGCAGCGAGCCCGGCCAGGCGACCAGCGAGCCGACGGCGAGCCCGTCGGCCAGCCCGGCCCCCGATCCGGAGGAGGTCCGGGTGGACGCCGCCCTGGCTGGCCTGGACCGGCGCCGCCAGATCGCCCAGCTCGTCGTCGTCGGCGTCCCACTGACCGACCTCACCCCCGCCGACGCCCTGATCACCGACCACGGCGTGGGCGGCATCTTCCTGCAGGGCCGCAGCACCGCGTCCGCCGACGTGCTCGCCGCCACCACGCGGCGGTGGGCGGAGGCGGCACCGGCGATCCGGCCGTGGGTCGCCGTCGACCAGGAGGGCGGTGCCGTGCAGAGCCTGTCCGGCCCGGAGTTCCCCGAGCTGCCGCGCGCCGTCGACCAGGGCCGGCTGCCTGCAGAGGAGCTGGCGGCCCTCGCCGACGGCCTGGGCGCCTCCCTCGCGAGCGCCGGCATCACGCTCGACCTGGCGCCGGTGGCCGACGTCGTCCCCGCGGGCTCGGAGGCCGGCAACGCGCCCATCGGCGCCTACGGCCGCCAATACGGCGGCACCGCGGCCGAGGTCACCGCCGCGGCGGGCACCATCATCGACGGGCTGGCCGCGCACGGGGTCACCGCGACGGTGAAGCACTTCCCCGGCCTGGGCCGGGTGCGGGAGAACACCGACGAGAGCCGTGACGTCACCGACACCGTCACCACGCGGTACGACGAGCAGGTGGCCGCCTTCGGGACGCTCACCCGCTCCCCCGCCGAGCCGTTCGTCATGATGTCGTCGGCCACCTACCCGCAGATCGACCTCGCCGGGCCGGCGGCCTTCTCCCCCGTGGTCATCACCGACGTGCTCCGCGAGCAACTGGGCTTCGACGGCGTGGTCATCTCCGACGACGTCGGCGCCGCGCAGGCGGTGCAGGACGTGCCGGTCGGCGAGCGGGCCGTCCGGTTCCTCGCCGCCGGCGGCACCCTGGTCCTCACCGTCGACGCGGGCACCGTCCCGACGATGGTCGACGCCGTCCTGGCGCGCGCCGAGGCCGACCCCGGCTTCTCCGCCACGGTGGACGACGCCGTGCGCACCGCCCTGACCGCCAAGACGCGGGCCGGCCTCCTCTCGGAGGAGTGACAGGCGCAGCGCGAGCCGGGTTTCCCGCCGGGTCCCGGCTACCGTCGTCGTGTGCTCCGCTGGCTGTTCGCGCTCGTCGTCGCCGTCATCGTGTCGGCGTTCGCCCTCCTGCTGATCACCGGGCAGTACGTCAACGACGGCCCCGTGCTGGTGACGGTCTCCCGGGGTCACGGCATCCACCTGGGTGACCTCTTCATCGTCAGCGGATGGGCCGCCGCCCTCCTCTCCGAGCTCGGACTGCTGGTGACGTCCGGGCGTCGCTCGCGGCGTCTGACGCCCGCGTCAGACGCCGGGAGCGACGGGCTCACCGCCAGGTAGACGCCGCCCCCAGTGCCCGTGCGGAGCCGCCTCGTCCGACGGCCAGGACGTCAGCGCCGCGGGCCCGTCGTGACCACGGACGGACAGCGGCGCCCCGGCGAGTTCCGCCCGGAGCGCGGCGGCGAACCGGCGGGCTGAGTCCAGCGCCGGCACCGTCGCCCGGCCCACCGGGATGCCGAACAGCCGGGGCCGCTCCACCTGGTACTCGCCGACCGACAGGTGCACTCGGAGGCGGCCGCGGCCGGCGGCGGCCCAGCTCATCCGGAGCGCCATCTGCCGGACGCCGCCCGGCCCGCGGGCCACGTAGCCGACCACCCCGCCGTCGGCGCGGGTCTCGCTGATCGTCGTCCGCATGTATCGGCGCCCGGCCTCGGCGGCGCGCTTCCCGGCGGCCCGGATCGCCGCTACCCCCAGCCCCGTCTCGACCGTGAACTCCACGGCCGCGACGTCGTCCTCGACTGCCACGCGCTCCCCCGTCGCCCCGTGCCCGGTGTCAGCGCTGACGCCGGCCCTGTGCCGCGGAAGCGTAGGCACCGGAGCCGACGGAACTGCGACGTTCCGACGTCCGCGCGACCGTGTCGTGACCTGGGAACTCCTCCCTCCGGGTGGAGCGGGCGCCGGGAGGCTCAAAGCGGACGCTCTCGGTACCGAAACAGCGGGCATGGCCGTCGACCCGCTGCTGTCCCGTCCCCCCGTCGTCCCGGTGCTGCCGCCCGAGAACGACGTCACCAGCCTCCTCCCTGGCCCCAACTCCGTCCTGGCCCACGTGGACGAGTGGAGCGCCGCCGCGGCCACCACCCCGGGCGCCCTGGTCGTCCTCGGCCTCCTCCGCCGCGACGACCACTTGCCGACGCCGACCAGCACCCTCGCGGCGGCCACCGCGGTCGTGGCCCGCTCGCTGCGCGGCGACGACTGGCTCGGCCGGTGGGGGGACGGCGAGTTCGGCGTGCTGCTCCCGGTCCCCGCCGACGCCGCCGAGACCGCGGCCGCTCGGGTCACCACGGCGCTCACCGACCTGGGCATCCCGGGCCTCAGCGCCTGCGCCGGCGTGGTCGCCCTCGATCCGGAGGTGCCCGCCCGCGAGACCATGCGGCGCGCCACCCTCAGCCTGCGCACCGCCCGCGGCACCGGACCGGGGAGCGTCGTCCGCCACCGCGGCTGACCGTGACCTCAGCGCCGCCGGAGCCGGCGCACCGCGATCCGCAGCACCACGGCCAGCAGCACCAGCCCGGCGGTCCACCCGGGCACCTCCGGGGTCAGCAGCGCTCCCCCGCCGGCCCACTCCCACAGCGCGTACCCGACGACGTAGCCCAGCACCACCACGAGCAGCGCCGGGACGACGAGCACGAGGACGAACACACCGGTCCTTCGCCGCCCGAGGGTCCGCTGGACGCGCTCGGCGCGCTCAGCGGGTGACGGAGTGGACCCCGGCCTCCCGGGCCGCCATGCGCTCCCGCTGCGGGACCACGGTGTACTTCGGGTCCCTCGCGCTGGCCATGCCCGCGTCGAAGACGCCGAACCGGGTGAGCAGCGACCCGGCCGCGAGCAGGACGCCGGACGCGACCGCCCCCACCCGCGTCCGCCCGCCGAGGACGGCCAGCCCCAGGCCGGTGGCGGTGCAGGCCTTGGCGGCCCGCATGAACGTCCCCGCCCGGCCGATGTGGTACGGCTCGGACACGACGCTCTCGTCGTTCTCCACGCCGCGGACGGCGGCCAGTTCGATGCCGGCTCCGATGATGGCCATCTTCCGGGCCGGCTCGGACTCCGCCAGCGGCGCCAGCGCCATGCACAGCCCACCGCCGGCGGCCATCGCCGAGCCGCCGAACACGAACGGCAGCCGGGTGTGGAACGCGTGCCACGACGGGACGGCGGTGTTGGCCAGCAGCACGGCGGTGTAGGTGGCCATCGGACCGCCGAACAGCCCCGACACGATGCCGCCGAACCGCTTCAGCCGCGGGAACCAGCCCAGCAGCTCCACCGCCGCGGTCGCACCGGCCGCCGCGCTGAACGGCGACAGGATGTAGGTGCCGACCGACAGCGGCGAGGTCACCTTGATCACCCGCAGCATGTGCAGGAACCGCTCGGGCCGGCCCAGGTCGTGGATCAGGAAGCCGACCGAGGCGATCGAGCCACCACCGGCCACGTACCGGGCCGCCCGGGTCAGGCCCGGCCGGCCGCTGAGGTCGGCGATCGCACCGAGGACCGCTGACGAGCCGGCGGCACCGCCGAGGAAGAGGTACAGCGGCACGTCCGGCGTCTTCCACACCGGCGGCTTGATGATCGGACGGCCGTAGTAGGAGGTGAACTCGGCCTCCTCGACCATCGCCACCTCGCCGCCGGGACGTCCCCCGCCCCGGCGCCGGCGCTTCTGCCGTCGCTGGGACGGCGGCCCGTCCGCCCGGCGCCAGCCCGCGCCCGGCGTCGCCACTCCCTCGGTCACGCCGCCTCCTCCGGCCTTCCTGGCCACGAAGGCCCTGTCATCGGGGCCTCCGCGAGCCGAGGACGGCGGACAGGGCCACGCCGACGATCATCGCCGCACCCGCCGCGGCCGCCCGCCACATGGCCGGCAGGTCCCGGGTCGTGACGATGGGGTCCGGCGGCAGCCCGTAGACCTCCGGCTCGTCCAGCAGCAGGAAGAAGGCGCCGTTGCCGCCCACGCCGTCGTTCTCGTCGCGGCCGTAGAGCCGGGCGGTCTCCACGCCCTGCTCCTTGAGCGTGGCCAGCCGGGCGTCGGCCCGGGCCTGCAGCTCGTCGAGGTTGCCGAACTGGATGGACTGGGTCGGGCACGCCGTCGCGCAGGCCGGCTGCAGGCCGTCGGTCAGCCGGTCGTAGCACAGGGTGCACTTGAACACCCGGCCGTCGTCCTTGCGCTGGTTGATCACGCCGTAGGGGCAGGACGGCACGCAGTAGCCGCAGCCGTTGCAGATGTCGCCCTGGACGACCACGGTGCCGAACTCGGTGCGGAACAGCGCGCCGGTGGGGCAGACGTCGAGGCACCCGGCGTGCGTGCAGTGCTTGCACACGTCGGAGCTCATCAGCCAGCGGATCTGCTTGTCCGCCCCGGTCTGCCCGGTCTGCGGGTCGAACTCGCTGAGCGCCTCGGCGTTGAGCACGCTGGACTGCTGCGCGTGGGCCAGGCTGTCCCCGGTCGCGTTGGCCGCCGACGGGCCGGAGTCCTGCCGGGTCGCGCCGGGCAGACCGACGGCGGGCATCGGCAGGTCCACGGTCCGGCTCTGCTCGATGAACGCCACGTGCCGCCAGCTGTTGGCGCCCAGCTGCCCGGTGTTGTCGTAGGACATCCCCGACAGCCCGATGACGTCTCGCGCGCCGTGCGAGTCGTCCATCGGCAGGAGGTTCCACTCCTTGCAGGCCACCTCGCAGGCCTTGCAGCCGATGCAGACCGAGGTGTCGGTGAAGAAGCCGACCCGGGCCGGGTGGTCGTCGTCGTAGCCGGCCTCGCCCTGCACGTCCGGCAGCGGGCCGAACAGCCGGTTGTCCGGGTCGCGGCCGGTGAAGGCCGGGCTCGCCGAGCTGATCGAGGTCATGCCGGCCTCCTCTCTGTGTCGCTCACTGCGTCGACCCCTCGCCGGCCGAGGCCTCGACGGGGTCGCGGCCGTTCACGCCGACCCGACCCGATTCCACCCCGGCTCGCCGGCGGTAGGACTCGACGAACTCGAGGAGCTCCGGCCCGCGGGGCCGGCGCCCCGGCCGGATGTCGGCGGTGCTGACCTTGTCCTCCTGGATGTGGGTGTTCGCGTCGAGGGCGATGCCGAGCAGGTCGTTGGCCGAGTCGCCGGTCGAGATGCCGCTGTAGGACCAGTGGTACGGCATGCCGATCTGGTGGACGACCTGACCGCCGCCCAGCTTGATCGGCCGCATCCGCTCGGTGACCAGCACCTTGGCCTCGATCGCCGTCCGGGTGCTGACCAGCGTCGCGTACTCCCCGTTGGTCAGCCCGCGCAGCTCCGCCAGCTCCGGGCTGACCTCGACGAAGAACTCCGGCTGGAGCTCGGCGAGGTAGGGCAGCGTGCGGCTCATCCCGCCGGCCGTGTGGTGCTCGGTCAGCCGGTAGGTGGTCACCTGGAACGGGAAGACCTCGCTGCGGGAGGGGTTCTCCCGGTTCCACGGCCCCGGGATCCGCTCGATCGTGGGGCTGGCCTGCTGCTCGTACAGGCCGTTCTCCACCACCGACTCCACCGGCTCGTAGTGCGTCGGCAGCGGGCCGTCGACCAGGCCGGCGGGCGCGTACAGCCAGGCCTTCCCGTCGCCCTGCATGACGAAGGGGTCGGTCCCGGCGATGGCGTCCTGGGCCTTGGCGCCCTCCGGTGGCACGTAGTCCGGCCGCTTGGTCGCCTCGAAGTCCGGGTTGTCCAGGCCTGTCCAGCGCCCGGCCTCCTCGTCCCACCAGACGTAGGCCTTGCGCTCGCTCCAGGGCCGGCCGGCCGGGTCGGCGGAGGCGCGGTTGTAGAGGATGCGCCGGTTGTACGGCCAGGCCCAGCCCCACTCGGTCGGGACCGGCCCCTGCTCGCGACCGGGCTTGCGCCGCGCGGCCTGGTTGACCTCGTCGGCGTAGACCCCGGAGTAGATCCAGCAGCCGGACGACGTGGACCCGTCGTCCTTGAGCTCCATGTACCCCGAGAGCGCCCGACCGTCCGGGCCCACCCCGTTGATCTCCCGGAGGACCGCCGCGGCGCTCGGGTCCTGGGTCTCGCCCTCGACCGGGTAGTCCCAGGTGAGGTCGAGCAGCGCGCGGTCGCGTGGGTCGGTGGAGTCCTTGAGCCGCTCCCGCAGGATGCGGCCGAGGTGGAAGTAGAACCACAGGTCGCTGCGGGCATCGCCCGGCGGCTCGACCGCCTTGTGCCGCCACTGCAGCAGCCGCTGCGTCTGGGTGAAGGTGCCGTCCTTCTCCGCGTGCGTGGCCGCGGGCATGAAGAAGACCTCGGTCCCGATCGTCTCCGGTGCCAGTTCGCCGGTCTCGATCTCGGGGGACTCGTTCCAGAACGTCGCCGACTCGATCATCTGCAGGTCGCGGACGACGAGCCAGTCGAGGTTGGCCAGCCCGAAGCGGTTCATCCGCCCGTTCGGGTGTCCGACCGAGGGGTTCTCCCCGACCAGGAAGTAGCCCGAGACCTTCCCCTCGATCATGTCGGCGATCGTGCGGTAGGAGCTGTGGTCCCCGCTGATCTTGGGCAGGTGGCCGAAGCAGAAGTCGTTCTCCGGCCCTGCTGCGTCCCCGAACCAGGCCTTGAGGAGGCTGACGGTGTAGGCCCGCTTGTTGCCCCAGAAGCCACCCTTGCCGGCGGCGTCGGCGACGTAGTCGTCCAGCGACTGGTGCTGGGCGGCGTGCGGCATCGGCAGGTAGCCGGGCAGCAGGTTGAACAGCGTCGGGACGTCGGTGGAACCCTGGATGCTGGCGTGCCCGCGCAGCGCCAGGATCCCGCCGCCCGGTCGGCCGATGTTGCCCAGCAGGGTCTGCAGGATCGAGGCGGTGCGGATGTACTGCGCGCCGACGCTGTGCTGCGTCCAGCCGACCGAGTACACCCACGCCGTCGTCCGCTCGCGCCCGCTGTTCTCCGTCACCCAGCGGGCGACCTGGTGGAACACCTCGGGCTCGATGCCGCACACCTCGGCGACCATCTCGGGCGTGTAGCGGTCGAAGTGCCGCTTGAGCACCTGGAAGACGCTGCGCGGGTGCTGCAGGGTCTCGTCGCGCATCGGCTTGGCCGCGATCGGGGGCCCGCCGCTGCCGGACGCCTGCGCCCGGTCCGCGGACTTGACGTCGTCGTCCTGCTCGAGTGCCTTCTGCTCGGCGGCGCCCTGCGGGTCGTCGGAGCCCGAGTGCGGCGGCTCCTCAGGCTCGTACTGCCAGCTGGCCTCGTCGTAGTGCCCCTGCTCGGGGTCGAAGCCGGAGAAGACGCCCCCGAGGTCCTCGGTGTCGACGAAGTCCTCGCTCACCAGCGCGGACGCGTTGGTGTAGGCGCGGACGTACTCCTCGAGGTACAGCTCGTTGTCCAGCACGTACTTGATCAGGCCGCCGAGGAACGCGATGTCCGCGCCGGCGCGGATGGGCACGTGCAGGTCGGCGACCGCGCTGGTCCGGGTGAACCGGGGGTCGATGTGGATGACCTTGGCGCCGCGCGCCTTGGCCTCCATCACCCACTGGAAGCCCACCGGGTGGCACTCGGCCATGTTCGAACCCTCGATGACGATGCAGTCGGAGTTCGCCAGGTCTTCCTGGAAGTTCGTGGCACCGCCACGTCCGAACGAGGACCCCAGACCGGGGACCGTGGAGGAGTGCTATATGCGCGCCTGGTTCTCGATCTGGATCGCGCCGAGGGCGCTGTAGAGCTTCTTCATGAGGTAGTTCTCCTCGTTGTCGAGGGTCGCCCCTCCGAGGCTCGCTACTCCCATGGTCCGGTTGACGCGCTTGCCCTCGTGCTCGTCCTGCCAGCCCTTCCGCCGGGCCTCGAGGACGCGGTCGGCGATCATCTCCATCGCCGTGTCGAGTTCGAGGTCCTCCCACTCCGTCCCGAACGGACGGCGGTACCGGACCGTGGTGACCCGCGTCGGGCTGGTCACCAACTGCTTGCTCGCGCTGCCCTTGGGGCACAGCCGCCCGCGGCTGATCGGCGAGTCCGGATCGCCCTCGATCTGGACGATCCGCTCGTCCTTCACGTAGATCCGCTGGCCACAGCCCACCGCGCAGTAGGGGCAGACGCTCTGGACGACGCGGTCGGCGGTGGCCGTCCGGCTCACCACGTTCTCGGTCGCCTTGCTGCGGGCGGCGCTGCCGCGTCCGAGCGGATCGGAGCCGGTCAGCTGCCGGAACACCGGCCACGCATCGAGCCACGTCTTCACCTCCTGGACTCTGCCACCTCGGGATCGATCCGGCGCATCGGACCGGCTCTCCTCCGCAGGTCACCGGGGGTTGCCGGCGCCGCCGGGTCGCCACGTGACGATCGAGCGGCACCCCTCCGGGTCGCCGGCCGGCGCTGCCGTCCCGCCGCCGACGCCCCTTGTGGGTGAGCCGATCGGCCCGCGGGCTGCAGGACGGACGGAGTCGTTCCGATGGACCCGGTGTGACCTCCGCTCCCGCACCGGCACCGCCGGCCGCCGTCCGGGCGCAGTGCCCGCTGCGCCGGCTCGTGCGCGCCCCGGTCGTCCTGACGGTCGCCACCGGCGCGGCGGGGGTCTGCCTCGTCGCTGCGCCGGCGGCCGTGCAGCACGCGTCGGGCGCCCTCCTCGCGGCGACCGGCGTGCTGGTCCTCCTGCTCGGCGCCCGTCGCACCGCCGCCCCGGCCGGCTGGCGCTGGTACGCCGGCGCGCTCGCCGTCACCTGCGCCGGCGGGGCGCTCATCCGGCTGGTCACCGACGTCCCGGCGAGCGCCGTGCTCGGCGCCGTCGCCGGCCACCTGCTGACGGTCGTCGCACTGGTCCGGCTGCGCGGCGCGTGGCGGACCGGCCGGGCGCAGCTGGTCACGGCGGCCGCCCTCTCAGCGATCGCCACCCTCCTCGCCGTGCGCCTGGTCCTGGCCCCCCTGGACGCCGGCCCCGGTACCGCGGGACTGCTGCGCGCCGCCGTCCTGGTCGTCCCGGTGACCGTCGCCCTCACCACGGCCGCCGCGCTGCTGTTCCTCGGCACCGTCGACCCGCGGCGACGCGGGGTCGCCGGGCTGCTGCTGGCCGCCCAGGCGGTCATGGCCGGCGCGAGCACGCTCGCCGTGCTCGCGTGGGGCGAGGTCCCGCCGTCGCTGGCGGTCTGGACGAGGCCGGCGACCGCGGTCGCCGTCGTGCTGGTCTGCGTGGCCTGCCGACTCGACGTCCCCCGCGACGCCGAGGGTTCCGGGCCCCGCCCGGTCGGCGTCACCGTCGCGCTGCTGCCGCACGCGATGGCCGTGGTCGCCGGCTGCCTGCTGTTCCTCCGGATCGGCCTCACCGGCTCCGCCGACGGCGTCGACGTGGCCCTGGCCGTCGTGGGGCTGCTCGTCGTCCTCGCCCACCAGGCCGTCATGTGGCGGACCCAGCAGCGGCTGACGGCCGACCTGCTGCGCAGCCAGTCCTACTTCGCCACCCTGGTCCGGAGCAGCGCCGACCCCGTCGTCATCCTCGACGACCGGCTGCGGATCACCTTCGCCTCGCGCGCGCTCACCGACCTGCTCGGCCTGGACCCCGAGCAGGCCGTCGGCCGCGCCCTGCTCGACGTGGTGCACCGGGACGACGCCACGGCCCTGTTCGGCCGGCCGCCGGGACCGGCCGGTACGGGGTCCACGGTGCGGACCGCACGGGTCCGTCACACCGACGGCCGGTGGCGGCTGATCCAGGCCACCGTGCGCGACCTGCGGGACGACCCGGACGTCGGCGGACTGGTCCTCTACTGCCGAGACGTCACGGCCGCGACGCCCGCGGGCGACCCCGACCCCGCACTGCTCGAGCTCTCCCTCACCGACCCGGTCACCGGGCTGCCCAACCGGGCGGCGCTGGTGCGGCGGCTGTCCGCGCTGCGGGCGGAGGCCGGTGGGCGGCCCCGGTCGCTGGCAGTCCTGGGCATCAGCGGCCTCGACGCCCTCCCCGGCGAGTCCGGCGCCGCCGCGCTCCGCGGGATCACCGCCCGGCTGGTCCGGGTGCTGCGCGGCGAGGACTGGCTGGCCCGCACCAAGGACGGCGACTTCGCCGTCGTCGCCGACGGCAGCGTGGCCGACGCCGAGGTGCTCGCCGCCCGGCTCGTGGCCTGCGTCGGGACCCTGACCACACCGGCCGGTCCCGTCGCGCTGCACGCCTGCGGCGGGGTCACCGTGCTCCCCGACGACCTGGACCCGGCGGAGGCGCTGCGGCAGTGCGACCTCGCCCTGCGCAGCGCCCGGGCGGCCGGACCGGGCTCGGTACACCGGCACGACGACGCCCTGCGCCTCCAGCAGGACCGGCAGGACACCCTGCGCGCCGACCTCGCCTGCGCGCTGGAGGGCGGTCAGCTCCGACTGGTCTTCCAGCCGGTGGTGGACGTCGTGCTGCACCGCACCGTGTCGGTCGAGGCGCTGCTGCGCTGGACGCACCCGGTGCTCGGCGAGATCTCCCCCGCGGAGTTCGTGCCGCTGGCCGAGCAGTCCCCGCTGATCAGCACCCTCGGCCGGTGGGTGCTCGGCCAGGCGTGCGCCACGGTCGCCGCGCTGCCGGACCCCGACCTCGCCGTGGCGGTCAACGTCTCTGCCCGGCAGGTGCAGGGCGGGTCCCTGGTCCCCGACGTGCTGGCCGCGCTCGCCGCCAGCGGACTGCCCGCCGGCCGGCTGGTCGTCGAGCTCACCGAGTCCCTGCTGCTCGACTCCGACGCCGTGATCGAGGACCTCACGACGCTCCGGCAGCTCGGCGTGCGGGTGGCCGTGGACGACTTCGGCACCGGCTGGTCCTCGCTGGCCTACCTGGTCGGGCTGCCGATCGACGTCCTGAAGATGGACCGGCAGTTCCTGGCCGGCGTCGAGCACGACACCCAGCGGCAGGCCCTGTGCCGCTCGGTGCTGCACCTGGGCGGCAGCCTCGGCCTGCCGGTGGTCGTGGAGGGGGTGACCACCGACACCGAGCTCACCCTGCTCCGCGACATGGGGCACCGCTTCCTGCAGGGCTACGCCCTCGCCCGCCCCCTGGAGGTCGCGCAGCTGGTGCAGGGTCACTGGCCCACCGGTGTCGTCGCGACCGGCGTCGCCTCGGCCTCCGCCCGGTGAGGCACGCGGGTCTCCTCGTCGACCATGGGCTCGTTGCCGGTCGTCGCGGCAGGTCGTCGCGTGTCGCGCGCAACAACCGCATGATCAACGCGGGGAGGGCCGGGGCGGCGAGGAGGCCCGCGAGGAGGGCCGAGGCGAGGCCGGAGCGGGCTTGGCCGGTGGTCAGGGTCTCCCCGGAAGGGTCAATCCGGTTCTGGATGGTCACCCCCGAGGTCGATACTGGCGCGGTGAGCGAGCCGGTGCTGCACTTCCTCGGCCACTCGACCGTGCGGGTCGAGCTGGCCGGGCACACCCTGCTGACCGACCCGCTGCTCACCGGGCGGGTGGGGCCGTTGCGGCGCGTCGTCCCCGCGCCGTCCCCCGAGACCTGGGCGGGCGTCGACCTGGTGCTGATCAGCCACCTGCACGCCGACCACCTGCACCTGCCCTCGCTGCGGCTGCTGGACCCGGACGTGCCGATCGCCGTCCCCCGCGGCGCCGGGGGGTGGCTGCGCGGCCGGGGCTTCCGGCAGGTCGTCGAGCTCCTGCCGGGTGAGTCCTTCGACCACGGCGCCCTGCGGGTCACGGCCGTCCCGGCCCGCCACACCGGGCACCGCTGGGGCCCGCGGCTGACCCACGGTCCGGACACGAGCGCCCTCGGCCACCTGGTCGAGGGCGGCGGTCGGACGGTCTACGTCAGCGGCGACACCGGCCTGTTCGACGAGATGCACCTGCTCGGCGACCGCGGGATCGACGTCGCACTGCTGCCGGTCTGGGGCTGGGGCCCCACCCTGGGGCCGGGGCACCTCGACCCGGCGGAGGCGGCCGAGGCCGTCGCCCGGCTGCGCCCGCGGATCGCCGTCCCGGTGCACTGGGGCACCCTCGCCGTCCGCGGCAGCACCGTGCTGCCGGGGCTGGGCAGCCGGATGCGGGCACTGCTGGTCGAGCCACCGCACACCTTCGCCGCCGCCGTGGCCGGCCGCGGCCTGGGCACCCACGTCGCGGTCACCCAGCCGGGGCGGCCGGTGGTCCTCCCCACCGGGACGGCGACACCGTGAGCGCGCTCGCCGCGGCGTGGACCGACGGTTCGGCGATCGGCTACCCGGTGCTCTTCGGCGGCGTGCTGCTCGGCTCGGTCGTGCCCGTGGTGCCGACCGGCGCCCTGGTCGGCGCGGGGGCGGCCTTCGCGGTCACCGCGCACGGCCTGAACCTGCCGCTGGTGGTGGCGGTCGCCACCCTGGCCGCCTGGATCGGGGACGTCGTCACCTTCGCGATCTGCCGGTTCGGCGGCCCGTCGGCGGTCCGCTGGGTCGCCCGGGGCCAGCACGCCGAACGGATCGAGGAGGTCCGCGACCAGTTCCGCCGGCACGGCTGGCAGATCGTCGTCGCGGGCCGGCTGCTGCCCGCGGGACGGATCCCGGTGCTGCTGGCCGCGGGCGCCCTGGCCTACCCGTGGCGGCGGCTGCTCCCTGCCTCGCTGCTGGCCGCCTTCCTCTGGGCGGTGGCCTACGCGCTGCTCGGGGTCGTCAGCGGCGGCGTCTTCGACTCGCCGCTGACCGCCGTCCTGCTGGCCACCGGGCTGGTGCTCCTCGTCGGTGCGGTGCTCAACGCGGTGAGCTCGCGACGCCGGCGCTCGGCGGGACACGACGGGCACCCGGAGCCACCGGCGGACGACGAGGACCGGGGCCGCGTCGGATCGGGCCGGATCCCGCCGGCCCGACGCCCCCACGAGACGGATCCGGACCGCTCACCCTGCGGACCGGCATGACCCGTCCCGCCACCCCGGGCCGGGTGGTGCGGCGGGGCCGTACGCCGGCCCGCGTGCTGCTCACCTGGCTCGCCACCACCGCCGCGCTGGCCGCGCTGGACTCGTGGCTGGCCGACTTCACCATGGACTCCTGGTGGCAGCCGCCGGTGATCGCGCTGCTCCTGGGGCTGCTCACCGCCGTGGTCTGGCCGCTGGTCATGCGGATCGCGCTGCCGCTGGCCTTCCTCACCCTCGGCCTGGGCAGCTTCCTGCTGCTCGGGGCGGCGGTGCTGGGGCTGTCGTTCCTCGTCCCCGGCGTGGTCATCGAGAACCTGCGCACCGCGGTCACCGTCGGGGTCGGGATGGCCGCGGTCTCCGGGCTGGTCAGCAGCGTGCTGGCCATCGACGAGGACGAGCTGTTCTTCCGCCGCGCCCGCCGCCGGGCCCGCCCGACGCCGGGGGCTGCGCCGCTGCCCCCCGGCGTGGTGTTCCTGCAGATCGACGCGCTGTCCTTCGACACCGCCCGCCGCGCCGTCCGGGACGGCTCCATGCCCAACCTGGCCGCGTGGCTGCGCTCGGGCAGCCACGCGCTGACCTCCTGGCACACCGACTGGAGCTCGCAGACCGGCGCGGCTGTCATGGGCATCCTGCACGGCTCCAACCAGGACATCCCCGGTTTCCGCTGGTACGACAAGGCCCGCGACCGGATGGTCCGCGTCTCCTCCCCGCTGGACGCCGCGGAGCTCGAGCGCGCGCACTCCGACGGCCGCGGCCTGCTCTCCGGCGGCGGCGCGAGCCGGGGCAACCTGTTCACCGGCGACGCGGCGCACGTGAGCCTGACGATGAGCTCGCTCTCGCACGTCGTCCCCGCGACCAGCCGGCGCGCCCGGCAGGCCCGGGAGCGGGTGGGCTCCGGGTACTACGCCTACTTCGCCAACCCGGTGAACGCGCTGCGGACCATCGCGGTGTCGGCCGTGGACATCCACCGCGAGCTGCTCGCCGCGGCCCGGGAGCGCCGCGACGACGTCCGGCCGCGGGTGTCCCGCGGCGGCATCTACCCCCTCGCCCGTCCGGGGACGACGGTGATCGCGCGCGACGTCGTCGTGTTCGCCCTGCTCGAGGACATGATGGCGGGGCGACCCGTCGCCTACGCGGACTTCCTCGGCTACGACGAGGCCGCCCACCACGCGGGCCTGGAGCGCGCCGACAGCCTCGCGGTGCTGCGCACCATCGACCAGCAGATCGGCCGGCTGCACCGGGCCGCCCAGCTGGCCCCGCGGGAGTACCACCTGGTCTGCCTCTCCGACCACGGGCAGACCCAGGGCGAGGCGTTCGCCGCCCGGTTCGGGGAGTCGATCGAGGAGCTGGTCGGCCGGCTCTGCGGCGCACCCGGCGCGCTGCCGGAGCCGCACCTGACCGGCCCGCGCGACAGCCGCCGGCTCACCGAGGCCTGGCAGGTCGGTGCCGCGCTGGCGGAGAGCGCCGGACCGATCGCCCGCCGGCTGCGCGAACGGGTCGAGCGCGCCGCCGACGTGCCGCACTCGCACGAGCTGCCCGAGCGGGCCGGTTCGGTGCCCCGGGTGGCGCCCGGCGTGGTCGTGGCCGTGTCCGGGCACACCGCGATGGTCTCGTTCCCCGACATCCCCGGCCGGGTGTCGCTGGAGGAGATCGAGCGGCACTGGCCCGGGTTGCTGCCCGGCCTGGTCGACCACGACGGCGTCGGCTTCCTGCTCGTGCACTCCGAGGAGTTCGGGCCGGTCGTCCTCGGCCGCGAGGGGCTGCACCGGCTGACCACGGGCATCGTCATCGGCGAGGACCCCCTCGCTGTCTACGGCGTGCACGCGGCCGGGCTGGTGACACGGATGTCGGGGTTCGCGACCTGCGCCGACGTCGTCATCAACAGCCGCTACGACCCCGACACCGACGAGGCCTCGGCGTTCGAGCCGCACGTGGGCTCGCACGGCGGCCTCGGGGGGGCCCAGCAGCACGGCTTCCTGCTGCACCCCCGCTCGTTCCGGCCGCCCGGCGAGGTGGTCGGCGCCGAGCGGCTGCACCGGGTGTTCCGCGGCTGGCTGACCGACCTGGGCCATCCGGAGCCGACCGGCGAGGGCGCGACGGTCGGACCGCTCAGCGCCACCGCGCTGCAGCGGGACGACGCCCGGGTGTGATCCGGGGTCGCGTCCGGCCCGCTCCGGGACAGCCGGTGACGATCGAATGAACAGGACGGCGGGACCTGGCACCGGCGCAGCCGGGTCACGGAGAGTAGGGCGATGAGACCCGACGCGGGCGCCTGGTTCGCCGAGCGCACGACCGTGGCGCCGTCCCTGGACGACGTCGACCCCGGCGCCCTGCTGCGCGCCAAGCGCCGCGGCCGGCACCGGGTCAGCGTCGTCCTGCCCGCGCGGGACGAGGAGGCGACGGTCGGGGACCTGGTCACCGGACTGCGCTCCCACTGGGTGCAGCGGCTCCCCCTGGTCGACGAGCTGCTCGTGGTCGACTCCGACTCCACCGACGACACCGCCCGGGTGGCGCGGGCCGCGGGCGCCGACGTCGTCTCGACCGCCGACGTGCTGCCGGGCCACGGCACCCGTCCGGGCAAGGGCGAGGCGCTGTGGAAGTCGCTGGCCGCCACCACCGGCGACCTCCTGGTGTTCCTCGACGCCGACCTCCTCGGGGACGTCACCCACTACGTGCCGGCGCTGCTCACCCCGCTGCTGACCGATCCGCAGACCAGCTACGTGAAGGGCTGCTACACGCGGCCACTGCGGGCCGACGGGGTGAGCAGTCCGGCCGGCGGCGGGCGGGTGACCGAGCTGACCGCCCGCCCGCTGCTGAACGCGCTCTGGCCGGAGCTGGCCGGCGTCGTCCAGCCGCTGGGTGGGGAGTACGCCGGCCGCCGCTCGGTGCTGGAGCAGGTGCCCTTCGTCTCCGGCTACGGCGTCGAGATCGGCCTGCTCATCGACCTGCTGGACCTGACCGGTCTCGCCGGGCTGGCCCAGGTCGACCTGGGCGTCCGCCGCCACACCTCGCAGAGTCAGGAGGCACTGGGCCGGATGGCCGGGCAGGTGGTGTCCACGGTGCTGTCCCGTGCCGGGCGCGGCCGGACCGACCACCGGCTGGAGGAGGCCGGCGGCCTGCTCACCCAGTTCCGTCACGACGGGATGGGTTTCGTGCCGCACAGCACACCGGTCGCCGTCGACGAGCGCCCGCCGATGGTCACCGTGCCCGAGTACCGCGCGCTGCCGGCCGACGTCGTCGGCTGATCGCACGGCGGCGGCCCGGACGGGGCCTCCTGCCGCGCGGCCGCGAGGGTGGGGCACGATCGGCGGGTGTCCCCGTCCCCGTCCCCGCCGCCCGCGGCCCGGCTCGGCGCCGACACCAGCGTCCGGTGCCCCGGGTGTGGCTGCGTGCTCGTCCCCGCCCGGGGGGACGACCCGGCGCCAGCGGGGGTCTCCGCCGCCTGCACCCGGTTGTTCGAGGAGACCCTGCGGGGTCTGCGTGAGGAGGTCACCGACGCGCAGGTCGCCGTCGTCGTCGCCCTGGCCGACGGCGCCTATGCCGCCCAGCACCCCGGCGCCACGGGCCCTCAGCGGCTCGCGGAGGTCCTCGACGACCTCGCCGGACGGCTCGCCGAGCCGGTGCCCACCCCGCCGGGCGACGTGGCCGAGGCACCCGAGGCCTGGCGGACGACGATCGCCGACGTCGCCGCCGACCTCGACGTCATCGACCTGCCCGTCCTGGTCGAGACCTGGGCGCGTGCGGTGCTCGCCGACTGGCGGCGCGAACCGACCCGCATGCCCGATCGAACTACCGAGCGCAGTTAAGCTGCGACGGTGAGTGATCTGAACGACCGGCGGGCCCGCAAGAAGGCGCAGACCCGCGCCCTCATCCGGTCGGTCGCCCAGGACCTGTTCGCCGAGCGGGGCTTCGAGGCGGTCACCATCGCCGACATCGCCACGACGGCGGACGTCGCCGTGCAGACGGTGTTCAACCACTTCTGCACGAAGGAGGAGCTCTTCTTCGACGGCCGCACGCCCTGGGTCGACGGCCCCGCGGAGGCGGTGCGTTCCCGACCGCCGGGCGTGCCGCCGCTGACTGCGTTGCGCAGGCACCTCGTCGGGATGGTGGCCGCCCTGGCGGGCGCGCACACCACCGAGCAGCGCCGCCGCTTCATCGCCACGATCGAGGCGTCGGCCGCACTGCGCGTCCGGGAACTGGAACTGGTCCACGAGGCGGAGCGCCGGCTGGCCGAGGCTCTGACCGCGGCGTGGTCGGACGGCCCGTACACCGCACCGGACCCGGTCACCGCCGCGTCGCTCACCGCGGCCACCTGGCTGGCGGCCGTCCGCGTGCTGCTGGTCAGCCAGCGTCCAGTCCTCGGCGACCACGTGAGCGCCGCCCGGTCGGCGGCCCGCATCGAGTCGCTGGCCGACCAGGTGCTCGGTCAGCTCCAGGAGGGGCTCGGCCCGATGCACGCCGGAACGGCCAGGCCGACCGCTCCCGGCTGGCCGGACGCCGTCCGCCGCACCGGCTGAGCGGTCCCCGCCGGCCGCGGCAGGCGGGGACCCGCCCGGGTGCAGCCGGGGTCAGACGGCGGCGGCCTCGCGAGCCGGCTGCAGGAGCGGTAGCAGGACGTCGTCGACGACGCGCTGAACCTGGGCCGCGGTCATCGCCCCGGCCGCCGCGGTCAGCCGCTGCCACCAGAACGCCTCGAGCACCGACCCGAGCAGCGCCAGGCGGGCCTCGGGCAGCACCTGTCCGCGCTCGGCGGAGCGGGTGCCGATGGTCGCCACCGCGTCGGCCAGCGGCTGGACCAGAGCGGCGTCGAGTCCGGCCCGCAGGTCCTCGTCGTGGCGGGCGGCGCCCACCAGGCTGGCGGCGGCTCGCTCCTCTCGGTCGAGGGGGTGCCGCCAGCGGTCGACGAGCGCGGCGAGGTCGTCGCGCACGGACCCCGAGTCCGGCGGAGCCGGGACCAGGGTGAACCGCCCGACCGCGTGTCGGGCCATCGCCGCCATCGTCGGCCACCGTCGGTAGATGCCTGCCTTGCCCGCGCGGGCTCGGGCGGCGACCCGGTCGCTGTTGAGCCTGCCCCAGCCCTCGTCGGCCAGGATGTCGACAGCGACCGAGAGCAGCTGGTCGGAGAGTTCGGCGCTCAGAGGGCGACCCGGCGTCCCCGTCACGCCGCTGCCCCGTCATCGGAGGACTTCACCGCGACATCGTGGACGTTCGGTGGAGTCACCACAATGACCGGGACCGGAACTCACAGGCTTTTCTTGAGAGTCTCAAGTATGTGCGGCATGCGAACGGGCGGTCGCCCCACGCATCACGCCCCGGCAGCGCTCTCCACGTGCACCTGGAGGGTGGCACCGTCCTCGGACAGCCAGCCCTTCGAGCGGGCCTGACCCACCATCTCGTCCCACCGCGCCGGCCAGTCCGAGGCCGTGGCCTGCTGCTCGGCCGCGGCGCGCAGCGCGGCGACGTCCAGGACGGCGGTCTCGCTGTCCTGGAACCGGCCGAGCCCGGCGCCCTCGAGGACCTCCGCGGCCTCCTCGTCGGTCACCTGCCCCAGGGCCAGGTGCAGCCGGCCGAGGTCGTCGACGTCGACGACCCGTGCCTCCGGACGCTCGTCGGCGCCCGTCACCACCTCGACGATCATGACGTCTCCCTCCTGTTGGGACTTCCTGTACCGAAGGTCCCTACACGTGCCAGGGGAAGCGGGTGAAGTCGGGATCCCGCTTCTCCAGGAAGGCGTCGCGGCCCTCCACCGCCTCCTCGGCCATGTAGGCCAGCCGGGTGGTCTCCCCGGCGAACAGCTGCTGCCCGACCAGACCGTCGTCGATCAGGTTGAACGAGTACTTGAGCATCCGCTGCGCCGTCGGGCTCTTGGCCACGATCCGCCGACCCCAGTCCAGCGCGGTGGCCTCGAGTTCGGCGTGGGGGACGACGCGGTTGACCATGCCCATCGCGTGCGCGTCGGCGGCGGTGTATTCGTCGCCGAGGAAGAAGATCTCGCGGGCGAACTTCTGGCCCACCTGACGGGCGAGGTAGGCCGAGCCGAAGCCACCGTCGAAGCTGCCGACGTCGGCGTCGGTCTGCTTGAACCGGGCGTGCTCGGCGCTGGCCAGGGTGAGGTCGGAGACGACGTGCAGGCTGTGCCCGCCCCCGGCGGCCCACCCGGGGACGACGCAGATGACGACCTTGGGCATGAAGCGGATCAGCCGCTGCGCCTCGAGGACGTGCAGCCGGCCCTGTCCTCCACCGCCCGCACCGGCCCCAGCCGCCTGAGCGCCGCCGTACTCGTAGCCGTACTTCCCGCGCACCCGCTGGTCGCCGCCGGAGCAGAAGGCCCAGCCGCCGTCCTTGGGGCTGGGTCCGTTGCCGGTGAGGAGCACGCAGCCGACGTCGGTGGACAGCCGCGCGTGCTCCAAGGCGGCGATCAGCTCGTCGACGGTCTGCGGGCGGAACGCGTTGCGGACCTCCGGCCGGTCGAACGCGATCCGGACCACGCCGGCGTCCACGGCGCGGTGGTAGGTGAGGTCGGCGAAGTCGAAGCCCGCGACCGGCTCCCACGCGGCGCTGTCGAAGATCTCGGAGACGTCGGGGCGGGCGCTCATGCGAGCGAACCTAGTGCGACCGCGGAACAGCCGGTCACGGGACGAGGCCGCCGACGACCCCACCCACGACGGTCCCCACCCCGCCGGTGACGTCCTCGACGACGTCGCACAGACAGTCGCCACCGGGCGCGGGGGCAGGTGCCGGGGCGGGAGCAGGTGCCGGGGCGGGAGCAGGTGCCGGGGCAGGAGCCGGCGCCGGGGCGGGGGCAGGTGCCGGAGCCGGGGCGGGAGGGGGAGCCGGAGCCGGCGGGCCGGACGGCGTCCGGGTCGGCACACCCGGCCGGGGCACCGGCGCCGCACGGGGACCCTCGGCCGCGGGTCCCGTGGGAGCGCCGGCGGTCGGGGGGCGGCCGGTGGCGGGCGCTGCCTCGGTCCGGCTCGCGGCGGTGGTCGCCGCGGCGCCGGTCGCCGCCGGGTCGCTCGCCGGGCCCTCGCCTTGGTCCGGTGCGGGGCCGGCGGCCTGACCCGCCGCCTCACCGCCCGGGCCGGCCGGCGGACCGGACGGCGTCCCGGGCTCTGCCGGCGCCTGCCCCGGATCCGCGGTCCGCCCCGACTCCACCGCCGGCTGCCCCGGGGTCCCGGCGGGCGCACCGGGCACGGCGCCGGACACGGCACCGGGCACACCGCCCGGAGCGCCGGCAGGGTCGGCGCCGTCGGCCGTCCCGTCAGCGTCGGCTCCCGACGATCCGCGCGTCATCGAGGACGCCCGGCCCCCGGCCGCCGACGAGGCGCGGGCCGCGGTGCCGATGCCCTCCTCGGCGACGTCCTGCCCCCCGGCCGAGGCGCCGCCGGTCCGCTCGGGGGACGGGCCGAACAGGATCATGGCCACCGCGGCGGCGCACAGGAACCCGGCCAGGAAGAACAGCGCGAAGGGCCCCCGGGTCTGCAGCGTGTCCTGCAGGCGACCGGGACGAGTGGGGGCGCGGTGCGGATCGCCGGCGGCGAGGTGGCGGGGTCGGCGGGACAGGGCCGGGCTCCTTCGGCGGGTGACGGAACTCGCCCAACGTAAGGGCGTCCGGACGCAGCGGCACGTCGGGGTCCCGGCCGCCCCGGTAGCGTCGGGGCGTGCCCGACGCGCGCGCCGTGCGGATCGGCACCGTGAACATCTCCTCGGGGCGCAGCGCGGCGGGGTCGGTGCTCGCCCCGGCCGCGTTGGGGGCAGCGGTGGCCGTCCTCGACGCCGACGTGCTCGCCGTCCAGGAGGTGGACGCCGGCCAGCCGCGCTCCTCCGGTGCCGACCAGGCGGCCGCGGTGGCCGACGGGCTGGACGCCGCGGACTGGCGCGGCGCGGCGACGCTCACGGGCACCCCGGATCCGTTCCGCAGCTGGTCCCCGGCTCACCCGGCACTGCGCGGACCGGACGACGGCCAGGCCGGGCCGGTCTACGGGATCGCCCTGATCAGCCGGCTCCCCGTGCTCGAGTGGTCGGTGCTCGGGCTGGGCGCCGGACGCGCCCGCCTGCCGATGAAGGCGCCGGACCCGCGCACCGGGGGCCTGCGGTGGTGGTGGATCCCCGACGAGCCGCGGATCGCCGTCGCCGCCCGGCTCGAGCACCTCACCGTGGTGGCCACCCACCTGTCCTTCGCGCCGCACACCTCGGTGCGTCAGCTGCTGCGACTGCGCCGGTGGATGGCGACCCTGCCCGGTCCCACGGTGCTGGCCGGCGACCTCAACCTGCCCGGCGGCGTCCCGGCCCGGTTGCTGCGGGCCACCCCGCTGGTGCGCGCGGCCAGCTTCCCGGCCGCCGACCCGCGGGTGCAGCTGGACCACCTGCTGGCGGTCGGGAACGGCCTGTCCGCCCGCGACGGGCGGGCCCAGGAACTGGCCGTCGGCGACCACCGTGCGCTGCGCGTCACCGTCTCCCCCACCTGACGGGCCGGACCCACCGGCCCCCCGGCGCCGAGAGCCCCGGGGTCGGACTTTCGGCGCCGAAAGTCCCCCGGGGTCCCGGACCTTCGGCGCCGAAAGGCCCGGGGGGTTTCGCGGAAAGGCCCGTGGGGTCCCGGACCTTCGGCGCCGAAGGTCCCCGGGGTCCCGGACCGTCGGCGCCGAAAGGCCCGGGGGGGTCCGCGGAGAGGCCCGAGGTCAGTGGAGCAGGTCGTGCAGGCGGGTCAGGGAGGCCTCGAAGCCCGGGTGCAGCGGCACCGAAGCGAGTTCGGCCAGCGCGATCCAGGCCACCCCGTCGCTCTCGCCGTCCAGCCGCAGGTCGCCCGGCTCGATGGCGCGCAACGGCCGCGCCAGCACGGTCGTGTACGCCCAGCCCCCGTGGTCGTCGACGGAGTGCGCGCCCAGTGACAGGTCGTCGGGGAGCAGCCCCAGTTCCTCCTGCACCTCGCGCAGCGCGCCGCGCTCGGGCGACTCCCCCGCGTGCAGCGCTCCGCCCGGCGTCCCCCAGGTGCCGCCGTGGTGGGACCAGGTGGCCCGGTGCTGGAGCAGCAGCTCGGGGCCGTCGTCGCCGTCCCGGTGCACGAGCAGCCCGGCCGCGCCCAGCAGGCCCCAGTGCCGGTGCCCGAACGAGCAGCTCACCCAGCCGTCGGTCGTGGTGAACACCCCTCCAGTGAACCCGAGGGGAGGCGCGACCGCCGCCGTGCCAGGCTCGGGGCGTGCGCGTCGCCGTCTTCACCGGGTCCCAGACCGGGCCGCCGTCCCATCAGCAGGCCGCCGCCGACCTCGCCGCCGACCTGGCCCGCGCGGGGGTCGGCATCGTCTACGGCGGGGGCCACGTCGGGCTGATGGGCGTCGTCGCCGACGCCGCACTGGCCGCCGGCGGGGAGGTGCTCGGCGTGATCCCCCAGCACCTGGTGGACGACGAACTGGCGCACCCCGGGCTGCCGCGGATCGAGGTCGTGCAGACGATGCACGAGCGCAAGGCGCGGATGGCCGAGCTCTCCGACGCCTTCGTCGCCCTGCCCGGAGCGGCGGGCACGCTCGAGGAGCTCTTCGAGGCCTGGACCTGGGGGATGCTCGGCCTGCACGCCAAGCCGACGGTCCTGGTGGACGTCGACGGCTTCTGGCAGCCGCTGCTGACCCAGCTGCGGCGCATGGTGGACGACGGCTACCTCGACGCCCGGCGGCTGGACGCCCTCGGCGTGGTCGGCGACGCGGCAGAGCTGCTGGAGTTCGTCGGGCGCTACGAGCACCCCGCGCGCAAGTGGACGCCGACGCCGCCGTGACGCCACCCGGGCCCGAGGAGCACTGGGACGTCGTCGTCGTCGGAGGTGGACCCGCCGGCTCGGCCGCCGCGCTCGCCGCCCGCCGCTCGGGCGCCTCGGTGCTGGTGCTCGACCGCGCCGAGTTCCCCCGCGACAAGGTCTGCGGGGACGCCGTCGCGCCCGAGGCGCTCGACGTCCTCACCGGTCTGGGGGTCGACCCGGCTGGTCTCGTCGAGGGCCATCCGCCGGTGCCCCGGCTGTCGTTGCGGTCACCGGGCGGCGCGACGGTCGACCGGGCCACGCACCGGCCCTCGTACGTCGTCCCCCGCGCCGTGCTCGACGGCCGGCTCCTGGCGGCGGCGCGGGCGGCCGGGGCGCGGTTCCGCCGGCACACCGTCCGCACCGTCGCGACCGACCCGGACGGCGTGACCGTCGACGGCACGGTGCGCGCCGGCGTGCTGGTGGGAGCCGACGGCGCGGAGTCCGTCGTCCGCCGGGCGCTGGGCCTGGGCAGCAACCGGGACGACCGGCTCGCCGTCGCCATCCGCGGCTACGCCCCGGAGCTGCCCGGTCAGGCGGGCACCCAGGTACTGGTGACGACGGAGCAGCGCTGGCCGGCCTACGCGTGGTCGTTCCCGCTCGGCGACGGGCGGGCGAACGTCGGCTACGGCGAACTGGTCTCCGGTGGAGCCACCCGCGCCCTGCTGGTGGAGGGCCTGCACCGGCTGCTGCCCGGCGTCGCGCCGGGGCCGCTGCGGGCGCACCGGCTGCCGCTGTCGACCGGGCGGCCGCGGTTGCCGGGAGGCCGGGTGCTGCTGGCCGGCGACGCGGCCTCGCTGGTCAACCCCCTGACCGGCGAGGGGATCTTCTACGCCGTCCTCTCCGGCGCGCTGGCCGGCGCGGCAGCCGAGGCCGGGCCGGCCGCGGGAGCGATCTACCGGGCGGCGGTGCGCCGGCGGCTGTCCGGCCACCTGCGCTCCGCGCGGCTGGCCTCGGAGCTGAGCCGGTGGCCGGCGGTCATGGACGCCACCTTCCGCGCCGCGTCTGCGCGGCAGCGGGTCTTCGACGACGTCGTGGCACTGGGCCTGGCCGACGGCCGGCTCACCGGCCGCACGCTGGCCGCCGCCGTCCGCGGGCTGGCCGCGGGCGGCCGGTGAGGAAGCGGCCCGGGCGTCAGGACGGCGGTGCGGACGCCGGCGCCAGGAGGACGGTGTAGGAGTCTGCCGTCAACGGCGCGGGGGTCAGCTCCCCCGACGGCAGCGGCGCCTCGACCCGCTCCCCGTCGAGGGTGAGGACGACGGCGTCGACCCCGGGCACGCTCGTCGCCGACAGCACGATCTGCGCCACCGCCCGCCGGCTGGCCAGCCCGGCCGGCGCGTCCGCGGCGCCGCTGATGTCGATGGTCACGGTCGGGTCCGAGACGTCGGTGACGCTGAGCTCGACGTCCGGCGGCAGTGCGGTGGACAGCTGCAGATCGCGCTCGGCGGCCGTGGGACCGGCCGCGAGATCGGTCAGCAGCGCGTCGAGCCGGTCGCGCACCGACGAGCCGGACACCTCCCGCGGTCGCGGCACCAGGCTGTCGTCCCCGGCCACCAGGTGGATGCGGGTGGTCTCGGCCTGGGGCTCGGGAGCGGCGGTCGGCCTCGGCGCGGGGCTGGTCGAGGTCAGCCCGTGGGGGACCTCGGATGCCGGGATGGTCTCCGCGGGCCCGCCGGTCGGGACGCCGCAGCCGGCCAGCAGGCACAGCAGGGCGAGCGCCGCGGCCCGGCGGCTCACCGGGCACTTCCGGGCAGCGAGAGGCTGAACCGCGCGCCGCCGTCCGGTGCGGTGCAGCACCAGGCCGCGCCGTCGTGCCGGGCGGCGATCTCGGCGACGATGGCCAGCCCGAGCCCGGCGCCCGGCAGCGACCTGCGGGCGGCCCGGGGGCCACGCACGAAGCGCTCGAAGACCCGTTCGCGATCGGCCGTGGGAACGCCGGGTCCGGCGTCGTCCACGCTCACCACCACCGCGCCGTCCCGCCGCTGGACGTGGACCGCGCACGGGCCGCCGGCGTGCCGGTCGGCGTTGTCCAGCAGGTTGCGCACCGCCCGCTCCAGCCCGTTCTTGTCCCCGACCACCGTCGTCTCGGTGTCCGGATCGCCGTGCAGCAGGCGGGTGTCCCGGCCGCTGGCGGCGAGCACCTCACGCACGAGCGCCGTCATCGACACCGGCGCGGCGCGGTCCGAGCGCGGTGCGCCGTCGATGCGGGCCAGCTCGAGCAGGTCGTCGAGCATCCGGCGGAACCGGCCGAGCTCCTGCTCCACCAGGGCCAGCGCCTGGTCGGCCCGCGGCGACAGCTCGGCGCGGCGGGCCGCGAGCACCTCCACGCTGGTCAGGACGCCGGTGAGCGGGCTGCGCAGCTCGTGGCTGACGTCGCCCACGAAGCGGGCGTCGCGCTCGATCCGCGCGGCCAGCGCGTCGACCATGCTGTTGAAGCTGGCGACGATGGCCAGCAGGTCGGGGTCCTCCGACGGCGGCAGCCGGGTGGTCAGCTCGCCCCCGGCGATCCGGGTCGCCGCGGCCGCCACCTGCTCCAGCGGCTGCACGGCCCGCCGGCTGGCCCACCCGCCGAACGCCGCGCCGGCCGCGGTGGCGGCCAGCGCGCCGGCGCCCAGGACGGTGGCCAGCGTGCGCAGCACCTGCTCCAGCTCGGCCAGCGGGGAGAGCTCGTAGAACTCCACACCCGCACTGGCGACCGGGACGCCGACCAGCAGCGCCGGGCCGCTCGGGGTGTCGACGCGGACGGTGCCGGCCGCGCCGCCGCCGACGATCGCGCGGAGCTCGGCGGGCACGTCGCGGGCGCCGACCTCCAGACCGGAGGAGTACCAGGAGTCGCCGCTGCGGACGACGACGTCGGCACCGCCGGAGGGCACCAGCTCCCCGACCACGTCGCCGACCTCGGTGCCCGCCGTCGACAGCCGGCTGCTGAGCACGTTGGCGTCGGCGAACGCCTGCCGGGTGAGCGAGCGCTCGCGCTGGTCGACCAGGTAGCCGCGGGCCAGCAGCCAGGTCGTGGTCACCAGGACGGCGGAGACCAGCAGGGTGCCGACGGCGAAGCCCAGCACGATCCGCGCCCGGAGCCCCCGTGACCCGAGGGCCGCTCTCACTGTGGGTCCAGCCGGTAACCCAGCCCGCGCACGGTCACCACCAGGCGCGGGGCTCCCGGGTCGAGTTCGACCTTGGTGCGCAGCCGCCGGATGTGGACGTCGACGATCCGCTCGTCGCCGAAGAAGCCGTGCTCCCACACCCGCTCCAGCAGGGCCGCACGGCTGAAGACCCGGCCGGGCGCCGACGCCAGCTCGCACAGCAGCCGGAACTCGGTGAGGGTCAGCGGCACCTGCGCGCCGCCGCGGTGGACGGTGCCGCGCATCTCCCGCAGGACCAGCGGCGCCGGCGGGTGCCGGTCGAGGAGCACCTCGTCCGGCCGGGCGTCCGGTGCCCCCGTGGCACCGCTCCCCGCGCCCGCCCGCCGGCGCAGCGCACGCAGCCGCGCGGTGATCTCCTTCACCTCGAACGGCTTGGTCACGTAGTCGTCGGCGCCGGCCTCCAGCGCCGCGACGATGTCATGGGTGTCGGCGCGCGCGCTCACCACGATGATCGGCAGGGCGTGGTCGCGGCGGACCTCGCGGATGACGGCGAACCCGTCCATCGAGCCGAGCATCAGGTCGACCACCATGAGGTCGGGTGTGGCGACGGCCACCTGCGCGAGGGCCTCCTCGCCGCTCGCCGCCTCGGCGACGTCGTAGCCCTCGTCCTCCAGCGCCCAGCGCAGGGCGGTGCGGATCGGGTCGTCGTCCTCGACGACGAGCAGACGCAGCGCCACCCGCGACATGCTGCCAGCGGTCGCCCGGCGGCCGCCGTCCCGTCACGCGATCGCAAAGCAACTCCCGGCGGGATCGCAACCTTCGCGCAGGAAGCTGTCAGTGGCCGAGGGCAGGATCGCGGTCAGCGACAGAGGAGGAGCCGACAGTGACGACAGCACCGGCACGGTCCAGGACGGGCGGCTGCGCGGCGGACGGCGGGACACGGGGGGACGTGGGCACGATCCACCTCGACGACGAGTTGCTCGCCGACGGGCTGGCCGACGTCCGCTGGCTGCTGCACGACGCGCTGATGGCCGGCGCCCGCCGTCTGGTCGTCGACCTGTCCGGGGTCGAGCACCTGTCGAGTTCCGCCGTCGCGAGCTTCCTCTCGGCCCATCGCACCTGCCGGGCCCGCGGCGGAGCGGTGGTGCTGCGTGGCGCCAACCGCCGCACCGAGGACCTCCTGCACCGCACCGGGCTCTGGCGCGTCATCGAGGTCGAGCCGGCGACCGCCGGAGCGGTGGCGTGAACGACTCGTCGCTGACCGAGGTCGTCGACCGGTCCGCCGGGCTGATCCGGGCGAGGGGCACGCTCACGTCACTGGGCGCGGACCTGCTGCGCGGGACGGCGGACGGGCTGCGCGGCAGCGGCCACGTCCGGGTGGTGCTCGATCTGCGTGACGTCCGATCCGCCGATGCGGAGGGGCTGGACATCCTGCGGGAGCTGCGCCGCGACTTCGCCGCCGACGGCGGGGAGCTGTTGATCCGGACCTGACCGGGGCCGGCACCGGCCCCGTGCGGCGAGCGTCCAGCGCACTGGGGCCGAGGCCGCCGGGGAACCGCCCCTGGGGCGGGCCCGGGTCCCGCCGCGGTCCTCGTCAGTCCAGGTGGCGCTGGTCCTCCCGGCGGACCAGCCTGAGATGCGGGCCCGTGGCGATGGTCTCGCCTGGGTCCACCGGGGGCAAGCCCGCCGCCCGGCGGACTCTGTTCTCCGGAACGCCGAGCGCTCGGGCCAGGTGCCGGGCCAGACCAGCGCTGATGAAGCTGCGGCCGCCGCGCTGGGCCATGCGCTGGATGGTCTGCGCCGGCACCACCCACCGCGACCGGCGCGACGCCTCGTCCGCGGTCACGCCCAGCTCCCAGAGGCGACGCCGCACCAGGCCCTGCAGGTCGTCGTCAGCCACCAGCGCAGGCTAGGCCACGCCTGGACCGGCGTCACCCGTTCGCGCCCGACGCCCGGCTCGGTGGTACCGGCCACCTGCGGCGGCCGAGGGCGAGGCTCGCACGGCTGTCATGCCGCCGGCGGCACCCGGCAGCTGAGCGGACGCCTGCACCTCGTCGGCCTCCCCTCCCCGGAGCGGGGGCCGGATCACGACCCATCGGTGCCGCGCTCAGGCCAGGATGGCGGCGATCCACCGCACGCACCCGCCGCGTCGGCACGGGGACTGGATGAGGTCATGGAACCGCAGCTCACCACCGTCGAACCGCTCACGCGTGACCGCGCCGAGGCGCTGCTCGAGGGGGACGACGCCTTCACACGCCAGTTCGGCTACCGGGTCGCCGCCGGCTACCTGGAGTTCCCGGAGGCCCTGCCCGCGACGATCCAGGCGCTCGGGGACGGCATGGACCCCGGCTGGTTCAGCTACCTGATCATCGACCCCACGACGAACACGGTCGTCGGCCTGGGCGGCTTCACGGGTCCGCCGACCGACGGGACCGTCGAGATCGGCTACAGCGTCGCTCCGGCCCACCGCGGACGGGGCCACGCCACCGAGGCCGCCCGCCGCTGGCTGGACATCGCCACCGCCCGTGGAGTGACGCTGGTGCGTGCCCACACCCTCGCCGAGGAGAACCCGTCGACAGCAGTCCTCCGGCGACTGGGCTTCCGACGCACCGCCGAGCTCAGCGATCCCGACGTCGGCGCCGTCTGGCGCTGGGAGCTGACGCCCGGCAGGCGGCACACCCACGACACCTGAGTGCCGCGACCGCCCACCCCGCCCCGTTCAGCGACTGCCGGCGCGGCCGGGCTCGCCCGGGCGTCGCTTGCCCTGGACATCGACCCCGCGGCACGGTGACACCGTCAGCCGTGCCCCTGGAGGTCTGCCATGGCCGATGACACCCCGATCGTCTACTACGAGCCGGGATGCCCGTACGCGGCCAGGCTGCGCGCTCAGCTCACCCTCGCTCGCGTGCCTCACCGGTCGGTGCGCTTCCGCGACGACGAGGAGGGGGCCAGCGCGGTCCGGGCCCATCACGAGAAGGGGTTCGAGCTCTCGCCGACCGTGGTCGTCGGGCCCGAGTACCTGACCAACCCATCGCTGCGGCAGGTGCGCGTAGCGATGGCCCGCCGCTGACTCGACCGGGCCCCGTGGATGGTGCACCGGAGACCGGCGCCAGCGCACCTGCCCCCTCAGGGCGGTCCAGCGCTGGCCGATCACCGTCGGGATCCGCTCGTGGAGCGCAGCCGGACGACGTCGAGAGCGGAGGGCGTGGGATTCGAACCCACGATGGGTTTGACCCCATAGCGGTTTTCAAGACCGCCGCCATCGGCCACTAGGCGAGCCCTCCCGCGCCGATCCTACGGACCGGCGAGGAGTCCCGGCGCGGGGCGGCGTCCGGGAAGGACAGGTCGCCGAAGAGGACCCGACGGGCGGCGGCCTGCCCGAACGGCGTGCGCAGCAGCCTGAACGCCGTGGCCGCGGCCGCCGGGGTGCGCACCTGGGCCAGTCCCCGGCGCATCAGGAGCCGCCCCCGGAAGCTGGCCCGCAGGGCGGCTCCGTCGTAGTGCCGCACGGCGTCGGGCCGCCCGGCCCGCAGGGCGTCGTCGAGGACGGCGGCGGCGAGCTCCGACAGTCGCAGGCACGGATCGAGCCCACCGGCGGTGAGCGGTGAGACCGCGCCCGCGGCATCGCCCACGAGCAGGCCGTCGGCGCAGCTGATCCGGCGCAGCAGTCCCCCGACCGGGATGGGGCCACCGCGGCGCTCCACGTCGTCCGGACGGTCGACGCCGGACAGCCCGGGGGCGCCGGCGGCGAACCGCTCCAGCGCCCGGCGGAGCCCCTCGGGGAAGCGGCGCGCGTAGCCGGCCACGCCGACGTGGGCGTGCCGGCCGTCGTTGACCACCCACGCCAGGTAGCCCGGCGCCAGCGACGGGTCGAGCACGCAGTGGAACGTCGGGGGGTCCTCGCCGCAGGGGATCTCGAAGACCTCCTCGGCGCCGACGAGCAGGTGGTCGTTGCGGTCCAGGCCCAGGTCCCGGGCGACCCGCGAGCGGGCTCCGTCGGCGCCGACGAGGAAGCGCGCCCGCACCCGCGCCGGACCCTCCGGGCCGGCGAGGTGGACGGTCCCGTCCCGCCGCCCCTCGTAGCGGGTGCCCAGGGCGATCCGCACACCGGCGTCGGCCGCCGCGCGGGCCGCCGTCGCGTACAGCGGCCCCATGTCGCCCACGCGGAACTCGTCCCGGGCGCTGACCAGGGTCACCGGCCGATCGAGCCCCGGGGGGTAGAGCACCACCCGCCGGATCGGCGGCCCGAGGTGCTGGGGAGGCAGCGCGAAGTCGTCGAGGGTCTTCCGGACGAAGATCCCCGTGGTGCGGATGGCGCCGGTGAGCCGGGCGCGCCGCTCGACCAGCAGCACGTCGTGGCCCCGGTGGGCGAGCAGCGTGGCCGTGTGCAGCCCGGCCAGCCCCGCTCCGACGACCAGCACGTCGACGGTCCCCGGATCGGGACGGCGACCGGCCGGGGCGTCCCGGACCCCGGTCATCGCCGGGCCTCGTGCGGAGCCTGCGACGCGGTGTGGTCGTCCTCGACCCACTCGAGCAGGTCGCCGGGCTGGCAGTCGAGCACCCGGCACATGGCCTCCAGGGTGCTGAAGCGGACGGCCTTGGCCCGGCCGTTCTTCAGCACGGCCACGTTGGCCGGCGTGAGCCCCACCTTCTCGGCGAACTCCCCGACGCTCATCTTGCGGCGGGCCAGCTCGACGTCGATGCGGACGACGATGGGCATCAGATGACCGATTCCATGTCGGTCCGCAGCGTCGTCGCCTGCCGCAGCAGCGCCCGCATGATGACGATGAGCAGGCCCAGGACGGCTCCGACGAGCAGCGACAGCAGCAGCAGGGCCGGCAGCGCCGGGTCGTCGCTGACCTCGTCGACGATGAAGTACCAGCTGCAGACGAAGGCGCCGAGCAGCATCCCCCAGCCGACGACGGTGGCCCGCACGATGCCGTTCACCCACGGCAGGGCGCTGGAGCTGAAGATCTGGTCCTTCGTGACCAGGGTGAGCAACGTCCAGGTGCAGACGACGACGACCTGGACGCAGCCGAGCGCCAGCACCGAGACGGTCGCCATCACCGCCTTCACGAGCGAGCGCTCCAGCGTCGGCTCGGTCAGGTCCGGCACCATCCCCGGCACGCCCCAGACCTGGGCGACCACCAGGGCCGCGAACACGATCACCAGCAGGATCCGGAGCGGGAGCACCACCCGGCGCAAGTGCGTCATGCGATCGACTCTCGCGGTGAATCTATCGAAAGTCAATCGACCACGCCGGGTGGTTCACCGGATCAGTCCTCCGGGACGGCGGTCACCCGGTAGCAGCTGCTCGAGTCCAGCGCCTCGACGCGGAAGCCCAGCTGGGCCAGGACGGTGGCGACCGCGGCGTTCATCGTCTCCTGCACCGCGGCGTCCACGGCCGCGCCCCGGACCTGCTGCAGGCTCATCCGGTCGTGCTGGCGCCAGCTGACCAGGATGCCGCCGGAGCCGAGGTCGGGCGTCAGGCACACCCCGCCGCCGGGACCGCCGCCGTCCGGGCCGCAGCCCGCCCAGTCGTGCAGCGGCAGGCCGGCCTCGATCAGCGCGGCGCCGACCTCCACCACCAGCGTGGTCAGGGCGTCGGTGTCCGACAGCAGCTCGTCCCAGTCCTCGGGCAGCCGGTCGAGGTGCGCACCGAGCTCGGCCAGCCACGCCCGCTCCTGCGGCGACTGCCGGCGGGCCAGCGCGCCGTCGGCCCGCTGGACGCCGTGGACCGGTCGCACAGTGTCGGCCAGCCCGTTGGCCAGGGCGGCCCAGTCCGCCTCGAGGCGGTCGGCGAACGGGCCCGCCACGATCTCCGTGACCCGCTCGTCACCGGACTCGTCGACCAGCCACCACGCCGGGTCGGAGGCGCCCTCCATGCTCCGCTTGCCGGCGGGGTGGGCGGCCACGCCGACCGCCGTGCGCTGCTCGAGCTGGCCTCCGGCCGCCGGCGCACTCGCGCCGCGCCCCGCCTGCCGGGGAGGGTCTCCGGCCGGGCCGCCCGCCGACCCGCCACTCGCCGCGGCGGGCACGGCCGCGGCGACGGGCTGGCGACGCTGAGCGGCCACGGAGTTGCGCTCGTACTCGTACCGGGCGGTCGAGCCCCTGCCCAACGCGATGACCAGACCGGCCAGGGTGACGAAGCCCAGCACGGCCACCGTCGGCCACAACAGCATCATCGCGCCGTCCTCCATGACGTCCGTCGCGGCCGGGGAAGGGCCGCGAACAACCAGAAAGCTAGGGTCCGCGCACCTCCGACCGGCTTCCTCGGACGCCACCGGGAGGGCGCCCGTCACCCGATCGTTGTCTCCGGCCCGCAGGACCGTCCGTGACCCCGCGCTGCGTCCGGGACCTTGTCGACTTGCCCACCCGTCCTGAGCGTGGCGGCGCTGCGGACCCCGTCGGTCATCCCGGAACGGCGCCGGCGCACCGGCGCGTCGCGCTCAGTCGCGGGCCGCGACCGGCTCACCGGAGTCCACCGGCCGCCCCACCACGCCGTGCAGGTGGCAGGCGGCCAGCTGACCCGGAGCACCGACCGGCTGCAGTGCGGGGTCGACGTCCGGGCACGGCTCGAACGCGTACGGACACCGGGTGCGGAACCGGCAGCCGCTGGGCACGGCGGCCGGCGAGGGGACGTCGCCGCGCAGCACGATCCGCTTCCGGGAGCGCTCCAGCTCCGGATGCGGCACCGGCACGGCCGACAGCAGCGCCTGCGTGTAGGGCATCTGCGGGTCCGAGCCGACGGCGTCCGCGGGGCCCACCTCGACCACCCGGCCGAGGTACATCACCGCGATCCGGTCGGCGATGTGCCGGACCGCGGACAGGTCGTGGGAGATGAACAGCAGGGTGAGGCCCAGTTGCCGTTGCAGCCGCCGCAGCAGGTTGAGCACCTGCGCCTGCACGCTCACGTCGAGGGAGGCGATCGCCTCGTCGCAGACCAGGAAGTCCGGCTCGCCGGCCAGCGCCCGCGCGATGCCCACCCGCTGCCGCTGACCGCCGGAGAACTCGTGCGGATAGCGCCCGGCCACCGCCGGGTCGAGGCCGACCAGCTCCAGCAGCTCGGCCACCCGCGCGGCCCGCTCGCGGCCGCCCGAGCGCAGCCCGTGCACCTCCAGCGGCTCGGAGACCGTCTGGGCAACCGTGCGGCGCGGGTCGAGGGAGGCGAACGGGTCCTGGAACACCATCCCGGCCCGGCGGCGCATCTCCTTGAGCCCGCGCCGGTCCAGCGAGGTGACGTCGGTGCCGTCGAAGGTCACCGTCCCGCCCGTCGGCGGCACCAGCCGCAGCAGCGCGTTGCCCAGCGTCGACTTCCCGCAGCCGGACTCCCCGACCAGTCCGAGCGTCTCGCCGCGCAGGATGTCGAGGTCCACGCCGTCCACCGCGCGGAGCACCCCACTGGTCCGCCGCAGCGCACCGCCGGAGCGGATCGGGAAGTGCACCTCCAGCCCGCGGGCGGAGACCAGCACGTCCTCCGTCACGACCCACCCTCCCCTGGACTTGCGGCGCCGAAGGTCCGGTCGACCGCACTTGCGGCGCCGGGAGTCCGGTCCTCGCACCACGTCGCGGCGCGGTGCGGCAGGGCCCCCGGGCCGCCGCCGACCTGGACCAGCGGCGGCTGCTCGGTCTCGCAGCGCGGGTCCGAGCGGACCGGGCAGCGCGGCCAGAACACGCAGCCCGGCGGCAGGTCGGTCGGCGCCGGGGGGACGCCGGGCACCGTGGCCAGGTCGGGCACGACGCCGTCCGGACCGGCCGGCGCGGCCAGGTCGGGCAGCGCGCCCAGCAGGCCGCGGGTGTAGGGGTGCACGGGGCGCTCCAGGACGTCGTCCACCGTGCCGTCCTCGACGCACCGCCCGCCGTACATGACCAGCACCCGGTCGGCGATGCCCGCGACGACGCCGAGGTCGTGGGTGATCCACACGACGCCGGTGCCGCGCTCGGCCTGCAGCTTCTCCACCAGGTCGATGATCTGCGCCTGCACGGTGACGTCGAGCGCGGTCGTCGCCTCGTCGGCGATGAGCAGTCCCGGCGAGTTGGACAGCGCGATGGCGATCATGACCCGCTGCCGCATGCCGCCGGACAGCTCGTGCGGGTACCGGTCGACCGCCCGGCCGGGATCGGGCAACCCGACCTCGCCGAGCAGTTCCACCGCCCGCCTCCGCGCGTCGGCCTTCGAGACCTCACCGTGCGCCCGGATACCCTCGACCAGCTGCCGGCCGACCGTCAGCACCGGGTTGAGCGAGGTCATCGGATCCTGGAAGACCATCCCGGCGCCCGGGCCGCGCACCTGCCGCAGCCGCTCGGGCGACATGGTGAGCAGGTCCTCGCCGTGCAGGAGGGCCCGTCCCGTGACCGTGGCGACCCGCGCCGGCAGCAGCCCCAGCAGCGCGAGCACCGACACGCTCTTGCCGCTGCCCGACTCCCCCACCACGGCGACCGTCTCACCGTGCCCCACGGTGTAGCTCAGCCCGTTGACCACGTGGGCCGTCCCCCGGGGAGTGCGCAGGTCGACCTGCAGGTCCTCGACCTCCAGCACCGGCCCGGTCCCCGAGGGCACCGGCCCGGTCCCCGAGGACGCCGGCCCGCTCACCGGCCGCCTCCGGCCATCAGCGTGCGCTGCCGCGGGTCGAGGACGTCGCGGAGGCCGTCACCGAGCAGGTTGAAGCACAGCACCGTGAGGAAGATGGCGATGCCGGGGAAGAAGGCCAGCCACCAGGCGATGTCGATGAACCCGCGCCCCTCGGCGAGCATCAGCCCCCACGAGGGGTTGGGCGGCTGGGTGCCCAGACCGAGGAACGACAGCGCGGCCTCGGCCAGGACGGCGAACGCCAGGCTGATCGAGGTCTGCACGATGATCGGCGGTGCGGCGTTGGGCAGCACGTGCCGGGTGAGCAGCCGGAAGTCCGAGGCGCCGACCGACCGCGAGGCCCGCACGTACACCTCCTCCCGGACGCCCAGCACGCTCGCGCGGGTCACCCGGGCGAAGACCGGGACGTACACGACGCCGATCGCCAGCGCCGTGTTCCCGGCGCCGGGGCCCCGCACGGCGAGCACCGCGATGGCCAGCAGCACCGCGGGGAAGGCGAACAGGACGTCCATGAACCGCATGAGGACGTCGTCCACCCACCGGCCGTAGAAGCCGGCCAGCAGACCGATGAGGCTGCCGACGACCAGCGCGAACGCGACCGCGAGGAAGCCGACCCGCAGCGAGACCCCCGCCCCGAGGACGACCCGGCTGAGGATGTCCCGGCCGAGGTCGTCGGTGCCGAAGGGGTGCGCCAGGCTCGGTGCCTGCAGCCGGTCCTCGACCGAGATCTCGTTGGGGCCGCTGGGCGCGAGGGTCTCGTCGAAGACGGCGATCAGCACGATCGCCAGCAGGACGAGCCCGGCCGCCGCGGCGGTGGGGTTGCGGGCCAGCAGGCCCAGCGTCTCGCGCCAGCGGGGGCGGGCCGCGCGCTGCGTCGAGGGGACGCCGGCGTCCGTCGCCGTCGGGGACGGCGCCGGCTCGGGGAGGGGCGCGCCGGTCATCGCAGCGGCACCCGGCTGTGGGTCATCGGCGGATCCGTGGGTCGATGGCGGTGTAGAGCAGGTCCACCACCAGGTTGATGACCAGGAAGACGACGGCGAACAGCAGGATCGCCCCCTGCAGCACCGGGTAGTCGCGGGCCTGGACCGCCTGCAGCGCCAACTGCCCGAGTCCCGGCCAGGAGAACACGATCTCCACCACGACGACGCCGGAGAGCAGGTAGGCCAACTGCACGCCGGTGATGGTGACCAGCGGCAGCAACGCGTTGCGGAGGACGTGCCAGGTGAAGACCTGCCGGCTGGTGAGCCCCTTCGCCTGCGCCGTCCGCACGTGGTCGGCGCCGAGGGCTTCGAGGACGCTGGACCGGACGAAGCGGGTGATGACCGAGCCCGACACCACCCCCGTGACGACCGCGGGCATGACCAGCCGCCGCAGCCAGCCGACCGGGTCGTCCGTGAGCGGGACGTACCCGCCCGAGGGCAGCCAGCCCAGCGTCCCGGCGAAGACCAGGATCAGCACGATCGCCATCCAGAACTCCGGCACCGAGATGCCGATCTGGCTCAGCACGGTGGCGACGCGGTCCACGACGGAGCGGGGCCGCAGCGCCGACAGCGTGCCCAGGGGGATGGCGATCACCAGGGCCACCAGGATCGAGGCGACCGCCAGCGTCAGCGTGGCCGGCAGCCGCTCGGCGATCTGCGAGGTCACCGTCTCACCGCTGCGGAAGCTGACCCCGAGGTCCCCGGTGAGGGCCCGGCCGGCCCACGAGAAGTACTGCTGGACCAGTGGCTGGTCCAGGCCGGACCGCGCGAGGAGCGCGTCGTAGGTCTCCTGGTCGAACCGGGTGCCCAGGGCCAGCCGGATCGGGTCGCCCGGGACCAGCTGGACCAGGGCGAAGACGATCACGCTCACCCCCGCCAGGACGACGAGCGACTGGCCGACCCGGCGGAGGAGGTAGCCGCTCAGGGCAGCTCCACCGACTCGAAGTTGATCGCCTTGTCCGCGCGGATCTGGTAGCCCGACAGCCCGGGCGCCCAGGCCTGCACGACGTCCGGGTTGTACAGGTACAGGTAGGAGACGTCGTCCACGATGATCTCCGCCGCCTGGTCGTAGGCGGCCTTGCGGGCGGCGTCGTCGGTCTCCGTGGCGCCCTGCTGGAGCAGCTGGTCGACCTGCGGGTTGCTGTAGCCCTGGTAGTTGTTCGGCCCGCCGGTCTGGTGCTGCTCCTGGTAGTAGGCCGCGGGGTCGAGGTTGCCGAGCCAGCCGAGGTAGAAGGCGTCGTAGTCACCCTGGCCCTGCCGGTCCAGCCACGTGGCGAAGTCCAGGGTCTCGATCTCGACGTCGATCCCGATCGGCTCCAGCTGGCTGGCGATCACCTGGGCGGCCGTGACCGTCTCGGGGAACTCGTCGGTGACCATCAGGCCCATGGTCAGTGGTGTCTGGACGCCGGCCTGCTGCAGCAGCTGACGGGCCTGGTCCGGGTCGGGCTGGAACGGCGCGTAGTCGTGGTAGAAGAAGCTGTCCTCGGGGATCGCGGTCTGGTTGGCCTGCGCCGCACCGAACCACGCCGCCTCGGCCACCGCCTCGCGGTCGATGGCGAAGGAGATGGCCCGCCGCACGTCCCGGTTGTCGAACGGCGCCCGCGCGTAGTTCATGGACATGTACCAGTAGTCCACGCTCGGGGTGGTCTGGAGCTCGACCGAGTCGTCCCCCTCCAGCGACTCGATCTGCTGCGGCGGGACGTTGTCGGTCCACTGCACCTCGCCGTTCTGCAGCGCGGTCAGGGCCGCGGCCGGCTCGGTGATGTAGCGGAACTCGACCCCGCCGACGCTCGGCGCCCCACCCCAGTAGTCCTCGAAGGCGGTGAGGACGGTGCTGCTGGAGTCCGAGCTCTCCAGCTGGAAGGGCCCGGTGCCGTTGGCCTCGGTGGTGAGGTCGATGTCCTCGGCGGCGTTCTCCGGCAGGATCGCCATGCCCTTGAAGGAGCCGATGCGCTCGAGCAGGTTCGGCGTCGGCTGGCTGAGCGTGATGACGACCGTCTGCGGGCCGTCGGCCGCCACCGACTCCACGTTGGCGAACCGGAAGGAGTTGGACAGCTCCTCGTCGATGATCCGGTTGTAGGAGTACACGACGTCGGCGGAGTCGAACTCGCTGCCGTCGTGGAAGGTGACGTCCTCGCGGAGGGTGAACGTCCAGGTCAGGGCGTCCTCGCTGGTCTCCCACTCGGTCGCCAGGCTGGGCTCGAAGGTGAGGTCCTCGGCGCTGGGGACGACCAGGGTGTCGTAGACGTTCTCGAGCACCTGGAAGCTCGGGTAGGCCGTCGTCACGTGCGGATCGAACTGGTCGGGCTGGGCCGCGACGGCCGCGACCAGGGTCCCGCCCTCGCCCCCGCCGCCCCCGCCGCCACCGGTGTCGACGCTCTCGCCGCCGCCGCCACAGGCGGTGAGCAGGAGGGCCGCCGCCGCGGCCAGGGGCAGGAGTCGGGTTCTGCGCACGGGGACCTCCGGCGGGCTCGGCTGTTGCGTCCTGCACCCGACCCTGGCCCGGTCGCCCGTTCCCCGCAGGTCGGGACGGTGATCGTTGCCGCTTCGAGACCGGCCGGTAACGCAGCCCGCGACCGGGCACGTCCGCGGATCCCCACCGTGCGGACCGCGGACGTGCCGGGAGGTCAGCGGGCCGGCGGGGCGCGGGAAACCGCCGGAGAGCTCCTCGAAGGCGTGGGCGACCCGGAGGCAGGTGGTGTCCTCGGAGCGGCGCCCGACCAGCATCGTCCCGACCGGCAGACCCAGGGCGGCGTCGTACTGCCGGCGCACCTCGGGCGCCAGCAGCCGGGTGACCACGGTCGCGTCCCGGGCGGGGACGAAGCCCTCGACCGTGGCCGAGCCGTTCATCATCGGGACGCCGACCACCGCGACGTCGTCCTTGACCGCCACCGTGCGCCCGCTCAGCGGACCGTCGACGGCAAGCCAGCGAGGACGACGTCCCGGCGCCCAGGGGAGAATGCGCGGCCGTGGAACTCCTCGCGGCGGTGGCCGAGACGCTGCGCGTGCCGGCGCCGGTCGACCTCGCGGCCATCGTCGTGGGCGCACTCACCGGGGGCCTGCTCGCCGCCCGGGAGGGCTTCGCGGTGTCCGGCGTCCTGCTGCTGGCGGTCAGCGGAGGCCTCGGCGGCGGGCTGATCCGCGACGTCCTGCTGGCGCAGGGCCCACCGGTCGCGCTCACCAATCCCGCCTACCTGCCCGCGGTCGCCATCACCGCGGGGGTCACCTTCTTCTTCTCCGGGTGGCTGTCCCGGCTGACCGGGCTGCTCGTCGTCCTCGACGCGCTGACCCTGGGGTTGTTCACCGTCATCGGCGCACAGAAGGCGCAGCTGGCCGCCCTGCCGAGCGCGTCGGTCGTCTTCATCGGCACGCTCACCGCCGTCGGCGGCGCGGTGATCCGCGACGTGCTGCTCGCCCAGCGGGCCGACATCGTCCAGCCCGGGCCCTACAACGCCGTCGCAGCACTGATCGGCGCCACCGCCCTCACGGTCCTCGCGGGCCCGCTCGGCGTGGACCCGATCCCGGTGGCCGCCCTGGTCATCGGCCTGGTCGCCGCCCTGCGGGTGCTGTCGGTCTGGCGCGGGTGGGAGGCACCGGTCGCCGTCGACCTGCCCCAGCGCGCCCGCAGCCGGCTGGGCCGGGTGCGCGGCAGCCGGGGAACGCGGTGGCGCCGCCGGGCCTGACCGCCGCGCGGGGGGCGCACGGTCCGGGCGAGGATGGCCCGGTGCCCGACACCCGCCGGTACGACCTCATCGTCTTCGGCGCCACCGGCTTCGTCGGCCGGCTGCTCGCCGGCCACCTGGCGCGGCACGCACCGGCCGGCACGCGGATCGCGCTCGCCGGCCGCGACCGCGACCGGCTCGAGCAGGTGCGGGCCGGCCTGCCGCCCGCCGGCCGGGAGTGGGACGTCCTCGTCGCCGACTCCACCGACCCGGCGTCGCTGGCCGCGCTGGCCGGCGCGACCCGGGCGCTGGCCACCACGGTCGGCCCCTACCTCCGCCACGGCCTCCCGGTCGTCGAGGCCTGCGCGCGGGCCGGCACGCACTACGCCGACCTCACCGGCGAGGTCCTCTTCGTCCGGGCGGCGATCGACCGCACCGACGCCGTGGCCCGCGACACCGGGGCGCGGATCGTGCACGCCTGCGGCTACGACTCGGTCCCGTCCGACCTCAGCACGCTGCTGCTCGCGGACCGGGCGGCGGCCGAGGGTGCCGGCGGGCTGCGCGAGGTCCGTCTCGTCGCCGCCCTCCGCGGCGGGTTCAGCGGGGGCACGATCGACTCGCTCCGCGCGCAGATCGCGGCCGTGCGCAGCGACCCGGCCGCCCGCCGGCTGACGGCCGACCCCTACGCGCTCAGCCCGGACAGGGACGCCGAGCCGGCGGTCCGGCAGCCGCGGGACGCCGGTCCGCCCGCGCGCACCCCGGACGGCCGGTGGACCGCCCCGTTCGTGATGGCGCCGTTCAACACCCGGATCGTGCGGCGCAGCAACGCCCTGCAGGGCTGGGGGTACGGCCGGTCGATGAGCTACGGCGAGACGCTCGGCTGCGGGCGCGGACCGCTGGGCGCGGCCACCGCGGCGGCCGTCACCGGCGGGCTGGCCGCGGCGCTGGCGGCCATGGGCCTGCCGCCCACGCGCGCGCTGCTCGACCGGGTCCTGCCGGCCCCGGGCACCGGTCCGAGCGAGTCCGTCCGCCGCGACGGATGGTTCCGCATGGACGTGCACGCGACGACGGAGGACGGCCGCGACTACCGCGCCACCGCGGCCGGTCAGGGCGATCCGGGTTACGCCGCGACCGCGGTCATGCTGGGCGAGACGGCACTGGCCCTCGCGCTGGACGGCGAGCGGCTGCCCGCCCGCGCCGGCTCGCTGACCCCCGCGACGGCACTCGGCGACGTGCTGGTGCAGCGGCTGCGCGCCGCCGGGCACCGCTACGAGGTGACCCCCGGCTGAGAGCTCAGCGGTCGGTGCCGGCCACCGGCTGCACCGGCGGCGCCGGCTCGATCCCCGGCGGGACCAGCTGCGACCCGGCCTCGGCCGGGCGCGGCTCCGAGTGGGCGGACAGCCGGACGGCGAGCAGCGCGACGTCGTCCTCGGCGTCGGGCAGGAACAGCTGCTCGAGCACCCGGTCGCAGAGCTCGTCGAGGGTCAGCCCGGCGGACTCCCCCAGCACCGCGGCGAGCTGGGCCGTACCGGTGTCGAGGTCGCGGTCGCGCCGCTCGACCAGCCCGTCCGTGTAGAGGAACAGGGTGCTGCCCGCAGGCAGGACGACCACCCGGTCGGTGCGTGCCGTCGAGGGCTGCACCCCGAGCAGCAGGTCGGCGGGCAGCGGCTCCAGCACGGTGACCACGCCGTCCGGGGCGACGACGATCGGCGGCGGGTGGCCGGCACTGGACCACCGCAGGCGGGCCTGGTCCAGCCGCAGGTCCGCGTCGTCCTGCTCGATCCGGGCGACCAGCGCGGTGGCCATGGTGTCCAGGGCGAGCCCGCGGATCGCGCGGTCCAGCTGGGTGAGCACCTCCGCCGGCGGCGCACCGCTGGAGTAGCTGATGCCCCGCAGCAGCCCGCGGACCTGCCCCATCGCCGCCGCGGCCCGGCTGTCGTGGCCGACGACGTCGCCGATGGCCAGCACCGTCGCGCCACCGGCCTCCAGGAACGCGTCGTACCAGTCGCCGCCGATCTCGGCGCCGGCCGCCGCCGGGACGTAGCGGACGACGATCTCGCAGTGGTCGGGCTCGGGCGGCGCGGTGAGCATGCTGTGCTGGAGCGCGTCGGCCAACGCCCGCTGCTGCCCGTAGAGCCGCGCGTGGTGCAGCGCCAGCCCCGCCCGCCGGCCGACCTCCAGCGCCGTGTCGATCTCGGCCTGGGTGTGCGAGCCGCGGTCCGCGGCGTTGAACAGGCCCAGGGCACCCAGGGTCTGCCCCCGCGCGACCAGCGGCACGATCGTGCCCGAGGCCAGCCCCAGCCGGGCCAGCAGCTGGCGGGTGGCGTCCTCCGGGAGAGCCCGCTCGACCCGCTCGCGGTCGATCTCCGGGAGCACCAGGGGCCGGCCGGTGCGGGTGACCACCTGGGCGGCGGCGTGCTCGGTCATCACCGCGACCATCGAGTGCACGTACAGCTCGAGCTCGGCGCGCAGCCCCGGGTCGCGGTGTGCGGACGCCAGCTCGTGCAACCGGCCCTGCTCGTCGGTCACCACCAGCCAGCACCAGTCCGCGAGGGTGGGGACGACGAGGTCGGCCAGCTGTCCGACCTGCTGGGCGATGTCCAGGCTGCCCGACAGCACCCGCCCGGCGTCGGCCAGGAGCTGCAGCCGGCCGTTCGCCTCGGTCATGGCCGCGACGGCGTCGGCGCGGACCAGGTCCGCCTGCAGCCGGGACGCGGTCAGGGCGATCTGCGCGGTCAGCCCCTCCAGCAGTTCGACGTCGCTCTCGGTGAACGCGTGGTCGGTGGCCCAGACGACGATGAAGCTGCCGAGCGGCCGGCCCTCCACCCGCAGCGGCAGCGCGGCGACGGCCCGGGTGCCCAGCACCGCGTTGATCTCGGCCATCCGGGGGAAGCGGGCCTCGGCCGCGGCCGCGTCGGCGAACAGCAGCCGTTCCCCGTGCCGGGCGACGTACTGGGTGGGCAGCTCGTCGTCCTGCTCGAGCGGGATCCCCTCGGGCGGCAACTGGACGTCGGCCTCGCTGGCCACCGCGTCGACGATCCGCCGGGTGAGGTGCAGCCGCAGCGGGCCACCGCCGGGGTCGAACACGGCCAGACCGATCGACTCCGCGCCGAGCACCGCGGCGCCGCGCAGCGCGATCTCGGCGAGCTGGGTGATGCGGGTCGCGTTGGCCAGCTGCGCCGCGACCTCGGCGATCGCCGCTGCGCGCTGCACCGCCGACATGCGGCGCTCGGCCTGCTCACGGGCGGCGGTGACGTCGACGGCGGTGCCCAGCACGCGCCTCGGGCTGCCGGCGGAGTCGGTGACGACGCGGCCGCGGGACACCGTCCAGCGCACCGTGCCGTCGACGCGCAGCACCCGGGCCTCGACGAGGAACTCCCCCGTGCCCGAGAGCGCCGACCGCATGGCCTCGGTGACGGCGTCGCGGTCGTCGGGGTGGATGCGCTCGGACATCAGGTCCTGGACCGACGTGGTCTCGACCGCACCCTCGATGCCGAAGATCGCCGCGCAGCGCTCGTCCCAGTGCACGACACCGGTGCGGAGGTCGCGCTCCCAGATGCCGATCGACGCGGCCTCGAGGGCCACGTCCAGCCGGGCGAGGGAGACCCCGATCGCCGAGCGGGCGGCCGACAGCTCGAGCTCGGCGATGACGGAGGCGGCCAGCTGTTCCAGCAGCGCGGCGTCGTCGTCCGACCAGGGGCGGGGTCGGGGGTCGTAGACGGCGAGGACGCCGACGACGTGCCCGGACGCCGCCACCAGCGGCGCCCCGAGATAGGCCGCCACCTGCCCGGACGTGACCGCCGGGAGGTGGGCGAGGTGCGGCTGCGCGGCGGCGTCTTGGACCACCAGGGCGCTGCCCTGCCGGACGGTGACGGCCGACAGCGCCCCGGTGAGCAGCGCCGGCCCGCCGACGACACCCGGCGGCAGCCCGTACCCGCCGACGACCGTGTCCTGGTCGGTGAAGAGGGTCACCTTGGCGTGGCCGGTGCCCAGCAGCCGGGCGGCCAGGCCGGAGAGCCGGTCGAACGCCGCAGGCCCCGGCACCTCGACCAGCAGCCGGCGCGCGGCGGCGATGCGGTGCGGGTCGCCGACGACGTCGGGGCCCGGCAACGGGAACGCGGACAGCACTCGCCTGCCCCCTCCATCCCCTGCATGCCCTCCGCGCGACTGCGAGGACGCACCATGCTGTCACGCGCGCGCAGGCGCGGCCGTATCGTCTCCGCCCGCGTCACCCCCGGTTCCCCCGGCGGGGTGAGGCGGTGGCCGGCGCCGGTGGAGGAGCGCGGTCCCGCGGCCGATGGGAGGGCATGTCGGTCACCCGGACGCGCGCCCTGCCCGACTGCCGGCCGCTGCTCGCCGACCCCGGCGACCTGTCGGTGGTCTTCCAGCCGATCGTCGACCTCGCCGCGGCCCGCGTCGTCGGCTACCAGGCGCTGTCCCGGTTCCCCGGCACCGCCGGCCCGGACGTGTGGCTGGCCGCCGCCGCCGAGTGCGGGCTGGCCGCCGAGCTCGAGGCGCTGGCGATCGCCCGGGCCCTCGACGCCGTCCCGCTGCTGCCGGACGACACCTCCCTCACTGTCGGCGTCAGCCCGCACCTGCTCGGCACCCGGCCGGTGCGGGAGGCGCTGGACGGACCGGACGGCCTGCACCGGGTGGTCGTCGAGCTGACCGGGCACATCCCCGTCGCCGACCTGGACGCGGTGCGCAGCCAGACCGCGGCGCTGCGTGCCCGGGGCGCCCTGGTCGCGCTGGACGGCGCCGGCTCGGGGCACTCCGGCCTCCAGCAGATGGCCACGATCCGGCCGGAGCTGGTCACGCTCGACCGCGCGCTGGTCACCGACGTCGACACCGACCCGGTGCAGCTGGCGCTGGCCGAGCTGGTCGGCGGGTTCGCCGGCCGGATCGACGCGCGGCTGCTGGCGCGGGGCGTCGAGACCCCCGGCCAACTCGCGGTCCTGGCGCGGCTCGGCATCCCGCTGGCCCGGGGGTGGCTGCTCGGCCGGCCGTCGCCGGTCTTCCAGCCGCTGGCGCCGGAGGTCACCCGGCTGGTGCACGCCCAGGTGGCCCGCGCCCGGGTCAGCGGGAGCGTGGCCGGCCTGCTGCGCCCGGCTCGTCAGTGCGAGGCGGGCTCGACCCTGCCGGGCGTCCCGCCGGCGGTGCTCCTCGGGCAGCGGGGCGAGCCGGTCGGTCTCCTGCTCGCCTGCCCCCGGACGGCGGCGGCGTTCACCGCGCCGGTGTCGCTGCGCGTGCCCCCGACCGCCGGCATCACCGAGACGCTGCAGCGCGCCCTCACCCGACCGCCGGCCCAGCGCTTCGACCCCGTCGTCTGCACCGACGCGACCGGCACCGTCCTCGGCCTGCTGCGGATCGAGGACCTCGTCACCGCCGCGGCCTGCCGCTGACGGCCTTCCTGCAGGGGCCCGCCGCGAGCGTGCGAGTGGCGGGGGGCAGGAGGGTCCTCTCTCAGGCGGACGCGTCGCTGAGCAGGCGACGCTGCTCGTCGGTGAGGACGAGGTCCAGCATCGGCAGCAGGTCGGCCAGCTGCTCGACCGACCGGCCGCTGGCGATGGGTGCCACCACGGTCGGCTGGTCGGCGAGCCACCGCAGGGCGACCGCCGCGCCGGTCACCCCGTGCGCGCGGGCGACCTCGGCGAGGGCGGCCAGCACCCGGTCGCCCCGCTCGCCGACGTAGACCGAGGCACCCCGGGCCCGCGGCGACTCGACCTGCTCGCCGGCGCGGTACTTGCCGGTGAGGAAGCCCTTGGCCAGCGCGAAGTAGGGCAGGATCCCCAGGCCCTGCTCCGCCACGACGTCGCGCAGCTCGTCCTCGTAGGCCGGCCGCTCCATGAGGTTGTAGTGCGGCTGCAGGGCGACGTAGCGGGCGGTGCCCAGGCGCTCGGCGGTCTCCAGCGCCTCGGTCAGCCGCTTCGCCGAGTAGTTCGACGCCGCGACGTGCCGGACCTTGCCCGCCTGCACCAGCTCGTCGAAGGCCTGCAGGGTCTCCTCGAGCGGCGTCGTCTCGTCGTCGTAGTGCGCGTAGTAGAGGTCGATGTGGTCGGTCTGCAGGTTCCGCAGCGAGCGCTCGGCCGCCGCGCGGATCTCCGGGGCCGACAGCGGGTGCTCCTTCTGCCCCGGCGAGGCCTTGGTGGCCACGACCACCCGGTCGCGCATGCCGCGCGCGGTCATCCAGCTGCCCAGGATCTCCTCCGAGCGACCGTTGCCGTACATCTCCGCGGTGTCGACGAACGGGGACAGCGTGCTGGGGGTCGCGTCCACGAACCGGTCCAGCAGGGCGGCGGACGTCGGCTCGTCCGCCGTCCAGCCGAAGACGTTGCCGCCCAGGCAGAGGTCGCTGACGTCCAGGTCGGTACCGGGGATCTGGGGCATGCACTCACGCTAGATGAAGGAGCCTCCTGCCCCCCGTCGCTCGCAGGCTCGCGACGGGCCCCTGCAGGAGGGCCGGTCCCGCCGTCCGGGGCTCGCGACCGGCCCCTGCAGGAGGGCCGGTGCCGCCGTCCGGAGGAGACGCCCCCGCCGATGCCGATGGGGCGCCCGGGGCGCGCCGGACCCCCCGCGGTGGCGGGTTGTCGGCCCCACGTGGCACCGTGCCTCCCGGCCCGGCCTCGGCGGATCTGCCGCGGCCGGCCGCCTGATCCCGTCCCCCTGCGAGAGGAACTCCGTGAACAAGGCCGAACTCGTCTCCGCCATCGCCAAGCGGGCCGACGTGCCCACCGCCACCGTCGACTCGGTCCTCGCCGGGCTCCAGGAGGAGCTCGTCGACGCCATCACCCGTGGCGAGAAGGTCGCCGTCTCCGGCCTGCTGACCGTCGAGCGCACCCAGCGCTCCGCGCGGACCGGTCGCAACCCCCAGACCGGTGAGTCGATCGACATCCCCGCCGCCAACACCGTCAAGGTGACCGCGGGCTCGAACCTGAAGAAGGCCGCCAGCAACGTGCCTGTCTGACCGTCGCGGCGCAGCGGCGTGCCGGTCTGACCGTCGCGGCACAGCGACGTGCCGGTCTGACCGTCGCGGCGCAGCGGCGTGCCGGTCTGACCGTCGCGGCACAGCGACGTGCCGGTCTGACCGTCGCGGCACCGACGAGGTGCCGGTCCGGTCCGCCGGCCCGCCGTCGGACGGCCCCCCGTGTGGCCTGACCCACAGCGCCGTGGGTCAGGATGCGGGGCAGGCGCCGCCCGACGGCGGGCGGTGTCCGGAACGGAGGACACGTGACGACGGCACTCCAGGTGGACACCGACCCGGCCGAGGTCGGTCTCGACGCGGCCCGGCTGGCGCGCATCGACGGGCGGCTGGCCCGCTGGGTGGACGACGGGCAGCTCCCCGGCTTCCTCGTGACGGTGGCCCGGCACGGACGGCTGGTGCACGTCGGCCGGGCCGGCGCGCGCAACGTCGAGGAGGGCCTCCCGGTGGAGGCCGACACCCGCTGGCGGATCTACTCGATGACCAAGCCGATCACCTCGGTCGCGGCGATGATGCTGTACGAGGAGGGTGCCTTCGAGCTGTCCGACCCCATCGCCACGTGGCTGCCCGAGTTCGCCGAGACCCGGGTCTACGTGGCCGGGTCGGCACTGAAGCCGGTGACCGCCCCACAGACCGAGCCGATCCGCGTGCGGCACCTGCTCACCCACACCTCCGGCCTGACCTACGGGTTCCACCACACCCATCCGGTGGACGCGATGTACCGGGCGGCCGGGCACGAGTGGAGCACGCCCGCCGGCGCCGACTCCGCCGAGGTCTGCCGGCAGTGGGCGGCGATGCCGCTGGTGTTCCAGCCAGGCTCCGAGTGGAACTACGGCGTGTCCACCGACGTCCTGGGCCGGCTGGTCGAGGTGCTCTCCGGCCAGCCCCTCGACGAGTTCTTCCAGCAGCGGATCTTCGCCCCGCTGGGCATGACCGACACCGCGTTCGGGCTCCGGGACGGCGACGACCCCGAGTCGCTGGCCCGGCTGTACACGGCCGTCCCGGGCCGGCCCGGTGGGCCCGCGACGGGGATCGCGCCGCTGGACGCCATGGGCGCCGGAGCCCTCCGCAAGCCGGCGTTCCTGTCCGGCGGCGGCGGGCTCGTCTCCACCGCCGGTGACTACCTGCGGTTCATCGAGCTGCTCCGTCGGGGCGGGTCCTTCGACGGCGGGCGGCTGCTGGGCCCGCGCACCATCGCGCACATGACCCGCAACCACCTGCCCGGTGGAGCGGACCTGGAGACCTTCGGCCGGCCGCTGTTCGCCGAGACGCCGCTGCGCGGGGTCGGCTTCGGGCTCGGGTTCTCGATGGTCCTGGACCCGGCGCGCTACGGCGTGCTGGCCAGCCCGGGCGACTACAGTTGGGGCGGGGCTGCGTCGACGGCCTTCTACGTCGACCCGGTGGAGGACGTGACCGTCGGCTTCTACACCCAGCTGCTGCCGTCGAGCACGCTGCCGATCCGCAACTTCCTGCGCCAGCTGGTCAACCAGGCGATCGTCACCTGACAGGGGGCTGCACAGGTGGCGGCGGGAGACCGTGGTCGTCGCCGGCCGGCTCGGCGACCAGGTCCACCCGCTCCCGGGTGACCTCCCGCCCGTCGCCGTGCCGCTCCCCGACCGGACCCCGCACGCCGTCGGTCCCGTCCACCGTCGTCGCCGCCGTCGCGCCGTTCCTCCCGCTGCGTGGTCCTCTACGTTGGCGGGACTCCACCACACGGACCGAACGGGGGGCCGGTTGCTGCGCCTGGGGGCCCTCGACGTGCCGGCCGGCCGGTTCGTCGTCATGGCGATCGTCAACCGCACCCCCGACTCGTTCTACGACCGCGGCGCCACCTACCAGCTGGCCGCGGCGCTCGAGCGGGTCGACCGGGTGGTGGCCGAGGGCGCGGACATGGTGGACGTCGGCGGGGTCAAGGCCGCCCCGGGTGACGACGTCGACGCCGCCGAGGAGATCCGCCGCACCGTCGGCCTGGTCGCGGCCATCCGCACCGCCCACCCGACGCTGCCCATCTCCATCGACACCTGGCGGGCCGAGGTGGCGAGGGAGGCACTCGCGGCCGGCGCCGACGTGGTCAACGACGCCTGGGGTGGGGTCGACCCCGAGCTGGCCGCCGTGGCCGCCGAGGCCGGGGCCGGGATCGTCTGCACGCACGCCGGCGGGCTGCCGCCGCGCACCCGGCCGCACCGGGTCACCTACGACGACGTGGTCGCCGACGTGGTCGGGCGGACGACGGCGCTGGCGGAGGCCGCCGTCGCGGCCGGTGTCGACCGGGAACGGGTGCTGGTCGACCCGGGGCACGACTTCGGCAAGAACACCCGCCACTCGCTGGAGACCACCCGGCGCCTGGACGAGCTCGTCGGCACCGGCTGGCCGGTGCTCGTGGCGCTGTCGAACAAGGACTTCGTCGGGGAGACCCTCGACGTCCCCCTCGACGACCGGCTCACCGGCACGCTGGCGGCGACCGCGGTGAGTGCGTGGCTGGGTGCGACGGTGTTCCGCGCGCACGACGTCGCACCGACCCGGCAGACGCTGGACATGGTGGCCGCCATCCGGGGCGACCGGCCGCCGCTGCGCACCGTCCGCGGCCTCGCCTGACGAAGGACCCCTCCTCCCCGCACCTCGCAGTCTCGGGGCGGTACCCGGGAGGGGGGCCTGACCCCTGCCCCGCACGCCTCGCGCGCTCCGGCCGGTACCCGGGAGGGTGCCGCGGCACTAGCCTGCCCCGCGTCAGGTCCAGGGTCAGCCGGGAGGTGGCGTCATGAGCGGTCGGGTCGTGCACTTCGAGGTCCCGTTCGACGACGGGGACCGGGCGCGGGGCTTCTACGAGGAGGCCTTCGGCTGGCGGACCATGGAGATGCCCGAGATGGGCTACACGATCGTCATGACCGGCCCCGGCGACGACAGCGGCCCGAGCGAGGCCGGCTTCATCAACGGCGGCATGCTGTCCCGCGCGCAGGCGGCCACCAGCGGCCCGGTCCTGGTCGTCGACGTGGACAGCATCGAGACGGCCCTCGAGAAGATCGGGGGCCTCGGCGGCTCCACGGTCGTCGGGAGGACACCGGTCGGCGACATGGGCTTCGCCGCCTACTTCACCGACCCCGAGGGCAACGTCGTCGGGCTGTGGGAGACCGCCCGCTGATCCGCCGATGACCAGGTCCCCTGGTCGGGCGGGCTCGGACCTCACGACCGGTGGCGCCAGGTGACCTGATCAGGCAGGACGACGGCGCGTCGATAGGTTGCGCGGCATGGCCGCCACCGGGTTCCACACCGCCGACGAGCTCAACGCCCTCCTCCCCGGCACCCTGCCGGGCCTGCTCGGGCTGAGCATCACCGCCCACGAGCCCGGTCGGCTGGAGGCGGAACTGACCGTGCGGCCGGAGCTGCTGGCCCCCAACGGCTACCTGCACGCCGCGACCGTGGTCGGCCTGGCCGACACCTCCTGCGGGCTGGCCACGCGGGCGCTCCTGCCCGAGGGGTCGTCGGGCTTCACGACCATCGAGCTGAAGACCAACTTCCTCGGCACCGTCCGGGAGGGGCGGATCACCACGGTGGCCACCAACGCGCACGCCGGGCGGACCACGCAGGTGTGGGACGCCGTCGTGCAGGCCGAGTCGGGCAGGACGCTCGCGTTGTTCCGCTGCACGCAGTCGGTCCTCTGGCCGCGCTGACCCGGGCCGGGACGCCGCGGCCCTCCTGGGTGGGCGGCGCCCCCGGATGTGAGACTGGCGCCACAACCGACGAGTAAGGAGCTCCTCCGTGGCGCTGCCCAGCCTCTATCCCGACGTCGAGATCCCCGACGTGTCGGTACCCGCGCACGTCCTGTCCGCCGGCGGTACCCGGCCGGACGCGCCCGCGCTGGTGGACGGGCTCAAGGGCGACACCATCACCCACGGCCAGCTGGCCGCCTACGTGGACCGGGTCGCCGCCGCGCTGCACGCCCGGGGCCTGCGCAAGGGCGACGTCGTCGCCGTCTTCTGCCCCAACACGCCCTGGTACCCGGTGGTCTTCCACGGCATCGCCGCGGCCGGCTGCGTGATGTCTCCGATCAACTCGCTGTACACCCCCGACGAGATCGCCTTCCAGCTGCGCGACTCCGGCGCGAAGGTGCTCATCACCGTCTCGCCGTTCCTCGACCGGGTGCGGGCCGCCGTCGACCAGGCGCCGGTCGACGAGATCGTGGTCATGGACGGCGCGGAGGGCCACCCCTCGCTGCTGGACCTGCTGAGCACCGACGCGCCGTCGGTGCAGGTGGACATCGACCCGGCGCAGGACCTCGTCACGCTGCCGTACTCCAGCGGCACCACCGGGCTGCCCAAGGGGGTCATGCTCACCCACCGCAACCTGGTGGCCAACGTCGTCCAGATGCGCCCCATCATGGACGTGCACGAGGGCGACGAGCGGATCATCGCCGTCCTGCCGTTCTTCCACATCTACGGCCTCACCGTGCTGATGAACCAGGGCCTGGCCGTCGGCGGCACCGTGGTGACCCTCCCCCGGTTCGACCTCGAGGACTTCCTCCGGGTCATCCAGGACCAGCGGATCACCCGGGCCTTCGTGGCGCCCCCGATCGTCCTCGCGCTGGCCAAGCACCCCCTGGTCGACCAGTTCGACCTGTCCTCGCTGCGGACCATCACCTCCGGCGCGGCCCCGCTGGACGAGTCGCTGGCGCTGGCCTGCCAGCAGCGGCTGCGCCAGGGCGCCGACACCGGCGTCACCGTGGCGCAGGGCTACGGCATGACCGAGCTGTCGCCGGTCTCGCACAGCACGCCCGACACCGGCCAGGAGCCGCCCGGCGCCGCGGCGGACGTGCCGAAGGGGTCGGTCGGGTACGCGCTGCCCAACACCGAGTGCCGGCTGGTGGACCCCGCGACCGGCGAGGACGTCGCGGCCGGCCTGCGCGGCGAGCTCTGGGTGCGCGGGCCGCAGGTGATGAAGGGCTACCTGAACAACCCCCAGGCCACCGCCGACACCCTGGACGGCGAGGGCTGGCTGCACACCGGCGACGTGGCGGTCGTCGACGAGCACGGGCACTACACCGTGGTCGACCGGGTCAAGGAACTGATCAAGTACAAGGGCTACCAGGTCGCCCCGGCCGAGCTCGAGGCCGTGCTGCTCGGGCACCCGGAGATCGCCGACGCCGCGGTCATCGGCGTGCTGGAGGAGGAGAGCGGCGAGGAGCTGCCCAAGGCCTTCGTCGTCCGGGCCGCGGGCTCCAGCCTGACGCCCGAGACGGTCATGGAGTACATGGCGGGCAAGGTGGCGCCGCACAAGAAGATCCGGTTCGTCGAGTTCATCGAGCAGGTGCCGAAGTCCTCGGCCGGCAAGATCCTGCGCAAGGAGCTCAAGGCCGCGAGATGACCTGACCCGGACCGTTCCGGGCGCCGGCGGGGTCAGGGCCGGAGCACCCGGAACGGGGTCAGTGCGCCGCTGCGCGCACGGCGTCGCGGCGGGCCAGCCACCGGTCCTCCCCCTGCCGCAGGGCCAGCCGCAGCCGGCGGGGGGCGGCCAGGACCAGGTCCCTCCGCTCCCGCGGGCTGCAGGCGTCGAGGAACCACGGGACGGCGACCAGCGCCGTCCCGACGGCGGTCCGGAACCGGTGTTCGCAGCGGAGCAGCTCCCCGGATGGGTGGTCGTGCCCGCCGCCGGCCGGGACGCCGTCGAGGGCGTCGGCCAGCGCCGTCCAGGCGAGGGCGAGCGCGGGGGCGCCGGCACTCACGTCGGCGGCGAACACCGGGGTGGCCGCGGTGACGGCTCCGCGCGCGGCCCCCAGCGCGCCGTCCCCGGTGCGGCGGGCGACCGCCCCGGCCGTCCGCACGACCGTGGCCGAGGAGGCGAGCACCGCCCGCTGGCGTCGCCGGCAGCACGGGTCGTCGAGGGCGATCCCGGTCAGCGCGGCGGCCAGGTCACGGGCCCCGGCGCGCAGCGCCCGCCGCTCGATCGGGCAGCCCGTTGCCGGCGGCCGGCGAGCCGGGGACGGGCGCACGGCCAGGACCGGGGACAGGGCCGTGTCGGGGACCGGGGCGAGGAGCGTCGTCGTCATGCCCAGGACGCTGCCGGGAGGTCCTTCGGCTGCACTTGCGCCCCACTTGCGCAGCGCACGTGGAGGGCACCGGGCCGCCCGGTTGCCTAGGGTCGGGCCATGCGCGCGGTGACTCTCAGCGGAGCCGGTGGACCCGAGGTGCTGGGCTGGGGCGAGGTCCCCGACCCCGTCTGCCGGCCCGGCGAGGTGGTCGTCGACGTGGTGGCCACCGCCGTCAACCGCGCGGACCTCCTGCAGCGCGCCGGTCACTACCCGCCGCCGAAGGGTGCCAGCGACATCCTGGGCCTCGAGTGCAGCGGGGTGGTCAGCGAGGTCGGGGACGGCGTGACCGGCTGGGGGGTCGGGGACGAGGTGTGCGCGCTGCTCTCGGGCGGGGGGTACGCGGAGCGGGTGGCCGTCCCCACGGGCCAGCTGCTGCCCCGCCCTGCCGGGGTGGAGCTGGCCACCGCGGCGGCGCTGCCGGAGGTGGTCTGCACGGTGTGGTCGAACGTGTTCATGCTGGCCGGGCTCCGGCGCGGCGACGCGTTCCTGGTGCACGGCGGCTCCAGCGGCATCGGCACGATGGCCATCCAGCTGGCCGCCCGGGCCGGAGCGCAGGTGCTCACCACCGCCGGCACCGCGGCCAAGCTCGACGTCTGCCGGGAGCTGGGCGCCGAGGTCGGCATCAACTACCGCGAGGAGGACTTCGTCGAGCGCGTGCTCGAGGAGACCGACGACGCCGGCGTCGACGTGGTCCTCGACAACATGGGGGCGAAGTACCTGTCCCGCAACCTCGACGTGCTGTGCACCGGTGGGCGGCTGGTCTGCATCGGCATGCAGGGCGGGACCACGGCCGAGATCGACCTCGGGCTGCTGATGCGCAAGCGGGCGTCGGTGCACGCCACCACGCTGCGCGCCCGGCCGGCCACCGGACCCGGCGGCAAGGCCGAGATCGTGGCCGCGGTCCGGCACGAGGTGTGGCCCGACGTCGAGCGCGGCGTCGTCCGGCCGATCGTCGACCGGCGGCTGCCGATGTCCCGGGCGGCCGAGGCCCACCGTGTGGTCGAGGCCAGCGAGCACGTCGGCAAGGTGCTGCTGCTCACCGACGGGTGAGCGGAGCCGTCGTCACAGCGGTGCGCGGACCAGCGGCGTGCCCTCGCCGTCCTGCAGCACGACCATGATGACGGCGTCGGCGTCGACGTCGGCCCAGCCGCGCCAGCTGCCGCCGCCGCGCTCGTCGACCGTCCACTCCCCCGCGGCGTGCTCCCGGCCCTCGCCGTCGACCGCCACCAGCCGGCACTCGCCGGACGGCGCCAGCCCGGCGACGTCGACGTCGATGACGGTGCCGCCGCCCCCGGACGACGTGGTCACCGTGATCTCGGCCGCTCCCGCGGAGGCGGACACGGTCGTCCCGTCCTCGCGAGCGGCCCAGGTGGCCACCCCGGCGGCCACCCCGCCGAAGAGCAGGACGAGCGCCGCGGCGACCAGCAGCAGCCGCCGGCGCGACCGGGTCGGGTGGGCCGGCCGGGCCGCGGCCGCGGACACCCGGTCGAACAGGTCCGGAGAGGGCACGATGCTCGGCGTCGAGAGGTCGGCGGGGTCCACCAGCGCGAGCAGGCCGGGCAGCGCCGCGAGCTCGGCCTCCTCGGCGCGGCAGTCGGCGCACCCCCGCAGGTGCTCGGCCACCCGACGGCGGTCCTCGGGCGCGAGTGCCCCGAGCACGTAGGCGCCCAGGTCGGGGACCACGGCGGTGCAGCTCACGTCGTCACCCCCCGTTCGGCCAGGGCCAGCTTGAGGGCCCGGAGCGCGTAGTAGCAGCGGGACTTCACCGTGCCGACGGGAACGCCCAGAGTGGCGGCGGCCTCGCCCACGGTGCGCCCCCGGTAGTAGGTCTCCACGATCACGGCCCGGTGCTCGGCCGACAGCGACCCCAGCGCGTCGGTGACGACGATCCGGTCCAGCGCCACGCTGAGCTCGTCGAGGGCCGGCACGCTGGCCAGCCCGGTGTCGGGCACCTCCGGCGGGCGGGCCCGCCGGGCGCGGTGGGCGTCGATGGCCACGCGGTGGGCGACGGTGAACAGCCACGGACGGACCGGCGCGGCGTCCGGGTCGAGCTGGTCGAGGTGCCGCCAGGCACGGACCAGCGTCTCCTGGACGACGTCCTCGGCGCGCGCGCGGTCGCCCGCGCACAGCCGCACCGCGTAACCCAGCAGGGCGGCCGCGTGCGCGTCGTAGAGGGCACGCAGGTCCCGCTCCCCCGTGTCGTCGCCGCGCGCGCTCATCTGCCCGCACGCACCTCCCGCGTGGCCGCCGGCTGCCGCGGTCGCTGCTCCCGCGGGCGGACGGCGGCGAGCGCGGCCAGCACGAGCGTCCCGACCACCTCGGCTCCCACGCTGGGCCCGAACAGCGCGGCCACCGGCGACTCGTGGAAGCCGAACAGCCCGACCTCGACCGACATGAGCAGCCCGACCAGCGTGCCGATCTGCAGCAGGACGCCGAGCAGCGCCACCTCGGACAGCCAGCCCTGCGACACCGCCAGCACCGCCACGCAGAGCAGGAGCCCGGTGGCCGCCTGGACGAGGAACAGCGGTCCGATCCAGGGGATGGCGCGGTAGCCGGTGTCCCACAGGTAGAGGTGGATCACGGCCGTGGTGGCGAGCAGTCCGGCACCGACCACCCGGCCGGCGACCAGCACGGACGGCGGGACGGTCAGCCGTCGGTCCATGACACGCTCCCCTCGACGGCCGGTCAGCATGCGGTCGACGCGCCGCTCTCGACGTCCTGGCCACTGCCGGCGAACAGCAGGGCACCCGCGGCCCGGACGGGCGATCCGCGCACGAGCCCTCCTCCGCCGGGCGGCCTCCGCGGCGGGGGCCGACACCCGGGAGCACGGCCCGCGACCACGATCGGTTCACCGCGACGGGGCCACGGCTCAGCGTGGTCGCAGCGCCGCCACCGAGTCGATCAGGTACCCCACCTCCTCCGCCGTGTTGTAGTGCATCAACCCCACCTGGACGGCGCCGCCCTGCTCGTTGACCCCCAGGGCATCGAAGAGCTCCCGGGCGTAGAAGTCGCCGTCCCACGCGCAGATGCCACGGCGGGAGAGCTCGGCGGCCACCTGGCGGGGTCGCATCCCGGCGACGGTGAACGCCAGCGTCGGCGTGCTGCGGGCCGCCGACCCGAGCACCTGCACGTGCCGCATCGCGCGCAGCGCCTGGGCGAGCCACTCGAACAGGCCGCCCTCGTACGCGGCCACCGCGGCCATGGAGGTGCGCAACCGGTCCCATCGCGATCCGGTCGCCTCGTCGCTGAGCGCGGCGAGGTGCTCGACGGCCGCGGACACCCCGGCCAGCAGCTCGAAGGGCGCGGTGCCGCCCTCGAACCGGTCCGGGACACGGTCGGGGACCGGCAGCAGCTTGTCCGGCTCCAGCTCGCCGAGCAGCTCGGGCTCGGCGACCACGGCGCCCACGCGCGGACCGCACCACCGGTCGGCCGCCACGGTCAGGAAGTCCGCGCCCAGCGCCCCGGCGTCCAGGACGCCGTGCGCCGCGGCGTGCACGCCGTCGACGTAGACCAGCGCGCCCACGGCGTGCGCCCGCGCGGCGATCGCGGCGACGTCGGGGCGAGTGCCGATGGCGCTGCTCGCGGCGGTGACGGCGACCAGCCGGGTGCGGCGGGTGAGCAGCTCGTCGTACTGCCAGTCCGGCAGCTCGCCGGTCTCGATGTCCACCTCGGCCCACCGGACGAGCACGCCCGAGCGCTCCGCCATCTGCACCCACGGTCGGATGTTCGCGTCGTGGTCCAGCCGGCTGACCACGATCTCGTCGCCCGGGCGCCACGTGCGGGCCAGGGCACGGGCCATCGTGTAGGTCAGCGCGGTCGGGTCGGGGCCGAACACGACGCCGGTGGCGACCCCACCCACCAGGTCGGCGACGGCGGCTCGGGCGCCGGCCACCATGCCCTCGGCGCGAGCCGACGACGGGAACGCGCCGCCCCGGTCGGCCACCGGCACCCGCATGGCCGAGGCCACGGCCAGCACGACGCTCTCGGGCAGCAGCGCGCCGGCGGTCCCCTCGGCGTGCACGAGGCCGTCGGAGAGGCCGGGGAACAGACCGCGGACGCGGGCGACGTCCAGCCGTGCCTCCCCCGGTCCCATGGTCGCGACCCTAGACGCGGCGGGAGCGGGCGAGGACCGGGGTCGGCGGCACCGGGCACCCGCGTCCACGCCTGCTCGACGGAGGGCAGGATGGGGTCATGACCGCACCGGGAAACGGCAGTGAACGCCCTCAGCAGGTCGTCGTCGTCGGCCCCGACGGCCGGCCGATGGGCACGATGCCCATGCCGCCGCAGGGGCCTGACCAGGACGGGGACGCGACGAGCCTCACCGACATGGTCGAGCAGCCGGCGAAGGTCATGCGCATCGGCACGATGATCAAGCAGCTGCTGGAGGAGGTCCGCGCCGCGCCGCTGGACGACGCCAGCCGGAACCGGCTGCGCGACATCCACGCCTCGTCGATCCGCGAGCTCGAGCAGGGCCTGGCGCCGGAGCTACGGGAGGAGCTGGAGCGGATCACGCTGCCCTTCGCCGAGGGCGAGACCCCGTCGGACGCCGAGCTGAGGATCGTCCAGGCCCAGCTGGTCGGCTGGCTCGAGGGTGTCTTCCACGGCATCCAGACCGCGCTGTTCGCCCAGCAGATGGCCGCCCGCGCCCAGCTGGAGGAGATGCGCCGCCGGGCGCTGCCGGGCGGCCAGCCGGCGCAGCAGCCCGATCTGCGGCCCGGGGGTGGTCAGTACCTCTGACCGGTCGGCTCGTCACGCGGTGCAGCGACACCGGTCCTCTGGCCATCGTCGGGCTCGCGCTCGGCGTGGTCAGCACCACGCTGGGCGCGGTCGCCCGGCGCAACGGCACCCGGACCGGCCAGGCGACCGCCGGGCTGGTGCTCGGTGTCGTCGCCGTCGTGGTGGCGATCGCCAACATGGTGATCGCCTACAACGTCCTCACCTGACCCGGGAACCGACGACGGCGCCGTCCCCGATCGGGGACGGCGCCGTCGTGCTGAGGCCCTCCTCCAGCGGGGGGCAGGAGGGCTCTGCCTCAGACGGTGAAGCGGCGGACGGCGTCGCTCAGGTCACCGCTCATCCGCGCCAGCTCGGCCGCGGCCCGCTGCGCGTCGGCCACCCGCGCGTTGGTCTCCTCGGTCCCCGCCGCGAGTCCGGTGATCGCCGTCGCGATGTCCCGGGACCCGCCCGCGGCCTCGGCCACGTTCCGGTTCATCTCGTTCGTGGTGGCCGTCTGCTCCTCCACGGCCGCCGCAATCGTGGCCTGGAAGTCGTTGATCTCGCCGATGACGGAGCTGATCTGCCCGATCGCCTCCACGGCGCCGGCGGTGTCGGCCTGGATCGCCTCGACCCGCCGCGAGATGTCCTCCGTCGCCCGCGCCGTCTCCTGCGCCAGCTCCTTGACCTCGGAGGCGACCACCGCGAACCCCTTGCCGGCCTCGCCCGCGCGCGCCGCCTCGATCGTCGCGTTCAGCGCCAGCAGGTTCGTCTGCTCGGCGATCCCGTTGATCAGCTTCACGACCGTGGCGATCTCCTGCGAGGAGTCCCCGAGCTTGCCGACCGTCCGCGTGGTGTTCTCCGCGACGCCGACCGCCTGACCGGCCACCCGCGCGGCCGCCGTCGCGTTCTGCGCGATCTCGCGGATCGCGGTCTCCATCTGCGACGACCCGGTCGCGACCGTGTCCACGCTCGAGGCGACCTCGCCCGCCGAGGCGACCACGACGCCGGCCTGGCCGGCCGCCGTCCGCGCGTTGTCGGCGATCGCGTCCGAGGCGGCCGTCAGCTTCTGCGAGGCACCGTCCAGCCGCCGCGCCGAGTCGCCCACCAGCGTCAGCACGTCCCCGATGGTGTCCAGCGTGTGGTCGAGGGAGCGGGCCACGTCGCCGACCTCCCCGCCGCCGATCTCGCCGACCCGGACCCGGAGGTCACCGGCGGCGACCTCGTCGAGCACCTCGCGCACCCGCTGCACGGGCCGCGTCACCGAGCGGACCAGCAGCAGGGCGAGCACCACGGAGACCAGCAGACCGAGGACGACGATGGCGAGGGTGAGCGTGCGCGCCGTGGCGTAGGCGTCCTGCGCCGCCACCGCCGTGGAGGAGGCGACCTCCGCCTGCGTCGCGACCGCCGCGTTGAGCGCCTCGACCGCCTGGCCCTCGAACTGCTTCAGCTCGCCGATGGTGGCCGCCGCGGCGGCGACGTCGCCGACGGCGAGGTGGCCCTGGAGCTCCAGCTGCAGCCCGACGTAGGCGGCCGCTGCGTCCTGGTAGGCGCTGTAGTGCTCGGCCACGCCGTCGGCCAGCGGCTGCCCCGCGACGACCGCACCCTGCGCGTCGAGCGCCTCCTGCGCGTCCGCGGCGAACCCCCGGTCGATCGCGTTCACCTCGGGCCCGGCGCTGACGATGAGGGACCGGGCCGAGAACGCCTCGTGGGTCCACCAGCCGACCTGCAGCTCCTTGAGCTCCTCGAGCGGCACGGTGCCCTCGGCGTACACGCGCTCGGCGCTGTCGCTGAGCACGCCCATCCGGTCCACGCCGATGAGACCGACGGTGAGGGTGGTCAGGGCCACGACCAGGATCGCGCCGAGCAGCCGGCCGCGCAGCCCCACCCGGGCGAGCACGCCCGGTGAGCCCCCGTCCGCAGGAGAGGGGTGGGTCTGTGGCGGGCGGACGGCGTCCATGCCGGTGCTCCTTCGGGGCGCGGGAGGTGGACCGTGGTCCTCGACGGTCCTGCCAGCACTCTCGGCGGATCACGGTCGATCTTGAGCCGGATCACCGCGCCGCCGTCCCTCCTGTCACACCCGCCGCGGCCGGCGCCCGGCGCGCGCCGGCCGGCGGATGTCAGAGGGCGGCGAGGAAGGCCGCCACCCCGTCCTCGTCGTTGGTGCCGGTGACGTCGGTCGCGGCGGCGAGCAGGTCCGGGTGGGCGTGCGCCATGGCCACCGCCCGCCCGCCGCCCTCGCGGACCCAGTCGAACGCGGCGATGTCGTTGGGCATGTCACCGAAGACGACGACGTCCTCCGGCCCCACGCCGTGCCGGGCGGCGACCTTGGCCAGCCCGGTGGCCTTGGTGACGCCCAGCGCGGAGATCTCGGCGAGCGCGTCGCTCGACGAGCAGGTGACCGTCGCCCGGTCCCCCACCACGTCCTCGACGAGGGCGACGAACTCGTCGCGGGGCAGGTGCTCGTGGCGGGCCAGCAGCTTGGCCACCGGTGCCGCGACCATCTCCTCGAGGGTGGCGACGGCGACACCGGGGGCATCGACGTCCCAGCGTGGCTGGTACACCGGCTCGTGCCGGAACTCCAGGCCGTACTCGACGGCGAACCAGGTGTCGGGCTGCTGCCGGCGCAGCTCCGTGGTGACCTCGCGGAGCACCTCGGGCGGCAACCGGTCCTCGTCGACGATCTGGAAGTCCTCGAGGTCCAGCAGCACCGCGCCGTTGCAGCACACCGCGGTGCCGTGGCCCAGCACCTCCCGGATCCGGACCATCCAGCGCGGTGGCCGGCCGGTGGCCAGCACCAGGGGGACGCCGTCGTCCCGCCACCGGGCCAGCTCGGCGAGCGTCGAGTCGCTGACGGTGTCGTCCCGGCGCAGCAGGGTGCCGTCCATGTCGCTGACGATCAGCCGGGGGCGCCAGTCAGACACGCGGGTCCCCCACCAGGAGGGCCTCCAGGTAGCGCGCGACGCCGTCGGCGTCGTGGCCGCTGGTGACGACGGGCGTGGCCGACCGGACGGCGAGGTGGGCGTTGGCCACCGCGACCGCCCGCCCGCCGGCCGCGCGCACGGCCTCGATCATCGGCAGGTCGTTGGGCATGTCGCCGAAGACGAGGACGTCGCCGAAGCCGACGCCGTACCGCTCCAGCGCGATCGCCAGCCCGGTGGCCTTGGTGATGCCCGGGGGCAGGACCTCGATGAAGCCGAGTCCGGCGTGGGTGACCTCGGCGTCGACCGGGTCCACCACCGAGCGGGCGCGGGCCAGCAGCTCGTCCTGGCCGAGCGACGACGACCGCAGGAAGACCTTGAGCACCGCCCCGGCAGGCAGCACCTGGTGCCGCGGCAGCAGGTGCGCGGGCTCCGGGTAGGGCCAGTCGAACCCGTGCTGGACCCGCAGCGGTGAGTGCACCTCACCCTGCTCGGCGGCGTCCTCGACGGCGACGACGAGCTCGCCGGCGACCTCCTCGATCCGCTCGATCACCGCCATCGCCCGGGCCCGCGGCAGCCCGACGGTGCGCAGCACCTCGTCGCGCTCCAGGTCGACGACGAACCCGCCCTGGGCCAGGACGGCGATGCCCCGCCCGTCGAGCGCGGTGCGCACGCTGTCGAGCAACCGGGGACCGCGGCCGGTGACGCCCACGACCGGGATGCCGGCGTCCCAGCAGGCGGCCAGTGCCGCGCGGGTGCGCGGGCTGACCTCGCCAGCGGAGTCCAGCAGGGTGCCGTCGAGGTCGGTGGCGACCAGCTTCGGCCGCCACGTCCCGACGTCGCCCAGCTCGACGACCGTGTCAGCGCCGCCGAGCACCCCGACGGGGGCCAGGACCGCCGGGGCCTCGGGCTGCGGGAGGTGCGCGGTCATGCGGTGGGCACCGGCGCCACCAGCGTCATACCGGGGGTCAGCAGCTCGACCCCGCCCAGCCAGGGACGCAGCGCGACCGGCACGTGCACCGAGCCGTCGGCGCGCTGGTGCACCTCCAGCAGGCAGGCGATGGTGCGGGCGATGGCGCACAGGGTGCCGTTGAGCGTGGCGGCCGGCTGCGGGCGGCCGTCGGCGTCGCGGTACCGGATGGCCAGCCGGCGGGCCTGGAACGTGGTGCAGTCGGAGGTGGAGGTCAGCTCCCGGTAGGTGCCCTGGCTGGGGAACCACGCCTCGATGTCGTACTTGCGGGCGGCGCTGGTGCCCAGGTCGCCGGCGGCGATGTCGACCACCCGGTAGGGCAGCTCCAGCAGCTGGAGGAACTCCTCTTCCCAGGCCAGCAGCCGCAGGTGCTCCTCGGCCGCCTCCTCGGGTCGGCAGAAGCTGAACATCTCGACCTTGTCGAACCAGTGCACGCGGATGATGCCCCGGGTGTCCTTGCCGTAGGAGCCGGCCTCGCGGCGGAAGCAGGACGACCAGCCGGCGTAGCGGCGCGGGCCGGCCGCGAGGTCGAGCACCTCGTTGCTGTGCATGCCGGCCAGCGCGACCTCGGAGGTGCCGACGAGGTAGAGGTCGTCCCGCTCGACGCGGTACACCTCCTCGTCGTGCTCACCGAGGAAGCCGGTGCCCTCCATGGCCTCCGGCCGCACCAGGGCCGGGGCGATGACCGGGGTGAAGCCGGCCGCGACGGCCCGGCTGATCGCCAGCTGGGCGAGCGCGAACTCCAGCAGCGCGCCGGGCCCGGTGAGGAAGTAGAACCGGGCGCCGGAGACCTTGGCGCCGCGTTCCATGTCGATCGCCCCGAGCGCCTCGCCGATCTCCAGGTGGTCGCGCACCGGGAAGTCGTGGACGGGCAGCTCTCCGACGGTGCGCAGGGTGACCGCGTCGTCCTCCCCGCCGGGTGGGACGCCGTCGTGCACGACGTTGGGGATGCGCAGGTGCGCCTCGCGCAGGGCGACGTCGGCGGCGCGCAGCGCCTCCTCGGCGTCCTTCACCTGCGCCGCCAGGGTCTTCGCGCGCTCCAGGACGGCGGGCCGCTCCTCGGGGGTGGCCTTCTTCACCGCCTGGGAGGCGGACTTCTGCTCGCCGCGGAGGTCGTCGGTCCGCTTGACCGCCTCGCGGCGGGCGGCGTCGGCGGCGAGCAGCGCGTCGACCCGGGACTCGTCGGCACCCCGGGCGCGCTGGCTGGCCTTGACGAGGTCGGGGTTCTCCCGCAGGAGCCGCAGGTCGATCACCCCCTGATCGTAGGTGCCGGGCGGCGGCGGCCCGCCCCGCCCGAGGTCACCGTGCCGCGTCGCACAGCCGGGCGACGGCCGCCTCCACCCGCTGCGCCTCGCCGGTCAGGCCGGCGAGCGCGGCGACGACGCCCGGGGACGTGGCGCTCGTGGCCTCCTCCAGGCGCCGGCAGAGCCCGGCCAGCCGCTGGGCGCCCATCGCCGCGCTGCTGCCCTTGAGACGGTGTGCCAGGCGCGGCACCGCGTCGTGGTCCTCCTCGTCCCACCGGCCGGCAGCGGCAGCTCCCGCGATCGCGTCGACCGCAGGCCCGAGGCTCGCGGCGTACTTGCCGTACAGCTGACCGAACGCGTCGTCCCCCAGGTCGCGCAGGTCGGCCACCGTCGCGGGGTCGAGGACGTCGACCGGTTCCTCCTCGTGCGCCGGGACGACCGCAGCCACGGCGTCCCCGCCGGGGTGCGGGACGTCGGTCTGCCACTGACGGAGCGCCTCCTCCAGCGTCGCCATCCGGACCGGCTTGGTGAGGAAGTCGTCCGCGCCGGCCTCCAGGAACGCGGACCGGTCGGCGGCGAGCACGCTGGCGGTCACGGCCACGATGCGCGGTTGCGGGCCGGGCATGCAGCGGATCGCGGCGGTCGCGTCCACGCCGCCGAGCACGGGCATCTGTGCGTCCATGAGGACGACGTCGTAGTCGCCGGTCCGGACGGCCTCGACGGCTAGCTCCCCGTTCCCGACGTGCTCGCCGTCGTGCCCGAGCTGCTGGAGGTAGAGGCTCATGAGCTGGGCGTTGACGGCGTGGTCCTCGGCGACGAGGACGCGGAGCCGACGCCCCGGCTCCGCCCGGCGCGGGGCGGGGATGCCACCAGGGGTGCGGCCACCCGATCGCCGGCTGCCGGTCCTCGTCGCGCCGAGCACCGACCGCACCGTCTGCTCGAGCCGTTCCGGGCGCACCGGCTTGTGCAGCCGGGCGGCGAAGAGCGCCGCACGCTCGGCCGGCACCGAGGCGGAGCTGCTGAGGAGGATGAGCGGCAGCGTCGCGCCGTTCGCCAGCCGGCGCAGGCGCTCGGCCACCTCGTCACCGTCCATGCCGGGCATGTGGAGGTCGAGGAGGCAGGCGTCGAAGCGGGGCTCCTCCGCCACGAGGCGGAGCGCCTCCGCGCCGCTGCGCACGAGCACCGGGACCGCCCCGTAGCCGGCCAGCTGGTGTTCCAGGATCCGGAGGTTCGTGGCGTTGTCGTCCACGACGAGCAGCCGCCGTCCGGTGAGGGTCTCGGTCGGCGACCCCGCCGTGCTCGGCGCGACGTCCAGCTCGACGGTCATGGTGAACGTCGACCCGGAACCCAGCGTGCTGGCCACGGCGATGTCGCCGCCCATCGCCGCGACGATGCGCTGGCTGATCGCCAGCCCCAGGCCGGTGCCCCCGTAGGACCGCGTGGTGGAGGTGTCCACCTGGCTGAACGACCGGAACAGCCGGTGGTGCTGGCCGGCCGGGATGCCGATGCCGGTGTCGGCCACCGCGATGGCGCAGCGCACGCCCGAGCGGGTCTCCTCGCCGCTCACGCTGATCAGGACCTGGCCGTGCGGCGTGAACTTGACGGCGTTGCCCACGAGGTTCACGACGACCTGCCGGAGGCGGGCGCCGTCACCCAGGACGTGCCACGTCCGATCGGCGGGGATGTCGACCAGCAGGTCCAGGCCCTTGCCTGTGGCCTGCGGGGCGAGCAGCTGGGCGACGTCGTAGACCAGGTCGGAGAGATCGAACGGCGCCTTCTCGAGGTCGAGCTCCCCGGCCTCGATCTTGGAGAAGTCGAGGATGTCGTTGATCAGCATCAGGAGGCTGTCCCCGCTGCGGGACACGGTGTCGAGGTGGCCGCGCTGCTCGTCGGACAGCTCGGTGGTCAGCAGCAGGTCGGTCAGCCCCAGGACGGCGTTGAGCGGCGTCCGGATCTCGTGGCTCATGGTCGCGAGGAAGGCGGTCTTGGCCTGCCCGGCCCGCTCGGCCTCGTCCCGGGCGGCCATCAGCTCCTGCTGGCGCGCCTCGACCAGGACGTTGCGGTCGTGGAGGGCCTGCCCGAGCACGTTGACGTCGCCGGCGATGTCCCGCAGCTCCGCGGGCCCGCTCTCGACCGCCCGGCTCTCCACGTCACCGGCGGCCAGCGACGCAAGCGTCTCCCGCACCCGCTGCGTCGGCGGGAGCAGGGTGTCGGCGAGCCGCCGGTTGGCCCGGCGGACGGCCAGCGCCACGACGCCGGTCACCACGAGGCTCAGGGCCGCGCCGAGGGCGACGGTCATCGACTGCTGGTCCAGCGCCTGCTCGCGCTGGCGCTCCACGAGCGTCCGGGCCTCGGCCTCGACCTCGCGGTAGGCGTCGAACAGCCGCTTGTCCTGCCGGATGAGCTCGCTGAGGGCGACGGTGTCGCCGATGGCCGGCTGACCGGCCAGCACCGGCTCGACCCATTGCTCGATGAACCGTCGCTCGGCCGCGTGCAGCCGCCCGAGGGTCTCGGACAGCTCCGCGTCGGCGCGGCCGAGCGGGAGGAGGATGGCGTCGGCCCGCTCGAGGTCGGCCGTGCCCTTCCGGTACGGCTCCAGGAACCGCGCCTCACGCGTCACCAGGAAACCGCGCAGACCCGTCTCCTGGTTGAGCATCGCGATGTGCCCGTCCTGCAGGGCGCTCAGCATCGCGTTCGCGCGATCGACCCGTGCCCCCAGCAGGGTGAGCACGACGACGGCCAGACCCACGGTCGTCAGCGCCACGGCCGTCAGCGCGGCGAGTCCGACCAGGAGCGGCCGGCGCAGCAGCTCCCGCAGCGGCGGGGCGTCGGCACGGGGACCGCGGGGCGTGGCGAGGGGCACCTCCGGCCATCGGCCGGAGGCGCACCGGTGTTGAGCCGAGCCGCCGCTACAGCTCCCGGCCCGTCGTGCCGATGCGGGTTGTGCCCCACCCTTCCTGATCGGAGCCCCATGAGCCACGTCCTGGTCGTCGACGACGACCCCGTCATCGCCGACCTCGTCGCCTTCCGGCTGGGCCGGCTGGGCCTCGAGATCTCCGTGGAGTCCGATGGGGAGGCCGGCCTGGCCGCGGCCCGGCAGCTGCGCCCTGATCTGGTGGTGCTGGACTGGATGATGCCGCGGATGAACGGCCTGGAGGTCTGTTCGGCGCTTCGCTCCGACCCCGATCGGGTCCTCGCCCGCACCCCCGTGCTGCTGCTCACCGCCAAGGCCCAGGAGCCCGACCTCGAGCGCGGGTTCGCCGCCGGTGCCACCGACTTCGTCGCCAAGCCGTTCAGCACCCGTGAGCTGATCAGCCGCGTCACCGCCGCGCTGCCGCCCGGCAGCATCCCGGCGTGACCCTGCTGCCGGGCCCCGTCGTGCTCACCAGCACGGCGGTCACCGGACTGGTCGTGCTGCTGCTCCTGTCGGTCGGCGGGGTGCACGTGGCCCGTCGTCGTCGGGAGCGGCGGAACGCGGCCCGTCGCGCCGAGCTCACCCCACTCGTCTACACGCTCCTCGACGGCACGGAGACCGTCCAGTCCCTGGCCGACGCCCCCGCCGTGCTCGACGACGTCGTCCTGCACCTCCTCCCCCAGTTGCGCGGGAACGACCGTCAGGTCCTCCGCGACGTCCTGGTCGCGCGCGGCGTGGTGGACCGGGCCGCAGCGGACCTCTCCGCCCGCGCACCGTGGCGGCGCGGCCGGGCCGCGATGCTGCTGGGCGCCACCGGCAGCACCCGGCACACCCACGACCTGGTCACCCTGCTGGAGGACCGCTCCCCCGACGTCCGGTCCGCGGCTGCGCGGGCGATCGGCAAGGCCGGCGATGTGGGGGCCGTCCCGCATCTGCTGGCATCGCTCACCTCGGCACGACACCTGCCCTCCGGCATCGTGGGCATGGCCCTCCTCGACCTCGGCACCCCGGCACTGCCGGCGCTCCGGACGGCCCTGGAGACGGGGTCGGCACGAGCACGGGCCCTCTCCGCCGGCCTGCTCGGGCTGCACGGTGACGTCCCCGCGACGCCCGCCCTCACCGCCGCGCTCGAGGACGACGCGTCCCCGGCGGAGGTCCGCCGGGCCGCGGCCGCGGCCCTCGGCCGGATCGGTGCCCCGCAGGCCGGCACCGCACTGAGCCGGGTCGCCGTGCTCGGGGGCGATCCGGCCCTGCGGCAGGCAGCGGCCGAGGCGCTGGGCCGCATCGGCGACCCAGACTGCATCCCGGCGCTCGTCGCCGGGATGGCGGCAGCCGACCTGCGGGTCCGCACGACCTGCGCCGACGCGCTCGCCGCGATCACCCCCGAGGGCCGCGACCGGCTCCGGACCCTCGCCACCTCCGACGGTCCGGCGGCCGGAGCCGCCGTGGCCGCCCTGGACGCGGTCTCCCCCTTCCGGCCACTGGCGGTGGCTCGCTGATGCGCGAGCTGCTCGTCGACGCCGTGTTCGTCGCCAACTGGGCCCTGCTGGCGCACGTCGCCCTCTTCCACCTGGTCACCGTGCTGCTCGTCCTCGCGGGCGCGCGGCGGGTCTGGCGGAACCGGCACTGGCGTGGCGTCGAGGGCCACGACGAGACCTTCGCCAGCCCGCTGACCCCCGCCGTCTCGATCCTCGTGCCGGCACACGACGAGGAGGCGGGCATCCTCGACACGCTGTCCGCCGTCCTGGGCCAGAAGTACCCGGCCTTCGAGGCCGTGCTCGTCGACGACGGGTCCACCGACCGCACCTTCGACCTCGTGGCCGAGCGTTACGCCCTCCGCGAGGTGACGCCGCGGCCCACCGCGGACCTGCCCGTGGACGGCGAGGTCCTCTCGGTGCACCGTGCCACCACCGGCGATCCGCTGACCGTCATCCGCAAGACCAGCGTCGGCCGGCGCTCGGACGCCCTCAACGCGGCGCTCAACCACGCCCGCCACCCCCTGGTCTGCATGGTCGACGGCGACTCGCTGCTGGAGACCGAGGCGCTCCTGCAGGTCTCGCGCCCCTTCGTGGAGGACCCGGACAACGTCGTCGCCTCGGGCGGGGTGATCCGGGCGGCCAACGGCTCCCTCACCGACCGCGGGACGCTGCTCGAGCCGCGGCTGTCGCGGCGCTGGGTGGTCCGCGTGCAGGTGCTGGAGTACCTGCGCTCGTTCTTGCTCGGGCGCACCGGCTGGGCCGACGCACACGCCCTGCTCATCATCTCCGGCGCCTTCGGGCTCTTCCGCCGGGACGTCGTCCTCGAGGTCGGCGGCCTCGACCCCCTGTCCCTGGCGGAGGACGCCGAACTCGTCGTCACCATCCAGGAGCACCTGCGCCGCAACCGTCGCCCGCACCGGGTCGTGTTCGTCCCCCAGACGGTCTGCTGGACCGAGGTGCCCGAGAGCTGGCAGGTGCTCGGCCGGCAGCGCAAGCGCTGGTCGCACGGGTTGGGCCAGCTGCTCTGGAAGCACCGCCGGATGATCGGCAACCCTCGCTTCGGGCCGATCGGGATGCTGGCGCTGCCGTTCTTCCTGCTCTTCGAGCTGCTCGGGCCGGTCGTCGAACTGGTCGGGCTCGCCGCGGTGGCGACCTCGCTGGTCCTCGGGCTGGTCCAGCCCGCCGTCGCCGGGGCGGTGCTCGTGCTGGCCGTCGCGCTCGGCGTGCTGCTGTCCGCGACCGCGATCGCGGTCGAGGAGGTCAGCTACCACCGCTACGGCCGCGGCCGTGACCTGCTGAGCCTGATGGGTGCTGCCGTCGTCGAGCACCTGTGGTTCCGGTGGGCGCACTCCTGGTACCGCCTGCGTGGCCTCGTCGCCGCGCTCACCCGCCGGACCCCGGTGTGGACGGCGATGCCGCGGGTGGGCTTCGCCGCCGATCCGCCGTCCGACCGGCTGGTGCCCGTCCGGCCCTAGCCCGGGGGGCAGCCAGCCGCGCTGACCGCGGCGAACTGTGCGACGAGCGCGGGAGAGTCGTCCAGCGCGTCGTGCCACTGCTTCCACTGCTCGTGCGTGAAGCCGGCGGTCGCCAGGCGGGCGTCGAGGTCGGTGGTGAACCCGGCCTCGTCGGCGAAGTTCGCGGACGCGACCGTGCACTGACGGGCGAACTCGACCTCGGCGATCCGGCCGGTGGCCGGGTCGGCGGGCGTGCCGGACGGCGCGCTGCTGGTCGCCGGAGCAGCCTCGGCCGGGGCGCCGGTGCCGCAGGCCGCCGTGCCGCCGAGCAGGGCCAGCAGCGCGAGGGCCGCACCGGCGCGCGCCCGGCGGCGATCACCGGACAACGAGGGTCACCGTCCCGGACGCGGTCCGCGGCGCTGCAGCGGTGTAGGTGATGACCAGTGGCACGGTGTAGGTCCCCCGCGCCAGACCGGTGGCATCGAGCCGGACGGCCAGGCTGTCGCTGGTGCGACCCACGAGTGCGGGTCCGCCCGCGGGTCGGCTGACCGTGGCGTCACCCGGGTAGCCGACCGTCAGCCCGGCGGGGAGGGCGCCCAGTCGCACGGTGAAGTCGGCCAGGTCGGCCTGGCCGGCGGTGAACGCGAGCTGGTGGAACGCGTTGCTGCCCACCGGGACCGACAGGTCCCTGCTGGCCTGGGTGAACTCGGGTCCGATCGCCGGCACCACGGGCACCGTGACGACGACCGTCGTGCTGAGGTCCCGGGCCTTGTCGTCGTTGCCGCCGCCCTGCTCCTTGCACTGGCCGTTGTCGCCGCAGGTGCTGGTGTAGGTGGAGTGCAGCGTGACCGGGAAGGACGCCGCCTGCGTGTAGGGCACCCGCAGCTCGAAGGCGGTGAAGTCGCGCGTGCTGCCGACCAGGGTGTCCGAGCCGTACAGCGAGGTGTCCGAGCCCCCGCGCGTGGTCGGGTACGTGACGGTCACCCCGGGGGGTGCGCTGACCGTCGTCGACCAGTTCGTCACCGTCTGGTCGCCGGTCCAGACGACCGAGAGCCAGGCCGACTGCCCCGGGACGACGGCCGCGGTCTGGGTGGTGACCGCCCGGACGCCGGTCTTGTCCACGTAGGCGCCGGCGACCGAGGGCACGAGGACCGGGCCGAGGAGGCCGGCGGCGAGGACCGCGAGCACGGCTGCGCCTCGGCGGCGGGCAGTCCGGAGCACGTCGCCCCCTCTCCGTCCGGTCGACGGGGACCGCTGATCGGAGCGCCGTCGGTGCGGAACCGTAGCGATCCGGCGGACCGCGGGTGCCGTCGTGCGCAGGGCGAGTCCTGCCAAAGCGGGAGGCCTCGCTCGATGTTCCCTGATGTGCCACCGCGCGTGCGGGACAATGGGTCCATGCGGTTCCTGCAGCGCCCCGACCACGACCTCACGTACGCCGACGTCTTCATGGTGCCCAACTCCTCGACCGTCGGCTCCCGGCTCGAGGTGGACCTGACCACGCCGGACCGGGTCGGCACGACGATCCCGGTCGTCGTCGCCAACATGACGGCCATCTCGGGACGGCGGATGGCCGAGACCGTCGCGCGCCGCGGCGGGCTGGCCGTCCTGCCGCAGGACATCCCGGTCGACGTCGTCGCCGAGGTCGTCTCGTGGACCAAGTCGCGGCACCCGGTCTACGACACCCCGATCACGCTGTCCCCGACGTCGACGGTCGGCGAGGCGCTGGCGCTGCTCACCAAGCGCGCGCACGGGATCGTGGTCGTGGTGGAGGACGGCTCCCCGGTGGGCGTCGTCACCGACGGCCAGTGCCAGGGGGTCGACCGGTTCGCCCAGCTGTCGCAGGTGATGACGGCCGCCCCGCTCACGATCCCCGCGGGCACGGACCTGCCGAAGATCTTCGACGTCCTCTCCGACGAGCGGGTCAGCGCGGCACCGGTGGTCGAGGGTGACCGGCTGGTCGGCGTCATCAGCCGCAAGGGCGCGCTGCGCTCGGCGATCTACACGCCGGCCACCGACGCCGACGGCCTGCTGCTGACCAGCGCCGCCGTCGGCATCAACGGCGACGTGGCGGGCAAGGCCGGTGCCCTGCTCGCCGCCGGCGTGGACGTGCTGGTGGTGGACACCGCGCACGGCCACCAGGAGAAGGCGGTCGAGGCGGTGGCGGCCGTCCGGTCGGTGGCCGGGGCCGCTCCGGTCGTGGCCGGCAACGTGGTCACGGCCGAGGGCACCCGCGACCTGATCGAGGCCGGTGCCGACGTCGTCAAGGTCGGCGTCGGGCCGGGCGCCATGTGCACCACCCGGATGATGACCGGCGTCGGCCGGCCGCAGTTCTCCGCCGTCGAGGAGTGCGCGGCCGCCGCCCGTGCGCTGGGCAAGCACGTCTGGGCCGACGGCGGCGTCCGCCACCCGCGCGACATCGCGCTCGCGCTGGCCGCCGGGGCGGCGAACGTCATGGTCGGCTCCTGGTTCGCCGGCACCTACGAGAGCGCCGGCGACATCCACGACGACGGCTCCGGGCGGCTGTACAAGGAGTCCTTCGGCATGGCGTCGGCCCGCGCGGTGAAGGCCCGGACGTCGGCCCAGTCGGGCTTCGAGCGGGCCCGCGCCGGCCTGTTCGAGGAGGGCATCTCGTCGTCCCGGATGTACCTGGACCCGGCCCGCCCGGGCGTCGAGGACCTGATCGACCAGATAGTGGCCGGGGTCCGCTCGTCGTGCACCTACGCCGGGGCGCGGACGATCGACCAGCTGCACGAGCGCGCGGTGCTCGGGGTGCAGAGTGCGGCCGGCTACGAGGAGGGCCGGCCGCTGCCGACCAGCTGGTGAAGCCGCTCCCGCTCCCGGTCTTCGAGCAGCTGGTCGCCGACGCGCTGGACGAGGTGCCCGAGGAGCTCATGGCGCTGCTGGACAACGTCGTCGTCCTGGTCGAGGACCGGAACCCCGACGAGCCGGACCTGCTGGGGCTCTACGACGGCTACGCGCTGACCGAGCGCGGCTGGCAGTACGGCGGCGCGCTGCCGGACCGGATCATGATCTACCGCGAGGCGATCTGCGACGTCTGCGCGACCGCCGACGAGGTCGTCGAGGAGGTCACGATCACCGTCGTCCACGAGATCGCGCACCACTTCGGGATCGAGGAGGAGCGCCTCCACGAGCTCGGCTGGGGCTGAGAGCGGGCGCCGCGCTGGTCGCGGGGGCTCGGCGACCGGGACGGCCTGGAGCGCACCTGATCGCACCCGGGGCGGCGGGTAGCGTGGGACGACGTGCCCGACGACACCGCTCCCACGGTCGGCAAGCTGCCGATCAAGATGCTGCACGACCGCATCCTGGTGGCGCTGCGCAAGGAGGACGGCGACCGTCGCTCCAGCGGCGGCATCCTGATCCCGGCGACCGCCCAGGTGGCCAAGCGGCTGGTCTGGGGTGAGGCGCGCGGGGTCGGCGCGTCGGTGCGGCAGGTGAAGGTCGGCGACACGGTGCTCTTCTCGCCCGAGGACCAGCACGAGGTCGAGGTGCACGGCGAGGACCTGATCATCCTGCGCGAGCGCGACGTGCACGCCGTCGCGGCAGAGCGCATCGAGGAGTCGACCGGCCTCTACCTCTGACGGAGGACCCCCTCCCCCCCCTTCGCACCCTCAGGGGCGGGACCACGCGAGGGCGCGACGGTCACGACTCGGCCTCGCCGCGGGAGTGGCGGGCGATGACGGCGGTCATGTCCTCCAGCCAGCGACGGACGACGTCCAGCTCCCCGTCGGTGTAGCCCTCCATCGCGGCCACGAGGTCGTGCGCCAGACCACCGAAGTGCTCGGCCCCCGCCGCCATCGCGGCGTCGGACATCTCCAGGCCCACGCGGCGCCGGTCCCCGGGGTCGCGCACCCGCCGCACGTGGCCGACCTTCTCCAGCCGGTCGACCAGCGCCGTCACCGAGGCCGAGCGCAGGTCGACGGCCTCGCCCAGCCGGCCGGCGGTGAGCGCCTCGCCCCGCCGGGCGGCGTCCATGATCGCCACGAGCGCCCGGACGTCGGTGCGGTTCAGGCCGTGCCGATCGGCGAATCGCTGGCCGACCGCATCCAGTTCGACGTTCAGCCGGCGAAGGAGGAGTGCCAGCTCCTGCCGCGCACGGGCTGCATTGTCGGCCACTCCGCACCTCCCCGTTCGCGCGCGGGCTCCCACCCGCAGTAACATCTCGACGATCGAGATTATCGACCATCAAGGAAACCCATGGCTCGCCGAGCGTCCGCCGTCCGCTGGCTCCTGCCGGCCATCATCGCCCTGCTCTGGCTGGGGCTGGCCGGCCCCCTCGGTTCGTTCAGCGGGAAGCTCGGCGAGGTCCAGGAGAACGACTCGGCGGCCTTCCTCCCGGACAGTGCCGAGTCGACGCGGGTCACCGAGCTGCAGCGCGGCTTCGCCACCGAGCGCACGCTGCCGGTGATCCTGCTGTGGGAGAGCGACGATCGGCTCCCTCCCGCGGCGCTGCAGGAGGCCCAGGGCCTGGTCGACGACGCGGTGGCCGTCGCCGAGGACGCCGGAGCGCTCGCGGGCGAGGCCTCCCCGGTGATCCCGTCGGAGGACGGGCGGGCCCTGCAGGCGGTCCTGCCCTTCGACCCGGACCTCGGCGACGCCCTGCCGGAGGTGATCGGCGACCTGCGCGAGCTGGCTCCCCTCGACGGCGCGACCTCGTACGTCACGGGCCCCGGCGCGGTCTTCTCCGACTTCGCCGAGGGCTTCTCGGGCATCGACGGGCTGCTCCTGCTCGCCGCGTTCGGCGTCGTGCTGCTGATCCTGCTGGTGGTCTACCGGAGCCCGCTGCTGCCGTTGCTGGTCATCTCCACCGCCGGGATGGCGCTGGTCGTCTCGCTCGCCGTGGCGTACTTCCTCGCGGAGCAGGGCTGGATCGCGGTCAACGGCCAGAGCCAGGGCATCGCCTCGATCCTGGTCGTCGGCGCGGCGACCGACTACGGCCTGCTGCTCGTCGCCCGCTACCGGGAGGAGCTGCGCCGGGAGGAGTCCCGGTTCACCGCGATGCGGATCGCGCTCCGCCAGTCGTGGGAGCCGATCGTGGCCAGCGGCGCCACGGTGGTCCTCGGCGTCCTGTGCCTGCTCTTCTCCGACCTCGGCTCCAACCGGGGGCTCGGCCCTATCTCCGCGGTCAGCATCGCGTTCGCCGTGCTCGCCGCGCTCACCTTCCTGCCGGCGGTCCTGGTGCTGTTCGGCCGGGCCGCGTTCTGGCCGTTCCGCCCCCGCTTCGGCGAGGAGCAGCGGCACGGGCGGGGCTGGGCGGCGGTGGCGACGGCGGTCGGGCGGCGCCCCGGCCGGTTCCTGCTGGGCAGCACCGGCGCCCTCGTCGCCCTGGCGCTGTTCGTGCCGACGTTCGACGCCGGTGGCATCGCGCTGTCCGACGCCGTCCGCGGGGGCTCGGAGTCCGCGGACGGCCAGGTGGCCCTCGCCCGGCACTACGAGGCCGGCGCCGCCAGCCCCGCGGTGGTCATCACGCCGGCCGACGGCTGGGAGGCCGTCGCCGAGGCCGCCGGCCAGGTGGACGGCGTGGCCGAGGTCGCCCCCTTCACCGGCGAGCAGGGCGGCCCGCCCGGAGCCGGAGAGGCCCCCGTCGAGTCCGATGGCCTCGTCCGGCTCGATGCCACGCTCGGGGACGCCCCGGACAGCGAGGCCGCACAGGACACCGTCGCCGACCTGCGGACGGCGGTCCGTGACGCCGACCCCGACGCCCTGGTCGGCGGCACGACGGCGAGCGACCTGGACACCCAGGAGACCGCCGCCCGCGACCTGGCGGTGATCGTCCCGCTGGTCCTGCTGGTGATCACCGTCGTCCTGGCGCTGCTGCTGCGCGCCCTGCTCGCCCCGGTCGTGCTGGTCGCGACGGTGGCGCTCAGCGTGCTGGCGACCGTCGGCGTCAGCGCCCTGGTGTTCGAGCACCTGTTCCGGTTCCCGGGCAGCGATCCGCAGGTGCTGCTGATCGGCTTCGTGTTCCTGGTCGCCCTCGGGATCGACTACAACATCTTCCTGATGACCCGGGCGCGGGAGGAGTCGATCCGGCACGGCACGCGGGACGGCGTGCTGCGGGCACTCGCGGTCACCGGCGGCGTCATCACCAGCGCCGGGCTGGTGCTGGCGGCGACGTTCGGGGCGCTCACCGTGCTCCCGCTGGTGATCCTCACCCAGCTCGGCTTCCTGGTGGGCTTCGGCGTCCTGCTGGACACCTTCGTCGTCCGGTCGCTGATGGTGCCCGCCGCGGTGCGGCTGATCGGCGACCGGATCTGGTGGCCCAGCGCGCTGGCGAAGGGGCCGACCGCCCCGGAGCGCGAGCTCGCGACGGGAAGGGACCCCGCTGCCCCCCACCATGGGAGGACCCCGTCCTCCTCGTCCCTCGCTCGCTCGGGCGAGGGTCGGGACGGAGCCGGCGGCGGGACCCTGCAGCGAGGCCGCTGAGGCAGGATGGCCGGGTGGATCCCCTGCGCGTGGCCGTCCTGGGTCCCGGCGGCGTCGGGGGGCTGCTCGGCACCCTGCTCGCCCGGCAGGGGCACGCCGTCACGTGTCTGGCCCGGCCCGGCACGGCCGCGCAGATCGAGCGGCACGGGCTCCGGCTGGCCAGCGACCGCTACGGCGAGGTGACCGCGACCGCCTCCGGCGCCGAGCGGCTGACCGGACCGGTCGACGCCTGCCTGGTGACGCCGAAGGCGACCCGGCTGGAGGAGGCGCTGGAGCGGCTGCCCGCGCCGGTGCTCGGCGACGCGGTCGTGGTGCCGCTGCTCAACGGCCTCGAGCACATGGCGCTGCTCCGGCAGCGCTACCCGGCCGCCCGGGTCGTCGCCGGCTCGATCCGGGTCGTGGCCAGCCGGACCGCACCCGGGGTCGTGCGGCACGAGGGAGCCCTGGCCGCCGTCCAGCTGACCCCCGGCGCGGAGGCGCTGGCCGATGCCCTCGCCGGCGCCGGGGTCGACGTCGCCGTCCGCCCCGACGAGGCCGGGCTGCTGTGGGACAAGCTCTGCTTCCTCGCCCCGGTCGCGCTGCTCACCACCACCCACGACGCGCCGCTCGGCGTCATCCGGGAGCAGCAGGGGGACGACCTGCGGGCCCTGGTCGAGGAGGTCGCCGCCGTGGCGCGGGCCGACGGCGCCGTGGCAGACGCCGGAGCGACCCTCGCGTTCGCGCAGAGCGTGCCCGGCGGGATGACCTCCTCGATGCAGCGCGACGCCGCGTCGGGCAGCGAGACCGAGCTCGAGGCGATCGGCGGTGCGGTGCTGCGGGCGGCGCAGCGGCACGGCGTCGACGTCCCCGTGACCACCCGGGTCGTGACGGCCCTCCGCGCCCGCCTGTCCTGACGGAGGACCTCCCTGGTCCCGGCCTCCCCCGCGGGGCGGTTCAGGGGCGGCCCGCCCGGACCCGCGCCAGCCAGGTCGACGCCTCGGCGAACGCCGCGTCCGTCGACACGTCGGTCACCGGCTTGTTCTCCCGACCGTCGGCGCGGGGATAGGAGCCGAGGAAGCGGACGTCGTCGCACACCCGGTGCAGCGCGGCCAGCGCCTCGCCCACCCGCGCGTCGCCGACGTGCCCTTCGCAGTCCAGGGAGAAGGAGTAGGCGCCCAGCCGCTCCCGCGTCGGCCGGGACTCGATCCGGGTGAGGCTGATCCCGCGGACGCCGAACTCCCCGAGCAGCTCCAGCAGCGCGCCGGTGCGGTCACCGACGACGGCGACCAGCGACGTCTTGTCGTTGCCGGTCGGCTCCGGCAGCGGCCCCGGCGGCGCGACCAGCACGAACCGGGTCACCGCCCCGGACCGGTCGGCGACCTCGTCGACCAGGACGTCGAGCCGGTAGCGCCGGGCCGCGATCGGAGCGCACACCGCCGCGTCGAGCTCGCCCGCCGCCACCTGGCGCGCGGCCTCGGCGGTCGAGGTGGCCGGCAGCGGCACGATCCCGGGCAGCAGCTCGGTCAGCCGCCGGGCGGTCTGGGCCAGCGCGTGCGGGTGGCTGGCCACGCTGCGGACGTCGGCGAGCTGCGTGCCCGGCCGCGCGGCGAGCACGAAACCGACGGGCATGAACACCTCGCGGGTGATCAGCAGCGGATCGCCGTCGGCGAGCCCGTCCATGGTCGCCGGGACCGAACCCTCGACGGAGTTCTCCATCGGCACGAGGGCGGCATCGGCGTCCCCGGCCCGGACGGCGGCCAGTGCGGCCGCGACGCTCGGCGCCGGCTGGCGCGTCCCCTCCTCGGCAGCTACGGCACTGACCAGGGCAGATTCGGCGAAGGTACCCTCGGGCCCGAGATAGGCGAACCTCGTCGGGGGCCGCGTCACAGGCATCGCAGGCATCCGACGAGGGTAGTGCGGGCAGGTCGGTGCGGACGCTCCGGCCGGGGAACCGCCGCCGCCGCCCGGCCCCCGGCCGCACCGGCCGGACACCCGCGATGGAGGGATGCGTGACTCCCGGCTCCGACCGCCTCACCGAGGGTGACCTCGAGGATGCGCTCTGGCGTCTGCTGGCGGCCAGCGACCGGGAGGACCCCACCGCGTTCACCACCGAGCACGACCGCACGGAGGCCGTCCTCGCCACCTCGGACGACCCGGGGTGGAGCGCGTGGCGGCACGCGCTCGCCGCCCGCCGCGGCCTGGTCGACGGCGATCCGGAGGCGGTCGCGGCGGGGGTGGCGGCGGCCCGCGAGGCGCTGGGCCGACGCCGTCCCGACGCCTGGACCGCGCTCACGCTGGCCTACCTCTCCCACGTCGAGGTGACCGCCGACCACGTCGACGCCGCGATGCTGCTGGCCATCGACGCCAGCCTGCTCACCGAGACGGCCGCCGACGGGGAGCCCTCGCGCGCCCTGCACCAGGCCCACCTGTGGCTGTCACTGACCCTCACCACGCTCGACCTCGAGGAGCTGGCGGTCACCCAGGCACTGGCCGGCCACCGGATCGCCGCGGAGCTGCCCGACCTGGCCGACCAGTGGCGGCTGCTCGCCCTGTCCGCCCAGCAGCACACCGAGCTGGCCCAGACGCTGCACCGCCGCGGGGACGCCGACCGGTCCCGGCAGCTGGCGGACACCGCCGTCGACTGCGCGAACGCCGCCCGGGCCCTCGCCTGGGAGCCCGATCCCGCCGAGCAGGACCTGCTCGACCTGGTCCAGGCGTGGGCGCTGGCCTGCCGCGGAGACCTCGACGAGGCGATCGGCCCCATGCGGCGGGCGCACCGCCGGATCGGCGCGGACGGCGGGGTGTGGCTGCGCGGGTACGCCGACCTCCTGCTGGCCCGGCTGCTGACCCGGATGTCCCGGTCGGAGGGCGGCGGCGGGTACGGCGCGGAGGCCGGGGACCTGCTGGTCGACGCCGCCGGGGCGTTCGCCGCCACCAGCGACCGGCGGCGCTACCGCCAGTGCCTGCTGGAGCTCGGGCAGAGCACCGCGGCGATGGGCCGGCCGGCCGAGGCGCTGTACTGGCTGGACGCCTACCGGGCCGACACCGGGCGGGCACACGCCCGCGGCCGGGAGCTCTGGGCGGAGATGTTCGTGCGCCGGTCGCGGCTGCGCGAGGCCGAGCGCCAGGCCGCCGTGCTGCGCCGGCACGCCCTGGAGGACCCGCTCACCGGTCTGGGCAACCGGCGCAGTGCCGAGCGCCGGCTGGGCAGCCTGCAGCTGGGTGAGGAGCCCCTGTCACTGGCCGTCGTCGACATCGACCGCTTCAAGGAGGTCAATGACGACGCCTCGCACTCCCACGGCGACGAGGTGCTGCGCCGGGTGGCCGACCTGCTGCTCGAGCACAGCCGCACCGGCGACGAGGTGTACCGCTGGGCCGGTGACGAGTTCCTCGTCGTCCTCCCCACGGCGACGGAGACGCAGGCGCTGGTGGCCATGGACCGGCTGCGGGCCGCCGTCGCCGGCGCCGACTGGGGCGACCTCGAGCTGGCCGAACCGGTCACCGTGAGCATCGGGGTGGCCACCGCGTCCGCGCCCGCCGACGAGCCGGTGGGCTGGCGCTCGCTGTTCGACACCGCCGACCTGCACCTGTTCTCGGCCAAGCGCAGCGGGCGCAACCGGGTGCGCGCGCCCGGCGGCCGGGCTCCGTGCGAGGGCGCCCCGTGAACCCGGTGGCCGGATGGGGCGGCTGTGACGAAACGGACGACGGCCGTCACACCCCCCGGCGCGCCCCCCGACCGGTGCTCGACACCGCCCGCGACGCCGTGCACAGTGCGCTCGTGCCACCGGGAGCCCTGCACCAGAGGGTGACCGCCGCCTTGGCGAACTGGCAGCTCGACGACGCCGAGGACCTGCTCGCCGACGTCGAGGGCGACCCCTCGCCCTACGTCACCCCCGCTCCGCGCGACGGCGTCGCCGAGGACTCCCCGGCCACGCTCGGCCGGGCCTGGGCCGACACGCTGCGCGCCGAGCTGCTGGTGCGCCGGCTGCGGGTCGCCGGGTTCACCCTCGTCGGCGACCCGGTGGAGCCCCCGCACGGCAGCGGCTCCCCGCCCGCCCTCGACCTGCACGCGGGGGTGGCCGGGCTGATCGACGGCCCCCCGACCGGCCCGGACGCCCCGGCGGACGGCGACCCCCGCTCGGAGTCGGCGTCCCGGGCCGCGCTGGCGATCGCGCTGGTCCGGTCGGCCAAGGCGGCCTTCGACGCGACCGACGACGACCTGCAGCGGGCGGCGGGCCTCGCCCGGCACGCCCGCATCGAGCTGCTGTCGCGCCGCATCGACGCCGCCATGGACGAGGCGGTGGAGGCGGCCAGCCTGCTCGACCCCGCCCTGCCACCCTCCGCCCTGCTCGTCGACACGCTCGGCACCCTGGCCGGGGTCCTCGCCGACCTCGAGCTCATGCCGCTCGCGCTCGACTACCAGCGGCGGGCGCACGCCACGGCCCTCGCGGCCGCCGACTCCGCCGGGCTGCTGGACCTGGAGGAGGGCCGGCCCGACGAGCTGGTCGCCCGGACGGCCACCCGCCTGGGCGAGCTGTGCGCCGAGCTCGGGGAGGCGTTGCTCGACGACGGCGTCCCGGAGTCGGCCGCTCCGCACTTCGCCGACGCCCGGGACCTCGCCGAGCAGGCGCTGGCGCTGCTGCCCCCGGAGTCGGCCGACGCGGTCGTCGCCGCCCAGGTCGTGCACGGCTGTGCGCTGGTCGGGATCGGTGCGCACACCGCCGCGGCCGGCCCGCTGCGCGCCGCCGTCCGGAGCACCACCGCCAGCGGCGACCGCGCCCTGCTGGCGTCGGCGCTGCTGGCGCTGGGCCGCGCGCTGCGCCGCCAGGGCGACGGCCGCGGTGCCGACGAACAGCTGGCCCGGGCCCTGGCCGTGGCCACCGAGCACGGCCTGCCGCGGCTGCGCCGCGCCGCGCTGCGGGAGCTGTGCACGCTGCACGCCGAGCTCGACGACGCCGGCCGGGCCCTGCCCTACCTGCAGGCCTACCTCGCCGACGAGCTGGACCGCGTCGACGAGCGGCGCACCCGCTGGGTGGAGCTGTTCGGCCGCCGCAAGAGCCTGCTGGAGACCGAGCGGGCCGCCGGCCAGCTGCGCCGGCAGGCCTACGAGGACCCGCTCACCCACCTGCCCAACCGGCGCTACGCGGAGGCGCGGCTGGACGGGCTGCTGGCCTCCGGCGGCGTGCCGGCGCTGGCCGTCGTCGACGTCGACCGGTTCAAGGAGGTCAACGACGCCGCCGGCCACCCGACGGGGGACGCCGTCCTGCGCACCGTCGCCGAGCTGCTCATCGCCGGGGTCCGCGACACCGACGAGGTGTGCCGCTGGGCCGGTGACGAGTTCGTCATCCTGCTGCCCGACACGACCGCCGAGCAGGCGGAGCGGGCCCTGGAACGCACCCGCCGGGCCGTCGCCGCGCACGACTGGGCGCAGCTGGGCGTCCACCTGCCCGTGACGATCAGCGTGGGCATCGCCTCGGCCACCCGCGGCGACGACCGGCGCACCCTGTTCGCCGCGGCCGACGGGGTCCTGTACGACGCCAAGCGCAGCGGCCGGGACCGCGTCGTCCGGCTGTCCGCGGTCACCCAGACCCGCGCGGGAGGCAGCCCGCTGGACGCCCTCTTCGGCCCGCCGCGGACGGCTGCGGCGGATGGGACGGAGGAGGCCTCCCGGGACGACACGGCTCCGGTCGCGTCCCCGCCGGCCGTCGTACCGGCACCTACGGTTCCTGCCGTGCAGCCTTCCCCGCTGGACGATCCGGCCGGCGACCCCGGCGGCTTCGCCCCCCTCCTGCTCGACCCGCCGCTGGGCCTGGGCAGCCTCGCCGAACCGGCCCTCGCGCCGGTGCCGCCCCCTCCCGTCGAGCCGCCCGCCGCTCCGTTCCGCGAGGCCCCGGCCGAGCCCGACGTCGTCTGGGGCAGCGGCCGGTCACCCGAGCAGGTGCTCGCCCTGGTCCGCGAGGCCCGCCGGCAGCACCCCGACCGGCCGGCCGTCGTGGTGCGAGCCACCGCCGAGGCCCTCGTCGCGCTGGCCAGCGAGCACGACGCGTACACGACGGTCGACGCCGCGGCGATGTCGGCCGCCGTCGGTCCGATCCCCGACCCCGCCGGGCGCATCGGCGTCCTCTGCGGCGCCGGCGGCGACCTGCCGGTGGCCGCCGAGGCCGCCTTCGCCGCCCGCATCACCGGCACCGAGGTGGTCCGCGTGGACGACGTCGGCGGCAGCCGGATCCGCCCGCTGCTCACCGACCGCGCGCTGCTCGACGACGTCGACTGCCTCGTCGTCGTCGCCGGGCTGGACGCCTCTCTGGCCGGACTGGTCGGCGCGATGACCGACGTGCCGATCGTCGCCGTCCCCACCTCGACCGGCCAGCCCGGCTCGTTCGGGGGCTTCAGCGCGCTGCTGACGATGCTCAACTCGGCCTCGCCCGGGGTCGTGGTCAGCAACATCGACAACGGCTACGCCGCCGGGGTGTTCGCCGCCCGCATCGCCCGCCGCACCCGCCGCTGACCGCCCAGCCCGGGATCCCCGGCCGCCCGGCGATGACCAGGTCCCCTGATCACTCCGGCTCCTCCTCACGACCCGTGCCGAGGTCCGGGCCGCGATGACCAGGTCCTCCTGATCGACGGGGCATGATCACCGGGTGACCATCGGCTGGCTCGACCTGGCGGCAGGGGCCTCGGGGGACCTGCTGCTCGGGGCACTGGTGGACGCCGGGGTGCCGCTCGACGTCCCGGCCGCCGCGGTGGCCGGGCTGCCGGTCGAGCCGATCCGGCTGTCCGCCGAGCAGGTGAGCCGGCACGGCCTGGGCGCCACCCGGGTGCACGTGCACGCGCCGCCGTCCACCACCGCCCGCACCTGGTCCGACGTCCGGGCCCTGCTCGCCGGTGCAGACCTCGCCCCCGCCGTGCGCGCGGGTGCGCTGGCCGTCTTCGAGCGGCTCGCCGTCGCGGAGGGCCGGGTGCACCGGGTGCCCGCCGACGACGTGCACTTCCACGAGGTCGGGGCGCTGGACGCCCTGGCCGACGTGGTCGGGGTGGTGGCCGGCTTCGAGCACCTGGGACTGGACCGCCTGACCGCCTCCCCCGTGGCGCTGGGCAGCGGCTCGGCGCGCAGTGCGCACGGCGTCGTCCCGGTGCCGGCCCCGGCCGTGCTGGAGCTGCTGGCCGGGATCCCGGTGCTCGCCGGCCCGGTGCCGGCCGAGGCGTGCACCCCCACCGGTGCCGCGCTGCTCGCCGCCCGGGTCGACGGCTGGACGGCGCTGCCCCCGATGCGCGCCCGGCGGGTCGGCACGGGCGCCGGTGCGCGCGACCCCGAGCAGCTGCCCAACGTCGTCCGGCTGGTGCTGGGCGACGCGGCGGAGCCCCCGCCCCCGGCCGCCGTGGTGCTGGAGGCCAACGTCGACGACCTGGACCCGCGCCTGTGGCCCGGCGTCCTGGACCGGCTGCTGGCGGCCGGCGCCTCGGACGCCTGGCTGACCCCCATCCTCATGAAGAAGGGCCGGCCCGCGCACACCCTGTCGGTGCTGTGCCCGCCGGGCACTGTGGAGGGGCTCCAGCGGCTGGTCTTCACGACGACCTCCACCATCGGCCTGCGGGTCCGGGACGTCGGCAAGGTCGCCCTGCAGCGGACGGCGGCGGCGGTGGACGTGCTCGGGGGCCGGGTGGGCGTGAAGCTCGCCGTCCTCGGCGGGACGGTGGTGAACGTCGGGGTCGAGTTCGACGACGTCGCCGCCCTCGCCGCGGAGCACGGGCTGCCGGTCAAGGAGGTCCTGCGCGCGGCCACCGCCGCCGCCGAGGCCGCCTATCCCGCCACCTGACCGACCCTGCTGCGCAGACCCGCGGCCACCAGCGGGACGACGACGAGGACGACGACGGCCACCCCACCGGCACCGGCCAGGGCCCACGCGGCGAACACCGGCAGCGAGGCGATCTCGATGCCCAGGCCGGCCACCGAGGTCACCGTCGCGCGATGCGGTCCGGTGATCCGGTGTTGCAGCCGGGCCTCGCCCACCACCAGGACCATGATGTACAGCCCGTAGAACAGGCTGACCGCGACCAGCGCGGCCGGCCGCGCCCACAGCGCGGCAGCGCCGAGCAGCAGGCCGGCGGCGACGAGCAGCGCCGGCAGGGCGCGGTCGGGGAGCCCTTCGGCCCGGCCGGCCAGGGCGCCACCGGCCGCGCCGGCCAGCGCCGTGGCGAGCACCGCCAACGGCACGGCCGCCGTGGGGATGCCCCAGTCCCCGGAGACCACCGGGAAGTACTCCTCGACCGCGTCCAGGCCCCCGAGCAGGGCGACCGCGAGCACCGTCAGCCGCAGGCCGGGACGGCGCAGCGTGTCGCGGAGCCCCTCCCGGAGCGCCTCCTCCTCGTCGTCCCCCGCGTCGCCCCGCGCCTCGGGGAACCGCAGCGCGAGTGCGGCGGCGGCCAGGCACACCGCCACGCTGACCCAGCCGACCGCGGCGTACCCACCGAGGGCGAACAACGCGCTGGCCGCGAACGCCGTGGGCACCTGCACCAGCAGCTCGGCCGAGGTCATCCAGCCGTTGACCCGGGCGTAGGAACCCTCGGCGCCCAGCGCGGCGAGGCCGTCGTAGACCAGCGCCTCCGAGGCCCCGGAGACCAGCGCACCGGACACGCCCCAGACCCCGAAGCCGACCGCGAACGTCCAGGGCGCCGGGGCCGCCGTCCAGACGACGAAGGCGGCCGCCTGCAGGACACCGGCGAGGACCACGACCCCTCGCCGGGACCACCGGTCGGCGAGCACGCCGGCGGGCACCTCGGCCAGCAGGCCCGTCACCGACCAGACGGCGAACAGCAGCGACACCTGCGCCTGCGACAGGCCCGTGTCGAGGAAGAGCAGCGCGTAGAGCGGGTAGTACGGCACCAGCTCCGACAGCGCGGCCCAGCCCACCGCCAGGCGGGCGAGCGGCCGGGCGGCCGGTGGCAGCGATCGGTCGGGGCGTCAACGGAACGGCATGCCGCGGACGCTAGCGCGGGCGCCTCCCGGTCGCACCCGGATTCCCCGGACCGCTCGGCTACCGTGGGCACCCGAGAGGACTGCCCGCCCGGCAGCGCCGAGCGGAAGAGAGACCCCGTGCTGTCCCTGACGGTCATCGCGACCGCGTTCGCCCTCGTCCTGCCGGTCGAGCTCCCGGACAAGACGCTGTTCGCCAGCCTCGTCCTCGCCACCCGGTTCGCCCCGCTGCCGGTGTTCGTGGGGGTGGGCACGGCGTTCGGACTGCAGGTGGCGATCGCCGTCACCGCCGGGAGCCTCCTGTCGCTCCTGCCCGAGGCGCTGGTCAGCGGGGTGGTGGCCGTGCTCTTCCTGGTCGGCGCGATCGTGCTGTGGCGCAGCGCCAGGAGCGGCCCGGAGGACGCCGGTGAGGCCGCCGACGTGCGCGAGCAGACGTCGTTCCTGCGCGCCGCCGCCATCTCCTTCGGCGTGCTCTTCGCGGCCGAGTGGGGCGACCTCTCCCAGCTGGCCACCGCCGGGCTGGCCGCCCGGCTGGACGCCCCGGTGTCGGTCTTCATCGGCGCCTGGGCGGCCCTGCTCACCGTGTCGGGGTTGGCGGTGTTCCTCGGCGCCAAGCTGGCCGACCGGCTCCCGGTCGCCCTCATCCGCCGGGTCGCCGCCGTCCTGTTCCTCGTCTTCGCCGTCGTCGCCGCCGTCGAGACGGTGCGCACGCTGACCTGAGCCACCCCTCCGGGGGAGCCGGGGTCAGGTGCCGGGACGCGGCTGCCGTTACCGGATGTGGAGCGGCCGGACCAGGCCGCCCATCGGGAGAGGGTGGACGCAGCCGTGGCGCTGTCGGCGGGACGGACCGGGCACACCGGGCTGCTGGACGGGCTCGACGTGGACGACGTCCGCTGCGACCCCGAACTGGACGGCATCGTGCGCGTCGCCGCCGCGGTCACGCGCACCGCGTACGCGACCGTGAACCTCCTCGACGGCGCCGGACCACGCCAGCTGTCCTCGCACGGCTTCACCGGCGCCCCCTCCCCCGAGGAGGCGTCGATCAGCGCCGTGCTCGCCGGCTGGCCTCCCGGCGTCCACCTCTTCCCCGACCTGTCCACCGACCCGCGTTTCAGCACCAACCCCTGGGTCGACGGCCGCTGGGGCCGGCTGCGGGGGTACGCCAGCGTCCACCTGGTCTCCGACGGCGTCACCATCGGCACGCTGTGCGTGCTCGACGAGCGACCCCGGGTCTTCACCGACACCGACCGCGACCGCCTCGCCGACCTGGCCGAGGTGATCGTGGGGGTCTTCGCCCGGCGTCGAGCGCTGCGGGACCTGGCCGACGTGGCCGCCGCCGAGGTCGTCGCCCGGCGGGAGGCCGAGCGGTCGCACGCGGAGCTGGTCCGCTCCGAGGCGTTCGTGCGCGCCCTCCTCGAGGCGCTGCCGGTCGGCGTGGTCGCGGCCGACGCCGAGGGGCGGGTCGACCTCTTCAACCGGGTCAGCCGCGAGTGGCACGGGCTGGACGCCGATCCGGGCATCGCGATCGACGACGTCCCCGAGGTCTTCTCGCTCACCGACGTCGACGGCGTCCCGCTGCCGCCCGACCGGGTCCCGCTGATGCGGCTCTACGCCGAGGGCAGCCTCTCCGACGTCGAGATGGGCATCCAGCCCACCGGCGGACCGGTCCGCAGGGTGACCGTCTCCGGGACGACGGTCCGCGACGGCGTGGGCACCCTGCTGGGCGCCGTGGTCGCGATGGCCGACGTGACCACCCAGCGGGAGATGGAGGCCGCGCTGCGGGCCGCCGCGGTGCACGACCCGCTCACCGGACTCCCCAACCGCACCCTGCTGGTCGACCGGCTCGGGCAGTTCCTGCCCGCCGGGCGTCGCGGCGAGCCAGGCCTGGCCGTCCTCTTCTGCGACCTCGACGGGTTCAAGCCGGTCAACGACGCCGCGGGCCACGCCGTCGGCGACGAGGTCCTGGTCTCGGCGGTCCGGCGACTGCAGGCCGCGGTGCGCCCGGGGGACACGGTCGCGCGGATCGGCGGCGACGAGTTCGTCGTCCTGTGTCCCGGCGTGGACTCGCCCGAGGCCGCGCAGGTGATCGCCGACCGGATCACGCAGGCGTTCGCGGCACCGCTGCACTGCGGACGCGGCTCCGAGCACCGGGTCGGTGTCAGCGTCGGCGTCGCGGTCGGCGGTCCCGGTGACACCCCGGAGACGGTGCTGGCCGCGGCCGACGCCGCGATGTACCGGGTCAAGGACGGCCGGCGGTCAGCCCGGGCGCTGCCCGCCTGAGGACGCGGCACGATCGGCGTCCAGCAGCGCCAGCCGGCCCACCAGCGCCTGGACCTGACCGTCGAGGTCGGGCCACGGCAGGTCCGGTCCGGCCGTGCGGAGGCTGACCACGCCGTGCAGCGCGGTCCACACCAGCGCGGCGTCCGCACGCGGGTCGGCACTGCCGGAGCGGCCGGCCGCGGCGCACGCCGCGACCCCCTCCACGAGGACGTCGAACGCCGTCTGTCCCCCGGGGGGACGGCGCGGGCCGAACATCGCGCGGTAGCGCCCCGGCGTGGCGAGCCCCGCCCGCACGTAGGCCCGGCAGCCGGCCAGCAGCCGCTCGACCGGGTCGGAGTGCTCTGCCACGGCCGCCGCGATCGCCGTCCGCAGCTCGTCGAACCCCTGCTCCAGGACGCCGTCCAGCAGCGCCCCGAGGTCGGGGAAGTGCCCGTACACCGCCGGCGCGCTGACCCCCGCCTCGCGGGCGACCGCCCGGAGCGTGACCGCCTCCAGCGAGCCGCCGCGTTCCAGCAGCGCTGCCGCAGCGGCGAGCAGGTCGGCCCGCAGCCGACCGGGGATCCGTGGCGCCACGCCCTGACTTTACACGCGTTAAGTAGGCGCCTATGGTTGCTTTACACCTGTTAAGCACCTGGAGGCTCCCATGCCGCTCACCCTGGACCTGCCCTGGACCGCCGACCGCCCCCACGAGGGTCCCGGCGTCGTCCTCGTGACGCGGCTGCGGCTACGCCGGCTGCGCGACGTGCCGGCCTTCCTGCGGACCTCGCTGGCCGTCCGGGCCCAGACGAGGGCGTCCGCCGGCGCGCGGTCCCTCGTGCTCCGGGCGCAGCCGCTGGCCGGCGACTTCACCACGGTGTCGTGGTGGGACGACGAGGCCGCGGTCGCCGCCTTCGCCCGCGCCGAGCCGCACCGCAGCGCGATGCGCCGGTGGCGGAGCCGCCTGGTGGAGTTCTCGAACACCACCCACCCCGGGACCGAGGGCGTCGCGCCCACCCCGCTGACGGTGGCCGCGCTGACGACGCCGGCTGCCCCGCCCACGCCGTAACCTGCGCCGCATGGAGTTCCGGACCACCGTCGTCCTCGGCGGCAAGACCGCCACCGGCCTGCAGGTACCCGACGAGCTGGTCACGGCGCTGGGCTCGGGGAAGCGGCCACCGGTCACCGTGACCCTCGGCGGGTACGGCTACCGGACGACGGTCGCGGTGATGGGCGGGGCCTACTGGGTGCCGCTGGCCGCCGAGCACCGGGAAGCCGCCGGCGTGGCCGCCGGCCAGGACGTCGACGTCCGGGTGGAGCTGGACACCGCGCCGCGGGAGGTCGCGCTGCCCGCCGACCTGGACGCCGCGCTCGACGAGGCGGCCCGCGCCACGTACACCGGGTTGGCTCCGTCGCACCGCAAGGAGTGGGTGCGCTGGGTGGAGGAGGCCAAGAAGCCCGAGACCCGCGCCGCCCGGATCACCACGACGGTCGAGTCGCTGCGCGCCGGGAAGAAGACCCGCTAGGGCAGCGTCGGGATCCACTCGGCCAGGGCCCGCCCGAGCTCGTGCGGCGAGTCCTCCGGCACGAAGTGGGACCCGGGCACGGTCACCTCGCGCAGCGCCGTCCACTTGCGGACGAACGCCCGTGGCCGGCCCACCAGCAGGAACCCGGGGTCGGCGTTGACGAACAGCTTCGGGACGTCGCTGGTGCGCAGCCACTGCCCGTACCGGGCGACCACGTCCCGGACCCGCGGCGGCACGTTCTCCAGCGGGATCTGCCGCGGCCACTCCAGGGTGGGCCAGCGCGACTCCGGGGTGCCGAACGGGCGGCGGTAGCGATCGTGGGCCTCGGGGGACAGCCCCCTGGCCACCGACGCCGGGAGCAGCCGCTCGACGAAGACGTTCTGCTCCAGCACCGCGGCCTCGCCGTCGGGCCCGCGCATCGTGCGGAAGATCTTCCGAGCGGGGGCCGGCCAGTCGGCCCACGTCAGCGGCGTGACGATCGCCTCGGTGAAGGCCAGGCCACGGACGGCGTCGCGGTGGCGCTGCGCCCAGTCGAAGCCGAGGGCCGAGCCCCAGTCGTGCGCGACGATCGTGACCCGGTCGGTGGCCCCGACCTGCTCGAGGAACCGCTGCAGGAAGCCGGCGTGCGCGGCGAAGGAGTACGTGCCCGGTCCCGGGTCGGGCAGCTTGTCCGACTGGCCCATGCCCATGAGGTCCGGCGCGAGGCACCGGCCCAGGTGCTGCACGTGCGGGATCACGTTGCGCCACAGGTAGGACGACGTCGGGTTGCCGTGCAGGAAGACGATCGGGTCGCCCTCCCCCGCCTCGAGGTAGGCCATCTCGAGGTTCCCGTCCGCCCGCCGGTCGACGCGCACGCGCCGACGGGGGAACGGGTCCTCGGGGGAGACGTCGTCGGCGACCATGCCGTCGATCCTCACCCATCCCCCGCCGGCGCACCCGGGCGGCCCGCCTGCCGGGCCGCGGCCTCGATCCGCTCGCGGTAGCCCGCCCACTCCTGCGCGCTGCGCTCGGGCAGGTTCGAGTTGGCCGCGCTCATGCCGGCCGCGCCGTCGACGAGCTCGCGGACGATGTCGGCGTGGCCGGCGTGCCGCGCGGTCTCCACCGTCATGTGCACCAGGAGGGTGTGCAGCGTCGGGCGGCGCCGCTCCTCCGGCCACCACGGCACCTCGCCGACGGCGTCCAGGGGCAGCGCCTCGATCGTGGCGTCGGCGTGCGCCGCGGAGAACCGGTGCAGCTCGACGATCTCCTCGCGGGTCTCCTCCGCGGTCGCCCACATGTCGGCGTCCTGCTCGGCACCCTCGCCCTCCCACGGGTAGCCGCGGCCGCTCGGCCGGCCGAACACCTCGCCGAAGTAGCCCAGCTGCACGTACGCGACGTGCTTGACCAGGCCCATCAGGTTGGTCCCGGTCGGCGTCATCGGCCGCCGCACCGCGTACTCGTCGAGGCCGTCCAGCTTGGCCAGCAGGTCGGCGCGCCGGATGCGCAGGTACTGGTGCAGGGTCGCCTTCTCCTCGTCCATGCGGGGAGCGTGCCGGACGGCGCCGGCGATCGCGCTTGACCCTGACGCGACGTCAGGCTGTGCACTCGTCCCCGTCAGAGAGAGGAGGGGACCGTGAACGTGGGAGAGGTGGCCGCCCTGGCCGGGGTCACGGTGCGCACGTTGCACCACTACGACCGGATCGGGCTGCTGTCGCCGTCCGGCCGGACGTCGGCCGGCTATCGGCAGTACTCGCCGGGTGACCTGGACCGGCTGCACCAGGTGCTGGTCTACCGCGAGCTCGGCTTCCCCCTCGAGCAGGTCGCGTCCCTGTTGGACGACCCGTCCGCGGACCCCGTCGAGCACCTGCGCCGGCAGCACCGGCTGCTGCAGGACCGGCTGGAGCGGACGTCGGCCATGGTCGCGGCCGTGGAGAAGGAGATGGAGGCACACGACATGGGGATCTCACTGACCCCGGAGGAACGGTTCGAGCTCTTCGGGGACTGGCTGCCCGAGGAGTACGAGGCGGAGGCCGAGCAGAAGTGGGGGGAGACCGAGGCCTGGGCCCAGTCGCAGCGGAGGACCCGCGCGTACTCGAAGGACGACTGGGTGCGGATCAAGGCCGAGGGCGAGGACGTCGAGGCGCGGTTCGCGGCCGCGCTGGCGGCGGGCGTCCCGGCCGACTCGGAGCAGGCGATGGACCTCGCGGAGGAGCACCGGCAGCAGATCAGCCGGAACTTCTACGACTGCACCTACGAGGTCCACGCGGGTCTCGGCCGGATGTACCTCGAGGACGAGCGGTTCACCGCCCACTACGAGCGGATCGCACCCGGCCTGGCGCAGTACGTGAGCACCGCCGTCCAGGCCAACGCCGCCCGCCGGGGCTGATGCGGCCCGGCGGGGTCGAGGCGGCCGGACACCGTGCGCTGACGGGCAGACCCTGGGCCCGGGACTGCCCGTCAGCGCACGTCGTTCACGCGGGCGCGGGACGGCGGCCCCGGGCGAGCACGCGGCTGACCAGCGGGGCGGCGACGAGCAGCAGCAGGGACCACATCCCCACGGCCGGGACCGCCAGCGCCAGGACGAGCGCCACCAGCATCGTCACGACCGTCACCACACCGGGCACGAGGTCGTGGTGCTCGACGGCTCCGGGGGCGCGGACCTGCGGCGACCGCGCGATCACCGCGTGCATGGCGAGTCCGGCCAGCGTGGTGACCGCCAGGGTCCCGATGTAGAGGACGGGGGCCCACACGTCGTCGGAGTCCACCACGCCGATGAGCTCGGTCGGGTAGGGCAGGAAGACGATGCCGATCAGCCACACGAGGTTGAGCCAGAAGATCGTCCCGGTCATCTCCCGCACCCCGTTGAACACGGTGTGGTGCACGAGCCAGAACCGGCCGACGACGACGAAGCTCAGGACGAACGCACCGAACTGCTGACCGGCCTCCCCCAGCATCTCCGCCACGGTCGCGCCCGGCATCGCGTCGATCTGGTCGACCAGCGGCAGGACGAGCAGGGTGGCCGCGATGGCCACCACCGCGTCGCTGAGGTTGACCAGCCGCGTCACGTCCCGGCTCCGCGCACCGCCGTCCCCGCTCCCGTCCATGCCGCGCGAGCGTAGGCCCGCGGCCGGTGGCCGGCCCCGTCCAGGGCCCCGCCCCGAGCGTGCGAGCGGCGGGGAGGACGGGGTCCTCCCTCAGACGCGGATGAGGAGCTCGCCGTGCAGCATGCCGAGCCAGCCGTCGTCCGCGGCGGCCCAGCGCAGCCATGCTGCGGCGATCTCCTCGAGTCCACCCGGCGTGGCCAGCCCGTAGGCCACCGCCTGGTCGGCGAAGGCGGACGCCGTCGCCCGGCCGGCCCAGGACGCACCCCACCACTCCCGCTCCGCCGGGGTGGCGTAGCACCAGGCGCTGGTCGTCGCGGTGACCTCCCTCAGCCCGGCGGCGTGCGCCCACGACAGCAGCCGGCGGCCGGCGTCGGGCTCGGCGGCGTTGCGGCGGGCCACGCGGGAGTAGAGGTCCAGCCAGCGGTCGAGGCCCGCGTCGGCGGGGAACCAGGTGACCGCCGCGTAGTCGACGTCCCGGACGGCGAGCAGCCCACCCGGGCGGCAGACCCGGGCCATCTCGCGCAGCGCGGCCACCGGGTCGGTGAGGTGCTGCAGCACCTGGTGGGCGTGCACCACGTCGAACGAGCCGTCGCCGGCGTCGAGGGCGTACACGTCGCCGACCGCGAAGGTCACCGGCACGCCGGCGCGCTCGGCGGCCGCCCGCGCCTCGCCGAGCGGGTCGGGGGAGACGTCCAGTCCGACCACCCGCCCGGGCGCGACGCGGCGGGCGAGGTCGACGGTGATCGTGCCGGGACCGCAGCCGACGTCGAGCAGGTCGAGTCCCGGGCGCAGGTGCGGCAGCAGGTAGCCGGCCGAGTTCTCCGCCGTCCGCCAGCGGTGCGACTGCAGGACGGCGTCCGCGTGCCCGTGCGTGTAGGTGTCCACGTCCTCAGCCTGCACGCCTGGGTCCACCCAGTGGAACAGGCATCTCATGAGCTGGGATGGCCGGTCAACACTCCTCGGCCAGCACCCGCTCCGCCACCGGCACCGCGCGCGCCCGGTCGCCGGGCACCAGGCCGATCCGCACCCGCCGGTCCAGCAGGTCGGCGACGGTGCGCGCACCCTCCGCCCGGACGCCGAAGCGCAGCTCCCCCACCGTCTCCGGCCGGCCCGGCACCACCGACTCCTCCCCGAGTGCCGCGACGACGGGCGCCTCGGTTCCGTACCGCGCCACCAGCCAGCCCGGGGCGGGCACCCGGTCCAGCTCCGGCCGCGGCGCCGCGCCGACCAGCGGGAGCCGCGCCGTGCGGGACCGCCGGGCGCCCCGGCCCAGGCGGGCGACGACGGCGTCCACCGTCTGCTCGGCCATCGCCCGGTACGTGGTCAGCTTCCCCCCGACGACGGTGAGGACCGGTCCGTCCGCGTGCAGCAGGTGCCGGCGGGAGAGGTCCGCCGTGGCGTCCCCGGGGCCGGCGCCGGCCGAGGCGGGCAGCACCAGCGGCCGCAGCCCGGCGAAGGCGCCGACGACGTCCGCCCGGGTCAGCGGCTCCGCCAGCACCCGGTCGACCGTCTCCAGCAGCTGGGCCACCTCGGCCTCGCTGGGCACCGGGTCCGTGTCCGGCACCGGCCCGGGCACCGGCTCGTCGGTGAGCCCCAGGTAGACCAGCCCGCCGGGCTGCGGCAGCGCGAAGACGTACCGCGAGCGGGAGCCGGGCAGGGGCACGGTCAGCGCGGCCGTCGGGCAGCCCAGCCGCTCGGCCCGCACGACCAGGTGCGTCCCCCGCGAGGGCACCAGCCGCACGCCGGGCGCCAGCCGCTGCGCCCACACGCCGGTGGCGTTGACCACCACGCCGGCCCGCAGGGTCATCGCCTCGCCGCCGTCGGTCGCCACGTGCACGTCGGCGCCGTCGACCGCGCGGACCGCGGCCCCGGTCAGCACCCGGGCACCCCAGGTGGCCGCGGTCCGGGCGAGGGCCACGACCAGGCGGGCGTCGTCGGCCAGCTGGCCGTCCCAGAAGACGACCCCGCCCCGGTGGCCGCGCACGCCCGGGGTCAGGCGGGCCACGTCGTCGGGTCCCACCCGGCGGGTGCCCGGCAGCGACCGGCGCCCTCCGGGGACCGACACCCGGACGGCGTCCCCGAACCGGCCGCCGAGCCCGGCGAGCGCGCTCACGTCCCGCCCGGTGACGTCGGGGACGAGGAAGGCCAGCGGGCGCACCAGGTGCGGTGCCGTCGTCCCCATGAGGACGGCGCGCTCCCGGGCACTCTCCCGCGCCAGGCCGATCTCGCCGTGGGCCAGGTAGCGCAGCCCGCCGTGCACCAGCTTCGAGGACCAGCGGCTGGTGCCGGCCGCGAGGTCGGTGCGCTCCAGCAGCGCCACCGACAGACCGCGGGTGGCGGCGTCCAGCGCCACGCCGGCGCCGGTCACCCCGCCGCCGACGACCACCACGTCGACCGTGCTCCCGGCCAGCGCGTCCAGGTCGGCGGCCCGCCGCGCCGGGGACAGCGCGCCACCGCCTCCGGAAGGAGGTCCCCCGCCGAGCACCCGGCAGACTGTAGCCGTGCCGGAGCAGCGCGAACTGACGATCCAGGGCTGGGGTCGGCCGACCCGCCCCCGCGACGCGACGGTCACCACCGGGGCGGCCGGTGACGACGGCACCCTGGAACTGACCGCCTTCCCCGACCTCGCCGAGGTGCTGTCCAAGGGCGCCCGCCGGTACCTGGCCCGCGAGCTCGGCTGGACGCCCCGGCCGACCCGCCCGGTCGCCGTCGGCGCCATCCGGCTGGCCCCCTCACGCCTGGCGGAGGAGTGCCGCACCCGGCTGGTGGAGCTGCTCGGGGAGGACCACGTCCGCACCGACCGGGACAGCCGGCTGCGGCATGCCGGCGGGAAGAGCTACCTGGACCTGCTGCGCCGGCGGGCGGGCGACGCCTCCGACGCACCCGACGCGGTCCTGACCCCCGGCAGCACCGAGGAGACCGCCGCGCTGCTGGCCCTGTGCAGCGAGATGGCGGTGGTCGTGGTGCCCTTCGGCGGCGGCACCAGCGTCGTCGGCGGGCTGTCGGGCATCGACCCCGACGACCGGCCGTCGGTCTCGGTCGACCTGGGCCGGATGGCGTCGGTGCGGTCGCTGGACGTGCCGTCGTCCCTGGTGACGGTGCAGCCGGGCCTGCGCGGCCCGGCCCTCGAGGAGCACCTGGCAGGGCACGGCCTCACCCTCGGCCACCTGCCGCAGAGCTGGGAGTTCGCCACCCTCGGGGGCTACGCGGCCACCCGGTCGGCGGGCCAGTCGTCCACCGGCGTCGGTCGGTTCGACGACCTGGTCGCCGGGGTCACCCTGGCCACGCCGGCGGGGGTGGTGGAGCTGGGCAGCCCGCCGGCGTCGGCCGCCGGCCCGGACCTGCTCGGCCTGGCCCTGGGCTCGGAGGGTGCGCTGGGGATCATCACCGAACTGCGGCTGCGGGTCCGGCCCACCGCCCGGTCGCAGGCGTACGAGGGCTGGTCGTTCCGCTCGTGGGCCGCCGGGCTGGCAGGGTTGCAGCAGCTGGCCCGCCACGACCTGCTGCCCGACGTCGTCCGGCTCTCCGACCCCGACGAGACCCGCGCGAACCTGCAGATGGCCGGGGGAACCGGCGCCAAGGCGCTCCGGGGGACGCTGCGGGCGCGCCGCCGCGGGGCCGGGTGCCTGCTGGTCGTCGGCTGGGAGGGCCTGCCCTCGCTGGTGCGGGCCCGCCGGCGCGCCGCGGCGTCGGTACTGCGGGACGCCGGCGCGGCCCGGGTGGGGCGGCGGGTCGGGGAGTCCTGGCGCCGTCACCGGTTCGCCGCGCCGTACCTGCGCGACAGCCTGATGGACGCCGGGCTGCTGGTGGAGACCCTGGAGACCGCAGCTCCCTGGACGGCCCTGCCGGCGGTGTACGACGCCGTCCGCGAGGCACTGCACGCGTCGCTGCGCCGGTCCGGGAAGCGGCCGCTGGTGATGAGCCACGTCTCGCACGGCTACGCCACCGGCGCCTCGCTGTACGTCACCGTGCTCGCCGACCGCGACGACGCCCTGCCCATCCAGCAGTGGCTGCTGGCCAAGCGGGCGGCGACCGACGCGCTCCTCGCCGCCGGGGGCACGCTCACCCACCACCACGCCGTGGGCGCCGACCACCGCCCGTGGCTCGAGCGGGAGATCGGGCCGCTCGGAGTCGAGGTCCTGCGGGCGGTCAAGCAGCGCCTGGACCCGCAGGGCATCTGCAACCCCGGCGTCCTGCTGCCCGACTGAGAAAGGACCCCCCTGCCCCCCACCACTCGCACGCTCGCGGCGGGACCCTGCAGGAGGGCCACTGCCCCCCACCACTCGCACGCTCGCGGCGGGACCCTGCAGGAGGGCCACGTGCCCGACTGATCGAGGTGAGCCCCCGCCGGTCCGCGGGTTCAGGGCGGACCGGCGGGGAGGGCGCCGTCCGGGTGGGCGGCGCCGTCTGCGGCCGGGGTCGCTAGCCCGGGCCCTCCTCGTCGGGGGAGCGGCCGCCGTCGTCCCCGGCGCCGGCCGGTCTCCCGCCGTCCCACCGGATGCCGGCGGCGACGCCGGGTGGCAGCAGCCGGCGCAGGTGTCGGGGCAGCCGCCGGGGGTGGCCGCCGGGGTCCCGGTGCCGCTCCTGGCCCCGCTCCTCCTCAGACACGGGACGGGAGGGCGTACCCGAAGGAGAAGACCCCGTCGGGGTCGACCTCCTGCTTGAGCGCCAGCAGCCGCTCGCGCACCGCCGGCGGGTACGCCGCGGCCACCTCGTCGGGGCCCGAGACGTCGCCGAGGAAGTTGACCAGGCCGCCGGGAGCCGCCCAGGGAGCCAGCGCCGCCAGCACGCCGCGGCCCACGTGCGGCAGGACGTCGGCCAGTTCCGGCACCATCGGCCCGATCACCAGCACCGACCAGGCCGCGTCCCGGCCCGCGACGGCGTTGGGCACCCGCGCCGGCCGGGCCAGCGCGCCGCCCATCTGCCGGATCTCGGCCATGATCAGCGGCACCTCGACCTGCGGGCCGGCCGCCGCGAGGAACGCGTCGACGGTCTCCTCGGTGAGCTCGGCCAGCAGCATGCCCTTCTCCCAGCCGGGCATCGGGTCCTGCGGGTCCATGTGCACGGCGTCCATCTCGGTGGTCAGCAGCGGGCCGATGAACCCGAGCACGATCCGCCCGGCGGCCTTCATCGGCTCGACCAGCCGCTCCCCCTCGGCCGGGTCGTCCCCGCAGTAGGCGTACCGCAGGTGGACGACGGTCTGGCCGCGCAGCGGCTCGGGCAGCTCCTCCATCGGCGGCAGCCGGAGGACGGCGATCGACGTGCTGACCTCCTCGGGCAGCGTCGGCGCCCAGGCGCGGAAGGCGTGCAGCACCGCGGCGGCGTCCTCGGCGGCGAAGAAGATCCCGCCGCCGACCACCGAGCTGACCCGGACGAGCTCGATCTCGATCGAGGTGACGATGCCGAAGTTGGACTTGCCGCCGCGGACGCCCCAGAACAGCTCGGGCTCCTCGTCGGCGCAGACCGTCCGGATCCGGCCGTCGGCGGTGACGATGTCGAAGGAGACGACGGAGTCGGCCGCGAAGCCGAACCGGCGACCCAGGGAGCCCATCCCGCCGCCGAGGGTGTAGCCGACCACCCCGACGCCGGAGGACGACCCGCAGAGGCCGGTGAGCCCGTGCTCCGCGGCGGCGGCGAGCACCTTGTCCCACTTCACGCCGGCCTCGACCCGCGCGGTGCGGCGAGCCGGGTCGACCGTGACGCCCTGCATCCGCCGGGTGGAGACGAGCAGCGAGCCGGCGGCGTTGCGCACCGGGCCGTGCCCGGTGGCCTGGACGGCGACCGGCAGGTCGTGCGCGACGGCCCAGGCCACCGCGGTGGCGACGTCGGCGGCGCAGGTGGCGCCCACGGCGACCGCGGGGGTGTGCTGGACGGCGACGTTCCAGGCGAACACCTCGGCGGCGAGGCCGTCGTCGCCGGAGACGTAGACCGGTCCGTGCACCCGGCTGCGGAGCTCCTCGACGTCGGCGGCCGGGATCGCCGGCACCGGCGCCTCGGAGGGACTGCGGGGGGTGGGGATGGTGGGGCTGACCTCGGTGAGGCTCATGACGTGGGGGTTCCTCGGGAACGGCCGCGGCGGTCGGCCACGGGCATCGATCGGGACGCCGACGAGCCTCGCGGCGGGCGCTTGCCCGGCACTTGCAGCCCGCTTGCACGGGCTCTTGGACGAGGGGCTGCTCGCCCGCCGCCCGGAAAGGCCTCCCGCTGGCGGCCGGCACCTGGGAGGATCCCGCCTCGTGCGTTACCGCGTCCTCGGACCGCTCGAGGTCACGGGTCCCGATGGTCGTCTGCTCGACGTGGGCGGCGCCAAGCCACGGGCACTGCTCACCCTGCTGCTGGCCGAGCCGTGCCGGGTGGTCGGCATCGACCGGATCGTGTCCGCGCTGTGGGGGGACGAGCCGCCGCCCACCGTGACCGGCACCCTTCAGGCCTACGTCTCCCACCTGCGGCGGGTGCTCGAGCCCGACCGCGGCCCGCGCGAGGCGCCGACGGTGCTGCTCACCCGGCCGCCGGGGTACCTGCTCCAGGTCGACGCCGCCGACCTGGACACGCTGCGCTTCGCCCAGCTCGTCGACGAGGGTGACCGTGCGGTGCAGGCCGGCGACCCGGCGCGGGGCGTGGCGTTGCTGGACCGGGCGCTGGAGCTGTGGCGCGGTGAGCCACTGGCCGAGCTGGGCGACCTGCCCACCGCCGCGACCGACCGGCTCCGGCTGACCGAGCTGCAGGTGCGGGCACGGGAGCGGCGCTGCGACGCGCTGCTGGCGATGGGCCGGGCGGACGCCGCCGTCACCGACCTGCAGCACCTGGTCGCCGAGCACCCGCTGCGCGAGCGGCTGTGGGCGCGGCTGGTCACCGCGCTCTACGCCGCGGACCGGCAGGCCGACGCGCTGGACGCGCTGCGGCGCTGCACCGAGCTGCTGCGCGACGAGCTGGGCATCGACCCGGGCCCCGAGCTGCGCGGCCTGGAACGCGCGGTGCTGCGGCAGGACCCGGGGCTCACCGATCGCCTGCCGCGTCCGGTGCTGTCCGTCGTCCCGCCGCCGGCGCCGATGCCCGCCGTCGGCCCCGGCGCCGAGGCGCTGGTCGGCCGGGAGGCGGAGCTGGCCCACCTGCGGACGGTGGCCGACCAGGTGGCCGGCGGGCGGCCGGCGGTCGTCGTCCTCGGCGGGGAACCGGGGATCGGCAAGACCCGGCTGGCCGAGGCGGCCGCGGACGCCTGCCTCGCGGCGGGCTGGTCGGTGGCCTGGAGCCGCTGCGCCGACGACGCCGGCGCGCCGGCCCTGTGGCCGTGGACCCAGGTCCTCGAGCAGCTCGGCCAGGAGGAGCTGACCCCACCCCCCGACGACCCCGGCGCCGACGCCGACGCCGCCCGTTTCCGGCTGTTCCAGGACCTGCGCACCCGGCTGACCGCGGCGATCACCCGCCCGGTGCTCGTCGTCCTCGACGACCTGCAGGGCGCCGACACGACGTCGGTGCAGCTGCTCGGCCTGCTGGCCCGGCACCTGCCGCGGGGTCCGCTGATGATCGTGGTCACCGTCCGCACCGTCGGCGAGGACCTCCCCGAGGTGGTCGTCGACTGCCTGGCCCGGCTCAACCGGGAGCCGGCGGCCAGCCGGATCAGGCTGTCCGGCCTGGCCACCGAGGACGTGGCCGCGCTCATGGCCGGGCAGCTCGGGGCGGTCGGCGGCCACGCGCTGGCCGAGACCGTGCACGACCGCACCGCCGGCAACCCGTTCTTCGTCGTCGAGCTGGCGCGGTGGATGGTCAGCACGCACGACCTCCGCCTCGACCGGGTGCCGGTGCCGCCGTCGATCCGCGAGGTGCTCCGCAACCGGCTGGCGCGGCTGTCCGAGGGCACCCGGGAGGTGCTGGAGCTGGCCGCCGTCGCCGGGCGCGAGGTCACCCTGGACCTGCTCGAGGCCGCCGGCACGCCGGCCGAGGCCGCCCTGGCGGCGCTGGACTCCGCCACCGCCTTCGGGCTGGTCGTGGAGGGACGTCAGCCGTGGAGCTGGCGGTTCACCCACGCCCTGGTGCAGGAGGTGCTGCACGGCGACCTGCCGCGGCTGCGCCGGGCCCGGCTCAACGCCCGGCTGGCCGCCGCCCTCGAGCGGCGGGCCACCGGCGGCCGGGCCGACGACGCGGTGGTCGAGCGGCTGGCCCACCACTTCGTCGAGGCGGTCCCGGTGGCCGGTCCCGGCCCGGCGCTGCGGTACTCGACCGCCGCGGCACAGGCGGCCCGGGAGCGGCTGGCGCACGGGGAGGCCGCGGCGCACGTGCGCCGGGCGCTGGCACTGCTGGACCCCGCCGGGCCCGGCGTCACGCGGACCCGCCACGACCTGCTCACCGCGCTCGGCAACGACCTGCTGAACAGCGGCCAGCGGACCGAGGCCGGCGAGGTGGTCGCCGAGGCGATCGCGCTGGCCCGCGAACTCGGCGACCGCCGCTGCCTGCTGGAGTCCGCGGCCGTGTGGGGCTCGCCCACGCTGTGGAACTGGCGGCCGCACGGCGTCGTCGACCACGGGATGGTCGAGCTGCTGGAGGAGCTGCTCGAGCACCGGGACGAGATCGCCCCCGACGCGACCGAGGCCGAGCGCGACCGCCTGACCGCCCGGCTGCTGGGCACCCTCGGCGTCGAGCTGGCGTTCAGCGAGGACCTGCAGAAGGGGCCGCGCTACGCCGAGCGCGCCCTCGCGCTGGCTCGGGACGTCGGCGATCCGGAGCTGCTGGGCCGGACGCTGAACAACTACTGCCTCGCCGTCTGGGGGCGCCCGGGTGCGGCCGAGCTCCGGCTCGAGGCGACCGACGAGGCGCTCGCGCTGGCGGGGCGGGGACTGCCGCGGCGGACCGAGTTCTACGCCCGGCTGCACCGGGCCTCCATCCGTCTGCACCTGGCCGACCTGCGGGGGTTCGAGGCGGACCTGGACGCCGGGCGGCGGCTGGCGATCTCGCTGTCCGGGCCGGAGGTGCGCCCCCACGTGCTGTGGCAGCAGGCCGGGGCCGCCTGGCTGCGCGGCGACGCGGTCCGCGCCGAGGAACTGACGACCGAGGCCTACGAGCTCTACCGCAAGGTCACCCCGCACGCGGCGCACGCCTTCGCCGCGCACCAGTTCACCCTGCGCCGCGGCGACCACCGGCTGCCCGAGGCGATCGACCTGCTCGTGCAGACCGGCGACGAGGGCAGCCCGCTGCTGCAGCTCATGGCGGTCTTGGCCGCCGCGGAGTCCGGCGACCTGGCCGAGGCGCGGCGGCTGCGCAAGCGGTGGGGCCGCACCCAGGTCCGGGACTGGGCGAGCGACGTCGCCACGCTGCTGCAGGCTGAGGTCGCGCTGCAGATCGGCGACGAGCACGAGATCGAGACGGCCACCGTCTCGCTGCTGCCCTTCCGCGGGCGGCAGGCGGTGCTGGGGACGCCCTCGTTCACCCTCGGCGCGTACGACGAGCTGCTCGGCCGGATCGCCGAGCGCACCGGCGACACGGTGGCCGCCCGTGACTGGTGGCATGCCGCGCGCCGGCAGGGTCGGCTGGTGGGCTCCCCGCACCAGGTGGCGCTGGCCGACTCGCACCTGTCCCGGGTGCCCGAGGACACCGCCACCCGCCCCCGCCGGAAGCGGTCGACCGCGCCGAGATCGGCCTGACCGGGGCCCTCCTGCCGCCCGGCGCGAGGGCCTCAGGGCACGCGCACCGTCGTCGTCACGCGCACCACCCCGGGCCGGGGTGGGACCGAGCCGAAGCCGAACGTCACCGGCGGGTGCACCGGGGCCAGGTGGCCGAGCGGCGCGCCGTCCCACGTCGCGGTGAGCCCGGTGGCCGCGTGCAGGTCCTGGACGCCGTACCACTCGGTGCGCCCCTGTCCCGCCGAGCCGGTGGTGCGCAGCCCGGTGAGCAGCCGCGCCGGGGCGTCGACAACCCGGACCCAGGCGGGGGCCCGCGCCAGCGGGGCGGGGACGGCGCGCAGCAGCCAGCCCAGCGCCGGGCGCCGGCCGGTGCGCACCCGCATCGCGAGCGGGCCGGCGGCCACCGTCCAGGTCGCGGCGTCGGGCCGGGCGACCGTCACCGGCAGCACCCGCACCTCGTCGAAGGCGTAGGTGGCGGCGATGAAGTCGGCCGCCTCCCGGCTCGGGGCGAGCAGCAGCCGGTGGCCGTCGGGCCGCTGCACCATGACGTCGGACAGCGGCCCCAGCGGCGAGCGCGGCCAGTGCCCCACCACGACGCGGGTGCCCGTCGACGTCCCGACCCCGAGGATCCAGCCGTCGAACCGCAGCCGGGTCCCCGTCACAGCGTGGTGGCGCGGCCGCCGTCCACCGGGATCACCGCGCCGGTGACGTAGGCCCCGGCCCGGCTGCACAGGTAGACCGCGACGCCGGCCATGTCGTCGGGCCGGCCGATCCGCCCCAGCGGGGACGACGCGACGATCTCGTCCCCGTGCGCGGCCAGCGTGGCCGCCATCATCTTCGACTCGAACGGGCCGGGGGCGACGGCGTTCACCGTGATCCGCCGCGGGCCCAGCTCCTTGGCCAGCACCCGGGTCAGGTGGTGCAGGCCCGCCTTGCTGGCCGAGTATGAGTACGTCGGCAGGGACGGCGCGTGCAGCCCGTCGATGCTGCCGACGTTGACCACGCGGGCCGGGTCGTCGTCGCTCGCCGCGGCCGTCAGCAGCGGCAGGAAGGCGCGGGTGAGGAAGAACGGCGCCTTGAGGTTGAGGTCGAGGACCTTGTCCCAGGCGGCCGCGGGGAACTCGGCGAACGGCGCGCCCCACGTCGCCCCGGCGTTGTTGACCAGGACGTGCAGCCGCTCCTCGCGCCGGCCCACCTCCGCGGCCAGCCCGCGGCACCCGTCCTCGGTCGAGACGTCGGCCGGGACCGACGCGACCCGGCCGAAGCCGGAGAGCTCGGCGACCGCCGCCTCCCCCGCGTCGGCCTTGCGCGAGCTCACGTACACCGAGGCACCCGCCTGCAGCAGGCCGCGGGCCATCATCAGCCCGATGCCGCGGGTGCCGCCGGTGACGACGGCCACCTTGCCGGTCAGGTCGAACAGGTCCACGGGCGAGCCCCTCAGCGGCGTCGCGGGGACGCCGTCGCCCCGGTCCGGGCACCCTATCCAGCGGCGCCGGCGGGCGACGGGCGCGTCGGCTGTGCCAGCCTCGACCGCATGACCGCCCCCCTCGGCGCCACCAGCGAGGTCGGCCCGCTGCAGACGGTGCTGCTGCACCGGCCCGGCGCCGAGCTGCGCCGGCTGACGCCGCGCAACAACGACCAGCTGCTCTTCGACGGCGTGCCCTGGGTGCGGCGCGCGCAGGAGGAGCACGACGCCTTCGCCGCCGAGCTGACCGCCCGCGGGGTGGAGGTGCTGCACCTCGACCGGCTGCTGGCCGAGGTGCTCGCCGTCCCCGCCGCCCGCGACGAGCTCGTCGCCGCGGCCGTCGACGACCCGCGCCTGGGGGCCACCCTGCAGCGGACGGCGGCCGCCCACCTGGCCGACCTCGACCCCGGGGACCTGGCCGGGACGCTGATCGCCGGGCTGGCGCACGACGAGCTCCCCGGTGGCCGAGGGCTGGCCTTCGAGATCATGGACCGCGGCGACTTCGTCGTCCCCCCGCTGCCCAACCTGCTCTTCACCCGTGACTCGTCGGTGTGGGTGGGCGGCCAGGTCGCGGTGACGTCACTGGCCATGCCGGCGCGGCACCGGGAGAGCACGATCACCGCCGCCGTGTACGCCCACCACCCGCGGTTCACCGGCGCCGAGCAGCTCTACGACGCCTCGCTCGAGCACCTGGAGGGCGGCGACGTCCTGCTGCTGACGCCCGGGGTGGTCGCGGTCGGCGTCGGCGAGCGGACGACGCCGGGTGGCGCGGAGCGGCTGGCCCGGCGGGTGTTCGCCCGCGGCCTGGCGCACACGGTGCTCGTCGTCCCCATCGCCCAGCAGCGGGCCACGATGCACCTGGACACCATCGCGACCATGGTCGACGTCGACGCGTTCGTCATGTACCCCGCCGTCGCCGACTCCCTGGCCGCCTGGACCGTCACCTCGGCGCAGGTGCCGGACGACGACGACACGACCGACCTCACCGTCACCGGACCCGCGCCGTTCCTGGAGGCCGCGGCCGCCGCGATGGGCATCGACCGGCTGCGGCTGATCGACACCGGCCTGGACCCGGTCACCGCCGAGCGCGAGCAGTGGGACGACGGCAACAACACCCTCGCGCTGGCCCCGCGGCTGGCCGTCGCCTACGAGCGCAACACGGTCACCAACGCGGCGCTGGAGGCCGCGGGCATCGAGGTGGTGCGGATCGCCGGCTCGGAGCTGGGCAGTGGCCGCGGCGGCCCGCGGTGCATGTCCTGCCCGGTCTCCCGCGCCGCCCTCCCCGGGAGTCCCGGCGCAGGTGGTCCCTGAGCGGCGGGCAGCTCACTACTGTCCGTACCCTCCGCGCCGTTCCCTGGGCGCTCCGAGGTGAGGACGACGACCGGTGGCGCGAGCGGAGACGGCACGGTCGGGGCGGATCGCGGGCATCGGCGGGGGCCTGGTCGGCTTCCTGGTGTTCGTCGAGTTCACCAGCGGCGTCCTGCAGGGCTACTACGTCCCGCTGCTCACCGACGTCGCCCGCCACCTCGACATCCACGACGCCGACGTCAACTGGCTCGAGGCGGCCCAGCTCATGCTGTCGGCCATCGCCGTACCGATCCTCGCCAAGCTCGGGGACCTGCACGGCCACCGCCGGATGCTGCTGCTCTCGGCGGCGCTGGTCGCCGCGGCGACCGTCGTCCTCGCCGTCGCCCGGTCCTTCCCGGTCTTCCTCGTCGCCTGGGCGGTGCAGGGCGTCTACGCCGCCTGGCTGCCGCTGCAGGTGGCGCTGATCTGGAACAGGTCCCGCCGGCTGGCCGATCCCGCGGCGCAGACCCGGCGGGCGACCGGGGTCATCGTCGCCGCCCTGCAGGTCGGCGCCATCGTGGGCGCGCTCGGCGGAGGGCAGGTCGGCAGCGCCCTCGCCGGCCAGTTCTGGCTGGTGCTGCTCATCCCCGGTCTGCTGGTCGTGGGTGTCTGCGCCGTCGTGCTGCTGCGGGTGCCCGAGAGCGAGGACCGGGAGGCGGGCAGCGTGGACGCCGCCGGGGCCGCCCTGCTCAGCGTCGTCCTGCTGGTCATCACCGGCGGCCTGACCTTCGTGCGGGTCAACGGGGCCGGCGAGCTGTGGCCCTGGCTGGTGACGGCTCTCGGCGTCCTGCTGGTGGTCCCCTTCGTGCGCTACGAGCTCGCCCGCGCGGACCCGCTGGTGGACTTCCGCGTGCTGCGCAGCCCCGCCATGTGGCCGGTGCAGCTCACCGCCGGCCTGTTCGGGGTGAGCGTCCTGGGTGCCCAGGGCCCGCTGTCGACGTACGCCCGCACCGACCCCGCGGTCTACGGCTACGGGCTGGGCCTGTCGACGAGCGCGGTCTCGATCGTCATCGGCGGCTACGTCGTCTCGATGCTCCTCGGCGCCGGCCAGTTCTCGCGGATCTCGGCCCGGACCAGCCCGCGGACCACCCTGATCGGCGCCGCCACGCTGACCGGCACGGGGTACCTGCTGCTCGTGCCGTTGCACGGCTCGCTCGCCCAGGTCCTGGCGTCGATGGTCGTCGCCGGGCTGGGCTCCGGGGCGCTCGTGGCCGCGCTGCCGGCCGCGGCGGCGGCCGCCGCTCCGGTCGGTCGGACCGGGGTCGCCACCGGCCTGACCAACACCACCAAGGTCCTGGGCGGGAGCTTCGCGTCGGCGGCGTTCGCCGTCGCCCTCGCCTCCGGCGCGCCGGTCCTCGTCGACGGCGCCGAGGGGACGGCGGGGTCACTGGGCGGCTACCTCACCGTCTGGGTCGTCTGCGGCGGTACCGCGCTGGCGGCCGCCGTCGCTCTGCTCCTCGTCCCGCGGCTGGCCTTCTCCGACGCCCCGGCCGGCGCCGACCTGCGCTCGGTCGCGCCGTCCCCCGGGGACCGCGCGTGAAGCGCGCCCTCGCGGCCGCGGCCTGCGGCGCCGCCGCCGCCTCGCTGGTGGTGCGACGGGTGGCCCGCTTCCACCCACCGCAGGTCACCCGGGACCCGGCCGACCTCGAGGGCCTGGACGCCGACGCCGCGGCGGCCCGGCTGGCCGAGCTGGTCCGCATCCCCACCGTCTCCTCCCGCGACCGCGGTGAGGTCGACGCGGGGGCGTTCAGCCGGTTCCGGGAGCGGCTGACCGAGCTGTACCCCGCGACCCACCGCGTCCTGGAGCGGGAGGTGCTGGGCGACGGCGCGCTGCTCTACCGGTGGCCCAGCGGCACCGATGCGCCGCCGCTGGTGCTCATGGCGCACTACGACGTCGTCCCGGTGGCGGGTCAGGACTGGTCGCGGGACCCCTTCTTCGGGCTGGTCGAGGACGGCGTCGTGCACGGCCGGGGCGCCATCGACGACAAGGGCGCCCTGGTCGCGATCCTGGAAGCCGTCGAGTCGCTGGTCGCGGCGGGGTCCACGCCCGCCCGCGACGTCTACCTCTCGTTCGGCAACGACGAGGAGGTGGCCGGCGTCGGCGCGCAGCTGGCCGTCGAGGCGCTCACGGCGCGCGGCGTCCGGCCGTGGGCCGTCCTCGACGAGGGCGGCGCGGTGGTGACCGGCGTCTTCCCCGGCGTACCCGGCCCGACCGCCGTCGTCGGGCTGGCCGAGAAGGGCCGGCTGGACGTCGAGCTGGTCACCACCGACGCCGGTGGCCACGCGTCGGCGCCCGTGCGCGGGGGCGCTCCGGCCCGGCTGGCGCGGGCGATCCTGCGGATCGAGGACGCCCCCTTCCCCGCCCGCCTGCACGACGTCGTCCTCGGCATGGTCGACGCCCTGGGCCGGCACGCACTGACGGGCTACCGGGCCCTGTTCGCCCACGCGGCGTACCTGCGGCCCGGCCTGGCACTGGTCCTGTCGAGGGCCAGTCGGGAGGCGAACGCGCTGGTCCGCACCACCGTCGCGATCACCGAGCTGGAGGGCAGCAAGGCCCGCAACGTGCTCGCCACCCGCGCGCGGGCGCACGCCGACATCCGGATCGCGCTGGGCGAGACGGTGCAGTCGACGGTCGACCGCCTGCGCCGGGTCATCGACGACCCGACCGTGGAGTTGACGGTGGTGTCGGGCAACGACCCCTCACCGGTGTCGCGCGCCGACAACGAGGCGTTCGCGCTGGTCGGCGCGGCCATCCGCTCGGTGTACCCCGACGCGGCGGTGGCACCGTACGTCATGGTCCAGGCCAGCGACGCCCGGCACTTCAGCCAGGTCTGCGACAGCGTCTACCGGTTCATGCCGTTCGACGTCACCCGCGACGAGCTCGCCGCCCTGCACGCCGCCGACGAGCGCATCACCGTCGCCGCCCTGCACCGCGGCGCCGGCTTCTACCGCCACCTGCTCCGCCACCTGTGACGGGCCTGTACGCGGGGACCCCCGGGACGTTCCCGCGGAGAGCCCCCGCGCTCTCGGGCGTCGAGGGTCCGGGACGAGCCGGGGGGACTCTCGGCGCCAGAAGTCCGTGGGGAGCTCCGGACTCCCGGCGCCGAGAGTCCCGCTCCGTCGCTACAGGCGCTGGTTGAGGCGGTGGTAGGCGGCGCTCCAGCGCAGTTCCTTGGCCAGGGACCGGCGGGTGGTGTCGGCGTCGATGAGCACCAGTTCGGTCGAGAACACCTCCGCCAGGTCGGTGAGCTCCTCGGCGCCGAGCTGGGTCGACAGCACCGTGTGGTGCGGTCCGCCGGCGGTCAGCCAGCCCTCGGTCGCGGTGGCGAAGTCCGGGCGCGGCTCCCACACCGCCCGCGCGACCGGCAGGTTCGGCAGCGGCTCGGACGGCTCGACGACGTCGATCTCGTCGGCCACCCAGCGGAACCGGTCGCCCAGGTCGCACCAGCCCACCACGATCCCGGGGGCCGGCGCCGCGGTGAACACCAGCCGCGCCGGGTCCTCGCGGCCGCCGATCGACAGCGGGTGCACCTCGACCCTCGGCCGGTCCCCGGCGATGGTCGGGCAGACCTCGAGCATGTGCGCGCCGAGGATCTTCGGGGTGTCCGAGGCGAGGTCGTAGGTGTAGTCCTCCATGAAGGAGGTGCCGCCGGGCAGCCCGGTCGCGGCCACCTTGAGGATGCGCAGCAGTGCCGCGGTCTTCCAGTCGCCCTCGCCGCCGAAGCCGTAGCCGTCGGCCATCAGCCGCTGGACGGCGAGACCGGGGAGCTGGCGCAGGCCGCCGAGGTCCTCGAAGTTGGTGGTGAAGGCGCCGAAGCCGCCGTCGGTGAGGAACGTGCGCAGCGCCGCCTCGATCCGCGCCTGGTACCGGACGGCGTCGTGCTGCGGCCCGCCCGGCGCGGCGTCGTCGGCGAAGTCGTACAGGTCCCCGTACTCGGCCACCAGCGCGTCCACGGCCGAGTCGGGCACCGCCTCGACGACGTCCACCAGGTCGTTGACGCCCCACGTGTTGACCGAGACGCCGAACCGCAGCTCCGCCTCTACCTTGTCCCCCTCGGTCACGGCGACGTTGCGCATGTTGTCGCCGAAGCGCGCCAGCTGCAGCGACCGCGCCTCGGTCGCCGCCGCCGCCGCTCGGGCCCAGGCCCCGACCCGCCGGCGCACCGCCGGGTTGCCGACGTGCCCGGCCACCGTCGTCCGCGGCGTCCGCAGCCGGGTGAGGACGAACCCGTACTCCCGGTCGCCGTGGGCGGCCTGGTTGAGGTTCATGAAGTCCATGTCGATCGTCGCCCACGGGAGGGCGGCGTCGGCCTGGGTGTGCAGGTGCAGCAGCGGCTTGCGCAGCGCGTCCAGGCCGGCGATCCACATCTTGGCCGGTGAGAAGGTGTGCATCCAGGTGATGACGCCGACGCACGCCGGCGTCTCGTTGGCCTCCCCCATCGCCCGCCGGATCGCACCGGCGTCGGTGAGCACCGGCTTCCACACCACCCGGAGCGGCACCTCCTCGGCACCGTCGAGCGCGGCGGCGACCTGCTGGGACTGCGCCGCCACCTGCCGCAGCGTCTCCTCGCCGTACAGCGCCTGGCTGCCGGTGAGGAACCAGAGCTCCTGACCTTCGAACGACACCTGTCGGTCCTCTCTCAACGCTGGCCGTACACGTTCTGGTAGCGGGCGTACAGGCTGTCGATGTCGGCCTGCGCGATCGGGATGGGCTCCCCGAGCTGGCGGGACAGGTGCACGGTGCGGGCGACGTCCTCGGTCATCACGGCGGCCTTGACCGCCGCCTTCGGGTCGCGCCCGATCGTGAAGACGCCGTGGTTCTGCATGAGCACCGCCGGCGAGCGCGAGTCCTGGAGCGTGGCGACGACGCCCTGACCGATCGAGTCGTCCCCGATGAGCGCGAACGGGCCGACCGGGATGGGGCCGCCGAACTCGTCCGCCATCGCCGTCAGCACGCACGGGATCGCCTCGCCCCGAGCGGCCCACGCGGCGGCGTACGGGCTGTGCGTGTGCACCTGCCCGCCGACGTCGGGCCGGTTCCGGTAGACGTAGGCGTGCGCGGCGGTGTCCGACGACGGCGCCTTCACCCCGTCGACGACGTTCCCGTCCAGGTCGCAGACGGTGATGCCCTCCCACGTCAGCTCGTCGTAGGAGACGCCGCTGCCCTTGATGACGAACAGCTCCTCGCCGGGCACGCGGCCCGACACGTTGCCGGCCGTCCAGGTGACCAGGCCGTAGCGGGTCAGCTCGGCGTGCAGTGCGGCGACGTGCTCGCGCAGCTCGCGGTGGGTGCCGCGCTCGGACAGGGTGGCTGTCATCCGTTCTCTCCTCGCTGAGCAGGGCTCGTGTGCTCGACGGCGGCCCGCTCGACCGGGAGCGCGGCGACGTACCGCTGCATGAACCCGTCGAAGCCCGCGACGTCGGCCGGGTCGGGGCCGACGGTCTGCAGGCCGGCGTCGGCGAAGACCGCGGTGTCCAGGTAGTCCGCCAGGCTCTGCTCCGGCGATCGTCCGGCGGCGGCGAAGGCGGCCAGGACGGCGATCCCCCAGGCGCCCCCCTCGGCGGCGACGTCGCCGACGGTCACCGGGGTGTCGATCGCGGCGGCCAGGAAGCGCTGCGCCACGCCCGCGGTCCTGAACAGGCCGCCGTGCGCGAACATCCGGTCCAGCCGCACGCCCTCGGTCTCCTGCAGGACGTCCATGCCGATCCGGAGCGTGGCCAGGGACGAGAACAGCTGCGTCCGCATGAAGGTGCTCAAGCTCAGCCGGCTGTCCGGGGACCGCAGGAAGAGCGGCCGGCCCTCCTCGAGATCGGTGATCGGCTCCCCGGAGAGGTAGTTGTAGGCCAGCATCCCGCCGCAGTCAGGGGTCCCGTCCAGGGCGGCGGTGAAGAGGGTCTCGAAGACCGTCGACGTGTCGGCCCGAGCGCCCAGCGCCCGGGCGAACTCCGCGAACAACCCGGCCCAGGCGTCCAGCTCGCTGGCCCCGTTGTTGCAGTGCACCATCGCGACCGGGTCGCCGGCCGGCGTCGTGACCAGGTCCAGCTCACGGTGCACCCGGCCCAGCTCCCGCTCGAGCACGACCATGGCGAAGATCGAGGTCCCCGCGGAGACGTTGCCGGTGCGCGGAGCGACCGAGTTGGTGGCGACCATCCCCGTGCCCGCGTCGCCCTCGGGAGGGCAGAGCGGGATGCCGGGACGGAGCCGCCCGGCCGGGTCGGCCAGCTCCGCGCCCGCCTCGGTCAGCGCGCCGGCCGGCCGGCCGGCGACGGCGATGGCGGGCAGCAGCGCGGCGAGGTCGAGGTCGACCCCGGCCTCGGCGGCCAGCTCGTCGAACCGGGCGAGCATCGTCGCGTCGTACGCGCGGGTGGCGTCGTCGATCGGGAACATGCCGCTGGCGTCCCCGATGCCGAGCACCTTCTCGCCGGTGAGCTGCCAGTGCACGTACCCGGCGAGAGTCGTCAGGTGGTCGAGCCGGCCGAGGTGCTCCTCGCCGTCCAGGATCGCCTGGTACAGGTGCGCGACGCTCCACCGGTGCGGGATGTTGACGCCGAACTCGGCGCTCAGCCGCTCGGTGGCCCGGCCGGTGTTCGTGTTGCGCCAGGTGCGGAACGGCGTGAGCAGCTCACCGTCGGCGTCGAACGCGAGGTAGCCGTGCATCATCGCCGAGACGCCGAGTGCGCCGACGCCGGCCAGCTCGACCCCGTGGCGGCGTCGCACGTCCTCCGCCAGGGCCGCGACGCTCTCCTGCACCCCCTGCCAGACGGCGTCCAGCGAATACGTCCACACCCGGTCGACGAGCTGGTTCTCCCAGTCGGAGCTGCCGACGGCGAGCGGAGCGTGGTCCGCACCGATCAGCACCGCCTTGATCCGGGTCGACCCGAGCTCGATCCCCAGGGCCGTGCGACCGCCGGTGATCGCTGCGCCGGCGTCCATCGTCATGTCAGGAGACCCTCTCGCCCACCGCGGAGACGCTGGTCCCCGCCGTCCGGTCGACCGCTGGACGCGGCGCGCGACCGCATGTTAGCGCTAACACCGATCACCCGACACCGCGGGCGGCACCGACCGGCACCGGGACCGGGCCGGTGCTCGACCGCACCAGCAGGGCCGCGGGAACGGGGTCGGGGTGCAGGTCCTGCCCGGCGATCCGGCCGAGCACCAGCTGCACGCCCCGGCGGCCGAGCTCGGCGAAGTCCTGCCGCACGGTGGTCAGCGGCGGGGTGAAGTACGGCGCCTCGGGCAGGTCGTCGAAACCGACGACGCTGATGTCCCGCGGCGCGTCGAGGCCCTCCTCGTGGAAGGCCGCGAGCAGGCCCAACGCCATCTGGTCGTTGGCGAGGAACACCGCGGTGATCTCCTCACCCGCCCGGACCCGGGCGGCGAGCTGCTTGCCGGCCGCGTGTCCCGACGACGGCGTCCAGTCCCCGCGCAGGTAGGGCGGCACGCTCGCCCCGGCGGCGAGCAGCTCCGCCCGCCACCCCTCGATGCGGTCCCGGGCCTCCTGGGAGTCGGCGGGGCCGGTCACGTGGTGCACGGTGCGGTGACCGAGGTCGAGCAGGTGCCGGGTGGCCAGCCTCGCGCCGGCCACCTGGTCCACACCGACGGCCGGCCACTCCGAGGAGCCCCCGCTCTGGACGGCGACCAGCGGGACCGGCGCGTCGAGGGCGTGCAGCGCCTCGCTCGCGTCGTCGTAGGTGCCGAGCGCGACGACGGCGTCCACCGACTGGGCGACGAACCGGTCGACGGCGTCGCGCATCGCCTCCGCCGTCGCCTCGTCGAGCACCGTGACGCTCAGCGAGTAGCCGGCCGTGCGCGCTGCCTGCTCCAGCCCCACGAGGGTCTGGGCCGGCCCGTACTGGTTGATGTTCACCGTGACGAACCCGATGGTGCGGGTCGATCCGGTGACCAGCGCCCGGGCCGCCGTGTTGGGCCGGTACCCGAGCTCGCGGATCGCCTGCTCGACCCGCTCACGCGTGTGCGGGGCGACGTTGCGGTGCCCGTTGATCACCCGCGAGACGGTCTGGTGGGAGACCCCGGCGCGGGCCGCCACGTCCGACATGACCAGCGCTCGGCTCGCCCCCTCGGGCTCCACCGCTCCCCCTCACCTCGATCACCCCGCCACCCGGTGGGGCGGTGGTGGGCGGCCCCGGGAGGACACTCCGCGGGGCCGCCCGTCCGCGCGACCGGACGGTCGCGCCTCGTACCTCAGCGGGAGGCGCCGGCCCGCCGCTTGTTGTAGACGTCGAAGGCCACGGCCAGCAGCAGCACCAGGCCCTTGACGACCGACTGGATGGACTGGTCGACGCCCATGAGCTGCATGCCGTTGCTCATCACGGCCATGATCAGGCCGCCGACCATGGCGCCGATCACCGTGCCGACGCCGCCCGTGACGGCCGCCCCACCGATGAACGCCGCCGCGATCGCGTCCAGCTCGAACATGTTGCCGGCGCTGGGCTGCGCACCGTTGGACCGCGACGAGAACACCACACCGGCGATCGCGGCCAGGAAGCCCATGTTGACGAAGATCCAGAAGTTGACCGCGCGGACCTTCACGCCCGACAGCGTGGCCGCCGCCAGGTTGCCGCCGATCGCGTACACCTGGCGGCCGAAGACGGTCCGCTTGGTGATGACGCCGTAGGCGATGATCAGCACGGCCAGGATGATGAGCACGATCGGCAGGCCGCGGGCGTGGGCCAGCTGCCAGGCGAACGCCATCACGACCGCACCGACGGCGACGATCTTGGCGACGAACAGCGGGAAGGACTCGACCGGCTGCTGGTACTTGATCCGCGCCGTGCGGGTGCGCCAGTTGCTGACGGCGTACCCGGCCACCGCGATGGCGCCGATGAGCAGGGTGAAGGCGTCGTAGCCGTTGCCGCCGAGGAGCCCGTTGAGGAAGCCGCTGGCGATCCGGCCGTACTCGCTGGGGAAGGGCGACAGCGAGATGTTGTCCAGCACCTGCAGCGTGAGACCGCGGAACAGCAGCATGCCGGCGAGGGTCACGATGAAGGCCGGGATGCCGATGTAGGCGACCCAGAAGCCGTGCCAGGCGCCGATGACCAGGCCCACGGCGATCGCGGCGAGCGCACCCACCCACCACGGCATGCCCTGGCGGATGACCAGGACGGCGGACACCGCGCCGGTCAGTGCGACCACCGACCCGACCGACAGGTCGATGTGCCCGGCGATGATCACGATGACCATGCCGATCGCCAGGATCAGGATGTAGGAGTACTGCAGGACGATGTTGGTGATGTTGCCGGGGCTCAGGGACGTGCCGTCGGTCAGGATCGCGAAGAACGCGACGATCACCACGAAGGCGACGTAGATGCCGCTCTGCCGCAGGTTGCTGGTGAGCAAGGCGCGGACGTCGCTGGTCCCGGTGTGCAGGGCGACGGCGGGCGCGACGTCCTTGGGGGCCGTCGAGGTCTGGGCCTCCGGCTCGGACGAGGGGGGCACGGTCCTGGTCATGCCGCCTGCTCCTTCTCCTTGGTCATGAGCTCCATGAGGCTCTCCTGGGTGGCGTGCTCGACGGACATCTCGCCGGTGATCCGGCCGGCGGACAGGGTGTAGATGCGGTCGCAGATGCCGAGCA
>NZ_JAAGWF010000014.1 GCF_010686765.1 Geodermatophilus sabuli | reverse complement strand
GCTCGGGCAGTTCCGAGGAGATGACCAGCACCGCCTTACCGTCCGCGACCAGCCGGTTGATGATCGTGTAGATCTCGTACTTCGCACCCACGTCGATGCCGCGGGTGGGCTCGTCGAGGATGAGCACCTCGGGGTCGGTGTACAGCCACTTGGACAGCACGACCTTCTGCTGGTTGCCGCCCGAGAGCTTGCCGACGATCGAGGTGACGCTCGGGGCCTTGACGTTCATGCTCTTGCGGTAGCCCTCGGCGACCTTGATCTCCTCGTTGCCGTTAACGAAGCCCTTGCTGGCGAGCTTGTCCAGGGCGGCGGCGGAGACGTTGCGCCGGATGTCCTCGATCAGGTTCAGGCCGTAGTGCTTGCGGTCCTCGGTGGCGTAGGCGATCCCGGCGTCGATCGCCTCGGCGACGTTGCGGGGCCTTACCTCCTTGCCGTGCACGAACATCCGGCCGGTGATGTTGCGGCCGTAGGCGCGCCCGAACACGCTCATCGCCAGCTCGGTGCGCCCGGCACCCATGAGACCGGCGATCCCGACGACCTCCCCGGCCCGGACGGTGAAGCTGGCGCCCTCGACGACCTTGCGGTCCTGGGTGGGGTGCCAGACCGTCCAGTCCTCGACGCGCAGCACCTCCTCGCCGGGGTGCGACTCGCGCTCGGGGTAGTAGCTCTCCAGGTCACGGCCGACCATGCCGCGGATGATGCGCTCCGCGGTCACCTCGCCGGCGTGCAGGCTCAGCGTCTCGACGGTCTTCCCGTCACGGATGACCGTGACGTTGTCCGAGACGGCGGTGATCTCGTTGAGCTTGTGCGAGATCATGATGCAGGTGATGCCGCGCTCCCGGAGCCGGCGCAGCAGGCCGAGCAGGTGCGCGGAGTCGTTGTCGTTGAGCGCGGCGGTGGGCTCGTCGAGGATGAGCAGCCGCACGTCCTTGGACAGCGCCTTGGCGATCTCCACCAGCTGCTGCTTGCCGACGCCGAGCTGACCCACCGGGGTCACCGGGTTCTCGTCGAGGCCGACCTCGGCGAGCAGGCGGGCCGCCTCGGCATTGGCCCTGTTCCAGTCGATCAGCCCGCCGCGGCCACGTCGCTCGTTGCCCAGGAACATGTTCTCGGCGATGGACAGGTACGGGACGAGCGCGAGCTCCTGGTGGATGATCACGATCCCCACGTGCTCGCTGTCGCGGATGCCGTTGAACCGGACCGGCTCGCCGTCGAAGACGATCTCGCCGTCGTAGCTGCCGGTCGGGTAGACGCCGGACAGGACCTTCATCAGCGTCGACTTGCCGGCGCCGTTCTCACCGCAGATCGCGTGGATCTCCCCCCGGTCGACGGCCAGGGTGACGTCCTCCAGCGCCTTCACGCCGGGGAAGGTCTTGGTGATGGAGCGCATCTCCAGGATGTGGTCGGCCATGGACCTCGTCGTCCCTCGTCTCGAGCCGGGTGGAGCGGTACCAGGATGGACCCCGGTGGGCCGGCGGCGCGCCGGGCGGCGCCGGGATGTGTGGAGGTGGTGCCGGCCGGGCCCGGCAGCCTGCGCTGCCGAGCCCGGCCGGGCTCTGGGGCGGGGTCAGTCCGCCTGGCCGGCCTCGACCTCTTCGGCGGTCCAGTACTCGGAGTCGATGAGCACGGACTGGATGTCGTCGGCGAACACCGTCTCGACCGGGAGCAGGTAGGACGGGACGACCTTGACACCGTTGTCGTAGGTCTCGGTGTCGTTGGCCTCCGGCTCCTCGCCCTCGGCGAACGCGGTGGCGGCGACGACGGCCTGCTCGGCCAGCAGACGGGTGTCCTTGAAGATCGTCGAGCTCTGGACACCGTCGGCGATCAGCTTCACCGAGGCGATCTCGGCGTCCTGACCCGTCACGACCGGGATGGCGTTGGCGGCCGAGCCGTAGCCGGCGTTCTGCAGCGCGGTGATGATGCCGCGGGAGATGCCGTCGTAGGGCGAGAGGACGCCGTCGACGCGCGAGCCGTCGTTGTAGGCCGACGTCAGCAGGTCCTCCATGCGGCGCTGCGCCGTCTCCTGCTGCCAGCGCAGGATGGCCGCCTGCTCGATGCTGGTCTGGCCCGACTTGACCACCAGCGTGCCGTCGTCGATGAGCGGCTGCAGGACCGACATCGCGCCGTCGAAGAAGAAGAAGGCGTTGTTGTCGTCCAGCGAACCGGCGAACAGCTCGATGTTGAACGGGCCGGTCGCGGTGCCGGGCTGACCGTCGGCGGTCTGCAGGCCGAGGCCGGTGAGCAGGGCGTTGGCCTGCGCGACGCCGACCTCGAAGTTGTCGAACGTGACGTAGAAGTCGACGTTCTCGCTGTCGCGGATCAGCCGGTCGTAGGCGATGACCGGGATGTCGTTGGCCGCGGCGTTCTCGAGCTGACCCGCCAGGGCTGTGCCGTCGATCGCGGCGATGATGAGGATGTCGGCACCCTCGGTGATCATCTGGTCGATCTGCTGCGACTGGGTGGGGATGTCGTCGCCGGCGTACTGCAGGTCGACGGTGTAGCCCTCCGCCTCCAGCTGCTCCTGCACGTTCTCGCCGTCGGCGATCCACCGCTCGGAGGTCTGGGTCGGCATCGAGACGCCGATCGTCAACTCCTCCGCCTCGGCACCGCCGCCGGCACCCCCACTGCCACCGGCACCTTCGCCGCCGCACGCCGCCAGGGTCAGTGCCAGTGTGGCGCTGACGGCGGTGAAGCCGAGCCTCTTGCTCACGTGATCTCCTCTTCGAGGTGTCTGCGCGCTCGACCCGGCGCAGGCCCGCCCGTGGCGAGCGCCATAGTGTGAGCGCTAACAACGGGCCCGCGTCAACCCCTTGAGGACAGACGATCGTCACGGTCTCGTAACGTCCGCGTCACTGCGCTGCAGGCGGGTGAGCGCGCGTCCACGACCGGGTGAGACGGCGGTTACTCCCCGGTAGCAACAGCGTGGGCGCGTCCCTCGAACTGGTCCGGCGCGTCGGTACGCAGCGCTACGGAGAGGGCCGGTCAGAGCTGTCCGGCTCCGCCGCTTCGGGGGCCTCCGGCACCGGGCGTCCGAGACCGGGAGACCCCCGGGGACCGGGAGTCCAGAGGCGTCAGCGCAGGGTGATCTGGCGGGAGATGAGACCGGCGCGGGCCCGGCGCTCGTCGGCGGTCAGCGGCTCGGTGACCGCCAGCGCCGCCTCGAGCCGCGTCTGGAACTCGGCGGCCGGCGCGGTCCAGTCCGCGGCCGGGGCGTCGGCGGGCAGGTCCCACACCGGGACGACGAGACCGTGCGCCCGGAAGGCCCCGGCGTAGCGGGTGCCCTCGCCCAGGAGGACCGGCTCGCCGGCCGCGCGCAGCCGGGCCAGCGCGTCGAGCAGCGCCTCCTCGCGCTCGGGCCGCACCCAGCGAAGGTGCGCGCGCTCGGCGGTGGGGCGCACCCAGTAGGCGGCGCCCAGCTCCGGCAGCAGCTCGGTGGGGAGCACCGCCTGGTTGGCCTGCTCCAGCCCTGCCCGCGCGGCCGGGCCGGCGTCAGTGCCCTCCAGCCAGAACTCGAAGTCGGCGCGCACGGCCACCTCGAGGGGCGCCTCGAGGTCCAGCAGCTCCTGCAACCGGGGCCCGGCCGAGCCGGCACCACCGATCGGGCCCGGGTCGACCGGCGCGCCGGCCGGCGCCTCGAGGGCGGCGGCCAGGGCCGTGCCCAGGTCGCGGCTCACGTCGTCGGAGGAGGTCTGCTGCTGGACGCCGAGCAGGATCTCGCCGTTGGCCCGCACCAGCGCCGGGGAGCCGCCGGGCAGCACGCTGGCCAGCGTCACGTCACGGCCGTCCGCCGTCCGCAGCGGCGCGGTCGCCGAGGGCACCAGTTCGCGCAGCGCCACCCAGTGCGGCTCGCCGGGCAGGCCCTCGAACGGCCGGGTGACCGACGGGGCGTAGCCGGAGCCGTGGCAGTGCTTGTAGCGGCGCCCGGACCCGCAGGAGCACGGGGCCTTCGGGTTGACGCCCTCCGGCGCGGCAGCGGCGGGGGCGGAGGAGCGCTTGCGGGAAGCCATGCGGTGCAGCGTAGGTGGCCCCTCGGGAGGGCCCGCCTCGCGAGCGCTCCTCGAGCCGGCCGCGAGCGGGACGAACCGGTGGCCATCGGCCCCTGATGACCACGAGTTCGTCACCCTCGCGGGCGGGGCCGGACGGAACCGGCGTCGTGGCTGGCCGAAATAGGCTCGCCGGGTGACCGGAGCCGCCGTTCCGCTGGACCTCGCCGATCCCGGTGTCGTCGCCGACCCCTACCCCGCCTTCGCACGGGCCCGGGCGCAGGCGCCGGTGCAGTGGCACGAGGGGCTGGGGTTGTGGCTGGCGTTCACGCACGCGGAGTCCAACGCGGTGCTCCGTGACCGGCGGCTCGGCCGGATCTGGGCCGACCGGGAGCCCGTGGAGCGCTTCGGCAGCTTCAACCTCATCCACCGCAACGCCATCCTGGAGATGGAGCCGCCCGACCACACCCGCCTGCGCCGGCTGATCAGCACCGCCTTCGCCCGCGGGCACGTCGAGCGGCTGCGGCCCTGGGTCGAGCAGCTGGCCCGCGACCTGGTCGGCGGTCTGGTCGAGCGCTCGGGCGGGAGCGACGCCGTCGACGTCCTGTCCGGCATGGCCGAGCAGCTGCCCGTCGCGGTCATCGCCGAGCTGCTCGGCGTCCCGCAGACCGACCGGCCGCTGCTGCGGCCGTGGTCGAACGCCATCGTCAAGATGTACGAGTACGGCCGGACGGCGGCCGTCGAGGACGCCGCCGAGCGGGCGGCGGAGGAGTTCGTCGGCTACCTGCGGGCGCTCGCCGCGCAGCGGCGGCAGGTGCCGGGCGAGGACCTGCTGTCCCACCTCGTCAGCGTCCGGGACGCCGACGGCGACCGGCTCACCGAGGACGAGCTGGTCACCACCTGCATCCTGCTGCTCAACGCCGGCCACGAGGCGACGGTGAACGTCAGCGGCAACGGACTGCTCGCCCTGCTGGAGCACCCCGACCAGCTGCAGCGGCTGCGCGCGGACCCGGGCCTGCTCCCGACCGCGATCGAGGAGCTGATGCGCTTCGACTCCCCGCTGCAGCTGTTCGAGCGCACCGCCACCGCGGACGTCGGGATCGGGGGCGTCACCGTGCGGGAGGGGCAGAGGATCGCGGCCCTGCTCGGCGCGGCCAACCGGGATCCGGCGGTGTTCGCCGACCCCGACACGCTCGACGTCGGCCGCAGCGAGAACCCGCACATCTCCTTCGGCGCGGGGGTGCACTTCTGCATCGGCGCCCCCCTCGCCCGCGTCGAGCTGCAGGCCTCGTTCCGCGCCCTGCTGGAGCTGACGTCGCGGATCGAGCTCGCGCACCCGGCCCGGCGCCGTCCGGAGTTCGTCATCCGTGGCCTGCGCGACCTGCCCGTCGTCCTCACCCGGTGACGGCTCGCCGAGATCGGGCTCGGGCCGGTCCCCGGCACCGGCTGACCACCGCGGCGCCGGTCTCGGCACGGGCGGTGCCGGGGCGTACTGCCCGGTAGAACGTGGGCCGGGTCACTGGCACGATCCGGGACATGCGTGGGCTGATGCAGGACTACCCCCTGACCATCGATGCGATCTTCCGGCACGTCGAGCAGCACTACGGCGACGGCACCATCGCCACCGCCGGGCCCGGCGGGGTGACCCGGATGACCTACGCCGAGTGGGCCCAGCGCACCCGCAAGCTGGGTGGCGTCCTCGACACCCTGGGCATCAGCGCGGACGGCCGGGTGGGCACCTTCGCCTGGAACTCCGCCCGGCACCTGGAGCTGTACTTCGCCGCGCCGTCCTCCGGCCGGGTGCTGCACACGCTGAACGTGCGGCTCTTCCCCGAGCAGCTGACCTACATCGCCAACCACGCCGAGGACGAGGTCGTCTTCGTCGACCGCACCGTGCTGCCCCTGCTGTGGCCGCTGATCGACGGCATGAAGACGGTCAGGCACGTCGTGGTGATGGACGACGGCGGTGACAACGAGATCCCCGACGACCCCCGGGTGCTCGACTACGAGGCGCTCCTGGCCGAGGCCGAGCCGGTCGACTTCCACGTCACCGACGAGTACTCGGCCGCCTCGATGTGCTACACCAGCGGCACCACGGGGAACCCGAAGGGTGTCGTCTACTCGCACCGCTCCACCTGGCTGCACACCATGGGCGTGATGGCGCCCAACGCCTTCGGCCTGGGCATCCGCGACGTCGCGATGCCGGTCGTGCCGATGTTCCACGCCAACGCCTGGGGCATCGCCCAGGCCGCCCCGGCCGCCGGGGCCTCGCTGGTCATGCCCGGCTCGATGATGCAGCCCCAGGCGCTGGCCGACCTGATCGTCGAGGAGGGCGTCACCTTCACCGCCGGCGTCCCGACCATCTGGCAGGGCGTGCTGCCGCACCTGGCCGGCCGCCCGCACCGGCTGCGCGAGATCGGCTGCGGCGGCTCGGCGGTGCCCAAGGCGCTCAGCGAGGCCTACCGGGAGCAGGTCGGCCTGGCGATCCTGCAGGCCTGGGGCATGACCGAGACGCACCCGGTCGCCTCCTCGGGCATCCTGCCGCCGCGCTACGACGACGCCGACGACGGCACCCGGGCGACGCAGCGGGCGCGCGCGGGCATCCCCTTCCTCGGCGTCGAGGCCCGCATCGTCGACGCCGAGACCCTCGAGCCGCAGCCGTGGGACGACGCGGCCACCGGCGAGCTGCAGGTCCGCGGCCCGTGGTGCGCGCAGGACTACTACAACCCGGACGCCGGCGTGGAGCTGACCACCTCGGACGGCTGGATGCGCACCGGCGACGTCGCCGCGATGGACGCCTTCGGCTCGATCCGGATCGCCGACCGCACCAAGGACCTCATCAAGTCCGGCGGCGAGTGGATCAGCTCGGTCGACCTGGAGAACGCGATCATGAGCCACCCCAAGGTGAAGGAGGCCGCGGTCGTCGGGATCCCGCACCCGAAGTGGGACGAGCGCCCGCTGGCCTGCGTCGTCCTCAAGGAGGGCGAGACGCTGTCGGCGGAGGAGGTCCTCGCGCACCTCGAGCCCCAGGTCGCCAAGTGGTGGCTGCCCGACGCCGTGGAGTTCATCGACGAGGTGCCCAAGACCAGCGTGGGCAAGTTCTCCAAGAAGGACCTCCGGGCACGCTTCGCCGAGTTCCCCCCCAAGGACTGAGGGCGGACCCCGCCCCGGCTCACCCGCCGCGCGCCCGGGGGTGAGCCTCGGGGCGGGGCGGAACCGGCCGTCACTGAGGGGAGGCTCACGCTCACTCGGGGTCGATAGGTGGGGTGACGAATAGCCACTGCCCGACTACGTTCTGCACATGGCTTTCGCAGGGGACGGAACCCCGCCCGGTCCGCAGACCGACTCGTCGCCCCGCTCGTCCGGGCGGCACCGCGCGGGGCGCGGCAGGCGACTGCTGTGGACCTCCGGGCTCTCGGCCGCGCTGATCTGCGGTGGCCTCGTCGCGCCGGGGCTCATGGCCCCGGCCGTGACGTCCGCCGCTCAACCGGCCATCGAGCAGGCCCGGGGGTTCCGGCCGGCACCTCCGGCCACGACGGCGCCCACGCGCCGGACGGCGCCCGCCCGCCCGGCGGCGCCCGACCGCTCGGCAGCCGGCACCGCGACGAGCGGCTCCGCCACCCCGAGCCGGTCCACGGCCGCGACTCCGCCACCCGTGAGCCCCGTGCCGGGGACCCACGCCACGACGAGCGCGCCTGGCACGACCGCGACGCCACCTCCCCCCGCTGCCGTCCCCGCCGCCTCGACGGACAACCCGCTCGCCGGCATGACCTTCCACGGCGAGAACACCGGTGCGGCCCAGGCCGCGGCCCGGCCGGGGCGCAGCGCCGAGGAGGCGGCGCTGCTGTCCGAGCTCGCGCGGGTGCCCACGGCCACGTGGCTGGGCGCGTGGAGCGGTGACGTCACGACGGCGGTCCGCCAGGGTGTCACCGCCGCGCGGGCCACCGGGGCCGTGCCGGTCTTCGTCACCTACAACGTCCCCGGCCGGGACTGCGGGGGGTACTCCGCCGGCGGCGTGGACTCGTCCGCGGCGTACCTGCAGTGGGTCCGGGGGGTCGTCGCCGGGATCGGGACCTCGACGGCGGTCGTGGTCGTGGAGCCCGACGCGCTCGCGCAGCTGTGCGGCGACCCGGCGGAGCGCCTGTCACTGCTGCGGTCGGCGGTCGAGCTGCTCGAGGCCAACCCCGGGACCCGTACCTACCTGGACGCCGGGAACGCCACCTGGATCAGCGCCGCGACGATGGCCGAGCGGCTGCGCGCCGCCGGGGCGACCGGCGCCGACGGCTTCGCGCTGAACGTCTCCAACTTCGAGACGACCGGGACCAACGTGGCCTACGGCCAGCAGGTCTCGTCGCTGCTCGGCGGGGTGCACTTCGTCGTGGACACCAGCCGCAACGGCAAGGGCCCTGGCGGCGACTGGTGCAACCCCCCGGGACGGAGCGTGGGCGAGCGCCCGACCGCGCAGACCGGACAGGCCCGGGTCGACGCCTACCTGTGGATCAAGCGGCCCGGCGAGTCCGACGGCACCTGCAACGGTGGGCCCGCCGCCGGCACCTTCTGGGACGCCTACGCGATCGGGCTGATGCGCGGCGCGTAGCCGTCAGTCCGCGGGCACGACCAGCTCACCCGCGGGGGGTGCCTCGCTGTACCCCACGCGGTACACGAGCAGCTGCATCCCCGGCGAGAGGCGGTGGGAGGCGGCCCGCTCCAGGTGGCGGTCGAAGTACTGGTAGACCTCGTCCTCGTACCCCTGGTCGTAGCTCAGCAGCAGGTACACGTACTGGTGGCCCTGCGCGAAGGAGTCGACGTCCGCGGGCAACTGCGCGGAGTCGAAGGCCGGCGCGGGCCCCTGCCGGTCCCACACGGGCAGGGTCGTCACCCGGGCGGCGCCGTCGTAGTAGTACTCGAACGGATAGACGGTGAACGGCGAGCTGAGGACCACCAGGTCGCGGGGCGTGGCGCCGTCCTCCACCAACTGCGCCGCCGTGCGGTAGTCCTCGTCGACGGGGGTCTCGGGACTGGCCGCCTGCACGACCGTGCTGAGGACCGTGACCCCCAGCAGGGCGGCGGCCAGGCCCCGCGCCACCGGCCGGGTGAGGCTGCTGACGAAGCGCACCAGGAGCAGCAGCAGCGCCGGGAGGGCCGCGATCATGTACCGGCTCAGGAAGAACGGCGTCACCAGGTGGCTGACGACGAAGGCCATCAGCACCGGCACGAACGCGGCCGCGAGGAGATACGCCGTCGACCGGTCGAGCCGGGCCCCGACCCGGACGCTGGCCAGTGCGGCCAGGACCAGGAGCGGCCACGAGGACAGCAGGACGGAGTTGACGGTGTCGCTCTGGAACCCGAAGAGGAACTGCGAGTAGACGTTGGAGTAGTCGATCGACGACGGCTCCGGGAGGCTCGGCCGGGTCTCCGACGCCGACCCGTTGGCGCGGAACCACAGGAACCACGGCAGGTAGGCGGCCCCCACGAGCAGGGCGACCCCGGCCATGCGGACGACCGAGGCCCGGGGCAGCCGCCGCCACAGGAGCAGGACGTAGAGCCCCTGCGCCACCAGGACGAAGACGAAGAAGTAGTGGACGTAGACCCCGACGGCGGCGGTCGCGGCGTAGCCGACCCAGGCGGCGGTCCGGCCGGTGGTGGCGACGGTCAGGAAGAAGTACTGGCTGACCAGGGTGACCAGCACCAGCATCGAGTACATGCGGGCCTCGTTGCCGTACCACTGCAGGAACGGCGAGCAGCTGAAGACGACGAGGGCGAACAGCGCCCACGGCCGGCTGAGCACCTTCCTTGCCACGAGGTAGAAGACCGGGACGGCGGCGAGGAGGAAGACCAGCGACAGCAGCCGCGCGGTCTGGACGTCCGGGCCCAGCGTGAGCCGCCACGTGCGCAGGAGCACGTGGTACAGCGGGACGTGCACGTCCTCGGCGATGATCCGCAGCAGTTCGCCGTAGCTGTGGTTGGTCTGCCAGAGGCTCTGCGCCTCGTCCAGGCGGATCGAGTTGCGGAGGAACTCGACGCGTGCCCCCAGGACGATCAGCCCCAGGCAGAGCAGGTGGACGAGGCCCACGACGACGGGGCCCCCGCTCCTCCGGGGGACGACGAGGCTCTTCCGGGCGACGACACGACGGTCGTCCCGTCGGGTCAGGTGGCGCGGGCCGGCGGTCGGGGACGGCGGGGCGGGCAGCAGTTCGGTGGGCACGGCGCTCCTCGCGGCGGCTCAGTCGTGGGCCGGCTGGAGGACCGGCTCGACCGACGGGATGGGACGTGCCGTGACCCGGTCCCTGACGACCGGGACCGGCCGCGACGGGGACGGGGCGGGCGTGAGCGGCGTGCTCCGGGGCGCGCGGGACGGCGCTGCCGCCACGACGAAGGGGACGGCGATGGCCAGGTGCACCGCGAGCCAGGTCAGGTTGGCCATCAGCGAGGGGCTGGCGCCCTCCCGGGCCGCCCCGACCGCCAGCGCGCCGGCCGCGACGGCCGCGTAGACCATCTGCGGCACGGCCAGCCGCAGGAAGTTCGGCCGGCCGCCGTCGGAGGCGGACTTGCTCGTCACGGCGAACGACGTCTTGCGATTGGCGAGCACCGCGGCCATCGCGGTGATCTGCAGCCACCAGGCACTGAGCGAGAAGGCGATCGCCTGGTAGCTGTAGGTGAAGTTGGAGGTCCGCTGCAGCACGTAGAGGTTGATCCACATGTAGGGGACGAAGACCAGCGCCAGCGTCATCGTCGACGTCACGATCGGGGTCTCGCCGGTGAGCAGGAAGACGACCGGCAGCACCGCGTCGAGCAGGATGATCGAGCCGGAGAGGTAGTAGCTCGCCGACAGCAGGTACTGCAGCTTCTGGGCCGTGCTCAGTCCCGGCCTCAGCAGCGGGTTGTACTTGAAGATCACCTCGAGGCTGCCCCGGGTCCAGCGGAACTGCTGCTTGTAGTAGTTGAGGAAGTCGTCGGGTGCGAGCCCTTCGGCGAGCACCTTGGGCACGTAGACGCTCTTCCACCCCCGCTCGTGCATGAACAGGGAGGTGAGGAAGTCCTCGGCGATGTTGAACTCGCACATGCCGCCGGCGTCGGCGATGGCGCTGCGTCGCACGGCCATGTTGGTGCCGCACATGAACGCCGAGTCCAGCCGGCTCTTGCCCGCCATGATCGGCCCGAAGAACAGCGTCTGCTGGTCCCACGCCACGCGGGTGATCCTGTTCCGGTCCTGGTTGGCGTAGAACTGCGGCGTCTGGACGAAGCCCATGTCCTCGGCGACGAAGTACCCCATGACCTCGGTCAGGAAGTCGGCGTGGGGCACGTGGTCGGCGTCGAAGACGACGAAGAAGGGGCTGTCGGTCCGGGAGAGGGCGTGGTTGATGTTCCCCGCCTTCGCCCCGCCCGGCGTGACGCGGGTGATGCAGGTGACGCCCAGCTCGGCGGCGAGCTCCTCGACGTCCCGCCAGTCGTCCTTGCCGGCGACCAGCCCGTCGTTGAGCAGGTACACGCGGAAGGGAGCCGGGTAGCTCATCGCCTGCGCCGCACGAGCGGTCTCGCGGACGATGTCGACCGGCTCACCGCAGACGGTGATGAAGACGTCGACCGGCGCACTGAAGCCCGGGTCGAAGGCGCGTGCGGTGTCGCGGGCCCAGACGGTCCAGCAGTAGCCGATGATCTGGACGAGGTGGAACACCTCGGTGGCCAGCAGGGCCGCGAACAGGAACCAGTTGCCGTGCTCGAAGGCCAGGCTGATGACCAGCGTGTAGGCCACGGCGAGCACCACGTTGGCGACCAGGAAGCCGCGGTTGGGCACGTACCGCAGGAAGCCGTGCGGGTCGGGACGAGCGGTCGCGCTGCGACCTGGGGCGAGTGGCACGGTGCGCTTACTCCTCGGTGACGTTCAGGTTGGGCAACTCGTCGAGGTGGAGCGCCATCCCGAACCACACCCAGTTGGAGTCGTAGTAGCTGAGCTGTCCGCTCAGGTCCCCGGTGTCGGGGTCGTAGAGCGGGAGCAGCTCGTCGGCGTACACCTCGTCGGCCAACTCGGGCTCGACGGTCGCGAAGAAGCCCATGGCACCGCCGTAGAGGGCCGGCGCCTCGTAGTCGGCGGCGGGCGTGCCGTCCCGGTCGTAGACGGCGACCAAGCGGTCCTGCTCGGTCCAGGTCCGGGCCAGGGCGGCCTGTCCCTCGAGCAGCCGCAGGGCGCGTTCGTCGCCGTACCAGGCGTGGTCCAGTGCCAGTCGCCACGGCAGCCGCAGGGCCTCGTAGCCGAACTGCGTGGTGAGGTCACCGCCCGCCGGGCGGAACTCCCCGGTGCGGCGGTCGACGCTGACCCAGTCCGGCGGCAGGCCGGCGACCCGGTCGGCGTCGAGCGGCTCGTCGGCCAGGTCCTCGAGCAGGGCGTAGGAGCTGTCCACCAGCCCCGCCCAGTCGTGCCCGGGGTCCACCTGGGCGAACACGCGGTAGGCATAGGGCGCCAGGTAGGAGGGGTTGACGAGCACCTCGTCGTCGTTCGCCCGCTCCAGGTCGTTGGCCACCAGCACCGGCTCACCGGCCACGAGGACGACGGAGCGCTCCCAGACGGCCTCGATGAGCGGCAGGGCGTCGTAGAGGTAGTCGTCCTCCTGCCAGCGCGAGTAGGCCATGAGCAGCGCGAGCGCGACGTCGACGTCGGCGTCGGTCGCCGAGTTCTGGCCGCCGATGTCGTCCTGGACGCCGTAGGAGCCGTCAGGTCGCTGACCGAAGCGCCAGGCCAGGAGCGAGTCGTCGCGCTGCAGGTTGTCCTTGGTCCACTGCCAGCTGTCGGCGAAGGTCTGCTGGTCGTCCATCCAGACGGCGCGGAGCATCGTGTAGCTCTGGCCCTCGGACGTGGTGACCGAGCCGTCCTGCAGGTCCATCGTGCGGTTCGAGCCGGGCTCGAGGTAGGTGGCGGTGTAGACCCGCCAGAGGTCGGCCAGCACCGTCTTCTCCGAGGCGACCGTCGGCTGGTCGGCCATGACCACCGAGGCGGCGCGCTGGACGTCGTCCGCGAGGCGGACCCCGCCCACGACCGTTCCGGCCAGGACGACCGCGACGGCGACCGCGATGCCGCGCCGGCGCTGCGACCGGCGCCTGGACGCCGGGATCGGGGGCTCGTGGTCGTCCAGGACCACGTCCGGGACGGCTCTCTCGTCAAGCCGCATGCCGGGCTCCTCGCTCGTCGGGTCGGGTCTCGAGCCGGGCCGACGTGCGCTCGCCGACCTCCACCAGGTCCACTCCGGGCTCGTCGACCAGGAGGCGGCTCCCGAGCAGATCGGCGTGCCGGGCGACCAGCACGCTGATCGAGGGGTCGTCCGGCTGCACCCCCAGGCGGGCGAGGATCGCCCCGACGTCGCCCTCATCGGCGCCGCTGAGGAGCCCGCGCACGGTGGAGCCGTCGGAGACCCAGACGTCGCCGGTCCGCCGCGAGGACTCCCAGCCCTCGGGCAGGGAGGACTGCGCGACGCCGAGCACGACCACCAGGTCGTTGCCGGTCCGCCGCTCACGGTGGCCGTGCGACCGCCGTTCGAGGCGCACCCGCTCGGCGTCGAGCGCCTCCTGCACGCCGTCCGCCGTGCGGGCCCAGCTGAAGCGGGCGGCCCACGCCCGCGCGCGCTCCCCCAGCGTCGCGGCGACCGCGGGGTCGCCGAGGGTGAGCAGGGCGCGGGTGATGCCCTCGGCCAGCCCGTCGCCCGAGTCGTCGACGAGCCATCCGGTCTCGCCGTGGCGGACGACGTCCCGCAGCCCGCTGACCCGCCGGGCGAGCGTCGGGACACCGGCGGCGTTCGCCTCGACCAGCGACACGGCCCAGTCCCCACCGTCGGAGGTGCTGACCGTCAGCCAGGCGGTGCTCAGCAGCGCGTCCCGCTCGGCGTCGGGGAGCCGGCCGCGGAAGACGACCCGCGCCCCCGCCGAGGCGGCGCTCGCCTCGAGCTCGCGGCGTGCCGGACCCTCGCCGACGAGGTGGAGCTCGGCGTCGGGCAGCCTGCGCTGCACCACGGCCATGGCGCCGACCAGGGAGTCCAGGCGCTTGTACGCCGTCAGGCGACCGACCACGACGATCCGCGGCGCGGCGGCGCGCTCGCCCCGGAGCCCGAGCGTGTCGGCACCGGTGGGCACGACACGGACGGCACCGTCGAAGCGCAGCCGTCGCCGCACCTGGGTCCGCGCGGAGGGCGAGAGGACGACGACGGTCCGGCGCCGGTAGACCCGACGGCTGGCGGGGCCTTCCAGCCACCGCGCCAGCCGGGCGGCGTGGGGACGAAGTGCCCGGGTGAAGAGGTCCTGGTGGACGTGGTGGACCAGGAGGACCACGGGGGTGCGGCGACCGACGACCAGGGGGCTGAAGAAGGGGACGCCGTTCTGCGAGTCGATGACCGCGCCGACCGACGGCCGGTGCCTGAGCAGCCAGAGCAGCGCCAACGGGTAGACGCTCCACCAGGTGCCCATCCGCCGGACGGTGTAGCCGTCGAGGCTCTCCCGCGCCGGGGTGCCGGACGGCCGGCTCGTCACGAGGACGACGGTCCGGCCTCGGCGGGCCAGCTCACGGGCCAGGCGCTCGCAGTACAGCTCGGCACCGCCGGCCGCGGGATGCCGCCGGTCCCGCCAGTTGAGGACGACCACGGACGAGCCGCGGGCCGCGCGCCTCACGACATCCTCGCCAGCGCCGCGCGCACGGCGACGACCTCGGAGACGACCCGCCGGCCGTGCGTCCAGACCTGGAAGGAGGAGCCGGCCTGGTCGGTCCAGCGGACCGGGACCTCGACCACCGGCAACCGGAGGCGGGCGGCCACCGCCAGGACCTCGACGTCGAACGCGAAGCCGTTGGCGGTCACACGGCGGAAGATCTGCTCGGTGGCCTGGGCGGAGAAGAACTTGAACCCGCACTGGGTGTCGGCGACCTCGCCGACGAGGGGCTTGGTCATCAGCCGGAACGTCGACGAGCCGAGCCGCCGGACCAGCGGCTGGGGCACGGCGTAGCTGGCCCCCGGCGCGCGCCGGGAGCCGATGACGACAGGAGCGCCCTGCTCCAGGTGGCCGATGACGTCGGTCAGCACCTGCGGGGGGGTGGACAGGTCGGCGTCGCAGAAGCCGCGCCACCGCGCCCGGCTGGCGAGCAGGCCCCGGCGCACGGCCGCCCCCTTGCCCTGCCGCGCGCAGCCGATGAGGCGCAGGACGGTGTTGTCGGGACGTCGTTCGGCGACCTCGTCGACCACCTCGGCGGACCGGTCCACCGAGCCGTTGTCGACCACGGTGATCGCCACGCTGAGCGGCAGGGTCGCGGTGTGTGCCGTCAAGGCGCGCAAGGTCGCGCCGAGCCGGGCTTCCTCGTTGTAGGCGGGTACGACGATGTCGAGATCGGGCGTGCGCTGACTCACCGCTGGAGCACCTTCCACGGACGGGTGGGACGGAGAACTGGTCGACGGGGCGCTCGCGCGCACCCCACTCAGCGCCGGGTGGGGCTGACCAGTGGGGGGACGAGGTCGGCGCCTCGTCCGGGAACGGCGGGGAGGTCCGCAGCGGCGAGGACCTCCGGCCGGGCGAACACGACGCGGGAACTGAGCAGGAAGCTCGTCCCCGCGCTGACGACGGTCGCGGCGAGGGCACTGCTCATCGGCGGCAGCCCGGCCATCCGATGGGCCGTCGAGAAGACGGCGGCGTTGACGCCGAACCCCAGGGCCGCCGAGCCGTTGAACAGCACCGCGCGGCGGAGGACGGAGGCGACCGTCTCCTGCCCGAGCGGGCGGCGCGAGGACCAGGTCCAGAAGTAGCTCAACGCGAAGTTGACCTGCGTGACCGTGAGGAACGCGATGACGTTCGCGGCCTCCGGCGGTGACCACCGCACCAGGACCCCGAAGACGGCCAGGTGGAGCACCGTCATGGCCAGACCGACGACGGCGAACCGAGCGCAGCGGGCACGGCGGAGCGCACTCAGCATCAGTTCTCCCTCAATCTGGCGGGTCCGCCGGATATGTAGGGAGCACGCCGCTGCTGGACGCCCCCCGTGGCATCTCGGCGAAAGCTACCCCTTTCAACGACACCGATCGGGGGGCCGGTGAAGGGCTCCCACGCTGTGCTCGAATTCGCTGACGGACAGTGAGTGACGCGGCCGGATGAATGTGACGCGGTCGTGAACAGCGGAGTGACCACCGTCTCGTCCTCGTCGTGTTTCCGGGGATCCGAGCGCAGGTCAGAGACGGGAAAACCGCCTCGGTGAGCTATTCCACGAAAGGCCGGAACGGACACCTCGAATTAACCCGGTGAGCTGAGTCTCCTTTTCCGCTGGGTACCGTTCGAAGCCCAGGACCAGCGCATTCTCCGATGTCGTCCAGGACACATCGATCCCCGCGCAGGCCGACGACCGTCCGACGGTCTCGGCGCATTCCGCCACCTCCCCCGGCCGCCCGCCGCGGGCGCTCCCGCACCGACTCCGGAGGTCCTGGCATGAGCCGGCGTCTGATCACCGTCCTCGCCCTGCTCGGCGTCCTCGGACTGCTCGTCGCCGGTTCGCTGGCCACCTGGGCGATCCCGGACCGCGACCCGGGCGGGACCGCCGCACCGCCGTCCGCCGTGGTGGCAGCGCCGACCCCCGGGGGGCTCCGGACCTACACGACCGAGCAGGCCGGGCGGGCCTTCCTGGCCGGCTACGTGGACGACGACGGCCGCGTGGTCCGCAGGGACCAGGGTGGTGACACGGTGAGCGAGGGACAGGCCTACGCCATGCTGGTCGCCGTCGGCATCGACGACGAGGAGACCTTCGCCGCCGTCTGGGACTGGACCAGGGGAGCCCTGCTGCGCCCCGACGGGCTGCTCAGCTGGCGGTGGGACGACGGCCGGGTCGTCGATCCGTCGTCCGCCTCGGACGCCGACCTCGACGCAGCGCGGGCGCTGGTCCTCGCCGGCGAGCGCTTCGAGGAGCCCCGGTACACCACGTCGGGGGTGGACCTCGGACGCGCCGTGCTCGACCTGGAGACGGTGCCGACCGCGGCCGGCCGGATCCTCGTCGCCGGGCAGTGGGCGACGTCGGGCCCGCACGCGTACAACCCGAGCTACGCCTCGCCGGGGGCCACCTCGGTGCTCGCGGCCGCCTCGGGCGACCCGCGCTGGTCAGAGCTGGCCGCGGGCAGCCACGCGGTCACCGCCGCGCTGCTGGGCACAGCGCCCCTCCCTCCGGACTGGGCGCAGGTGCACCCCGACGGCACCGTCGAGGCGATGCCCGGGGCGCAGGGCAGGGGGCAGAGCGTCCGGTACGGCTACGACGCCGCCCGCACGCCGATCCGCTTCGCCGAGTCCTGCGACCCGGCCGACCGGGCCCTCGCCGCGGCCGTGGCCGGGCCGCTCGACCGCGACGGTGACGCCGCCGAGCTCGACCTCGGCGGCTCACCCCTCGGCGAGGGTGAGTCCGTGGTGGCCGCCACCGGCCAGGCCGCCGCGGTGGCGGCTGCCGGGGACACCGCACGCGCCGTCCAGGAACTCGTCGACGCCGACCACCTGGCGCAGTCGTTCCCCAGCTACTACGGCGCGGCCTGGGCGGCGCTCGGACGGCTCCTGCTCACCGACGACGTGCTCGGCGGGTGCCCGCCGGTCCCGGCCGCCGCCTGAGGAACGCCCCTGCCGCGTCCTCTCTCAGACGACGTACGGGGGCCGGCCGGTCTCGCTGACCATCGGCCGACCGGCGGCCTCCCAGTCGCCCATGCCGCCCTGGACGTTGACGGCGTCGAACCCGTTGGCGTTCAGCCAGGCCGCCACCCGCGCCGAGCGACCGCCGCTGCGGCAGACGACGTGCAGCGGGTCACCCTCGGGGAGCTCGTCGAGCCGCGCGGGGACCTCGTGCATGACGATGTGGGTGGCGCCCTCGATGTGCCCGGCCACCCATTCGTCGTCCTCGCGGACGTCGAGGACGACGGCGTCCTCGGGGATGTTGGCGGCGGAGACGGTCGGGACCTGCAGCGGCATCACGAATCCATCGTGACACGGGGCGCCGGGGCAGCCGGCTGCCAGGATGGGCGCGATGACCGCCGACAGCGCCGCCCCCGTCCGCGACCCGGCCTGGTCGTTGTCCCGCTCGGCCATCGGCCTGTGGGTGACCGAGGGGGTGCTCGGTGCCCTGTTCTACGGGGCCCTCGTCGGCGCCTTCGTCCTGTTCGTGCCCGTCGGCGGGCCCGTTCCGGTGCTGCGCTGGGTGCTCCCGTCGCTGGTCGCGGTCTACGCGGTGGTCGCGATCGGGATCCGGCCCTGGTACCGCCACCGGGTGCACCGCTGGGAGGTCACCGAGGAGGCGGTCTACACCCTGACCGGCTGGCTGACCCGCACCTGGACGCTGGTGCCGATCTCCCGCATCCAGACCGTCGACGTCACCCGCGGGGTCCTGCAGCAGCTCTTCGGGCTGGCCACGGTCGCGGTGCTGACGGCCTCCAGCCAGGGCACCGTGCGGGTCTGGCACCTGGAGGCCGACGTCGCCCAGCGGGTCGCCGACGACCTGGCCCGCCGCACCGAACTGGTCCGGGACGAGGCCACGTGACCGACCCCGACCGGCCTCCGTGGCCACGGAGGCCGGACGGGGACGGGCACGGCGCGGCCGTGGACGGGGCACCGGCGGAGGGCGGGACGCGCCGCACCTCCCCGCGGATCGTCCTGGTGCACACCGCGACCTTCCGGCAGGCCCGCCAGCTGGTGCCGGCGCTGATCCCGCTCGTCGCCGTCATCGGGTTGGACGACGGCCTGACCGCGGTCGTCCTGCTCGCCGCCGCCATCACCGCGCTGTCGCTGGGAGCCGCCGCGCTGGGCTGGTGGCGGTTCGGCTACGCCGACGGGCCCGGCGCGGTGGTGGTCACCCGCGGTCTGCTGGCGCGGTCGGTGCGCACGGTGCCCAACGACCGCGTCCGGGGCGTGGAGGTCGAGACCCCCCTGCTGCACCGGGTGTTCGGCCTGGTGCGGGTGCGCGTCGACGCCGCCGCGGGCTCCGTCGGCGCCGACCAGGAGGAACTGGTGATCGACGGCGTCCTGCGCGCCGAGGGTGACCGGTTGCGGACCCGGCTGCTGGCGCGCCGGGTCCCCGCGGGCCCGGCCCCCACCGAGGATGCGGCAGCGGAGCCGGCCGAGGAGGTGTTCGCCCGCTTCGACAACCGCTGGCTGCTCTACGCGCCGCTGGTGGGCAGCTACCTCGTCGTCCCGCTCGCCGCCGTCGGGACCCTGTTCCGGTTCGTCGACGAGCTGCCCGACGGACTGGTGCCCGACGTCGCCGAACCGGACCTCTCCGACCTCCGGGTGCTGGGGGTGGCGGCCGTCGTCGCGGTGGTGCTGCTGGCCCTCGCGGCGGTGGTCGGCGCCGCCGTCGTGAACTGGCGCTTCCGGCTGGTGCGGCGCGGGGGGTCGCTGGTCTCGGTGCGGGGACTGCTCACCCGGCGGCACACCGAGCTGGAGGTCGACCGGATCCGAGGGGGCACGCTGAGCGAGGGACTGGGCATGCGCTGGGTGCGCGCTGCCCGGGTCAACGCGCTGGTCACCGGCCTGGGCCAGGCGAACCGCCGGGGTCAGCTGCTGCCGCTCGGACCGCGGGCGGAGGCGGAGGTGCTGCTGCGACGGCTGGTCGACGACCCCGGTCCGCTCGTCCGCCACCCCCCGGCCGCGCGCCGCCGCCGGCTGGTCCGGGCGCTGGCCTCCGGCCTGGTGGCGGCCGCCCTCGGCGGACTGGCTACGGCCACGCTGGGGTGGTGGTGGGCGCTGGCGGTCGGCGGCGCGCTCACCGTGCTCGGCGTGCCCCTGGGCCTGGGCCGGTACCGCGCGCTCGGGCACCGCGCCGGTCCGCGCTCGTTCACCGTGCGCAGCGGGTGGCTGGTACGCGAGCAGGCCGTGCTCCAGCGCCGCGCGGTCGTCGGCTGGCAGGTCCGGCAGAGCCTCTTCCAGCGTCGCGCCCGGCTGGCGACCGTGGTGGCCTGCGTCGGCGCCGGCAGCGGCGGCTACGCCGCGGTGGACATGGCCGCCGGGGACGTCGCCGGGTTCACCGCGGCCGCGTCGTCGGGGTCGTGGGCCGGAACGCTCGCCCTCCGCTGAGCAGGCCGGTCGCCGCGCCCGGGTGGTCCCCGGCCAGCAGGCCGGCCGCGGCCAGCACGTAGCTGCCGTCGACGGCCACGGTGGCCCCCGCGAGCACGCTCCCCGCTCCTCCGGAGTCGGCGGCGATCCGCCCGACCGCGGCGTCCACCGCGGCGGGCGGCGCGTGCCGGAACACCCCGCCGGAGAGGACGACCAGGCCGGCCGTCCGCGCGCCGGCCCCCCCGGGACCGAGAGCGGCCTCCGCCCGCAGGTGCCGGCGCAGCGCCACCGTCACCGCGGCCACGCCGAGCCCGAGCGGGTCCTCCCCCGGCGGCGGGACGCCTTCGGCCCCGGCGGCCGCCCGGAGGGCGCCGGCGCTGGCCGCGACCCCGAGATCGCCCTCCACGGTGCGCCGCGCGGCGGGGATGCCGACCGCCTCGCGGCCCAGCGTGGCCTGCTCGGCGTCCGGGTCGGGCACGCAGTAGACGTCGGTGGTCGCGCCGCCCACGTCCACGACGACGACACCGGCGGCGTCGGCGGTCGTCCGGCTCGCCGCCAGAACCGAGACGCCGGACAGCACGGCGTCCGGGGTCACGGTGCGCACCCAGGCGGACAGTCGCGGGTCGGCCGAGAGGCGGTCGCCCCCGATCACGTGCCGCAGGAAGACCTCGCGGATCGCTGTCCGAGCCGACTCGGGAGCGAGCCGGCCGATGTCGGGCAGCACGTTGTCGGCGCCGGTCACCGGGAGGCCCCCGGCGCGCAGGACGTCGGTGACCTCGTCCCGGACCACCGCGTTGCCGGCCAGCACGACCGGGACGGGCCGGGCCGACGAGGCGAGGACGGCGGCGTTGTGGCGCAGCACCGAGGCCTCCCCGCCGTCGGTCCCGCCCACCAGGAGCACGACGTCCGGCGCCGCGGCCTCGAGCCGGACCAGCGCGTCGGCCGACAGCCGCCCGGCGGCCACGTGCACGACCCGGGCGCCGGCCGAGAGCGCGGCGCGGTGCCCCGCCTCGGCACTGATGAGCTCCTCGTAACCGACCACCGCCAGCCGCAACCCGCCGCCGGCGCTGGAGCACGCCATCACCGGCGCCTCGGGGAACCCCGCGGTCGCCGCCAGCACCCCGCGGACGACGTCGGCCTGGTCGGTCGCAGCCTGCGCGGTGCCCAGGAGCTCCCCCGCCGGCAGCCCGACGAGCGCCGCCTTCGTCCAGGTGGAGCCGATGTCGACGCAGGCGACGAGGGGCGCGCTCATCCCGGCGACCATAACCGTGACTGTCGATCACCCTGGCGGGTAGCGGGGGCGGCGATGGCCTCCGCACCGACGTCGTTCCGCGGCTCAGCCCTGCGGGTCGCCGGTGGCCCTGCCGAGGTTCACCCGGCCGGCCAGCGCGGCCGCCTCCATGCGGGTCGCCACACCCAGGCTGCGCAGCAGGTGGGCGATCAGCCGCTTGGCGGTCCGCTCCGAGACGTGCAGCGTGGTGGCGATCTCCATCGTGCTCGTGCCGTCGGCCACCAGCCGCCACAGCCGGCGCTCGTCGGCGGTCAGCCGCTCGGCGACGCTCCGCTCCCCGGTCGGGGCGGCGGCGTCGAGCAGCCGGCGCAGCAGGTCCTCGGGCAGCACCGACCAGCCGTCGAGGACGGCGAGCAGCGGCCGCACCAGCGCCTCGGGGTCGGCGGTCTTGGGCAGGAACCCGGCCGCGCCGGCGCGCAGCGCCTCGATGGCGGCATCGGCCTCGGCCAGCCCCGACAGGGCGACGACCCGCACCATCGGGTCGGCCCTCCGGATCGCCGCGATCGCGCGGGTACCGCCGGGCGGGGGCATGTGCAGGTCCACCACCGCCACGTCGGCGTGGTGGCGGCGGACGAGGGCCGCGGCCGCCGAGGCGTCATCCGTCGTTCCCACGACCCGCACCCGGCCGCCACTGACCCCGGGTAGCAGGAGGGCCAGCCCGCGGCTGAACAGCGGGTGGTCGTCGACCAGCACCACATCGACCGCGGAACGGTGTCCAGCAGCGGCGTCGTCCACACCCCACCCCTCCCTGGTCACCGCGCTCCGCGTGGTCGACCCGACCCGGCAGAACCGGAGTGCCCATGACGCTCGCCGCGAACCCCTTCGTCCCCGTCGTCCCGCCGACCCTGCTGACCGAGGTGCTCCGGCTGGTCCGCGGCCACCTCCCGCGCGCCCGCCGGTCCACCGCCGCCGACCACGACGACGAACGGCCGACGGGCCCCGACGCGCTGGTGCGGGCGCTGTGCCACGACATGCGCAGCCCGCTGGCCTCGCTCGAGGCGCTCCTGGGCTCCCTCGGGCAGACGGCCAGCGGCCCGGACGAGGCACTCGACCTCGCGCGCGCCCAGACCGCCCACCTGTCCTCGATGCTGCGGACGGCGGCGGCGACCGTGGAGTCCCCCCGCACCCCCGGCCCCCGCCGGCTGGACGACGTGCTCCGTGCCTCCGTGTCCGCCTCCGGGCTGCCGCGGGACCAGTTGACGGTCCGGGTGGAGGACGGGGCCGGGGCGGTGACCGTGGCCGACGCCCGCGTCCAGCGGATCCTCACCAACCTGCTGGAGAACGCCCACCGGCACGGTGCGGGGGCCCCGGTGCGGCTGGCCGTGCGGCGCCGGCCCGGTTGGGTCGACCTCGCGGTGACCCAGGCCGTCGTCCGGCCCGAGCTGCTGGTCGGGTACCTGGGTACCGAGCTGCCCCCGCCCGACCTCACCGGCCTGGGCCTGTGGTCGGTGCGGCGGCAGACCCGCGAGCTGGGCGGCCAGGTCGTGTGGGATGGCGACGGCGGCGCCCTCACCCTGACGGTGCAGCTCCCCGACCGTTAGGCCCCCGTAGGGGCCCGCCGCGAGCGTGCGAGCGGCGGGGTCAGGGGGTCCTCTTGTTGGCACGGGGGGCCAGGGCTTTGTTGGCACGGGGGGGCCAGGGCTCGGCACGGGCGGGCCACGGGGCGTGGGCAGATGTCCGGTGTGCCCGCAGTGAGCGGGTGCGACGACGTCAGGGAGAGCCGCATGTTCACGCACACCCACGCCCTGCAGTACGAGGCCAAGCCCGACGGTCCCGACCCGGACTTCGCCCGCAAGATGCAGGAGGTCCTCGGCGGTCAGTGGGGGGAGATGACCGTCGCCACCCAGTACCTGCTGCAGGGCTGGAACTGCCGGCTCCCCGGCAAGTACAAGGACCTGCTCCTCGCCATCGGCACCGAGGAGCTGGCCCACGTCGAGATGATCGTGACGATGATCGACCGGCTGCTCGACCACATCCCGCTCAAGCCGGACGCCGCCGACCGCACCAAGGAGGCCGCGGCGGGCTACGGGCAGCACAACCCGCAGCACGCGATCGTCAACGGTGCGGGCGCGTCCTACATCGACAGCATGGGCAACCCGTGGACCGGTGCGTACGTGACCGCCAGCGGCAACCTCTACGCCGACTTCATGTACAACGCCACGGCCGAGATGCAGGGCCGGCTGCAGGTGGCCCGGCTCTACAACATGACCGACGACCCCGGCGTCAAGGACATGCTCCGGTTCCTCATCACCCGGGACCACTACCACCAGCAGCAGTGGCTGGCCGCCCTCGAGGAGCTCAAGGAGGACGGCCTGGAGAACGTCCCGGTGCCCGAGGCGTTCCCACTGGAGGAGGAGGTCGGCGACCTCGGCTACGTGTTCATCGACGCCTCCGACGGCCCGGACGCGGCCGCCGGCCGCTGGGCGTCGGGCCCGTCCATCGACGGCCGTGGCCAGTTCTCCGCCCGCCCGATCGAGGCGACCGCGGACGCGCCGATCCTCCCGCCGGGCGACCCCCGCCTGTTCCCGACCCCTCAGCAGCCCGGGCAGTCGTTCATCCAGAAGGCCAAGGACATGCTCACCTGAGCTGACCCCGTCGCCCCTGCGCCGTCGCCGTGCCGGCGACCGGGTCCTGTGCGACCTGGCCGCCGGCCGGCGGGACGCCTCCCCCTGAGGAGAGCACCGTGCAGCTGCACCTCCCCGCCGTCCTCCTGACGGTGGTCTACGCCGCGGCTCTCGCCGTCGCGGTCACCGCGCCCGGCGAGCACCTGGCCGCCGGCCTCGTGGTGCTCACCGGACTGGTCGCCCGCTGGGCCGTCCGGCACCGCCGCCCCTCCGCCGCCGCCGTCCCGGTCGCGGCGGCGACCGCCACGGTGGACGCCGTCCTCGCCCCGGAGGTCGCCCCCGCCCGCGCCGTCGCCTGAGAGGACCCCCTGCCCCGTCCCGGGTGCCGTCCCGGGCGGAGCGAGGGGGGCACGAGCGGCCCGGCTCCCGGGTGCCCGCCCCGACCGGAGCGAGGGCCTCTCAGCACTGGAACGGCCTCGCTGCAGGGGCCCACGGCGAGCCTGCGAGCCGTGGGGGGCAGCGCGGTCCCTCCCGGGTCCCGCCCCGAG
>NZ_JAAGWF010000013.1 GCF_010686765.1 Geodermatophilus sabuli | reverse complement strand
AGGGCCTCTCAGCACTGGAACGGCCTCGCTGCAGGGGCCCACGGCGAGCCTGCGAGCCGTGGGGGGCAGCGAGGTCCTTCTAGTGCTCGACGGCCTTCTCCGCACCGATCCCGGTGAACGCGCGGACCTCCAGCTCCGCCCACTTCTCCTCGTCGGCCTTCTCCTTGGAGAGCACGGTGCCCAGCCAGCCGAGGAAGAACGAGAGCGGGATGGACACCAGGCCCGGGTTGTTCAGCGGGAACCAGGAGAAGTCGACGCCCTGGATGAGCGAGGTGCTCTTGCCCGTCGCCTCGACGATCGGCGCGCCCGACACCACCGGCGAGAAGATGATCAGGGTGATGCACGCGATCAGGCCGCCGTACATCGACCACAGCGCGCCCTGGGTGGTGAAGCGCTTCCAGAACAGCGTGTAGAGGATGGTCGGCAGGTTCGCCGACGCGGCGACGGCGAAGGCCAGCGCCACCAGGAAGGCGATGTTCAGGCCGGCCTGCAGGGCCAGGATGCCCAGCCCGATGGCGATCGCACCGATGACGACGGCGGTGATGCGGGCGACCTTCACCTCGCCGTTGGGCGGCACCTTGCCCTTCTTGATCACCGAGGCGTACACGTCGTGCGCGAACGACGCCGACGCGGTGATCGTCAGGCCCGCGACGACCGCCAGGATCGTGGCGAACGCGACGCCGGCGATGATGCCGAGCAGGATCGTGCCGCCCAGCTCGAAGGCCAGCAGCGGCGCGGCGGAGTTCACCCCGCCCGGGGCACCCAGCACCGCCTCCGGACCCACCAGGGCACCGGCGCCGTAGCCGATGACCAGGCTGAACAGGTAGAAGACGCCGATCAGCCAGATCGCCCAGACCACCGACCGGCGGGCGTCCTTCGCCGTGGGCACGGTGTAGAAGCGCATCAGCACGTGCGGCAGGCCGGCGGTGCCGAGCACCAGCGCCAGGCCCAGGGAGACGAAGTCGAGCTTCGACGTGTCCGTCGCGCCGTACTGCGCGCCGGGCGCCAGGACGTCGCGGCCGGCCACCGCGTTGTCCACCGAGCCGCCCAGCAGCGAGGACAGGTTGAAGCCGAACTTGGCCAGCACCCACAGCGTCATGACCAGCGCGCCGGCGATGAGCAAGGAGGCCTTGATGATCTGCACGTAGGTGGTGCCGCGCATGCCGCCGACGAGCACGTAGATGATCATCAGGGCGCCGACCAGGACGACGACCAGCGCCTGGGCCGCCTCACCGGTGACCCCGAGCAGCAGGGTCACCAGCCCGCCGGCGCCGGACATCTGCGCCAGCAGGTAGAACAGCGACACCGCCAGCGTGGAGATCGCCGCCGCCGTCCGGACCGGGCCCTGCCGCATGCGGAAGGCCAGGACGTCGGCCATCGTGAACCGCGCGGTGTTGCGCATCAGCTCGGCGACCAGCAGCAGCGCCACCAGCCACGCGACGAGGAAGCCGATGGAGTAGAGGAAGCCGTCGTAGCCGAAGACGGCGATGGCGCCGGCGATCCCGAGGAACGAGGCGGCCGACAGGTAGTCCCCGGCGATCGCCAGCCCGTTCTGGGTGCCGCTGATGTTGCGGCCGGCCGCGTAGTAGTCGGCCGCGCTCTTGTTGGTCCGGCTGGCCCGGAACGTGATCACGAGGGTGATCGCGACGAACACGGCGAAGATCGAGATGTTGACGGCCGGTTCGCCGATCGTGCCGCTGTCGGCGGCGAGGACGTCACCCACGACGGGCCTCCCTGCTCACCTGGTCACCGCGACCCCGGGCCCCGCGCGCGAACTCGTGGTGCTCGAGCCGGTCGCGCATCTCGTCGGCGATGGGGTCGGTCTGCTTGCCCGCGTGCGCGACGTAGAGATGGGTGATCACGAACGTCGTCAGGAACTGCGCGAGGCCCAGCAGGATGCCGAGGTTGACGTTGCCGAACACGTCGGTGGCCATCACGTCGGGCGCGTAGGTGGAGAGCAGGACGTAGAGCAGGTACCAGGCCAGGAACGCCACGGTCATGGGGAACGCGAAGCGCCGGAACCGCCGCTTGAGCTCCACGAACTCCGGCGAGGCCTGGGCCTCTCGGTACTCCTCCGGCGTGAGCAGCCTGCGTTCGTCGGGTGGGGTCACGGTGGCGCCTCCCTCTCGGACAGATGACCAGCGGGAACGGTGATCGCGGTCACTCTAGAGACGAGTCGACCCGCCGTCTGCCCTCCGAGACCGATCCGTGTCACGACCGTCGGATGCCCGTAACCGGCCGGGAACCCGGGCGCGCTGCAATGGGCCATGGCTGCATCCGGCAGGACGTCGACGGGGTGGTTCGCGGTCGCCCGGGCCGCCGAGGTCGGGACCCGGCCGGTGCCGGTGGGGGCGGGAGGGCGGGCGTACGTCGTCGTCCGGCTGCGGACCGGCGGTGAGGTCAGCGCCTTCCCGGCGCGCTGCCCGCACCGACTGGTGCCGCTGGCAGCGGCACGGGTCGTCGAGGGCCGACTGGAGTGTCCGTACCACGGGTGGCGCTTCGACGACGAGGGCCGGTGCGTGACGGTCCCGTCGCTGGGCCCCGACGGCTCGCCGCCCCCGCGCGCGGACCTCTCGATGCCCTGGGCGGTGGAGGAACGGCACGGCTGGATCTGGCTGGCGCCCGAGCGCACTCCCGTCCCGCTGCCGCGGCCGGCCGGGATGCCGGCGCTCGAACCGGTGCCCGGCCCCCCCGGACCCGCCGGGCCGGTCCTGGGCAACCTCGACCCGTCGCTCGAGCACGCCTGGCACCCGTTGGCGCTCTCGCGGGAGCTGCGGCCGGGCGGGTGGCTGCAGGTGCGGCTGCTGGGCCGCACCTGGATGCTGCGGCGCGGCGCCGGCGGCCTGGCGGCCGACCCGCCGGCGTTCGGCGTCCGGGAGCGGCTGGGCGTCGTCTGGCTCGCTCCCGCCCAGCCGTACGACTCCCCGCTGGAGGTCCCCGAGGACGGCGACCGGCGGTTCGTCAGCACCTGGTTGCCGCCGGTGCGCTCGCCCGGCCCGGCCGGGCCCCTGGCCGACACCTTCCTCGACGTCGGGCACGCGCCGTTCGTGCACAGCCGGATCGGCGGCCCGCCGGACGCAGCGGAGATCCCGGCGTTCGCCGTCTCGTCGGAGGACGGCGGGTTCCGGGCCGAGCTGGAGCGGGCCTACGAGACCCCGCACCACCCCGGCGGCGTCGACGGGCCGCCGGTGCGGCGCCGCGCCACCTACACCTACCGGGTGCCCTTCCAGCTGCGGTTGCGGTTGGACTCACCGGACTCGGGCGCGGTCACGACCGTCCTCTGCCTGCTCCAGCCGGAGGACGCCGACTCGACCCGGGTCTACACCCGGATGCTCATGTCGGCCGGGCCGGGGGAGCGGCTGCCCGGCCCCGAGGAGCTGGCCCGCGAGGTGGCCATCCAGCGGCAGGTGCTCGCCGAGGACCTCGACCTGCAGGCCCGGTTGCCCCAGTGCGGCCTGCCGCTCGGCACGCGGGACGAGGTGCACGTGCCCGCCGACCGCCCAGGGGTGGCGCTGCGCCGGGCGCTGTGCGACTTCGCCGCGGCGACCGCTCGGCTGGCCGCCTGAACTCACGGGACGGGCAGCGGCTCGCCGCAGGCCGGGCACGTCGTCGGCGGGTCCCCGTCGGCCATCCGCCCGCACGCGGGGCAGACCCGGTGCAGCCAGCACGCCGGGTCGCCGCCGTCCGGTCCAGCCACGGGAGCGGCCCGTTCCACCGGGGGCGGTCCCGTCGGGAGCGCCGTCCCGAACGCGGCCAGGGCGGCCAGCACGTCCCCGCGGCGCTCCCCGGGAACGGCGTCGAGCGCCGCCCGCAGCTCGGTCAGCCGGAGCGCGTCGTAACGGTCCAGCAGCGCCCGGCCCGCAGGCGACGGCGTCAGGACGATCTCGCGGCGGGTGCGCGGGGAGGGGTGCCGCTCGGCCAACCCCGCATCGACCAGGCGGTCGACCAGCCGACTGGCCGTCGACACCGTGATGCCCAGGGCCGCGGCCAGCGCGGCGAGGCCGGCGCCGTCCTGTCCGCGGAGCACGGTGAGCGCGCGCAGCTGGGTGACCGAGACCCGCCCCAGCCGTCCGGCGGCACGGGTGGCCACCCCGAGCACGCCGCGGGCCAGCACGAGCAGGACGTCGTCTTCCCCCACCGGCACGTGCCCATGCTGCGCCGTCGTGTTGCAGATCGGCAACAGTTGGCATCCGGCAAAGATCGCTGGGTAGGCCATGGGGATCCCGGACGTCCACGGATGGAGGCACCGTGTCCGCACCCGCCCCGACCCGATCTCCCGGCCGCGCGGCAGCCCTGGCCCTGGCGGCCGCGCTCGCTCTCGCCGGCTGCGGCGGCGACGAGCTGCCCGACGTCGACGACTCCGGCGCAGTCGGTCCGGACGCGGTCGTCGACGGCGACGTCAGCGTGCTGCAGGTCCAGCTCGACCACCCCCTCGACGGCAGCTACGAGGTGGGGGAGGACGCCCGGCTGTACCTGGGCATCGCCAACACGGGCACCGTGGAGGACGACCTCGTCGACGTCCGCGGGCCGGACTTCACCGACGCCGCCCTCACCGTGGACGGCGGGCCCGGCGCCATCCGCGTGCCGGCCGACGTGAACGTGTACGTCGGCGCCGAGGGCGCGCCGTCGATCGTGCTCGAGGACCTGCGGACGTCGCTGCGCTCCTCGCAGTCCATCCCGGTGACCCTGGTGTTCGAGGAGGCCGGCGAGGTGACCGTCGAGGCGGTCGTGGCGGCGGAGGGTTCGACCCCGGCGTCTCCGTTCGACTTCCCCGACCCGGACGGGGACGTGCAGAGCTGACCGACGGCCCTCGTTGCGGGCGGCTGGGATGCTGACAGGCGTGCCGTCCCCCGCCGCCCGTACCGCGTTCGCCGTCGTCGCCACCCTCGCCGGGCCCGCCGCCTGGCTGGCCCGTGCGGCCTGGGGCCTGCCCACCGCACTCGGCGCCAGCCGGCGTGCGGTGCGCCCCTACGTCGCGGGATCTCCGCAGTTCGCCGAGGGCCGGTTCCACAACCGGGTGGCCACCCCCTCCCTCCCGCCCGCGAGCGCGCGCCGCGGCCTGCTGCGCCAGATGCACGAGGAGCGGCACACCGGGCTCCCGGCCCGGGCGGTGCCCCTGGCCCGGCCGGACCTCCCCGCGGAGGCGGGGGAGCTCGCGGTCACCTGGTTCGGGCACTCGAGCGCGCTGGTCGAGGTCGACGGGCGCCGCGTGCTGGTCGACCCGGTGTGGGGCGACCGAGTCTCCCCCTCCCCGCTGGTGGGGCCGACCCGCCTGCACCCGGCGCCGGTGCCCCTGGTCGAGCTGCCGCCGGTGGACGCCGTCCTGGTGTCGCACGACCACTACGACCACCTCGATCTGCCCACGGTCCGGGAGCTGCTGCGCACCCAGACGGCGCCGTTCCTCGTCCCGCTGGGCCTGGGGGCACACCTGCGCGGCTGGGGCGTGCCGGAGGAGCGGGTCGTCGAGCTGGACTGGGACGGCGCCGCGACCGTCGCCGGGCTGACGCTCACCTGCACCGAGGCGCGGCACTTCTCCGGGCGGTTCTTCAGCCGCGACACCACCCTGTGGGCCTCGTGGGTCATCGCCGGCCCGCGGCACCGGGTCTTCTTCGGGGGCGACACCGGCTACACCCCGGCGTTCGCCGGCATCGGTGCGCGGCTGGGCCCGTTCGACCTCACCCTGCTGCCGATCGGCGCCTACAACGACGCCTGGCAGTACATCCACATGACGCCGGAGGAGGCCGTGCACGCCCACGGCGACCTCGGCGGCGGCCTCCTCGTGCCGGTGCACTGGGCGACGTTCAACCTGGCGTTCCACCGCTGGGCCGAGCCGGTGCAGCGCCTGTGCACCGCAGCCGAGCGGTCAGGGGTCCGGGTGGCGGTGCCCCGCCCCGGCGAGCGGATCGACGTGCTGACCCCGCCGCCGGCCCACGACTGGTGGACCGAGGTCGGGTCGGCCGCCGACGAGCCGGACGAGCACGGCGACGCCGGGATGGGCAGCTCGGTGGCCGCCCGGGCCGCGTCCTGGCTGACCGCCCGCCGCCAGCCGGGCTGACGCTGTCGGCGGACCACCATCCGGTTGTGCGAAACAGAACGCGATCGGACTCAAGCCCGCAGCTCACGGCGCCGAAGCCCCACCACGAGTCCGCTGGAGGGATCACAGATGCCGCTGTTCAACCGCCGCACCGTCGCCGAGGACGGCGCGGCCCAGGTCGCCGAGGCCCGCTCCAACGTCGAGGCGGTCACCGCGGTCGTCGCCGCCCTCGACCGCGCCGGGACGGTGGCCGAGGCGGTCGGGGCGGCGCTGGACCTCGTCCGCGAACGGTTCGGCTGGGCCTACGGCTCCTACTGGCGGGTCGACCCGGCCGACCGGGTCCTCCGGGTCGTCCAGGAGTCCGGTGACGCCGGGCCCGACTTCGCCGAGGTCACCCGCGCCGCGTCCTTCCCGGAGGGGACCGGCCTGGCCGGGCGGGCGTGGCGGTCCCGCGACCTCGTCTTCGTCGCCGACCTGGGGCAGTTGCCGGACTGCGTGCGCGCACCGGTGGCCCAGCGGGTGGGCGTGCGCAGCGGCATCTGCTTCCCGCTGACGGAGGCCGGCCAGGTCACCGGCACGATGGACTTCTTCGCCACCGAGACGCTCACCCCCTCCGCCGAGCGGCTGGCCACCCTCCGGATCCTCGGCCTGCTCGTGTCCCAGGCCATCGAGCGGGTCGCCTCGGCCGCCCGCCAGGCCGAGGCTGCGGAGGACACCGCCGCCGTCAGCGACCTGCTCCGCGAGGTCACCGCGGCGACGTCCCGCCAGGACGCCATGACCCGCGCGCTGGCCACCATCCGGGCCGGCTTCGACTGGACCTACGGCTCCTACTGGGCGGTGGACCCGGTGGAGCGCGTGCTGCGGTTCTCGACCGAGTCCGGGGACGCCGGCGCCGAGTTCCGGGAGGTGACGCTGGCGGCGTCGTTCCGGGAGGGCGTCGGGCTCTCCGGCCGCGCCTGGCGCGCCCGTGACCTCGTCTTCGTCGAGGACCTCGCCGAGGTGACCGACTGCGTCCGGGCCCCCGCCGCCCGCCGGGCCGGCGTGAGGTCCGGTGTCTGCCTGCCGATCACGGTGGGCGGTGAGGTGGTGGGCACCATGGACTTCTTCGCCACCCGCACGCTGGTGCTCGCCCCGGGCCGGATCGCGGCCCTGCGCAGCGCGGCGTTCCTGCTGGGTCAGGCGCTCGAGCGCTTCGCGGCCGCCGAGCGGCTGCAGACCGCCGGCCAGGAGCTGCTGGAGTCGATCACCGAGGTGGAGCGCAACGTGCTGTCCGCGGCCTCGGTGGCCGGCGACGGGCAGCGGCTGGCGGAGGAGGCCAACCGGGAGGTCGCCGAGTTGGGCGCGTCCAGCGCGGACATCGGCAAGGTGGTCAAGGTCATCCGCGGCATCGCCGACCAGACGAACCTGCTGGCGCTCAACGCGACCATCGAGGCCCCCCGGGCCGGGGACGCCGGCCGTGGGTTCGCGGTCGTCGCCAACGAGGTCAAGGAGCTGGCCACCGAGACCGCCCGAGCGACCAAGGACGTCGAGGCGAAGGTCGGCGCGATCCAGGGCCAGGTGGACCGGGTGGTCGCCGCGCTCCAGGCCATCGCGGCCGTGGTGGAGAGCATCAACGAGACCCAGCAGGTGATCGGCGGCGTGCTGACGGAGCAGTCCGCGGTCTCCCGCGAGATCCTCGGCTAGCACGGCCCCTCCCCGGGCCCCGCCCTGAGCGTGCGAAGGGTGGGGAGGGAGGGTCCTCTCTCAGCGGAGCAGCTTGGACATCCGCCGGTCGGCCAGCGGCTTGCCGCCGGTCTGGCAGGTGGGGCAGTACTGCAGCGAGGTGTCCGCGAAGCTGACCTCGCGGACGGTGTCCCCGCACACCGGGCACGGCAGCCCCGTGCGGGCGTGCACCTGCAGGCCCGAGCGCTTCTCGCCCTTCATGGTGGCCGCCTGCTGGCCGACCTGGCGGGCCAGCGCCTCGGTGAGCGTGGCCCGCATCGCGTCGTAGAGCCGGAGCATCTCGTCGTCGGTCAGCTTGTCGGCCATCTTGAACGGGCTGAGCCGGGCCGCGTGCAGGATCTCGTCGGAGTAGGCGTTGCCGATGCCGGCCAGCAGGGTCTGGTCGGTCAGGGCTCCCTTGAGCTGGCCCGAGCGGCCCGCCAGCAGCGCGGCGAACCCCTCGCGGTCGACCTCCAGGGCGTCGGGGCCCAGCCGGGCGATGCCGGGCACCGCGGCCGGCGTCCGGACGACGTAGACGGCCAGGCCCTTGCGGGTGCCCTGCTCGGTCAGGTCGAACCCGTTGCCGTCGTCGAGGTGCACCCGCAGGGCGAGCGGGCCCTTGCCCGGCTTCGGCGGTGCGGGCGGCAGGCCGGTGCGCCAGTGCAGCCAGCCGGCGCGGGCCAGGTGGACGACCAGGTGCAGGCCCGAGACGTCGAGGTCGAGGAACTTGCCGTGCCGGGCGACGCCGGTGAGCTCCAGGCCACCGAGCGCGGACAGCGGCGGGTCGAAGGTCTTGATCGCCTGGACCGCGGCCAGGTCCACGCGCGTCACGACCCTGCCGACGGCGTTCGTGCGCAGGAACGCGGTCAGCGCCTCCACCTCGGGCAACTCGGGCACCCGACCATGATCTCGCGGATCGGCTGCCGACGTCGTCCCCCATCAGGGGACTTTCGGCGCCGGGAGTCCGCTGGCCTCCCGGGCTTCTCCGTGAGGGTCCCGGGACTCTCCTCGGAGAAGCCCGGGACTCCTCGCGGAAGAGCCTGGGGCGTCAGGGGGTGAAGGTGGTCCGGTCGGTGACGGGGGCGGTGGCGCCGGGCTCCTGGCGGGCCTGCTCGGCCACCGCCGCGGCGACGGCCTTGGTGACGGCCGGGTCGAAGACGCTCGGGATGATGTAGTTGGCGTTGAGCTGGTCGTCGCGGACCACCGCGGCGATGGCCTCGGCCGCCGCCAGCAGCATCCCGTCGCTGATCTCCCGGGCCCGCGCGTCGAGCAGCCCGCGGAAGACACCGGGGAACGCCAGCACGTTGTTGATCTGGTTGGGCAGGTCCGACCGCCCCGACGCGACGACGGCGGCGTACTGCCGGGCCCGCACCGGGTCGACCTCGGGCGTGGGGTTGGCCATCGGGAAGACGACGGCCTGCGGCGCCATCTTGGCGAGGTCCTCCGAGCGGAGGATGTTGCCCGCGCTGACGCCGATGAAGACGTCGGCGCCGTCGAGGGCGTCGGGCAGCTCCCCGCGCACGCAGGCGGCGTTGGTGCGCTGCGCCAGGTCGAGCTTCGCCGGGGAGAGCCGCTCGTCGTCGGGCGACAGGATGCCCTCGCGGTCCCAGACCAGCACGTGCCGCGCGCCTGCCTTCAGCATCAGGTGCACGATCGCCGTCCCGGCCGCGCCCCCGCCGGCGACCACGATCTTCACGTCCTCGAGACGCTTGTCCACCACTCGCAGGGCGTTGCGCATGGCGGCCAGCGCGACGATCGCCGTCCCGTGCTGGTCGTCGTGGAAGACCGGGATGTCGAGCTTGTCGCGCAGCCGGCGCTCGATCTCGAAGCAGCGCGGGGCGGCGATGTCCTCGAGGTTGATCCCGCCGAACCCGGGGGCGAGCAGCTCGACGGTGCGCACGATCTCGTCGACGTCCTGGGTGTCCAGGCAGATCGGCCAGGCGTCGATGTCGGCGAAGCGCTTGAACAGCACCGCCTTGCCCTCCATGACGGGCAGAGCGGCGCCGGGGCCGATGTCGCCGAGACCCAGGACGGCCGAACCGTCGGTGACCACCGCGACGGTGTTGCCCTTGATCGTCAGCCGGCGGACGTCGTCGGGGTTGTCGGCCAGTGCCAGGCAGACCCGGGCGACGCCGGGGGTGTAGGCCATCGACAGGTCGTCGCGGGTCTTCAGCGGCACCTTGGACGCGACCTCGAGCTTGCCACCCAGGTGCAGGAGGAAGGTGCGGTCGCTGACCTTGCGGACGGTCACCCCGGGGACGGCGCGCAGCGCCTCGACCATCTCCTCGGAGTGCGGGGCGTCGGCGGCCGAGCAGGTGACGTCGACGGTGAGCCCGTCGGAGCGCGAGTCGACGACGTCGATCGCGGTGACGGCGCCGCCCGCGGAGCCCACCGCGGTGGCGATCCGGCCGATCGACGCCGGGTCGCCGTCCGCGGTCAGCCGCACGGTGATCGAGTAGGACGCGGAGGTCACCGGACCGCGAGGCGTGACCGGCTCACCGAGGGCGGTGTCGTCGGCGCTGGGCGTGGCGGCGGTGGTGGTGGTGTCGGTGCTCATGGCGCTGCCATCGTCCCACCCCGCCGGCGGGGGGTCTGCTTGCGGTCACAGTGGTCGCACGGCCGACCGGACTAGCTTGGCAGGAAGACTAGTCGCAGATATTCTCTAGTCGTGCACGACGACGTCTGGCCCACCGAGTGGCTGCGAGCCACCCTGCCGCTGTGCGTGCTCGCCGTGGTGGCCGACGAGGAGACCTACGGCTACGCCATCGCCCAGCGCCTGCAGGCCGCCGGGTTCGGCGCGGTCAAGGGCGGCACGCTCTACCCGGTCCTCAACCGGCTGGAGCAGGACGGCCTGGTGACCTCGTCCTGGCGCGAGGGGGCCGGGGGCCCGGGCCGCAAGTTCTTCACCGTCACGCCGCGCGGCACGGCGTCCCTGGCCGAGCGCGCGGCCGCCTGGCACACGTTCACCGAGCGGGCCGCCGGCCTGCTCCCGACCGTGCGGAGCTCCCGATGACCACCAGCACCGACTCCTACCGGCGCGACCTCGTCCTGGCCCTGCGGATGGGCAACGTGCCGCCCGACCGGATCGGCGAGATCGTCGCCGAGGTGGAGAGCCACGTGGCCGACACCGGGGAGAGCCCGGTCGAGGCCTTCGGGCCGCCGCGGGAGTACGCCGCGGGCTTCGCCCGGCCGCGCCGCGCCGGCGACGTCGTGAGCCTGCTCGTCCTCACCGGGTTCGGTGCCGCGTGCGGCTGGCTCCTCGCGACGGGGGTCGTCGGCACCGTCCGGGGTGAGACGTTCCTCGGGTTCCCGGCCTGGACCGCGCTCGTCCTGGGTGCCCTGCTCTGGATCCCGCCGCTGCTGGCCAGCGTCCGGCGCAACGCGTCGATCCGGGACCCCCGGACCGGTGGCTTCCTGGCTCCCCCGCCGGCAGCGGTCGTCCTGACGATGAGCGGCTTCCTGGCGCTGCTCACCCTCGGGCTCTGGGTGGGGACCGTGCTGGCCGGCTGACCGGTCAGCCGGCCGGGTGGGCGGTGCGCCGCTCGGCCCGGGCCTTCAGCCCCTCGCAGAACTGGCGGAACGACGGGTTGAGATCCGGCGTCGTGCGGTCCAGCCACCGGGCGAGCGGGCCGGTGTGGTCCTCCCGGACGGTGAGCACCGTGCTGCCGTCCTCCTGGCCGTCGAGGTGATACGTGCGGTCGATCTCGGCCAGGCCGAGCGGCAGCCCCGCCCGCCAGCGCATGACCTCCCCCGGCCGGATCTCGGTCACGGTGACCTCGAAGGGCCGGTCCCGGATCATCGTGGCGTACAGGGTGAGCGGCTCCCCGAGCGCGACCCGGCCCTCCACCCGGTCGACGCCGGAGTTCCAGTCCCGCCAGCCGCCGACGTCCACGAGCACGGCCCAGACCCGTCCGGCGTCCGCGTCGATCCGGATCGCCGCCTCGAAGCTGCGCATCGATCCCCCTCACCCGGCGCGGACGCCGGTGACCTGCAGATAGGTGTTGGGTACCACGATGCCCGGGCCGGAACCGCGGGTGTAGCTGCCCCACATGTCGGTGAACTCCGCCTCGAGCGCGCGCCGGCCGTCGGCGTCGAGCCGGGACCACGCGAGGTGCACCGGGCCGAACCAGTCGCGGTAGCGCTGCCACTGCGCCGCCAGCGAGGGAGCGGTGAACTCGACGGTCCGCTCGACGTGGCGCAGCTGGTGCACGGCCCCGCGGCCGAGCAGGCCGAGCACGCCCTCGACCGTGCCCCACCGGAGCGGATCGCCTGCCGCGCCGTCGGGGTCGTACCGCGCCGTCAGCTCGAGCAGCCGGCCGCCGGGGGCACCTGGGATCCAGGCGGTGAGGCCCAGCCGACCGCCCGGGCGCAGCACGCGCAGCAGCTCGGCGGCGGCCCGCTCCGGATCGGCGGCGAAGACCACGCCGAACGTGGAGGCGACGACGTCGAAGGAGCCGTCGGCGAAGGGCAGCTCGTGCGCGTCGGCCGTCTCGGTGTCGAAGGCCAGCCCCTCCACCTCCGCCCGCCGCCGGGCGTGGTCGAGCAGCTCGGGGACGATGTCGGTGCACACGACGTCGGCGTCGCGGCGGGCGGCAGCCAGTGCGGTGTTCCCCGTGCCACCGCCCACGTCGAGCACCCGGTCGCCCGGCCGGACGGCGAGGTCCGCGACCAGCAGCTCGCTGGCCGGCACCAGGCGGACGCCGACCCGCTGGTAATCCCCGGCCGCCCACACCTCGCGCGCCCGCTGGGCGGTGGTGGAGGTCATGGCCCGCAGTGTGCCCCGCGTCACTCCGGGCCGGTAGGGGCGGCGGTCAGCCGTGGGGTCCCCGGCTCCGCGGCGACGGCGGCTCCCCGGGCCCAGGCGACCAGACCGCGGACGTCGACGTCGTGCGGCGGGTCAGCCGCGTAGCCGGCGATGTTCCCGGCGCCGCGCTCGAGCAGCGTGCCGGCACCGCGGGCGTTGCCCCGGGCCGCGTGGGTCAGCCCGACGGCGAGCTGGGCCAGGCCGCGCCACAACTGGCGCTCGGGCGGCGGCGCGGACTTCCAGGCGTCCTCCAACACCTCGTGGGCATGGAAGGGACGGCCCGCGTCCAGCAACCGTTGAGCCTCGGCCAGCGCCTGCGCCGGCGGCCGGACCACCCCCTCGGGTGCCCGCTCCTCCCCCGTGGCCCCGTGCGGCAGCGGCCGGCCCAGTGCGTCGCGCGGCCTGGCGTTGCGGGCGCGGCCCGTGAGGTCGCGGTCCCGATCGGCAGCCATCCCCCCATCCTCGCCGTCCCCGGAGCCACGCGGGTCCACGATCGGCTGCATCCGAGGCGGCAGGGGGCGCGGAAGGAGGGGTGACAGGCACACCACCACCGCCCGGAAGGAACTCCCCCCATGACCAGGACCCGTACCGCGCTCGGTATCGCCGTCGGCGCCACCGGCACGTTGCTCGCCCTCGGCACCTCCCCCGCTCTGGCCGCCGACACCGCCACGGTGTCGGTGCTGCACGGTGTGCCCGACACCCCCGTCGACGTCTACGCCAACGGTGAGCGGTTGATCGACGACTTCCAGCCCGGCACCCTGACCGATCCCCTGCAGCTGCCCGCCGGCACCTACGACCTGGCCCTCTTCCCGGCCGACGCGGCGGACGGCTCCGGGAACCCGCTGCTGTCGGCCGACGGCGTCTCCGTGCCCGCCGGCGCCAACGCGACCGTGGTCGCGCACCTGGACGCCGGCGGCGCCCCGAAGCTGACGCCGTTCGTCAACGACACCTCCGCGGTCCCGGCCGGGCAGGCTCGGGTCGTCGTCCGGCACACCGCCGCGGCGCCCGCGGTCGACATCCGCGCCGGGGGCCAGGTCGTCGCCCCGGGGCTCGCCAACCCGGACGAGGCGTCGCTGACCGTGCCGGCCGGCACCGTGAGCGCCGACGTCGTCCTGGCCGGCACCGGCACCGTGGCCATCGGCCCGGCCGACCTGACGCTGGCCGAGGGCACCACGACGATCGTCTACGCGTGGGGCTCGCAGGACGCCGGCTTCGACCTCGCCGTCCAGACGATCTCCGGCTCGCACTCCTCGCCGTCGGGCGTCCCCGGCGGCACCGCCGGCCTCGTCGACGACGGTGGGGTCCCGATGCCGCTGGTCGCGCTGTCCCTGGCCGGCCTCGCCGGTGCCGGGATCGCCGCCCGCCGGCTGTCCACCTCCCGGGTCTGACCCGGGGGCGGGGAGGGATCGACGATGCGCCGCGCTGCCGCCGGGGTGGTCCTGGGGCTCTCCGTCGCGGTGGGCGCCCCGGTCGCCTGGCAGGTGACCGAGGAGCCGGTGGCAGCGGGCGCGTCGGTCGAGCGGGCCCTCTCCGCCCCGGTGCCGCCGTCGGTCCCCTCGGGGGAGGGACCGGCGGTGGCACCGGCGAGCACGCTCCCGCCGGTGACGGTGCGCGACGCCGCCCCCGCCGCCACGGCGCCGGCCCCGGTGCCCGTCCGGCTGGCCGTGCCCGCGCTCGGCATCGAGGCCCCGGTCGACCCGGTGGGCGTGCGGGGCGACGGCCAGATGGCCCTCCCCGACGACGTGGACCGGGTCGGCTGGTACCGCTTCGGGCCCGCTCCCGGGACGGCGGGGTCGACGGTGCTCGCCGGCCACGTGGACGACCGGGACCAGGGCCTGGGCGTCCTCGCCCCGCTGCGGGACGCCGCGGTGGGCGACCGGATCGAGGTCATCGACGCGGCGGGGGCGGCGACCGGCTGGCGGGTGGTGTCCCGGGACGTCATCGAGAAGCGGGCGCTGCCCCTCGACCAGCTCTTCGGGCGCGCCGGTCCACCACGCCTGGTGCTCCTCACCTGCGGGGGACCGTTCCTCCCCGATCTCGGCGCCTACCGGGACAACGTCGTCGTCGTCGCGGAGCCCCTGCCGTGATCAAGGACCTCACCGCCCCCCACCTCTCGCAGGCTCGCGGCGGGCCCCTGCAGCGAGGCCGACGACGCCCGTCAGCAACTAGGGTCGCGGTCGTGAGCTCCCACGCCGGCCCGACCGGGCACCGCCCGGAGCCGGACGACGCGGAGGTGGGCCGGCGCTTCGCCGCCGGCGAGGAGCAGGCCCTCGCGTGGGCCTACGAGCGCTTCGCCGGGCAGGTGCACGGCATGGCGGTGCGCGCCTTCGGCCCGGGCCCGGACGCCGAGGACGTCACGCAGCAGACCTTCATCTCCGCCTGGACCGGTCGCGCCGGCTACCGCCCCGAGCAGGGCCCGCTGCCGGCCTGGCTGGTCGGCGTCTGCCGGCACAAGATCGCCGACACCTGGGCTCGCCGCGACCGGCAGCGCCGCACCGCCGAGGCCGCGGTGGCCCAGGCGCAGTCGGCGCCGGCGACCGCCGGCCCCTTGGTCGACTCCGCCGTCGCCGACCGGGTGCTGCTGCTCGGCGAGCTGGACCTCCTGGGCCAGCCACAGCGGGGCATCATCGAGCTGGCCTTCTTCGAGGACCTCACCCACGCCCAGATCGCCGCCCGCACCGGGTTGCCCCTGGGCACCGTCAAGAGCCACATCCGGCGCACCCTCGAGCGCCTGCGCACCCGGTTGGAGGTGGACGATGCCGCACTGCACGCCTGAGACGCTGGCCCTCGCCGCGCTCCGCGAACCCCTGCCGGCCGTGGACGACGCCCACCTCGCCGGCTGCGCCCGGTGCCAGGCCGAGGTGGCCTCGCTGCAGCGGGGGGTCGACGCGCTCGCCGTCCCGCAACTGGCCGCCCCGGGCCCCGCCGTCCCGCCGCCGCCGGCCGTGTGGAGTGCGATCGCCGCCGCCACCGGTGTCACCGCGACGCCGCGGCCCGACGTCGTCGCGGCCGCCGTCCCGGCGGCGCCGGTGGCACCGCCGCCGGTCCCCCCGCCGCCGCTCCCCCCGCCGCCCGCACCGGCGACGGTCACCACGTTGCGGCCGCGGCGGTCCCGCCTGCTGCTGGCAGCGGCGGCCGCCCTGGTCGTCGGAGCCGGGATCGGCGCGGGCGCGGTCGCGCTCGGCGACCGGGACGACGACGGGCTCACGGTGGCCGCCGCCGCCCTCGACCCGCTCGAGGAGTCCGGCGCCTCGGGCGAGGCGCGGGTGCTCGAGCGCGGCGACGGCACCCGGACCCTCCGGCTCGACCTCACCGCGGCCGACCTGGAGGACGGCTTCTACGAGGTCTGGCTGATCGACGAGGCGGTCGAGGACATGTACTCGCTGGGGGTCGTCCAGGGCGGTGGCGAGGTCACCCTCGAGGTGCCTCCCGGCGTCGACCTCACCGAGTTCCCGGTCGTCGACGTCTCGGTCGAGCCCCTGGACGGCGACCCGGTGCACTCCGGGGTGTCGGTGGCCCGCGGCGTCCTGGCGTGACGGCCCTCCCTGCAGGGGCCCGCCGCGAGCCTGCGAGCGGTGGGGAGCAGGAGGGTCCTCCTCCTGCCCGCCGCGAGCCTGCGAGCGGTGGGGAGCAGGAGGGTCCTCCTCCTGGCGTGGGGCCGTGACCGTGCACGGATCCGACCTCGTCCACGAGGACCTCGGCGCCGCGTGGCGCTCGGCCCGTCCGCGTCCGGCCGGGCGGCACCTGGACAGCGCGGCGTGCAGCCGGCAGAGCCACCGGGTGCTGGAGGCCGCCGCCCACCACGCGCGGCACGAGGCCGAGCTGGGCGGTTACGTGGCCGAGGCGACCGCCGACGACCTCCTGCAGCAGGGCCGGTCCGTGCTCGGCGGGCTGGTCGGGATGGCCGCGGCCGACGTCGCCTTCGTCGAGTCCGCGCAGGCCGCGCTGGTGGCCCTGCTCGCCGGCTGGCGGCTGCCCGCCGGCACCCGGGTGGCCTGCCTGCCCGGGGAGTACGCGCCGAACGTCGCCCAGCTGCGCGCCGCCGGCCTGACGCCGGAGCCGCTGCCGGTCGACGGGCTGGGCCGGACCGACCTGGACGGCGTCGCCCGCCTGCTGGCCACGGACCCGCCGGGGCTGGTGCACCTCACCCACATCGGCAGTCACCGCGGCCTGGTCCAGCCGGCCGCCGAGGTGGCCGCCCTGTGCCGGGAGGCGGGGGTGCCGCTGGTGCTGGACGCGGCGCAGTCCCTCGGCCACGTCGACACCGACCTGGGCGCCGACGTGGTCTACTCCACCTCCCGCAAGTGGCTGGCCGGGCCGCGGGGGGTCGGGGTGCTGTGCGCCCGCCCGGCGATCACCGCGCAGCTGACGCCGGTGCTCCCCGCGCCCGACGACGTCCCGCCGCTGCGCGCCTTCGAGTCCGGGGAGGCGCACGTGGCCGGTCGCGTCGGGCTGGTGCTGGCCGTCGGCGAGCACGTCGCGGCCGGACCGCACCGGGTGCGCGAGCGGTTGGCCGCGCTGGGCCGGGCCGGCCGTGCGGTGCTCGACGGGGCAGCCGGCTGGCGGGTCGTCGAGCCGGTCGACGAGCCGAGCGCCACCACGACGCTGCGCCCACCCGACGGCGAGGACGTGGTGACCACCCGGGCCCGGCTGCTCACCGAGCACGGCATCGTGACCACCGCGATCGGGCCGGAGCGCGCGCCGGGTGAGATGACCGGTCCGGTGCTGCGTGTCTCTCCGCACCTCGACGCCACGGTGGACGATCTCGAGGCCCTCGCCGCCGCCCTCTGACGGACTCCATCGCGGACTCTCGGCGCCGGAAGTCCGCCTGGTCCTTCCGCGGAGGAGCCCGGGCCCTCGCCGCCGCCCTTCGACGGCCCGCTGCAGGGGCCCGCCACGAGCTCGCGAGCGGTGGTGGCTAGACGGCGGCCTGCATGGCGGCCGACACCCGGCGGTGGACGGCGAGCTGCTCGTCCAGGCCCGGGCGTGCCGGGACGCCGTCCTCGACGACGAACCGGCCGGCGACGACGGTGTGCCGGGCCGCGACCGGGCCACAGCGCAGCCAGGCCTCCACGGGGTCGGACAGCGCACCCGCGAAGGCGGCCCCCTCCAGCGGCCACACGACCAGGTCGCCGCAGGCGCCGACGGAGAGCTCACCGATCTCGCCGGCGCGGCCCAGGCAGGCAGCGCCGCCGCGGGTGGCGATCTCCAGCGCGTCCCGGGCGGAGGTCGAGCCGGCCCCGTGTCGCAGCTTGCCCTGGAGCATCGCCGTCCGGGCCTCGAGCCACAGCGACGCGGAGTCCGCCGAGGACGAGCCGTCGACGCCGAGCCCCACCGGGACACCGGCGCTCCGCAGTTCGGCCACCGGGGCCAGCCCGCTGCCCAGGATCATGTTGGACGACGGGCAGTGCGCCGCACCGACCCCGGCCGCGCCGAGCCGGGTCACCTCGTCCGGCGACGGCCAGACGACGTGCGCCAGCCAGGTGCGGTCGGTCATCCAGCCGACGTCCTGCAGGTAGTCGACCGGACGGCGGCCGAACGTCTCCACGCAGAAGGCGTCCTCGTCCTGCGTCTCGCACAGGTGGGTGTGCAGCCGCACGTCGAGCTCGTCGGCGAGCTCCGCCGTCCGGGCCATCAACGAGGTGGAGACGCTGAACGGCGAGCACGGGGCCAGTGCGATCCGGGTCAGGGCCGAGGGGGACCGGTCGTGGTGGGCCGCCACCAGCCGCTGCGAGTCGGCCAGGACCTCGTCGTCGTCCTGGACCACGGAGTCCGGGGGCAGGCCGCCGTCCTTGACCGACAGCGACATCGAGCCCCGGGTGACGTGCGACCGCATGCCGAGGTCGCGGGCCGCGGCCACCTCGGCGGAGATCAGGTCGCCCGCGCCACGGGGGTGCACGTAGAGGTGGTCGGTCGAGGTGGTGCAGCCGCCCAGCGCCAGCTCGGTCAGCCCGACGTAGGCGCTGACGTAGGCGGCCTCCTCGTCCAGCCGGGACCACAGGGGGTAGAGGGTCACCAGCCAGTCGAACAGGCCGCCGGTCAGGGCCGGCGCGAAGGCCCGGGTGAGGTTCTGGTACAGGTGGTGGTGGGTGTTCACCAGCCCCGGCGTGACCAGGCAGCCGCGGGCGTCGACCCGGCGGGCGGCCGCGGGCGCGGGGTCAGCCGGGCTCCCGATCGCGGTCACCACGCCGCCGGTGACCGCGACCCAGCCGCCGGCGATCTCGCGGCGGGCGTCGTCCACGGTGGCCAGCAGCTCGGCGTCGTGCACGAGCAGGTCCGCGCGCGGGTCAGCGGTCGGCACCGGCGGGCCTCACTCGACGGGGGCGATGTCGAACTGCGCCGTGCCGTCCTCGACCGACGTGACGGTGATCCGGAGGGCGATCTCCTCGTCGGTGGCGGGGTCGATCGCGGTGCACTCGGTGCTGGCGTCCACCTCGGCCTCCAGGTCGTCCGGGCAGGAGACCTCGGCCTCGAAGTCGAACTCCTCCTGGATGGTGTCGGCGATCTGGGACTCCAGCTCGCCCTGCTCGATCACCGAGCCGCACGCCACGACGCCGAGCAGGAGGACGGGCGCGGTGGCCGACAGCCGGAGCCGGCGACCGGGTCGGGACACGGGGTCTCCTCGGGGACGCGACGCTGGGGGCTCCAACCTAGTCCCGGCGCCGGACGGCGTCCGGGCCGGTCAGCGCGGCGGTCCGAGCAGCAGCCGGGCCGCCGCGGGGGGCAGGTCACCGGAGAGGGGGCGGCGGCCGACCAGGCGTCCGGCCTCCGCCGGCGGGAGGCCGACCGACTCCAGGACCTCCAGCGCCTGGACGTCGGGCAGCGCGTCGAACCAGCGGCGGCCCAGCGCCGCCCGCCCGGCGGCCGTCGGCCGCCCCCACAGCCGCAGCCGCGCCATGCCGCCGTCGGGGAAGACGTCCAGCCGCACCCGGTCGACCGCGGCACCGCCCTCCACGACGAAGCGGTGCCGGGTGTCGGGCTGCAGCCGGGTGCGGGGCAGCACCACGACCTCGCCGTCCGGACCGCTGCCGGTCAGGGACGCCGAGCCGGGCGCGTTGCCGAGGAACCAGGTGGTGTCGAGCTCGGCCAGGGTGACCACGCCCTCGCAGGCCAGCGCGATCTCCACGGAGTCGTTGCCGTCGTCGCGGCGCCGGGCGGTCTCCCAGCCCTCCCCCATCGAGCGGGCCAGCCCGGGCGCGATCAGCTGCGCGGGGCGGCCGTAGAACTCGTCGCTCACCGCGGTGATCCGGCCGCCGTTCTCGAGGGCGGCCAGGTCGAGGGGGCCGGCGTCGAGGAGGCGGGGGTCGGGGACGGCGGTGCCGTGCACCCGCAGCCGCGCCACCCCGCCGTCGGGGTGGATGGTCAGCCGCACGTGGGTGACCCGGCGGGTCGAGTCCACGGGGAAGACGTGGGCGGTGTCGCCGGCCAGGTCCGACAGCGGCAGCAGCGGCTGCCAGTCCGCCCGCTGCAGCTCGGCTCCCGTCGGGTGGTTCTCGATGGCCGCCGCCTCGACCGAGGCGCGGGGCGGGTGGTTGCCGGTGAAGTGGGCGGTGTCGACGACGACGGCCGCGACGATGCCGGGCACACCGAGCCGGACCAGCGCCCAGTCCGACCCCGGGCCGCGGCGGCGCCGGGTCTCCCAGCCGTCGTACTCCTTGCCCCGGTGCCCGAACCCGGCGAGCAGCTGCGCCGGGTGCGGCTGGACCAGGTTCTCCTTCGCCGCGAAGGACTCGTCGTTGGCCGCGACCACCGACCCGCCGAGGGCACGGCTGGCCAGGTCCGGCAGGCGGAGGACGTCGGTGCTCATGCGGCTCCTCGATGCGGGGGGACGGCGCGGCGGACGGTACGCGCCGGTCAGGACTGCCCGCGGCGCAGCAGCCGCCCGCGCGGCGTGCCGTCGGCGAGCTGCCCGCGCAGCCACGTCCGCCGGACGACGCCGGTCACCCGGCGGCCGGTGTAGGGCGTGACCGGGTGGCGGTGCTCGAGCGCCCCGACCGTCCAGGACTCGTCGGGGGCGAAGGCGACCAGGTCGGCGTCCTTGCCGGGGGCGATCGTTCCCTTGCCGGGGAGGCCGGCCAGCCGGGCCGGCGCCGCGGCCATCCAGCGCGCCACCTCCGCCAGGCCGATACCGCGGGCCCGGGCGCCGGTCCACACCACGGGCAGGCCGACCTGCAGCGAGGCGATGCCGCCCCAGGCGAGCCCGAAGTCGCCGACGTCGAGCCGCTTGAGATCGGGGGTGCACGGCGAGTGGTCGCTGACCACGAGGTCGACGTCCCCGTCGGCCAGCGCCACCCAGAGCGCCTCCCGGTGCCACGTCTCGCGGATCGGCGGGCAGCACTTGAACGCCGTCGCCCCCTCGGGGATCTCCTCCGCGGCGAAGGTCAGGTAGTGCGGGCACGTCTCCACCGTGATCGCGACGCCGTCGGCCCGGGCCCGGCGCAGCAGCGGGAGGGCGTCGGCGTCGGCCAGGTGCACGACGTGCGCGCGGGCGCCGGTGTCGCGGACGGCCGCGACCAGCCCGGCGATCGCCGACTCCTCGGCCGCCGGCGGGCGGGAGGCGAGGAAGGCGGCGTAGCTGGCACCGGCGGGGGCCGGGGCCGCGGCGATGACCTCGGCGTCCTCGGCGTGCGCGATCAGCAGCCCGTCGACGCCGGCCAGCTCGGTGAGCGCGGCCCGCAGGCCCGCGTCGTCCAGCGGCGGGAACTCGGGGACGCCGGAGTCGAGCAGGAAGCACTTGAACCCGACGACGCCGGCCTCGTGCAGCGGGCGGAGCTGGTCGAGGTTGCCCGGGACCGCGCCGCCCCAGAACGCCACGTCGCACGCCACCTGGCCCCGCGCCGCCGCCCGTTTCCCGTGCAACGCCTCGACGGTGGTCGTGGCCGGGACCGAGTTGAGGGGCATGTCGACGACGGTGGTGACGCCCCCGGCGACCGCCGCCCGGGTCGCGGAGGCGAAGCCCTCCCACTCGGTGCGTCCGGGCTCGTTGACGTGTACGTGGCTGTCGACCAGCCCGGGCAGGAGCACCTCGTCGTCGGCGAGGGTGACCGCGCCGGACGGGGCGTCGTCGAAGGGTTTGACGGCGGTGATCCGGCCGTCCCGGGTGTGCACGGCGGCCGGGTGCACCCCGTCGGGCAGGACGACGCGGCGCGCGCGGACGGCCAGGCTCATGCCGGCAGCGCCCCGGGATGGCCGGCGGCCCGGACCCGGTCCCCGGCGAGCACGGTCGCCGCCCCGTCCTCCGCGATGTGCACGGTGGATGCGTACGCCGGGAGCGCCCCCTGGGGCAACCGGGCCGGGACCCGGCCCGACGGGCGTGCACCCGCTGCCGCGCGCCCCGGCGGGCCCGTGGTCAGCGGAGCGGGCGGAAGAACTCCCGGACGTCGTCGACCAGCAGGCGCGGCTGCTCCATGGCCGCGAAGTGCCCGCCCCGGTCGTGCTCCCGCCACATCCGCAGGTCGCTGTACTGCGCTCGGGCCCACTCCTCGGTCGGCTGCAGGATGTCGTGCGGGAACAGCGACACCCCGGTCGGCACGTCGACCTGCGGGAGGCGGGCGGACGGCGACTGCGCCATCTCCCAGTACATCCGGGCCGCGGACGCCGCGGAGCCGGTGAACCAGTAGGTGGCCACCTGGTCGAGGATGCGGTCGGCGCCGAGGACGCCGACCGGGTCGCCGCCGCAGTCCGACCACGACCAGAACTTCTCCAGGATCCACGCGCACTGCCCGGCCGGGGAGTCGGTCAGCCCGTAGGCCAGCGTCTGCGGGCGCGTGCGCTGCTGCATGTTGTAGGCCGAGTCGATCGTGCGGAAGTGCTGCTCCTTCGCCAGGGCGCGCTGCTCGCGGTCGCTGAACTCCGTCCGGCCCGGCGGCGGCCCGGTGACGACCATGTTGAGGTGGATGCCCACCACCCGGCCGGGGTGTCGCGCGGCCAGGTTGCCGGACACGAACGACCCGAGGTCCCCGCCCTGCGCCCCGAACCGGTCGTACCCCAGCCGGGACATCAGTTCGGCCCACGCGTCGGCGGTGCGCTCGATCCCCCAGCCGGGCTCGGTCGCCTTGCCGCTCCAGCCGTACCCCGGCAGTGAGGGGACGACGACGGAGAACGCGTCCGCCGGGTCGCCACCATGCGCCGCCGGGTCGGTGAGGGGCCCGATGACGTCGAGGAACTCGAAGACCGACCCGGGCCACCCGTGCGTCAGCACCAGCGGCAGCGCACCGGCCACGGGAGAGGGCACGTGCAGCACGTGGATCGGCAGCCCCTGCAGCTCGATCACGTGCTGCGGCACCGCGTTGAGGAGGGCCTGGCGGGCGGCCCAGTCGTACTCGTCGGCCCAGTACCGGCACAGCTCGCGCACCTGGTCGAGGGGGACGCCCTGCGACCAGTCGCCGACCGGCGCGGCGTCGGGCCACCGGGTGGCCTGCAGCCGGCGCCGCAGGTCCTCGACCTCGGCGGGGGGAACGTCCACGGTGAAGGGCGGGAGGGCGCCGTCGTCCATCGCGCCACCGTAGCGGCGGGGCTTGCATTGCCGCGCCGCCGCCTCTATGGTTCGTTACATGAGTAATGAACCAGAGAACCGATGGGGCGCCCGGCGGGACCGGGCGTGAACGAGGACGGCGGCCCGATCTTCCGGCAGGTCGCCACGCAGATCGAGAACGCGATCGTCGACGGCTCCCTCCCGGAGGAGAGCCAGGCGCCCTCGTCCAACGAGCTGGCCGCCTTCCACCGCATCAACCCCGCCACGGCCGCCAAGGGCCTCAACCAGCTGGTGGCCGACGGGGTCCTCTACAAGAGACGAGGAGTGGGGATGTTCGTCGCCCCGGGCGCCCGCGACCAGCTGTTGAAGCGCCGGCGCAGCGAGTTCGCCGACCAGTACGTCCGCCCCCTGCTGACCGAGGCGCACAAGCTCGGCATCTCCGCCGCGGAGCTCGCCGCGATGATCGACCGCGAGGAGGACCGGCGATGACCGCCACCGCCACCGTGCACGACGTGACGATGCGCTTCCGCGAGCACACCGCCCTGGACGGCGTGAGCACCACCATCGAACAGGACACCATCACCGGGCTCCTGGGCCGCAACGGCGCCGGCAAGACCACGCTGATGCAGCTGCTCACCGGCCACCGGGTGCCCAGCCAGGGGCGGGTGGAGGTCTTCGGCGGGCGGCCGTACGAGAACGACGACGTCCTCCGTCGCATCTGCTTCATCAAGGAGGGCCAGCGCTACCCCGAGCAGTTCCGGGTCCGTGACGCCCTCGCCGCGGCCGCCACCCTCTTCCCTGACTGGGACGAGGACCTGGCGCAGTCCCTGATGCGAGACTTCGACCTGCCGGCCAAGCGGACCGTCAAGAAGCTCTCCCGCGGCATGAACAGCGCCGTCGGCATCATCATCGGCCTGGCCTCACGGGCGCCCCTCACGCTCTTCGACGAGCCGTACCTCGGCCTGGACGCCGTCGCCCGCCAGCTCTTCTACGACCGCCTGCTGGCCGACTACGCCGAGCACCCCCGGACCATCGTCCTGTCGACGCACCTGATCGAGGAGATCGCCGACCTGCTCGAGCGGGTCATCCTCATCGACCGGGGCCGCGTGCTGCTGGACACCGACGCGGAGTCACTGCGGGACAGCGCCCTGACCGTGAGCGGACCCAGCGCCGCGGTCCAGGCCTTCGCCGGCCGGCACGAGCTGCTGCACACCGAGACCCTGGGCGGGCACAGCCGCGCCGTCGTCCGGCTCGGGCCGGGCGCCGACGGTGAGGACGCCCGCGCCGCCGGACTGGCCTGGGAGCCGACCAAGCTCCAGCAGCTGGTCGTGGCCATGAGCCTGCAGACGGCGACCGACCAGTCGGCGCCGCCCTCCGCCACGTCCCCGCGCCTCGAGGAGGTCCCCCGATGAACCGCGTCGTCGCCGCAGCGCGCCTGCACCTCGTGCACCCGCTGGTGATGCTGGGCATCCCGTGGCTGATCGTGGGCCTGAGCTTCGCGATCAACCTCGCGGTGTGGCACCTCACGCCCGCAGGCGAGGAGGACAGCTCCTTCACCGGTGGCCTCGCGTCGCTCTACATCACCGTCATGGTCGTGTACGTGCAGGCCTTCACCCAGCTGCTCTCCTTTGCGATGGGCGTCAGTCTGAGCCGGCGCACGTTCTTCCTGGGCACCGCCCTCGTCGCCGTCGGCCAGGCCCTCGGTTACGGCGTCGCCGTGGCGGCACTGGCCGCCATCGAGCGGGCCACGGACGGCTGGGGTGCCCGACTCGAGTTCTGGATGCCCCTTCCAGGCGTGACCAGCAACCCGGTCCTGCAGGCCCTGATCGCCGCCTCGATCATGCTGGCGTTCATGTTCACCGGGATCGGTATGGGCATCGTGTACAAGCGGTGGGGCGCCAACGGCATGTGGACCCTCGTCCTCGTTGCCGTGGTGCTGCTCGGAGCGGCCGGCATCCTCGTCACCTGGGCGCAGGCATGGGGCGACATCGGCTCGTGGTTCGCCGACCAGTCGACGTACACCCTCACCATCGGCCTGCCCCTCGCCCTGGTCGCCGTCCTGGCCGCGGCGTCCTTCACGGCGAACCGGCGCACCGTCCCCTGATCCCACCGCGCGGCCCGTCGACCCCTTCGTCACAGTGACGGAGGGGTCGACGCCCGTCCGGACGCGTTCGTCGCCATCCATCCGTTTCGGAAGGACGGCGCTGGCAGCTCCTAGGTGCGCCGCAAGTCTCTGGGGTGGGGCGGTGCTGGAGGGGACTTTCGGCGCCGCAAGTCCCTAGGGGCGGGCTTTCGGCGCCGCGAGTCCCCTAGGGATGGACTTTCGGCGCCGCAAGTCCCTGGGGTGTGCCGGGGCGGGCGGGGCGGGGATGCCGGCAGGGCCCGCAGCCTGGTGGCTGCGGGCCCTGTCGGGGAATGGTTGTCCGGCGGTGTCCTACTCTCCCACCCCGTCTCCAGGGCAGTACCATCGGCGCTGAGAGGCTTAGCT
>NZ_JAAGWF010000116.1 GCF_010686765.1 Geodermatophilus sabuli | reverse complement strand
GGTCTTTGCTGAAGATTTGATCCTGCAGGGCCACGTTAGCGGTGCTGACCACCAGCGTTTTTTGCTCTTCCCGCGCTATGGCAATGCCCGGGATTAAATACGAAAGGGTTTTCCCGACACCCGTCGGGGCTTCAATCGCCAGATGTCGTCCGTCGTCCCCGGAGAGCGTTTTTGCCACATCAGCAATCATCTGCCGCTGAGGCGCTCGGGGGATAAAATCGGGGATCTGCTGTTGTAGCGCCTTATACCAGGCGCCAATTTGCGCTTTGAGCGCCGCGGTTAAAGCCATCGGAGGACCTGAAATACTGTATAAACAGCCACTATTGTGGCACTTTCTTTCCGCTGCCGCAAAAGAAAAGCCCGGCTTTACGACCGGGCTTCCAGACTACTGCGGGTTAGCAGGTTTACGCGGGCGGCGTCGGCGCTGCCCTTCCCCTGCCGGTTTCCCCTCGCCGCTACGCCATGGGCTTTCACCGCCTGGCTTAGCCTCTGTATTACGACGCGGAGGTTT
>NZ_JAAGWF010000115.1 GCF_010686765.1 Geodermatophilus sabuli | reverse complement strand
GATGGGGGAAAGCGTATGGAGATAACGGCGGGCCTGAGATGCCCGTCGTATGGGGCCAGTTTTGATAGTGGCTACCAGAAAGCAAAATACGCGGATATTGCCGGTTATGTTTCCGGGGCGCAGGTGCTGTTTATCCCGCACGCTACGGCTTACCTTGATTCAGGGCTGCTTCATAAGATGAACTCGGTCACCATATCGGGGGGCCGCGTCACGCAGAACTCAACGATGAAAGACAACCGCATCAGCGAACGGGATAGCACTTACACGTTTCCGGGAAGCCTATGGCAGATATTCCCGACAGGTCAGCGAAGTGGGGTGGGCTTGCTCATCAGCAACAGTACAGACTTCACCTCGATAACTAATGCCACACAGTCAGGCCAGTGTATCTGGAAGGGTACCGTTAATGTTCCGACCGGGGGTTGGGCGGTTCCCACGATAGCAGGTTATGACAAGTCGAAATATATCGTTTTTGGACGCTGCAACAGCGGCAATACGATTGACTTCGACGGAAAT
>NZ_JAAGWF010000114.1 GCF_010686765.1 Geodermatophilus sabuli | reverse complement strand
GCATCTTCCAGCTCAACATCGAGCTGGAGGTTTGCACGGGCTTCTGATTTCGCAGTGAACCAAATCACCGCGTCGTCTTTGCCAGATTTCTGCGTAGCCTTAACTACATAGAAAAATTCCATGTGAGATCCTCTTTTTTGGATGTAAGATCCCCGGGCCAGAGATAGCGCCCATTGGGTGAACTTTGGTTTTTTAAGTAGTTTTCCGGTGTAACTTTGGTCGGGAGCACCGGACGTACGGGCCGCCTTGCGCGGCTTTTACGTTAGCTTTCGTGGGCCATCTGGTCGTACGAAGCACAACGTTCAGAGCAGTATTCTTTTTCTTTGCGCGCCAGCTGTGCGCCGTTGCGATAGAGAAGGGTACTTTTGACTACTTCCTCCGGTTTAACCGGCTTGTCGCAGTAACCGCATTTCTTAGAGTTACACATCTGGATTCCCCTTTTGCGCCAGCAGGTAACAGAGCCGACGAAGAATCACTTCGAAGAAATTCAGTTTTACGGCCTGCTGCCGTCCTGGTT
>NZ_JAAGWF010000113.1 GCF_010686765.1 Geodermatophilus sabuli | reverse complement strand
CCTGCGGCCGCTGCCTGAAAAAAGCGCCGCCGTGGTGTGCCCTGGTGGCTGTGGATGATTATGTTGCGCCGTTAAGCGGCCTTATACATGCGCTGAAGTTTGCCGGCCAGAGTGTGCTGGCGCGTCCCCTCGCCCGCCTGTTACTGCTGGCCGTTTTACAGGCGCGACGCACCCGCGGCCTGCCGAACATCGACATGGTGGTCAACGTGCCTTTATACCGTCGCCGACACTGGCGACGCGGCTACAACCAAAGTGACTTGCTTTGCCGCCCGCTCGCGCGATGGCTCGGTTGCCGGTACGACGCCCGTGCGCTCAAACGCGTCCATAATACGGCTATCCAGCATCAGCTCACGGCCCGGCTTCGCAAAAGGAACCTCAAAAATGCCTTTCGTCTTGAATTCCCGGTCAAAGGCCTCCATATCGCGATTGTGGATGATGTCGTCACCACAGGCAGTACCGTTGCTGAACTTTCCCGACTGCTTTTGCAAAGCGGCGCCGCGTCGGTTCAGGTATGGTGTCTGT
>NZ_JAAGWF010000112.1 GCF_010686765.1 Geodermatophilus sabuli | reverse complement strand
CTTGCCCGTGCCGTTAAACAGCGCGTAGGCAGACTTATAGACCTCCACAGGGTCAATCCCCTGACCGATTTCATCCAGGGGCATCAGCGCCTCATTGTGGGCCGCTGCTTCATTTGCCAGCCCCAACGCCGTCCCGTACTACGTCAGGCGTAACAGATCAGGTTTTCCGTACAGGCTGGCGGCAACGTTCGCGGTCGTGGTTTTACCTGCACTCGACTGTTCGTAGAAATGCAGACCAAAGCCGTCAGCCATCTTGTATGGCTTGTCCTTTGGCTTAGCGGTCTCGACCTGTCGAGCGTTTAGCTTCATTGGGAGTATCTCCTTTAGACCGAACAGCATATACCCCCGAATATACCCCCAAAATGCTGTAGATTAAGGAGTACTTCGCTAGACCTCAAAATAATGAGAAAGGGCTTAAAGCTAGAGTATAAAGGCTTCCAGAGGACTTGAGTGGACTTTGAGAGATGCTTGAATGGTGCCGATAATAGGAGTCGAACCTACGACCTTCGCATTACGAATGCGCT
>NZ_JAAGWF010000111.1 GCF_010686765.1 Geodermatophilus sabuli | reverse complement strand
CAGGTATCAGCTGATTATTGTCCGCCTGCGCCAGAAACAGCATGTCGCTGACCATTTTGGTCATCCGGTTATACTCTTCAAGACTGGAGTAGAGGACATCCTCAAGTTCCTTCTGGGTTCGATCCTGACTCAGTGCGATTTCAGTCTGCGTCACCAGATTGGTGATGGGCGTTCTGATCTCGTGCGCGATATCGGCAGAGAAATTGGCCTGGCGGGTAAAGACATCCTCAATCTTTCCAATCATATGATTGAACGAGATAACCAGCTGCTCCAGCTCAATGGGAACGCGTGTCGGTTCCAGCCGCGCATCAAGATTCTCGGAGGTGATGTTTTTAATGGCATTGCTGACATTACGAAGGGGCAGGTGCCCCTGACGGACAGCGATGCGAATGATCAGAACAATCAGCAGGCTTATCACGACGGCGATCGCAATCAGATTTTTTTTCAGCGCATCGAGGTAATGGAGATGGAAATTAATGGAGAGGCCAGTCAGCATGACATAATTCTGCTGTTTGCCCTGAAAT
>NZ_JAAGWF010000110.1 GCF_010686765.1 Geodermatophilus sabuli | reverse complement strand
CTGAGAAGTAAAATTGATGATGACTTTGAGCCAAAACTGATCCATACCGTTCGCGGTGCCGGATATGTCCTGGAGATCAGAGAAGAGTGAGGTTCAAAATTTCCCTGACCACACGCCTGAGCCTGATTTTTTCTGCGGTGATGCTTACGGTATGGTGGTTATCAAGTTTTATCCTGATTAGCACCCTTAATGGCTATTTCGATAATCAGGACCGCGATTTTCTGACAGGTAAACTTCAGCTCACCGAAGAGTTTCTTAAAACAGAGACG
>NZ_JAAGWF010000109.1 GCF_010686765.1 Geodermatophilus sabuli | reverse complement strand
GAACAAAACGGATATTAAGTCATTATCAGAAAAAATAAACGATGCGATGGTAGGGCACAATGGTTTATTCATTTCTATAAAAAACATGGAAAATGAAAAAATTGTTGAACTCTATGCCAAAAATTCTGTTGTTCCAGCGGTCCTGCTTAATAAGTCGGGTGATATTCTCGACTATATGATCCAGACGGAAGAAAATAACACCGTGTACCGCAGTATCTCGCGGCGGGTTGCCGTGACGCCGGAACAGGGTAAAA
>NZ_JAAGWF010000108.1 GCF_010686765.1 Geodermatophilus sabuli | reverse complement strand
ATTTTGCTTGCGGTGCTCGTTATCTCCTGGCAGGGCGCGGAAATGGATCCGCTGCTGCTGTTTAAAGATGCCGGCAATATGGCCACTTTTGCCGCCGACTTCTTCCCGCCTGATTTCAGCCAGTGGCAGGATTACCTCAGCGAAATGGCGGTCACTCTGCAAATCGCCGTCTGGGGCACCGCCCTGGCCGTCATCCTTTCTGTTCCGTTCGGCCTGATGAGCGCCGAGAACATCGTACCGTGGTGGATTTACCAGCCGATGCGTCGCCTGATGGACGCCTGCCGCGCCATCAACGAAATGGTCTTTGCCATGCTGTTCGTGGTGGCCGTCGGCCTGGGTCCGTTCGCCGGGGTGATGGCGCTGTTTATTCATACCACCGGCGTGCTCTCCAAGCTGCTCTCCGAAGCGGTGGAAGCTATCGAGCCGGGCCCGGTCGAAGGGATCCGCGCAACGGGCGCCAACAAAATTGAAGAGATTCTCTTCGGCGTACTGCCCCAGGTAATGCCGCTGCTGATCTCCTACTCCCTGTACCGTTT
>NZ_JAAGWF010000107.1 GCF_010686765.1 Geodermatophilus sabuli | reverse complement strand
GGCAGCCCCACCAATCTGCGCCACAGCGGCCGAGATCGCCCGGGTGGTCGTGGTGCCTGCCTCATCCACAGCAGAGTTCACCCCAAGCGTGATCTCACCCGTGTTCACGGCACCGAGCGCTGTCGTGGCCATGTCGCCAAAGTCAAGCGTCGGCATCTCCCATTCCGTCGCAGACGTCAGCCCCGCAAGCGCCTCCTGCGTCGAGCCGTCCACCCCAACAAGCACGTTGTTGATAGAACCGTCGATGGTGGTAAAAATGGGGGCCTGATATGTATCTATGCTTGTCACATTCAACTCCAGATACACTAACCCATTGATACTCGTAGTGTCCTGGTCAATGACCTGATCAATTAAAACCCCGTTGATACCAACCAACGAATAAGTGTCTGGACTATAGTTTGCATCGACCGGGTCTATGCGCCCATCCGAATGCAGGATGAGATGGTCTGTCAGGCCTGTGGCTGCGGCCATCAGGGGAATTTGGCCTGTATCCGGAAAGGCACTCCGGGGAATGTCGTAAGAGTTCCCGTTCCCATCC
>NZ_JAAGWF010000106.1 GCF_010686765.1 Geodermatophilus sabuli | reverse complement strand
TAGCAACAATGGGTAATAGCTTTGGAGGGCTGACTAACGTTATTCTTGGGCGTTTCTTTCCGCTGCGTGAAAAATCGCGCTGGCAGGAAAAGGCAGTCGGCTGGCTAAAACGCTATGGCGCTGCCACGCTGTTATTAAGCTGGATGCCTGTAATAGGTGATTTACTGTGCCTGCTGGCGGGATGGATGCGCATCTCCTGGGGGCCAGTGCTCTTTTTTTTGTGCCTTGGCAAGGCGTTGCGCTATGTTCTCGTGGCATGGGCAACACTACAGGGTATGACGTGGTGGCACTAATTGGTGGAATGAATACGCGACCTTCAATCGTCAACCATTACAATTATGCTGAGTAACAATACTTTGACAGGCGGGAGGTCAATTTGATCCCGGACGTATCTCAGGCGCTGGCCTGGCTGGAAAATCACCCTCAGGCACTGAAGGGTATTCAGCGTGGTCTTGAGCGTGAAACGCTGCGCGTTAACGCGGACGGTAGCTTAGCGACAACGGGTCACCCGAAGGCGTTAGGCTCGGCGCTGACACAT
>NZ_JAAGWF010000012.1 GCF_010686765.1 Geodermatophilus sabuli | reverse complement strand
TGGGCAGCCCGGGCGGCGCCGCGAAGACGGGCAAGGTCGGCAGGGACCACCCGCTCGTCGCCGCCCTGCCGCCGCAGACAGAAGGCCACTGACGGTGACGCCGTGTCACCCCCGCCTCGGCGAGCCGCGGTAGGGCGCGAGGAGCCCTGACGACCTGGAGCGCTGCGCTACCGGGAGCCGCGCGCTGCACGAGCCGGCCTCCCGTGGAAGGACCGGCTGTGAGCATGGCCAGGCCAGCTCGTGCCGTTCTCCGGTTCTTCTCAACGCTGTAGCGGATCGAGAGGTCTGCACCCCGCGGTCGGAGTGGTGCATCAGCCCCGCCTCCATCCATCCCGGGGCGGTTCAGAGCCGCACTACCACCACTCTGGTCCTGACCGAGCAGGTCGTCAGGCGAGTTGGCTCGCCGGACGATCCTCCAGTACTTCTCCAGTGGTGCCGTGAATCTGCAGTCGAACCCGGCTGGCCCGCTGACTGGCTGCGGTCTCGCCTGCGGTCGCCGCCCGAGCACGGTTTCGCGCGATGGAGCTCGCCAGGCCTCGCCCACCTGACGGCCTAGCCCCCGGTACGAGCCTCAAGCGCACCTGATGAGCTGATCGCACGTTCTGGCGCTTCGCGTCCTCCGCCGGCTCGCAGTCGATCTCCCAGCCCCAGCCGGCGGTGTGCGTCGTGGGCGCTCGACCGGGGTGGAGGCGGCGTAGCGGGACAGCATGTCGTCCGAGCGTCAGCCGGCGAGCGTCATCAGGTCGCGCTCCTGTCCTCCTCCGGCCAGCCAGCGATGGGCGAAGGTGTGCCGGAAGCGGTGCGGGTGCCTGTCGGTGACGCCGGAAAGACGCCATCAGGTCGTCCAGCCGGATCGCCATGCGGGGAGGGACGCAGTCGGATGCGGTGCGTGCTTTCCGTGCGTCGCTGCTGGGTGCCCAAGGCCGCCCGATGGCCATCGGATGTAGCCGGGGTCGGGGATCGGGTGGTGGTGTGGCCAGCCACACCACCACCCAGCAGCGGCCCTGGGCGGGGCACTCGGGGGAGGTGCTCAGCGGGCGTTGAAGTAGCTGGCCTCCGGGTGGTGACTGATGAGTGCGGAGGTGGATTGTTCGGGGTCGAGCTGGTGCTCCTCGGACAGGGTGACGCCCATCCGCTCGGTCGCGAGCAGGCGAACGAGCTGCTCTTGTTGGGTGAGGTCGGGGCAGGCGGGATAGCCGAACCCGTAGCGGCAGCCGCGGAACTGCAGGTCGAAGAAGGCCTTCGCGTCGGGCCCGTCGGCCGCGCCCACCGGCGTGCCGTCGGGCAGGACGAGCTCGCCGCGGACACGCCGGTGCCAGTACTCGGTGAGCGCCTCAGTCAGCTGGACCCCGAGCCCGTGCACCTCCAGGTAATCGCGGTAGGCGTCGGCGGCGAACAGCTCGTTGGCGTAGCCGGTGATCCGCCGGCCGAGGGTGACGACCATGAGGGCGACGACGTCGGTCTCGCCGGTGTCCCGGGGGCGGAAGTAGTCGGCGAGACACAGCCGGACGTCGCGGCGCTGGCGGGGAAAGGTGAACCGCTCCCGTTCCCCGGCGCCGTCATCGCCTAAGACGACGAGGTCGTCCCCGTCGGCGACGGCGGGGAAGTAGCCATAGGCCACGGCGGCCTCCAGGACCCCGTCGGTCTGCAGCCGGTCCAGCCAGTAGCGCAGCCGGGGCCGGCCCTCGGTCTCCACCAGCTCCTCGTAGGAGGGTCCCTCGCCGCCGCGGGCCGCGCGCAGCCCCCACTGGCCCAGGAAGGTGGCCCGCTCGTCGAGCAGGGAGGCGTACTCGGCGGTGGCGATGCCCTTGACCACCCGGTTGCCCCAGAACGGTGGGGTGGGCACCGGGTTGTCGGTGGCTGTCGCGGACCGGGCAGGCAGGTCCTCGGTGGGTTGCTCGGTGGCGCGGCGCTGCTCGGCGATGCGCAGCGACCGTTCCCGCCGGGCCTTCCGCTCGGCCCGCCGCTCCGCGTCGGCGCTGCCCGGGGTGGCCGCCGCGGGCACGCTGCCCTCGCCGCGGCGGGCGGCGACGAGGGCCTCCATCAGCCGGAGGCCCTCGAAGGCGTCGCGGGCGTAGTGGACGTCGCCGTGGAAGAGGTCGGTGAGGTCGCCCTCGACGTAGCCGCGGGTCAGAGCGGCGCCGCCGAGCACCACGGGGAAGCGGTCGGCCAGGCCGCGGGCGTTCATCTCCTCCAGGTTCTCCCGCATGATCACCGTCGACTTGACCAGCAGCCCGGACATGCCGATGACGTCGGCGCCGTGCTGCTCGGCGGCGTCGAGGATGGTGGCGATCGGCTGCTTGATGCCGAGGTTGACCACGGTGTAGCCGTTGTTGGTCAGGATGATGTCGACCAGGTTCTTGCCGATGTCGTGGACATCGCCCTTGACCGTGGCCATGACGATGGTGCCCTTGCCGAGGGAGTCGGTCTTCTCCATGTGCGGCTCGAGGTGGGCGACGGCGGCCTTCATGACCTCGGCGGACTGCAGCACGAACGGCAGCTGCATCAGCCCGGCGCCGAAGAGGTCGCCGACGGTCTTCATCCCGGCGAGCAGGTCCTCGTTGATGATCGCCAGGGCCGGCTTGCCGCGCAGCGCCTCGTCGAGGTCCTCGGCCAGGCCGGTGCGCTCGCCGTCGACGATGCGGGCGGCCAGCCGCTCCTCCAAGGGCATGGCGGCGAGCTCGGCGGCGCGGGTCTACTTGGACGAGGCGGTGCTGACCCCGGAGAACACCTCAAGGAACCGCTGCAGCGGGTCGAAGCCCTCCCGGCGGCGGTCGTAGACCAGGTCGAGGGCGGCCTGCCGTTGCTCGTCGGGGATCTTCGACGAGGGCAGGATCTTCGAGGCGTGCACGATCGCCGAGTCCAGGCCGGCCTCGACGCACTCGTGCAGGAACACCGAGTTGAGCACCTGCCGGCCGGCGGGGGACAGCCCGAAGGAGACGTTGGAGACCCCGAGGGTGGTCTGCACGTCCGGCCAGCGGCGCTTGATCTCCCGCAGCGCCGCGATCGTCTCCAGGCCGTCGCGGCGGGTCTCCTCCTGACCGGTGCCGATCGGGAAGGTGAGCGGGTCGACGATGATGTCGGCCACGGCCATGCCCCAGCCCTCGGTGAGGGTGGTGATCAGCCGCTCGGCGACCCGCACCTTGGACTCTTCGGTGCGGGCCTGTCCCTCCTCGTCGATGGTGAGCGCGACCGCGGCCGCGCCATGCTCCTGGATCAGCGGCATCATCCGGGCGAACCGGGAGGTGGGGCCCTCGCCGTCCTCGAAGTTCACCGAGTTGACCACGCACCTCCCGCCGAGCATCTCCAGCCCGGCCTCGATGACCGCGGGCTCGGTGGAGTCGAGCATGATCGGCAGGGTCGAGGTGGTGGCCAGCCGGCCGGCCAGGACCCGCATGTCGCCGGCGCCGTCGCGGGCGACGTAGTCGACGTTGAGGTCGAGCAGGTGTGCGCCGTCGCGGATCTGGCCGCGGGCGATCTCCATGCAGTCGTCGAGCCGGTCGGCGAGCAGGGCGTCGCGGAAGGCCTTGGAGCCGTTGGCGTTGGTCCGCTCGCCGACCATCAGCACGCCGGCGTCCTGCCGGAAGGCCACCGACTGGTAGAGCGAGGCGACGCCGGGCTCCCGACGCGGGTCGCGGCGGGCCGGCTCGACGCCGTCGAGCGCGGCCACCAGCACCCGGACGTGCTCGGGGGTGGTGCCGCAGCAGCCACCGACCAGCCGGGTGCCGTAGTCGGTGACGAACCCGCGCAGCGCCGCCGCCAGGTCCGCCGGCCCCAGCGGATAGACCGCACCGTCGGGACCCAGCTGCGGCAGCCCGGCGTTGGGCATGACCGACACCGCGCCCCGGAAGTGCCGGGACACGTGCCGCAGGTGCTCGCTCATCTCCGCCGGGCCGGTCGCGCAGTTGAGCCCGAGCAGGTCCACGCCCAGCGGCTCCAGCGCGGTGACCGCGGCGCCGATCTCACTGCCGAGCAGCATCGTGCCGGTGGTCTCCACGGTGACGTGCGCGATCACCGGAACGGCCCGGCCGGCCGCGGCCATCGCCCGCCGGGCGCCGAGGATCGCGGCCTTGGCCTGCAGCAGGTCCTGGGCGGTCTCCACCAGGACGGCGTCGATGCCGCCGGCGAGCATGCCGGCGGTCTGCCGCTGGTAGGCGTCGCGCAGCGTGCGGTAGTCGACGTGGCCGAGGGTGGGCAGCTTGGTGCCCGGCCCGACGGCGCCGAGCACCCAGCGCGGCCGGTCGGGGGTGGACCAGCCGTCGGCGACGTCCCGGGCCAGGCGGGCTCCGGCGGCGGCGAGCTCCTCGATCCGGTCGGCGATGCCGTACTCGGCGAGGTTGGCCCAGTTCGCGCCGAAGGTGTTGGTCTCCACGGCGTCGGCGCCGGCCGCGAGGTAGGCGTCGTGGATCGAACGGATGACGTCGGGGCGGGTGACGTTGAGGATCTCGTTGCAGCCCTCGAGCCCGGCGAAGTCGTCCAGGTCCAGTCCGGCGGTCTGCAGCATCGTGCCCATCGCGCCGTCGGCCACCACGACGCGCTCGGCGAGGGCGCCCAGCAGGTCCCGGCCGCTCATGCGACGTCCTCGGTGGCCGCGCCCGGCCCGGCGAGCAGGTTCGCGCACACCTCACGGGTCGCCGCCGCGCGGTTCATGGTGATCAGGTGCAGGCCCGGCGCGCCCTCGTCCAGCAGCGTCTGGGACAGCTCGGTGGCCATCTCGACGCCGAAGGCGCGTACCGCGGCCTGGTCGGCCGGCCGATCGCCGTCGAGCGCGGCGAACCGCGCCGCGAGCTCGGTCGGGAACGCCTGGCCGGACAGCTGCACGATCCGGGCGATCTGCCGGGCGTTGGTCACCGGCATCACCCCGGCGATGATCGGCACGTCGCAGCCGCGGGCGGCCACCTCGTCGCGCAGCCGCAGGTAGTCCTCGGCGCGGAAGAAGATCTGGGTGACGGCGAAGTCGGCGCCGGACCGGCACTTGGCCACGAACCGGTCGACGTCGCTGCGGAGGTCCGCCGAGCGCGGATGCTTCTCGGGGAACGCGGCGACGCCGACCGAGAAGTCGCCGACCGAGTGGATGAGCTCGACCAGTTCGGCGGCGTAGCGCACGCCTTCGGGGTGCGCCACCCACTCCGCCTGCGGATCGGCGCCCGGCGGGTCGCCGCGCAGGGCCAGCACGTTGCGCACGCCGGCGTCGGCCAGCCGGCCGATCACCTGGCGCAGCTCGGTGGTGCTGTGCTCGACGGCGGTCAGGTGCACCAGCGGCGTCAGCGTGGTCTCGCCGGCGATCCGCTCGGCCACCGCCAGCGTCCCGTCCCGGGTGGAGCCGCCGGCCCCGTAGGTCACCGACACGAACGACGGTGCCAGCTGTTCCAGCTCGCGCAGCGCCGTCCACAGCTGGGCCTCGCCGTCCGGGCCCTTGGGCGGGAAGAACTCGAAGGACAGCGTCGGACCCTTCGCCAACAGGTTCCCGATGCTCTGGGCTCGGCCGGCCGCGGGCCCTCGGAGCCCCCGGTCGGGGTCCGGGGGAGTGGCCGGAACGGAGTGGAGCCCCTCCGGGTGGTGCGGAGCCAGGGCGGATGAGGGCAGGTTGCGATCACGGCTCGTGGACATGGCATCTCCTCGACGTCGCTGCGGAACGCAGGACGGCCCGGCATGGCGAGGCGTCACTGCGCTTGCCCTGCCGATGGCAGGGCCAGGTCGTCACCCGGGGCACCCCGCCGCAGTGGAGGGTTGCCGGCCAGCTAGCCGGGGCTCATCGCTGGCACTCAAGACCTGACCGAAACCTAACGGCGCCTGCTGAGACAGGTCAAGGAGCCTCCGTCAATGGCCCTTCCGTCAGGTGGATCCCGTACTGGTCTTCCGAAGGTGTGATCGTCTCGAAGAACCGGCAGGTCAGTGGGGAAGACGACGATCGCTGCCGGCGCTGGGACGCCGATGCTCGACCGACGCGCCGTCGTACTAGCTGCCGCCGCGACGCCGTGAGCTTGGTCACGATGGAGCCTGTGGTCACCGCCGACTCATCGACCGCGGAATTGGCCGATGGAGAGGCCGAGCCCACCAGGCCTTCTGGAGAAGAACTGGAGAAGGTGAGCGCGGCGCCTCTAAAGCCTGCTTGCGCGGCCGGGTCGATCGCTGACGTCTCGGTCTGCCGCTCAAATTCCTGGAGGTCTCGCTGTGCGGAGCTGGCATGGCGTCAGCCCACGCGACGCACGGCCAGCGGAACAGCGTGCCTAATGCGGTGGCCGCCGCAGCAGCCCGGCCTCCGACCCCGCTGGCGTGACTGCCACGGGCCTGCAGGGATCCCGGATGTCCAATGGTGCCCCCCGGGCTGTCCGGCTGAGCCCGCGAAGGCCGCAGGGGGCGGCTGGGGCGCCGCACGGGCGACCACAGGTGTCACTGGAGGCGTGTCCTGATCGGACGTCACGGGATGACGATGCTGTCCCGTTCCGGTGGCGCGGCGCCGACCACACCAGAGGACGGGATGGCCGCCGACGCATGCCGGTCGACGTCGTCCCTGTGGACCGCACGCTGACGGGGTAACCGTTGCCTGCTGCTGTCAGAAGTCGCCAAGCCCTAGCGCGCGGGCCTCGGCTGCGGCGCGGGCGGACGCCTGGGCGCGGGTGTAGCGCAGCAGCATGTCCGGGCGGGTCCAGCCGGCCACCGCCATCAGGCCCCCCTCGGAGCCGCCCGCGGCGAGCCAGCGGTGCGCCGCGGTGTGCCGCAGCCGGTGCGGCCGGAAGGCCTCGATGCCGGCCGCACGGCGCGCTCGCCGAGGGTCTTGTGCAGCGCGTCGTAGCTGAACTCCTTGCCCCGGTCGCCGAGCCACAGCGCCGGGGTGCCGGCCAGGCGGTGCGAGCGGCGGGTGCGCAGGTAGCGGTCCAGCGCCCGGGAGGTCTGCGGGCCGAACGGGACCACCCGGCCCCGCCCACCCTTGCCGCGGCGCACGGTGGCCGTGCCGGTGGACAGGTCGACGTCCCCGGTGCCCAACGCGACCACCTCGCCGGCCCGGACACCGGTCTCGATCATCAGCCGCACGAGTGCCTCGTCCCGGCGGTCGCGCAGCTCCATGCCCGCGCAGGCGGCGACCAGCGCGGTGATCTGCTCGGTGGTCAGCGGCTCGACGACCTTGGCGTCCAGCTTCGGCGCCTTGAGCCCCAGCAGGTGGTCGGCGTCGGCCTCGCCCTCCTCCAGCAGCCAGGCCGAGAAGCGGCGCAGGGCGAGCTGCCGGGCGCGCGCGGTGGCGGGCTCGGCCCCGGCGTCGAGGAGGTCCGCGACGAAGGCGTTGACGCTGGCCCGGTCCAGCACCGCCGGGCGGCCTTGGGTGGCCGCCCAGGCGAGGAAGCGGCGCACGCCGTCGCCGTAGGACTTCACTGTCTGGGGGCTCTTGCGCTCGGCGCGCAGGTGCAGCTCCCAGGACGGCACCAGGACGGCGAGATCCACGGCCACGGCGCCGAGCCTAGCCCGATATCTGGACTAGGAGCGCTGTGCTCGTCGTCCGCACCCCGGTCGGGTCAGAATACTGCCCCCTGACCTGCGCGAACAGGTCAGGGGGCAGTCCCTGCTCAGTCCAGGTAGTCGCGCAGCACCTGGGAGCGGCTGGGGTGGCGCAGCTTGGACATCGTCTTGGACTCGATCTGGCGGATCCGTTCACGGGTGACTCCGTAGACCTGCCCGATCTCGTCCAGCGTGCGCGGCTGCCCGTCGGTGAGGCCGAACCGCAGCCGGACGACGCCGGCCTCCCGCTCGGACAGCGTCTGCAGCACGCTGGTGAGCTGGTCCTGCATGAGCGTGAAGCTCACGGCGTCGACGGCGACGACCGCCTCGGAGTCCTCGATGAAGTCACCGAGCTGGCTGTCGCCCTCGTCACCGATGGTCTGGTCGAGGCTGATCGGCTCCCGGGCGTACTGCTGGATCTCCAGCACCTTGTCCGGGGTGATGTCCATCTCCTTGGCCAGCTCCTCCGGGGTGGGCTCGCGGCCCAGGTCCTGGAGCAGCTCGCGCTGGATGCGGCCGAGCTTGTTGATGACCTCGACCATGTGCACCGGGATGCGGATGGTGCGGGCCTGGTCGGCCATGGCGCGGGTGATGGCCTGGCGGATCCACCAGGTGGCGTAGGTCGAGAACTTGTAGCCCTTGGTGTAGTCGAACTTCTCGACGGCGCGGATCAGGCCGAGGTTGCCCTCCTGGATGAGGTCCAGGAACGCCATGCCGCGGCCGGTGTAGCGCTTGGCGAGGGAGACCACGAGGCGGAGGTTGGCCTCCAGCAGGTGGTTCTTGGCGCGCTCGCCGTCGCGGACGATCCAGTTGAGGTCGCGGCGCATCTGCGGGGAGAGCTTCTGGCCCTCCTCCTCGGCCTGGCGCAGCCGCTCGGCGCCGTAGAGCCCGGCCTCGATCCGCTTGGCGAGGTCGACCTCCTCCTCGGCGTTGAGCAGCGCGACCTTGCCGATCTGCTTGAGGTAGGCGCGGACGGAGTCGGCCGAGGCGGTGAGCTCGGCGTCCTTGCGGGCCTGGCGGAGCGCCTCGGACTCCTCCTCGTCGTCCCACTCGAAGTCGCCGCCCTCGGTGGCGGCCTCCTCCTCGGCGGCGACGGCCTCGACGGCGGGGCCGTCGGGTCCGGCGACGACGGTCTCGTCCAGCTTGAGTCCCTCACCGCCGGCGTCGATGACGGCGACCGCGGAGTCGTCGGTGGCGACGGCGGTCAGGACGGTGCCCTCACCGGCGCCCGGGGAGGGGGAGATGGTCGGCTTGGTGCGGGCGCCGGCTGCCTTCGCCGGCGCCTTCTTGCGGGCGGGTGCCTTGGCCGGGGTGGCCGTGGCGTCCACCGGTGCGCTGGTCCGGGTGGCCCGGGTACCGGCGGCGACCGTCGTGGAGCGACTCGAGGTGCTCGCTGCGGCTGCTTCCGGTGCTGGCTGATCGGCGGGCACTCAGGGGTTCCTTCCCATGCTGGGTTCGTTCCCCGAGGGGCCGTCTGGTCCCCGGGCAGCGGCCTCGTAGGCCGGCGTCCGGAGCGGGGAGGTCCCGACTGGCCGGCCCGGAGTTTGGCCGGGGCGCGGACGGGGGATGCCTTCCGGCTGGGGAGCGACGGGGCGGGGCTCGTCCATTGTAACGACGCCGGAGGGCTATTCCACCGCTCCGCGTCGGGACTGCCCGTCCGCAGGGGCTCCGGCACCCCATCCAGGTGGTTTCTCACCCTCCGTGGTGACCCGCGCCGGCCCCCGGCACCCCGTCCGGGCGGTCACTGGCCGATGTGCTCCGCGGCGGCGAGCGCGGCCCCGACGATCCCCGCGTCGTTGAGCAGTTCGGCCGGGACGACGGGAGTGCGGGTGGACAGCAGCGGCACCCACTTGTGCGCCTTCTTGCTCACCCCGCCGCCCACGATGATCAGGTCGGGCCAGACGCCGGCCTCCAGGACGTCGAGGTAGCGGTCCACCCGCTTGGCCCACTCGGGGTAGCCGAGGTCCTCCCGCTCCCGGGCCGCCGCGGACGCGCGCCGCTCGCCGTCCTCGCCGTCGACCTGGATGTGCCCGAACTCGGTGTTGGGGACCAGGACGCCGTCGGTGAACAGCGCGCTGCCGATGCCGGTGCCGAACGTGAGCATGAGCACCACGCCCTTCCTGTCCCGCCCCGCGCCGTAGCGCATCTCGGCGAGGCCGGCGGCGTCGGCGTCGTTGAGCGTCTGCACGCCGCCCGGGATCAGCGCGGCCAGGCCGGCGGCCACGTCGGTGCCCAGCCAGCTCTTGTCCACGTTCGCGGCGGTGTGCGCCACCCCCTGCTTGAGGACGCCGGGGAACGTCACCCCGATCCGGCCCGCCCAGCCGAAGTGGTCGACGATCCGGGCGACCACGTCGTAGACCGGGTCGGGGACGGCCGGCTGCGGCGTCTCGATCCGCAGTCGCTCACCCTCGAGCTCGCCCTTGTCCAGGTCGACCAGGCACCCCTTGATCCCGCTGCCACCGATGTCCACCCCGAAGCCCAGCACGCGGACAGGGTAGAAGAAGGACCCCCGTGCCCCCCACCCTCCGCAGGCTCGGGGCGGGTCCCGGCTCGGGGGCCGTGCCAGCACGGCCCTCGGGCAGGATCGGGGGATGACCAGCGCCCCGGATCCCGCCGCCCTCCTCGAGCTCGCCGTCGGGACCGCCCGGGAGGCGGCCGACCTCGTCGCCCGCGGCCGGGATTCGGCCGCCGACCAGGTGGACGTCAAGTCCAGCCCGGTGGACATGGTCACCGCCGTGGACAAGGCGTGCGAGGAGCTGGTCGTGGCCCGGCTGCTGGGCGCGCGGCCCGACGACGGGCTGCTGGGGGAGGAGGGCAGCGACCGGGCCGGCTCCAGCGGTGTCCGCTGGATCGTCGACCCGATCGACGGCACCACCAACTTCGTCTACGGGCTGCCCGCCTACGCGGTCTCCATCGCGGCCGAGGTCGAGGGGCGGGTGCGGGCGGGCGTCGTTCTCAACGCCGCGACCGGCGAGCTCTGGTCGGCCACGACCGGTGGCGGTGCGCACCTGACCGTGGGCGAGGCCGATCCCGTCCGGTTGACCGGCAGCCGTCCGGCGTCCCTCGAGCAGACGCTGGTCGCCACGGGCTTCGGCTACCGGAGGGAGCAGCGGCTCGCCCAGGGGGCGGTGGTCGCCCAGCTGCTCCCGCACGTGCGCGACATCCGCCGGCACGGCTCGGCGGCGCTCGACCTGTGCACGGTCGCCGCCGGCCGGGTGGACGCCTACTACGAGGCCCACCTCAACCCGTGGGACTTCGCGGCCGGCGCCCTGGTGGCCGCCGAGGCGGGGGTGGTGGTCACCGGCCTGCCGGGACGCCCGTTCGCCGAGCCCCTCGGCATCGCCGTCGCCCCGTCGGTGGCCGACCCCTTCATCGCCCTCCTCGACCGCCTCCACCCCGGATAGGACCGGAGGCGTCCCGGCGGCCGGGCGCGGCGGATGGCCCGTGCAGGGTCCCGAGCCCCCGAGGGGCGGGGCGGACGGGGTCCTCTCCTCAGCAGGCGGCGGCTGCGCTGGAGACGGTGCCGAGGGCGGCGGCCACGTCCTCGGGGGAGGCCAGGCTCTCGGGGACGATGGTGTCGCCCTCGACGCGGAACGCGAAGTCCGGGCCGATGACCAGGTCGATCTGGGCGGTGGCGCGGGTGTCGAGGAAGTCGCCGGCGCCGCGCAGGACCAGGCCGAGGAAGGCGGCGGCGTCGTTGCCGCGGGGACCGTGCCGGATCTCGCCGACGCCGGTGACGTCACGGTCGGAGGGGTCGTTGGCGATCTCGTCGACGACGAAGCCGCGCCCCTGCAGGTCCGCGGCCACCGCCTGGGCGAGGCCGCCGGTGTCGGTCGCGTTGAAGACCCGCACGGACAGGGTGGTCGGGTCCAGGGACGGCGGGGCGGCCGACGCGGTGGTGCAGGCGGCGGCCTGGGCGGCGTCGCGGTCCTCCTCGTCCTGCAGGACGTTCCACCAGACGGCGAGGGCGGCCAGCGCCAGGACGAGCAGGAAGATCAGCGGCGGGATCGGCCGCCGGCCGCTGCGGGGACGCACCGCGGGACGGTCGGTGGGCGGCGCGCTCACGGTCTCTCCTCGTCGACACTCGTCGGCCGCCTCCCTGCGAGGGTGGCGGTCGGCCGGAGTCTAGGGCGGCGTCCCCGGGCTAGATCGCACCGTCGTCCAGTGCGGCGCGTCCGAGTCGCACGCAGGGATCGATGCGCTCGGCGTAGCCGGAGGTGTCCTTGCCGGCCATGGCGCCGGCCGCGGACCGGGCCACGATCCCGGCGACGATCGCGGCGAACTTGAAGTAGGCGAAACCGACGTACCAGGGCAGGTCGGCGAGGTCCAGGCCGCTGCGGGTGGCGTAGCGCTCGGCGAGCTCCCGGCGGGTGGGGAACCCGGGCAGGGTCGTCACCGGGCTGAGGGCGACACCGCGGTCCTCGCCGGCCTCGGGCCAGTAGACGAACAGCATGCCCAGGTCGGCCAGCGGGTCGCCGAGGGTCGACATCTCCCAGTCGAGCACCGCCCGGATCCGGCCGGGGGCGTCGGGGTCGAGCAGGCAGTTGTCGAGCCGGTAGTCGCCGTGGGTGACCGCGTCGCGCTGGGTGACCGGAACGGTCTCGGCCAGCCGGGCGGCGAGGGCGTCCAGGCCGGGGCGGTCGCGATCGCGGGTGGCGTCCCACTGCTTGGTCCACCGACGCACCTGCCGGGCCATGAAGCCCTCGGGCCGGCCGAAGTCGCCCAAGCCCACGGCCGCGGAGTCGACCGAGTGCAGGTCGGCGAGGACGTCGACCAGCCCCTCACCGATCTGCCGCCGCTGCCCGGGCTCGTCGGCATAGCCCGCGGGGAGTCGGTCGACCACGTGCAGGCCGACCACCCGCTCCATCACGTAGAACGGCGCGCCGAGCACGTCGGGGTCGGTGCACAGGTGCAGGGTCCGCGGCACCGGGACCGGCGTCGGACCCAGGGCGCTGATGACCCGGTGCTCCCGGCCCATGTCGTGCGCGGTGGCCAGCACGGCGCCCGTCGGCGGCCGCCGGAGGATCACCTCGTCACCGGGCACGCCGCCCTCCGGGGTGACCACGTAGGTGAGGTTCGACATGCCGGCGGCGATCAGCTCGATCCGCACCGAACGCCAGCGGTCGTCCTCGAACACCGAGGCCAGATAGGGGCCGACGACGGCCGGATCAGCACCCACGGGAGTCGACATCGCCGCAGGGTAACCTTCGGCGCTCCGCGCCCCGTCCGACCCGATCCGGCGCCGACCGTTCCTGCTGTCGCGCGCCGGGCACAAACGGGGACCGCGCGACGTTGGGGGGTCCGCCGGTCGCGTCCGGCGCCGCAGCCCCGCCGTCCGCCGGTGGGTCGGACGGCGTGGAGGCACAGCACCGGCCGGTGCCCGAGACGCGGGCCACCGGACCAGACCACCGGTCGCCCCGGCGACCGGCCAGCACGGCGGCACTCCGGTTCCGCCGTCAGAAGATGCGGGCGTCGACGCCCGCGACAACCCCGGAGGAGGGGCACATCCATGGCCACCGACTACGACGCCCCGCGTCGCAACGAGGCCGACGAGCTCGGCGAGGACTCGCTCGAGGAGCTCAAGGCGCGCCGTGCCGAGGCCCAGTCCTCGTCGGTCGACGTCGACGAGACCGACTTCAACGAGAACCTCGAGCTCCCCGGCGCGGACCTGTCCAACGAGGAGCTGACCGTCCGCGTGCTGCCCAAGCAGGAGGACGAGTTCACCTGCTCGCGCTGCTTCCTGGTGCAGCACCGCAGCCGCCTGGCGTCCACCCGCGGCGACCAGCTGTTCTGCCGGGACTGCGCCTGAAGGACACCCCCTGCCCCCCGCCGCTCGCACACCCGCGGCGGGGCCCTGCAGGGGGCCGGCCGGAGCTGGGGACGGGGATGGGATGACGGAGCACGGGCCTCGGACCGGGGCGCCGCGGGACGTACCGCCGCCGCGCCCGGTGACGGTCCCCCGGGCCACACCGGCCGAGGAGAACCCCCTCGGCCGGGCCGGCCGGCTGCTCGCCGACGCGGTGTCCGGCCTGCTGGGCGGGCAGGCCGACGCAGCGCCCGCCGGAGCCGACGGCGAGGGACGCCGATCGGCCGCGGCGACGCTGCGCGACGTGGTCGCCGCGGTGGCCACGGCTGCGGCCGGGTCACGCGCCGGGCGGAGCGCCGATGGCGCCACTCCCGGCAGCCCACCGGCCGGGGACCCCGCCGCCGACGGGAGCCGGGCGCCCGCCGCGCTGCTGGGCGACCTGCTCGCCGCCGCGGCGCCGCTGCTGCCCATCCGGGACGCCGCGCGGTTGCGTGCGGCGTACCCCGGGGCGACCGACGAGGAGGTCACCGACGCCCTCGTCGCCCGGGCGGGCCGGCTCACCGCGGGCATCGGCGCGGCCACCGGCGGACTGTCGGCGGCCCACTGGTTCGCCCCGCCGTCGCTGCTCGCCCTGCCGCTGGAGCTCGGCGCCGAGACGGTGCTGACCGCCGGGGTCGAGGTCGTGCTGCTCGGCGAGCTGCACGAGCTGTACGGCCGGCGGGCTCCCGGTGACGCCCGGGCCCGGGCACTGGCCTACCTGTCCAGCTGGTCGGCGCAGCGGGCGGTGGACGGCTCGGCCACCGCAGGGCTCGGCGTCATCCTGGGCAGCGCCGGGCTCCGGACCCTGCGTGTCCGGATGACCCGACGCCTGGCGCGCAACATCCCGTCCGCCGCGCCGTTCCTCGTCGGCGCGGCCCTCGGCGGCCGCGGCAACCGCAAGGCCACCGAGTCGCTGGCCCGCTCGGTCCTCGCCGACCTGCGCCGCTCCCGGGCCTGACGCGACCCAGCCGCCCACGCGGTTAGGGTCGCCGCGTGCCCGACCCGTCCCGCCCCGCGTCGCCCCTGCCCGAGGTCGACGTCCCCGTGCGCCTGACCACGCCGGAGGACGCCGTCCCCGCCTACGCCCTCCCCGGGGACGCCGGCGCGGACCTCGCCGTCGCCGAGGACGTCGTGCTGGCTCCCCTGCAGCGGGCGCTCGTCGGCACCGGTGTGGCCGTGGCCATCCCGGAGGGGTATGCCGGGTTCGTGCATCCACGATCGGGGCTGGCTCACCGGCTGGGGCTGAGCCTGGTCAACGCGCCGGGCACCATCGACGCGGGCTACCGCGGCGAGATCAAGGTCAACCTGGTGAACCTGGACCCCTCGACACCACTCACCCTGCGCCGTGGTGACCGGGTCGCCCAGCTGGTCGTGCAGCCGGTGGTGCGGGCCCGGTTCGTGCCGGTGCAGCAGCTGCCCGAGAGCCGGCGCGGGGCCGGGGGGCACGGCTCGACCGGCGGGCACGCGAGCGCATCCCCGAAGGGAGTCGGCTGACATGCCGTTCGGACGGCGACGCAACCGGATCGACCGCAGCCTCCGCGAGCGCGGAGTGCCCCCGGAACCGCAGATCCGCGAGCGGGAGGTCAGCGAGACCTCCGGCCCGTGGGACGAGGCCGACGCCCCCGAGGACGGTCTGCCCCGCATCGACCTCGGCTCGCTGCGCCTGCCCGCCCTCGCCGGCACGGAGCTCCGGGTGGACGTCAACGCCCAGCAGAAGGTGGTGGGCGCGACCCTGCGGGCCGGCGACTCGATGCTGCAGGTGTCGGCCTTCGCCGCGCCGCGCGCCACGGGCATCTGGGACGACGTCCGCGCCGACCTGGCCCGCAGCGCCTCGGGCCAGGGCGGGTCGCTCACCGAGGTGGAGGGCCCCTTCGGCCCGGAGCTGGCCGGCACGGTGCTCGCCGCGGCACCGGCACAGCCCGGTCAGCCGGCGCCTGCGCCGGTGCGCCGGCCGGCCCGGTTCCTGGGCATCGACGGCCCGCGCTGGTTCCTCCGCGGCATGATCAGCGGTCCCGCGGCGGCCGATGCGGCTGCGGCCGGGCAGCTCGAGGAGGTGTTCCGGCAGATCGTCGTCGTCCGGGGCAGCGCCCCGATGCCGGTCCGCGAGCAGCTGCCGCTGACGCTGCCCCCGCAGGCGGCGGCGCAGGTCGCGGCGCAGCAGGCCGCCCAGCAGGCGGCCCGCCGGCAGGCCGGACCCCCGCCCGGTACCGGCACGTGAGCACCGCGACCACCGCCTACGGACCGCACCCCGACCAGTTCCTCGAGCTGACCCTGCCGGCCGGGACCGGCCCGACCCCGGTCGTGGTGGTGCTGCACGGCGGCTTCTGGCGCGCGGCCTACGGCATCGAGCTGGCCCGCCCGCTGGCCGCCGACCTGGCCGCGGCGGGGTTCGCCGCGGTCGCCGTCGAGTACCGCCGGGTCGGCGCGGGCGGCGGCTGGCCGACCACGCTCGAGGACGTCGCGGCGGCCCTCGACGCCCTGCCCGACCTCGCGCGGACGGCGGGCGACGGAGCGTCGCGGCTCGACCTGGCCGGGATCACCGTCGTCGGCCACTCCGCCGGCGGGCAGCTGGCCGCCTGGGCCGCCGGGCGCACCCGCCTGCCCGACGGCGCCCCCGGCGCCCGGCCGCGGGTGCCGGTGGCGGCCGCGGTCCTGCAGGCCGGCGTGCTCGACCTCGAGCTCGCCGCCGCCCAGGGCATGGGGGACGGCGCGGTGCGCGACCTCCTCGGCGGCGAGCCGGCGGAGGTCCCGGAGCGGTACGCCGCCGCCGATCCGGTGCGTCTGGTGCCGGCAGGGGTCGACCTCCTGTGCGTCCACGGCACCGCCGACGACTCGGTACCCGAGGAGCAGAGCCGCCGGTACGCCGAGGCCGCCGCGGCCGTGGGCGGGCGGGTCGACGTGCGCATGGTGCCCGGCGACCACATGGGGCTCATCGACCCGGCCGGCGCGTCGTGGGCGCTGGTGCGCGACTGGCTGAGGGAGCGCGCCGCCACCCCGCCCGACCGATCTACGCTGGCACGTGGACGAGCTGGCGAGGTGGTGCGGGGACAGAGCGCCCCCGGCACGGCTCGGACGAGCGCCAGCGAGGAGGAGACGTGACGGAGACCCGCTCCGGCGGTTGGTTCTCGCGGACCCTGCAGCGACTGACCGCCGACGACCAGACCATCGACGCCGAGGAGCTCCGGGCCGGAGCCGCGAGCGCCGGCTGCGAGCCGGTGAGCGCCTGCCGCAAGGGGGCGGTGGTCACGGTCACCGGCCGGCTGAAGTCCGTCGTCTACACGCCCCGGGAGACCGTGCCGACCCTGGAGGCCGAGCTCTTCGACGGCTCGGGGTCGGTGACCCTCGTCTGGCTCGGCCGCCGGCGCATCCCCGGCATCGAGCCCGGCCGCACGCTCACCGCGCACGGCCGGTTCGCCTCGTTCGACGGCCGGCAGGTCATCTACAACCCCCGGTACGAACTGAGCGCCGGGTGACGGCTGGGCCCGAGGGGGAGGGCCGCCCCGCACCCGGAGGACCGGACGGATCCGCCGTCCCGCCCCCGTCCGTGGAGGACCCCGCGGCCGGCACCGTCGTGTTCGACCGGCACCTGGTCCTCGAGCAGCTCGGCGGCTGGCGCGGCATGGTCGACGCGTCACTGCCCACGGTGGCGTTCATCGTGGCCAACTCGATCGGTGGGCTGAGCACCGGCATCTGGGCCGCGCTCGGCGCGGCCGTCCTGGTCTTCGCCCTGCGGCTGGTGCGCCGGGAGAGCGTGCAGCAGGCGTTCAGCGGCCTGTTCGGGGTGGCCATCGCCGTCGGCATCGCCGCCGCCTCCGGTCAGGCCCGCGACTTCTTCGTCCCCGGCCTCATCCGCAACGCCGCCCTCGGCGTGGTGCTGCTCGGCTCGATCGCCGTCCGCTGGCCGCTGGTCGGCGTCATCGCGGAGTTCCTCGCCCCCAGTCACCTCGGGTCCATGGCGTCGCACTCGGTGCCCGGCCTGCGCTCCCGGATCGGCCGGGTGAACGCGCAGCTGCACCACCGCCCGCCGCCGGACCCCGACACCGGCGCCCGCCCGCCGGATCCCGAACCGGAGCGGCACTGGCGCGACGACCCGCGGATGCTGCGGGCCTACTCCTGGCTGACCGTGCTGTGGGGCGCGACGTTCCTCGTCCGCGTCGTCGTGCAGTGGGTGCTCTACCGCGCCGACGAGGTCGAGCTGCTCGGCACCGCGTCCCTGGTGCTGGGCCTGCCGGTCACCGCGGCGGAGATCGTGCTCACCCTGTGGGTGGTCGCGCGACTGCACCGCCACCGCGGGCCGGCCGCCGACGGGCCGGAGCAGCGGCCGGCCGGGTGAGGAGGGGCCTCCCTCAGCCCGCGTGGTCGGGGGAGAGCACCTGCTGCAGCTGCTCCTCCACGTCCGCGTGGGTGACGAACAGCAGCTCGTCGCCGGCCTCGAGCGGCTCGTCGGGGGTCGGGGTGATGACCCGCTCGCCGCGCAGGACGGCGGTGAGGACGGTCTCCCGGGGGAGCGGCACGTCGCGCAGGGCCTTGCCGACCCAGGGGGTGTCCTCCGCCAGCGTGATCTCGACCAGGTTGGCCGCGCCCTTCCGGAAGCTCATCAGCCGGACGACGTCGCCGACCGTCACCGCCTCCTCGACCAGCGCCGCGAGGACCCGCGGGGTGGAGACGGCGACGTCGACACCCCAGGCCTCGGTGTAGAGCCACTCGTTGCGGGGGTCCTTCACCCGGGCGACCACCCGGTTGACCGCGAACTCCGTCTTGGCCAGCAGCGAGACGACGAGGTTGGCCTTGTCGTCGCCGGTGGCGGCCACCACGACGTCACAGGAGGCCAGCTGCGCCTCCTCCAGGGAGGAGACCTCACAGGCGTCGGCCTGCACCCACTCGGCGCCGGGCACGGAGCGGGTCCGCACCTTGCGGCCGTCCTTCTCGATCAGCATCACCGCGTGCCCGTTGGACAGCAGCTCCCCGGCGATGGAACGGCCGACGGCGCCCGCTCCCACGATGGCCACCCGCATCAGTGCTCGCCTCCCTGGGGACCCTGCGCGACGACGTCGTGGACGCGGGACGTGAGCGCGTCGGTGGCGGCCACGATCAGCTGGTCGCCGTCCTGCAGCACGGTCGCGGCGGTCGGCAGGACCGCCTCCCCGTACCGGACCAGCCAGGCGGCGCGGGCGCCGGTGGCGGCCTCCAGGTCGGTGAGCCGGCGACCCACCCAGCCCTCGGTCACCGTCACCCGCATGAGCAGCACCTGGCCGGTGGGCTCGCGCCACAGCTCGCTGACCTTGACCGAGAGCAGCTCGCGCAGCAGGCGGTTCACCGTCCAGGGGACGGTCGCCACGCTGGGGATGCCCATCCGCTCGTAGACCTCGGCGCGCTTGGAGTCGTAGATGCGGGCGACGACGTGCTGGACGCCGAACGTCTCCCGGGCCACCCGCGCGGCGATGATGTTCGAGTTGTCGCCGCTGCTGACCGCGGCGAAGGCCCCGGCGGAGTCGACGCCCGCGTCGAGCAGGGTCTGCCGGTCGAAGCCCAGCCCGGTGACCTGGCGCCCGGAGAACTCCGGGCCGAGCCGGCGGAAGGCCTCCGGGTCCTGGTCGATGACCGCCACGCTGTGGCCGATCTCCTCGAGCCGGCGGGCGATCGCCGACCCCACGCGGCCGCAGCCCATCACGACCACGTGCACTGGACGACTCCCCGTTCGGGCTCCGGCGCGCCGGCGTCGTCCGCCCGCGCTGTCCGGCCGCGAAGCTACACCCGTGGGCGCCGCGGCCCGGCGTCCGGAGCGCCGCAACTCACCCTCCTGACGGGGGCGCGGCGGGTCCGCGCGTCCGTACCATCGCCGCCGTGCCCAGCCTGTCCGACCTCGGACAACTCCCGAAACGGCTGGTCCTCGGGCGTCCCGTCCGCAGTGACCGCGCCGGCGAGTCGCTGCTGCCGAAGCGGCTCGCCCTCCCCATCTTCGCCAGCGACCCGCTCTCCTCCGTGGCCTACGCCACCCAGGAGATCCTCATCGTCCTGACGCTGGCCGGGACGGCGTTCCTCTACCTGGCGCCCTGGCTGGCGATCGCCGTCGTCCTGCTGCTCGGGACCGTCGTGCTGTCCTACCGGCAGGTGGTCCGCGCCTACCCCTCCGGTGGCGGAGACTACGAGGTGGCGTTCAAGAACCACGGCCGGTTCGCCGGGCTCACCGTGGCCAGTGCCCTGCTCGTGGACTACGTGCTCACCGTGGCCGTGTCGGTCGCGGCCGGCACCGACAACATCATCTCGGCGTTCCCGGCGCTCGACCAGCACCGCGTGCTCCTCGCCGTCGGGCTGGTCGCCCTGCTCGCCGCGGCCAACCTGCGCGGGCTGCGGGAGTCCGGCCGCACCTTCGCGGTACCGACCTACCTGTTCATCAGCGGGATCCTGGTGATGATCGTCACCGGCCTGGTGCGGGACCTGTTCACCGACTCACCGGTGGTGGCCGAGACCGCCGGCTACTCGATCACCCCGGAGGCCGGCTTCGGCAGCCTGACCGGGCTGGCGCTGCTGTTCTTCGTGCTGCGGGCCTTCGCCTCCGGCTGCACCGCGCTCACCGGCGTCGAGGCGATCGCCAACGGCGTCCCGGCGTTCCGGCCGCCGAAGAGCCGCAACGCCGCCACCACGCTGGCGCTCATGGGTGGCATCGCCGCCACGATGTTCGCCGGGGTCACCGGACTCGCGCTCGCCGCGGAGGTGAAGTACGTCGAGAACCCCTGCGACCTCGAGGGATTCACCGACTGCGAGACCGAACCGCAGCGGACGGTCATCGCCCAGCTCGCGGCCGCGACCTTCGGCGGCGACACCTCGCCCGGGTTCTTCGTGATCCAGGGGGCGACGGCGCTGGTGCTCGTGCTGGCCGCCAACACCGCCTTCAACGGCTTCCCGCTGCTGGGCTCGGTGCTGGCCCAGGACCGGTTCATGCCGCGCCAGCTGCACACCCGCGGCGACAAGCTGGTCTACAGCAACGGCATCCTGCTGCTGGCCGGCTTCGCGGCGCTGCTGATCGTCGCCTTCGACGCCGACGTCAACCGGCTCATCCAGATGTACATCGTGGGCGTCTTCACCAGCTTCTCGATCGGCCAGTGGGGCATGGTCCGGCACTGGAACCGGGAGCTGCGCGGCACCGACGACGCGGCCGCCCGGCGCCGGATCCGCCGCTCGCAGGCCATCAACGCCGTCGGGGGCTCGCTGACCACCGTCGTCCTGCTGATCATCGTGATCACCAAGTTCACCCGCGGCGCGTACCTGGTCATCCTGGTGATGCCGGTGCTCTTCCTGCTGATGCGGGCCATCAACCGGCACTACTCGAACGTCTCCCGGCAGCTCGTGCCCGACACGGACTCGCGGACACTGCCCAGCAAGGTGCACGCGATCGTGCTCGTGTCGAAGGTGCACAAGCCGACGCTCCGGGCGCTGGCCTTCGCCCGGGCGACCCGGCCCGACGTGCTCACCGCGCTCACGGTCAACGTCGACGACGCCGAGACCCGCGACCTGCAGGCGGCCTGGGAGCGCTACGACATCCCGGTGCCGCTGACCGTGCTGGAGTCCCCGTACCGGGAGATCACCCGCCCGGTCGTCGACTTCGTCAAGGGCGTCCGCCGGGACAGCCCCCGCGAGCTGGTGGTGGTGTTCGTGCCGCAGTACGTCGTCGGCCACTGGTGGGAGAACGTCCTGCACAACCAGAGCGCGCTGCGGCTGCGCGCCCGGCTGCAGTTCCAGCCCGGCGTCATGATCACCACCGTCCCCTGGCAGCTGGAGAGCTCGTTCGGGCGGGACGAGGACGGCCGCGGCAGCGGGCCCGCCCCCGGTGACCTGCGGCGGGGCCTGACCGACCCGGAGGCGGCGCCGTATGGCTGACGGACCGCCCTTCCCCCCGCGCCGCGCAGGCTCGCCGCGGGGCCCTGGCGGGCGGCCGGACCGCGGGGGTGGGTGGACCGGGTCGGAGTTCGAGGTGACCGTCGGCCCGGTCGCGCACGGCGGGCACTGCGTCGCCCGTCACGAGGGCCGCGTGGTGTTCGTCCGGCACGCCCTGCCCGGTGAGCGGGTGGTCGTGCGGGTGACCGAGGACCGCCAGCCGGGATTCTGCCGTGCCGACGCCGTCCGCGTCCTGGACGCCTCGCCCGATCGCGTGCAGCGACCCTGCCCGTACAGCGGGCCGGGTCGCTGCGGCGGCTGCGACTGGCAGCACGTCGACCCGGCCGCGCAGCGCCGGCTCAAGGCCGCGGTGGTCCACGAGCAGCTGTCCCGGCTCGCGGGACTCGACGTGGACGTCGAGGTGGCGGAGCTGCCCGGCGGGCCGCTGCGCTGGCGGTCGCGGGCGCGGTTCGCCGTCGACCGGTCCGGCGCGGCCGGCCTGCGCCGGCACCGCTCGCACGACCTGGAGGTCCTCGACGACTGCCCGATCACCCTGGAGACCGCCGCGACCGCGGTGCTCGGGCGGCGCTGGCCGGGGGCCGGGGCGGTCGACGTCTCGGTGGACGCGACCGGCGCGGTCACCACGACGCGGCTCGACCGCCGCGGGCACCCGACGTCCACCCGGGTGCTGCGTCCGGGCGGCGACGTCCCGCAGGAGCCGGCGGTGCGCGCCGAGCGGCGGGCCGGCGGCCGGGACTGGGAGGTCGAGGGGACCGGGTTCTGGCAGGTGCACCCGGCGGCGGCCGACGCGCTCGTCGGCGCGGTCGAGGCGTTCGCGGCGGTACGGCCGGGCGAGAGCGTGCTCGACCTCTACGCCGGTGCCGGGCTCTTCGGTGGCGCGCTGGCGCCGTCGGTCGGCACGGACGGCCGGGTGGTCTGCGTCGAGGCCGACCCCGGCGCCTGTGCGGCGGCCGAGGCGAACCTGGCCGGGCTGCCCCAGGCCGAGGTCTGGCAGGGCGAGGTGGACGCCGACGGGCTGACCGGACTGCTGGCCGAGTTGGGGGCGGCCCCCGACGTCGTCGTCCTCGACCCGCCGCGGGCCGGGGCCGGGCCCGCCGTCAGCCGGGTCCTGGCCGGCGCGGGCCCCCGGGCCGTCGTCTACGTGGCCTGCGACCCGGCGTCCCTCGCCCGGGACGTCGCCGCCTTCGGGTCCGCCGGCTACCGGCTGGAGGCGCTCCGGGGCTTCGACGCCTTCCCCATGACCCACCACGTGGAGTGCGTCGCGCTGCTGGTCCCCGCCTGACCCGGCCGGGGTGCGCGGATCAGGCCGCGCAGCCCCCGCCGGACGCGATGGGGCCGGCCGTCACCGGGTGCCCGGGCCCCGGGTCGACGAGCACCGGGCGCACGCCGGTCAGCCGGCCCATGCAGGCGTCGGCCGCGCTCTCGCCGCCGTCGCGGCCGTCCACCCAGACGTCCAGCCAGGTGGACGCCGACGAGGGGTAGCCGGTGTGGCAGGCCCCGTTCTGCGGAGCGGCCCCGTCGCCACAGGTGTCCTCGACGATCAGGTACCGGCTCAGCGCGGGCACGTAGAAGCGCGTGCCCGCCGGCCAGTCGAGGGTGTGCTGGCCACCGGCCTTGGAGTGCCCGACCGCGACGGTGATGGGGTCGGCGTACGTACCGGTCCCCGCCGCCTGCCGGTGCACCTGCGGGTGCGAGATCCCCGGGCTGCCCGCGGGGGTGTTGTCGAACCAGGAGTAGCCGGTGAGGTAGGCCTGGATCTGCCGCTCGCCCGCGGACGGCGCGGGCGCGGCCGCCGCAACGGGCGCCGCGGGCGGCGGTGCCGGCGCCGGGGGCTTCGGGGCGGGAGCGGGAGCGGGGGCGGGAGCCGGTGCGGGGGCCGGCCCCGGCGCGGGGGCCGGCGGCGGCGCGGTGGTGCTGCGCGGAGCCGCGGCCACCACCGGGGCCTCGGTCGTCGCCGGCGGTGCGGCCGGGGAGGGCGCCGGCTCCTCCGACGGCGGCGGCGTGGCCGAGGCGGTCGCGCTCGGCGTCGGAGCAGCGGTCGCGGCGAGGCGCGAGGCGTCCCCGATGCCGGCGGCCCGCGACGGGGTCGCGCCGGCCACCTCGTCGGCCGCGGTCGCCACCTCGGTCGCCGACGCGGCCGCGGACCGGCCGTCGAGCGCGACGGCGCCCAGGCCGGCGGCCATGCCGGCCACCGACAGCACCCCGAGGACGGCGGTCGCCACCCGCGAGTGACCCCGTACCGGGCGGCGGGAGCGGGATGTGGACGCGCGGCTCATGCAGGGTCCCCTCGGGAAGCGGCAGGGCGGGAAGACGGCGCGGCCCGGGGGACCAGAGGGCAGACACGGAGTGGAGTCGGCTCAGCGCGCGGAGTCACCGTAGCCGGAGACGTCCGGTGACGGAAGGGTCCGGGTCGAGATGTGACGGCCGGCGCGTCGGCCCGCGGTGGACCGGCTACCGTGCATCCCGTGACCACCTGGGAGTACGCCTCGGTCATCACGGCCAACGACGCGGAGTCGCAGCGCGCAGGGGTGAGCGTCAAGCTCCCCGGCGGGGCGTCGGAGCGGCAGGCCGGCGACACCAGCTCGGTGCTCAACCGGCTGGGCGCCGAGGGGTGGGAGCTGGTCAGCTACCACTCGAGCGGCGCCGGGACGTGGGGCTTCGAGCAGTTCTGGCTCAAGCGGCCGTCGTCGGCCTGACGACGACCCGGGCGCGCGTCGATCGAACGCGTGTTCGACCGGTACGGCACACTGGTCGGGTGGACGCGACCCTGCCGCCGGGCTGGCCCGACGCGGTGCGCCCCCCCGGGGCGCCGGACTGGGAGCAGACCGCCGTCGCGTGGTTGTTCGACCTCGTCCCGCCGGACTACCGCGCGCACGAGGTGCTGCGCCGCTACCCCGTGCTGCTGGCGCGGTTCGCGCGGGACCACGTGACCGCCGGACTCGAGGCCGCCCGCGCCGGGTGGCGCACCGTGCGCGTCGAGCTCGCCGACGACCTGCCCGCGGACGCGATGGAGGCCGCGGTCAACGCCTACGAGCGCGAGGGCACCCGGCTGGTCTCGGCTGCCCGGGGGGTCGAGGTCGTCGCCGGCGCACTGCGCGGCGAGCGCTGGGTGCCGCGGTTGTGACCGCCGTCCACCCGCGGTGGGCCGGGCGCGGGCGACGGCGCTGTGAGCCTGCATCCACGTCCGCCGCTCGACCGGAAGACCGGGGAAACCGCGTCTACAGTTGATCGGCGGCCTCCTGGGTCGCTGCGCACCTGCCGCCGACAAGAGAGGACGCCACCTCCTCGTGTCGCTCCTGCGCTCCCTCCGCACCCCCGCCGACCTCCGGGCACTGCCCGCCGACCAGGTCCCGGTGCTGGCCGCGGAGATCCGCGACGCGCTGGTCACCAGCATCGCCAGGACCGGTGGGCACCTGGGCCCGAACCTCGGCGCGGTGGAGCTGACCATCGCCCTGCACCGGGTCTTCGACTCCCCGCGCGAGCCGATCGTCTTCGACACCGGGCACCAGAGCTACGTGCACAAGATGCTCACCGGCCGGGTCGAGGGCTTCGAGCGGCTGCGCCAGCGCGGCGGGCTCTCCGGGTACCCGAGCCGGGCGGAGAGCGAGCACGACTGGGTCGAGAACAGCCACGCCTCCACCTCGCTGTCCTACGCCGACGGGCTGGCCAAGGCCTTCGCGGTCCGCGGCGATTCCCGCCCGGTGGTCGCCGTCATCGGCGACGGCGCACTGACCGGCGGCATGGCCTGGGAGGCGCTGAACAACATCGCCGCGGCGCAGGACCGCCCCGTCGTCATCGTGGTCAACGACAACGGCCGGTCCTACTCGCCCACGATCGGCGGGGTCGCCGACGCGCTGGCGACGCTGCGGCTGCGGCCGGGGTACGAGCAGGCGCTGCTGCAGGTGCGGCAGGCGCTGCACCGCGCGCCGGTCCTCGGCTCGGCCCTCTACGACGCGCTGCACGCGATCAAGAAGGGCCTCAAGGACGTCCTCTCCCCGCAGGGCATGTTCGAGGACCTCGGCATGAAGTACGTCGGACCCGTCGACGGCCACGACGCCGAGGTGATGGAGTCCGCGCTGCGCCGGGCACGGTCCTTCGGCGGGCCGGTGATCGTGCACGCCGTCACCACCAAGGGCTTCGGCTACCCGCCGGCGGAGACCGACCAGATCGACGCCTGGCACGCCACCGGCGTCTTCGACCCCGACAGCGGGGCCAGTGCCGCCGCCGCCCGCGACTGGACGGCCGCCTTCTCCGACGAGCTGGTGCGGATCGGCACGGAGCGCTCGGACGTCGTGGCCATCACGGCGGCGATGCTGCACCCGACCGGCCTGGCGCCGTTCGCCGAGCGCTTCCCCGAGCGCACCTTCGACGTCGGCATCGCCGAGCAGCACGCGCTGACCTCGGCCGCGGGGCTGGCCATGGGCGGCCTGCACCCGGTGGTCGCGGTCTACTCGACCTTCCTCAACCGGGCGTTCGACCAGCTGCTCATGGACGTCGCGCTGCACCGCCAGCCGGTGACGGTCGTCCTCGACCGGGCCGGCGTGACCGGCACCGACGGCGCCTCGCACAACGGCATGTGGGACATGTCGATCCTCTCGGTCGTCCCGGGGCTGCGGCTGGCCGCCCCCCGGGACGAGTCCACCCTCCGTGAGGCGCTGCGCGAGGCGGTCGCCGTCACCGACGGGCCGACCGTGCTGCGCTTCCCGAAGGGGGCACCGCCGGTCGACCTCCCGGCGCTGGAGCGCCGGGGGCCGGTCGACGTGCTGCGCCGCGGCGCGTCCGCGGAGGTGCTGCTGGTCGCCGTCGGGTCGATGGTGCCGCTGTGCCTGGCCGCTGCCGAGCGGGCCGCCGACCACGGCATCGAGGTGACCGTCGTCGATCCGCGCTGGGTGCTGCCGGTCGCCCCCGAGCTGGTCGACCTCGCCGCCGGGCACCGTCTGGTGGTCACCGTGGAGGACGGCGGCCGGGCCGGGGGTGTGGGCACCACGCTGACCCAGGCGCTGCAGGACGGGGGACACGACGTCCCGGTCCGCACGCTGGGACTGCCGCAGGCCTTCCTCGACCACGGCAGCCGGGGGCAGGTGCTCGCCGACGTCGGTCTCACCGAGCAGGACGTCGCCCGGCGCATCGCCGAGTGGGCCGCGCGGCTGGCCGAGCGTGCCGAGGCCTCGGTGCCGGCGCCGGTGGACGGCGCGCAGCAGTAGCGGAGCTCCGTCCGCGGCACCTCCGCGGTCTCGGGGTGGGAACGGGCACGCGCACGGGCTGAGCACCGGCGGGATCTGCGGCCGCGCGTCGTCGCCCTGCCTCGCTGAGCCGTTCGCGCGCCCCGGTGGCGACCCTCCACACGGCGTGACGGACGTCCGTCACGTCGTCGGCCCGGTCGCCGTCGACGTGTGACTTCTTGGTCACCTGTCTTCGCCGCATGGACGACGACCGCGTGTTCAAGGCGCTCGCCGACCCGACCCGCCGGCTCCTGCTCGACCGGCTGTTCGCCCGTGACGGGCAGACGCTCACCGAGCTCGAGTCGGCGGTGGAGATGACGCGCTACGGCGTGATGAAGCACCTGCGCGTGCTCGAGGCGGCCGACCTGGTCGTCTCGCGTAGGTCCGACCGGGAGAAGGTTGCACTTCCTGAACCCGGTGCCCATCCGCCTGGTCCACGACCGGTGGATCGACGAGTACACGGAGCGCCAGGTCACGGCGCTCATCGACCTCACGAACGAGCTGGAGGAGCGACCATGACGAGCACCGAGACGGTGCCGGCCGAGCGGGCCACGACGGTCCAGGTGCACCGCATCTTCATCAAGGCCGAGCCGGAGCGGATCTGGCAGGCGATCATCGACCCGGAGTGGAACGGCCGGTACGGGTACGGCGCCGCAGCTGAGTACGACCTGAGCCCGGGCGGTTCCTACCGCTCCTTCGCCTCGGAGGGCATGAAGCAGGCATCGGCCGAGATGGGCTACCCGCCGCCGCCGGAGGTCATCGTCGACGGCGAGGTGATCGTGGCCGAGCCGCCGCACGAGCTGGTGCAGACCTGGCGGATGCTCATGGACCCCACCACGGCGGCCGAGGGCTTCAGTCGGCTCACCTACGACATCGCCGGCCCCGGCCCGGACGGCGTCTGCCGGCTCACCGTCACCCACGAGGTCGGCGGCATGCCCGCGCTGGACGCGCTGGTCCGTGGCTCCGAGGAGCTCGGCGCGCCCGGCGGCGGCGGCTGGGACTGGGTGCTCAGCGATCTCAAGTCCCTGCTGGAGACCGGTTCCGGCTTCGCCGGTTGACCCGCGCGCATTCGAGGAGGGATCACCACGGGGGAGGTCCGAACTCCACCTCGACGACCGGGGAGGGCCGCGGATCGCCTCGCCGAGCTCAGGCGGCTGATCGGTCGGCGACCGAACGACGACGGCCCGGCTCCCTCGACGCTGAGGGGGCCGGGCCGTCGGGCTCTCGGTCAGGCGGGCAGCGAGGCCACGCCCTTCGGCAGGAACCGCTCGCCGGTGACCTGCTCGGAGACGCCTGCTCGGTCCAGGTGGGCGGAGATGCCGCCCAGCCAGAACGGCCACCCGGCGCCCAGCAGCATGCACAGGTCGATGTCCTGCACGGCCTGCACGACGCCCTCGTCCAGCATCAGCCGGATCTCCTGCGCCAGCGCCTCGACGGCGCGCTCGCGCACCTGCTCCTCGGTGAGCGGGGAGTCGCCGGCGTCGATGCCCGCGAGCTCGGGGTCGACGACGCCCGGCTCGCTGTACACCGACGACTTGCCGAGCTCGACCATCTTCCTGAGCCCCACGCCGACGGAGAAGCGGTCGGGGAAGGCCTCGTGCATGCGCTCCGCGACGTGCAGCGCCACCGGGGGGCCGACGAGAGTGAGCAGCTCGAAGGGCGTCATCGGCAGGCCGAGCGGATCGAGCGCCCGGTCGGCCACCGCCACCGGGGTGCCCTGCTCCACCGAGGCGGTGACCTCGCCGAGGAAGCGGGTGAGCAGCCGGTTGACCACGAACGCGGGGGCGTCCGCGACCAGGACGCACGACTTCTTCAGGGACCTGCCGACCGAGAACGCGGTGGCCAGCGTGGCGTCGTCGGTCCGCTCGGCGCGCACCACCTCGAGCAGCGGCAGGACCGCGACCGGGTTGAAGAAGTGCATGCCGACGACCCGCTCCGGGTGCTCGAGCTTCGACGCCATCTCGGTGACCGACAGAGCCGAGGTGTTGGTCGCCAGCACGCACGTCTCGGACACGACCGCTTCGACCTCGGCGAACACCTGCTGCTTGACCGACATCTCCTCGAAGACGGCCTCGATGACGAGGTCGGCGTCGGCGAAGGCGCCCTTGGACAGCGAGCCGGTGACCAGGCCCTTGAGCCGGTTGAGCTCGTCCCGGTTCAGCCTGCCGCGCAGGGCCAGCTCGTCCAGCTCGCCGTGCACGTAGGCCACGCCCTTGTCCACGCGCGCCTGGTCGACGTCGGTCAGCACGACCGGCACCGTCAGCTGCCGCACGAACAGCATCGCCAGCTGCGAGGCCATGAGACCCGCGCCGACGACGCCGACCTTGGTGACCGTGCGGGCCAGTGACCGGTCCGGCGCACCCGCCGGCCGCTTGGCCCGCTTGTTGACCAGGTCGAACGAGTACAGCGAGGCCCGCAGGGGGTCGCTCATCAGCAGGTCGGTCAGTGCGTCGTCCTCGGCCGCGGTGCCCGCCGTGAACGCCTCGCCGTCGACGCCGTTGCGAGCCAGGTCGAGCAGTTCCACGGCCCGGACGGCGCCCGGCGACGCGTTGCGCGTGCGGCCGGCCACGATCGCGCGGGCCCGCTCGATCGACTCGTCCCAGGCCGCGGGATCGACGTCGGGACGCGGGACCGTGACGGACCCGTCGAGGACGCCGACGGCCCACTCGAGCGACCGCTCCAGGAAGTCGGCCGGCTCCAGGACGGCGTCGGCGATGCCCAGCTTCGCGGCCTTCGGCGCGGGCGTCATCCTGTTCTGCGCCAGCGCGTTCTCGACGACGACCGTGACGGCCGGGTCGATGCCGATCAGGTTCGGCAGCAGCTGGGTGCCGCCCCAGCCGGGGACCAGGCCGAGGAAGACCTCGGGGAAGGCGACCGTCGCCGTCGACGCGATCGTCCGGTACCGGCAGTGCAGCGCCAGCTCCAGGCCGCCGCCGAGCGCGACGCCGTTCACGAAGGCGAACGTCGGGACCGGCGCGTCCTTGAGCCGGCGGAACACCCGGTGCCCGGTCTCGGCGATCTCCCGGGCCATGGCGGCGTCGATGATGGCCGGGACGCCGGACAGGTCGGCGCCGACGGCGAAGACGAACGGCTTGCCGGTCACGCCGATCGCCACGGGGGCGGGGGAGCGGGCGGCGATCTCGTCCAGGGCGGCGTCCAGCGACGCCAGCCCGCCCGGCCCGAACGTCGACGGCCGGGTGTGGTCGTGGCCGTTGTCGATCGTGATCAGGGCGAACTCGCCGGAGAGCCCGGGCAGGGTCAGGAAGCGCACCTTCGCCGCCGTGACGACCTCGTTCTCGAACACTGCTGTGGTCACGTGGCGAAGCCTTCCCAGGTCGGGTTCTCCCAGATCACCGTGCCGCCCATGCCCAGCCCGATGCACATGGCGGTCAGGCCGTACCGGACGTCGGGCCGCTCGGCGAACTGGCGGGACAGCTGGGTCATCAGCCGCACGCCGGAGGAGGCCAGCGGGTGGCCGACGGCGATCGCGCCGCCCCAGGGGTTGACCCGCTCGTCGTCGTCGGCGATGCCGAAGTGGTCCAGGAAGGCCAGCACCTGGACGGCGAAGGCCTCGTTCAGCTCGAACAGGCCGACGTCCTCGATCGACAGCCCGGTCCGCGCCAGCGCCTTCTCGGTGGAGGGGATCGGGCCCACGCCCATGACCTCGGGCTCGACGCCGGCGAAGCCGTAGCCCACCAGCCGCATGCCGACGCCCAGCCCGAGCTCGAGCGCGACGTCCTCGGCTGCCAGCAGGCACCCGGTGGCACCGTCGTTGAGCCCTGCGGCGTTGCCGGCCGTGACGTGGCCGTGCGGGCGGAACGGCGTCTTCAGCGACGCCAGGCCCTCGAGGGTGGTCTGCGGCCGCGGGGGCTCGTCGAGCGTGGCGACCCCCCAGCCGTGCTCGGCCGAGCGGGTGGCCACGGTGACCAGCTCGGGGCCGATCTGGCCGTTGGCCACGGCCTTGGCGTACTTCTGCTGGCTGGCCAGGGCGAACGCGTCGGCGCGCTCCTTGGTCAGGTGCGGGAAGCGGTCGTGCAGGTTCTCGGCGGTGGAGCCCATGACCAGTGCGGAGGGGTCGACCAGCTTCTCGCTCAGGATCCGCGGGTTGGGGTCGACGCCCTCGCCCATCGGGTGGCGGCCCATGTGCTCCACGCCGCCGGCGATGGCGACGTCGTAGGCGCCGAAGGCGATCCCGGACGCGGTGGTGGTCACCGCCGTCATCGCGCCGGCGCACATCCGGTCGATCGCGTACCCCGGGACGGACTTCGGCAGCCCGGCCAGCAACGCGGCGGTGCGGCCGATGGTGAGGCCCTGGTCGCCGATCTGCGTGGTGGCCGCGATGGCGACCTCGTCGATCCGGTCGGCCGGCAGCGCCGGATTGCGGCGCAGCAGCTCGCGGATGCAGCGCACGACCAGGTCGTCGGCACGGGTCTCCGCGTACAGGCCCTTCGGGCCGGCCTTGCCGAAGGGGGTGCGGACGCCGTCGACGAAGACGACCTCCCGCAGCGGGCGCGGCTGCCGCTCTCTGGATGACACGGGACCTCCGAAGCAGTTCGGTACCGCCGCGCGGGAGCGTGCGGCAGCTTCAAGTTACCCGCCGGTAACCGCTGCTCCAACCCCGCCCGGGTCAGCTGCCGAAGTCCGCGGACTGGCCGAGCAGTCGCACCCGGCCGAGGCTGACCCCGCCGCCGGTGATGGCCTCCACCGTCACCGTCCGCCGGGGGAACGGGGCGACGACCACGCCGTCGGCGGCCGGGAACTCGGCGAGGAAGATGCCGGCGGCGCTGTGGGCGCGGACCGTCGCGACCGACGGCGGGGCGACCACCACGAGGTCGGTCTGCGGAGCGGCCGTCCCGGTGCTGCTGGGCGCGCCGCAGGACAGCGCGTGCACCTGCCGGTCGAGCGGGAACCCGGCCGGCGCGATCGCCAAGGCGCACCGGCGCCCCGCAGCGCCGTCATCGGCCGGGGCGGCCCACTCGGCGCCGACGACGACGGCGCCGCTGGGCACGGTCACCGTCACGACCGCGACGGTGCCGGCGCCCGGTCCGTCCTGCGGCACGTCGCCGACCCAGGGCGCCGCCACCTGCACGGCCGTCCGTGGCAGCCCGACCTGGGCGACGATCCCCGCGGCCACCCGCTGCGCCACCTGCGCACCGGTGGCCGACGGGAGGCCGCGCCGGTAGTCGATGGGCACCGGAGGCGGCGGCGGAGCGGCCGGGTCCGGGAACGGGTCGGGCTCGGTGCGGATCAGCAGCGCCCCGTCGCGCACCACCTGGTACGCCACGGCGGACACCGACGGCAGCTCGGCGGGTGGGAGCGCGACCACGGCCACCCCGTCCGGCGCGGCCACGGGCCGGTAGCTGCGCGAGACCCTCCCGTCGGCGGAGACGACCGGGTGGTCGGACACCTCGACCACGTCGCCGGGGGCGCCCAGCACGACGAGGGCGCCCGCGAGCGGGTCCAGGAGGGCGGCGGGCCGGTCGCCCGCCACGCCCCGGGGGACGCCGCGCAGCCGCATCTGCTCAGCCGTCGCACCGGGCGGTCCGGCGAACCAGGCCGCGACGAGCCCGCGACCGCCCGGTGCCGGTGGTGCGCCCGGGGACTCCGCCGCGAGCAGCGGGTTGCGGCCGGCCACGAGCGCCCACCTGCCGCCGGGGACGTCGCCGGCGAAGACGACCCTGCGGGTCCCCGGATCGGGTTGGAGGCGGTCCGGCGGCGCGCCCGCGTCGTTCCAGGGCAGCTGCCGGACGCCCGCCACGAAGGCGGGATCGCCGGCCAGCGACCCGCGCGTCGGCAGCCCCAGCACGTCCGCGGCCGCCGGGACGCCGACGCCCCTCGCCGTGGACGCCGCCGTCGGGGGTGGCGTCGCGGCCGGCGCGGGAGCGGGCGCCCGGTCCGCACGGACGACGAGCGGGACGAGGACCGCGAGGACCACGCAGCCCACGGTGGCCCAGGCGAGGAGCCGGCGCGACGCACCGCGCCCGTCCGCGCCCGGAGCCGGTGGCACCTGGTCCCGCTCGCCGGTCATGCCGCGTGCTCCTCCGCCCGGCGCGCCGACGGCCTGCTGCCTCGACGACGCGTCGTCAGGACGATGGTGGCACGGCCGGTGGCTCCGTGGGCCGTCGGCCGCCCGCCACCGGACGGCGCCGTGGGGTCGGATCGTCGCGGCCCCGGTCAGCTGCCGAAGTCGGCGGCCTGGCCGAGCAGCCGCACCCGGCCCAGGCTGACCCCGCCGTCGGTCACCGCCTCCACCGTCGCGGTCCCGCGCGGGAACGGAGCGACGACCACGCCGTCGGTCGCCCGGTGCTCGGCCAGGAAGGCGCCCCGTGCGTCGTGGGCGCGGACCACGGCGACCATCGGTGGCCCGACCACGACGAGGCTGGTCCACGACGCCGTGCGCCCGCCGGTCCGCGCCCCGCACGCCATGGCGTGGACCCGGCGGTCGGTCGGGATCCCGGCCGGCTCGATCGCCAGCGAGCACCGGGTGTGCGACACCGCGCCGCCGGGGCCGGGGACGGCCCACTCGGTGTTCACCACCACGGCACCGCTCGGGACGGTCACGGTGACGACCGCGGCGGTGCCCGTCCCCCCGCGCGGGACCGGCACGTCCCCGGCCCACTCGGCGGCCACCTGCACGTCGGCCGGGGGCAGCCCCAGTCGCTCGAGGACCGCGGTCGCCGCCCGCTGGACCAGCCGCTCGGCCGCGGCGGACGGCAGCTCTCGGCGGAGCAGGACGGGGGCCGGCCGGGACGGCGGGGCCGGGAAGGGGTCGGGCTTGGTGCGCACGACCTGGGTCCAGTCGCGCACCACGCGGTAGGCCACGGCCGTGAGCAAGAGGTCGTTGGGGGGCAGGGCGACGACGGCCACGCCCGCCTCGACCGGAACCCGCCGGTAGCTGCGGGCGGCGTCGCCGTCGGCGGAGATGTCCGGGTGGTCGGACACCTCGACGACGTCGCCGGGTGCGGCGACGACGGCCAGCGCGCCGGTCGCCGGATCGACCATGGCGACCGGCTGCCCGGGCGGGGCGCGGCGGGGGACGGTGCGCAGCCGCATCTGGTCCGGGCGTGCCCCCGGAGGTCCGGCGAACCAGGCCGCCGCGAGGTCGCCGTCCGGCGGGCCGGGTGGGTCGGCCGGCACCCCCGCGGCCAGCGTGTGCGCGCCGACGACGAGCGCCCACCGGCCCCCGGGGACGTCGCCGGCGAAGACCACCCGGCGGGAGTCGACCGGGGCGTCCGGCAGGCCGGGCCCCACGGTCGACTCGCGCACGGTCCAGGGCAGCCGCCGGACGCCGTCGAGGAAGGCGGGATCGCCGGCGAGCGACCCGCGCGTCGGCAGCCCCAGGACGTCGACCGGCGCGGGCACGGAGGCCGAGGGCGCCGCCGCGGGGGCGGGGACGGGGTCGCGGCCCGACCGGAGGACCAGCGTGGCGGCCACCGCGAGGACCGCGCAGGCGGCGGCCAGGCACAGTCGCGGGCCGGGCCGGGTCGCCGCGGAGCGGGCCGGCGCCTGGTCGCGGTCCTCGCCCATGCCACCTGCTCCTCGCCCGGCGTCCTCGACGACACGTGGAGGCGAGCGTCGCACGCGGGGCGGCGCGGTGGTCGGTCCGCTGCACGGGACAGCGGCCGTCCGGTCAGGCGCGGCTGATCGCGTCGGTGAGGACGTCGCGGGTGAGCTCGACCTGCCACTCCCGTGCGCCCCCGTCCCGCAGGGCGGCTGCCACGGTCGCGGCGTCCCGCGGCTCGGGCGGGGTCCACATCAGCCGGCGGACCAGGTCGGGGGAGAGCAGGTTCTCCACCGGGAGGGCGTGCGCCGCGGCCAGCGCCGCCAGCCCCGCGCGGGCGGTCGCCAGCCGGGTGGCGGCGGCCGCGTCGCGGTCGGCCCAGCGGTTGACCGGCGGCGGGCCGTCGCTCGGCTTGCTGTGCGGGGGGAGCTCGGCCTCCGGCAGCTCGCGGCCCCGGGCCAGCGCGCCGAACCAGGTGGCGACCAGCTTGCGGTTGGCCCGGCCGCGGAACACCGGCAGCTCCAGGAGGGCGCCCTCGGTCCGGGGGTCGGCCTGCACCGCCGAGACCATGGCGGTGTCGGGCAGCACCCGTCCGGGGGCGACGTCCCGGCGGCGGGCCAGGTCGTCGCGGGCCTGCCACAGGGCGCGCAGCATGCCCAGCTGCCGGCGGTTGCGCAGCCCGTGCACGCCGGAGGTGCGCCGCCACGGGTCCGCCTTGGGTGCGGGTGGGCCCGCGGCGAGGATCGCCTCGAACTCCTGGCGCGCCCACTCCGTCTTGCCCTGCTCCTCGAGGATGGCCGCCAGTGCGTCCCGCAGGTCGACCAGCACCTCGACGTCCAGGGCGGCGTAGACCAGCCACTCCTCGGGCAGGGGCCGGGTGCTCCAGTCGGCGGCGGAGTGGCCCTTCTGCAGCGAGAACCCGAGCAGTGACTCGACGACCGCGCCGAGGCCCACCCGCGGGAGGCCGGCCAGCCGCGCGGCCAGCTCGGTGTCGAAGACGCGGGCCGGGACCAGGCCGATCTCCGCGAGGCACGGGAGGTCCTGGTTGGCCGCGTGCAGCACCCACTCGGCGTCGGCGATCGCCTCCTGGAGCACGGACAGGTCCGGCAACGGGATCGGGTCCACCAGGCCGGTGCCCGCCCCCTCCCGGCGCAGCTGGACCAGGTACGCGCGCTGGCCGTACCGGTAGCCCGACGCCCGCTCGGCGTCCACGGCCACCGGACCCGTCCCGGACCGGAGCGCCTCGGCGTACTCGACGAGCGCGGTGGAGGTCTCGATGACCGGTGGCAGGCCGTCGCGCGGGGCCAGCAGCGGGGTCGCCGGGGGAGCGGTCTGCTCCTCGTCCGGCGCCGGGATGGGCTCGGTGCTCAGTTGCCGTCCACCTTCTCGCCCGTCTCGTCAGCAGGTGCCTCCGGCAGCGCACAGCTCCGCGGCACGGGCCGCGTGGAGCCGGGGAGGGGCCGCCGGCGCGGGGGCGTTCCGGCCCCCGGGACACCGATGTTAGAGAGTTCCGTCTCCGGCGGTGCCGGAGGGACCCAGCAGCCGGACGCCGGGCGGTGGCAGACCCGCCGCGTTGCCGAGCACCTCCAGCCAGGCGTCGAGGTGCCGGTCGAGCCGGCTGTCCTCGGCCGTCCACGAGGCGCGGATCTCCACGTCGACCGAGTGCTCGGGTCCGGCCAGGTCCCCGAAGCGCGTCGACGCGGTGCGGGTGACCGTGCCTCCCACGGCGTGGTGGGTGGCGCCGGACTCGCTGAGCGCGTCGGTGAGCCAGCTCCACGCGACCTCGGAGAACATCGCGTCGTCGACCATGTGCTCGTCGGTGGCCGCCGACAGGTAGCCGACGCACCGGGTGGTGCCGGCCCACGCCTCGTGCCCGGCCGGGTCGTGCAGGACGATGAACCGCCCGGTGGCGATCTCGACGTCCTCGTCGCCGTCGGGCTCGGTGACCAGGACGCCCACCGCGTGCGCGTAGGGCGCCAGCCGCTGCGGGGCGGGGATGTGCTCCAGGAGCATCTCGGGCCGGACCCGGACACCGGCCAGGGCCTCGAGGGCAGCGCGGAACTCCTCCGGGGGTTCGTCGCCGGCACCGCGCCCGGCGCCGGCCAGGCTGGAAGGCTCCACGCTCGCAGGGTAGGTCGCGATGCCGCCCCGCGCGGCCGACGCGCCGCACCGTTCTGGGAGGATCGGCGGTCGTGACCTCCGCCGCCGGCACGCCCGGACCCTCTCCCGCCGACTCGGACCTGGTGCGCGCCGCCCGCGGCCTGCCGGTCAGCCGGACGCCGGTGTGGTTCATGCGCCAGGCCGGCCGCTCGCTGCCGGAGTACCGCGCCCTGCGCGCCGGGACGGCGATGCTGGCCGCCTGCCAGGACCCCGACCTGGTCACCGAGATCACCCTGCAGCCGGTGCGCCGGCACGGGGTGGACGCCGCGATCCTCTTCTCCGACATCGTGCTGCCGCTGGTCGTGGCCGGTGTCGACATCGAGATCAAGCCCGGCGTGGGCCCGGTGGTGGCCGAGCCGGTGCGGTCGGTCGCCGACGTCGACGCACTGCCGCCGCTGGAGCCCGAGCGCCTCGCGTTCCTGGAGACGGCGGTGCGCCGGCTGGTCGCCGAGCTCGGCCCCACGCCGCTGATCGGGTTCGCCGGGGCCCCGTTCACCCTCGCGACCTACCTGATCGAGGGTGGCCCGTCCAAGGAGCACGCCCGCACCAAGGCCTTCATGTACGCCGAACCGGAGGCGTGGGGACGGCTGCTGGACCGCCTGGCGATCTCCGCGGCGGTGTTCCTGCGGGCCCAGGTGGACGCCGGTGCCTCCGCCGTCCAGCTGTTCGACTCCTGGGCCGGCGTGCTGTCCGCCGCCGACTACGCCGAGCGGGTGCTGCCGCACTCCCGCGCGGTCTTCGACGGTCTAGGGGACCGGAACGTCCCGCGCATCCACTTCGGCGTCGGCACCGGCGAACTGCTGCCGCTGATCGGGGACGCCGGGGCCGACGTCGTGGGCGTGGACTGGCGGCTGCCGCTGGACGAGGCGGCCCGCCGGGTCGGGCCCCAACGGTCCCTGCAGGGCAACCTCGACCCCGCCGTCCTGCTGGCCGACCGGGCGACCGTCGACCGCGAGGTGCGCCGGGTGGTCGAGCAGGGCCGGGCGGCCCGCGGGCACGTGTTCAACCTGGGCCACGGCGTGCTGCCCGACACCGACCCCGGTGTGCTGACCCACGTCGCCGAGCTGGTCCACGAGCTCACCACGTCCCCGGCCCGCCCCACCGCCCCGATGCCATGAGCCGGCTGGTCGTCGTCGGTGCCGGGATCACCGGTCTGGCCGCGGCGTTCGAGTGGCGCCGGCGCCGCCCGGAGGACGAGATCGTCGTCCTCGAGGCCGGCGACCGCGTGGGCGGCAAGCTGGACCGGGTACGGCTGGCCGGCCACTGGTACGACACCGGGCCCGAGGCGATGCTCGCCCGCGTGCCCGAGGCGGTGCAGCTGGTCGAGCGGCTCGGGCTGGCCGACCGGCTGGTCGCCCCGGCCACCACGCAGGCGGCGGTCGTGCTGCCCGACGGCCGGCACCCGCTGCCGGCGGGGACGGTGCTCGGCGTCCCCGCCTCGGCCGAGGGACTGGACGGGCTCCTCACCCCGGCCGGTGTCGCCCGGGTCGCCGCCGAGGCCGGTCTGCCGCCGCTGACCGTCGACGGGGACGTCGCCGTCGGCACCCTGCTGCGCGACCGGCTCGGCGACGAGGTGGTCGACCGCCTCGTCGAGCCGCTGCTCGGCGGGGTCTACGCCGGGCGGGCCGACGAGCTGTCCCTCCGCGCGACCATGCCTCAGCTGGCCGCGCAGCTGACCGGCGCCGGCTCGGTCCTCGGCGCGGCGGCCGCGGCGCGGGACGCCGGGGCGGGCAGCCGGTTCGACGTCGGCGCGCCGGTGTTCGTGACCGTGGCCGACGGCATCGGCTCGCTGCCTGCCGCGCTGGTGGCGGCGTCGGGCGCCGACGTCCGGCTCCGCACGCCGGCGCACGGACTGCGGCGGGTGCCCGGCGGCTTCGAGCTGTCGATCGGGCCGGCCGCCGCGCCGCAGGTCCTGTCCGCCGACGCGGTGCTCGTGGCCGCGCCCGCGCCCAAGGCCGCCCGGTTGCTCGGCGCGGTGGCGCCCGGCGCGGTGCACCCGCTGCAGGGCATCCCCTACGCGTCGATGGCGGTGGTCGCCATGGCCTTCCCCGCGCAGGCCGTGCCGGCCGGCTCGGGACTGCTCGTGCCGCCGGTGACCGGCCGGCTGGTCAAGGGCGTGACCGTCTCGTCGTCGAAGTGGCCGCACCTCTCCGCCGGGCCCGCCGGACCGCACCTGCTGGTCCGCTCGTCGGTGGGCCGCTTCCGGGACGAGTCCCAGCTGCAGCGGCCCGACGACGACCTGGCGGCCGCGGTGGTCGCCGACGTCGCGGAGCTGCTCGAGCTCGACCGTCCCGAGCCGGTGGAGACCCGGGTGGTCCGCTGGGGTGGTGGGCTGCCCCAGTACCTGGTGGGTCACCAGGAGCGGGTCGACGCCGTCCGGGCCGCGGTGAGCGAGGTGCCCGGGCTGGCGATCGCCGGAGCCGCCTTCCGCGGGGTCGGCGTCCCCGCCTGCATCCGCGACGCCCTCCACGCCGTCGACGCGCTGCTCCAGCCGTACTGACCGGGCGCCGGCTCAGGAGCGGGCCCGGCCGTGCGCGGCCGTCACGGTCGCGATCTCGGTGCGGTTGGCGAGGCCGAGCTTGGCCAGGATGTTGCGCACGTGGCTCTCGATGGTCCGCTCCGAGAGCACCAGCCGGTCGGCGATCTGGCGGTTGGTGAGGGCCGCGGCGACGAGCGTGGCGATCTCCCGCTCCCGGCCGGTGAGCGGGTCCGCGGCGCGCGCCGCCCGGCCGGCCCGCTCGACGAGGGCGGCGGCCCGGCCCGCCGGCCCCGGCATGCCGAGGCGCCGGGCCTCGGCCAGCGCCGTCCGCGCCAGCTCGTGCGCCCGGGGCAGGTCGGCGGCCCGGCCCCGCTCGAGGAGTGCCCCCGCCAGCCCCAGCCGGTCGTTGACGGCGGCCGGGCGGGCGCCGGTGCGGGAGTCCACCGCCAGCGCCGCGTCGAAGTGCCCGACCGCCTCGTCCCACCGGCCCCGCACCGCGGCGAGCCGGCCGAGCAGGACCTCCAGGGAGCCGCAGCAGTAGACGCCCGCGCCCCCGGCGTCCATGGGCATCGCGCCGATGATCGCGCCGAGCGCCTCCGCCGCCGCTGCGTCGCCGAACTCCTCGACCAGCGGCACCAGCGTCTCCGCCACACCCGCCGACTCCACGAAGTCCGGCTCGGCCATCCGGGGGCGCAGCTGCGCGTACCGGGCCGCGGCCTCGTCCCGGCGCCCGTTGACCAGGGCGACGACCGTCCGGCTCGCCTGCACGATCGGCACGTCGTCGGCGAGGTCCATGAGGCTGACCGCCTCGCCCTCCAGGTCGTGCGCGATCCCCGTGACCAGCGAGTACTGGTACAGGAACGCGCCCGACATGCCCGCCGCGGACAGGTCCTGGGTCAGCTCGGTCGCGCCCACGACCCGGGCCTCCTCGTTGAGCGCGAGCGCCTCCTCGAACCGCCCGTACAGCGCGGCGACCGACGCCCGCAGCCGCAGGTCGTGCCACCGGACCAGCGGCAGGCGGGTGCGCCGCGCCAGCGCGGTGACGCGGGCCAGTTCGTCCTCGACGGTGGCCGTGTCGCCGCCCTCGAGCGCCGCGTCGATCCGCCACTTGGCGCCCCACAGCTCGGCCAGCGGCTGACCGGTCGCCGCCGCGTGGTCGATCGCCAGCCGGCCCAGGCGGAGCCGTTCGGCCCGCGGCAGCGCGGTGGGGTGCGCCTTCATCCGGGCGCGGACGGCGTCGATGACGGCCTGCGGGTCGCCGCTCTCCTCCGCCAGGGTCAGGGCCTGCGTCGAGTGCACCGTCGAGGCGGTTCCCCGTCCCGCGTCGGCCAGCACCGAGGCCGCCTGGGCGAGCAGCCGGGCCCGCAGCGCCGGCCGCCCCGCCACGGACGGGTCCGCCAGCGCCCGCTCGCACATGCGGAGGACCGCCGGCGGGAACCCGGGTGCCGCCACGTCCTGGACGGTCAGCGCGGCGGGGGCCAGCAGGTCGGTGCGTCCGCACTCGGCCGCGGCGTCGGAGGCGGCGGTGGCGTGCTCCAGGCTCTCGCCGAACCGCCCGGCGCGGAACTCCGCCGTCGCGAGCTCCAGCAGCAGCTCGGCCCGGTCCCCGAGGGCGGGGCCGGCGCGGTCGGTGGCGGCCAGCGCCATCGCGAGGAACCGGGCCGCCTCGTCGAAGGCGAGCGACCCGGTCGCCGCGTCCGCCGCGCGGCGAGCCCAGGACGCCGCCCGCCGCAGCGTGGCCCGCTCCGTGGCCGCCCGGAGCCAGTGCCCGGCGACCAGCCCGGCCGCGGTGTCGTCGTCGTCGGCGACCTGCTCCAGCGCCTCGGCGCTGCGGCGGTGCAGTTCCTCGCGCGTGCTGGGGGAGAGGTCGCCGTAGATCGCGTCGCGCACCACCGCGTGCGCGAACCGCCGTCTGCCGGGGGTGTCCGGGACGGCGGTCAGGACGCCCGCCCGGACCGCGGCGTCCAGCCCGTCGCGCACCTCGTCCGGCGGCCGCCCGGTCACCAGGGCCAGCCGGCCGGCGTCCACCTCCTCGCCCAGGACCGCGGCGGTGTCGAGCAGGTCGAGGACCGCGGGGGACAGCGCCGTCAGCGTCGTCCGGACCAGGTGGCGCAGCTCGGTGCCGCCGTCACCGTCGCCGGACGCGGGCGTCCGGGCGACCGCCCGCAGGTAGAGCGGGTTGCCGCCGCTGCGCCGGTGGGCGACGCGGACCGCCTCCAGCGGCGCATCGGGCAGGTAGGCCCGGACGTCCTCCTCGGTGAGCGGGGCCAGTGCCAGCGCACGCGTGGTGGGCCAGCGGAGCAGGTCGGGCAGCGTCCGGTCCAGCGGTCGGCCCTCCGCCCCGCCCGCCGGGTCGCGGTAGGTGCCGACGACGAGCAGCCGGGAGCGCTGCAGCTCGCCGGCCAGGTGGCGGAGCAGCCGCAGCGAGGTCTCGTCCGCCCAGTGCAGGTCCTCCAGGACGACGACCACGCCGTCCGGCTCGGCCGCGTCCAGCAGCGCCTCGGTGGCGGTCGTGACCAGCGCGAAGCGCGCGGCCTCCGGGTCGGCGGACCCCTCGCGGGCCAGGTCGATGCCCGACAGGGCCTCGGCGACGGCCGCCCGCACCCCCGGCAGCGCCCGGGCCACCCGGCGCCACGGCCACAGCGGCGGGGCGCCGGGGTCGTCCACGCACCGCCCCCAGGCGACGGCGGGCGCGTCGGCCACCGCCTCCTCGACGGTGCGCGTCTTGCCGATGCCCGCCGGCCCGGAGAGCAGGAACAGACCGCCCCGGCCGGCCGCGGCCGCGGCGATGCCCGCCGTCAGCTGCGCCAGCTCGGCGGTGCGGCCGACGAACGCGGGGTCGCCGGCGGATCGGGTGGCGGTCCCCACGGCGGGCAGTATCCCCGCGGGTGGCCTGCGTGCGTACCGGCTTCTCAGTGCCGAGATCCCGTGCTTCCACGGATGTCCCGGCCGCGCCGCCGCCGGATCGTTCTCGGCGCCGGGACCGACCAGCCGGTCCCCGACCCGAGGAGCACCCCGTGTACGCCACCGTCCACCCCTACCGGCGTCCGACCGGCGCCGACACCGATCCCCTCGCACGCGTGCTCGCCGCGGGCGCGGACCCGGCCGGCGCGATCGTCGTCGAGCACCAGGACGGGGACGAGGGCACCGTCGTCACGCTCTGGTCCGGCGAGCCCCCGGCCGTCCCCGGCAGCCGTGCCTACCGGCTGGTCGACCGCATGGACGGCATCGCCGCCGGCCGGACCCCGCTGTTCGCCCAGCTGACCTGGGTCAACGGAGCCGGCGACCCGGCGGTCGCGCAGGCCGCGGAGCGGGGCGGTCGCGAGCGGATCCACCCGGCGGTCCGGGACGTCGACGGCCTGATCGGTGTGCTGGTGTTCCGGTCGGCGGACGACGCCATCGTCGTCGTCGGGCTGGCGACCGGCCTGGAGACGCTCACCGAGGTGCAGGACCGGATCAGGCACACGTCGCTGCTGCCCGGCGAGGACCCGGCCCTGCTGCCGGGCGCGGACCGCGTGGAGCTGGGGCGGGTCCTGCGCGCCGACGTCCCCGCCGAGGTGCGGTCGTGACCGCCGGGGTGCGGACCCAGCGGGTGACCGCCGGCACGTGGGCGGTCTCCGACAGCCGGACCCGGATCACCTTCACCGTGTCCAACCTGGGCCGCCCGGTGCACGGCTCGGTGGCCTGCAGCTGGGGCGAGGTCGAGGTCGACGACCAGGGCACGCCCGTGCGGGTGGCGGCGGAGCTGGACCTGGAGAGCCTCGCCACCGGCATCGCCCGGCGCGACTCGGACCTGCGCAAGCCGCGGTTCCTGGACATCGACCGCCACCCGGCCATGACCTGGTCGGCCGACCGGTTCACCGGTGCCGACGGTGTCGGCTGGACCGCCCACGGGGTGCTGCGCGTCCGCGGCACCTCGGCACCGCTCGCGGTCAGCGCGGCGCCGGTGGCCGGTCCGGACGGCACGTGGTTGCGGGTCGGCGCGGTGGCCGTCCTGGACCGGACGGCGGTCGGGATCCGGGCTCCCGGATTCCTCGTCGGCCGCACGGTCGAGATCGCCGTCGACGCCTGGTTGAGTCGGCGCCGTCCCGGCTGAGCCGACGCCGTCCCGGGATGCCCGTCCCGTGTCCCCGGCCACGCCCGGGCATCCCGCGGACCCGGCGGTTGTTGGATGCGACGTGAGTTCCCTGCACCATCCAGATCCCGTCCCTGTCCGGTCCCCCCGTCCCGTCCGCTGCCTGCGCCACCACGTGTCGATGGCCGCCTGTGCCGACTGCCGCGACGAACGCACCGCGCGGATCGAGCGCGAGCGAGAGCGCGAGCCGCTCCGCGCGCGCTGACCGGTCGCGGTCCCTCGGCGACCCGCACGGCGGGAACCGCCGGGACGCGGGGGACAATGACCCCATGAGCGAGCAGACCGGGGAACGCAGCATCGGCAAGCGGGCGAACGAGCTCAACGCGACCATCCGCTACACGATGTGGTCGGTGTTCCGGCTGGCCCGCCCGCTCGAGGCCGAGGGCCGGCACCGCGTCGCCGACGAGGTCGACGAGCTGTTCACGGAGCTCGCCGGCAAGGACGTCGTCATCCGCGGGACCTACGACGTCGCGGGCCTGCGGGCCGACGCCGACGTCATGGTGTGGTGGCACGCGGAGACCGCCGACGCGCTGCAGGAGGCCTACACCCGGTTCCGCCGCACCGGACTGGGCCGGCACCTCGACCCCGTCTGGTCGCAGATGGCGCTGCACCGTCCGGCGGAGTTCAACCGCAGCCACATCCCGGCGTTCCTCGCCGACGAGGAGCCACGCCGCTACGTCTGCGTGTACCCGTTCGTCCGGTCCTACGAGTGGTACCTGCTGCCGGACGAGGAGCGCCGGGACATGCTCAAGGAGCACGGCATGCAGGCCCGGCCCTACCCCGACGTGCGCGCCAACACCGTCGCCTCGTTCGGCCTGGGCGACTACGAGTGGATGCTGGCCTTCGAGGCCGACGAGCTGCACCGCATCGTCGACCTGATGCGGGACCTGCGGGCCAGCCGGGCCCGGCGGCACGTCCGCGAGGAGATCCCGTTCTACACCGGCGTCCGCAAGCCCGTCGCCGAGCTGGTCGCCGACCTGGCCTAGGGAGCCCGGCGATCGGCGTCGCGGGGGCCGGAGGCCTCCCGACGCCGACCGCGGACCGGCTCAGCCCAGCGCGGGTACGGCACCTGGCCGCGCTGTGACCCGGGGGGTCACGAGGGGAGCAGCCTGATCGAGACCGAGTTGATGCAGTACCGGTCGCCGGTGGGGGTCTGCGGGGCGTCGGCGAACAGGTGCCCCAGGTGGCTGTGGCAGTTGCCGCAGAGCACCTCGGTGCGGACCATGCCGTGGCTGCGGTCCTGGCGGAGCACCACGTTGTCGGCGGACGTCGGCTCGTAGAACGACGGCCAGCCGCAGTGCGAGTCGAACTTCGCGCCGGAGCGGAACAGCTCGGCCCCGCAGGCCCGGCAGCTGTAGACGCCGGTCGTCTTCGTGTCGACGTACTCGCCGGTCCAGGGCCGTTCGGTGCCGGCCTGCCGGAGGACGGCGTACTCCTCCGGCGACAGCTCCGCCCGCCACTCGGCGTCGCTCTTGATGACCTGGGGCTGCTTCTCCGCGGACGTCGTCATGAGCTCCACGGTACGACCGGAACGGCCCCGATCAGCGGCCCAGCCCGGCGTCCCGCGCCTGCACGATGGCCTGGGCCCGATCGGTGACCTGCAGCTTGGCCAGCACGTTGGAGACGTTGTTGCGGACCGTCTTCGGCGACAGGTACAGGGCCGCGGCGATCTGCGCGTTGGACCGCCCGGCGGCCACCAGGTCGAGCACCTCCCGCTCGCGGGCGGTCAGCTGCGGGAACGCCGCCTGCGGCCCGGCGGGCCCACCGGCGAAGAAGTCCGCGATCCGCCGGGCCAGCGCGGCACCGAAGACCGCCCCGCCGGACGCGACGGTCGTGATCGCCCGGACCACCTCCTCCTGGTCGGCGCCCTTGAGCAGGTAGCCGCGGGCACCGGCGCGGACGGCGGCGAACACGGTCCCGTCGTCCTCGCTCATGGTGAGCACCACGACGCCGACCGAGGGCGACTCGGTGGTGATGGTGCGGGTGGCCTCGATCCCGTCGAGCACCGGCATCTGCACGTCCATGACGACGACGTCGGGCTGCTCCTCGCGGGCCAGCTCGACCGCCGCCGCGCCGTCGGCCGCGGTGCCCACGACGACCAGTCCGGGTACCGAGCCGAGCAGCACGGCGAGCCCGTCCCGGTAGACCGGGTGGTCGTCGACGACGACGATCCGCAGCGGTTCCTCCGGCTCAGCCACCGTCACCCCTCCCGTCGACGGGCAGCACAGCCCGGACCACCGTGCCCCCCGACGGCGGGCACTCCACCCAACAGCGGCCCCCGAGCTCGGCGGCCCGCTCGCGCAGCGACACCAGCCCCACCCCGGCCGGTGCCCCCGGCGCGATGCCGACGCCGTCGTCGGAGACCTCCACCACCAGCGCGCCGTCACCGTCGCAGGACAGCGAGACCCGGACCCGGGACGCCGACGCGTGTCGCGCCACGTTGGCCAGGGCCTCGGAGGCGATCCGGTACGCAGCGACCTCGACGGCCGCACGCAGGTGGGGGAGGTCGGCGGCGTCCACGGTGACGGCCACGGGCGGCGCGAGCAGCCGCCCGGCCTGCTGGCGGACCGCGCCACCCAGACCCAGGTCGTCGAGCGCGGGCGGGCGCAGGTCGTGCACCAGCCGGCGGACGTCGGCGAGCGCGGCCGCGACGTCGTCGCGTGCTTGGCGCAGCAGCCGGTCGGCGTCCTCCGGGCGGTGCGCGGCGAGGTTCCGGGCGGTGTCGATGCGCAGCACCACCGCGCCCAGCGAGGGTCCCAGGCCGTCGTGCAGGTCCCGGCGCAGCCGCCGGCGCTCCTCCTCCCGCGCCGCGACCAGCTGCTCCCGGCTCGTCTGCAGCTCGGTGGCCAGGGCGCTGGCGCGGGCGGCCGCCGCGGCCTGCCGGACGACGTCGGCGAGCAGCCGCTCGTCGCGGGTCACCAGTTGCGCGCGGACGCCGTCCCGGGGGAGCAGCAGCCGGCCGACCTCCTCCCCGCGGTAGGCGATCGGCAGCGACTGGACGGTGGCGGGGCGCCGTCCGTGCTCGGCGACCAGCCGGCCGCCGCCGGGGGCGTCGACCTCCACCCCCACGTACGGCGAACGGAAGGCCTCGGCGACCCCTCCGGCGACCGCCGTGAGCTGCTCCTCCGCGCCGTCGGAACGCTCCAGCCGCTCGGCCAGCCCGGAGACCACGCGGTAGGGGTCCTCCTGCTCACCCAGCACCCAGCGGCGCACCAGCCGCCACGCCTGAGCACGCAACGGCACGTAGAGCGCGGTCACGACGAGGAGGGCGAGGAGGGTGGCGTCCCGCTCGCCGAGCCGGTCGCCGAGCAACGCGCCGGCGGCGGCGATCACCGCGAGGTCGAGCAGGACGACGGCCACCGCCAGCCCGCCGTAGACGAGCGTCCCCCCGAGCAGGCGGTCGATGTCGACCGCGCGCGGCCACAGCAACCCGACCGCGGCCGCCGCCCCGGTCAGGGACACGGTCAGCGCGAGCGCCAGCGACGAGAGGTCGCCGGGCGCCACGCCGGCGGTCAGCAGCACCAGCGCGTCGGCCACCGCGGCCCAGACGAGCCAGCGCAGCTGCCGACGCTGCTCGCCCCCGGCGCCCCGGTGCCGCAGTACGACGATGGCGACGCAGACGAGGACGCCCAGCAGTGCCAGCGGCAGGCCGACCCGGGCCAGGGGCACGACGAGCCCGGCCGGCAGCGGGAGGCTGGTCGGGTCGACGTCGATCCGGTCGTAGTAGGCGGGCGGGTCGATGTCGCTCCCGGCGTCCAGGGCCGCGGCCGGTGCGACCATGAGCAGCAACGGCAGCACCGTGGTGGCGAGCAAGGCCATGACCGCGACCGGGCGCCACCGGCCCCCCGGCAGTCGCCCGCCCGGGTAGAGCAGCAGGAGCAGCGGCAACCCCACCAGCAGCCAGGCGCCGAAGCGCGAGACGTACCAGAACGCGGCGGTGGCGCCGGGCAGCACCACCTCACCGCGCAGCGCGTGGGTCAGCCACGACTGGGCCAGCCCGTCCAGGCCCCAGGCCAGCGCGTTGCCGGCCACCACCCAGGACACCGGGTGCCGGGGCAGCCGAGACAGCAGGAGGAAGGCCGGGACCGCGAGGAGCAGACCGGGCAGGCCGAGGATCGAGCCGACGGTGGCCTCCGCGGCCGCCCGCGCCGCTGCGGGCGTGAGCGCATCGAGGACCACCGCGGCCACGGTGGCGCCGCCGCTGGCCACCGCCACCGCGCCGGCGACCCACCGCGCCCGCGAGCGGGGGGAGGCGGGGGAGTCGGCGCCGGCCGGAGCAGCCGGCGGCGCCCCGGTCTCGGTCAGCACGCGCGAGATCATTCCGCGCCGGTGTCCCGAGCGTCACGAGGCAGCCGTCCCGTGTCGCCCGGGACGGGGAGGGGGACCGGATCGGGGCGGCGCGCCCTGGCTGCCCGGGACGCCGCGCCGAGACGGTTCTCCCAGGCGGTGCACCGGGCACCGCGACCAAGATCCGGGAGACGAGATGTCCCTCAGCACCACCCCCGCGCCGGCCCGCACCGACCGGACCGGCGCCGCGCCGGCCGCCGTCCCGCCCGCCGGTCCCGCCGTCCGCACGGTCCGGGCCGCTGGCGCCGCCACGGCCCTCGGCTCGGCCGCCTGGGCGAGCTGCATCCTGGTCTACGGCCTCGGTGCCGACCCGGGCCTGGACGCCGCCGTCTACAACACCTCCACGCTGCTGTTCCAGGTCGGGCTGGTCGCGCTGGTCGGCGCCCAGCAGGCCACCGGCGCCATCGGCACCGGCCGGCTGGCCCGGGCGGTGCTGCGGATCGAGCACGTGCTGCTGGGGCTGGCGATGCTCTCGACCCTGCAGACGATCCTGGTGCCGGCGTGGGACGACGTCCCGGCCTGGGTGGCCGTCGACGCGTTCTGGCCGATCTCGATGCTCGGCATGTTCGCCATCGGCATCCGGATCGCGATCGCGGGCCGGTGGCGCGGCGCGGCGCGGTTCTGGCCGCTGGGTGCGGAGAGCTGGGCTCCCGTGGTCATCCCCGCGTCGGTCGCCTTCGCCGCCGCCGCGCCCGCCATCGCCGCCGGGCACCTGCTGGCCGGCTACGCGGCGCTGGGCGTCCTCCTGGTGCTGCGGCCGGAGCTCACCGGCGCCCGCCCCTGAGACGAGGACCTCCCTGCCCCCGCCGCGCGCACGCTCGTGGCGGGACCCGGCGGGGAGACCGCTCGACGGCGCCCCGCCACCCGACCCGGGTGGCGGGGCGCCGCCGTCCGCGGCGGAGACTGGGCGGGTGACCACCGCCTCGCCCCTGCCCGACGTCTGGTTCACCCGCGACCTGCCCGTGCTGCGGGCGATCGCCCGGCTCGTGGACGAGGGCGCGCACGGCGGTTCGCCCTACCTGCTCGGTCAGGTGGTCCCCGCGAGCGGCCTGCCGAAGGCCGACGTGCTGAACGCCGCGCGGGCGCTGGTGTCCGCCGGGTACGCCGAGGCGCTGACCAACCACGCCGGCGACATCGTGCGGTTCACCGGGATCTCCCCCGAGGCGCGGCGGCTGGCCGGGCTCTGGCCGACACCGCAGGGGGAGTGGGACCGGCTCCTCGAGCAGGTGACCACCCGGGCGGAGAACGCGCCGACGGACGTGGAGCGGGCGCGCTGGCGGGCCCTCGCCGACGCCGCCACCGCGGTCGGCCCGGACGACGGGGCCCTGCTCATGTCGGCGCTGATCGGCGGTTACGTGCCCCGGGCCCGCTGACACCCGCCCGCCCCCGGGCGAACGACAGCGCCCCCCGCCCGGAGAACCGGACGGGGGGCGCTGGTGTGGTCTGGGATCAGACCGGGTTGACGTTCGCCGCCTGCGGGCCCTTCTGGCCCTGCTCGATGTCGAACGAGATCCGCTGGCCTTCGTCGAGCGAGCGGTACCCGCTGGTCTGGATGGCCGAGTAGTGGACGAACACATCAGGTCCGCCACCGTCAGGGGTGGCGAAGCCGAACCCCTTCTCTGCGTTGAACCACTTCACTGTGCCTTCGGGCATTGCTCGCTCCTAGCTGAGGTCGTGCATCGGGGTCCTGCCATAGCGCAGGGCCTTCCCGACGTGTCGACCATAGTCGTCCGTGGGCGCTCGCGGGAGGCGGGGGCGCACGGATCGTGGTCGGCGCGTCGGGACGCGAGGTGCGGCCGGTCTTGCGGAAGTCCTGCGGCTTCCTCGGCGGGGACCTGCGGTTGCGTCCGCAGAGTCGTCCTCGCCGGGAACGAGCCCGGTCCGCCGAGGAACGAGACCCGCCATGCCCGCCGTCGCCGCCCTGCGCCCCACCGAGCCGATCGCCCTGTGGGACTTCGAGGACCTCGCCGAGGCCGACCTGGAGGCCGACCTCTCCCAGCGTCTCGAGGACGCCGGCTGGGTGCTGCTGCGGTCCGACGGCGCCGGTGCCTCGGCCGACGAGATGGGCCAGATCGTCGCTGCTCCGGGTGCGCGTCCCGGCCGGGCCGACGCGGTGGCGCTCGCCTGGGCGATCCGGCGTGGCGGCCCGCAGGCCCTCGACGCGCACGACCTCGGCCTCACGGCAGCGGTGCTCGCCGACTGACCGACCGGCGGTCGACCCCCGCGGTGGCCGGATGAGCGGCGGCCGGACCAGCGGACGTCAGAGCAGCCGGCCGGGCTCCTCCGGGTAGCGGCGCCCGGCCGACCACCCGACGAGGTAGGGGTTCCGGCTCGGGCGGGGACCGGCCGCGGGCAGCGCCAGCGTCGGCTCCGCCCGCCACGAGGAGACGCCGATCGGCTGCTGGGCGGCCCAGTACTCCTCGGCGAGGCGCCGCTGGTCCTGCCGCCGGGCGTGCACCGCGCGGCGCCAGCGCCGGGCACCGACGTCCAGCCCGACGAGCGCGGCGATCGCGACGGCGACCACCAGGCAGGCGTTGGCCACCGCGGTGGCGACGTCCAGCGCGGTCAGCTGCGGCCAGCCGATGAGCTCGAGCTGGTACCCGACCACCTCCATGAGGACGTAGAGCAGTCCGTACACCACCAACGACACCCGCATCGCCGCGCACCTCCCCTCGTGGACCCGTCCCCGCCCCATCGACAGGTCCGGTGCCCAGTCGGAGGTCCCGGCCGGCCAGTGGGCGACGTTCTCACCCGTCAGGGGGAACGCGCGCCTCGTGTCGCTGGATCGGGCGGTCGGCGGCCGTGCCCGTCGCCCGGCCCGGAGACGTGCGGCAGCCTGCACCGGTGCGGGTCATCGGGCAGTGCGTCCAGTCGCTCGGCGTCCTGGTCGCGACGGCCGGGCTCATGGTCTTCGCGACCGTCGGTGCGTTCGACCCCGCGGAGGACCCGTTCCCGCGCTCGGTCAGCGGCGCATCGGGCGCTGCAGCGCCCCTGCTGCCCTGAGGTCAGCCGACCACCCGCTGGCACTCCTCGCAGCGGGGAGCGTCCCGGGTCGCCTGCCAGTCCACGTCGGTCCGCGCGGTCACCAGGACCCCGCAGACCGAGGCGGCCAGGCCGTCGACGACCGGCTTCGCCACGGCGTGCGCGACGCCGTCCGGCCGCGGCAGGTCCCCGCCGCCGACCGGGAGGTGCCGCTCCATCCACGCGACATGGGTTCCCGTCACGTACAGGCTCGCGGTCATGTCGCGAGGATGCGCACCGCAGGTGTCGAACCCGTGACGGGCTGCTGAACTCCCGGGTGCAGTTGGGCCGGCGTGCCCGGGTCAGACCGTCTCGGGGACGCGCAGGTGGGCGAGGACGAGGTCGAACTCGGCCACCTCGGTGACCCGCCTGCCCAGGTGCTGGGTGAACTCCTCGCGCATCGCCTGGCTCTGGCCCCTGGCGCGGTTCATCGTCTGGCGGCTGTCGTAGGTGGTCGCGGTCGCGGAGCGGCCGGTGTCGTGGTGGACGAGCAGGCTCACGCTGCAGAAGCCGGGCAGGTCGTCCAGGTGGGGCACGATGCTGGTGCGGAACGCGTCGACGACGTGGTCCATCGGGCCGATCGGGCCCTTCGTCCAGATGACCCGGGTGGCGGCTCCCTCGGGGGCCTCGCGCACGCGGTGCAGGACGGCGACGGACCACTCGACGACCTCGGTGTCCGCGTCGGTGCCGCCGACGGTCGCGATCGCCGTCTCGCGGATGGAGCGGACGGCTTCCGCGCTGCGGCGCATCGCCTCGGCGTCGTCCCAGGACGTCGTCACGATGCACCGGCCGGTGTGGCGGTCGGCGAGCATCGCGAGCCCCAGGCAGCCGTCCATCTGGGTGACGGCGGGCAGGACCTTCTCGCGGGTGTAGGCGATGCCGTCGTCGATGGCGGCCGGGTTCCCGCGGAAGGTGGTCGAACGCGCGTACATGCCAGTGTTCCCCCTCGAGGCGGCGCTGCCCCGACGGCTCCGCCGCGCGCCCGACTGTCCTCGGGGAGTGGCTCGGGGGCAATGCCCCCGGACCCGGGCCGTCAGGTCAGGACGCCGGGCCGGGCCCGGTGGCCGCGTCGAGCACCAGGAGCAGGTCACCGCCCTCGACCTGCTGGATCGGCCCGATCGCGAGGCGGCGGACGGTGCCGTCCTGCGGTGCGGTGATGGCGGCCTCCATCTTCATGGCCTCGATGGTCGCGACCGCCTGGCCGGACGCCACCGGATCGCCCTCGGCGACGGTGAGGGTGACGACGCCGGCGAAGGGAGCGGCCACCTGGCGGGGGTCGGTGCGGTCGGCCTTCTCGGCGGCCCTGACCTGCGCCTCGACGTTGCGGTCGCGGATCGACACCGGCCGCAGCTGCCCGTTGAGGCTGCTCATGACGGTGCGCATGCCGCGCTCGTCGGCGTCGGAGACCGCTTCCACGCCCAGGAGCAGGGTCACCCCGGGCTCGATCTCGACGGCGTGCTCGTCGCCGGGCCGCAGGCCGTAGAGGAACTCCTTGGTGGGCAGCACCGACACGTCGCCGTAGGCCTCGCCGTGCGCCTGGTACTCGCGGGTGGGACCGGGGAACAGCAGCCGGTTGAGCGTCTGGCGGGGCTGCTCCGCCAGCCCCCGCAGGTCGTCGTCGGACAGCTCCGCGGGCGGGTCGGCCGGACGGCGGCCCTCCAGTGCGCGGGTGCGGAACGGCTCGGGCCAGCCGCCGGGCGGGTCGCCGAGGTCGCCGCGGAGGAAGCCGATGACCGAGTCCGGCAGGTCGTACGTGCCCGGGTCGGAGGCGAAGTCGTCCACCGTGACCCCGGAGCCGACCAGCTGCAGCGCCAGGTCGCCGACCACCTTGGACGACGGGGTGACCTTGACCAGCCGGCCGAGCAGCCGGTCGGCGGCGGCGTAGGCGTCCTCGACCTCCTCGAACCGCTGGCCCAGCCCCAGCGCGATCGCCTGCTGGCGCAGGTTGGACAGCTGCCCGCCGGGGATCTCGTGGGTGTAGACCCGCCCGGTCGGTGCCGGCAGCCCCGACTCGAACGGCGCGTACACCCGGCGGACCGCCTCCCAGTAGGGCTCCAGGTCGTTGACCGCGCGCAGGTCCAGCCCGGTGGCGCGCTCCGTGGCGTCGGTGCCGGCCACGATGGCCGACAGCGGCGGCTGCGACGTCGTGCCGGCCATGGACGCGACCGCGCCGTCGACGGCGTCCACCCCGGCCCGCTCCGCGGCCAGCAGGGTGGCGAGCTGACCGCCGGCGGTGTCGTGCGTGTGCAGGTGCACCGGCAGGTCGAACCGCTGCCGTAGCGCGGCCACCAGCCGGGCCGCGGCGGGCGGCCGGAGCAGGCCGGCCATGTCCTTGATCGCCAGCACGTGCGCACCGGCGTCGACGATCTGCTCGGCGAGGTGCAGGAAGTAGTCCAGCGTGTAGAGCGTCTCGCCGGGGTCGGACAGGTCGCCGGTGTAGCACAGCGCCACCTCCGCGACCGCCGTCCCGGTCTCCCGGACCGCGTCGATCGCCGGGCGCATCTGCGCCACGTCGTTGAGGGCGTCGAAGACGCGGAAGACGTCGATGCCGGTGCGGGCGGCCTCCTCGACGAACGTCGTGGTGACCTGCTCCGGATAGGGCGTGTAGCCCACGGTGTTGCGGCCCCGCAGCAGCATCTGCAGGCAGATGTTGGGCACCGCCTCCCGGAGTGCGGCCAGCCGGTCCCAGGGGTCCTCGTGCAGGAACCGCAGCGCGACGTCGTAGGTCGCTCCGCCCCAGCACTCCAGGCTGAGCAGCTGCGGGGTGGTGCGGGCGACGTGGCCGGCGACGGCGAGCAGGTCCTTGGTGCGGACCCGGGTGGCGAGCAGCGACTGGTGGGCGTCGCGGAAGGTGGTGTCGGTGACCGCCAGCGCCGTCTGTGCCCGCAGTTCGGCGGCGAAGCGCTCGGGCCCGAGATCGAGCAGCCGCTGCCGCGAGCCGTCCGGCGGCGGGGTGCGCAGGTCCACCTGCGGCAGCTTGCCGACCGGGTCGACCAGGTGCGGGCGGTCCCCGTGCGGCTTGTTCACCGTCACGTCGGCCAGGTAGGTCAGCAGCTTGGTGCCGCGGTCGGCCGAGCTGCGCGAGGTGAGGAGCTCGGGGCGCTGCTCGATGAAGGACGTCGTCACGTGGCCGGCACGGAAGTCCGGGTCGTCGAGGACGGCCTGCAGGAACGGGATGTTGGTGGCCACCCCGCGGATGCGGAACTCCGCCACCGCGCGGCGGGCGCGGGCGACGGCGATGCCGAAGTCCGCACCCCGGCAGGTCAGCTTCACCAGCAGCGAGTCGAAGTGCGCCTCGACCTCCGCGCCCAGCGACGCGCCCCCGTCCAGCCGGATGCCGGCCCCGCCGGGCGACCGGTAGGCGGTGATCCGGCCGGTGTCCGGGCGGAACCCGTTGGCCGGGTCCTCGGTGGTGATCCGGCACTGCAGGGCCGCGCCGCGCAGCGTGATCGACTCCTGGGCCAGCCCGAGGTCGGCCAGCGTCTCGCCGGCGGCGATCCGCAGCTGGGACTGCACCAGGTCGACGTCGGTGACCTCCTCGGTGACCGTGTGCTCCACCTGGATCCGCGGGTTCATCTCGATGAAGACGTGCCGGCCCTGCGCGTCGAGCAGGAACTCCACGGTGCCGGCGTTGACGTAGCCGATGGCGCGCGCGAAGGCGACCGCGTCCGCGCAGATCCGTTCCCGCAGCTCCGGGGCGAGGTTCGGCGCCGGGGCCAGCTCGACGACCTTCTGGTGCCGCCGCTGCACTGAGCAGTCCCGCTCGAACAGGTGGACGACGTCCCCCTGCCCGTCGGCGAGGATCTGCACCTCGATGTGCCGGGGCTCGACGACCGCCTGCTCGACGAAGACCGTCGGGTCGCCGAACGCGGACTCCGCCTCCCGCATGGCGGCCTGCACCGCCGCGGCGAGGTCGGCGGGGTCGGTCACCCGGCGCATGCCGCGCCCGCCGCCGCCGGCCACGGCCTTGACGAACACCGGGAACGGCAGCTCCCGCGCGGTGGCGACCACGGTGTCGACGTCCGCGCTGGGCTCGGTGGAGGCGAGCACCGGCAGGCCCGCCTCGCGCGCCGCCGCGATGGCCCGCGCCTTGTTGCCGGTCAGCTCCAGCACCGCCGCCGGCGGGCCGACGAAGGTGAGTCCCGCGGCCGCGCACGCCTCGGCCAGGTCCGGGTTCTCCGAGAGGAACCCGTAGCCGGGATAGACGGCGTCCGCGCCGGCCTGCTGCGCCGCGCGGACGACCTCCGCCACCGACAGGTAGGCCCGGACGGGGTGCCCGGCCTCGCCGATCTGGTAGCTCTCGTCGGCCTTCAGCCGGTGGACGGAGTTGCGGTCCTCCCACGGGAAGACCGCGACGGTGCCGACTCCCAGCTCGTAGGCGGCGCGGAACGCGCGCACGGCGATCTCACCGCGGTTGGCGACCAGGACCTTGGCGAACACGGGCCCTCCAGGCTGCGTCGGGAGGGCCGGTACACCGGCTCCTCGGCACTCGATGACGTCGACGGCCGGGCCGCCCCGGGCAGTCTCCTCGTACCCGGCGTCGGTGACCTGCCCGGTCTCCCCATGGTCGCTGATCCTCGTGTCGAGGCCGACCTCGTGGTCCCGCGACGGTGCCCTCACCGAGGAGGCGACCTGGTTGATGCCGGGACGGGGCTGCACCACCTGGTCGCCGCCGGCGACGGGGCCGCCGGGGCATCGTCGACGTCATGGACGTGACCGGGTGCTGCTCCGGTCCGGCTAGGCGCGACGGACGAGGGCGACCGCCTCCCGGTGACTGGAGCGGGCACCCACGGCGACGGCGTCCTCGTAGTCCCCGGCGCCGAGTTCCTGCGCCACTCGGGCGACCAGGTCTGCCTCGGCTCGCCGCCTCGCCGGCCACGCCCGCAGGCCCGCCCGCCGGCGCAGGCCCTCGGCTGCGCCGAGTGCCCGGGCAGCCTGCACCGCCTCACCGCGGGCCAGCGCCAGCTGGGCAGCGGCGACGAGCGAGAAGGTCAGGGTGATGGTGGCGACCTCGGTCTCCTCGCCCGCGGCCACGGAATCCCGCAGCAGTGCGCGAGCCTCCTCGAGGTGACCGGAGGTCACCTCGATCCCGGCGAGCTGGCTCCGGGCCGCCGACGTGAGCCAGGTGTTGCCGAACCGGCGGCCGAGCTCGGCGACCTCCACGAGGTGCGCGCGGGCGGCCTCGTCCCGGCCGAGCGCCAGCTCGACCCCGCCGACCGTGAGCGCCGCGAAGGCCAGGAAGGGCACGTCCTGCCGGCGGAAGCCGTCCAGTGCGGCGGAGGCGGCCCGGAGGGCTCCGTCGAGGTCGTCGACGGCGGGCAGGATCCAGGAGATCGCCAGCTGGGCGGCGCTCTCCAGGTACGGGTCGTCGACGTGGGCTGGGAGTGCGCGGAGCTGGTCGACGGCGGCCAGTGCACTGTCGTCGTCACCGACCTCGACGGCGGTGATGGCCGAGGTGAACAACAGCTCGGCTCGTGCCCGCTCGTCCAGTGCGTCGGCCCGGCGCTGCACCTCGTCGATCCAGGCCCTCGCCTCCGGCATGCGTCCGCGCATCTGCCAGAACAGCCAGAGGATGCGGAACAGGTGCGGCAGCGGCGCGATGTCGTGCGTGCAGAACCAGCGGATGGCGACCCGCAGGTTCTCCTCCTCGGTCTGCCACCGGTCGGCCCACTCGCCCTGGCGCTCGGCGGGCCAGTCGGCGTCCTCCACGAGCGCACGGAAGTACGCGGCGTGCCGCCGCTCGACGTCGGCCCGGTCCGCCCGGCCGGCGAGGCGCTCGGCGGCGAGCTCCCGGACCGAGCCCAGCATGCCGAACCGCGGACCGTCGTCGGTGACGTCGATGGTCACCAGGCTGTGCCCGGAGAGTTCGTCGAGCAGGTCGAGCGTCCGGTCCTCGGGGAGGCCGGAGACGGCGGTGGCCGCCTCGACGGTCCATCCCTCGAGGAACACCGACAGGGTCGCCAGCATCTGCTGCTCGTCGTCCTCCAGCAGCCCGACGCTCCACTCGACGGTCGCCCGGAGGGTGCGCTGGCGTTCGGGGAGATCGACCGGCCCGGGGCCCAGGGCGTCGAGGCGGCGTCCGAGCCGGGCCAGCAGTGCCGCCGGGTCCAGCAGCCGACTGCGGGCGGCCGCGAGTTCGATGGCGAGCGGCAGTCCGTCGAGCCGGCGGCAGATCTCCGCGACGGCCGGCGCGTTGTCCCCGGTCAGCTCGAAGTCGTACCGCACGGCCCGGGCCCGGTCGGCGAAGAGCCGGACGGCGGGCAGCGCGGCCAGCTCCGCCACTCCCGGACGTTCCGGGAAGGCCGGCACCGTGAGCGCGCCGACCGGGTACTCGTGCTCGGCCCGCAGCCGGAGTGCGGTGCGGCTCGTGACGAGGATCGTCAGCCCCGCGCACCGGGCGAGGAGCTGGTCGAGGTCGGCGGCCACGTCGACGAGCTGTTCGAGGTTGTCCAGCACGAGCAGCGTCGGCTCGTCCGCGAGGCGCTCGACCAGGACGTCCAGGGGCCGGCGTGGACCGTCGATGGTGGCGCCGACCACGGCGGCGATGCGCGGCAGCACCAGCGCCGGCTCGCTGATCGAGGCCAGCGGGACGAACGTCGCGCCACGCGGGTAGGAGCCCTCGAGACGTTCGGCGACGGCGATCGCGAGCCGCGTCTTGCCGACGCCACCGGGGCCGGTCAGGGTCACCAGCCGCACCCCCGGCGACCGGAGCAGGCCGGCGACGTCGGCGATGTCCTGCTCGCGCCCGATCAACGACGTCGACGTCGTCGGCAGGGACCGGGAACCGGGCCGGTCCGCGGCCGGGGACGCGGCCGCGCCGGCATCGGCGACACGGGCCGCGGAGGCGAACCGTTCGCTCAGGAGCAGGGCGAGGTCGTCGCGGACCAGCCGGGCCAGCTCGCGCGGGGTGCGGAACTGGCGGTAGGAGTCGGCTCCCTCCGCCTGGAGCTCGGTGATCATGGCCGTCAGCCGGGCTTCCCGCTCCGGTGCCGGTTCCTTGAGGTAGAGCAGCCGGGGGATCGAGCCGGAGAGCCGGAACTCGTCCTCGAGACCCGAGACGTCCATGCCGGGCCCGATCCAGCCGTAGCGCTGCCAGTACAGACCGACGAAGACGTCCGACTGCGCGAGGTAGGCCCGGTACAGCTCGCGGGGTGGGTGCGGTCGAGCGCCGAGCTCGAACATGACCGGTGTGAGCCGGAGCGCCGTGATCGCCCGCGCGACCGCTGCCCGCTCCTCCGCGAGCTCCGCGAGCGTGGAGCTCACGAAGACGCGCAGTCGCTGGTCCGGGGTCCGGATCGCCACCATGTCCTGCTCGTCCACCGTCATGCGTCGTCCTCGGGGTTCTCGCCGTGGAGGTCGGGCGGTCGTGCCGGGGGAGCCTCCGGCCATCCTGGCGCTCCGCCGGTGGCCGGGGTAGACCCTGCCGCGGGCTCCGGCGACGTCCGGCAGGTGCCGCTGCGCAGACAGCGGTGAGCCGACCGCGGTGACGCGCCGGGAGCGGCGGCGACGCGCCCACCGATGACGTGGACGGACCCGCGTCGGTCTGGCGGGTGGCCGCGCGGGCGAGGAGCGTCGCCCGCTTCGCGACACCACCACGACGGCGAGGAGCTGACATGACCACCCAGTCCGGCGAGACCAAGCCGACGATCGTCCTCGTCCACGGCGCCTGGGCCGACGCCTCGGGCTTCGCGGCGGAGATCCGCGCCCTCCGGGACCGCGGCTTCCGGGCCATGGGGTTCGCCAACCCGCTCCGCGGGCTCGCGGACGACGCGAGGTACCTGGCCGACCACCTGCGGACCCTGGCCGGGCCGCTCGTCCTCGTGGGGCACTCCTACGGCGGCGCGGTGATCTCGGTCGCCGCGACGGGGAACGAGCAGGTCAAGGCGCTCGTCTACTTCAGCGGGTGGATGCCCGACGAGGGCGAGAGCATCGCGCAGGTGTTCGAGGAGCGCGGCGAGGGCAGCCTCGCAGGCGCGGCCATCCGACCCCAGCCGTTCACCGGTCCGGACGGGAGCGAGGCCGGCCAGGACCTCTACCTGGACACCGAGCAGTTCCACGCGGCCTTCGCCGCCGACGTCGACCGCGACACGGCCGACGTCATGGCCGCGACGCAGCGACCGTGGAGCGGTGCCGGGTTCTACGAGCCGTCGGGCCCGCCGGCCTGGCGGACGATCCCGTCCTGGTACCTGCTCTGCACGGAGGACAGGGCGATCCCGGCCGCGACCCAGCGGTTCATGGCCGAGCGTGCGCACGCCCGGATCCAGGAGGTGCCGGCCTCCCACGCCTCGATGGTGTCGCAGCCGGAGGCCGCGACACAGCTCATCCTCCAGGCTGCGGACGCCGCGGTACCCGCCATGGCCTGACGTTCGGGTGCGGGCGGTCGGTGCCCTCGGGTGCCGCCCGCCCGCCTCGTGGCGGTCGCGCACGCCGGGGCGAGCGTCCCGGGCGGTCCCCCCGTCGAGGCGGGACGGCGGAGCGGAACGCCCGACCTCGCCGGTCGTCGGCAACGTCGAGCGTCGCCGGTTCGCCGGTGGACGCCCTGGTGGCGGCTCCTGCCCCGGGGGATGGTCGGGTCACGCGGCGCCGGCGACCAGCCGGCCGCCTCGTGGCCTGCTCGACCTCGCCGCACCGCGACGCGGCCACGACCGGGCGCCGCCGGACGGGCCCTGACCCCCACCGGGTCGTCCCGCCCGCACCCGAAGGCGCGTCCCACCGATCAGTGGGCGCGCCTTCCTCCTACGCGCCGTCCACCTACCGGAGGAACCACCCATGAGCGTCACCATCAGTTCGCAGGCAGCGACCACCGACTCCGCCGCGGTCACGTGGGACTCGTTCCGGGTCCTGCTCGAGGACCAGCGCGCCGACTGCCTCCGCCAGCGTGAGATGGCCCTGGCCGAGACGGCCACCTCGATGCCCGATGCGGTGGCGATGAGTCGCGTGGCGACCCTGCTCCGCACCGTCGAGGAGATCGACGCCGCGCTGGACCGGATCGACACCGGCACCTATGGCCGCTGCGTGCACTGCGGATCGGCCATCCCCGTCGAGCGGCTGGAGTTCCGCCCGTTCGCGGCCGGCTGCGTCTCCTGCCAGCAGCACGAGCGCTGACCGGACCACGGCCGCCGCCGGCCGGCTGGTGCAGGCTGGGTTGCCGACCATCGGCAACCAGGGACGGCCCGCGACGAGGAGGACGGATGTCCGGCAACCGGCAGGTCGGGGAGCCCGGTGGGCCGGTGGGCGGCGCGGACTGGCTGGCTCCGGTCGCGGCGTCGGCGGCCGCCGCCTGCCAGGCGCCGGTGGAGCTGCTCGGTGGGTACCTGCCGATGCTGGCCGACGCCGCGGTCAACGGCCGCCGTCCGGACGCGTGGGAGCTCGACGCCGTCCGGGAGCTGGGACGGCGGGCAGCCGGGCAGGGCGTCGGCGCCCGCCGCGCGGTGGACCTGTACCTGTCGGCGTCCTGGCGGCTGTGGCGGACGCTGCCGGTCGTCGCGCGCTCCGACGATCCGGAGAAGGTGCGCCGCGCCGCCGAGGCGGTGCTGCGCGTGCTCGACGACGCCGTCGGGGTGCTCGTCGACGGTCACCAGACGCAGCGGCGCGAGATGATCCGCCACGAGGAGGCGTTGCGGGCGGAGTTCGTCGACGACCTGCTGCGCGGGGACGCCGACGTCGCCCGCATGGTGGAGCGGGCCGAACCGTTCGGCATCGACCTGGGCAAGTCCCACCACGTGGCCCTCGCCGCCTCCCGGAGTCCCGAGGGGCCGGTCGACCGCGCGGCCGTCGTCCTGGAGCGGGCCGTCGTCGACCGGTTCGGCGACCGGGACGTGCTCGTGGCCACGAAGGACGGTCGCGTGGTCGTCGTCGTACCGGCCACGCCGGCGCCCTCCGCCGCGCGCACCGGGGACCTCGGCTCGCTCATCCACGCCGAGGTGGCCCGCCTCGACGGCACGCGGCGCTGGCGGGTGGCAGCGGGGCGCGCCTTCCCCGGCGCCTACGGCGTCGCCCGCTCCTACGAGGAGGCCCGGGAGGCCCTGGTCCTCGCCGACCGGCTCGACCTGGACGCCGACGTGGTCCACGCCCGCGACCTGCTGATCTACCGGGTGCTGGGCCGGGACCAGGCCGCCATCGCCGACCTGGTCCACGACGTGCTGGGTCCGCTGCAGCAGAGCCGCGGCGGCCCCGAGGTGCTGCTGGAGACCTTGCTGGAGTACTTCGACGCCGGGGACGTCGCGACCGAGGCCGCCCGGCGCCTGCACGTCTCGGTCCGCACGGTGACCTACCGGCTGGCCCGTGTCGCCCAGCTGACCGGGTACGCGGTCTCCCGGCCCGATCAGCGGTTCTCGCTGCACGCCGCCGTGCTCGGGGCCCGGCTCCTCGAGTGGCCGACCCGGGACCTGCCGGTCGACTCCTGACCGCCGGTCATGACAGGTCCGCCGGCATCCCCCCGCATGGCACGCGGGCTCGCCGCGACGTCCTCGGCTGCCGGGCGGGGTGGCACGGTCCGAGGGGACACTGGGTGGACCGCTCCCCGGGAGGCTGCCATGAGTCGCAGGCACCGTCTGTTGCGCTCGGTGATCGCCGCGGCCGCGACGGCCGCGGTCGGCGCCCTGACCACGTCGATGGTCAAGGCCGTCAGGTCTCCCGACGCCTGATCCCGAGACGGCGTGCAGACCTAGGGGACGGGGCGTCCTGGGGTCTCCGCGTCGTCCAGGGCGTGCGTCGATCGGCGCGGTGAGCGCGATGGCCGCAGGACGACGGAACGACCGATGACGGCCATGCCCTGGGGCGTGGGCTCGGTCGTGGTGACGGTCGGGCTGGCCGAGATCGCCTGCGGATCGGCCGACAGGTCGGTCTCGACCAGCTGCCGCACGGCATCGCGAACCCTGGCCACGATGGTGACCTCGACGGCGGCGTCGGGGAGGGAGTTCACCCACTTCTCCAGGAGGGCCTCGTAGGACTCGTGGAGGAAGGCCGGCGCCGGGTCGTTCGGCTCCATGGTCCGCCACAACTCCTCGCCGAGGAGCCGGTAACGGCCGGGCGGCCCCGGGAAGTCGCTCCCGGCACCGGCCGTGATCGTGCCGTCGACCAGGACCGCGTCGTCCACCTCGGCCTCCACGCCGGACAGCGCGCCGTAGGGGGTGACCCAGATCAGTCGGATGAGGCGCACCGCGATCCCCTCCCTGCCGTCAGGCAGTCCTCGGGCAGGCGGTCGGGGGGTCCGGTCCGCCCTCGGCGTCCTCGTCGATGACCGCGCGCCCCCGTCATGGGTCCTCCCGAGTTGTTGATCACGGACCTCTACCCTGCGAGCGCGCTGGGAGGAGCAGACAGTGGCCGATGGTCGTAGGACCGCCGGGCGTGCGGCATGGTTGGCCGGGACTCGCGCCCCCCGCCGTCGGACCCTCGGACCGTGCGCCGGCGGTCGAACCCGCACCGGTCGTCCCAGGAGGCATCGTGGAGATCATCCGAACCGCCGAAGCTCCCGACCACTCGGGGCCCGTGCCGCAAGCGGTCGTGGCCGGCGGCTGGATCCACGTCTCGGCCCTGTTCGGCGCGGTCCCGGAGACCCGGGCCATCCCCGATGACGTCCGGGCCGAGGCCGAGCAGCTCTTCGACAACCTGGGGGCGATCCTGGCGGCCGCAGGTGCCGGGCTCACCGACGTCGTCCGCGTGGGGATCGTCATGCGGGACCTGTACCGCGACCGCCCGGTGTTCAACGAGGTGTGGGTCTCCCGCTTCGGCGACCACCGCCCCGCTCGTTCCGCGATCGAGTCGCCCGCGTTCGGCCGTCCGCGAGAGGGCGCCCGGTTCATGGTCGAGGTCGCGGCGTTCCGCGGCTGACCGTGCGGGCCCGCGGGGCAGGACTCGACTGCAGCGGTCAGCCGCGGCCGATGTAGGGCATCGTCGTGGCCAGGACGGTCAGGCTGGCGACGTTGGCCTCCAGGGGCAGGCCGGCCATGTAGACCACAGCGCGGGCGACGTCCTCGACCGCCATGCGCGGCTCGGGGCGCGTGCTGCCGTCGGCCTGGAGCACGCCGTCGGCCATCCGCTCGGTCATCTCGGTGGCGGCGTTGCCGATGTCGATCTGGCCGCAGGCGATGCCGAACGGCCTGCCGTCGAGGGACGTCGACTTGGTCAGGCCGGTGATGGCGTGCTTCGTCGCGGTGTACGCCACCGATCTCGGGCGCGGCACCTGCGCGGCGATGGAGCCGTTGTTGATGATCCGGCCGCCCTGGGGCTGCTGCGCCCGCATGACGCGGAAGGCCTCCCGGGTGCACAGGAAGGTGCCGGTGAGGTTCACCGCCACGACCGCCTGCCACTCGGCGAGGGGCACGGCGTCGAGGGTGGCGGCGGGAGCCGACCGGCCGGCGTTGTTGAAGAGCAGGTCCACCCGGCCGTGAGCCTCCACGGCGCCGTCGAACAGCGCCCGCACCGACGCCTCGTCGGTCACGTCGGTCGGTACCGGGTGGAGGCGACCGTCGGGGTCCCGCTCGGCGACGGCCTCCAGCGCCGCACGCCGACGCCCGGCGAGGAGGACCTCCCAGCCCTGGGCGGCCAGGGCCACGGCGGTGGCCGCCCCGATGCCGCTGCCCGCTCCCGTCACGATGGCGACCGATCGGCGCACGTCCACTCCTCACTCGTGTCCTGGACCGCTCGGACCCGAGGGCCGTCCGGACGTCGTCGGAACGTAGCGCGCCCGTCCGACGGCCCGCTGAGGACGCCCAGGGGAGGCGGAGTCCCAGCCGTCCTCGACGTCGCGAGCCGTTCGGCGAGGTGAGTCCTGTGGCCGGTCGGGACCAGCCGGCCGGAGCGTCCCGCCTTCGGCGGCGTAGCGATCCAGCCACGCGCTCACGTACGCGCGCGATCCCCACGGCGGCGGGATCCCGTCCGCCCGTGCCGCGCGGGCACGGTCTCTCCGATGGCGCCGGCACTGATGAGGAGCGTGCCCATGACCAGGATGGCGTGCGCGAGACATCGGCGGAGGTGACGGCGCCGCCGATGAGAGTCGAGCCCATGATCGCCGCGACCGCGGCCGCGACCCGGCGGCCACCGACGCCGTCCGTGCTTCGATGTGGGCATGTCCGGCCACGAGGGGTCTTCGCGCGTCGCCAGCGCGAGCCGCGAGGTCGCAGCCGGCGCAGAGCGGGTCTTCGAGCTCATCGCTGACCCGGCTCAACAGCCTCGCTGGGACGGGAACGACAACCTGGCCGAGGCCGCCGGCGGGCAGCGCGTCCGGGCGGTCGGTGAGGTGTTCACCATGACCCTCACAGGGGGCAGCGTCCGGGAGAACCACGTGGTCGAGTTCGAGGAGGGCCGGCGTATCGCATGGCGACCCGCTGAGCCGGGTCAGGAGCCGCCGGGCCACCTGTGGCTCTGGGAACTCGACCCCATCGACTCCTCGCGCACTCGCGTGACCCACACCTATGACTGGTCCCGGTTGAGCGATGAGAAGCGCTTCGCCCGTGCCCGGGCGACGACGACCGACAGGCTCCAGGCCTCACTCGCCCGGCTCGCGGCGGTCGCCGAGAGCGAGTGACCCACTCACCTCTTCGTCTGGCACGGATCGCATCTCCGCGGCGATTCCTCTGATCGGCGGTGTCCGGCAAGGGTGTCCTGGACGCCGGATGGCTCGGCAGTCAGCCAGCGGCCGGAGCAGACGACGGACTGGCCGTACAGCTCGATCGTCCGCGGTGCCTTGGCGGCGGCCCGCAGGTCCCGCCGGACGGACGCCAGCAGGTCCTCCCGTTGGATCGACGCTCCTTCAGGTGATCGGGCGGGTGAGCGCTGGGCCAGGCCCGACGACGCGCCGCGATCACCCGTCTTCGCTGGCGGGCCGCCTGGCGCGGCTCGGCTGGACCCGCATCGGCTCGCCCGGCATCTTCGGGTAGTCCGGGGGATAGGGCATCTCGCCCAGGCCGAGGTCCCGCTCCTGCTTCTCGGCGAGCTCGATCAGCGGTTCGATGCCGAAGGCGTGGTCGGCCAGCCCGGCGTGCTTGTCACCCACCTCCTCGAACCGCGCAGGCATGGTGAGCACGTCGAAATCGAACGGGGTGACGTCGGGCAGCTCGTCCCAGTCGAGCGGGGCGCTGACCGGCGCGTGCGGCTTGGGCCGGATGGAGTAGGCGCTGGCGATCGTCCGGTCCCGGGCCATCTGGTTGTAGTCGATGAAGATCTTCTCGCCGCGCTCCTCTTTCCACCAGTTCATCGTCACGCGGTCGGGGATGCGCCGCTCCAGCTCCCGGCCGAAGGCGATCACCGACCGGCGCACCTCGGGAAAGGTCCAGCGCGGCTGGATGGGCACGTAGACGTGCACGCCCCGGCCACCGGAGGTCTTCGGCCACCCCTGCATCCCGAACTCCGCCAGCAGCTCGCGCACGTGCGGCGCCACCCAGACCGCGTCGGAGAAGTCGGTGCCCGGCTGCGGGTCCAGGTCGATGCGGATCTGGTCGGGCTGCTCGACGTCACCCTTGCTCACCGGCCACGGGTGGAACGTCAGCGTGCCCAGGTTGGCGCACCACGCGACCACGGCCACCGAGTCGGGCGCGATCTCGTCGGCGGTCCGGCCGCTGGGGAAGGTGATGTGCGCCGTCGGCACCCAGTCCGGGGCGTTCTTGGGCACCCGCTTCTGGTAGAAGGCGTCGCCGGTGTTGTCCACCCGGGTGGAGAGGCGGGCTCCCTCGAACACCCCGCCCGGCCAGCGCTCCAGCGTCGTCGGCCGGTTCCGCAGCGCGTTCAGGATGCCGTCACCGACCGAGATGAAGTACTCGACGACGTCGATCTTGCGGATGCCCCGCTCGGCGAAGTACGGCTTCTCGGGGCTGGAGACCCGCACCTCGTGCCCGTCCACCTGCAACAGGACGGCGTCCTTCGACGCGGCCATCATCGACTCCACCGGCGGCTCGTCACCCGCGCACCCTAGGGCTCCGGCGCGTCACAGAGGACAGGTCGTGCCCTCCGCGGGCACGGTGAGGTCGATGAGGTACGCGTTGACCGCGGCCGTGACGCACTCGGTCTTGGGGTAGGAGGTGTGCCCCTGCCCCTGCCAGGTGAGCAGCACACCGGAGGTCAGGTCCTCGGCCAGGTCGACCGCGCCGGGCAGCGGGGTGACCGGGTCGCCGGAGTTCCCGACGACCAGGATCGGCGCGGCGCCCGCCGCGTCACGGTCGGGCAGTGGCGTGCGCTCGGCCTCCCACACGGTGCACGTGTAGAGGGAGGCCGCCGACTCGGCGCCGAACAGCGGGTACCGCTGGCCCCAGTCGATCGCCAGCGCCCGGATCTCCGCCTCGTCGAGGTCCTGCTCGGGGTCGCTGTCGGCGCAGTTGATCGCCCGGTTGGCGTCGATGAGGTTCGAGTAGCTGCCGTCCTGGAGCCGGCCGTAGAAGTTGTCGGCCAGCGAGAACAGTCCCTGCGCGTCCCCCTGCTGGGCCGCGGCCAGGCTCTGGGCCAGCTGCGGCCAGGCGCTGGTCGTGTACAGCGCGGCCTGGACCGCCGCCATCACGACACCCGGGGTGGCCTGCCGGGTCTCCCCGGCGCGGGCGCTGGCGATGGGGGCGGCGGCGGCCTGGGCCAGCAGGTCCTCGACGAACCGGCGGGGCTCCCCGCCGATCGGGCAGCCGGCGATCAGCTGGGTGCAGTTGGCCGCGAAGGCGTCGAAGCCGGCCTCGAACGCGGCGGCACCGGCCTCGGCGTCGGCCCGCGGATCGGTGTCGGGGTCGACCGCCGCGTCGAGGACCATCGCCCGGACGCGGTCGGGGAACAGCTCGGCGTACGTGGACCCGAGCGTGGTGCCGTAGGAGTAGCCGAGGAAGGTCAGCTGCTCGTCGCCGAGGCCCTGGCGGAGCAGGTCCATGTCGCGCGCGGTGGCGGTCGTGGTGAAGGTGCCCAGCGCCTCGCCGTACTCCTCGGCGCAGCCGTCCGCGGCTTCCTGGGCGAGCCCGAACGCGTCGTCCAGCGCCGCCTCCGTGGTCGGCCGCGGCTCGGCGGCGACCATCCGGTCCTTGAGCTCGTCGGGGATGCACTCGACCGGCGTCGACAGCCCCACCCCGCGCGGGTCGAACCCGACGACGTCGAAGCGGCGCAGCACGTCCTCGGGCAGTGTCAGCGCCTGCCGGATCGCCGCGTCGGCGCCCGACGCCCCCGGGCCGCCGGGGTTGACCACCAGGGACCCGATCGGGTCGGCCTGGCCGGTCAGCCGGGCGCGGATGAGGAACACCGGCAGGGTGGCCCCCTCCGGCTCCTCGTAGGTGATGGGCACCTCGGTGCGGCCGCACTCGAACGCCAGTGGCCGCTCGCTGCCGGGGCTGCCGGCGATCAGCGGCTGGATGCGGTCGTTGCAGTCCTCCCACTCGATCTCCGCCGCCTGCGGTTCGGCGGGTGTGGTGGCAGCCGCCGACGACGAGGACCCCGCATCCGTGGTGTCGGAGGACGAGGTACAGCCGGACACCGCCAGCAGCAGCCCGGCGGCCGCGGCTACCAGTGCGGAGGACAGACGCATGATCACGAGACTAGGAGCCGTCCGGCCCCCGTGCAGCCAGCCGGCCCACGCTCCCCGCTCACGAGCGCGGTGCAGTGGCCGAGTTCACCGTCAGCCGGCGGTGTCCCTCGGCCGGCTTCCGCGCCGCGGTCCGCTCCTCGCTCGCTGGCGCTCGCTGCGATGCTCCCGCGGCTGTCAGCCGGCGGTGTCCCTCGGCCGGCTTCCGCGCCGCGGTCCGCTCCTCGCTCGCTGGCGCTCGCTGCGATGCTCCCGCGGCTGTCAGCCGGCGAAGACCTCGGCCAGGTCGTAGCGCACCGGCACCTCCAGCTGGTCGTAGGTGCAGCTGCGCGGGTCCCGGTCCGGACGCCAGTTCAGGAAGTGCCCGGTGTGCCGCAGCCGGCGCCCCTCCAGCTGGTCGTACTTGATCTCCACCACCAGCTCTGGCCGCAGTGGCACCCAGGACAGGTCCTTGCCGGCGTTCCACCGGCTCTGCGCGCCGGGCATCCGGTGCTCCTCGCCGTCGGCCCCGTTCGTCGTCTGGGCGTTCGCCCAGTCCTGCCACGGGTGCCCGTCCAGCGCCTCGGCGCGGTAGGGGTCGAGCTCCTCGACCAGCTCGGCCCGCCGGGACATCGGGAAGGACGCCGCGACGCCGATGTGCTGGAGGTCGCCCGCGTCGTCGTACAGGCCGAGGAGCAGCGAGCCGACCACCGGCCCGCTCTTGTGCCAGCGGAAGCCGGCGACCACGCAGTCGGCGGTGCGGACGTGCTTCACCTTGGTCATCAGCCGCTGGTCGGGCCCGTAGGGCAGGTCGGCGGCCTTGGCGACGACGCCGTCCAGACCCGCGCCCTCGAACTCCTGGAACCATCGCTGAGCGGTTCCGGCGTCCTGGGTGATGGCGGTGACGTGCACCGACTCGGTGCCGCCGCCGAGCACCTCGCGCAGCCGCGCCTGGCGCTGCGCGAACGGCGTCTCCATCAACGACTCGTCGCCGATCGCCAGCAGGTCGAAGGCGACGAACGACGCGGGCGTCTGCTCGGCCAGCAGCGTGACCCGCGACTGCGCCGGGTGGATGCGCTGCAGCAGGGCCTCGAAGTGCAGCCGGTCCCCGCGGGGGACGACGATCTCGCCGTCCACGACGCAGCGTCCCGGCAGCGCGGCCTTGACCGCCTCGACGACCTCGGGGAAGTAGCGCGTCAGTGGCCGCTCGTTGCGGCTGCCCAGCTCCACCTCGTCGCCGTCCCGGAAGACGATGCAGCGGAAGCCGTCCCACTTCGGCTCGTAGTACATGCCGTCGGCGGTGGGCACCTTGGTCGCCGCCTTGGCCAGCATCGGCTTGACCGGCGGGAGAACGGGCAGGTCCATGCCGGTCAGTCAAGCAGCCGGGGACGACGTCCGGGCGCGGGGCGATCACGGACGGCGCCGGCATGCCACGGTGGGGGATGGCCACCATCCACCGCACGACGATGACGCCCACCAAGCTCGAACTGCTGGCCGGCTGGCTGCCGCGGCAGCCCTGGTACCGCGGCACGGGCCGGCTCCCGGCACTGACGCGGGTCGGCGGGTTCCGCCTCGACGACCCCGCCGGCGAGGTCGGGATCGAGTGCATCGTCGTCTCCGACGGCACGGACGGCGGGGCGACGACGTACTTCGTCCCCCTTGCCTACCGGGGTGCGCCCGCGGCCGGGGCGGCGGACGGGCTCGTCGGCACCTCCGAGCACGGCGTGCTGGGCACCCGGTGGATCTACGACGCCGCACACGACCCGGTGGCCGTGGCGCAGCTGCTCGCCCTCATCGGGGGCCGGGCCGAGGCCCAGCACCAGGACGAGAGCGACACCCCCGACCCGTCCGTCGGCCGGCACTCCGCCGCCTCGGAACGGCTCGTCGGCGGGAGCCCGCTCCGCGTGGAGCACACGGCGGACGGGCGCACCACCATCGCCGTCGAGCCGGCGGACGGCGCCCCGGCCGACCGGCCCCGGTTCCTGGACCTCCTCCGCCGGCCCGTCCCGGGGGCGGAGCACGATCCGGCCGACGGCTGCGTCGAGATCGGGTGGGTGCGGCCGGACGGCGGCACCGCCCGCGGCCGGGTGGCGGTCCTCCGGTAGCCCGGCGGAGAGCTGGGCCTGGATCGGAGCACCTGACCGGAGAGCCGTCCGGTCAGCCGCGCGCGAGGACCTCGACGGCCGGAGCCGCTGTCCCTAGCGTCGGTCCGCGGGGGATGACCAGGAGGCTCCACGATGCCCATGTACCTGACGAGGTTCAGCTACACCCCGGCGACCTGGAAGCGGCTGATCGAGCACCCGGAGGACCGGCGGGAGGCCGCCCGGGCCTACGTCGAGTCGGTCGGCGGCACCCTCCACGGGTTCTGGTACGCCTTCGGCGCGCACGACGGCGTCACCCTGTGGGAGGCACCCGGCAACGTGTCGATGGCCTCGGTCGTGCTGGCCATCGGCGGCGGTGGCGCGGTCACGTCGCTGGAGACGACGGTGCTGCTGACCGTGGAGGAGACGATCGACGCCCTGCGCGGGGCGGGCCGGATCGCCTACCAGCCGCCGGCGGCCCAGCAGCGCACCTAGCCGACCGCGTACCGGGTGAACAGGACGCCGTCCTCCTCGAGCAGCTGCTCCAGCCGCGTCGTGGCCAGGTCGGCCAGCGGCCCGTCGAGCAGGTGCGGCTGGTCAGCGCCGACCAGTGCCGGGGCGATCGTCAGGTCGAGCTCGTCGACGACGCCGGCCTCCAGCGCGGCGCGGAACAGCTGCGGCCCGCCCTCGCACAGCACCTGCTCGTGGCCCAGGGCGGCCAGCTCGTCGAGCGCCAGCGGCAGGTCGACGTCGTCCTCCCCGCAGACCAGCACGGTGACACCGGCGTCGGCCAGCGCGGCCCGGCGCCGGGGGTCGGCGGCCGCGCAGGTGACCAGGACGGTCGGTGCGGCCGCCAGCCGGTCGCCGGGTGCGAGGGAGGCCCGCCGGGAGGCGACCGCCAGCGGTGCCGTGGCCGGTCGGCCGAGCGTCTCGCGCAGCCGCCCGACCGAGGAGTCCGCGGCGATCGGCCGGTAGCCCTCCGTCGCGGCCGTCCCGTGCCCGACCAGCACCACGTCCGACAGGGCCCGCAGCAGCCGGAACACCCGCTTGTCGCCCGGCGAGCCCAGGCCCGCACTGCGCCCGGAGACGGTGATCGCGCCGTCCAGCGAGGCGACGAAGTTCACCCGCAGCGACCGGCCCGGCGGCCGCCGGTAGGCCTCCGCCAGGCCGGCGTCGTCCAGGTCGCCGGCCGGCCCGGGCAGCAGCCGGCGCACGTCAGCGGGTGCTGACCACGGCGGCGCTCTCCGCCGGGAGCGTCACCGTCGGCCCGTCGAGCCCGGGCAGCTCCCCGGTGGTGAAGAGCACCTCGGCCGCCGCGGCGTCCAGGTCGATCTCCCGGGGCTGGTCGGCGAGGTTGACCACCACCCGCAGCGAGCCCCGGTGCACGACCAGCCAGCGGTCGGCGTCGTCCCAGGTGACCTGGACCGCCGACAGGTCGGGGTCGAGCAGGTCGGGGTGCGCCCGCCGCAGTGCCAGCAGCGACCGGTGCACGGCCAGCAGCCGCTCGTGCGGTTGCTTCCCCAGCTCCGACCAGTCCAGCTTCGAGCGGGTGAAGGTCTCCGGGTCCTGCGGGTCGGGGACGACGGCGGCGTCCCACCCGTGCTCGGCGAACTCGCCGATCCGTCCCTCGGCGGTCGCCTTGCCCAGCTCCGGCTCGGGGTGACTGGTGAAGAACTGCCACGGCGTGGACGCGCCCCACTCCTCGCCCATGAACAGCATCGGCGTGAACGGGCTGGTGAGCACCAGCGTCGCCCCGACGGCGAGCAGGTCGGGGGAGAGGGTGGCCGAGATCCGGTCGCCGACGGCGCGGTTGCCGATCTGGTCGTGGTCCTGGAGGTAGCCGACGAACTTCCAGCCGGGCAGCACGGAGGTGTCCACCGGCCGGCCGTGGTGCCGGCGGCGGAAGCTGGACCAGGCGCCGTCGTGGAAGTACGCGCCGGTCAGCGTCCTGGCCAGGCCGGCCAGTCCGGCGGCGGCGAAGTCGGCGTAGTAGCCCTGCCCCTCGCCGGTGAGCACCGCGTGCAGGGAGTGGTGGAAGTCGTCGCTCCACTGGGCGGTCAGCCCGGTCCCGCCGGCCACCCGGGGCGTCACCATCCGGGGGTCGTTGAGGTCGCTCTCGGCGATCAGCGTCAGCGGCCGTCCCTCGGCGACCGAGAGCCGGTCCACCTCCTGGGCCATCTCCTCCAGGACGTGGGTGGCCCGCTCGTCGACCAGGGCGTGGACGGCGTCCAGCCGCAGTCCGTCCACGTGCATGTCGCGCAGCCACATGAGCGCGTTGTCGATGATGTAGCGGCGCACCTCGTCGGAGTCCGGGCCCGACAGGTTGACCGAGTTGCCCCAGGTGTTCGCGCCGCCCTCGGCGAAGACGGGGAAGAACAGCGGGAGGTAGTTCCCCGACGGTCCGAGGTGGTTGTAGACGACGTCCTGGATCACGCCGAGGCCGCGCTGGTGGCAGGCGTCGACGAACCGCTGGTAGGCCGCCGGGCCGCCGTACTCCTCCTGGACGGCGTACCAGAGGACCCCGTCGTAGCCCCAGTTGTGGGTGCCGTTGAAGCCGTTGACCGGCAGCAGCTCGACGAAGTCGATCCCGAGCTCGACCAGGTGGTCCAGCCGGCCGACCGCGGCGTCCAGCGTCCCCTCGGGGGTGAAGGTGCCGACGTGCAGCTCGTAGACCACCCCACCGGCCAGCGGGCGGCCGGTCCAGGCGCCGTCGCCCCAGGAGTACGCCGCGGCGTCGAACCGGCGGGAGAGCCCGTGCACGCCCTGGGGCTGCCGGCGGGAGCGGGGATCGGGCCGGGGAGTGTCATCGTCCCCGAGCAGGAAGCCGTAGTCGGCCTCGGACCCGGCCGGCGCCTCCGCCCGCCACCAGCCGTCGTCGTCCCGGTGCATGTCGTGCACCTCGCCGTCGACCTGCAGCCGCACCCGCTCCGGAATGGGTGCCCAGACGGAGAACTCGACGGGTGCGGACATGCTGGCGCCTCCAGGCGGGACTTCGGGGGGGGTGGAGCGGGGTCTGGTCAGGGCCGGTGAACGGGGCAGATCATGCCCGCACACCCGTCGGCCAACCGTGACGTGGGCAGCAGCCGGCCGGGGGAGGAGGACCCATGGCCGGCTGGGTGGAGCTGCGGGTGCACGGCGTGAGCGGCACGCCGCCGGGCTACATGCTGGGCAGCGCGCACACCGCCCAGGTGGCCGGCGACCACCGCAGTCGCTGCTTCCGGCCGACCGACGCGCAGGGGCGGGAGGTGCGTGCCGCCGACGGCCACGTGCTCGAGGCGTTCCACTGGGGCCGCTGGACGTCCGGGTCGTGGTCGCAGGGCCTGTGGCTGCTGCTGATCCCGTTCGGGATCGTCAACGCCGCCCAGTTCATGCTGCCGCCGCCGGGCTCCCGCCCCACCCGCCGCCTGCACGCGCTGTGCGGGGCGCTGCTGCGCACCGTCGCCCTGGTGCTCACCGGGCTGTTCGCGCTCGCCGCCTGCCTGGTGGTCGTCGACCTGGCCGGCTGGCAGTGGCTGGCCCGCCGCGGCCTGCCGGTGGCCGACCGACTCGTCCTGGCCGCCGCCCTGCTGGTCGCCGCCCTGCTGGTCGTCGGGCTGTCCCGCCTCGGCCAGGTCGACACCGGGCGGCGCTACCGGTTCGCCTCCGCCGGGCCGCGCGACCTCGGCCACGGTGCGGCCGGACTGCCCGGCCTCGGGGACGCGGCCTTCTTCGACGGCGACCCCGACAGCCCCGCGCTGCGCCGGCTGCACCGCTCGGCCGGCCTGCTCGTGGTCGCCTGGCTGGGGCTGTCGGTGGCGGCCGACGCCGGCGTCGCCTGGGCGCTGTGGTGGCGCTGGTGCCCCGCGGTGCTGCTGGCGCTGGTGGCGCTGGTCGTCGCGGCCAGCGGCGACCCCGAGCGGCGGACGACGGTGACGGGCCGGGACCGGTCCGCGGCGCTGCGGTGGACGCTGGTCGCGGCGCACGTGGTGCGGCTCCTCGCCGTCGCCGCGCTGGTGTCGGCGATCGTCGCCGTGCTCAGCACCGACGTGGACGGCGCCGGCCGGCTGCCCGGGATGGAGACCGCGGTCGCCGTCCTCACCCTCGCCGGCACCGCGGCGGTGACCCTGCTGGTGGTGGGTGTGGCCCTCCTCGCGGCCGCCACCGCCGCCGCCGACCGCGCGGTGCCGGCACCCTTCCGCCGGTTCGCTCGCGGCATGTCCGCGGCGTTGGCCACCGCGATCGGCTGCTACCTCGGGGTGGGGTCCACCGCCGGGCTGACCCTGGGGGCGGCGTGGCTGCTCGACCGGCTGGGCGGCACGGACGTCGCGGTGCCGGCGCTGCTCCAGCGCTTCTCCTACGCCTGGGGCGTGACCGCGGTCGTCTTCGCCGCGGCGGGTGTGGTCACGTGGGCCCTGCTCCGCCGGCGCCGCGAGTCCTTCCGCGCCCGGGCGGCGGCCGCCATGACGTTCGGGGACCTGCCCGGTCCCCGGCTGCCGGCGGCCTGGGTGTGGCGGGTCGGCCGGGCGATGCAGCTGGCCCGGCTGAAGAACGCCGTCCCGCTCGCGCTCGCGTCCTGGACGGTGCTGGGGCTGGTGCTGGCCGTGGCGATCGGCGCGGCGTCGTGGGCCGGCCGGGGTGCGGGGGAGGAGCCGGCCTTCCCGGTCAGCGTGCTCACCGGGGTGGCCTCACCGCCGGGCGGCGCGATCACCGGGGACGACGTGGTGATCGGTCTGGGCCAGCTGACCCTGCTGGCCATCGGGCTGGGCACGGTGCTCCTGGCGCGCGGCGCGCTGCGGTCGGAGGGCGCCCGCCGCGGCCTGAACGTGGTCTGGGACGTCGTCGCGTTCTGGCCCCGCTCGGTGCACCCCTTCGTCCCGCCGCCCTACGCGTCGGAGGTGGTGCCGGCGCTGGTCCGGCGGATCTGCTGGCACCTGGGCGTGCCCGACCCGCTGCAGGACGCCGACCCGGACGGCGGGGCGCAGGCAGGCGCGGTCAACCCCGCTCCCGCGCCGGAGGTGGTCGTCGCGGCGCACAGCCAGGGCAGCCTGATCTCGCTGGTCGCCCTGCTCTGGCTGCCCGAGCAGGTGCGGGACCGGGTCCGCTGGGTGACGTTCGGCTCGCAGCTGCGCCAGCAGTTCGCCCGCGGGTTCCCCCACTACGTGCCCGTCGAGCTGCTGCGGGACATGGCCGGGGCCTTCCGCTGGGTGAGCCTGTACCGCGACACCGATCCGGTGGCCGGCCCGGTCACGAGCTGGGACCACACGCGGGAGGGCGGGCGACTGCTCTCCCGGCGGATCGACGACCCGTCGGCGCTCCGGCCGGACTGGCTGGACCCGTGCACCGGCCGGCGGGTGTGCGGGGACGAGTGGCGGCTGCTCGATCCGGTGCCCGGTGACCTCGGGCTGCAGACGCGAGCGGTCACCCGGATCGGTGGGCACGGCGGCTACTGGACCGATCCGGACTGGCCGCTCGCGCTCGCGGTCGTGCGCGGCCGGGTGCCCGGCGGACGAGGAACGGGCGACGGGCCCCCCGTGGAGGGCGATGGCCGCGGCGCTGCTGCCCACGGCCCCGCGGAGGGCGGGGCCGCCGGCCGCCGGGAGCCGGACGACACGCGCCGAGGCACGTGACCGCTCCGGCTCCCGGTGACCAGACTCGGTCAGGGGAGCTGCAGGACCTGACCGACGTAGATCCGGTGCGGGTTGCGGATCTCGTCGCGGTTCTCGGCGAACAGCGCTCGCCAGCCGCCCTCGACGTGCTGCTCGCGGGCGATCTTCTTGAGCGTGTCACCGCGCTTGACGACGTAGGTCTCGCCGTCCTCGTGTGCCGCCGGGGCGGCGGCGTGCGCCGGAGCCGGGGCGGCGGCCGGAGCGGGTGCCGGGGCGGCGGGAGCCGGAGCGGCGGCCGGGGCCGGAGCGGCGGCTGCAGCGGCGGGGGCGGCGGGGGCGCCGGCCGTCGGCGCGTTCGGGTCCAGGTTGACGCCGCAGTTGGGCCAGGCACCCTTGCCCTGCCCGTCGAGCGTGCGCTCGGCGACGGCGATCTGCTGCTCCTTGGTGGCCTGGTGGGCGTTTTCCGCGTACTCCTTGCCGCCGTAGGCCGCCCAGGTGCTCGGCGTGAACTGCAGCCCGCCGTAGAAGCCGTTGCCGGTGTTGATGCTCCAGTTGCCGGACGACTCGCACTGGGCCACGGCGTCCCAGTCGTTGACGGGTGCGGCCGAGGCCGGGCCGGCCAGCATGCCGAGCGAGGCGGCGGCCGCGCCGGCGGTCACCACGGTGTTGCGGGCCAGCTTGGCGCCACGGCGGGGAGCCGGGGCGCGGTGACGGCCGACGTGCTTCGGGGACGTGCGCATGGATGTACTCCGATCCGCCGCCGGCGAGGTGAGCTGTCGGGTTCGGGTCGATCGGTCCCCGGCCGCGCGGACGCGGCTTCACCCCGAGGCGTCATGCACGCGGGCACGACGCCGAGATGGGTCCCCCACCCCCGTCTTGGAAGGCATCGAGGTACGGACGCCGACAGACGGGGTTGGGCGGATCGGCTCCGGCACCGGCCCGTTGGACCAGCGCCGGAAGAAGGTAACGGTTGGGTCACGCCGGGCCGTCCGGGGTCCCGTGCGCCACTCGGGTGGTGCGCGAGACCCCGGACGCGCTGGTCGGGGCGGCGTGTCCTCAGTCGCGGACCAGCAGGGCCACCGGCAACCGGTCGAGCAGGGGGCCCATGGCGATTCCTGTGATGTCGGACACATGTCGCTGCCCGGTGAGCAGGTCCCGCCAGGCACCGGTGGGCAGCTGCAGCGCGGTGTCGCCCCAGCTCCCCGCGGCGGCCAGGGCGACCGGCAGCCGGGTCGCCACCGAGACCGCGCCGCCGCGGTCGAAGGCCACCACGTGCCCGGCCGCCGAGCCGGTGGCGGCCACCGGCTCGTAGCCGCTGAACAGCTCCGGGGAGTCGCGGCGGGCGCGCAGGACACGCGAGACCACCAGCAGCTTCGCCGCCCCCGTGTCGTCGACCGGCGGGACCTCCCCGCCGTCCAGGCCGGCCAGGAGACGCCGGCGCAGGTCGTAGTCGACCGGCCGCCGGTTGTCCGGGTCGACCAGGGAGAGGTCCCACAGCTCGGTGCCCTGGTAGACGTCCGGGACGCCGGGCATCGTCAGCTGCAGGAGCTTCTGGGACAGCGAGTTCGACCGGCCGAACGGCGCGATCCGGGCGACGACGTCCTCGATGGCGGCGTTCGTCGCCTCGTCGTCGAACGCGGCGTCGACCAGCTCGTGCAGCTGGGCCTCGAACTCCTCGTCCTGGTCGGTCCACGTCGTCGACGTGCCGGCCTCGCGGGCCGCCTTCTCCGCGTAGGCGTGCGCCCGTTCGCGTGACAGCGGCCAGGCGCCGACCAGGTTCTGCCAGACCAGGTGGGCCAGCGGCCGGTCGCTCAGCGGGTGCCGGGCGAGCAGGTGACGCACCAGCTCCGCCCACTCGGTCGGGATCTCGGCCAGCACCGCCAGCCGGGCCCGCACGTCCTCGCTGCGCTTGGTGTCGTGCGTGGACAGCGTGGTCATCGCCTCGGGGTACCGCGTTCGCCGGTGCGCCTGGGCCGCGTGGAACTCCTCGACGGTGCTGCCGAACCGCGCGGGGTCGCCCCCCACCTCGTTGAGCGCCACGAACCGCGCCCACCGGTAGTAGGCGCTGTCCTCGACGCCCTTGGCCATGACCGGGCCGCTGGTCTGCTCGAAGCGGGTCGCGGCCTCGGTGCCGGCCTGCGAGAGGACCGGGTGCAGGGCGTCCACGGCGGCGCCGAGGTCGGGACGGCGCTCCCGCACGGCGGCCACCGTCGCGTCCAGGTGCTCCCGGCCGTCGGGCAGGTAGCTGCGGTACACCGGGAAGCTCGCCAGCAGCTCGGCCAGCGCCTCCGTCTGCTGCGCCGGGTCGACGCCCGGGAGCTCGCCGATGACACGGACCAGCCGGGCGACCTCCGAGCCGAGGATCCCGTCGGTCACCTCGCGCTTGCTGTCGTGGACCAGTCGCGCGTAGTCGACGGTCGCGCCGGTGAGCTCGGCGTCCAGCGCGGTGAGCGCCGCCTCCCCGGCCGGGTCGACCAGGACCTCGTCGACCTCGGCCAGCGCGTCGTAGCCCGTCGTCCCCGCCGTCGCCCAGCTCTCGGGCAGGTTCTCGCCGGGCTCGAGGATCTTCTCGACGACCGTCCACCGGCCACCGGAGGCCTCGGCCAGCCGGTCGAGGTAGCCCTTGGGGTCGGCCAGCCCGTCGGGGTGGTCGATCCGCAGGCCGTCGACGGCGCCGTCCTCGACCAGGCGCAGCACGAGCTCGTGCGTCGCGGCGAAGACGGCCGGGTCCTCGGCACGCAGTCCGGCGAGGGTGTTGATCGCGAAGAACCGCCGGTAGTTGAGGTCCGCGTCGGCGCGCCGCCAGTCGACCAGCTCGTAGTGCTGGCGGTCGTGCACCTCCTGCGGCGTCCCCGCACCGGTCCCGGGCGCGATCGGGAAGCGGTTGTCGTAGTAGCGCAGCTCGCCGTCGACGACCTCGAGCTTCTCGACGTCGTCCGCCGAGCCCAGCACCGGCAGCCGCAGCCGGCCCCCGCCGAAGTCCCAGTCGACGTCGAACGCGTCGGCGTGCGCACTGTCGCGTCCGTGCTGGAGCACGTCCCACCACCACGGCGCCTCGGCCGGGTCGGCCACGCCCATGTGGTTGGGCACCAGGTCGAGGACGAGACCCAGGCACTGCTCGTGCAGCGCCGCGACCAACCGGTCGAAGCCGGCCCGGCCGCCCCGGGACTCGTCGATGTGCGCGTGGTCGACGGTGTCGTACCCGTGCGTGCTCCCCGCCGCGGAGCGCAGCAGCGGCGAGGAGTACGCGTGGGTCACGCCGAGGTCGGCCAGGTAGCCGGCGACGGACGCCGCGTCGTCCAGGGTGAAGTCGGCGGTGACCTGGAGCCGGTAGGTCGCGCTGGGGACCGCTCGCCGTCGTCCGCCGTCGGGCTGCTCCGGCACGGTCACGCCCGCCGGGTGGCGCTGAGCACGACCATCGAGCGGTCCTGCACGGTGATGGTCTCGCTCGGCTTGAGCTGCACCGGCTCCACGGCGTTCAGCTCCGCCGTGTCCAGCCGCACGGTCCAGACGGCCGCGTACTCCTCGGACGGCAGGGTGAACTCGATCGGCTCGTGGGAGGCGTTGAAGGCCAGGTAGAAGTGGTCGTCCCGCACGTCCTCACCGCGCTCGTCGGTGGACCGGATGCCGTGCCCGTTGAGGTACATGGCGATCGCCTTCGAGAAGCCGGCGTCCCAGTCGTCCTCCGTCATGAGGTCACCGGCGGGCGTCAGCCACGCGATGTCCTGGACGGGGGCGCCCGCCTCGCGCCGGACCGGCCGCCCGTGGAAGAAGCGCCGGCGGCGGAAGGTCGGGTGCTCGGTGCGCAGCCGGGTCACCGTCTTGGTGAACTCCAGCAGGCCCTCGTCGACGTCGTCCCAGTTGATCCAGGTCAGCGGCGAGTCCTGGCAGTAGCCGTTGTTGTTGCCCTGCTGCGTGCGGCCGAGCTCGTCGCCGTGCAGGAGCATCGGCACGCCCTGGCTGAGCATGAGGGTGGCCAGGAAGTTGCGCCGCTGGCGGGCCCGCAGGGTGAGCACCTTCTTGTCGACGGTCTCGCCCTCGACGCCGCAGTTCCAGCTGCGGTTGTGGCTCTCCCCGTCGTTGTTGCCCTCGCCGTTGGCCTCGTTGTGCTTCTCGTTGTAGGAGACCAGGTCGTTGAGGGTGAAGCCGTCGTGCGCGGTGACGAAGTTGACGCTGGCCACCGGACGCCGGCCGGAGTGCTGGTAGAGGTCCGAGGAACCGGTGATCCGGCTGGCGAACTCGCCGACACTCGCGTCCTCGCCGCGCCAGAAGTCGCGGACGGTGTCGCGGTACTTGCCGTTCCACTCGGTCCACAGGGCGGGGAAGTTGCCCACCTGGTAGCCGCCCTCGCCGACGTCCCACGGCTCGGCGATCAGCTTCACCTGGCTGACCACCGGGTCCTGGTGGACCAGGTCGAAGAAGGCCGACAGCCGGTCGACGGCGTGCAGCTCGCGGGCCAGCGTGGAGGCGAGGTCGAAGCGGAAGCCGTCGACGTGCATCTCGGTGACCCAGTAGCGCAGCGAGTCCATGATCAGCTGCAGTGCCTGGGGGGTGCGGGCGTTGAGGGTGTTCCCGGTGCCCGTGTAGTCCATGTAGTACTGCGGGTCGTCCTCGACCAGGCGGTAGTACGCCTGGTTGTCGATGCCCTTGAACGACAGCGTCGGGCCCAGGTGGTTGCCCTCGGCGGTGTGGTTGTAGACCACGTCGAGGATGACCTCGATGCCCGCCTCGTGCAGGGTGCGGACCATCCCCTTGAACTCCTGCACGTGCATGCCGTTGTCGGTGTTGCTGGCGTACTCGTTGTGGGGGGCGAAGAAGCCGATCGTGTTGTAGCCCCAGTAGTTGCGCAGGCCCTTCTGCTGCAGGGTGTCGTCCTGCACGAACTGGTGCACCGGCATCAGCTCGATCGCGGTGATGCCGAGGGAGGTCAGGTACCCGACGACGGCCGGGTGCGCGATGCCGGCGTAGGTGCCGCGCAGCTCCTCGGGCACGTCCGGGTGGGTCATCGTCAGGCCCTTGACGTGGGCCTCGTAGATGACGGTCTTGTGGTACGGCGTCCTCGGCGGGCGGTCCACGCCCCAGTCGAAGTACGGGTTGACGACGACGGACTTCGGCATGTGCGCCGCCGAGTCCTCGTCGTTGCGCTCCTTGGTCTCGAAGTCGTAGCCGAAGACCGAGGGGTTCCAGTCGATCTGGCCGTCGATCGCCTTGGCGTACGGGTCGAGCAGCAGCTTGCTGGGGTTGCAGCGCAGGCCCTGAGCGGGGTCGTAGGGGCCGTGGATCCGGTACCCGTACCGCTGCCCGGGCTGGATGCCGGGCAGGAACGCGTGCCAGACGTAGCCGTCCATCTCCGGCAGCCGGATGCGCTCCTCGTTGCCGTCGTCGTCGAAGAGACACAGCTCGACCGTCTCCGCCACCTGGCTGAAGATCGCGAAGTTCGTGCCGGTGCCGTCGAACGTGGCACCGAGGGGATAGGCGGTGCCTGGCCACACCTGGGTCATGAGAGAGGTCCTCCTGCGCTGACGCCCCCGGCGGGCCGGGGGCCGATGGCCTCCCGGCCGTGGGGCGTCGGTCGGGAGGTCGGATGCACGTGCTGCTCCGTGGTCCCCGGTGCCCGCCCGGGACCTCCCGCACACCTGCCGCCCCGCCGCGGCCGCCGAGATCTCGCTCACCGCGCGGCCGCGCACGACGACGCCCCCCACGGTCCTCCGCGGGGGGCGTCGTGCGCAGGTCCGGCCGGGACTCGGGCGCCGGGGGCCGACCTCGCCCGGGCGCGTGCCCGGGTGGCGCTGGTCCTCGGCAGTGACCGCTCCTGCGATCGGGGACGCTAGGGGTGCGGTGTACTCCGGGGCAAGCACCGGGGGCCAGTCGACCCGTCACGTCCGTACCGGGAGTGCGCGGACGTCGCAGGGACGCCGTCCTGTCACACCCCCGTCGTACCGTCGTCCCCGTGCGCGCGACCACCGATCTCCGGCCCACCCAGGGGCGCTTCCGCGTCATCAGCGAGTTCGAGCCCTCCGGCGACCAGCCGGCCGCCATCGCCGCGCTCGCCGAGCGGGTGAACGCCGGACAGCAGGACGTCGTCCTCCTCGGCGCCACCGGCACCGGCAAGTCGGCCACCACGGCCTGGCTGATCGAGCAGGTGCAGCGGCCGACGCTGGTCATGGCGCCGAACAAGACGCTGGCCGCGCAGCTGGCCAACGAGTTCAAGGAACTGCTGCCGAACAACGCGGTCGAGTACTTCGTCTCGTACTACGACTACTACCAGCCCGAGGCCTACGTCCCGCAGACCGACACCTACATCGAGAAGGACTCCTCGATCAACGAGGAGGTCGAGCGGCTGCGGCACTCCGCGACGCAGGCGCTGCTCACCCGGCGGGACGTCGTCGTCGTCGCCACCGTCTCCTGCATCTACGGCCTGGGCACGCCCCAGGAGTACGTCGACCGGGCGCTCAAGATCGCCGTGGGAGAGGAGCGCGACCGCGACGAGCTGCTCCGCACCCTCGTCACCGAGCAGTACACCCGCAACGACCTGTCCTTCACCCGCGGCACGTTCCGGGTCCGCGGCGACACCATCGAGGTCTTCCCGGTCTACGAGGAGCTCGCCGTCCGGATCGAGATGTTCGGCGACGAGGTGGAGCGGCTGTACTACCTGCACCCGCTCACCGGCGAGGTCGTGCGCGAGGTCCAGGAGCTCTTCGTCTTCCCGGCCACCCACTACGTCGCGGGCCCCGAACGCATGGAGCGGGCCATCGCGACCATCGAGGCCGAGCTCGAGCAGCGGCTGGCCGAGATGGAGCGCCAGGGCAAGCTGCTCGAGGCCCAGCGGCTGCGCATGCGCACCACCTACGACATCGAGATGATGCGGCAGGTCGGGTTCTGCTCCGGCATCGAGAACTACTCGCGGCACATCGACGGCCGCGCGCCCGGCACCGCCGGCGCCTGCCTCATCGACTACTTCCCCGACGACTTCCTGCTGGTCATCGACGAGTCGCACGTCACCGTGCCGCAGATCGGCGGCATGTACGAGGGCGACATGAGCCGCAAGCGCACCCTGGTGGAGCACGGTTTCCGGCTGCCCTCGGCGATGGACAACCGGCCGCTGAAGTGGGAGGAGTTCACCGACCGCATCGGCCAGACCGTCTACCTGTCGGCCACGCCGGGGAACTACGAGCTCGGCCGCACCGGCGGCGAGTTCGTCGAGCAGGTCATCCGGCCCACCGGGCTGGTCGACCCGGAGGTCGTGGTCAAGCCGACCAAGGGCCAGATCGACGACCTGGTGCACGAGATCCGCATCCGCACGGAGAAGGACGAGCGGATCCTGGTCACCACCCTGACCAAGAAGATGGCCGAGGACCTCACCGACTACCTGCTCGAGCTCGGCATCAAGGTGCGGTACCTGCACTCCGAGGTGGACACCCTGCGCCGGGTCGAGCTGCTGCGGGAGCTGCGGCAGGGCGAGTACGACGTCCTGGTCGGCATCAACCTGCTCCGGGAGGGCCTCGACCTGCCCGAGGTGTCGCTGGTCGCGATCCTGGACGCCGACAAGGAGGGCTTTCTCCGGTCGGGCACCTCCCTGATCCAGACGATCGGGCGGGCGGCGCGCAACGTCTCCGGCCAGGTGCACATGTACGCCGACAAGATCACCCCGTCGATGGCCCTGGCGATCGAGGAGACCAACCGCCGGCGGGAGAAGCAGATCGCCTACAACACCGAGCGCGGCGTCGACCCGCAGCCGCTGCGGAAGAAGATCGTCGACATCCTCGACGGCATCTACCGCGAGGCGGAGGACTCCGAGTCCGGCGAGCTCATCGGGGGCTCCGGCCGCCAGCAGTCCCGGGGCAAGTCGCCGGTCCCGGGGCTGTCGTCGAAGAACCGGGCCAAGGCCGGGTCCATCGACGTGCAGGGGCTGCCGCGCAACGAGCTGGCCGACCTGATCACGCAGATGAACGAGCAGATGCTGGCCGCCGCCCGCGAGCTGCAGTTCGAGGTGGCCGCCCGGCTGCGCGACGAGCTGGCCGAGCTGAAGAAGGAGCTGCGGCAGTTCGACGCCGCACACGCCTGACAGAGGACCTTGCCCCCCGTCGAGCGGTCGCCGGCCGATCGACCTGCCGACGGTGTGCGTTCGTGGCGCCTCCTGGCCACGGGATGCGCCCCAGCCGCACATCGCTGCGCCTGGACACGTCGGCTCGCCGAGTTGATCATCGGCGTCCGCAGGGGCTGCGCCCCCTGCTGGACCTCCAGGGAGGAGTGCCCGTGCAGCGGGACGAGTTGGTGGCGTACTGGCCTCGCCAAGCCGGGGGCGGAGGAGACCTGGCCGTGGGGAGACGAGGAGCTGGTGGCCAAGGTCGGCGGCAAGGCGTTCGCCTTCATCGGCCTGGCCGGCGGGACCGTCGGCGTGAAGTGCGGCCGGGACGCTGCCGAGGCGGCCGAGTGGCGCGAGCGGCACCCCGGGGCCATCACCAGCAGCTCCTACGTCGGCCGCTACGGCTGGAACTCCGTGGACTGGACCGGGCCGGTGCCCGACGACGAGGTGCGTGAGCTGGTCGACGGCTCCTACGACGCGATCGTCGCCCGCCTGCCCCGGAGCCGGCGCCCCGCGGGCTGAGCCCGGCCGTCCTCAGCGTCCGGGAACCCCGGCTGGTGCCCGCCCGTTGCACCGCAAGGGACCTGGGCACGCCGAGCCACGCGCGGCCCGCACGACCGGTCCCCGAACGTGGAGGGGAGTATCCCCGCGCGGCAGGGTCGTCAACACGGGGTCCCATGACCCCCGGCGCTGCCGGTCGCCCGATCTCCGGAGCGGCGGGAGAGACCTCCGGTGCTGACGACTGCCAGTTTCCCGGAGGTACAGCTGCATGGACGTCCCACTCTGGATCTGGGGCCTCACCGTCGCCGCGATCATCGCCATGATCGCGTTCGACTTCATCGGCCACGTCCGCACACCGCACGCGCCGACGTTGCGCGAGTCGGCCACCTGGTCGGCGATCTACGTCGGCATCGCGGTGGTGTTCGGGCTCTTGGTCCTGGTCTTCGCCGGGCCGCAGTACGGCGGCGAGTACTTCGCCGGCTTCATCACCGAGAAGAGCCTCTCGGTGGACAACCTGTTCGTGTTCGTCCTGATCATGGCGAGCTTCGCCGTCCCCCGTGAGCTGCAGCAGAAGGTGCTGCTCTTCGGGATCGCGTTCGCCCTCGCGCTGCGGACGGTCTTCATCTTCGCCGGCGCCGCGGCCATCGAGAACTTCAGCTGGATCTTCTACCTGTTCGGCGGCTTCCTCATCTACACCGCGTGGGCGCAGGCCAAGAGCGGCGGCCACGACGACGACGAGGAGTTCAAGGAGAACGGCTTCCTGCGGCTGACCCGCCGGCTGCTGCCGACCACCGAGGACTACCACTCCGACCGGCTCACCACGAAGGTCGGGGGCAAGCGGTTCATCACGCCGCTGTTCATCGCGCTGATCGCCATCGGCAGCGCCGACATCCTCTTCGCCGTCGACTCCATCCCGGCGATCTTCGGGCTGACCCAGGAGACCTACCTGGTCTTCACCGCGAACGCCTTCGCGCTGCTGGGCCTGCGCCAGCTGTTCTTCCTGCTCGACGGGCTGCTCGACAAGCTCGTCTACCTCGCCTACGGCCTGGCGGTCATCCTCGGGTTCATCGGCGTCAAGCTGGTCATCCACGCCCTGCACGAGAACGAGCTGCCGTTCATCAACGGCGGCGAGCACGTCACGGCGATCCCCGAGATCCCGACCTGGCTGTCCCTGCTGGTCATCGTCGTCACTCTGGCGGTCACCACCTGGGCCAGCCTGCGCAAGAACAAGCGGGACGCCGCTGCCGGGCGCCCGTCACCGACCGAGGCGGGCGACGCGGGCGCGGGCCGAGAGGGCCGCCAGGTGGCCGCACCGCAGCTGCACGACGACCTGCCGACCGGCGGCCGGGCCGACGCCCCGCCGACCGGTCGGACCGCCGCGGTGCGAGCCACCGACGGCGGCCGGAACGGGGAGGAGCGGGCATGAGCGTCACCCTCACCAAGGGTCAGGGAGTGAGCCTGGCCAAGCCCGGGGGCGGCAGCCTCAGCCGCGTCCGGATGGGTCTGGGCTGGGACGCCGTCCAGAAGAAGAGCGTGTTCGGGCGGCTGAAGGACCAGTCCATCGACCTCGACGCGTCCTGTCTGCTGATGGACGCCGGCGGACGGCTGGTCGACCAGGTGTGGTTCCGGCAGCTGCGGAGCACCGACGGCTCCGTGCAGCACACCGGCGACAACCTCACCGGGGCGGGGGAGGGGGACGACGAGTCGATCGTCGTGGACCTGCCCCGCGTGCCGGCTGCCGTGCACAGCCTCGTCTTCACGGTGAACTCGTTCACCGGGCAGGACTTCTCGCAGATCCAGAACGCCTTCTGCCGGCTGGTCGACGAGACCACCGGGCAGGAGCTGGCCCGGTTCGACCTGTCCGGCTCGGGCCGGCACACCGCGCAGATCATGGCCAAGGTCTCGCGTGCCGGCGGCGGCTGGGTGATGACGGCGATCGGGGCCGTCGCGTCGGGACGCACCGTGGGCGACCTGGTCCCCGCGGTGACACCGCACCTGTGACGGCCCCGGGGGTGGTCGGCGCCGGTCCGCCCCGGGCCGGTGACCGGCGCCCCCGGGCTGGTGGGCACCACGGGGTGCCTGTCGCTACCGGATCAGGTGCGGCAGTATCCCGACGAACGTCCGCAGCCCGTGGCGCCGGTCACGGGTGCGGAACGGGGGACGACGCCCGGGCACCGGAGCGTCCGGCGACCGCCGGCCCGGCGGCGTCCCCTGTCGTGACGCGGAGCGGCAACCGCCGCCTCGTACCTGGCGATGTATGGGAGTTCTCCACATGGGTGTCAGCCTCTCCAAGGGCGGCAACGTCTCGCTCACCAAGGAGGCGCCCGGCCTGACCGCGGTGAACGTCGGTCTCGGCTGGGACGTCAACACCTTCTCCGGAGGCGAGTTCGACCTCGACGCCTCGGCGATCATGGTCGGCGCCAACGGCAAGGTCACGCCCGACGACTCGGGCTTCGTCTTCTTCAACAACCTCCGGAGCCCCGACGGTTCGGTCGTGCACGTCGGCGACAACCTGACCGGTGAGGGCGAGGGCGACGACGAGGTCGTGCAGGTCGACCTGGCCGGGGTGCCGCCGACCTGCGAGAAGATCGTCTTCCCGGTGTCCATCTACGACGCCGACACGCGCAAGCAGAACTTCGGCGCGGTGCGCAACGCCTTCATCCGCGTGGTCAACCAGGCCAACGGGCAGGAGATCGCCCGCTACGACCTGACCGAGGACGCGTCGGTGGAGACCGCCATGGTCTTCGGCGAGCTGTACCGCAACGGCGCGGACTGGAAGTTCCGCGCCGTCGGGCAGGGCTACGCCTCGGGCCTGCGCGGCATCGCCCAGGACTTCGGCGTCAACGTCGGCTGATCCGTGCCGGGCCCGGGCGGTCGACCGCCCGGGCCCGGTGCCGCCGTCCCTCCTTGCTCCCCGCTCCTGGAAGGTCCCGCCATGGTCGACTACACCCGCCCCGCCAAGCCCGCCGCTCCGGCCGGCGGCGTCTCGATGTCCAAGGTGACGCTGACCAAGGGCGCGCCGTCGGTGTCCCTGACCAAGGGCCGCGGCGCCGGTGGCCAGCTGCGGATCAACCTCAACTGGAACTCCGGGGCGCAGAAGCGGGGGCTGTTCACCAAGACCCCCGCCGTCGACCTCGACCTCGCCTGCCTGTGGGAGACCACCGACGGGAAGAAGGGGGTGGTCCAGGCCCTCGGCAACGCCTTCGGCGCCCTGGACCGTGCGCCCTTCGTCCTCCTCGACGGCGACGACCGCTCCGGGAAGGTCTCCGGCGGCGAGAACCTGCTGGTCAACCTGGACCGGCTGGACGCGATCCGCCGGATCCTGGTGTTCGCCTACATCTACGAGGGCGCGCCCAACTGGGCCGCCGCCGACGCCGTCGTCACGCTCTTCCCGCAGGACGCCGCGCCGATCGAGGTGCGCCTGGACGAGCACGCCCAGAACGCCCGGTCCTGCGCCATCGCCCTGCTGACCAACTCCGGCGGCGGCCTGACCATCCAGCGGGAGATCCGCTACCTGCCCGGCGTCCAGCGCGACCTGGACGCCGCCTACGGGTGGGGCATGAACTGGACGTCGGGTCGCAAGTGACCCACCTCCTCACGCGCGGCGGCAACGTCGGCCTCGCCGCCGTGGGCCTCACCGGCTCCGTGGTCGTCACCCTCACCTGGCAGCCGGCGCCCGGTCTGGACGCCGACCTGTCGGCCTTCCTGACCACCGGCGCGGGCCGGGTGCGCAGCGACGCCGACTTCGTCTTCTACAACCAGCCCTCCGGCGGGAACGGGGCGGTCGAGCACCTGGGCAAGGCGGTCCAGGGCGCGGCCACCGTCGACCGGGTGCGGATCGACCCCAGCCGGCTGCCGGCCGACGTCGAGAAGGTCGTCATCGGCGCCTCGCTGGACGGCGCCGGCACCTTCGGGGACCTCACCGGGGTGGCGGTCGAGGTCGCCGCCGACGCCGGTGCGCCCGCTGCGGTCCGCTGCGAGCTGGCCGCCGGTCCGGAGACGGCGCTGGTCTTCGCCGAGGTCTACCGCCGCGCCGGCGAGTGGAAGGTGCGCGCCGTCGGGCAGGGCTACACGACCGGCCTCGCCGGGCTGGCGACCGACGTCGGCGTGGACGTCGACGAGCCGGCGGCCGCACCCACCCCGGCGGCTGCGGCGTCCGCTCCTCCCGCGCCTGCGCCCCCCGCTCCCGTGCCAGCACCCGCCGCTCCGGCCCCCGTCAGCATGGAGAAGCGCCGCCTCGTCGACCTCGAGGAGAAGCTGGCCGGCAGCGCGCCGCAGATGCTCTCGCTGGTCAAGACCGCCGGTGTCAGCCTGCAGAAGCGCGGGCTGGGTGAGCACACCGCGCGGGTCGCCCTCGTGCTCGACATCTCCGGGTCGATGGCCGGCCTCTACCGGTCGGGCGCGGTGCAGCGGCTGGCGGAGCGGGTGCTGGCCCTCGGCCTGCGCTTCGACGACGACGGCGAGGTCGACGTCTTCCTCTTCGGCAGGAAGGTGCACCAGCCGCGGCCGGGCCTGCGGCTGGAGGGTCACCAGGAGTTCATCGCGACGATCACGAAGCGCCACAAACTCGAGTTCGACACTCGCTACGGTGCTGCGATGACTGCGGTGCGTGAGCACTACTTCGGCTCGAGCGGGGACCGGCGCGAGCCGGTGCCCTACCGCGTGCCCGTCTACGTCATGTTCCTCACCGACGGCGCCCCCAGCGACCGGGCGGTGGCCAGCAAGCAGATGACGGCAGCCTCCTACGAGCCGGTCTTCTGGCAGTTCATGGGCATCGGCCCGGCGGCCCAGTTCGCCTTCCTGCAGGAACTGGACGACCTCGAGGGCCGCTTCACCGACAACGCCGACTTCTTCGCCGTGGGCGAGAAGGAGCTGATGGGCCGCACGCCGATCAGCGACGACGAGCTGTTCGACCGGCTGATGACCGAGTACCCCGACTGGCTGCGGCGCGTCCGCAGCCAGGGCCTGCTGGCCGGCTGACCGCCGCCCGCATCGGGCTCCACCCCATCCCGGCGTTCCCCCAAGAAGCGGGAGGACCATCCGTGCGCCACTTCTCCTATCTCAGCGACCACGAGCGCGACCGGCTCTTCGCGGTGCCCCCGGGCACCGTGACACCCGCCAGCCCCCGCGCCACCCTCGCCCTCGCCCTGGGGGCCACCCTCTACAGCCCCGGCACCCGCCCGGCACTCGACGTCGACGCGGCGCGCGCAGGGGCGGTCGGCACGACCAGCATGGTGTGGTGCCTGGAGGACGCCATCCCGCACGCCGCCGTCCCGGCCGCCGAGGCGAACGTGGTCGAGGCGTTGCGGCGGATCGAGCCCCGCGGCTGCGGTGCGGACCTCCCGCTGCTGTTCGTGCGGGTCCGCGAGCCCGAGCAGATCCACCGGCTGGCCGAGGCGGCCGGCCCCGCGCTGGACCGGTTGACCGGGTTCAGCCTGCCGAAGGCCTCGGCCGCCAGCCTGGACCCGATGCTGGCGGCGGTCGCCGAGGTCAGCGCCGGCTGCGCGCACCCGCTCTACGCCATGCCCATCCTGGAGACGGCAGACGTCGCCTGGTCCGAGACCCGCGCCGACGCGCTCGCCGGGGTCGCGGCGGCGCTCGACCGGTACGCCGACTCGGTGCTGTGCCTGCGGGTCGGCGGCACCGACCTCTCCGGGCTGTTCGGCCTGCGCCGCGACCGGGACACCACGGTGTGGGACGTCGCCGTCGTGCGCGACTGCCTGGCCGCGATCGTCAACCGGTTCGCCCGGAACGGCGAGCACGTCGTCACCGGCGCCGTCTGGGAGCACATCCCGGGCCCGCGGCTGTTCAAGCCCCAGCTGCGCCAGACGCCCTTCTCCGCGCAGCGGGAGAGCGCGCTGCGGCAGGACCTGATCGACGACGACATGGACGGGCTGATCCGCGAGGTGAGCCTGGACAAGGCCAACGGCATGCACGGCAAGACCGTCATCCACCCGGCGCACGTGTCGGTGGTCAACGCGCTGCTGACCGTCTCGCGCTCGGAGTACGACGACGCCCTGGAGATCCTGACCGCCCGCTCGCTGGGCGGGGTCATGGCCTCGGCGCACGGCCGGATGAACGAGGTGGGGCCGCACGCGCTCTGGGCGGAGCTGATCAGCCGGCGCGCGGCGGTGTACGGCGTCGTGGCCGACCAGCTGGCGCTGGTCGACCTGCTCGGCGCCGGCCGGCGCCAGGTGGAGCAGGTCTTCGCGCGGGCGCTGCCGGCGTGACCGGCACCCTCGCCGCGCCCGCCACCGTCCCCCTGTCGGCCACCGTCGCCGCGCTCCTCGACGTCACCGTCTCCGGGACCGGGCGTGCGGCCTTCCCCGACTGGGCCGGTCTGGCGCTGCGCGACAACCCCCGTCGCGCCCACCTGGTGGTGTCCCGCGTCCTCGGCAAGCACGTCCCGGCCGCGCCCTCCGACGTGCTGGGCGCCGGTGCTGCCGTGGGCGACGCCGTCGCGGCGGTGCTGGGGCAGGCCGGCCCCGCCGGACTGGTGATCGGCTACTGCGAGACGGCGACCGGCCTCGGCCACGCCGCCGCCCAGCGGCTGGGCGCCGCCTACCTGCACACCACCCGGCGGGTGCACCCCGGCGTGCCCGTCGCCGCCCGTTTCGAGGAGGAGCACTCGCACGCGGTCGCCCACGCGCTGCAGCCGGCCGGGGAGGTCTCGCTGGCCGGCGCCGGCCCGCTGGTCCTGGTGGACGACGAGCTGACCTCCGGCCGCACCGCGCTGAACACGATCGCCGAGCTGCACGCCCGCTTCCCGCGGCCGCGGTACGTCGTCGCGGCGCTGCTCGACGCCCGGACCCCCGAGCTGCGGGCAGCGTTCGAGGCCCGCGCCGCCGCGCTGGGCGTCCGCGTCGACGTCGCCTGCGTCGTGGCGGCCTCGCTCACCCTCCCCGGCGACGTCCTGGCGCGGGCCGCGGTCGCCCGCGCCGCGCTGCCCCCGCCCGCCGCTCCGCCCACCGGGCTCCCCGGCGCCGTCGTCGAGCACGCCGGGCTCTGGCCCCGCGAGGTGCCGACCACCGCGCGGCACGGCCTGACGCCCGCGGACACCGAGCGGCTCGCCGCGGCGGCCGACGACGTCGCCGCGCGGCTGGTCCCGGCCCTGGCCGGCAGCGGCTCGGTGCTGGTGCTCGGCACCGAGGAGCTCATGTACGCGCCGGCCGTGCTCGGGGACCGGCTGGCCACCCGGCTGCCCGGGACGCCGGTCCGCCTGCAGTCGACCACCCGGAGCCCGGTGCACGCGGCCGACGACCCCGGGTACGCCGTCCGCCGCACCGTCGCCTTCCCGGCCCCCGACGACCTGAGCCGGCCGGCCCTCGTGCACAACCTCACCGACCCGGCCGCGCCGCCGGTGCCCGGGACGGCCTGGGCGGACCTGCGCGCCGACGACGTCGTGGTCGTCGCCGACGCCCCGGCCGCGGCCTGCGCCGCGATGGTCGCCGCACTGCGACCCTTCGCCGCGCGGGCCGTGCACCTGGTGCCCGTACCGGTGACCGATCCGCGACGGGGGACCCCGTGACCGTGCTCGACGCGCTGCGGCCCGCCGTCCCCGGCCGGTTCGGGTCCTATCCGGTCGAGGACGTCACCTGGCTGCTCACCGACCTCTCCGGCGTCGCCCTCGAGCGCGGCACGCAGGACCGCGAGGAGGCCATCCAGGGCGGCGTCCACTACTCGGAGATGCTGCCGGTCGAGTACCAGCCCGACGCGGCCTACCTGGACCTGTTCACCGCCGCCCTGGCCCAGTCGGCCGACCGGCTCGCGACGGCGGTGGGACTGGTCGGCGAGCTGGTCTGGGGCGCCGCCGCCGAGCACGGCGTGCCGCCCGTGCTGGTGTCCCTGGCGCGCGCCGGGACGCCGGTCGGGGTGCTGCTGCGGCGCTGGTTCCTCGCCTCCCGCGGCGTCGACGTGCCGCACTACACGATCTCGATCGTCCGGGGCCGGGGCATCGACGAGGTCGCGCTGGCCCACGTGCTGGACCGGCACCCGGCGGCAGCGGTGCGCTTCGTCGACGGCTGGACCGGCAAGGGCGCGATCCAGCGGGAGCTGACCGAGGCCGTGGCGGGCTGGCGGGCGCGGCACGCGGAGCACGCGGCGCTCGACGACCGGCTCGCCGTCCTGGCCGACCCGGGCGCCTGCACCGACCTGTACGGCACCCGGGACGACTTCCTCATCCCCAGCGCCTGCCTGAACAGCACCGTGTCCGGGCTGGTGTCGCGCACCGTGCTGCGGGACGACCTGATCGGCCCCGGCATGTTCCACGGCGCGAAGTTCTACGCCGAGCACGCGGACGGCGACGTCTCGCGGCTGTTCGTCGACACGGTCGCGGGCCGGTTCGGCTCCGTCGCGGGGGCGGTCGCGGCCGCCCTGCCGGCGCACGCGGCGGCCGACCGGAGCCCGACCTGGGCCGGCTGGGCAGCCGTCTCCCGGATCGCCGAGGAGCACGGCATCGGCGACGTCAACCTGGTCAAGCCCGGGGTGGGGGAGACCACGCGGGTGCTGCTGCGCCGGGTGCCCTGGCGGGTGCTGGTCCACCCGGGGCGGATCGAGGACCTGCGGCACGTCCGCGCGCTGGCCGACGCCCGCGGGGTGCCGGTGCTCGAGGTGCCGGACCTGCCGTACTCCTGCGTCGGGCTGATCCGCCCGGTGCGCGCGTGACGGCGGTCCTGGGCACGGCCACGCTGGCCGCCGTCGACCTCGACCGCACGCTCATCTACTCCGCGTCCGCGGCCGGCGACCCGGCGACGCTGCCCTCGCTGCGCGTGGTCGAGGTCTACGACGGGGCGCCGCTGTCCCGGGTGACCGACGGCGCCTGGGCGCTGCTGGCTGAGCTGATGGGCCGGGCCACCGTCGTGCCGGTGACCACGCGCACCGAGGCCCAGTACCGGCGGGTGTCGATGCCCGGCCGGCCCCGGTACGCGCTGTGCGCCAACGGCGGAGCGCTCCTCGTCGACGGCGACCGCGACCCGGGCTGGGACCGCTGGGCGCGGGACGTCGTGGCGCGCGCGGCGCCGCTGCCCGACGTGCTGCGGCTGCTCGACGCGGTCGCCGGGGAGCCGTGGGTGCGGACGGTCCGCGCCGCCGAGGGGCTGTTCGTCTACCTGGTGGCCACCGCCCGCGACGCCATCCCCCCGGGCTGGCTGGCCGACCTCACCACCGCCGCGGCGGATGCGGGGTGGACGGTGAGCCTGCAGGGCCGCAAGGTCTACGCCGTCCCGGCCGGGCTGACCAAGGCCGGCGCGCTGCTGCGGCTGCGGGAGCAGCTGGCCGAGGCGGGGGGTGCACCGGTGCGGCTGCTGTGCGCCGGCGACAGCCTGCTCGACGCGCCGATGCTGGTGGCCGCGGACGAGGCGATCCGCCCCGCGCACGGTGAGCTGCACGAGCAGGGCTGGTCGGCCGGCGGGGTGGCGGTGACCGCCGCCAGCGGGGCGCTGGCCGGCGAGGAGATCCTGCGCTGGTTCCTCGCCCGGGCGGGCTGACCCCGGCTCCGCCGCCCCGGGCTGGAGAGACCCGGCTCAGCCGGCCCGGGCGGTGCGGATCATGGCGGCCAGGCCGTCCTCGATCGACCCCGCCTCGGTGATGACGTGCCCCCAGTCGGGCCGGGATCCGCGCACCTCGGTCTCCAGCGCCTGCAGCCGCCGGGCGAGGTTGTCGAAGGTCGACCGGAACCGCTGACCGCGACCCTCCGGGAGGGTGGCGAGGAAGCGGCGGGCGTCGACCAGTTCCCGCTGCACCGTGGCCAGCAGCGCCCCGGGGTCGGCCGAGGCGGTGTCGAGCCGGGACAGCCGGTCGGACGCCGACCGGATCTCCTGCTCGGCGCGGCTGGCGGCCCCCCGTACCTGCTCGAGCAGCGCGGCGGCGGCGGGCACGTCGAGCACGGGGGCGCCGAGCAGCCGGTCGAGTCGGGTCAGGGTCTCGTCGACCTCGGCCAGGGCCGCCGCGGCCCGCTGCGGCGCGGCCTCCACGTCGGCCCACGCGCGGTGGGTGTAGCGGCGGCGCAGCTCGCTCATCACCGGCGCCAGCCGCTCGTGCCGGGTGCGCAGCGCCTCCTGGCGGGTCCGCACCGAGGCCGCCCCCCGGCGGACGTCGGCCGCCCGGGCGGGCAGTGCAGCGGCCCGCTGGGCCACCGAGTCCGCCGCGGCGCGGGCGGTCTCGGCCGCGCCGCCCGCGGCGGTCAGCCGGCCGGCGTCGAGGGCCGCGCGCGCCTCGGCGGCGGCGCGGACGGCTGCCTCGAGTGCACCGGCCAGTCCCGGGTCGGCGACCTGTCCTCCGGTGGCGTCCAGCGCCGAGCGAGCCCGGTCGACCGCCGCCGCGGCCTCGGCCACCCGCCGGGGGGCGAGGGTGCGGGCGCCGCGCGCCTGCGCCAGCGCCCGCTCGTGCCGGGCCCGGAACTGCCGGACGAGCGGGAGGACGTCGCGCAGGGCGGCCGCCGCGCGCTCCAGTCGGGCCCGCGCCCCCTGGACGGCGGCGACGTCCGCCGGGTACGCCGGGTCGTGGTCGGCGAGCGCCGACAGGTACTCGCCGATGACCGCGTCCGTGCGACCGGACAGCTCACGCCAGTCCTGCACCAGCGGATCGGGGGCGGGGGACCGGTGCGCGGCGCGCCGGGGGGCCGCGGCGTCCTCGTGCGCCGCGACGTCCACGGACAGGCCGCTGAGCTCGGCGTCGAGGTCCAGCATCGCCGCCGCGGCCGCCTCCCGGGCCTGCTGCGCCTCACGCAGCGCGTCCTGGAGCGCGGCATCGCGACCGCGGCGCCACCAGCGCGACGCGGTGCCTCCCGTCTGCCCGCCCATGCCGCCGTCCACCCTCCAGCCGCCGCGGGGTGCCGACGCCGCCCCGTGCGCCGATGAGTACCACGTCCGGGAGCCGCCGGTCTGCGGGCACCGGATCCGGCCGCTCCGGGTGGGCTCGCGGCGGCGGCCGCTCGAGGCGCTCCGACGGTCGACCGGGGTCCGCGCGCGGGGCCGCTAGTAGCCTGGGTCCCTGTCCCGGCCGACGGCACACGGACCCGTTGATGACGCGCCGGGCCCCTCACTCTTGGAGTCAACGCAGTGCAGACGCTGAAAGCGTTCCGCGGCTCTCTGGCCGTGTCCGTCATCGTCCTCGTCCTCGTCGGCGTCCTCAGTGGCTCGATCGCACTGGTGGCCACCGCGCTGGTACTGGCGATCCTGGAAGTCACGCTCTCGTTCGACAACGCGGTCGTGAACGCCAAGTACCTGAAGAAGATGACGCCGCTGTGGCAGAAGCTCTTCCTGACCGTCGGCATCCTCATCGCCGTCTTCGGCATGCGGCTGGTCTTCCCGATCCTCATCGTGGCCCTGACGGCTGACCTCGGGTTCACCGAGGTCATCGACCTCGCGCTCAACGACGTCGACACCTACGCCGAGGAACTGGAGGGCGCCAAGCCGGCGATCTACTCGTTCGGCGGCGTCTTCCTGCTGATGATCTTCCTCGACTGGATCTTCGAGGAGCGGGACATCAAGTGGCTGCGGCCGCTCGAGGCGGCCCTCTCGAAGCTCGGCAGGCTCGACCAGCTGTCCGTGGTCATCGCGGCCGTGCTGATCCTCCTCGCCTCGCGGGTCGTCGACGAGGCCGAGGTCAACACCGTGCTGTTCAGCGGGTTCATCGGCCTGGTGACCTACCTCGTCGTCTCGGGGCTCGACAGCTTCTTCGACACCGACGACGACGAGGAGGTGGACGAGGAGCACGTGGTGCGCCGCGGCGGCGTGGGCCCCGCCGTCGCGACGGCCGGGAAGGCCGGCTTCTCCACGTTCCTGTACCTCGAGGTCCTCGACGCGTCCTTCTCCTTCGACGGTGTCATCGGCGCCTTCGCGATCAGCACGAACGTGCTCGTCATCGCCGCGGGCCTCGGCATCGGCGCGCTGTTCGTCCGCTCGATGACCGTCTACCTCGTCCGCCAGGGGACGCTCGCGGAGTACCGCTACCTCGAGCACGGCGCGCACTGGGCCATCGGCGCGCTGGCCATCATCCTGATCATCGAGCTGGAGTTCCACATCTCCGAGTTCGTCACCGGCCTGCTGGGGCTGGGCTTCATCCTGGCGGCCTACGTGAGCTCGATCGTCGCGAACAAGCGGGACGCCCGCGAGCTGCTCGAGAACCGGGGAGCCGACCACGGCGAGGGCATCGACGAGCACAGCAGGGTCTGAGGGCGTCGACCGGGAGCCCGGGGTGTCGCACCCCGGGGTGTACCGCCGGCGGAGCGGGACCGTTACCGTCCGGCGCCGTCGACCTCGTGACCGCTCGGAGAGGACCCCGTGGCCCAGCTGACCGCCGACAGGCGCGTGCTCCGCGCCGACCTGCACGGTGACCGGATCCGCGCCGCCAGCGGGTCGATGGTCGCCTTCGAGGGCGACATCGACTTCAAGAGCGCCGGGATGGGCGCCGGTGGCGGGATGCGCGCCGCGCTCAAGCGGGCCGTCGCCGGCGAGAGCCTCTCGCTCATGGACTGCACCGGGCACGGCCGCGCCTACCTCGCCAAGGACGCGATGGACGTGCTCGTCGTCGACCTGGCCGGCGACACCCTCACCGCCGAGAGCCAGCACGTCCTGGCGCACACCGACGGGCTGCGGCTCGACGTCCAGTTCGCCGGGCTCCGGGGCATGACCAGCGGCCAGGGGCTGGCCACCACGACCGTCACCGGCCAGGGCCAGGTGGCGCTGGTCTCGGAGGGGCCGATCATGGCGCTGGAGGTGGCGCCGGGACAGGACCTCGTCGTCGACCCGGACGCCTACGTGGGCTGCCGGGGGCAGCTGCAGATGGGGCTGGTCTCCGGGGTGTCGTGGAAGTCGCTGGTCGGCGAGGGCACGGGGGAGCCCTTCTCGCTGCGGTTCAGCGGGCACGGCCTGGTCCTCGTCCAGTCCGCGGAGCGCTGACCCGTGCCCTTCGAGACCGTGAACAGCAAGGTGGTGCGCGCCCGGGTCAGCCCGCAGGCGCCGGTGCTGGCCCGCCGGGGAGCGATGCTCGGCTACTCGGGGAGGGTCGGCTTCCGGCCGGTCCGCGGGCAGGGCGGCGGGATGGCCGGGTTCCTCGGTGCCGCGGTGTCGGGCGAGACGAACCCGATGATGGCGACCGAGGGGCAGGGCGAGGTCCTCTACGGCTACAGGGGCCTGCACGTCACCGTGCTGGAGCTCGACGGCAGCGCGCCGCTGGTCTGCGAGGCCGACCGGCTGCTGGCCCACGACGCCGGGCTGCAGACCAGCGTGCAGTTCCTCGGCTCGGGCGGGGTCCGCGCGGCGGTCGGCGGGGCGATGACCGGGCAGGGGCTGTTCACCACGAACGTGCACGGCCGCGGCGCGGTGGCGCTGCTCTCCCACGGCGGTGCCTTCCCGCTGCAGGTCGCCGGGACGTCGATCGGCGTGGACCCGCAGGCCTACGTCGGCCACGTCGGGCAGCTGCAGGTCGACGTGGCGGCCAGGATGGGCCTCCGCGACGCCGTCGGACGTGGGTCGGGGGAGGCGTTCCAGCTGCGCATCAGCGGCTCGGGAACGGTCTACGTGCAGGCCAGCGAGCAGAAGTTCTGAGGAGCGGGGACGTGCAGACCTGGAACCCGGCGACCCTGCCGGCCGACGACAACGTGAACCCCCACGTCTTCTGCGTGGCCCTCTCCGGCGAGTGGTTCATGGCCAAGGGCGCGATGCTGGCCTACTACGGCGACGTCCGCTTCGAGGCGGTGACGGCCTACTCCTCGGTGGCCTCGTGGGTGGCGGCGCGGTTCTCGAGCCCGGTGTACGTGCAGGACTGGGTGGTGGCGGCCGGCCACGGCAAGGTCCTGCTCGGCGACCGCGGGTTCGACCTCAACGCCTACGACCTCGACGACGGCAACCTGACGATCAAGGCGAACAACCTGCTCGCCTTCGACCAGCGGCTGGAGCTCAAGCAGTCGATCGTGCCGGGCTTCGTCACCCTGCTGGGCACGGGCAAGTTCATCGCGTCGTCCAACGGGCCGGTGATCTTCGTGGAGCCGCCGTTCCGGGCCGACCCCGACGCGCTGCTCGGCTGGGCCGACTGCCCGTCGCCGTCGGTGCACCACGACACGGAGTGGATGTCCGCGTCGATGGCCGGGATGCTCCAGGGGGCGATGGGCCGCGCCTCCGGCGAGGAGCGGCAGTACGACTTCACCGGCCAGGGCACCGTGCTGCTGCAGTCCTCCGAGATCGCTCGCGAGGACCCCGCGGTGCTGCGGCTCATCGAGTCCCAGACCCAGCTGCTCACCACCAGCCAGGCCGGCACCCTCGGCCAGCGCCTGGTCGCCCGGGCGCAACAGCAGCAGCACTGAGCCGACCCCTCGCACGGTCGGGGCGGGGCCCGGGAGGGGGCCGGGCGCTCGGCTAGCGTCGGCGCCATGCGGCCCGCCGACCTCGCCCTGCTGCGCGTGCCCGGGGTGCCGACGGTGACGCCGGACGGGCGGATGGCGGTCGTGGAGGTCGGCCGGCCCGACGTCGACGGCGACGCGTACCGGAGCCGGCTGTGGGCGGTGCCCACCGACGGATCGGCCCCGGCCCGGCCGCTGACGTCGGGGCCCTGCGACACCGCCCCGGCGTTCTCCCCGGACGGACGCTGGCTGGCCTACCTGGGCGCCGATCCGGGCGGGCATCCGCAGCTGCACCTGCTGCCGACCGCGGGCGGGGCGCCGCGGCAGCTCACCGACGCCCCGCTGGGCGTGGGCACGCCGGTCTGGGCGCCGGACTCCCGCCGCCTCGCGTGGACGGCCCGCGTCCCGGTGGCGGGTCGCGAGGGGACGGGGGCCGGACCGCCCCGGCTGGTCACCACGCTGCAGTACCGGCTGGAGGGCGTCGGCTTCCCCGCCGAGCGGCCCAGCTGCGTGTTCGTGCTCGACCTCCCGGCCGACGGCGACGACGAAGGGATGCCGCCGCCCCGGCCGCGGCAGGTCACCGACGGGCCGGCCGACGACACTGACGTCACCTGGAGCCCGGACGGCGCCGAGCTGGCCTTCGTCTCCGCGCGCCATCCCCGGGCCGACCGCGACCTGGTGCGCGACGTGTACGCCGTCCCGGCCGCCGGGGGACGGCTGCGCCGGGTCACCGAGGGCCGGGCCGAGTGCTCGCGGCCGGCCTACGGCCCCTCCGGCGCCACCATCTGGCTGACCGCCCGCACCGACCTCGGCCCCGACGGGGTGGACGTCGTCGGCCGGGGGGCCACGCTGTGCGCGGTGCCGGCCACCGGCGGGCCGCTGCAGCCGGTGCTCGATCCGGTGGACACCGACCGCGGCGACGAGACGCCGGCGACCGTGCTGGCCGCCGGGTCGGCGTACCTCGGGGTGCAGCGGCGCGGCGGGGTCGAGCTGCTGCGGGTGCCGCTGGACGGCGGGCCGCCCGAGGCCCTGGTGGACGGGCCGTTCACCGTGCGCGGGATCGCGGCCGGCCGCGGGGTCGTGGTCGCCACCGTCCAGCACGACCGTTCCGCGGGGGAGCTGATCGCGATCACGCCGGGGCGACGGCGGCTGCTGACCGGTTTCGGCCGCGCGCTCGGCGCGACCGGGCGGCTGCACCGCGCGCGCGAACGGACCGTGCCGGCCGCCGACGGCTCCCCGGTGCACGGCTGGGTCACCGTGCCCGACCGGCCCGGGCCGCACCCGGTGGTGCTGGTCCTCGCCGGCGGCCCCGATCGGCGGAACGGCTGGGCGCTGTCGGTGGACACCCAGACCCTCGTCTCGGCGGGCTACGCCGTCGTCCGCTGCGATCCGCGGGGCTCGCCGGGCTACGGGGAGGCGCACGGCCGCGCCGTCCGCGGCGCGTGGGGGGAACGCGACGGCGCCGACGTCCTGGCCTTCCTCGACGCCGCGCTGGCCGACCCCGAGCTCGACGCCGACCGGGTCGGCGTGATGGGCGAGTCCTCCGGCGGCACCCTGGCCGGCCTGCTGCTGGCACGGACGGCGCGGTTCGCCGCAGCGGTGGTCGAGGGGGCGCTGACCGACCCGGTCGGCTTCGCCGGCTCCTCGGACGTCGGGTGGTGGTTCGTGGACCAGCACCTGGGCACCGATCCCGCGGCGCTGGCGGCGCAGAGCGTGCTCGCCGGTGCCGGGTCGATCAGCACGCCGACGCTGGTCGTCCACGGGGAGGACGACCGGCGCTGCCCTGTCGAGCAGGGGACGCGGCTCTACGCGGCCCTCAAGCGCCGCGGGGTGCCCGCCGAGCTGCTGCTGTTCCCGGGCGAGGGGCACGCCCTGTCCCGCTCGGGCCGGCCACGGCACCGGCTGGCCCGCACCGAGCACCTGCTGCGCTGGTGGGCCCGCTGGCTGTCGACGTCCCGCACGCCCGCTGCGGAGCCGGCCGAGCTGCCGGCCGGTGACGATCCGGCCGTGCCGGCGGGCGAGGACCTCGGGGAGCCGCTGGCCGTGCGGTCCACCCGGCTGGCCTGAGCCGGGGCCTTAGGGTCGGGGCAGTCCACCGCCGCCCGGCCAGCAGGAGCCGGGGGTGACCTGCAGGGAGGCCCGATGGTCGACTACACGAAGCGCCCCAGGACGCCGGCCCAGCCGCCGGCCGCACCGCCCCCGCCCGCGCCGGACCCGCCGGCCCAGCACCCGCCCGGCCAGCAGCCGCCCTACGAGCAGTGGGGGCCGCCGGCGGCCGGCCAGCAGCAGCACGGCGCGCCCCCGGCCCAGCCGTACGGCGGCCCACCGCCACAGCAGCACGGCGCGCCGCCGGCCCAGCCCCCCGCTGCGCCGACACCGCCGGTGTCGTTGGGCAAGGTCACGCTGACCAAGAACGCGCCGTCGGTGTCGCTCACCAAGACGGCGGGCACCACCGGCGTGCTGCGGGTCAACCTCAACTGGAACGCCCGGCCGGCCGCCGCCCAGGGCGGTGGCTTCCTCAAGCGCCTCGCCGGTGCCGCGTCGGGTGGCATCGACCTCGACCTGGGCTGCCTGTACGAGTACGCCGACGGGTCCAAGGGCGTCATCCAGGCCCTGGGCAACGCGTTCCGCGGGCAGCACACGCTGCCCAACGGCGAGCTGGTGGCCTGGCTGGACGGCGACGACCGCTCCGGGCGGAACACCGGTGGGGAGAACCTGCTCATCGACCTGCGGCACACCGCGCACATCCGCCGGATCCTGGTCTTCGCGTTCATCTACCAGGGCACGCCGAACTGGGGTGCCGCCGACGCGGTGGTCACCCTCATCCCGGCGTCGGGACCGCAGGTGGAGGTCCGCCTGGACGAGCACGACCCGCGGGCCCGGCTCTGCGCGATCGCCGTCCTCGAGAACCGGGGCGGTCAGCTGGTGGTCAACCGCGAGGTGCGCTACGTCCACGGGGGTCAGGACGTGCTCGACGACCAGTACGGCTGGGGCATGAACTGGGCGCCGGGCCGGAAGTGACCCGACCGCCGCGCCGTTCGCCGTGACCCTCGGCGTCCGGGCGCTGGGCCGGGCGACGCTGGCCCGGCAACTGCTCCTGGAGCGCACCGCGCGGCCGGTCGCCACCGCCCTGCGCGACCTCGTCGGGCTGCAGGGCCAGGTGCCGGGAGTGCCGCACCTGGCCCTGTGGGACCGGCTGGCCGGCTACGACCCGGCCGAGCTGGACGGCCTGATGACCGCCCGGGAGGTCGTCCGGACGCAGCTGATGCGGACGACGATCCACACGGTCGTCGCGGACGACGCCCTGGGCCTGCGCCCCGTGCTGCAGCCGGTGCTGGACCGGACGTTCGCCGGCACGGCCTGGGGGCAGCGGCTGCGCGGGCAGGACGTCTCGGCGGTCCGCGCCGAGGCGGCCGCGCTGCTCGCGCAGCGACCGCTGGGCCGGGCCGAGCTGCAGCGGGAGCTCGCCCGCCGCCATCCCGGGCTGGACGCCGAGGCGGTCGCCTACGACGTCAGCTACCGGGTGCCGTGGGTGCAGCCCCCGCCGCGCGGGCTGTGGAGGGCGAGCGGGGCGGCGCTGATGACGACCGTCGGGGCCTGGCTCGGCGACCGGACCGTCCCGCCGACGTCCCCGGAGGAGCTGCTGCTCCGCTACCTCGCGGCGTTCGGGCCGGCCACGGTGCGCGACGCGCAGGTGTGGTGCGGGCTCACCCGGCTGCGCGAGGTGGCCGACCGGCTCGGCCCCCGGCTGCGCCGGCTGCACACCGAGGACGGCACCGAGGTGCTCGACGTGCCCGACGGCCCGCTGCCCGATCCGGACACCCCGGCGCCGCCGCGCTTCCTCGCCGAGTACGACAACGCCACGCTCGGCTACGCCGACCGGTCGCGCGTGGTGGCGCCCGGAGACCACGTGCTGCTGCCGGGTGGCCCCGGCGGCTGGACGGGCACCCTGCTCGTCGACGGCCGGGTGCAGGCGACCTGGGCGGCGCGCCAGGAGGCGGCGGCCACCGTGCTCCTCGTCCGCCCGTCCACGCCGCTGCCGGCGGCCGACCGGGCCGACGTCGAGGCCGAGGCCGCCCGGCTGCTGGCCTTCCTCGCGCCCGGCCGGGACCACGACCTGCGCTGGGGGACCGACCGGCCGGCGTGACCGGCCCGGTCCGGCGGGGCGGTCGGGTCGGCGCAGCAGCGGCCCGCCGTCAGCTGGCGGCGGCCTGCTCCGACGCGTGCTCGGCGACGAAGTCGCGGAGCACCGGGTAGACCTCGGCCTCCCACCGGGACCCGCTGAACACGCCGTAGTGGCCGACGTCCTGCTGCAGGTGGTGGCGCTTGCGCTCCGCCGGGATGCCGGTGCACAGCGCGTGCGCCGCCTCGGTCTGCCCCGGGGAGCAGATGTCGTCGCGGGCGCCCTCGACGGTCAGCAGGGCCGTCCGCCGGATGGCCGACGGGTCGACGCGCTGCCCGCGCCAGGTGAGCCGGCCGGTGGGCAGGTGGTGCTCCTGGAAGACCCGGCCCACCGTCTCGAGGTAGAACTCCGCCGGCACGTCCATCACCGCGCCGTACTCCTCGTAGAAGGCGCGGGTGGACTCCGCCCGGGCCGTGTTGCCGGCCACGAGGTCGCGGTACATCTGCACGTGCGCGCTCAGGTGGCGCTTCGGGTTCATCGACATGAACGCCGTGAGCTGGACGACGCCGGGGTACACCCGCCGCCCGGCCCCGGCGTAGCGCGCCGGGACGGTGTCGATGACGCGCCGCTCGAACGACGACAGCGGCTTGGTGCCGGCCATCTCGTTGATCCGGTTCGGGTTGACGCGGGTGTCGACGGGACCGGCCATCAGGGTGACGCTGCTCGGCTGGGCCTCGTCCCCCGCCGCGGCGAGCAGCGACACCGCCGCGAGCACCGGGACGGCGGGCTGGCAGACCGCGACGACGTGCGCGCCCGGTCCGAGCTGCCGGAGGGCCTCCATGACGTGCTCGACGTACTCGTCGAGTCCGAACGGGCCGTGCTCGACGGGGATGTCGCGGGCGTTGTGCCAGTCCAGGACGTACACGTCGTGGTCGGCCAGGAGCGTGCGGATGGTGGGGCGGATCAGCGTGGTGAAGTGCCCGGACATCGGACCGACGACGAGCACCCGCGGCTGACCGGTCACCGTCGGCTTGCGGAAGTGCAGCAGCGTGGCGAACGGCGTCCGCGACGCCGCGTGCTCGGTCACCGCGGCCGGCCGGCCGGCCACCTGCACGGAGGTGATCCCGTAGTCGGGGCGGTCGTGGGTCGGCCGCGCCCGGCTGGCGATCTCGCAGACCGCCCGCAGGTGCCGCACCCCCGTCGCGCCGCCCAGCCGGGGCGGCAGTGCGGACAGCGCACGGGCGGTCAGTCCGGACGCCGCCACGACGGGCGCGCCGGCCCTGCGATTGACCTCGTACGCGGTGTAGAGCATCGGACCTGCCTGTCGATGATCGAGACGTGACGGCTGTCACTGTTACTCGCACGTTAACTCCGGGCTGCGACACGTGCGCGGTGGAGCGCCGCGAGCGGGGCCGCCGCCGTCCCACCCGTACCTGCCGCCCCGCCGGTGCTGGCAGGGTGGGCGGACGCCGTCGGAGGAGGTCGGAGTGGTCGAGCGCCGGAGACCCCGCTGGTCCGAGCTGCGCGAGCTGATCCGGCCCCGTCGGCTGCCCGGGGACGCCACCGACCGGCGGCTGGCCGCCGCCGCCACCGTCGGGGACCTCCGGGAGCTGGCCCGCCGGCGGACCCCCCGGGCGGTCTTCGACTACACCGACGGCGCGGCCGGTGCCGAGATCGGCCTGCGCCGCGCCCGCGAGGCGTTCGCGCGGGTCGAGTTCCGCCCCAGCGTGCTGCGCGACGTGTCCGTCGTGGACCCGTCGACGACGCTGCTGGGCCGGCCGTCCGCGCTGCCGCTGGTCTTCGCGCCCACCGGGTTCACCCGCCTCATGCACACCGAGGGGGAGATCGCGGTGGGCCGGGTGGCCGAGCGGATCGGCATCCCGCACGCCCTGTCCACCATGGGGACGACGACCATCGAGGACCTCGCGGCCGCCGCCCCCGCGGCCCGCCGGTGGTTCCAGCTCTACCTGTGGCGTGACCGCGACGCCAGCGCGGCACTGGTCGAGCGCGCCGGGCGCGCGGGCTACGAGGCGCTCGTGCTCACCGTCGACACCCCGGTCGCCGGCCCGCGGCTGCGCGACGTCCGCAACGGGTTCACCATCCCGCCGGCGCTGACGCTGCGGACGACGGCCAACGCCGCCCGTCACCCGCACTGGTGGATCGACCTGCTGACCACCGCGCCGCTGGAGTTCGCCTCCCTGCGCTCCTGGGGCGGCACGGTCGCCGAGCTGGCCGACCGCGTCTTCGAGCCGGCCGCCACGCTGGCCGACGTCGCGGCGCTGCGCGCGACGTGGCGCGGCGCGCTGGTGGTGAAGGGCGTGCAGACGGCGGAGGACGCACGGGCGGTCGTCGACGCCGGGGCCGACGCGGTCGTCGTCTCCAACCACGGCGGCCGCCAGCTCGACCGTGCCCCGACGCCGCTGGAGGAGCTGCCCGCGGTCGTGGCGGCGGTCGGGGACCGGGCCGAGGTGTACCTGGACGGCGGCATCCTCGACGGGGCGGACGTGGTCGCCGCCGTCGCGCTGGGCGCCCGCGCCTGTCTGGTCGGCCGGGCCTACCTGTACGGCCTCATGGCCGGCGGCGAGCGCGGGGTCCAGCGGGTCGCCGATCTGCTGACCCGCGAGATCACCCGCACGCTGCAGCTGCTCGGCGTCCCGTCGGTGGGGGAGCTGACGCCCGACCGGGTCAGGTCGCGGCCCGGGACCGGCTGGTTGCCGACCCCACCTGCGGGTTCCTAGGCTGCGGCATGGACGTCGTCGAGGTCGTGCCCAGCGTCGAGCAGTACGCGTTCACGTTCGGCGGCGTGGCCCCGCTGCGGCGGGTGACCCCGGGGACGGCGCTCCGCGTCTGGTCCGACGACGCGTTCTGCGGTGTCCTGCGGAAGACCTCCGACCTCTCCAGCGAGAAGGTGGACCTGCGCTTCGTCAACCCGCAGACCGGCCCGTTCTTCGTCGAGGGCGCCGAGCCCGGCGACACCCTCGCCCTGCACTTCGTCGCGATGGAGCCGGCCCGCGACTGGGGCGCGTCGGCGGCGATCCCGTTCTTCGGTGGGCTGACCGGCACCGACCGCGTCGCCACCCTGCAGGACCCGCTGCCCGACACCACCTGGATCTACGAGCTGGACCGGGCCGCGAACACCGTCACCTTCGCCGCCCGGCACACCGACCTGGAGATCGCCCTGCCGGTGGAGCCGATGCTGGGCACGGTCGGCGTCGCGCCGCCCGGCGGCGAGGTGCGCAGCTCGCTGGTCCCCGAGCGCTTCGGCGGCAACATGGACACCCCGCAGATGCGCCCCGGCACCACCTGCTTCCTCGGCGTCAACGTCGAGGGCGCGCTGTTCTCGGTGGGCGACGGCCACTACCGGCAGGGCGAGGGCGAGGCGTGCGGGACCGCCGTCGAGGGCGCGATGACGACCACCGTCATCGTGGAGCTGGTGAAGGGGGGCGCCCCGGCCTGGCCACGGCTGGAGGACGACACGCACTGGATGACCGTGGGGTCCAGCCGGCCGCTGGAGGACGCCTGGCGGATCGGTCAGGTGGAGCTGGTGCGCTGGTTCGGCGAGCTCTACGGGCTGCACCCGATGGACGCCTACCAGCTGCTCTCGCAGATCACCGAGACGCCCATCGCCAACGTCGTCGACGCGAACTACAGCGCCGTCGTGAAGGCGCGCAAGACACTCCTGCCCCGGGCCGCGGCCTACGGCGGGCTGCACGACGACCTGCGGCGCCGCGCGGCGGCCCTGCTCTGACCCCCTTGGAGGACCCGTGGACCTGCAGCTCACCGACTCCCGCGTGCTCGTCACCGGCGGCACCCGCGGCATCGGCCGGGCGATCGTCGAGGCCTTCGTCGACGAGGGCGCCGTCGTCGAGTTCTGCGCCCGCGACGCCGCGGAGATCGAGGCGATGGAGAAGGCGATCGCGGAGCGCGGGGGGCGGGCCACCGGCGTCCGGCTCGACGTCCGGGACGGGCCGGCGCTGACCGGCTGGGTCGAGGCCGCCGCGGGGCGGCTGGGCGGGCTGGACGCCGTCGTCGCCAACGTCAGCGCGCTGGCGGCCGGGCCCGGCGAGGAGAACTGGTACGCATCCTTCGAGGTCGACCTCATGGGCACGGTGCGGCTGGCCACCGCCGCGCTGCCGCACCTGGAGGCCGGCGGTCGCGGCTCGATCGTGGCCATCTCCAGCGTCTCCGGGCGCGAGGCGGACTTCGCCTCCGGCCCGTACGGGACGATGAAGACGGCGATCGTCGGCTACATCGCCGGCCTGGCGTTCCAGCTCGCCGGCCGGGGCGTCCGGGCCAACGTCGTCTCCCCGGGCAACACGTACTTCGCGGGCGGTTTCTGGCAGGGCATCGAGCGGGGCGACCCGGACCTGTTCCGCGACTCCCTCGCGCTCAACCCCACGGGGCGGATGGGCACCGCCGAGGAGATGGCGAAGGCGGTCGTCTTCCTGTCCAGCCCGGTCTCCAGCTTCACGACCGGTACCAACCTGGTCGTGGACGGTGCCCTCACCCGCGGCATCCAGCTCTGAGAGGGTGCAGCATGGCGCTCATCTACCCGGTCCAGGCCGACTCCCCGGAACCCGAGGACGGCACCGACCCCGACTTCGCCGAACTGGCCGCGGACCTCTCCGACACCTGGCTGGTCGAGGTGGCGATCGGGGACGACGGTGACGACGCCTGCTTCGGGCCGCTGACCGCCCGCGCGGCGTGGGACCTCGCGCTCGGCATCGACCAGCGGCGCCCGGACTGGACGGTGTCCGTCGTCCCCCTGCACGTGGCCGGGACGGCGGACGAGCTCGTCGCGCTCTTCGAAGAGGACGACGAGTAGCGCCGCGGCGGGGCACCCACGATGACGACCGGTCTGGACCGCCGCGCCCCCGCCTGCGTCCTGGTGATCTTCGGCGCCTCGGGGGACCTCACGGCGCGCAAGCTGCTGCCGGCCCTGGAGCGGCTCACCGCCTACGGGGCGCTGCCGCCGGAGGTCGCCCTGGTCGGCGTCGCCCGGACGGCGATGACCGACGGGGAGTTCGGCGACCTGTGCCGTCGCAGCGTGACCAGTGACGGCAACCGGCGGTGGGACGAGCTGGCCTCCGCCGCCCGCTACGTCGCCGGGGACTACGACGACCCGGCGACCTACCAGCGCCTGTCCGAGGTGCTCGCCGACTGCGACCGCCTGCACGGCACCGCGGGCAACCGCGTCCACTACCTGGCCACGCCGCCCCGGCTGTTCGGGCCCATCGCCGTCAGCCTCGGCAAGGCGGGGCTGGGCACCCCCGACGGCGACGGCTTCGTGCGGGTCGTCGTCGAGAAGCCCTTCGGCTGGGACGAGGAGAGCGCCCGCGCGCTGTACGCCGACCTCTCGACGGCGTTCGTCGAGGACCAGGTCTTCCGCATCGACCACTACCTCGCCAAGGAGACCGTGCAGAACCTGCTCGCGCTCCGGTTCGCGAACTCGGTCTTCGAGCCGATCTGGAACCGCACGTGGGTGGACAACGTGCAGATCACGGTCGCCGAGACGCTCGGGGTCGGTGAGCGCGGCGGCTTCTACGAGACGACCGGGGCGATGCGGGACATCGTCCAGAACCACGTCCTGCAGGTGCTGTCGCTGTTCCTCATGGAGCCGCCCACCTCGTTCCACCCGGAGGCGATCCGGGACGAGAAGGTCAAGCTGCTGCGCGCCATCCGGCCCCTGGACGAGGAGGCGGAGATCGCCGCCAACGCGGTGCGCGGCCAGTACACCCGCGGCGGCACGCGGGAGGACCTCATGCCCGGCTACCGGGACGAGGCCGGCGTCGACCCGCTCAGCTCGACCGAGACGTTCGTCGGGCTGCGGCTGGACATCTCCAACTGGCGCTGGGCGGGCGTCCCGGTCTACGTGCGCACCGGGAAGCGGCTCCCGGCGCGGGTCACCGAGGTGGCCATGGAGTTCCGGCGGCCCCCGCAGCTGCCGCTGTTCCCCGGGACGGACGCCGACCTCGAGCCGGACGCGCTCGTCGTCCGGGTGCAGCCGGACGAGGGTCTGAGCCTGCGCTTCGGCGCGAAGGTGCCCGGCCACGCGTTCCGCGTGCAGAAGGCGTCGATGGACTTCTCCTACCAGAGCTTCGAGGAGCAGTCTCCCGACGCCTACGAACGGGTCATCCTCGACGCGCTCATCGGGGACCCGACCCTCTTCATCCGCGCCGACGAGGTCGGCCGCTCCTGGCGCATCGTCGACCCCGTGCTCCGGTACTGGGCCCAGGACCCCCGGCCGATCCCGCTGTACCAGGCCGCCACCTGGGGACCTCCGGAGGCAGCCGAGCTGATCGCCCGCGACGGACGGCGGTGGCGGCACCGGGGCTGAAGGCCGCGCCCGGACGGTCGTCGTCGCCGGTCACCCCGGGCCGTCCGCCTCGCTAGCGGCGCCGTCGTGGACCGCCCGCCTCGTCTCGTACCGGGTCGCCGACCGGCTCGCCGGCCATGTCCCAGCTCCAGGAGACCTGCGGGGTGATGCGCAGGTACAGGCCGGGGCCCACCATCCCGACCCGCTCCACGGGACCGTCGGCCACGCCGCAGACCCGGATCCCGCGCGCGACGAACGGGTCGGACGACGGCAGGTCGTCCACCACGAGGGCGACCTCGCGACGCCCGGCTCGCACGTTGGCCACCTTGCGGGTCCGCAGGACGCTCGCGCCGGAACCGCCGACCCAGGACGAGGCACCGTCGAACTCGACCGCGACGGGCACGACGTCGGGCTGCCCGTCCTCGCCCGACGTCGCGAGCCGGGCGATCCCGTGGGAGTGCAGGAACTCGACCTCGTCGTCGGTGGAGGCCACGCCGATCACCAGCCGCGGGCGCGCCACTCGGCGAGGTGCGGGCGCTCGGCTCCGATCGTGGTGTCCTTGCCGTGGCCGGGGTAGACCCAGGCGTCGTCGGGCAGGGCGCCGAACAGCCGCTGCTCGACGTCGTCGACGAGGCTGGCGAACCGCTGCGCGTCCTGCTGCGTGTTGCCCACCCCGCCGGGGAACAGGCTGTCACCGGTGAAGACGTGCGTCCCGGCGTCACCCGGCCCCCGCCACACCAGCGCGATGCTGCCGGGGGTGTGCCCGCGCAGGTGGACCACCTCGAGGGTCTGCTCGCCGACGGTCACCGTGTCGCCGTGCTCGACGGGGCGCTGCACGGGGACCGGCAGGTCCCCGGCGTCGGCGGGGTGCGCGACGGTGGTCGCGCCGGTGGCCTCGACGACCTGGGGGAGTGCGCGGTGGTGGTCCCAGTGGCCGTGCGTGGTGACGACGGTGCGCAGACCGCCGTCACCGATCAGCGCGCGCAGCGCGTCGGGCTCGGCGGCCGCGTCCACCAGGAGGCCCTCGCCGGTCGCGGTGCAGCGCAGCAGGTAGGCGTTGTTGGCCATCTCGCTGACCGCCAGCTTGCTGATGGTCAACCCCGGCAGCTCCCGGACGTCGGCGGGCCCGCCCACCTCGACGTCGCCGGTGTAGGTCCCCGCGCTCATCCCAGGCTCCCGTTCGAGAAGTGTCGGCGACCGCGGATACGGTCCAGGCATGGACGCTAGCGGAGGTCTCGCGGCCGGTCAGGTCGTCGGGCTCCCGGCCACCGAGCTGGCCGCCCGCGTGCGCGCGGGGGAGCTCACGGCGGTGGAGGTGGTGGGCGCGCACCTGGCCCACCTCGACGCGGTGGAGGCCCGGATCGGCGCCTTCCGGGTGGTCCGGCGCGAGGCGGCGCTGGCCGAGGCCGCGGCGGTCGACGCTGCTCCCGGCCGCGCCTCGATGCCACTGGCCGGGGTGCCGATCGCGGTCAAGGACAACGTCCCGGTCGCCGGTGAGACCTGCACCGACGGCTCGCCGGCCTGCCCCACGCGGGTGGAGACGGCGGACCACCCGGTCGTCGCCCGGCTGCGCGCGGCGGGCGCCGTGGTCGTCGGCATCAGCCGCGCGCCGGAGCTCTGCCTCTACGCCACCACCGACGGTCCGGGCACGGTCACCCGGAACCCGTGGGACACCGCCCGCTCGCCGGCCGGCAGCTCCGGCGGCAGCGCGGCCGCGGTCGCCGCGGGCGCGGTCCCGATCGCCGTGGGCAACGACGGCATGGGCTCGCTGCGGCTCCCCGCGGCGGCCTGCGGGCTGCTCACCCTGAAGCCCGGTCGTGGCGTCGTCCCGACCCTGGAGCTCGACTGGTCCGGCATGGTGGAGAACGGGGTCCTGACGACCACGGTGGCCGACCTCGCCGTCGCGCTGGCCGTGCTGACCGGGCAGGAGCCGGTGCCACCGCCGGCGCCCGGGCGGCCGCTGCGGGTCGCGGTCTCGACCCGCTCGCCGCTGCCCGGGGTGCGCGCCGACGGTCCGACGCGGGCCGCGGTCGACACGGTGGCCGCGGCGCTCACCGCGGCCGGGCACACCGTCGTCCGGCGGGACCCGCCGATCACGCCCGGCGCTGCGGCCGGCGCCCTGACCCGGTGGATGGCCGGCGCCGCCGACGACGCCGCGCACCTGGGCATCGACCTCGCCGACCTGCAGCCGCGCAGCCGCACCCACGCCCGCATCGGCCGGGCGGTCCGGGCCGCCGGCCTGGTGCGGCCGGCCACCGCGGAGCGGTTCCGCGAGCGGATGACCGCCTTCTTCGCCGACGTCGACGTGCTGCTCAGCCCGGTCACCACGGGCCCCCCGCTGCCCGCGCGGCCCTGGCACGAACGCGGTTTCGTGGCCAACGTCGTGGCCAACGCCCGGTGGGCGCCGTGGACGGCGGCCTGGAACCTGGCGGGTCTGCCGGCGCTGGTGCTGCCGGCCGGCACGCGGGCCGACGGGCTGCCCGTGGCCGTCCAGCTGGCCGGTCCCGCGGGTGCCGAGACGCGACTACTCTGGACCGCCGGAGAGCTGGAGCGGCAGCAGCCGTGGCGCCGACACGCGCCGGTCTTCGATCCCCTGCAGCCCGCCCTCGCGGCGCCCGCCTGAGTCCCCGCCCGTGCAGGGGCCGGTCGGGCCGAGGACCGGTATGACGGGGGTCGCGGGCCGGTAGCGGAACAGGCACCCAGCGCGACGACTTGTCTCCAGAGCGACATCGGCACCGGTCGGCACCGGCGCCGCGCAGCACCGCATCCCACGCTCCAGCGACCGACAGGGAACACATGGACCGCCTCGTCGTCCGCGGCGCCCGCGAGCACAACCTCAAGGACGTCCACCTCGACCTGCCCCGGGACGCGCTGATCGTGTTCACCGGGCTCTCGGGCTCCGGCAAGTCGAGCCTCGCCTTCGACACGATCTTCGCCGAGGGCCAGCGCCGGTACGTCGAGTCGCTGTCGGCCTACGCCCGGCAGTTCCTCGGCCAGATGGACAAGCCCGACGTCGACTTCATCGAGGGCCTGAGCCCGGCGGTCTCGATCGACCAGAAGTCGACCAACCGCAACCCGCGGTCGACCGTCGGCACCATCACGGAGGTCTACGACTACCTCCGGCTGCTCTACGCCCGCGCGGGGCAGCCGCACTGCCCGAACTGCGGCAAGCCGATCTCGCGGCAGACCCCGCAGCAGATCGTCGACCAGGTGCTGACCATGGCCGAGGGCACCCGCTTCCAGGTGCTCGCCCCCGTGGTGCGGGCACGCAAGGGCGAGTACGTCGACCTCTTCAGTTCGCTGCAGACGCAGGGCTTCTCCCGGGTCCGGGTCGACGGCACCGTGCACCCGCTGACCGAGCCGCCGAAGCTCAAGAAGCAGGAGAAGCACACGATCGAGGTGATCGTCGACCGGCTGACGGTCAAGGAGAGCGCCAAGCGCCGGCTGACCGACTCGGTCGAGACCGCGCTCGGCCTCGCCGGCGGCCTCGTCGTCCTCGACTTCGTCGATCTGGACGAGCACGACCCGCAGCGCGAGCGGACCTTCTCCGAGCACCTCGCCTGCGTCGACGACGGCCTGTCGTTCGAGGCGCTGGAGCCGCGCTCGTTCTCCTTCAACTCGCCGTTCGGCGCGTGCCCGGAGTGCACCGGCATCGGCACCCGCAAGGAGGTCGACCCGGACCTGGTCGTCCCCGACCCGGAGAAGAGCCTGGCCCAGGGGGCGATCGCGCCGTGGGCCACCTCGATGAGCAACGAGTACTTCACCCGGCTGCTCGGCGGCCTGGCCCAGCAGCTCGGCTTCTCCATGGACGACCCGTGGGAGCGGCTGCCGGCCAAGGTGCAGAAGGCGGTCCTGCACGGCTCGCCGGACCAGGTGCACGTCCGCTACAAGAACCGATACGGCCGCGAGCGCAGCTACTACGCCGCGTTCGAGGGCGTGCTGCCGTTCCTCGAGCGGCGGCACGAGGACACCGACAGCGACTTCATGCGGGACAAGTACGAGGGCTACATGCGCGACGTGCCCTGTCCCGTCTGCCACGGCACCCGGCTCAAGCCCGAGATCCTCGCGGTGAAGCTGAACGACCGGTCCATCGCCGAGGTCACCGGGCTGTCGATCGGTGAGGCGTCGGAGTGGCTGGGTGCGCTGGAGCTGGGGGAGCGGGAACGGGCCATCGCCGACCGCGTCCTCAAGGAGATCCAGGCCCGGCTGTCCTTCCTCGTCGACGTCGGCCTGGACTACCTCTCGCTGGACCGGCCGGCCGCCACCCTCGCCGGCGGTGAGGCGCAGCGGATCCGGCTGGCCACCCAGATCGGGTCCGGGCTCGTCGGGGTGCTGTACGTCCTCGACGAGCCCTCGATCGGGCTGCACCAGCGGGACAACACCCGGCTGATCGAGACGCTCGTCCGGCTGCGCGACATGGGCAACACCCTGATCGTCGTCGAGCACGACGAGGACACCATCAAGACCGCGGACTGGGTGGTCGACATCGGCCCGGGCGCGGGCGAGCACGGTGGCGAGGTGGTCGTCAGCGGCACCGTCGAGGACCTGCTGGCCAGCGAGCGGTCGCTCACCGGGCAGTACCTGTCCGGCCGCCGGGAGATCGAGATCCCCAAGGAGCGACGGGAGCTCACCCCCGGCCGCGAGCTCGTCGTCAAGGGCGCCCGCGAGCACAACCTCAAGGGCGTCGACGTCACGTTCCCGCTGGGCGTGCTGGTGGCCGTCACCGGCGTCTCCGGCTCGGGCAAGTCGAGCCTGGTCAACGACATCCTCTACACCACGCTGGCCAACGAGCTCAACCGCGCGCGGATGGTCCCCGGCCGGCACCGCACCATCACCGGGCTCGACCAGCTCGACAAGGTGGTGCACGTCGACCAGTCGCCGATCGGCCGCACGCCCCGGTCCAACCCGGCGACGTACACCGGGGTGTGGGACCACGTGCGCAAGCTGTTCGCCCAGACCACCGAGGCGAAGATGCGCGGCTACCTGCCGGGGCGCTTCTCGTTCAACGTCAAGGGTGGGCGCTGCGAGGCGTGCTCCGGCGACGGCACGCTGAAGATCGAGATGAACTTCCTGCCCGACGTCTACGTCCCCTGCGAGGTGTGCAAGGGCGCCCGGTTCAACCGGGAGACCCTCGAGGTGCACTACAAGGGCCGGACGGTGGCCGAGGTCCTGGACATGCCGATCGAGGAGGCGGCGGACTTCTTCGCGGCCATCCCGGCGATCGCCCGGTACCTGCGCACGCTGACCGAGGTCGGGCTGGGCTACGTGCGCCTCGGCCAGCCGGCGACCACGCTCTCCGGTGGGGAGGCGCAGCGGGTGAAGCTCGCCAGCGAGCTGCAGAAGCGGTCCAACGGGCGCAGCATCTACGTCCTCGACGAGCCGACCACCGGTCTGCACTTCGAGGACATCCGCAAGCTGCTGCTGGTGCTCCAGGGCCTGGTCGACAAGGGCAACTCGGTGGTGGTCATCGAGCACAACCTGGACGTCATCAAGAGCGCCGACTGGCTGATCGACATGGGGCCGGAGGGTGGCTTCCGCGGCGGCACGGTCGTCGCCGAGGGCCCGCCGGAGTTCCTCGCCTCCGTACCGGAGAGCCACACCGGCCGGTACCTGGCGAAGATCCTCGACCCGGACGCGGTCGCCGCGGCCGCGGCGCCGAAGAAGCGGGCCCGCAAGAAGGCGAGCTGACCACGCGGGGCCGGGCCGGACGCCGGTCCGGCCCCGCGCGACCTGTCACACCCCCGCTCTAGCGTCCGTGGGACCAGGACCGAGAGGGGCGCCCAGTGAGGCCACAGAGGACCTATCCGCACGGTGTCACCTGCTGGATCGACACCGAGCAACCCGACCCGCGGAGGCGGCCCGCTTCTACGCCGGGCTCTTCGGGTGGGTCCTCACCGATGCCGTCCCGCCGGACGCGCCGGGCAGCTACCTCATCGCCACCCTCGACGGGCAGGACGTGGCCGCGATCGGGCCGTCCGCGACCGGTTCGGCGAGCTGGAACACCTACGTCGCGGTCGACGACGCCGACGCCACCGCCGCGGCCGTGCCCGGTCTCGGTGGCTCGGTGACCGCCGCCCCGGAGGACGCCGGACCCGGCGGGCGGGCGGCGAGCTGCACCGACCCGGCGGGAGCTGCGTTCCGGCTCTGGCAGCCCCGCCGGCGACTCGGCGCCCAGCTGACGAACAGCCCGGGCAGCTGGAACTTCAGCGACCTGCACACCCCCGCCGGGGAGACCGTGCCGGCCTTCTACGGACCGCTGTTCGGCTGGCTCGCCGTCGACCTGGGGCAGGGAGCCGGGACGATGATCCAGGTGCCCGGGTACGGCGACCACCTCGCCGCCACCGTCGACCCCGGCATCCACGAGCGGCAGGCATCGGCCCCGCCGGGCTTCGCCGACGTCATCGGCGGGGTCGTCGAGGTGCCGGCGGGGGTCCCGGCCCGCTGGCAGGTCACGTTCACCGTCGCCGACCGGGACGCGAGCGTCGCGCTCGCCGAGCGGCTGGGCGCGACCGTCGTGTCCTCGACCGACGACGTCTGGACGCGGAACGCGCGGCTGCGGGACCCCCAGGGCGCCGAGTTCTCGGTCAGCCAGTTCACGCCCCCTGGTGGCGACTGGTGAGCGCCCGGCTCGGTCCGCGAGGATGACCGGCATGACGAGCGTGCCTGCGGAGGTCACCTGGCTGGAGGCGGGCGGCGGCGTCCGCCTCGCCCTGCGCGAGTGGGCGCCTGACGGCCCCCCGCGGGCCACCGTCCAGCTGGTGCACGGCCTGTCCGAGCACGCCGGCCGCTACCAGCGTCTCGCCGACGCGCTCACCGCCCGCGGCTACGCCGTCGCGGCCATGGACCACCGAGGGCACGGGCGGACCACCGAGTCCACCGGTCGGGGCCGGTTCGGCGACGGCGCGGGCCCCGAGGAGGTCCTCGACGACGTCCGGCTCGTCACGGCCCGGCTGGCCGAGGCGTACCCCGGTGTCCCGCACGTGCTGGTGGGTCACTCGCTCGGCTCGGTCATCGCCCTGGCGTCGGCCGAGCGGGAGGGCGAGGAGCTGGCCGGGTTGGTGCTGTCGGGCCCCCTCGGCGTCAACGAGCAGCTGGCCGGGATGCTGCCGCAGCTGCAGGCGGCGCTCGACGCCGGCATGGGCGAGCAGCCGGTCGCCGTCCTCGGCGACTTCAACGGGCCGTTCGAGCCGGCGCGCACGTCCTACGACTGGCTGTCCCGGGACGAGGCGGAGGTGGACGCCTACCTCGCCGACGCGCTCTGCGGCGACGACGTCCCGCCCACGTACGGCTACGCCGCCGCCATGTTCGGGCTCGCCGTCCGGGTGGCCACCCCGGAGGCCGTCGCGGGCCTGCCCGACGGACTGCCGGCGCTGCTGGTGTCCGGTCAGCGCGACCCGGTGGGGGGCGCCGACGCCGCCCAGGTGACCGCCCTCGCCGACCTCCTCCGGGATCGCGGCCTGCCGGTGGAGCAACACGTCTACCCCGACGCCCGGCACGAGGTGTTCAACGAGACCAACCGGGACCAGGTCACCGCCGACCTGCTGACCTGGCTGGAGGAGCGGCTCGCGGGCTGAGCCCTCAGGACGTACCGACCGGGCGGGCGGACTCCGGTGGGCGGTCCGGCGACCAGGCGTCGTCCGCGGCGTCCCGCGGCGCCGGCGTGCCGGTTCTCGCCTCCACCTCGCGCCAGAACGCGTCGACCCGGGCGTTCCACCGGTCCGGCACCTCCTGGAACGGCTGGTGCGACTCGGTCTCCCAGACCTCGAACGCGGCACCGCCGATGCGCTCCGCGACGGCGCGGCCGAGCTCGGGGTGGGCGGTCGGGTCGATGCCGCCGGCCAGCACGAGCGTCGGTGCGGAGATCCGGTCCAGGCGGTCGAGGGTCCGGTGGACGGCGAACGCGTCCAGGGTGCGCTGGGTGTCCTCCGGCGACTGCTTGTGCGGGAACGCGATCGCCTCCTCGATGACCGCCGCGACCGTGCCGTCGTTGTGCGCGCGCGGCGTGTAGATCGCGAGGAAGAAGCCCTCCAGGAACGCCCGCTCGGAGGGTGCGGCGCCGGCGAGCCAGTGGATGAAGCGGACCCACTGGCTCAGGTGGGGGTCCATCGCCGGCCAGGTGCTCTGCAGCACGAGACTGCGGACCACGTCCGGGTGCCGCAGCGCCAGCTCCTGACTGATCATCGCCCCGCCGGAGAAGCCGGCGACGTGCGCCGAGGCGATGCCGAGGGCCTCGAGGACGGCGGCGGCGTCGTCGGCCATCGCCTCGACGGTGGTGGGGCCGTCCGGCATGGGGGAGCGGCCGGCGCCCCGGTTGTCGAAGGCGGTCAGGCGGTAGCGGTCGGCCAGCCCGTCGAGCTGGAACTGCCAGGACTCCACGGTGTCGCCGAGCCCGCCGATCAGCAGGACGTCGGGACCACGTCCCACCTGCTCGGTCCAGATCGCGCGGTCTCCGGACCTGATGTGCCGTCCCATGCCCGGGCCCTCCTGCCGGCCCCCGTGCGGGACCAGGCTGGCGCCCGCGGGCCGCGGCTGTCAACGCCCGCGGGAGGCGGCGAACCACACCGGTGTGGTTCGGGGGAGGCCGCTGCGGCGGACCGTCGTCCCCCCGACCTAACCTGGGGTCATGCCGGACCCGTCCACGTACCGCCCCGCGGTCGGCAGCATCCCCGAGTCGCCGGGGGTCTACCGGTTCCGCGACCCGAACGGCCGGGTCGTCTACGTCGGCAAGGCCAAGAGCCTGCGGCAGCGGCTGAACAGCTACTTCGCCGACGTGGCCGGCCTGCACCCGCGCACCCGGCAGATGGTGACCACGGCGGCCAGCGTCGAGTGGACCGTCGTCGGCACCGAGGTCGAGGCCCTCCAGCTCGAGTACAACTGGATCAAGGAGTTCGACCCGCGGTTCAACGTCCGGTACCGGGACGACAAGAGCTACCCGTCTCTGGCGGTCACCCTCAACGAGGAGTACCCGCGGCTGCAGGTGATGCGCGGGCCCAAGAAGAAGGGCGTCCGCTACTTCGGCCCGTACGCGCACGCGTGGGCCATCCGCGAGACGCTCGACACCCTCACCCGCGTCTTCCCCGCCCGCACCTGCTCGACCGGCGTCTTCAAGCGGGCCGGGCAGATCGGGCGGCCCTGCCTGCTGGGGTACATCGGCAAGTGCTCGGCTCCCTGCGTGGGCAGGGTCAGCGCCGAGGAGCACCGGGAGATCGTCGACGACTTCTGCGACTTCATGGCCGGCCGCACCGAGCACCTGGTGAAGCGGCTCGAGCGGGAGATGTCGTCGGCCGCCGAGTCGATGGAGTACGAGAAGGCCGCCCGGCTGCGCGACGACCTGGGGGCGCTGCGACGGGCCCTGGAGAAGCAGGCCGTCGTCCTGGGCGACGGCACGGACGCCGACGTCGTCGCCTTCGCCCAGGACGAGCTGGAGGCCGCCGTCCAGCTCTTCCACGTCCGTGGCGGGCGGGTGCGCGGCCAGCGCGGCTGGATCGTCGACAAGGTGGAGGCGGTCACCACCGGCGAGCTGGTCGAGCAGTTCCTCCTGCAGGTCTACGGCGGCGTCGACGAGCAGACCGGCGCGGGGGAGGCGGGCGAGGCGGTGCCCCGCGAGGTGCTGGTGCCCGAGCTGCCCGACGACGCCGACGTCTACACCGAGCTGCTCGAGGAGCTCCGCGGCGGTCGCGTGTCGCTGCGGGTGCCGCAGCGCGGGGACAAGCGGGCCCTGCTGGAGACGGTGGAGCGCAACGCCAAGGAGGCGTTCGCCCGGCACCGGGTCAAGCGGGCCAGTGACCTCACCGCCCGCTCGCTCGCGCTGGCCGAGCTCCAGGAGGCGCTGGAGCTGCCGGACGCCCCGCTGCGGATCGAGTGCATCGACATCTCGCACGTGCAGGGCACCAACGTGGTGGCCAGCATGGTGGTGTTCGAGGACGGCCTGGCGAAGAAGTCCGACTACCGGCGGTTCAGCGTCACCAACGGCACCGACGACACCGCCGCGATGGCCGAGGTGGTCCGCCGCCGGTTCGCCCGCCACCTCAAGGAGGAGCAGGACCGCCGGGACGAGCAGGGGGTCGCCGCGGAGGAGGGCCGGCCGCGCCGGTTCGCCTACCCGCCGAACCTGCTGGTCGTCGACGGCGGTGCCCCGCAGGTCGCCGCGGCCGCCCGCTCGCTCGACGAGCTCGGCGTCGTCGACGTCGCGGTCTGCGGGCTGGCCAAGCGGATGGAGGAGGTCTGGCTGCCGGGGGACCCGGACCCGGTGATCCTGCCGCGCACCTCCGAGGCGCTCTACCTGCTGCAGCGGGTCCGCGACGAGGCGCACCGGTTCGCCATCACCTATCACCGGCAGAAGCGCTCCACCAGCATGCTGGTCTCCTTGTTGGACGACGTCCCCGGCCTCGGGGAGACGCGGCGGAAGGCCCTGATGAAGCAGTTCGGATCCCTCAAGCGGCTGCGCGCCGCGACCGTGGAGGAGCTGATGGCCGTCCCCGGCATCGGCCGGCGGACCGCGGAGGCGGTGCAGTCAGCCGTCGCCCTCCCGGACGCGGACGCGGACGCCGGGCCGGACGCCGGGACCGAGGTCGTCGAGTCGACCACCTCGCCCGCCGGCCCGGCCGAGCGCGGTGCCCCGCGTGCCGGCGCCGGCGCCACGGCCGAGGTCGGGCTGGTGGCCTCGTGAACGAGCTGACCAGCGACCGGCTGGGCACCCTCGGCACGCCGACGGGCCCCGCCGGCCACCCGCACAGCGACGTCCCGCCGTCCATCGACCCGTCGGCCACCGAGCTCCAGCCGCTGGACGTCGTCGTCGTCACCGGGCTGTCCGGAGCCGGCAAGAACAGTGCCGGCCGGGTGCTGGAGGACCTCGGCTGGTTCGTCGTGGACAACCTGCCGCCGGCCCTGCTGCTGCCGATGGTCGAGCTCGGCGCACGCGGCGACGTCCGCCGGTTCGCCGCCGTGGTCGACGTGCGCAGCCGCGCGTTCTCCAGCGACCTGCAGGAGGCGATCCGGGTGCTGGCCGAGGCCGGTCACCGCCCGCGGGTGGTCTACGTGCACGCCCGGGACGACGTGCTGATCCGGCGCTACGAGTCGGTCCGCCGCGAGCACCCGCTGCAGGGCTCGGGGCGGCTGATCGACGGCATCTCCGCCGAGCGCGAGCTGCTCACCGGCATCGCCGGGGAGGCCGACCTGTGGGTCGACACCAGCGACCTCAACGTGCACCAGCTGCGGGCGACGCTGGAGAACGCCTTCGCCCGGGAGGGCCAGACGCCGCCGCTGACCGCGACGGTGCTCAGCTTCGGGTTCAAGTACGGCCTGCCCCTGGACGCCGACCTGGTCGTCGACGCCCGCTTCCTGCCCAACCCGCACTGGCTGCCCGAGTTGCGGCCGCACACCGGCCAGGACCCGGACGTGCGCGACTACGTCCTCGGCCAGGAGGACGCCGGCCCCTTCCTCGACCGCTACCTCGACGTGCTGCGCCTGCTCGTCCCCGGCTACCGGCGGGAGGGCAAGCGCTACCTCACCCTCGCCGTGGGGTGCACCGGCGGCAAGCACCGGAGCGTCGCGATCGCCGAGGAGTTCGCCCGCCGGCTCACCGCCGACGGCATCGCCGCCGTCGCCCAGCACCGCGACCTGGGCCGCGAGTAGTGGGGGCAGCGCAGGGCGCGGCGGCCGGCACCCGGCCGCCGCGGGTGGTGGCCTTCGGCGGCGGTCACGGTCTGGCCGCTGCCCTGGGCGCCTGGCGCCGGATCACCCCGGAGCTGACCGCGGTCGTCACCGTGGCCGACGACGGGGGCTCCTCCGGCCGCATCCGCCGGGAGATGCCGGTGCTGCCGCCCGGCGACCTCCGGATGGCCCTCACCGCGCTGGCCGACGAGGCCGACCGCACCCGGGACATGGCCGCGCTGCTGCACCACCGGCTGGGCGGCAGCGGTGTGCTGGCCGGCCACCCGGTCGGCAACCTGGTGCTCACCGGCCTGGTCGAGCTGCACGGCGGTGACACCGTGCGGGCGCTGGACGACCTGTGCCGGCTGCTGGGCGCCCGCGGCCGGGTGCTGCCGATGGCCGACGTCCCGCTCGACCTGGTCGCCCGGGTGGAGAGCACCGATCCCGACGACCCTGCGCGCACCCGCACGATCCGGGGCCAGGTGGCGATCGCGACCACCCCGGGGCGGGTCCGGGACATCATCGTCTCGCCGCCGGACCCGCCGGTGCACCCCGCCGTCCTCGAGGCCATCGCCGCCGCGGACGTCGTCTCGCTCGGGCCGGGCTCCTGGTACACGTCCGTGCTGCCGCACCTGCTGGTGCCACGGCTGCGGGCGGCGCTGGCCGCCAGTTCGGCCCGGGTCGTCGTCGTCCTCAACCTGGAACCGCAGCCCGGGGAGACGGACGGGTTCTCCCCGGAGGAGCATCTGACGGTGCTGCGCGCCCATCTCGGCGGAGTGCCGCTGCACACGGTGATCGCGGATGTCGACTCGGTTGTTGACCGTTGTGGTCTCCTGTCTGCGGTGCGCGAGTGCGGCGCCGAGCTGGTCCTGGCTCCGGTGGCCGAACTCGGCGGCGCTCCACGGCACGACCCCGCGCGGCTGGCAACGGCTCTCGGGGCCGCTGCCGGGGTGGGCTGACGCTCGGGCGGTCGGGGCGCCAGGGCATGGAATTCCGGGGCCGGGTACCGCAACCTCTGGTACCGGCACCGGTTCGAGCAGCAGATGAGGGGACGCCACACATGGGGCCAGGTAACCCCGGGGGAACGTGGGGGTGGATGGCATGGCGATGACGGCCATGGTCAAGGACGAGCTGTCTCGGGTGGAGTGCACCAAGACCTCCGAGCGCAAGGCGGAGGTCACCGCGCTGCTGCGCTTCAGCGGCGGCCTGCACATCGTCGGGGGCCGCGTGGTGATCGAGGCCGAGCTGGACACCGGCTCGGTCGCCCGCCGCCTGCGTCGCGACATCAGCGAGGTGTACGGCTACACCAGCGGCGTGAGCGTGCTCGCGGGCGGCAACATCCGCCGCGGGGTGCGCTACCTCGTCCGGATCGCCAAGCACGGCGAGGGCCTGGCCCGGCAGACCGGGCTGGTCGACCAGCGCGGCCGCCCGGTGCGGGGCCTGCCGCCGTCGGTGGTCTCCGGTGGCATCAACGACGCCGAGGCCGCCTGGCGCGGGGCCTTCCTCGCGCACGGCTCGCTCACCGAGCCGGGCCGGTCCTCCTCGCTGGAGGTCACCTGCCCCGGTCCCGAGGCCGCGATGGCGCTCGTCGGCGCGGCCCGCCGGCTGGGCATCGCCGCCAAGGCCCGCGAGGTGCGCGGCGCCGACCGGGTCGTGGTCCGCGACGGCGACGCCATCAGCGCCCTGCTCACCCGCATGGGGGCGCACGACGCCGTCCTCGCCTGGGAGGAGCGGCGGATGCGCCGTGAGGTCCGGGCGACGGCGAACCGGCTGGCCAACTTCGACGACGCCAACCTCCGCCGCTCGGCCCGGGCCGCGGTGGCCGCCAGCGCGCGGGTGGAGCGGGCGATGGAGATCCTCGCCGGAGACGCCCCCGAGCACCTGCTGCTCGCCGGCCGGCTGCGGCTGGAACACGGCCAGGCGTCGCTCGAGGAGCTCGGCCAGCGCGCCGACCCGCCGATGACCAAGGACGCCGTCGCCGGCCGGATACGGCGACTGCTGGCCATGGCCGACAAGCGGGCCAAGGACCTCGGCATCCCCGACACCGAGTCGGTCGTCACCGACGACATGCTGGCCCAGTAGTCGAAGGACCCCCTGCCCCCGCCACTCGCAGGCTCGCGGCGGGCCCCTGCAGGGGCCGCCCGCTGGGAGCCGCCTGGCGTGGGTGGCCGCTCCGGTCCGTCACGGGGCCGCCGTCCAGCCGGTCCGGGTCGCCTGTCAGGTGGCCCGGGCCGGGTCGTGCGGGGACCGTTAGGCTCGATGCCGAGCGAGGCTGTGCGCTGCGCGCGGCCCCCGACGCGACAGACACGTGGAGGTCAGCAGTGACGGTCCGGGTAGGCATCAACGGGTTCGGGCGGATCGGCCGGAACTTCTGGCGCGCGGCCGCGGCCAGCGGCCAGGACATCGAGATCGTGGCGGTGAACGACCTCACCAGCCCCGAGGCACTGGCACACCTCCTCAAGTACGACAGCATCCTGGGCAAGCTCCCCGACGACGTCGCGGCGGACGGTCAGTCGATCAAGGTCGGCGGCCAGACCATGCAGGTGCTCTCCGAGCGCGACCCCGCCGCCCTCCCGTGGGGCGACCTCGGCGTCGACGTCGTCGTCGAGTCCACCGGCTTCTTCACCAAGGCCTCCGACGCCCGCAAGCACGTCGACGCCGGCGGCGCCAAGAAGGTCATCATCTCCGCGCCGGCCACCGACGACGACATCACGATCGTCATGGGCGTCAACGACGGCCTGTACGACGGCTCGCAGACGATCATCAGCAACGCGTCCTGCACGACGAACTGCCTGGCGCCGCTGGCCAAGGTGCTCAACGACGCCTTCGGCATCGAGCGGGGCCTGATGACCACCATCCACGCCTACACCGCGGACCAGAACCTGCAGGACGGCCCGCACAAGGACCTTCGCCGTGCCCGCGCCGCCGCGCTGAACATGGTGCCGACCTCGACCGGCGCGGCCAAGGCCATCGGCCTGGTCCTGCCCGAGCTCAAGGGCAAGCTGGACGGCTACGCCATGCGCGTCCCGCTGCCCACGGGCTCGGCCACCGACCTCACCGTGACGCTGAACCAGGAGGCCACGGCGGAGGAGATCGACACCGCCTACCGCGAGGCGGCGGCCGGGCCGCTGGGCAAGTACCTGACCTACACCGACGCCCCGATCGTCTCCTCCGACATCGTCACCGACCCCGCGTCCTGCATCTACGACGCGCAGCTGACCAAGGTCTTCGGCCCGATGGTCAAGGTGCTCGGCTGGTACGACAACGAGTGGGGCTACTCCAACCGCCTGGTCGACCTGACGACGCTGGTGGGCAAGTCCCTCTGATGCGCTCGCTCGACGACCTCCTCGCCGAGGGCGTCTCGGGTCGGCGCGTGCTCGTGCGCGCCGACCTGAACGTCCCGCTCGACACGTCCACCCGCGCGATCACCGACGACGGCCGGATCCGGGCCAGCCTGCCCACCCTGCAGGCGCTGCGGGACGCCGGCGCCCGGGTGGTCGTGGCCGCTCACCTCGGCCGGCCCAAGGGCGAACCCGACCCCCAGTTCTCCCTCGCGCCGGTCGCGGCACGGCTCGGTGAACTGCTCGGGACGACGGTGCCCCTGGCCGCCGACGTCGCCGGGGACGACGCGCGCGCGAGGGCCGGAGCGCTGGCCGACGGCGACGTCCTCCTGCTGGAGAACGTCCGGTTCGAGGCTGCCGAGACGGCGAAGGACGACGCCGCGCGGGGTGAGCTGGCCGACCGGCTGGCCGCCCTCGCCGACGTCTACGTCGACGACGCCTTCGGCGCGGTGCACCGCAAGCACGCCTCGGTGTACGACGTCGCGCAGCGGCTGCCGCACGTCGCCGGCCGGCTGGTCGCCACCGAGCTGGACGTGCTCACCCGCCTCACGCAGGACCCGGAGCGCCCCTACGTCGTCGTCCTCGGCGGCTCCAAGGTCAGCGACAAGCTCGCGGTGATCGAGGCCCTGCTGCCGAAGGTCGACCGGCTGCTGGTCGGCGGCGGCATGTGCTTCACCTTCCTCGCCGCCCAGGGCCACGGGGTCGGGAAGTCGTTGCTGGAGGCCGACCAGGTCGACACCTGCCGCCGGCTCCTGGCGGAGGCGGGCGGCAAGATCGTGCTGCCGGTGGACATCCTCTGCGCGGACCGGTTCGGTGCCGACGCCGAGACCAGCGTGACGCCGGCCGACGCGATCCCGGACGACCTGATGGGACTGGACGTGGGCCCGCTCACCGTCGACCTGTTCACCGCCGAGCTGGTCGAGGCGCGCACCGTCTTCTGGAACGGCCCGATGGGCGTCTTCGAGCTGGCCCCCTTCCAGGCCGGCACCCGCGGGGTGGCGGAGGGGGTGGGCGCCGTCGACGGGCTGTCCGTCGTCGGTGGCGGGGACTCCGCGGCCGCGGTGCGGGTGCTCGGCCTCGACGAGGCCGCCTACGGGCACATCAGCACCGGCGGCGGCGCGTCGCTGGAGTACCTCGAGGGCCGGGAGCTGCCCGGCCTCGCGGTGCTGGCCGACTGAGGGAGCGGACATGGCACGCAGAGGCACCCCGGTCCGCCGGGAGGGCCGCCGGCCGCTCATCGCCGGCAACTGGAAGATGCACCTGACCCACCTCGAGGCGATCGGGCTGGTGCAGAAGCTGGCCTTCTCCCTCAAGGAGCCCGAGCTGGAGGCGGCCGAGGTCGTCGTCCTGCCGCCGTTCACGGCGCTGCGCAGCGTGCAGACGCTCGTCACCGGCGACAAGCTCGAGATCGGCTACGGCGCGCAGGACCTCTCGGCGCAGGACTCCGGCGCCTACACCGGCGAGGTCAGCGGCGCGATGCTGGCCTCGCTGGCCTGCACGTACGTCGTCGTCGGGCACTCCGAGCGGCGGGCGCTGCACGGCGAGGACGACACCGTCGTGGCCGCCAAGGTCGCAGCGGCGCTGCGGCACGGCCTGGTGCCGATCCTCTGCGTCGGCGAGGGGCTGGACGTGCGCCGCGCCGGCGAGCACGTGCCGCACTGCACCGCGCAGCTCGACGCCGCGCTCGAGGGCCTGACGGCCGAGCAGCTCAGCGCTCCGGGCGGCGGCACGGGGACCGTCGGCGGCGGGGTGGTGATCGCCTACGAGCCGGTGTGGGCGATCGGTACGGGTGAGGTCGCGACGCCCGAGGACGCCCAGGAGGTCTGCGGTGCGCTCCGCCTCCGGCTCGCCGAGCGTTTCGGCCAGGAGACGGCCGACCTGGTCCGTATCCTCTACGGCGGGTCGGTGAAGGCCGCGAACACGGCCGGGATCCTGGCCGGGCCGGACGTCGACGGCGCGCTCGTCGGCGGTGCCAGCCTGGACGGCGACGAGTTCGCACAGATCTGTCGGACAGCCGCCGGCGGGGGCTGACCGCCGCCGCCGGCCTGGCGGGGAGCGGGTAGGTGGACACCACGCGGGAGCGACCGGCCTGGGCGCTGGGGACGCGGGGACGCATCGCGGGGATCGCCGCCGCCGTCGTCCTCGTGGTGGCCGTGGCGGTGAGCTGCAGCAGCTCCGCCGACGACGGCACCGGCGTGCCGGTCCTCGGCGACGGTGCGGACGCCGGGCTGACCGGGGTCCGGGCGCCGTCGGAGACGGTCGGCGGGACGCTCCGGGTGGTCACCGGCGAGGTGGACAGCCTCGACCCGCAGCGCTCCTACCTGCCGGGCGTGTGGAACCTGATGCGGCTCTACACCCGCACGCTGGTCACCTACTCGGCCGAGCCCGGCCGCACCGACCAGCTGGTGCCGGACCTCGCCACCGACCTGGGCACGTCCCCCGACGGGGGGAGCACCTGGACGTTCACCCTGCGCGAGGGCACCCGGTTCGAGAACGGCCGGCCGATCACCGCCCGGGACGTCAAGTACGGCATCGAGCGGTCGTTCGCCTCCGACGTCGTGGTCGGCGGCCCGACCCACGTGGTGGAGCTGCTGGACGACCCGGACAACCCCTACGCCGGGCCCTACCAGGACGAGGCCCCCGATCGGCTCGGACTGGCGGCGATCGAGACCCCCGACGACCGCACGATCACCTTCCGGCTGCGCACTCCGCAGCCGGAGTTCCCGTTCGTCATGGCGCTGCCCTCCAGCAGCCCGGTGCCGATCGAGAGCGACAGCGGCGCTGACTACGGCCGCGACCCCGTCTCCTCGGGTCCCTACGCCATCTCCGCAGTCGATGCGGTCACCGGCATCGTCCTCGACCGCAACCCCGAATGGGACCCGGCCACCGACGACGTGCGCACCGCGCTTCCCGATCAGGTCGTCGTCCGCACCGGGCTCACCGGGCTCGAGCGCGACCAGGCGCTGCTGGCCGGGTCGGCGGACGTCGACGTCTCCGGCACCGGCGTGCAGGCGCAGACCACCGCGCGGCTGGCCGAGGAGGCCGGGGGAGAGGTCCCGGTCACCGCCCGCGTGGACGAGGTGACCAGCGGGGTGGTCCGGTTGCTGGCGCTGCCCACCAACGTCGCGCCCTTCGACGACCCCAGCTGCCGGGCGGCCGTCGCCGCGGCGGTCGACCGGGCCGCCGTCCAGGAGGCGCTCGGTGGCTCGCTCAACGCCGTCCGCACCTCGCAGCTGTGGCCGCGGGCGATGGACGGCGGCCCCGAGGAGACCGACCCCACGGCCGATCCGGATGCCGCCGCCGAGGCACTGACCGCCTGCGGCCGGCCGGACGGCTTCGACACCGTGCTGGCCGTACCCGACGCCCCGCTGAGCGTGAAGGTGGGGGAGGAGCTCGCCGGCCACCTCGGCGAGGTGGGCATCCGGGTGGAGGTGCGGCCGCTGGCGGTCGCCGGCTTCTACGCCACCGACATCGGCAACCCCGACAACGTGGCCGCCAACGGCTACGGGCTCGTGCTGGCCACCTGGACGGCCGACTTCCCCACGCCCGGCTCGTTCCTGGTGCCGCTGGTCGACGGCCGGTCGGTCAGCCCGGTGGGCAACACCAACTTCGCCCGGCTCACCGACCCCGCCATCGACCAGCTGGTCGACGCCGCCCGCGCGGTCGGCGAGCCGGAGGCGGCCCGCGCGGCGTGGCGGGAGGTGGCGACGGCGGCCGTCGGCACCGGCGCCTACGTCCCGCTGGCCGAGACCCGCGTGCAGCTGCTGGCCGGTCAGCGGCTGCACAACGGGGTGGTCATGGCCGCCTACAGCGGTCACGACCTGGCGACCGCGGGGGTCCGCTGACCGCGCGCTGACCCGACGGCGCGTCGTCCCTGCCGTGTCGGCCGGGGGTCATCGGGCGGTCGGTTACCCTCGGGGGATGATCGAGCTGGTCCTCAACGTGCTGCTGGTGCTCACCAGCGCGCTCATCGTGGTGCTGATCCTGCTGCACCGGGGCAAGGGCGGAGGCCTGTCCTCGATGTTCGGCGGCGCGGCCTCCTCGCAGCTGTCCGGCTCGTCGGTGGTGGAGAAGAACCTCAACCGGCTCACCGTCTTCACGCTCCTCATCTGGGCCGTCTGCGTCATCGGCCTCGGCATCCTGCTCAAGGTCTGAGAGAAGGACCCCGTCCTCCCCACCCTTTGCGAGCTCAGGGTGGGACCCGGGACGGGGCCGCTGCGAACCTCGCGCGAGGTCGGGGTGGGACCCGGGACGGGGCCGGGTTCTCCGGGCGTATCGGCCGCGCACAAATCGTGACCAGGATCGCCCGGTCCAGGCCCTACACTGCCCGAGCGGCCGGATCACCGCCGCAGACCGCCGGGAACTCAGGGAGCGCTCGTGGCTGGTGGCAACGCGATCCGGGGCACGCGGGTCGGCGCGGGGCCGATGGGTGAGGCCGAGCGCGGGGAGACCGCACCGCGCCGGCGCATCGGGTTCTGGTGCACGCAGGGACACGAGACGCGGGTGGCCTTCGCCTCCGACGCCGACGTCCCCGACCTGTGGGACTGCCCCCGCTGCGGGCTCCCCGCCGGCCAGGACCAGGCCGCGCCGCCGCCGGCGCCCCGGACCGAGCCGTACAAGACCCACCTGGCCTACGTGCGCGAGCGGCGCAGTGACGCCGACGGCGACGCGCTCCTCGAGGAGGCCCTCGCCAAGCTCCGGTCCCGCCGCGGCGCCTGAGCCGAGGCCCCGGCCCCCACGACGAGTCGTGGGGGCCGGTGCGTGCTCAGTCCTGCGACGGACGGGGCAGCGGCATCGGGGTCCACCGCACCCAGGCGGCGCGGGTGACGTCCCAGTAGCAGCCGGGGTGCCGGTGCACCGGCGCAGGCCGGGCGCCGGCGTCCGCCGTGCGGGCGGGAACGGTCGCGGTGGGCAGGGTCATGGTGGTCTCCGCTGTCCTGGACGGGATGCCGTCACCGGCGGTCGCCCGCGTGCGCGCTGCTGGCGGGGGCGCCGTCAGGCAGTGTGCTCCGCCCGAGGGCACCGGGACCAGGCCTTCGGTCACGCAGGGACCGGCTGACCCCCGGTGTCCAGCTCGGCGGCCGCGGCGGCGTCGAGCAGCCAGCGGGTGGCCCTGCGGCCGCGCACGCCGGCGGCCGGCAGGTCGCGCGGCCCGACGTCCTCCTGCAACGCACGGGCGACCGCGGGCGCCTTGCCCTCGCCGGAGACGATCAGCCAGATCTCCTCGGCGGCGTTGATCGCGGAGAAGCCCAGGCTGATCCGGGTCGGCGGCGGCTTCGCGCAGTCGCGCACCGCGACCACCGGCCGCTCGTCGGAGACGGCCGGCGACTCCGGGAAGATCGAGGCGACGTGACCCTCCGGGCCCATGCCGAGCAGCAGGACGTCGAGGCGGGGGAGGCCGCCGCCCTCGGACGCGGCAGCGGCCAACTGCCCGGCGTACCAGGCGGCGGCGTCCTCGGGCTCGGCGAACCCGGCGTCCGAGGCGGGCATCGCGTGCACCCGCTCGGCCGGCACCCCGACGGCGTCCAGCAGCGCCCGGCGCGCGCCCAGCTCGTTCCGGTCGGCGTCGTCGGCGGGCACGAACCGCTCGTCACCCCACCAGACGTCCACCGCCGTCCAGTCCACCCGCTCCCGCTCGGGCTCGGCGGCCAGCGCGGCGACCCGCTCGAGGACGGCGGTGCCGATGCCACCACCGGTGAGGACCACCGACGCCGTGCCGTGCACCGCCTGCGCGGCGGCCAGCCGGGCGACCAGCGCCGACCCGACCGCCCGCGCCAGCCGGTCGGCGTCGGGCTCGACGACCACGTCGGGCACGGGGCGGTCCGCCCCGCCCAGGTTCGCGGCGGCCCGGTCCCCGGGTGGCGAGGTCACCGGACGGCTTCCCGTGCGTCCTCGTCGGCGCCGTCCGGAGCGCCGTCGGGATCGGCCTGGGCCGGGTCGAACCACACGTGCTCGCGCTCCGGCGACCGCGCGGCCAGGTCCGACGCCCCGGTCGCGGCCTCCAGCGCCTCGGCGAAGGGCTCGTCGGGGTCCAGGCGCCGCAGTTCCTCCCCGACCAGGTCGCCCAGCTGGGGGTCGGGCAGGGCGACGGTCGCCTCGGGCCGGTACGGCTGGGCGATCACGGCGCCGCCACGGCGGTCGGCGGTGACGTGCACCTCCTCGTCCTGGTCCAGTCGCAGCACGACCGACGACACCCCGCTCGGGCCGGGCCGCCGGTCGCCCTCGACGACGGTGACCTCGCAGCCGCAGCGGGCGGTCAGCCAGCCCGCCAGCAGCCGGGCGGTCGCGTTCCCGGGGTCGCCCTCGACCTGACCCCCGCGGACGACGACGGCGTCGCCCCGACGGCCCGCGACCGAGTCGACGGTCGAGGTGAGCGTCGAGCGCCACGGCGTGGTGCGCGTCCAGGCGAGGTCGGTGTCGCCCGGGGCGTAGTCCTCGGCGCGGGCGCCCAGCGCGGCCAGCTGGTCCTCGGCCATCGAGCTGTCGGTGATCCGGCGATCGGCGATGACCGCCAGCGCGTCGGTGGACAGGCGCTCCGGCGGCGTGCCGTGCCACCAGGTCACGACCGGGGCGTCGGCGGCCAGCAGGGGCAGGACCACGGACTCCGCGTGCAGGGCGAGGCGGCCGTACATCCGCATGACCACCGCCTCACCCGGACCCAGCCGCCCGCCGATGAGGACCTCGGCGTCCAGGCGGGGTGCCGGCGCCTCGATCTGGCGGCGCACCACGATGAGCAGCCGGCAGGGGTGCTGCTCGGCGGCGGCGGTGGCCGCCTCCTCGGCCTCGGCGACCCGGCCCTCGTCGGCCACGACCACGAGGGTCAGGGCCACGCCGGAGAGCACGGCGCCGCCGGTGCGGCGCTGGGCGGCCAGCTCCTTGACCACGGCGGAGCCGGTGGTGTCCCACAGGGTCGTCATGCCGTCTCCTCGGCTGGGGCGGTGGCTCGGGTGTCTGTGTGAACGGCGCTGCCGGTCACGGACGTCGCCACCGGCGGCCCTCGGCGGCGAGCATCTCGTCGGCCGCGCGCGGTCCCCACTCCCCGGCCCGGTAGGCCTGCGGGGTGGTGCCGGCCCAGAACTCCTCCAGCGGGTCGATCACCGCCCACGAGGCCTCGACCTCGGCGTTGCGGGGGAAGAGGGTGGCGTCGCCGAGCAACACGTCGAGCAGGAGCCGCTCGTAGGCCTCGGGGCTGGCCTCGGTGAACTGCTCGCCGTAGAGGAAGTCCATGGACACGTCCCGGACCTCCATCACGCTCCCGGGGACCTTCGACCCGAACTTGAGGGTCACCCCCTCGTCGGGTTGCACCCGCACGACCAGCTGGTTGTTGCCCAGCTCCTCGGTGTCGGTGTCGGCGAAGGGCAGGTGCGGCGCGCGCTTGAAGACCAGTGCGATCTCGGTGACCCGGCGCGGCAGCCGCTTGCCCGTCCGCAGGTAGAACGGCACCCCGGCCCACCGGCGGGTCTCCACCCCCAGCCGGACGGCGGCGTAGGTCTCGGTGGTCGAGTCCTCGGCCACGCCCTCCTCCTGCCGGTAGCCGTTCGCCCGCTGTCCGGCCAGCCAGCCCTGCTCGTACTGCCCGCGGACGGCGAAGGTGGCCATGTCCTCGGGCACCGACACCGCGCGCAGCACCTTGAGCTTCTCGGTGCGGATCTCGTCGGCGGAGAACTCGACCGGCTCCTCCATCGCGGTCAGCGCCAGCAGCTGCAGCAGGTGGTTCTGCAGCACGTCCCGGGCGGCGCCGGTCTCCTCGTAGAACCCGGCCCGGCCGCCGATGCCGACGTCCTCGGCCATCGTGATCTGCACCGAGTCGACGTGGTGGCCGTTCCAGATGGGCTCGAACAGGGTGTTGGCGAACCGCAGCGCCATGAGGTTCTGGACGGTCTCCTTGCCCAGGTAGTGGTCGATGCGGAAGACGTCGTCGGCGCTGAACACCGAGTCCACGAGCGCGTTGAGCTCCCGGCTGGAGGCCAGGTCGGTGCCGAACGGCTTCTCCACCACCACCCGCCGCCAGCGGTCGGGTGTGCTGTCGGCCATGCCGGTGCGTTGCATCTGCTTGAGCACGGTCGGGAACATGGCCGGCGGGATGGACAGGTAGAAGGCGGCGTTCCCGCCGATGCCGTGGCTGCCCTCGAGCTCGCCGAGGGTGTCGGCGAGCTGGTCGAAGGCGTTGTCGTCGTCGAACGACCCCTGCACGAACCGGACGCTCGCGGCCAGCCGCTCCCACACCTCCTCGCGCCACGGGGTGCGGGCGGCCTTGCGGGCGGCGTCGCGGGCGAGCTCGGCGAAGTCCTGGTCGCCCCAGTCGCGCCGGGCGAAGCCGAGCAGGGCGAAGTTGGTGGGCAGGAGGCCGCGGTTGGCCAGGTCGTAGACCGCCGGCAGCAGCTTCTTGCGGGCCAGGTCGCCGGTGATGCCGAAGACGACCAGCGCGCAGGGCTCCGGCACACGGGGCAGCCGCCGGTCCCGCGGATCGCGCAGCGGGTTGGAGATCATCGCGGGCCGCGGTGTGGCGAGAGAGTCATCGTCCGTCCTCGTGGTCGGAGGTTGACCCGTCGTCCGGCGCGGCGGTGGACCGGACGGCGGGGTGGATCAGGTGCGTCGCATCCTCGACCTGATCCTGACCGAGATGGTCGCGCAGAGCGCGTCGAGCGTCGTTCAGCAGAGCGCGTCGAGCAGTTGCACGATGCCGGCGGCCCGGTCGGTCAGGTGCAGGTGCAGCAGCGGCCGGCCGCGGTCGGCCAGCGCCTGGCGGTCACCGGCGGCCTGGGCGGCCTGCAGCATGCCGAAACTGTACGGCCGGTCGGGCACCGGGAGGTCCTCCGACACCTCTCCGGTGACCTGCAGGAACACGCCGGTCGGCGGACCGCCCTTGTGGTACTGGCCGGTGGAGTGCAGGAACCGGGGAGCCCACCCGAACGTCACCGCGTGCTCCGTGCGCTCCGCCAGCGCCGCGCGCAGCTCGCCGGCGCGGGCATCCCCGGCGCGGTCCAGGTAGGCCATCACCGCCAGGTAGCCGCGCGGCGGGACGGCGGCCAGCAGGGCGTCCACGGCCAGGGACACCCCGTCGTGCTGGGAGAGGTCCACGCCGTCGAGGGCGCCGTTGGCCCCGTACAGCGCGATGGCCCCGATGGTGGCCACCGGCTGCTCGTCGGGCGGGCCGCTGTCCAGGATCCGCCGGGTGTGCTCCTTGCTCGCCGCGACGTCGGGCTGGTCGAACGGGTTGATGCCGAGGATCCGGCCGGCCACCGCGGTGGCGTACTGCCAGCCGAGGAACTGGGCGCCGAGCGGGCCGGTCACCCCCATCGACGGGCCCGGCGGGACCGGTTCGCCCCCGACGACGGCGAGCAGCACGTCCGCAGCGGTGGCGCCCGGCGCGTCCACGGACTCGAGGACCACCGGCAGCAGCCCGCGCCCCTGCTTGCCGGTCGACTCGGCGACCAGCTGCTCGGCCCAGTCCGCGAAGCCCACCAGGTCGCCGTCCCCGGGCGCGAGGGCCACCTTGTCCCGGCCCGTGCGGAACCCCGCCCCCAGCGCCACGCCGAGCTCGAGGGCCGCGTTGTCGGGCTTGGCCAGGTGCTCGGCCAGGTCGGCGGCGTCCTCGAGCAGGGTGCCGACGTCGGCCCCCGCCAGCGCCGACGGCACCAGCCCGAACGCCGACAGCGCGCTGTACCGGCCGCCCACGTGCGGATCGGCGAGGAACACCGCCCGGGCGCCCATCGCCGCGGCGGTGTCGGCCAGCGGCGAGCCCGGATCGGTGACCACGACGAACCGGGCGCCGATCTGTCGCTCGTCCAGCCCGGCCGCGGCGAAGGCCGCGACGAGCACCCGCCGGTGGCTGTCGGTCTCGAGGGTCTCGCCGGACTTCGAGCTCACCACGACCACGGTGCGGTCGAGATCGGTCAGCGCCGCGGCCACCTGGTCGGGGTCCGTGGTGTCCAGGACGACCAGCGGCACCCCCGCCGTCCGGCAGATCACCTCCGGCGCGAGCGAGGAGCCGCCCATGCCGCACAGCAGGACCCGGTCCAGGCCCTCGGCGAGCAGCTCGGCGCGGAGGCCGGTCAGGCGGGCGACCAGCTCCCTCGAGGTCGCGGGCAGGTCCAGCCAGGCCAGCCGCACCGCGGCCTCGCTCTCGGCGTCCGGGCCCCACAGGGTCGGGTCCTCGGCCACCAGTCGCGCGGCGACGTCGTCCTCGGCGAGCTGGGTCCGGACGGCCTGCGGCACGTCCAGCCCGGCGCACGAGAACGCCAAGCTCACGCCTTGTCCTCCAGCTGGGTGCGCACCGACTCGGTCAGCTCGTCCCAGGAGTCGACGAACTTCTGCACGCCCTCGTCCTCCAGCACCCGGAAGACGTCGTCGAGGTCGACGCCGGCGTCGGCGATGGCCGTCATCGTGGCCGTCGCCTCGTCGTAGGCCTTCTGCACCGGGGTGCCGGCGCTGCCGTGGTCGGCGTAGGCCATCAGCGTCTTCTCCGGCATCGTGTTGACGGTGCCGGGCGCGATGAGCTCGGAGATGTACATCGTGTCCGAGTACTCGGGGTTCTTGACGCCCGTCGAGGCCCACAGCGGCCGCTGCGGCACGGCACCCTTCGCCTCCAGCGCCCGCCAGCGGTCGGAGGAGAAGACCTCCTCGTAGGCCTGGTAGGCCAGCTGGGCGTTCGCGATGCCCGCCCGGCCCTTGAGCGACGGGTCGGCACCGGCTGCGTCCAGCCGCTTGTCGATCTCGGTGTCGACCCGCGAGACGAAGAACGAGGCGACCGACGCGATCCCGGACAGGTCGGCGTCCGGGACGTCGGCCAGCCGCTGCTCCAGGCCGGAGAGGTAGGCGTCCATCACCGCGCGGTACCGCTCGGGGCTGAAGATCAAGGTGACGTTGACACTGATGCCGCGGGCGATGGACGTCGTGATGGCCGGGAGGCCGGCCTCGGTCGCCGGGATCTTGATGAACAGGTTGGTCCGGTCCACCAGCCACCACAGGTGCGCCGCCTCGGCGGCGGTCGCGTCGGTGTCGTGCGCCAGGCCGGGGGCCACCTCCAGCGACACCCGTCCGTCACCGGGCTGCCGGTCGGCGACCGGTCGCAGCAGGTCGCAGGCGTCCCGGACGTCGGCGCCCGTGATGGTGCGGAGCGCCTCCTCGACGCTCACCCGGCGGACGGCCAGGGCGTGCAGCTGGTCGTCGTAGGACTCCGAGCCGCTGATCGCCGCGGCGAAGATGGTCGGGTTGGTCGTGACGCCGACGACGCTGTGCTCGTCGACCAGCGACTGCAGGTTGCCGCTGCGGATGCGGTCACGGGAGAGGTCGTCCAGCCAGACGGCGACCCCCGCCCCGGAGAGTTCGGCCAGGTTCTCGTTCTGTGCCATCAATGGGTCCTTTCGAGGAAGTGGGTGCGATGCCGGCCCCGGCCCGGGTCCCGCCCCGAGCTCGCGAAGGGTGGGGAGGCCGGGGTCCTTACTGGTCGCCGGTGGGGTGGGGGAGGCCGCCGGTGGCCCGGATCGGTCCGGCCGGGACGCCCGGGCCGGACGCGGCCGCCTCGATGCTCTCCCGGGCCGCGGCGGCGACGGCCTCCTCGGTCAGCCCGAACTCCTCGTAGAGCACGGAGTACGCCGCGCTGGCCCCGTAGTGGGTGAGGCCGACGATCCGCCCGGCGTCGCCCACGAACTCCCGCCAGCCCATCGGCACGCCGGCCTCGACGCTGACGCGGGCACGGACCGAGGGCGGCAGCACCTCGTTCTTGTAGGCGTCGTCCTGCTCGGCGAACCACTCGACGCACGGCACCGAGACGACCCGGGTCGGCACGCCGTCGGCCTCGAGCCGTTCGCGGGCGGCCACCGCGATCTGCACCTCCGAGCCGGTGCCGAGCAGGATCACCTCGGGGTCGCCGTTGGACGCGTCGGCCAGCACGTAGGCGCCGCGGGCGGTGCCCTCCGCGGACCCGAAGGCGGACCGGTCGAACACCGGCAGGTTCTGCCGCGACAGGAGCAGGCCGGCCGGGCGGTCGTTGTTCTCGAGGATCGTGCGCCAGGCGACGGCGACCTCGTTGGCGTCCGCGGGCCGGACGACGTCCAGGCCCGGGATGGCGCGCAGCGCCGCGAAGTGCTCGATCGGCTGGTGGGTCGGGCCGTCCTCGCCCAGGCCGATCGAGTCGTGCGTCCAGACGTAGACCACCGGCAGCTGCATGAGGGCCGCCAGGCGGACCGCTCCGCGCATGTAGTCGGAGAAGGTGAGGAAGGTGCCGCCGTAGACGCGGGTGCCGCCGTGCAGGGCGATGCCGTTCATGATCGCGCCCATGGCGTGCTCGCGGACGCCGAAGTGCAAGGTGCGGCCGTAGGGGCCGCCCGACCACATCTTGGTCTGGCGGTCGGCCGGCAGGAACGACGGTTCACCCTTGACCGCGGTGTTGTTGCTCTCGGCGAGGTCGGCCGAGCCGCCCCACAGCTCCGGGAGGGCCGGGTAGAGGGCGGCGAGCACCTCGCCGGAGGCCTTGCGGGTGGCCACGCCCTTCGGGTCGGCGTCCCAGCTGGGCAGCGCCTCGGCGAAGCCGTCGGGGAGGGTGCGGGTGGTCATCCGGGTCAGGACGGCTGCGGCGTCCGCGTTCTCCCGCGTCCAGGCGTCGAACCGCTGCTGCCACTCGGCGTGGTCGGCGCGGCCCTTCTCGACGACCGAGCGGGCGTGCCGGAGCACCTCGTCGTCCACCTGGAAGGTGCGCTCGGGGTCGAAGCCGAGGATCTCCTTGGTGGCTCGCACCTCGTCGTCGCCGAGGGCCGACCCGTGGGCCGCGCCGGTGTTTTGCTTGTTCGGGGCCGGCCAGGCGATGATCGTCCGCAGCACGATGATCGAGGGGCGGCCGGTCTCGGCCTTGGCGGCGGCGAACGCGGCGTCGACGGCCGCGAGGTCCTCGCCGTCGTCCACGTGCTGCACGTGCCAGCCGTAGGCCTCGTAGCGCTTGCCGACGTCCTCGGTGAAGGCGACGTTCGTGTCGTCCTCGATGGAGATCCGGTTGTCGTCGTAGACCAGGACGAGGTTGCCCAGCTGCTGGGTCCCGGCCAGCGAGGAGGCCTCGCCGCTGACGCCCTCCTCCAGGTCGCCGTCGGAGGCGAAGGCCCAGATCGTGTGGTCGAACAGGCTCTGGCCCTCGGGTGCGTCGGGGTCGAGCAGCCCGCGCTCGCGGCGGGCGGCCATCGCCATGCCGACCGCGTTCCCCACGCCCTGGCCGAGCGGGCCGGTGGTGGTCTCGACGCCCGGCGTGTGGTTCACCTCGGGGTGGCCCGGGGTCTTCGAACCCCAGGTGCGCAGCGCCTGCAGGTCCTCGAGCTCCAACCCGTAACCGGCGAGGAAGAGCTGGACGTACAGCGTCAGGCTCGAGTGGCCCATGGAGAGGACGAACCGGTCCCGGGCCACCCAGTTCGGGTCGGTGGGGTCGTGCCGCAGCCACTTGTGGAACAGCAGGTAGGCGGTGGGCGCCATGCTCATCGCCGTCCCGGGGTGGCCGTTGCCGACCTTCTGCACGGCGTCCATCGCGAGCACGCGGGCGGTGTCGACGGCCCGGCGGTCGAGGTCCCCGAAGTCGTCGGGGAGGGTGGGCGAGGGCTGCGCCGGGTTGCCGGTCGGCGAGTCGGTGGCGGCCTCGGCCGGGGCCTCGGACTCGGTGCTCTGCGTTCCCATCTGGCGGTGCTCCCTCGGGGTCGGCCTGTGCGGGGACCGCCCGGGACGACCGGTGGGGACCCTCCGACCCCGGGCGGACGACGGTGCTCCGGCTCCAGCGATCCGGCCTGGACTCGGCCCCCGACCCCTCGCCGAGGACCCGGACGCACCGTCGTCGTCGACGAGGCCCTACCCGCTGCAGGCGCAGCACCAACGTGACGAGACCCTAGTCATGCCCGCCGTGGCCGAGGGTGGGGCCGGGCTACAGTTGCCCCGTTCTCCTGTCCCCGGTTGGAAGGGACCCCGTGCTGTCCAGGTGCCCGGTGGTGCCCTGCCCGCGCGCCTGTGCGCCCGAGGCGTCCCGGTGACGGCGCTGTCCGAGCGCCCGGCCGTCCAGGCCCGTCGCCTGACCGCCACGGTCCGCGCCTACGTGGCCCTGACCAAGCCGCGGATCATCGAGCTGCTGCTGATCACCACCCTGCCGGCGATGCTGCTGGCCGCCGGCGGCTGGCCCTCCTGGCGGCTGCTCACCGCCACCATGGTCGGCGGCACCCTCGCCGCGGGCGCGGCCAACGTCGTCAACTGCTGGTACGACCGCGACATCGACCGGCTGATGCACCGCACCGAGCGCCGGCCGCTGCCTATGGGGGTGGTCAGCCCCCGGGGCGCCCTGGTCTTCGGGATCGTCCTCACCGTCGTGTCGGTCACCCTGCTCGCCGCGACGACGACGCTGCTCGCCGCGGGCCTGGCCGCCGCCGCGATCTTCTACTACGCCGTGCTCTACACGATGGTGTTCAAGCGCTACACCCGGCGCAGCACGGAGTTCGGCGGCGTGCCCGGTGCCGCACCGGTGCTGATCGGCTGGGCCGCGGTGACCGGCTCGCTGGCCTGGCCGGCGGTGGTCTTCTTCGGCGTCGTCTTCTGCTGGCAGATGCCGCACTTCTGGGCGCTGGCGATGCGCTTCCGGGCCGACTACGCGCGGGCCGACGTCCCGATGCTGCCGGTCGTGGCCACCCCCCTGTCGGTGGGCCGGCAGACCGTCGCGTGGACCTGGCTGACCGTCGCCGTCTCGCTGCTGCTGTGGCCGGTCGCCGACGGGTACGGCATCGGCTGGATCTACACCGCCGCCGCGGCCGCGCTCGGCCTCTGGTTCGTCGTCGAGGCGCACCGGCTGCTGGGCCGGATCCGCTCGGGCGCCCCGACCCGGCCGATGCAGCTGTTCCACACCTCGATCAGCTACATGGCCCTGCTGTCGGTCGCGATCATCGTCGACGTCCTGGTGTAGCCGGCGGCGGACCCCGTTCCGGGACGACCCCGCCCGGAGGAGGATCGACGGCGTCCACCTCGGACGGCACCACCCGGAGGTGACCTCCGATGACCGAGGCAGCTGGAGCCCGCTCCTCCGACGCCGGCTGGCAGGTGGACGAGGCCGGCGCCACCGCCTACGAGGAGACCCTCGTCCCCGCGTTGCTCGCTCCCTGGGCCGAGGACCTCGTGGCCGCCGCCGGTCCGCGACGCGGGCAGCGGGTCGTCGACGTCGCGTGCGGTACCGGCATCGTCGCCCGCACGGCGGCCCGCGTGGTGGGCTCGGCCGGTGCGATCACCGGCGTGGACCTCAACCCGGCGATGCTGGCGGTGGCCCGCCGGGTCAGTGCGGGGACCGTCCCGGAGATCCGCTACGAGGTGGGTGCCGCCGACGCGCTGCCCCTGCCCGACGGCACGGCCGACGTGGTCTTCTGCCAGCAGGGCCTGCAGTTCTTCCCCGATCCGGCCGCGGCGCTGGCCGAGTTCCACCGGGTCGGCGTGCCGGGCGGACGGCTCGGCGTGTCCACCTGCCGCAGCCTCTCCCACCAACCCGGGTACCGCCTGCTCGTCGACGTCCTGGCCCGCCACCTCGGGCAGGCGGCAGCGGTGGTGGTCGCCTCGCCCTACGCCCTCGGGGAGCTAGACCGCCTCCACGCCCTGGTCGCCGGGGCGGGCTTCACCCGGGTGCACGCCCGGATCGTCGTGTCGACCGTCCGGGTCCCCTCGGCAGAGGCCCTGCTCCGCGGTGAGACGGCGAGCTCGCCGCTGGGGGACGTCGTCGGTCGGCTCGACCGATCCGCCGCAGGAGCGCTCGTGGCCGACCTCGGCGCGGCACTGACTCCGCACACCGACGACGACGGGGTCGTCTTCCCGTTCGAGACGGCCGTCGTCAGCGCCAACCGGTGAGGGGTCAGCGGGTGGCGGGGACCGGGACGGTCGCGCTGTCCAGCGGCAGCTCGGACGACGGGCCGCGGACCGACCAGACCAGCCGGGCCGTGAACGCGGTGACCAGGACCGCGCCGAGCATGTGCACCAGCACGAGGGCCACCGGCAGGTCCGTGAAGTACTGGACGTAGCCGACCACGCCCTGGGCCAGCTGCACCAGCAGCAGGTCGCGCGCGGCCCGGCGCATGCGCCCGGGGGTGTCGGTGGCGTGCAGCGCCACCAGCAGGGCGACGGTCAACCCGAGCAGCAGGAACACCGAGTCGGCGTGCAGCTGGCTGACCAGCTCGGGGTCGAACCCGGTACGGCCGGCCCCCGGGTCGCCGCTGTGCGGACCGCTGCCCGTCACCACCGTGCCGAGCACCAGGACGGCGGCGGTCGCCACCGCGATCCCCGTCACGAGCAGCGCGAAGGGACGGCGGACCAGTGGGTGGCCGACCCCCGCCTCCCGCGACCGGAGCCACAGCACGGTCGTGACCGCGACGAGGGCCGACGAGACGAGGAAGTGCGCGGCGACCGTCCACGGGTTGAGGCCGGTGAGGACGGTGACCCCACCGAGGAGCGCCTGCGCGGGGATGCCGAGGAAGGCGAGGACGGCCAGCGCGCGCAGGTCGCGCCGGGTGGAGCGGAACACGGCGACCACGGTGGCGACCGCGACGGCGGCCAGCACGAAGGTGAGCAGCCGGTTGCCGAACTCGATCGCCCCGTGCCCGGCCAGCTCCGGCGTGGCCACGAAGCTCTCGTCGGTGCACCGCGGCCAGGTGGGGCAACCCAGTCCCGAACCGGTCAGGCGCACGGCTCCGCCGGTGACGACGATCGCGCCGTTGGCGACCGCGTTGGCGAGGGTGATCCGCGAGACGGCGGCAGGAGAGACCGGCACGTCCCGATGCTAGTCACCGGACCCGCCCGCCCCCCACCGCCCGCAGGCTCCCGGCTGGCCCCGGCGGGCGAGCCCCGTGGTGCTGGTCACACCTCTGGGGCCGTGCCGCGGGAGTTAGGACGGGCTTGGTTGCGCGTCGCCCGAAATAGGTAACACTCGTGTTGTGGAAAGCGAATCGGCAGGTGCCCCGCCTGCTGCCCGCGCGTCGGCCGGTGCCGACGACGGTCGCACCCGGCACCGCGTCACCGCGCTGCTGCTGGAGCACGGGCCGCTGACGGCGAGCGAGCTCGCCGCCCGGCTCGGCGTCTCCTCGACCGCCGTCCGCCGGCACCTCGACGCGCTGGTGGCCACCGGCCGGGCCGAGGAGCGGTCCGGTGGCGGCGCGGCCCCCCGCGGACGCGGCCGCCCGGCGCGGCTGTTCCACCTCACCGACGCGGGGCGCTCGGCGTTCCCGCACGCCTACGACGACCTCGCGCTGACCGCGCTGCGCTACGTCGCCGCCCAGGGCGGCCCGGACGCCGTCCGTGCCGTCGCCGAGGCCCAGCTCGCCGGCCTCGAGCAGCGGTGCTCGACGGCGGTGGAGCAGGCCGCCGGCAGTGGCGCCGTCGACCGGGCGCAGGTGCTCGCCGCCGCGCTCACGGCCGAGGGCTACGCTGCCTCGGCCTCGGCGATCTCCAGCGGCGGGCAGCTCTGCCAGCACAACTGCCCGGTGGCACACGTGGCGGCGGAGTTCCCGCAGCTGTGCGAGGCAGAGACCGCGGTGATCGGCCGGCTGGTGGGCACGCACGTCCAGCGGCTGGCGACCATCGCGCACGGCGACGGGATCTGCACCACGCACATCCCCGGCCCGCTGCGGGCCGAGGGCCCGACTCACATCCGCGCGGGGAACAGATCGTCCCCTGTGCGCCCTGTACCAGGTGAGCGAGCAGCGCACCGGCTCTCCGCCGGGCCGCGCACCGCGCCGTCCACCAGCCCCACCCTCACGTTCGACCGGGAGAGGACGCCCGTATGACCAGCACCCAGCAGCCGGTGACCAGTACGCCGCTGACGCAGGACGAGCAGATCGACCAGCTCGGCCGCTACCAGTACGGCTGGGCTGACGCCGACGTCGCCGGTGCCTCTGCCCGTCGCGGGATCGACGAGGACGTCGTCCGGGACATCTCGCGCCGTAAGAACGAGCCCGAGTGGATGCTCGAGCGCCGGCTCAAGGCCCTCAAGCTGTTCGGCCGCAAGCCGATGCCCGACTGGGGCTCGGACCTGTCCGGGATCGACTTCCAGAACATCAAGTACTTCGTGAAGTCCACCGAGGCCCAGGCCGCCTCGTGGGAGGAGCTCCCCGAGGAGATCCGCACGACCTACGACCGGCTGGGCATCCCGGAGGCCGAGAAGCAGCGGCTGATCGCCGGTGTCGCCGCCCAGTACGAGTCCGAGGTCGTCTACCACAAGATCCGTGAGGACCTCGAGGAGCAGGGCGTCCTGTTCCTCGACACCGACACGGCGCTGCGCGAGCACGAGGACCTGTTCCGCGAGTACTTCGGCTCGGTCATCCCGGCCGGCGACAACAAGTTCGCCGCGCTGAACACCGCGGTGTGGTCCGGTGGCTCGTTCATCTACGTGCCGCCGGGCGTCAACGTCGAGATCCCGCTGCAGGCCTACTTCCGGATCAACACCGAGAACATGGGCCAGTTCGAGCGGACGCTCATGATCATCGACGAGGGCGCCTACGTGCACTACGTCGAGGGCTGCACCGCGCCGATCTACAAGTCCGACTCGCTGCACTCGGCGGTCGTCGAGATCATCGTCAAGAAGAACGCGCGCTGCCGGTACACGACCATCCAGAACTGGTCGAACAACGTCTACAACCTGGTCACCAAGCGCGCCGTGGCGCACGAGGGCGCGACCATGGAGTGGGTCGACGGCAACATCGGCTCCAAGGTCACGATGAAGTACCCGGCCGTGTGGATGACCGGTGAGCACGCCAAGGGCGAGGTGCTCTCCATCGCCTTCGCCGGCGAGGGGCAGCACCAGGACGCCGGCGCCAAGATGGTGCACGCCGCGCCGAACACCTCCTCGACGATCGTGTCGAAGTCGGTGGCCCGCGGCGGCGGCCGCACGTCCTACCGCGGCCTGGTCCAGATCGACGAGGGCGCGCACGGGTCGAGGTCGACGGTGAAGTGCGACGCGCTGCTGGTCGACACGATCAGCCGGTCGGACACCTACCCCTACGTCGACGTCCGCGAGGACGACGTCTCCATGGGTCACGAGGCGACCGTCTCCCGGGTCAGCGACGACCAGCTGTTCTACCTGATGAGCCGCGGGATGTCCGAGGACGAGGCGATGGCCATGGTCGTGCGGGGCTTCGTGGAGCCGATCGCCCGCGAGCTGCCGATGGAGTACGCCCTGGAGCTGAACCGCCTGATCGAGCTGCAGATGGAAGGTGCCGTCGGCTGATGTCGGCAGAGAACACGACCACCACCCTCGCCGGGGAGCTGTTCGCTCCCGGCGTGGGAACCCAGGCCGGCCCGCCGACCACCCCGGCCGCCGGTACCGGCACCGCCGGGGAGGCCACGCCCGGCGCCCACTCGCACGGCGGTCCGGCGCCGACCGGCTCCCCGGCCGAGCGGTTCACCTCGACCGACCCCGAGGCCTTCGGTGCGCCCACCGGCCGGGAGGAGGAGTGGCGCTTCACGCCGATGCGCCGCATCCGCCCCCTGCTGGACGGCGCCCCGAGCGACGCACACCTGCAGTGGGACACCGACCTCCCCGACGGTGTCGAGCTGACCAGCGTCGAGGCCGACGACCCGCTGCTCAAGGGCCTGCCCGAGCCGGTCGACCGGCTCGCCGCGCTGACCCGGGCGCGCAGCGGCGGCGCCGCCGTCGTCCGGGTGCCGGCCGAGGCCCGGCTGGACCGCCCGGTGACGCTGCGCCTGTCGGGCACCGGCGCCGAGGAGGTCGTCTGGGGCCAGCTCGTCGTCGAGGTCGGCGCGTTCGCCGAGGCGACCGTCGTCCTGGACCACGCGGGCTTGGCCCGGTACTCCGGCGGTGTCGCCGTCCTCGTCGGGGACGGCGCGCAGGTCACCCTCGTCGCCGCCCAGGAGTGGGCCCGCGGCAGCGTGCACGGCGGCCAGTTCGACGCCGTCGTCGGCCGGGACGCCACCTTCAGGCAGGTCGTCGTCACCCTCGGCGGCGACCTCGTCCGGCTGGTCAGCAACGTGCAGTACGCCGGCCCCGGTGGGACGGCGGAGCTGTTCGGCGTCTACTTCGCCGACGAGACCCAGCACCAGGAGCACCGGCTCTGGGTCGACCACGCGGTGCCCAACTGCACCAGCAACGTGCTCTACAAGGGCGCGCTGCAGGGCGAGGACGCGCACACGGTGTGGATCGGCGACGTCCGGATCCGCCCCACGGCCACCGGCACCAGCACCTACGAGCTCAACCGCAACCTGGTGCTCACCGACGGCGCCCGCGCCGACTCGGTGCCCAACCTGGAGATCGAGACCGGCGAGATCGTCGGTGCGGGCCACGCCAGCGCCACCGGCCGGTTCGACGACGAGCAGCTGTTCTACCTCTGCTCGCGGGGGATCGACGCCGAGACCGCCCGCCGGCTGGTCGTGCGCGGCTTCTTCGCCGACGTCGTCCAGCACATCGGGATCCCGGAGCTACAGGACCGCCTGATGGGCAGCATCGAGGCCCGCCTCGGCGGGCTGCCCGGCCTGGACGACCAGCCCGTGGAGCCGGCGTGAGCTTCGAGCGGGTCTGCGCCCTGTCCGACGTCGCGGAGCCCGGCGCGCTGCGCGTCGAGCTCGCCGACGTGGACGTGGCCGTCGTCCGCTTCGCGGGCCGGGTCTACGCGGTCGAGGACCTCTGCTCGCACGCCGAGGTCCCGCTGTCCGAGGGGGACGTCGAGGAGCTCGACGGCGCCCCGACCATCGAGTGCTGGCTGCACGGGTCGTGCTTCGACCTGCGCACCGGCGAGCCCACCAACCTGCCGGCCACCGAGCCGGTGTCCGTCTACGCGGTCCGCGTGGAGGGAGAGGACGTGTACGTCGACACCGAGTCCGACGCCGCCGTCCCCGCCCTGCGGACCGACGACATGGCCAGCAACTGAGGAGCGAGAAGTGACCACCCCCCAGAACGGCAGCGTGCTGGAGATCCGCGACCTGCACGTCACCGTGGGCGAGGGCGACGACGCCAAGGAGATCCTCCGCGGCGTCGACCTGACCGTCCGCGCGGGCGAGACCCACGCGATCATGGGCCCGAACGGGTCGGGCAAGTCGACCCTGGCCTACTCCATCGCCGGCCACCCCAAGTACACGATCACCGGCGGCACGGTGACCCTCGACGGCGAGGACGTCCTCGCCATGACCGTCGACGAGCGGGCCCGCGCCGGTCTGTTCCTGGCCATGCAGTACCCGGTCGAGGTCCCCGGCGTCTCGGTGTCGAACTTCCTGCGCACCGCGGCCACCGCGGTCAAGGGCGAGGCGCCGAAGCTGCGCACCTGGGTCAAGGACGTCAAGGCCGAGATGGCCGGCCTGGAGATGGACCCGGCGTTCGCCGAGCGCAACGTCAACGAGGGCTTCTCCGGCGGCGAGAAGAAGCGCCACGAGATCCTGCAGATGCGGCTGCTCAAGCCGCGCATCGCGATCCTCGACGAGACCGACTCCGGTCTCGACGTCGACGCGCTGCGGGTCGTCTCCGAGGGCGTCAACCGGACCCGCGCCGAAGGCGAGGTCGGCGTCCTGCTGATCACGCACTACACGCGGATCCTGCGCTACATCAAGCCCGACTTCGTGCACGTCTTCGTCGCCGGCCGGGTCGTCGAGGAGGGCGGCCCCGAGCTCGCGGAGAAGCTGGAGAACGAGGGCTACGCCGCCTACGTCAAGGACTCCAACGAGCAGGCGAGCGCCGAGAAGGCCGCCGCGGAGGTCGTCCCGTCATGACCCAGACCGTCTCGCGTCCCACAGGGGCGCAGCCGGCGCCCCTGCCTCTGGACGTCGAGGCGATCCGGGCGGACTTCCCGATCCTGACCCGCACCGTGCGGGACGGGAAGCGGCTGGTCTACCTCGACTCGGGGGCCACCTCGCAGAAGCCGCGCCAGGTGCTCGACGCCGAGCGCTGGTTCTACGAGAACGTCAACGCCGCGCCGCACCGGGGGGCCCACCAGCTCGCCGAGGAGGCCACGGGCGCCTACGAGGCCGCCCGCGCCACCATCGGCGCGTTCATCGGGGCGCCGGAGCGGGAGATCGTCTTCACCCGCAACAGCACCGAGGCGATCAACCTCGTCGCCTACGCCCTCTCCAACGCGGCCACGGCCAAGGAGGAGCAGTTCCGCCGGTACGCCGTCGGCCAGGGTGACGAGATCGTGGTCACCGAGATGGAGCACCACGCCAACCTGGTGCCCTGGCAGCAGCTGTGCGAGCGCACCGGCGCGACCCTGCGCTGGCTCGGGCTCACCGACGACGGCCGGCTGGACCTCTCCGACCTGACGACCGTGGTCAACGAGCGCACCAAGCTGGTCGCGGTCACCCAGCAGTCGAACATCCTGGGCACCATCAACCCGCTCGGCGGGATCGTCGCCCGGGCGCGCGAGGTCGGCGCCCTGGTGCTGGTCGACGGCGCGCAGTCGGTGCCGCACCAGCCGGTGGACGTCGCCGCGCTGGGTGCGGACTTCCTCGTGTTCTCCGGCCACAAGATGCTGGGGCCCACGGGCATCGGCGTCCTGTGGGGCCGGTACGAGGTGCTCGACGCGCTGCCGCCGTTCCTGACCGGTGGCTCGATGATCGAGGTCGTGCGGATGGAGGGCAGCACCTTCATGCCGCCGCCGCAGCGCTTCGAGGCCGGCGTGCCGATGACCGCGCAGGCGATCGGGCTGGGCGCCGCCGTCGAGTACCTGCAGGGCCTGGGCATGGACCGCGTGCTGGCCCACGAGGAGGCGCTGACCGGCTACGCCCTGGCGGCGCTGGCCGAGATCCCCGGCGTCACGGTGGTCGGCCCGCCCGACACCGTCGCCCGCGGCGGCGCGATCTCCTTCACCGTCGAGGGCATCCACCCGCACGACGTCGGCCAGGTGCTCGACGACCTGGGCATCGCCGTCCGGGTGGGGCACCACTGCGCCTGGCCGGTGGTGCGGCGCTACGGCGTCCCCGCCACCACCCGGGCGACGTTCTACGTGCACACCGGGTACGACGACATCGACGCCCTCGCCGACGGAATTCGTGCGGCGCAGAAGTTCTTCGGGACTGTGTGAGGGCGATCCGCTGATGCAACTGCAGTCGATGTACCAGGAGATCATCCTGGACCACTACCGCAACCCGCACGGCCGCGGTCTGCGCGAGCCGTTCGAGGCCGAGGTCCACCACGTCAACCCGACGTGCGGTGACGAGGTGACCCTGCGGGTGCACCTGGACGGCGACACCCTCGCCGACGTCTCGTACGAGGGCATGGGCTGCTCGATCAGCCAGGCGTCGGTCTCGGCGATGTACGAGTTGGTCATCGGGAAGTCGGTGCCGGAGGCGCTGGCGACCGGTGAGCACTTCATGACGCTGATGCAGAGCAAGGGCGATGCCGCCGTCGCCGAGGAGCTCGAGGACGAGCTGGAGGACGCCGTCGCGTTCGCGGGGGTGTCCAAGTACCCGGCGCGGATCAAGTGCGCGCTGATGAGCTGGATGGCGTTGAAGGACGCCTCCGCCCGAGCCCTGTCGGTCACCCACCCCGCCACCCCATCCGGAGGCCAGGCATGAGCGAGACCACCGAGAACGTGACCACCGGCGACGCTCCCGTCGAGCTGCCGGCCTACAAGTCGGCGCTGCTGGAGGACCTCGAGGAGGCCATGCGCGACGTCGTCGACCCCGAGCTCGGCGTCAACGTCGTCGACCTGGGCCTCGTCTACGGCCTCGACGTCGACGAGTCCAACGTCGCGATCATCGACATGACGCTGACGTCGGCGGCCTGCCCGCTGACCGACGTGATCGAGGACCAGGCCCGTCAGGCCCTCACCGGCGGCCCCGGCCCCGGGCTGGTCGACGACATCCGGATCAACTGGGTCTGGATGCCGCCGTGGGGTCCGGACAAGATCACCGACGACGGCCGGGAGCAGCTGCGCGCCCTGGGCTTCCGCGTCTAGAAGGACCCTCCTGCCCCCCACCGCTTGCACGCTCGCGGCGGGCCCCTGCAGGAGGGCCGCCCTTCCTCCCCGGCCTGCTCAGGCCCTGACCCGGGGAGGGGGCCGCTGCCCCCCACCGCTCGCACGCTCGCGGCGGGCCGTGGACCACCACGACGACCCGTCTCCCGTCCGGGAGGCGGGTCGTCGCGCGTCCGGGGGCGTCAGCGCATCTCGGCGAGGCGGCGGCGGAACCCGTCGGCCGCGTCCGGCGCGGGCTGAGGGTCGGCCTCCTCCTCGCGGCGCCGCCGCCGGGCGACCAGCTCCCGCCACGCCCCCACGCCGAGCAGCGCGCCGCCGACGACGACGGCTCCCCCCAGCGCCACCGGCAGCTGCAGGGCGAGCAGCCCGAGGCCCAATACGACCGCGGTGAGCGCGCCGGCCACCAGCGGGGCGCGGACCGACCGCCACGCGGCCAGGGCCAGCACCACCCCGGAGACGGCGACGACCGCGACCGGTCGCTCGCTGCCGGGCCCGAGGACCGCCCAGGCGACCGACGGCGCAGCGGCGACCCACAGTCCCGGGCCCCAGGCCGGCGCCGACCGGCCGCGCACCAGGCGCGGACCGGCCGCCAGCAGCAGACCGAGCGCCAACGGCAGCGTGTACCACTCCAGGACGTGCCACTCCTCCAGGGCGGCCCAGGTCCAGGTCGCCAGCACCAGCTGGCCGGCGCCCGCCCGCCAGGCGGGAGACGACTCCTCACCGGGGACCGTCGCCTCCGGGTCGTCCTGAGGCGCGGCGGTGGGGCCCGCGGCCGCAGGCACCGACGCCTCGTGGCGTGCGGCCCGGCCGTGGGCGGCGAGACGCTGGGCCTCCACCCGCCGGGCCTCCTGACGCCGGGCTCCCCGACGCTCGGCCTCCTCCCGCTGGGCCTCCTGGCGCTCGGCCTCGGGGGCGAGGGTCGATCCGGGGTCCGGGTCGGGAACGGCCACGCCGAGGAGGTCGTGCACCGCGCGGCGCGCCGTCCGCACCCGTGCCCGGGCGGCGTGCGCGACGGCGAACAGGCTGTGCGGCGGCCCGGGCTCCACCACCACGGGGCCCTCCGCGGGTCGGTCGGCGTCGGTCGCCTCGGCCGCCGGCACTTCCGGCCCCGGGCCCGCCCGCGCCGTCCGGACCGCCCGTCGCCACAGCAGCCAGGCCCACGCACAGGTCAGCGCCCCCTGGACGGCGAGCTGCACGGCCATCTGCCCCCGCGCGCGGATCACCACGAGCAGCACCACGGCGCCGACCGCGCACGCGGCACCGGTCGTCACCGTCGCCCGGCGGGTGTCGGTGGCCAGCGCGAGGCCGCCGGCGAGCGCGCCGACGTAGAGGACGGTGAGCGCGACCGCGGAGCCGCGGGTGCCGCCGAGATCGCCGGTCGGGACGGTGCAGAGGGCGGCCAGGCCCCAGCAGGCCACGGCGGTCGGGATGGCGGTGGGCCGCTCGTCGCGCCGCAGCACCGCCGTGCCCAGGCTCATCGCGCCGGTCGTGACGAGCAGCCAGGTGAGAGCCGTCCAGCGCTCGCCGGCCAGCAGTTGGGCGAGGCAGACGACGGTGAGCGTCGCTCCGGCCGCGACCGCGGCCGGGAGCAGCACGCGGCGCCACCCGACCCGCAGCGTGGCGGCCGCCGCCGACGCCAGGCCGACGCCGAGGTACCCGGCCAGCGGCACCGGCACGGGGCCGGGGGAGTGCAGGGCGGCGGCGACGGCGGCGCCGAACGCGGTCCCGGACAGCACCGCCACGGCGGCCGGTGGCCGCAGCAGCCGGCCGAGCAGCCGGCGTTCCCGGGCCAGCAGCAGCCCGACCGCGGCGGCCGCGGTGAGAGCCACCGGCAGCCACCGCCCGGGGCCCGCCCCCAGCCACGCCGTCCGGATCGCCGTGACCACCCCGGTCACCCACCACGGGAGCGCCGACAGCAGGGCCAGTCGGGCGACCAGCGGGCGGCCCACGCACGCGGTGGCCAGGCCGGCCAGCGCGATGCCGACGGTGAGGGTGCTGAGCGGCAGGCCGGACGGGATCCCGTCGAGCGCCCGCAGCGCCGCGACCTGCGCCGCCCCCCAGGCGGCGAGGGGCCAGGACGCGGCACCGGGCAGGAGGAAGGCGAGCAGGAGGAACGCGGCGCCCACGACCACCGGGGGCAGCACGCTCCCGCGCAGGAGGGCACTGCCGGGATCGGCGCCCAGCGCGGCGAGCGTGACGGCGACGGCGGCGAGGGCCTCCTCGGTGCGGGGCAGCGGCACGACGGCGGCACCCCAGGACGCCGCGGCCACCGCGAGCGCCAGCCCCACCAGCAGGACCTGCACCCAGTCGCCGCCGAACGCCGCGGTCGTCGCCGCTCCCGCACTGGCCACGAGGACCACGCCGACGGCGAGCAGCCACTCCAGTCCGCGCGCCTGGTAGGGCAGCGGCGGAGGCGGGGTCATGTCCGTCCCCCTCCCGCGTCCGTGCGTCCGGTCCACCGTAGGGCGGGCCGAGGCCGCCCGCCCTGGCCCCGGGTCAGCGCATCTGGGTCACCCAGGCGACCGCCTCGCGGGCCTGCTGCCGGCGGCGCTCGTACGTGGCGCCGACGACGAGCAGCACCAGGCCCACGACGGCGAGGGTCAGCCAGCGCGGGACCAGCGGCGCGTAGGGCGACAGCCGGCCCAGCACGACGAACGCCAGCGCCCCGGCGCCCACCACGAACGGCGCCTGTCGGTGGACGAGCGTGCCGGCGACGGTGGTGGCCGCCGCGGCGGCGACCACCAGCACGAGCCGCAGCGCCGACGGCTCGGCGACGACCACGAGTGCCGACGGGACCAGCGCGACGGCCACGGCCGGCCCCTCACCCGCCCAGGACCGGGCACCGGCACGCAGCCGCGGCACTGTCGCGACCAGCAGCCCGGCGGCGGCCGGGAGCGTGTAGGCCTCCGGCGTCTGCACGCCCGCACCACCGACGGCGATCCAGGCCGCCGCGACCAGGACGGCGACCGAGGCCTGGCCGACGTCCCGGCGGGAGGTGGCCAGCGCGTAGCCGCCGGCGGCCGCTCCGGACACCGCCAGGGCCAGGGCCGTCTGCCCCCACGCACCGGCGACCGCGGTCGTCCCCGCGGCGCACAGCCCGGCGACCGCGCCGGCCGCCGCTGCGGTGCGCTCGTCGGCGGCCGGTGCGCGCAGCGCGGCCAGAGCGAAGGCGATGGCCGCCAGCACGCTGAGCAGCAGGCCGGCGACCACGGTCGTCACGACCTCCCCGGCCACGGCCAGCAGCACGGCGGCGGCCGGTGACAGCAGCGCCGCCGCGACGGCGGCCGGCCGCAGCGCGGGCACCCGGACGGCGGCCAGAGCAGGCGGCAGGGTCGCGGCCAGCACCGCCAGGGAGAGCAGGCCGAACCGCTCGCCGTCCAGCAGGAGCAGGCCGCCGCCCCCACCGAGGACCGCACCGCCGGCGAGCAGCGCGCAGAGCAGCGGAGGCGACCCGGACGCCGGCACTGCCGCGGTCAGCAGGCCGACCCCGAGGAGTGCGGCCGCGACCCACCCGGGCACGCCCTGGGCCGCCAGCGACCCGGTGAGCGCCAGCGCGGCCACCCCCGCCGCCGTCCCGGCGACGACGGCGGCACCGGGCAGTCGCCCGGCCAGGCGCGGCTCGCGGAGCACCGCCAGCGCGAGCCCGCCGGCGGCGGCCAGCAGCGCGGTCGACGCCCACGAGTCCACCGGGCCGCGCTCCCACGCGGCGGCCACCCCGGCCAGCGCGCCGCCGGCGGCCCACACCGCAGCCAGGCCCACCGCCACCGGCGCGAGCACCGGCCGCAGCGTCAGGCAGAGCAGCAGGTCGAGCAGCGCGACGGCGAGCGCGACCGCCACGCCGGCGGCGCCGGGCACCACGTCGGGCGGCAGCAGGAGCAGCGGTACCGGCTGTGCGGCGAGCAGGGCGACCAGCGGCCAGGCGACGGTGCTGCGCGTCCCCCGGCCCAGGCCGACCGCCGCCGCCACCACGACGGCACAGGACAGCGGCGTCCACAGCCGCAGCGGCACCGCGTCCACACCGGCCAGTCCGAGCGCGTGCGCGGCGCCGAGGTCGACGGCGAGCAGGGCCGCCCCGGAGGCGGCCAGCGCCTCCTCGGTCGCCCGCAGACCACGGCGCGCCGTCCACGCCGAGACTCCGCAGGTCGCGGTGGTGACGGTCGCCATGACGACGGACTGGAAGACCAGCCCCAGCCGGGTCCAGGCCACGGCGACGAAGGCGATCGCCGCCGCGACCACGAGCAGGGCACCGAGTCCGAGCAGCACCTGCTGGGGGCTGATCCGCCGGATCGGCGGCGGGGCGGACGGCGGGCCGGGGAACTGCGGGGCCCCGGACGGCGGCCACGGCGGAGGCGGGGCGACGGGCGGCTGCCAGGGCGGAGGCGGGGCCACGGGCGCGGCGGCAGGCTGCGCCGGTGCGGCCGCTCCGCGAGGTGGGGCCGCCGCAGCACGGAGGGTCACCAGCAGCTGGTCGCGCTCGCGGGCCAGCTCGTCCATGGTCGCGCCGATCCGAGCCACCACCAACGCGGCCTGGCCGGCCGCCGGCAACCCGCAGGAGGGGCACGGGTCCTGGCCGGGGGCGGGACCGGCGCGGCCGCACACCGGGCAGGGCAGCTGCCACGACACGCCGTACGCCGAGGTCATGGGGGGATGGTGGCCTGCCGGGGGGCCGAGGTGGGGGAGCTGCCACCCGATCTGTGGACGGCGATGCCGCCCATGTCACCCGGAGATCGGGCGTGCCGCGGCCCGGGAGGGCCTACCCTGGGCTCAGTGATCACGACGACGGGTCTGGAGTTGCGCGCCGGCGCCCGCATCCTGATCAGCGAGGCCTCCCTGCGCGTGCAGCCCGGCGACCGGATCGGGCTGGTCGGTCGCAACGGCGCCGGGAAGACCACCACCCTCACCACGCTGGCCGGTGAGCGGCAGCCGCACACCGGCAAGGTCGACGTGTCGGGCGAGATCGGCTACCTGCCGCAGGACCCGCGCAGCGGCGACCTCGACATCACCGCCAGCGACCGGGTGCTCTCCGGCCGCGGGCTCGACGTCCTGCGCGCCCAGCTGGTCAAGGCGCAGGTCGCCATGGCCGAGCCCGCCGACGACGCCGAGCGGGACAAGGCCGTCCGCCGCTACGGCCGGCTGGAGGACCAGTTCGCGGCCATGGGCGGGTACGCCGCCGAGAGCGACGCCGCCCGCATCTGCACCAACCTGGGCCTCCCCGACCGGGTGCTCGCCCAGCCGCTGCGCACCCTCTCCGGTGGCCAGCGTCGCCGCGTGGAGCTGGCCCGCATCCTCTTCTCCGACGCCGAGACGCTGCTGCTCGACGAGCCCACCAACCACCTGGACGGCGACTCGATCACCTGGCTGAAGGGCTTCCTGTCCGGCCACAAGGGCGGGCTCATCGTCATCAGCCACGACGTCGAGCTGCTCGAGGCCGTCGTCAACAAGGTGTGGCACCTGGACGCCAACCGGGCGACCGTCGACATCTACAACCTCGGCTGGAAGCGCTACCTGCAGCAGCGGGAGACCGACGAGCGCCGCCGCAAGCAGGAGCGGGCGAACACCGAGCGCAAGATCGACACGCTCAGCGCCCAGGCCGACAAGATGCGGGCGAAGGCCACCAAGGCGAAGGCCGCCAAGAGCATGGACAAGCGGGCCGAACGGCTGGCCGCCGGTCTCGCCGAGGTGCGGGTGCACGACCGGGTCGCGAAGCTGCGCTTCCCCACCCCGGCGGCCTGCGGGAAGACGCCGCTGACCGCCGAGGGGCTGTCGAAGAGCTACGGCTCCCTGGAGATCTTCACCGACGTGGACCTCGCGGTGGACCGGGGCGCGCGGGTCGTCGTCCTCGGGCTCAACGGCGCCGGGAAGACGACGCTGCTGCGCATGCTGGCCGGCACGGAGTCACCCGACACCGGCGAGGTCAAGGCGGGCCACGGGCTGCGGGTGGGCTACTACGCCCAGGAGCACGAGACCCTCGACATGGACCGCACCCTGCTCGAGAACATGCGCTCCTCCGCGCCCGACAGCACCGACACCGAGCTGCGGCGCATCCTCGGCGCGTTCCTGTTCTCCGGCGAGACGGTCGACCAGCGCACCGGCACCCTCTCCGGTGGCGAGCGGACGCGCCTGGCCATGGCGACGCTCGTCGTCTCCGGCGCCAACGTGCTGCTGCTCGACGAGCCGACCAACAACCTCGACCCGGCGAGCCGCGAGCAGGTGCTCGAGGCGCTGCGCACCTACGCCGGCGCGATCGTGCTGGTCACCCACGACGAGGGTGCGGTGCGCGCGCTGGACCCCGACAAGGTGATCCTGCTGCCCGACGGCACCGAGGACGCCTGGAGCGAGGACCTCGCCGACCTCGTCGAGCTCGCGTAGGCGACGACGCCGTCGGCCGCCGGGCCGGCAGGACCCGGCCGGCGGTCCGCGGGACCCCGCCCCCGGCCGACACCGACCGGTTCCTCTCGCGTGGCCGACGTCGCGGCCCTGGGTGATCATGGGATGCGGGACGCCGAGGCCAGTGGGGTCCGGCGCCAAGGGGACGAGCGGACCACCGCGCAGCACCGTCGCGGTGGGCGGCTGACGGAGGGGAGTCATGGTCGACTCGAGCACTGCGGACCTCGGCAAGGGCAAGCGCATCACGGGCGGTGACCGCTCGACGCTCGCCGACGAGCTGCGCAAGCGGTACGACGGCGGGGAGAGCATCCGGTCCCTGGCCACGTCGACCAACCGGTCCTACGGGTTCGTCCACCGTCTCCTGTCGGAGTCCGGTGCCACCCTCCGCAGCCGTGGTGGGGCCAACCGGAACAGCAAGAAGAGTTGAGCGGGGGCCCGCAGCCCGGCGGGCGTCCCGCGACCGGCGACGGCTGGGTGCGCACGCACCGGGACGGCGCCGTCCTCACCGTCACCCTGGATCGGCCCGCCCAGCTCAACGCGCAGACCCCCGCCACCTGGACCGCCCTGGCCGCCGTCGGAGCGGGCCTTCCCGACGACGTCCGGGTGGTGGTGGTCCGCGGCGCCGGCCGGTCGTTCTCCGCCGGCCTGGACCGCACCCTCGTCGACCCGCGCACCGCCGGCGGGCTGGGGGACCTGGCCCGGCTGCCGGCCGAGGAGCTGCAGGAGCGGATCCGCGGCTACCAGGCCGGCTTCCGGTGGCTGCGCTCGCCGGGGATCGTGTCGGTGGCCGCGGTGCAGGGCAACGCCATCGGCGCCGGCGCGCAGCTCGCGCTCGCCTGCGACCTGCGGGTGCTGACCGAGGACGCCGTGCTGCGGCTGCCCGAGGCGACCCTCGGGCTGGTCCCCGACCTCACCGGCACCAGCACGCTGGTCGGGCTGGTGGGCTACTCGCGGGCCCTGGAGATCTGCCTGACCGGACGGGCGGTCGTCGCTGCCGAGGCGCGGGCGATCGGGCTGGCCACCGCCGTCGTCCCGGCCGGGCAGCTGCACGCCGCCGTCGCGGAACTGGTCGCCGCGATCACCGCGGCTCCGGTCGGCGCCAGCCGGGAGACCGCGGCCCTGGTGCGCTCCGCCGTCCGCAACGACCCGGAGGCCCAGGACGCCGCCGAGCGCGCCGCGCAGACCCGCCGGCTGGCCGAGCTCGCCGGTCGCTGACGCGGGCCGGCCGGGCCGGAACAGCCGCCGCCCGCCCGGTGTTGGCGGCGGCAGAGAGGAGGTCCGTCCCGTGCACAGTTCGATGACCTCCATGTCGGCGATGCGGTCGTTCCGCCGCGATCCGTCGGTCACGGAGCGGCAGCTGCCCAAGGGCACCGTGCGCCGCATCCTCGGCATCGCCCGGCCCTACCGGCGCGAGCTGGTCGCCTTCCTGCTCCTGGTCGTGGCCTCCGCGGTGATCGGCGTCCTCACCCCGTTGCTGGCCGGCCGGATCGTCAACCGGATCGCCGACCTCGAGGGGACGGCGGGCGGCATCGTCCGCATCGCGCTGCTCATCGCCGCCCTCGCGGTGGTCGACGCCGGCATCTCGCTGGCCACCCGCTGGTACTCCGCCCGGATCGGCGAGGGCGTGATCTACGACCTGCGCAGCCGGGTCTTCGAGCACGTGCAGCGCATGCCCGTGGCCTTCTTCACGCGGACCCAGACCGGCGCGCTGGTCAGCCGCCTGAACAACGACGTCATCGGTGCGCAGCAGGCGTTCACCTCGACGCTGTCGGGGGTGGTGTCCAACGCCATCGGCCTGGTGCTCACCGCCGGCGTGATGTTCGCGCTGTCCTGGCAGATCACCGCCCTGTCGCTGGTGCTCGTGCCGCTGTTCGTGCTCCCCGCGCGGCGGATCGGCCGCCGCCTGCAGGAGATCACCCGCGAGTCCTACGGCCTCAACGCGTCGATGAACTCGACGATGACCGAGCGGTTCAACGTCGCCGGGGCGCTGCTGGTGAAGCTCTTCGGCCGGGCCGACACCGAGGCCGACTCCTTCCGGGGCCGGGCCGCCCGGGTTCGCGACATCGGCGTCCTGTCGGCGATGTACGGGCGCACCTTCTTCACCGCGCTGACCCTCGTCGCGGCGCTGGCCACCGCGCTGGTCTACGGCCTCGGCGGCTGGCTGGCCTTCGCCGGCTCGCTGAGTGCCGGGGACGTCGTCGCGCTCGCCCTGCTGCTCTCCCGGCTCTACGGGCCGCTGACCGCGCTGGCCAACGTCCGGGTGGACGTCATGAGCGCGATGGTCAGCTTCGACCGGGTCTTCGAGGTGCTCGACCTGGAGCCGATGATCCGCGAGGCGCCCGACGCCGTCCCCGTGCCGGCGGGCGACCGGTCCATCGAGTTCGACTCCGTCTCCTTCAGCTACCCGTCGGCCGCGGAGGTGTCGCTGCCGTCGCTGGAGGACGTCTCGCTGCCCGAGCACGGCGGGCCGACCGCGGTCCTGCACGACGTGTCCTTCCGCGTCGAGCCCGGCCAGATGGTCGCCCTGGTGGGGCACTCCGGCGCCGGCAAGTCGACCATCGCCAACCTGGTGCCGCGGCTCTACGACGTGACCGGGGGCGCCATCCGGATCGGCGGCGTGGACGTCCGCGAGGTCACCCTGGACTCGCTGCGCGACGCGATCGGCGTGGTCAGCCAGGACGCGCACCTGTTCCACGACACCATCGGCGCCAACCTCCGCTACGCCCGTCCGGACGCGACCGACGACCAGGTGTGGGCCGCGCTGACCGGCGCCCGGATCGCAGGTCTGGTGCGCTCGCTGCCCGACGGGCTGGACACCGTGGTCGGCGACCGCGGCTACCGGCTCTCCGGGGGCGAGAAGCAGCGGCTGGCGATCGCCCGCGTGCTGCTCAAGGGCCCGGGCATCGTCATCCTCGACGAGGCGACCGCGCACCTGGACAGCGAGTCGGAGATGGCGGTGCAGCACGCGCTGGACAGCGCGCTGGCCGGCCGGACGTCGCTGGTGATCGCCCACCGGCTGTCCACGATCCGCAGCGCCGACCAGATCCTGGTGGTGGACGACGGTCGCATCGCGGAATCGGGTACGCACGCAGAGTTGCTGGCGCTCGGGGGTCGGTATGCCGACCTGTACCGCACCCAGTTCGCCGTCGGCGAGGGTCGGACGGTCGGCGCGGCCTGACCACTACCGTCACTCCTGTCCCAGGTCCTTTGAAGGAGTCGAGTTGACGGCAGCGCACCCCCACGACGCACAGATCCGTGCGCTCTACGCCTCGTTCCTCGACGGCTGGAACCGGCGCAGCGGGGCGGCGGTCGCGGCCGGGTTCACCGACGACGGGGACATCGTCGGCTTCGACGGCAGCCACCACCGTGGCCGGCTGTCCATCGCCGCCGACCTGCGCCAGGTGTTCGGCAACCACCCGACGCCCACCTACGTCGGCGTCGTCCGCTCCGTCCGGCCGATGGCGCCGGGTGTCGCGGTGCTGCTCGCGCACGCCGGCATGGTCCCGCCCGGCGGTGACGACTTCGACCCCCGGCTGCACGTGGTGCACACGCTGGTGGCCGTCGACGAGGACGGCCGCTGGCGGATCTCCCTGCTGCAGTCCACCCCGGCCCGGTGGCACCAGCACCCGGAGGCCCGCGAGGCACTGACCGAGGAGCTGCGCGGGCTGCTCGCCGCCCCGTGACCGGCCCGGCGGCCGCCCCCGTGCTGGTCTCCGCCGCGGACCTGCTGGCACGGCGTGGCCGGACGGTGCTGCTGGACGTCCGCTGGGCGCTCGGCGATCCGCACGGCCGCGAGCGGTACCGGGCCGGGCACCTGCCGGGCGCGGTCTTCGTCGACCTCGACCGCGAGCTCGGCGACCCGCCGTCCCCGGCGGCCGGCCGGCACCCGCTGCCGTCGGTCGCCCGGCTGGAGGCGGCCGCGCGGCGGTGGGGGATCGGCACGGGCGACCCGGTGGTCGCCTACGACGACGCGGGCGGGGTGGCCGCCGCGCGCGCCTGGTGGCTGCTGCGCTGGGCGGGGCTCCGGGACGTCCGGCTGCTCGACGGTGGCCTGGCCGCGTGGTGCCGTGCCGGGGGGTCGCTGGAGACCGGCGACGTCCTCCCGGAGCCGGGCGACGTGTCCCTGCGCGCCGGCGGGCTGCCGGTGCTGTCGATCGACGCGGCGGGCGCCCTGCCCCGCACCGGCGGCGTGCTGCTCGACGCCCGGGCGGGTGAGCGGTACCGGGGGGAGACCGAACCGGTCGACCCGCGGGCCGGCCACGTGCCCGGCGCGGTCAGCGCCCCCACCACCGGGAACCTGGCCGACGACGGCACCTTCCTCCCCGCGGCCGCCCTGCGGGACCGGTTCGCCGCCCTCGGCGTGACGCCGGGCCGCCGGGTCGCCGCCTACTGCGGCTCCGGCGTCGCCGCGGCGCACGAGGTGGCGGCGCTGGCCGTGGCCGGGATCGAGGCGGCGCTGTGGCCCGGGTCCTGGTCCCAGTGGTCGGCCGACCCGGATCGCCCGGCGGCGACCGGCCCCCGCCCCTAGCTTCCCGGACTCGGCGGTGCGGACGTCGCGGGTGGCGACGTCGTGGTCGCCGTCCCGGTCGGGGTGCTGGTGGAGGACGAGGAGGACGGCGCAGGCGACGAGGACGCCGACGGCGACGGGGACGCCGAGGACGACGCGGCCGAGCTCCCGGACGCCGCCGGTGGCCAGGGCTTGGGCGGGTCGCTCAGCGGGTCGTTCGCCGGGTCGTCGGCGCCCACCCGGAACTGGCTCATCATGTCGTGGTCCTCGTGGCTGGTGTTGTGGCAGTGGATCATGTAGCGGCCGGTCCGGCGGACCAGCTCCCCGTTCGGCTGCGGGAACGCCCCGCCGAACCGGGCGATGATCCGCACCGTCTCGTTCTCGCCGAGGTAGACGACGTCCTTGGGTCCCCGCTCGTACGGCTCCGGTGGCCGCCCGTCGCGGTCCAGGATCTTGAAGTCGACCAGGTGCAGGTGGATCGGGTGGAACCACCCACCGGAGTTGTTCTCCAGCTCCCAGAGCTCGACGTCTCCCGGCCGGGGGTTGGCGAGCACGTCCCGGAACCCGGACGCCTCGACGTCGGCCCACGTCTTCCGGTCGATCGTCCACTCGCCGCCCTGGCGCTCGAACCGCAGCCGCCGGGTGCGCACGGCGTCGGCCGCCGTCAGCTGCATGAGTGGCTTCTCCGGGAGCGCCGGCTCGGCGATCGGGGGCAGGGCGAGTGCCGGGTCAGGAGCACTGGCCTCGGCCACGACCTGGAACGCCATCACCTTGTTCGTGTGGTCGTAGTCGATCGCGTTGTCCACCCCGAGGTTGCGCAGCTCGACGCGCTGGCCGATGCGGAACCTCGAGAAGTCGATGACGATCTCGTAGCGCTCGGCCATGCCGGCGGTCAGCGTGGTCACCGGCTGCGGCTCGGGGACCAGACCGCCGTCGGTGGCGACCACGGTCATCGGCGCGGCAGGGGAGAGCTGGAGCTTGTACCCGCGGCCGAGGGAGGCGATGAGGACTCGGAACCGGTACTGCCGGCGCTCGACCCGCAGGACCGGCCACGGCTTGCCGTTGACCAGGATGACGTCACCGGCCAGGCCCGACTCGCTGTGGTCCTCGAAGAGCAACTGGCCGGACTTGGTGAACGCGGCGTCGGAGATGACCAGGGGGACGTCGTACCGGCCGCTGGGCAGCTGGCCCTCCGCGGCGTTGCGGGTGATGTAGAGGCCGGCCAGCCCCGAGTAGACGTTCTCCGTCGTGTGGTGCACGGCGTGGTCGTGGTACCAGATCGTGCGCTCCTCCTCCATGTTGTCGTACAGGTAGTCCTTGTACTGGCCCGGCCGCATGAGGTCGTTGGCGTAGCCGTCGTACTGCGGCAGCGACGGCGCCCCGTGCAGGTGCGTGGAGGTGGTGGACTCGTGACGCAGGATCGGATGGCGCTGCGGCAGCTTGTTGATCTGACGCACGACGATCGGGGTGCCCCGCACCGCGCGGATGGTGGGCCCGGGGAAGGTCCCGTTGTAGCCCCACATCGTCGTCTGGAACCGGGGCAGGATCCGGGCCTGGAACTGCCGCTGCTCGATGACGTACAGCGGCCGTTCCCGCCCGCCGACCGTGACGCTCCCGGTGGGCGTCAGGTCGGGCGGCAGCGCGAACGCCGTCGTGTACGGCCGTGGCAGCTCGCCCTCCTTGAGCTCGCCCGCGCGCTTCGCCGCGAGAGGGCCGGGGAGGAAGGGGAGGGACAGTGCTGCTGCACCGAGCGCGCCGACCTTGAGGACGTCGCGCCGGCTGAGGGTGGGGTCGTCCATGACCGGCTTCCCGTCTGCTTGAGAGCCCCCGTGCGGGGTCCACCCTGCTGGAGACGGGGAGCCGGTCCCAGCCGTCCTCGGGGGGTGGGGGCGGCCCCGCAACTGGGGGTAGGGGGACGGTCAGTGCGCGGTCGGGCGCTCCGGCAGCCGCCGGGCGACGCCGGTGACCGTGACCTCGGCACCGGGGGAGTCGCGCTCCTGCCGGTGCAGTCCGAGCTCGACGACCCGGCCGTCGACGGCGTCCTCGGGCCGGTCGTCGGCGGCGGCCCCCAGGAGTGGCACCAGCCCGTCGAGGGTCGGCTGCCAGAGGCCGGCCCAGTGGCAGCCGCGGGGCACGGCGAACGACAGCTGCAGGGACACCGCCCCACCGGGCAACGGCGGCTCCCCGTCCAGCCCCGCCCGGACCTGCTCGGTGAACTCCGGGGAACCCGCCGCGGTCGTCGTCCGAACGGTGAACCGCCGGTCGCCGGCCGGCTCGGCGTCCGGCTCGGTCGCGCCGATCCGCAGGATCGTGTCGTCAGCGACCCCCTTGGTGGCCCACGCACTGGCGAAGTCCCACCCGCCGTTCGCGCCCAGCCACTCCACCAGCGGGCCCAGGTAGCGGCCGAGGGCGTACTGGTCGAGCAGCCGGACGTCGTCGGGCAGCCCGACGTCCAGTCGCAGTGCGAGGGGGCCGGCGGCGTCCGGCGGCCGTCGACCGAGGAGCTGCCCGGCATGGACGAGGAACGCCCGGACGTGCGTCTGGTCGGGGTGGCCGGTCGCCATCCAGCCGGCGAGGCGGGGAGCGAGTCCCAGCGGGCTGGCCGGACCCTCCGGACGGGCGAAGAAGACCGCGTCGGTGCCCATGACCAGCAGCGTCGTCCGCCGGGAGACGCCGGACAACCGGTCCGGGCACGCCCCGCGATCCGCCGGCGCACCGGCGCCGGCGGATCCGAGGAGGCAGGTCAGGCCGGGACGGCGGCACCGTGCTCGGCCGGGGCCGGGGCCGGGGCCGGGGTGTGACGGCGCCGGGTCGCCGCCGCCACGCACAGCAGGGCACCGGCGGCGACCCAGCAGGTGAGGACCAGTACCGGCCGCCCCGCACCGGCGCCGTCGAACCATGACACCGACCGCAGCAGCGAGCCGGTCGCCCCCGGCGGCAGCAGCTGGCCCAGGGTGCCCCAGCCGGCGGGGAGCAGCTCCGGCGCCGTGGCGATGCCCGAGAGCGGGTTCCCCAGCAGCACGACGGTCGCCGCGCCGACGCCCAGGCCGGCCGGACCGGCGAGCGCCTCGAGTCCCAGCAGCACCAGCGCCGTGGCCGCGATGCCGAGGGCGACCACCCCGCTGACCGCCCACCAGCCGCCGGAGAGCGACCCCAGCCAGGTGCCCAGGACCGTCGCGGTCACCATGCCGCCCGCGACCGCCATGCCGGCCGCCGCCAGGACCCGCTGCCGCAGGCGGGGGAGCAGGCGGGAGGTCAGGGCCGCGGTGAGGATGCCGCCGACGGCGAGGGGGAGCGCCCCCGCGGCCAGGCCGGCGCCGCGCGGATCCGACGCCGGCGCGGGGACGACGTCCTCGACGGGGACGTCCGCACCTGCGGCCGCTCCCAGCCCGGCGGCGACCTGCTGCAGCGCCTGTGCCACCACCGGGCTCGCGGCGGAGGCGACGAGCACCCGCGGCGGTGCGCCCGGCGCCACGACGACCGCGCCGTAGACCTCCCGGGAGTGGATGGCGTCCACCGCGGCGGCCTCGTCCGGCACGGCGCGGACGTCCAGGGCGCCGGCTCGACCGACCTCCAGGGACTCCGTGAGCGCCGCCGTGGCCGCGGGAGGACCGGCGACGGCGACGGGGAGGTCCCGGGGCTGGGAGCGCACCGCCGGCCACGCGAAGGCGGTCAGCAGCACCGTCAGCACGACGGCGAACAGCGCGATCAGGGCGGGCATCCTGCGGCCGGTGCCGCTCGGGGACGTGGACACGACTGCCTCCAGATGTCGAAAACGAACGACCGTTCTCCTCAGGGAGGAGCATGCTCCGCCGCGCTCGCGCCGTCAAGAACGGATGTTCGTTTTATAGTCCCCGCATGCCACGTGTCTCCGCCGAGCACCTGACCGCCCGTCGCGACCAGATCATCGACGCGGCGATCGTCCGCTTCGCCGCCAACGGTTTCCAGGCCACCGGGATGGCCGACGTCATCGCCGAGTCCGGGCTGTCCGCGGGCGCCGTGTACCGCTACTTCACCAGCAAGGACGACCTGATCCGGGCCATCGTCGACCGGGTCCTCGGCCGGGCGGTGGCCGGGTTCGACCGGTGGCTGGCCGAGCAGGACGACCCCGACCCGGCGGAGGCGGTCGCCACGGCGGTCGACCTGGTGGCCGACGTCGCCGGCCGCGCTCCGGTGGACCCGACCCGCGTCGCCGTCCAGGCGTGGGCAGAGGCGCTGCGCAACCCGGCTGTGTACGACGTGGTCCAGGGTGCCTACGGGACGATCCGGAGCTACCTGCGCGAGGCGGCCGTCCGGGCTCAGGCCGCGGGGCGGCTGCCGCGGGACGCCGACCCGCACGAGCTCTCCGCGGCCATGCTGTCGCTGGTGCTGGGGTTCCTGCTGCAGCGGCTGCTGCTCGGTGACGTGCCGGCGCCCGACTACGGCGCGGCGGTGCGCGTGCTGCTGGCCGGCCCCCCGCCGGCCACGGCGTCGTAGCGGTCCAGCAGCACGGCGGCGATCCGCTCGTCGGGGAGCAGGGGTGCGGTGACGGCGTCGGCACCGGCTCCGGCCAGCTTGTCGTGGAAGTGGCCGGGGGCCAGGAGGTAGCTGGCGACGACGACCCGCTCCGCACCGCCCCGGCGGGCGGCAGCCACCGCGTCGGGCACGGCCGGCCGGGCCGCCGAGCCGTATCCCGTGGTGACCGGTCCGGCCCACGAGCGCTGCAGGAGGTCCGCGGTGTCCTCGACGTCGGCCACCGCACGCGGATCGCTGGACCCCGCGGCGGCGAGCACGACGGCGGTCAGCGGGTCACGGGGATCGGCGCCGGCCTGCCGCAGCCGGTCGGCGAGCACCTCGGCCAGCCGCGGGTCGGGACCCAGCGGCCGGGCGGCGACCGCGGTGTCGGTGCCGGCCACGGCCGAGGCGATGTCCACGTGCACGTGGTACCCGCCGGACAGCAGCAGCGGGACGACGACGGCGGACTGCCCGGCAGCCGACAGCCCGGCCACGACGTTCACCACCGTCGGCGGCTGGACGTCGACGAACGCGGCGGTCGTCACGAGACCCGGTCGCACGGTCCGAGCGGCGAGCGCCAGCTCGGCGATCAGCCGGCGACCGGTGGGATTGCGGGTGCCGTGCGCGCAGGCGACGAGGACCGGGCTCCCTCGCAGGGGCCCGCCACGTGGTCCCTCGACGGGGGCGAGGGGGTCCGTCCTCACGGCGTCCGGATCCGCCCCCCGTCGACGGCGATCATGGTCCCGGTCACGAAGCTGGCGGCCGGGGAGAGCAGGAACGCCGCCACCCGGCCGAACTCCTCCGGCCGGCCGTAGCGGCGCAGCGGCACCGTCGCCTCGGTCGCGCGCCGGGCGGCCTGCGGATCGGGCTTCCGCGAGTCGATCTCGACGGTCCGGTCGGTCGCGAACGGCCCGGGCATCAGCCCGACGACCCGGATGCCGCGCGGCCCGAGTTCGTCGGCCAGTCCCTTGGCGGTCATCGCCAGGCCCGGGCGCAGGCCGTTGGAGACCGCGAGCCCCTCCAGGGGCTGGCGCACGGAGGTGGAGAGGACGAAGCCGATCGCCGCACCGTCGCCCAGGTGTGGGACGAGGGCCTTGACCAGCCGGAGCGGGCCGAGGAGCACGCTCTCGACGCCGGTCCGCCAGGCGTCCTCGGACGTGTCCAGCACGCTGCCCGGGGTGGGGCCGCCGACGGAGACCAGTGCGCCGTCCACCCGGTCCAGTCGCTCCAGCGCCGCGGCGACCAGGCGCTCGGCGGCGTCCGGGTCGGCCAGGTCCGCGGCCTCGCCGTGTGCCCCGGGCGCTCCGCCCAGCGACGCGACGGCGTCGTCCACGGACTCCGGGGACCGCGAGCTGACGAGCACCTGCGCCCCGTCGTCGACCAGTGCGCGGGCGGTCGCGAACCCCAGCCCTCGGCTCGCGCCGGTGACCAGGTATCCGCGACCGCCCAGGCCCAGGTCCATCAGGCGGCCGAGCCCCGCAGCGACCGCAGGACGTACTGCATGATCCCGCCGTTGCGGTAGTAGTTCGCCTCACCGGGGGTGTCGATGCGCACGCGGGCGTCGAACTCGACGTCCCCGGCCCGCACCTTCACCGTCCGCGGCACCGAGCCGTCGTTCAGCGCGGTGATGCCGGTGATCGCGAACTCCTCGTCTCCGGTCAGGCCGAGCGACTCGCGGTTCTGGCCCTCGGGGTACTGCAGCGGCAGCACGCCCATGCCGATGAGGTTCGAGCGGTGGATGCGCTCGTAGCTCTCGGCGATGACGGCCTTGACCCCGAGCAGTGCCGTCCCCTTCGCCGCCCAGTCGCGGGAGGACCCGGAGCCGTACTCCTTGCCGGCCAGCACGACCAGCGGGATGCCGGCGTCGATGTAGGCGCGGGAGGCGTCGTAGATCGTCGTCGTCTCGCCGGTCAGGTGGTTCTTGGTGACGCCACCCTCGGTACCGGGCACCAGCTGGTTGCGCAGCCGGATGTTGGCGAAGGTGCCGCGGATCATGACCTCGTGGTTCCCGCGCCGGGAGCCGTAGGAGTTGAAGTCCCGACGGTCCACACCGTGCTCGCGCAGGTACCGGCCCGCGGGGCTGTCGGCCTTGATGGAGCCGGCCGGCGAGATGTGGTCGGTGGTCACCGAGTCGCCGAGCACCGCCAGTGTGCGGGCGCCGGTGATGTCCTCGACGGCGGACGGCTCGGCCGCCATCCCGTCGAAGTAGGGGGGCTTCCGGACGTAGGTGCTCTCGGCGTCCCACTCGAAGGTGTCCCCGGTGGGCGTGGGCAGGTTCTGCCACTGCTCGGTGCCGGCGAACACGTCCTCGTAGCTGCGGCCGAACTGCTCCGCGGAGACGGCGTGGTCGATGACCCGCTGGACCTCCTGGGGCGAGGGCCAGATGTCGCGCAGGAAGACGTCGTTGCCGTCGGTGTCCTGGCCGAGCGGCTCGTTGTTCAGGTCGACGTCCATCGACCCGGCGAGCGCGTAGGCGATGACCAGCGGCGGCGACGCCAGGTAGTTCATCTTGACGTCGGGGTTGATCCGGCCCTCGAAGTTGCGATTGCCCGAGAGCACCGAGACGACGGCGAGGTCGGCCTCGTTCACCGCGTTCGACACCGGCTCGGGGAGCGGGCCGGAGTTGCCGATGCAGGTCGTGCAGCCGTACCCGACCAGGTAGAAACCGAGCTTCTCCAGGTACGGGGTGAGCTCGGCCTTCTCGTAGTAGTCCATGACCACCTTGGACCCGGGGGCCAGCGTCGTCTTGACCCACGGCTTGCTGGTCAGCCCGCGCTCGACGGCGTTCTTCGCCAGCAGCGCCGCACCGATCATCACCTGCGGGTTCGAGGTGTTGGTGCAGGAGGTGATCGCGGCGATGACGACGTGGCCGTGGTCGATCTCGGTCTCCGTGCCGTCCTCCATGACCACGCGGGTCGGCTTGGAGGCGCGACGCCCGCCGTCCCCGCTGCCGGTGACCGCATCGTGCGGCTTGCCCGCCTCGCCGTTGCCGTGCGCGAAGGGGCTGGCCGGGTCGGAGGCCGGGAAGGTCTCCTCGACGGACTCGTCGACGCTGGAGCCCTCGTCCGCTGCGTCGTCGGGCTCGCTGTCGCCGTCGGGCGCGTAGGTGGGCAGCGCCTCGCGGAACGCCTGCTTCGCCTCGGTGATCGCGACGCGGTCCTGCGGGCGCTTCGGGCCGGCGATGGACGGGACGACGCTGCCGAGGTCGAGCTCCAGGTACTCGGAGAACGCCGGCTCGCGGGAGGCGTCGTGCCAGAGGCCCTGCTCCTTGGCGTACGCCTCGACGAGCGCGACCTGCTCGGCCGAACGGCCGGTGAGCTCCAGGTAGGTGATCGTCTCCTCGTCGATGGGGAACATCGCCGCGGTGGAGCCGAACTCCGGGCTCATGTTGCCGATCGTGGCGCGGTTGGCCAGCGGCACCGCGGAGACGCCCTCGCCGTAGAACTCGACGAACTTCCCGACGACGCCGTGCTCGCGGAGCATCTCGGTGATCGTCAGGACCAGGTCGGTGGCGGTGGCGCCGTCCGGCAGTTGGCCGAAGAGCTTGAAGCCCACGACGCGGGGGATGAGCATCGACACCGGCTGGCCGAGCATCGCGGCCTCGGCCTCGATGCCGCCGACGCCCCAGCCGAGCACGCCCAGGCCGTTGACCATCGTGGTGTGGCTGTCGGTGCCCACGCAGGTGTCGGGGTAGGCCACGACGCGGTCACCGTCCTGGCGCGGGAAGACCACGCGGGCCAGGTGCTCGATGTTGACCTGGTGCACGATGCCGGTGCCCGGGGGCACGACCTTGAAGTCGCTGAAGGCGCCCTGGCCCCAGCGCAGGAACTGGTAGCGCTCGCCGTTGCGCTCGTACTCGATCTCGACGTTGCGCTGGAACGAGTCCTCGGTGCCGAAGACGTCGGCGATCACCGAGTGGTCGATGACCAGCTCGGCCGGGGCGAGCGGGTTGATCTTCTGCGGGTCGCCGCCGAGCTCGGCCATGGCCTCGCGCATGGTGGCGAGGTCGACGATGCAGGGGACGCCGGTGAAGTCCTGCATGACCACGCGGGCCGGCGTGAACTGGATCTCCTGGTCGGGCTCGGCCGAGGGGTCCCAGTTCGCCAGCGCACGGATGTGGTCGGCGGTGATGTCCGCGCCGTCCTCGGTGCGCAGCAGGTTCTCGAGGAGGACCTTCAGGCTGAAGGGCAGCTTCTCGGAGCCCTCCACCGCGTCGAGTCGGTAGATGTCGTAGTCGGTGCCGTCGACGGTGAGCGTCGACCGGGCTCCGAAGGTGTCCTTGCTGGCTGCCACGTTTCTGCGCCTACCCCTCGCTGGTTCGTCGCGGCTGGTACGTCGCGCTGCTGTCCGACCCCGATCATCCCAGTTCGGCCCGGAGCGCATCGGGTGAGGCACCCCTTGCCTCACCCGGTGGGCTTCGTCACCCGGCGCTCGCGGACGGCGGCTGCCTACGGTGGAGCCGTGACCGGCGCCGTCCCCGAGCCCCTGCCCGAGTGGCTGACCGCCGCGCGCGCGATCACCGTGCTCACCGGGGCGGGCATCTCCACCGACAGCGGCATCCCCGACTACCGGGGGCCCAACGGCGTCTGGACCCGCGACCCGGACGCCGAGAAGCTCGTGACGCTGTCCTACTACGTGGCCGACCCCGACATCCGCCGCCGGGCCTGGCTGATGCGCCGCGACCTGCAGGTCGGCGACATCGCGCCCAACGCCGGCCACGCGGCGCTGGTGGACCTGGAGCGGGAGGGCCGGCTGCGCGCGCTGCTCACCCAGAACATCGACGGGCTGCACCAGGCGGCCGGGTCGTCACCGGCGCTGGTCCTCGAGCTGCACGGCACCGTGCACGAGGTCGAGTGCCTCGGCTGCCGCGACCGGACGTCGATGGCCGAGGCCATGGCCCGTGTCGACGCGGGCGAGCCCGATCCGGCCTGCCGGGTCTGCGGCGGCATCCTCAAGTCGGCGACGATCAGCTTCGGTCAGGCGCTGGACGCCGCGGTGGTCGAGGCGGCGGCGCAGGCGGCGGCCGACTGCGACGTCTTCCTGGCGGTCGGTACCTCGCTCACCGTGCACCCGGCCGCGGGACTGACCGACGTCGCCGCGCAGGCCGGGGCGCGGGTCGTCGTCGTCAACGCCGAGCCCACGCCCTACGACGACGTCGCCGACCTCGTCGTCCGCGAGCCCATCGGCGTCGCGCTGCCCCGGCTGCTGGCGCGGTGACGCGGGACCAGCTGTCCGCCCGCTACCGCCGGCTGGTGGACGACGAGCTGCCGCGTCGGGCCCGCGCGGGCCGCTGGGTGGTCACCGGGGACCACTGCTCCGGCCGGATCCTGCTCGACCACGCCGTCGGCGGACGGTGGTACGACGTCCTGGACCGGCGCCGCTCGCCGGCCTCGGCGCAGCCGGAGGACGAGCAGCTGGCCACCGCGGTCGCGCTGGCCGAGCGGGTGCTCGCCGACGGCGACCCGGTGCTGCGCGAGCTCGACGCCCGGAGCCTGGCCTGGCGCGGTAGGAGGACCTCCCTGCCCCCCACCACTCGCCCGCCCGCGGCGGGACCCTGCGGGGAGGCCGACCCGAGCCGGTTGCGGACGTGACGCTGCTGGCGGTGCACCTGGCCCTGACCGCGGCCTACGCGGGTTTCCAGTGGACGGTGCGGGCGCTGGTCTACCCGCAGTTCGCGCAGGTCCCGCCGGCCGCCTTCCCGGCCTACGAGCGCCGCCACCAGCAGCGGATCTCCCGGGTGGTGGGTCCGCTGTTCGCCGGTCAGTGCGTCACGACGCCGTGGCTGCTCGCCGACCGGCCGGCGGGGACGCCGCTGCCCGCCGTGGTGGCCGGCGCAGCCTGCCTGGCCGTCGTCCTCGGGTTCACCGGGCTGGGCGCCGTTCCGCTGCACCGCCGGCTGGACCGCGCGTGGGACTCCGCCGCACACCGGCGGCTGCTGCAGGTCGACACCGTTCGGGCGGTGGCGGCCACGGCCGGCACCGCTGCCGCGCTGTGGGCGCTGCTCGGCTGAGACGGCCGGGCCGAGTCGGGGCGCACGGGAGCGGCACCGGCGGCTAGCGTGACGGGGACCACGACGAGCGGCCGGAGCAGCCGGCCCCGCACCCCTCGGGAGTCGGCATGCGCGTGCCCCTGACCACCCGTGACTTCCTCGACCGGGCCGAACTCGTCTACGGCGACCGGGTCGGCATCGTCGACGAGCCCGACCAGCCGGCGCCCTCGCTCGGCGACCTCACCTACCGCGAGGTGGCCCGCCGTGGACGCGCGCTGCAGGCCGGCCTCGACGCGCTCGGCGTCGGGCAGGGCGAGCGGGTGGCGATCGTCAGCCACAACGCGGGCCGGCTGCTGGAGTGCCTGCTCGCCGTCCCGTCGTCGGGGCGGGTCGCCGTGCCGATCAACTTCCGGCTCTCGCCGGAGGAGGTCGGCTACATCGTCGGCCACTGCGGCGCCAAGGTGCTGCTCGTCGACCCGGAGCTGGAGACCTCGCTCAAGGGCGTGCAGGCCGACCACCGGTTCAGCACCGGGGAGGAGTACGAGCAGCTGCTCCGCCCCGACACCGAGCCGGTGCCGTGGGCCGAGCCCGACGAGGACGCCACGGCGACGATCAACTACACCAGCGGGACGACCGCGCGGCCCAAGGGCGTGCAGATGACCCACCGCAACGAGTGGGTCAACGCGGTCACCTTCGCGATGCACATGCAGGTCAGCGACCGCGACGTCTACCTGCACACGCTGCCGATGTTCCACTGCAACGGCTGGGGCCTGCCCTACTCGATGGCCGGCCTGGGTGCCCGGCAGGTGGTGCTGCGCAAGGTCGACGGGGCGGAGATCCTCCGCCGGGTCGAGCAGCACGGCGTCACGGTGATGGCCGGTGCGCCCGCGGTGTGGAACGCCGTCCTGGACGCCGCCGCCGAGTGGGACGGCGAGGTCCCCGGGCGCGACCGGGTGCGGATCATCGTGGCCGGGGCCCCGCCGCCCTCGCGCACCATCGCCCGTGTGGAGGCCGAGCTCGGCTGGGAGTTCAACCAGATCTACGGCCTCACCGAGACCGCCCCGCTGCTGACCATCAACCGCCCGCGCGCGGAGTACGACGAGCTCGAGCCCGAGGAGCGGGCCAAGCGGCTGTCCCGGGCCGGCGTCCCGGCGCTGGGCACCCGGCTGGCGGTCAGCGACAGCGGCGAGGTGCTCGCGCAGGGCAACACCGTGCTCGCCGGCTACTGGGAGAACCCGGACGCCTCGGGGGAGGCCCTCGAGGGCGGCTGGTTCCACACCGGCGACGGCGGCACCCTCGACGACGGCGGCTACCTGACCATCTCCGACCGCAAGAAGGACGTGATCATCACCGGCGGTGAGAACGTCTCCTCGATCGAGGTGGAGGACGCCGTTTTCAGCCACCCGGCGGTCGCGGAGGTGGCGGTCATCGGCGTCCCCGACGACAAGTGGGGGGAGATGGTGACCGCGATCGTCGTCCTCGCCGAGGGGCAGCAGGCGACGGCGGAGGAGATCGTGGCCCACTGCCGTGGCCGGATCGCCGGGTACAAGATCCCCAAGCGGGTGGAGTTCCGGGACGAGCTGGCCCGTACCGCCACCGGCAAGATCCAGAAGTTCAAGCTCCGCGAGGCGTTCTGGACCGACGCCGAGCGCCAGGTGAACTGAAGGAGGACCCCGCTGCCCCTCACCGCTCGCGAGCTCGCGGCGGGTCCCTGCAGCGGGGCCTGACTCCTCCCCACCCCTCGCACGCTCGCGGCGGGTCGCTCCAGCGGCGCCTGACTCCTCACCCGTCCGGGGGAGGGGCTGCTCAACCCTCCGTCCGATCCCGTCGATCCCCGCACCAGTGGGTCGCCCTCCGGGGTGACCGTCGGTGTCAGGTCGCGCGGCGACGTCCCCTCGGGGCGTCATGGCGCGCCGGGGAGAGGTCGGCTCGGTGGACAGGCGTACGCACAGCGGGGGATCCCATCCCGGGAACCGGGGGATCCGCTGGATCTCCCGGACCCTCGGCGCGGGGCTCACCGCGCTCGTGGTGGTCGGGCTCGTCCCCGGCACGGCCGGCGCGGCGCCCGGCGACGCAGCGGTTGCCGAGGCGCAGGCCGCCCGGGACGCCGCTGCCGCCCAGGTGGGCGCGGTCAGCGCCGAGCTCGCCCGCGCCCAGGCCTCGGCCGACGCGGCCCACCAGAACGCCCAGATCGCGTTGCAGGAGTACGAGGAGCGGCGGGCGGCCCAGGAGGCGGCGCAGGCCGGCGCCGACGCCGCCGCCGCGGCGGCGGCCCAGGCGGCGGCCGACCTCGCCCGCGGTCGGGCACAGGTCGCCGCGTTCGCGCGGTCGAGCTACATGCAGGGCAGCACCGCTCCCGGCGCCGCCGCGCTCATGAGTGCCGAGGGCCCCGCCCAGCTGGTGGAGCGGGCCGCCCTGCTCGACGCGGCCGGCGACCACCGGGTCGACGTGCTGGCCCAGCTGACGGTCCTGGAGGGTCAGGCGGTGGCGGCCGAGGCGGCCGCCCGCGAGGCGGTCGCCGAGGCCGACCGGGCCCGGGCCGAGGCCGCCGGCTCGCTGGCCGCCGCGCAGCAGCAGGAGATGGCCGCCCGCGCGCAGGCCGCGGTACTGGCCGAGCAGCGGCAGACGTGGGAGGCCGAGCTCGCCGCCGCCCAGGAGACCCTCTACGGCGCCGAGGGCGCGCGGGCCGCAGCCGCGGCCGCCGCCGCGGCGGCCGAGGCCGCCCGCGCCCGCCCGCCGGCCCCGGCTCCCTCGCGGAGCTCGTCGTCCGGCGGCTCGTCCTCGGGCGGTGGCTCGTCGGCCGGCGGCGGCTCGTCGTCCGGCGGTGCGTCGTCGGGTGGCGGCTCATCGTCGTCGGGCGGTGGCTCCTCGTCGTCGGGCGGTGGCGGAACGACGGCCGGCGCGCCCTCACGCTCGGCGGTCGACGTCGCCATCTCGGCGGCGAAGTCGCAGCGCGGCCTGCCCTACAGCTGGGGCGGTGGCGACAGCAACGGGCCGACCTACGGCATCCCGCCGGACACGACCATCTTCGGCTTCGACTGCTCCGGGCTCACCCAGTACGCGTACGCGCAGGCCGGCATCGCGATCGGTGGCACCAGCCGGGACCAGTGGTGGCGCTTCCGCGGCTCGACGGTGGCCGCGTCGGACCTGCAGGCCGGCGACCTGGTGTTCTGGGCGTCGGGATCGGCCTACACGTCGATCTACCACGTCGCGCTCTACATCGGGAACGGCCAGGTGGTCCAGGCGCCGCAGAGCAACGACGTCGTCAAGATCTCGTCGATGTGGTTCGGCAGCGACTACTTCGGAGCCGTCCGGCCGACCGGCTGAGCGAGGACGCCGTCGTCCCGACCCCGCGCACGCTCGGGGCGGGCGCCGAAGAGCGGACAGGAAAGGCGTCGGGCAGCCACGGGGGGAGCTGCCCGACGCACCGCCGAGGCTAGCAGCCGCCTCCGGTTGCGGGCAGTGGTGTGGGCACGCCGCGCGAGCGCCCGGTGCGGTGGGGCTCGGCCGCGGGCGCGCCCGGCGGCGGCCACAGCCCCCGTCCAGGAACGTGTAGGACACTGGCGCAGGGACGGGTACTCCGTCCCTGCGCCGGCCTCGCGGAGGCCGCGGACCGGTCCGATCAGGGAGCCCCGTGAGCACCGCTGCCAGCACCCCCCTCGAGAAGACCGCCGGCGCGCCGGTGCCGCCGTCGGTCGACGCGGCCCAGCTCGAGCGGGTGCTGTTCGAGATCAAGCGGGTCATCGTGGGCCAGGACCGGCTCGTGGAGCGGATGCTGGTGTCCCTGCTCGCCCGCGGGCACGTACTGCTCGAGGGTGTGCCCGGCGTCGCCAAGACCCTCGCCGTCGAGACGCTGGCCACCGTCGTCGGCGGCAGGTTCGCCCGCCTGCAGTTCACCCCCGACCTGGTGCCGGCCGACATCATCGGCACGCGCATCTACAAGGCCGGCCAGGACGCCTTCGACACCGAGCTCGGCCCGGTCTTCGCCAACTTCGTGCTCACCGACGAGATCAACCGGGCGCCGGCCAAGGTGCAGTCGGCGCTGCTGGAGGTCATGGCCGAGCGCCAGGTCTCCATCGGCGGGGTCACGCACCCGCTGCCCGAGCCCTTCCTCGTCCTGGCCACGCAGAACCCGATCGAGTCCGAGGGCGTGTACCCGCTGCCCGAGGCCCAGCGGGACCGCTTCCTCATGAAGGTGCTGGTCGACTACCCCAGCCCCGAGGAGGAGCGGGAGATCATCTACCGGATGGGGTCGACCCCTCCGGTCGCCGAGACCGTCCTCGGCCCCGACGACCTGCTCCGCATGCAGCGGACCGCCTCGCAGGTCTTCGTGCACCACGCGCTGGTCGACTACGTCGTCCGGCTCGTCGTCGCCACCCGGGCCCCGCGCGAGCTGGGCATGGAGGACGTCGCCTCGTGGGTCTCCTACGGCGCCAGCCCGCGCGCCTCGCTGGGGCTGATCGCCGCCAGCCGGGCGCTGGCGCTGGTCCGCGGCCGGGACTACGTCCTCCCGCAGGACGTCCTCGACGTCACCGCCGACGTCCTGCGCCACCGGCTGGTGCTCTCCTACGACGCCCTCGCCGACGGCGTGCCGGCCGACCACGTGGTCAAGCGCATCCTCCAGACGGTCCCGCTGCCCCAGGTCACGCCGCGCCAGCGGGCCGGGGGCTTCGGCCCCGGTGTCCCCGGCGGTCCCAGCGTCCCGTCGTTCGGCCCGCCGCAGGGCGCCCCCCAGTTCGCCCCGCCGCAGTTCGGTGCGCCCGGGCCAGGCGGGCCGGGACAGCAGCCGGCGCAGGGCTTCCCGTCGCCGCAGGGCCAGCAGGCGCAGGGCCCGCAGTCGCCCCAGGGTCAGCCGGGTGCCACCGGCAACGGGTACGCCCACGGGGCCTCGTCGGCGTGATCCTCCGCCGCCGCGCCGCCGGTACTGCTCCGGCGGAGCCGGCCGGACCCGCGCCGACCCCCGGCATGAGCCGGGCCGACACACCCGGGTCGGGGGTGGACCCCGGCCGCGGCGACGGTGCGCCGCCGACCTTCGCCGAGGGCCCCGCCGACGTCCTCCTCCAGCGGCTGGAGCTCACCGTCCGCCGCCGTCTCGACGGCCTGCTGCAGGGCGACCACCTCGGGCTGGTGCCGGGGTCGGGCAGCGAGGCCGGCGACTCGCGGACCTACCACCCGGGGGACGACGTCCGGCGGATGGACTGGCCGGTGACCGCTCGCACCCAGGTGCCGCACGTGCGGGAGACGATCGCCGACCGCGAGCTCGAGACCTGGGCGGTCGTGGACCTCTCGGCCAGCCTGGACTTCGGCACCGCCAACTGCCAGAAGCGTGACCTTGCCATCGCCGGCCTGGCCGCGGTCAGCCACCTCACCGTCCGGGGCGGCAACCGGCTGGGAGCCGTGGTCACCACCGGCGAGCGGGTCGACCGCTACCCGGCGATGTCCGGCCGGCTGGCCGCCGACCGGCTGCTGCGCGCCGTCGTCGCCACGCCGCGGGCGTCGGGCGGACGGCGCGGTGACCTCGCCGAGGCGCTGGAGTCGCTGCGTCGTCCGCCGCGGCGCCGCGGGCTGGTCGTGGTCGTCTCGGACTTCCTCGGCTCCGACGCCCACGGCACCGCGGACTGGGAGCGGCCGCTGCGCGGGCTGGCCGGCCGGCACGAGCTGCTGGCCATCGAGGTCGTCGACCCCCGGGAGCTCGAGCTGCCCGACGTCGGCCTGCTGACCGTGGTCGACCCGGAGTCCGGGCAGACGCTGGAGGTGCCCACCGGCGACGCCGAGTTCCGCGCCCGGTTCGCCGCCGGGGCCGCCGCCCAGCGCGAGGCGATCGCCGCGGCGCTGCGCCGGGCGGGCGCCGGTCACCTGCAGCTGCGCACCGACCGCGACTGGCTCATGGACGTCGTCAGATTCGTCGCCGACCGCCGGCGGGCCGGCAGCGGAGGAGCCTCCCGATGACCTTCCAGGCCCCCCTGTGGCTGCTCGGCCTGCTGGCCGTCGCGGCGCTGGTCGCCTTCTACGTGCTGCTGCAACTGCGCCGCAAGGCCTACGCGGCCCGCTTCACCAACGTCGCGCTGCTCGGGACGTTGGTGCCCAAGCGGCCGGGCTGGCGGCGGCACCTGGCGTTCGGGCTGGTCGCGCTGGCACTGGCGGCACTGGTGGTCTCCCTCGCCGTCCCGAGCACCGAGGTCCGGGTGCCGCGGGAGCGGGCGACGGTGATCATGGCCGTGGACGTCTCGCTGTCCATGCAGGCAACCGACATCGAGCCCAGCCGGTTCGAGGCCATGCAGGTCGCGGCCAAGGAGTTCGTCGACGTCCTCCCCGCGCGGATCAACCTGGGCCTGGTCTCCTTCGCCGGGACGGCGACCACCCTGGTGACGCCGACGACCGACCGCGGCCAGGTGCGCAGCGCGATCGACAACCTCGACCTGGCCGAGTCCACGGCGATCGGCGAGGCGGTGTTCACCTCGCTCAACGCGATCGAGAACTACCAGTCGGCGCTGGACGCCGGCGACGAGGAGCTCGCGCCGGCCCGCATCGTGCTGCTGTCCGACGGCTACAACACCGTGGGCCGCGACGACACCCAGGCGGTCGCCGCCGCCGTCGACGCGCAGATCCCGGTGTCCACGATCGCGTTCGGCACCGACTACGGCACGCTCGACATCGACGGCGAGCGGGTACCGGTGCCGGTGGACCGGGCCACGCTGGAGGAGATCGCCGACGAGACCGGCGGCAGCTACAGCGAGGCGGCCAGCGCCGCGGAGCTCGAGCAGGTCTACGAGGACCTCGGCAGCCAGATCGGCTACACCACCGAGCCCCGCGACGTCAGCTACTGGTTCGTCCGCGGCGGCGTGCTGCTCGCGCTGCTCGGGGTCGTCCTCAGCCTGCTCTGGACCAACCGCCTGCTGTGAGGAGGACTCTCCTGGACCCCGCCACTCGCTCACTCGCGGCGGGTCCCCGCAGGAGGGCCGCTAGCGTGCGGGGTCGAGGACGAGCTTGCCGGTGGTGCGGCGGGCCAGCAGGTCCTGGTGGGCCTCGCGGACGGCGGTGAGCGGATAGCGGCCGCCGGAGATCGGCGTCAGTGCGCCGTCGGCCACCAGGGGCAGCAACTCGGTCATCGCGTCGTCCATCATGTGCGGCCGGGCCATGCAGTGGGCCAGCCAGAACCCGATGACCGCCCGGCTCCGCTGCATGAGCGCGCCCGGCGCCACGGACGGGGTGTCCTGCCGCGCCGCCATCCCGTAGGTGACCAGCCGGCCGAACGGGGCGAGCGCCGACAGCGAACCGGTGAACACGTGGCCGCCGGTCATCTCCAGGACGACGTCGACCGGCTTGCCGCCGTTGGCCTCGCGCAGTGCGGCGGCGAAGGCCTTGGGGTCGTCGTCGGCGAGGGCGGGGTCGATCGAGACGTCGGCGCCGAGCTCCTCGGTCAGCGCCCGCTTCTCCGGGCTGGACGCCGTCGCGATGACCCGTCCGGCGCCCCACCGCCTGGCCAGCTGGACGGCGAGCGAGCCGACCCCGCCGGCACCGGCGACGACCACGACGGTCTCCCCGGCGGCCAGGTGCGCGCTGGTGCGCAGCAGGTGCCAGGCGGTCGCGCCCTGCAGGACGACGGCGAGCGCCTGCTCGTCGGTCACCCCGTCGGGCACCGGCCAGGTCAGCCGGGGGTGGGCCGCGACCTTCTGGGCGTAGCCGCCGCCGTCGAGCAGGCCGACCACCCGGGGACCGCCGCCGGCCGCCGTCCCCACGAACTCCGCACCGGGCACCAGCGGCAGCTGCTGGGCGGCCAGGTAGGAGTTCTCGATCTGGTGGGTGTCGGCGTAGTTCACGCCGGCCGTCGAGACGTCGTACAGCTGCTGGCCGGGACCGGCCTCCGGCTCCGGGACGTCGACGACGTTCAGGACCTCGGGCCCACCGAACTCGGTGATCTGCACAGCACGCATGCCGGTGAGGTTAGGGGTCGACGGTCATGCCCAGGGGCCGGCCGCCGATCTGCTCCGTCCGAGGCGGAGGTCGTCCGACACCCGAGGCATCGCACGACCGCCTCGGGTCGAGAGGGCCTGCCCAGACGTCAGTCGAACTCGGGGCGGGAGGGGTGCCAGACCCAGACGTCACCTCGGCCCGGGACAGTCCAGTGAGGTCAGGGGCGTCGTCGGACCGTTGCGCCACGGCGCTCGACGACGGGTGGATGCGGCCGGGGCCACCTCCGCGCCGTGGACCCGTTCAGCCGACGGGCAGCGCCGCGAGCCGGGCGGCCAGTTCCGCGTTGCGACGCAGGAAGGGCACCCATCCGTCGGGCGCCCGGGTGCCGGGCACCGACCGGGTGCAGGCCTCCTGCTCCCAGGTCCGGAGTCGGCCGTCCCGGAGCCGGAGCCGGACCAGGACGTCGTCCACCCAGGCGGTGACGTCCTCGTCGCCTGCCTCGCCGGGCGTGGTGACCCGCTGCGGCGCGACCACCCACTGGACCGCCTCGATCTCGTCCTGGAGCCGGGCCGCGGCCTCGTAGGCCTGCGCCCCGGCCGCGGTGTCGCGCCGGGCGGTCAGGGCGGCCAGTGCGTCGGCGACCGCCGCCGGCTCGCGGTCCAGCACGGACGCCACGGCACTGGCCAGCTGCGCGACGGGGGTGTCCTGTCCACCGCGCACCCGCGCCAGCTCGCGCTCGCCGGCGGTGCGGGTCGGGCCGGCGTGGCTGATCGGGTACAGCCGTTCCAGTCCGGACACGGCCAGCCGCACCTTGCGGGCCCCGAGGTAGGGCCCGAAGCAGCGGACACCCGGTGCCGGCCGGTGCTCGGAGGCCAGGCCGAGGCGCGGCGCCTCGGGCGAGGGGTCGAGGCGGATGCTGACGGGCACCTCCAGGCCGCCGACGATCCGGTTCCACGGTGGCAGCGACCGCTCGAGCAGGTTCCGCTCGGCCCAGGCGGCCTCGTGCGTCGAGTCGCAGACCAGCGCCTCGATCCGGGCGACCCGGAGCACCATCCGCCGCAGGTGGCGGCGGTCCCGAAGGTCGCCCCAGTAGGAGCTGACCCGGCGGCGCAGCTCTCCGGCCCGCCCGACGTACAGCACGCGGCCGCCGTCGTCCCGGAAGCGGTACACGCCCGGAGCGGCCGGCAGTGCGGCGACGGCGTCCGGTCGATCGGGCATGCCCCCATCGTGGGCACGGTTCGGGCGCCGGTGGTGGCGCCGCGCCCCACGGGTCCCAGGCGCCCCACCGGTTCCGCCACGCGACGCGACCGGTGGGGACCTCGGGTCATCGGGTGGTCTGCGCCTCGCGCCGCGGGAGCACCCAGTCGGGCCGCACGTAGTGGCAGGTGTAGCCGAAGGGGATCTTCTGCAGGTAGTCCTGGTGCTCCTCCTCGGCCTCCCAGAACGGGCCGGCCGGGACCACCTCGGTGACGACCTTGCCGGGCCAGAGGCCCGAGGCGTCGACGTCGGCGATCGTGTCGAGCGCGACGCGCCGCTGCTCCTCGTTCGTGTAGAAGATCGCCGAGCGGTAGCTCCGGCCCAGGTCGTTGCCCTGCCGGTCCTTGGTCGACGGGTCGTGGATCTGGAAGAAGAACTCGAGCAGCTCCCGGAACGAGATGACCTCGGGGTCGAAGACGAGCTCGACCGCCTCGGCGTGGTCACCGTGGTTGCGGTACGTGGCGTCGGGGGTGTCGCCGCCGGAGTAGCCGACGCGGGTCGAGATGACGCCGGGGCGCTTGCGCAGCAGCTCCTGGGCGCCCCAGAAGCAGCCGCCGGCGAGGATCGCGGTCTCAGTGGTCACGTGTGCCTCCTTCTGTGTCCAGCACGACGGGTGAACACCGCGAACCGGTCCGGTGTTTCCTCCTCGGCGCCCCAGAGTGCTGACGTGCCGGAGCTGCCCCGGGAGAACGGCCGGACGGAGACCACGGCCGGAGGCTCAAAGGTGTTGACCGGTCACTTGCTTTTTGCAAGCGTGGTCCTCGCCCACACCGGGCCCCACGAGAGGGAGACCGCGATGACCGCGATGTTCGTCAACCTGCCGGTGACCGACCTGGAGCGCGCGAAGGCGTTCTACACGGCGATCGGGTTCACCATCAACCCGCAGTTCACCGACCACAACGCCGCCTGCGTCGTCGTCGAGGACGGCCACAGCTACGTCATGATCCTGGTGCGCGAGTTCTTCCAGACCTTCACCGACCTGCCGATCGGCGACCCGAAGATCAGCCCGTCGGTGTCGACCGCGATCTTCCTCGACAGCCGGGAGCAGGTCGACGCAGCGGTCGCCGACGGCCTCGCCGCGGGCGGCTCGGAGTCGCGACCCGCCTCGGACTACGGGTTCATGTACCAGCGTCAGCTCACCGACCCCGACGGCAACGTCCTCGAGTTCGGCTGGATGGACCCGGTCGCCGCCGAGCAGGGTCCCGAGGCGGTCGCGAACCAGCAGGCCTGAGGTCGGTGACCGCACGCGACTACGGGCAGTACTCCGGCATCGCCCGGGCCCTGGAGCTCGTGGGGGAGCGCTGGGCCCTGCTCATCGTGCGCGACCTGCTCGTCGGGCCGCGCCGCTACGGAGAGCTCGCCGCGGGTCTCCCTCGCATCCCGAGCAACATCCTGGCGGCGCGGCTCAAGGAGCTCCAGGCGGCCGGTGTCATCCGCCGGGCGCCGCGCTCGCGCGTCATCGTCTACGAGCTGACGCCCTACGGCCGTGAGCTCGAGCCGGTCGTGCTGGCGCTCGGCGCCTGGGGGTACAAGGGGATGGGCGATCCCCGGGAGGAGCAGGTCCTCACCCCCGACTCGATGACCATGGACCTGCGCAGCGCCTTCCGGCCGGAGGTGGCGGCGGACCTGCCGGCGACCGCCTACGCGGCGCGCTTCGGTCCCGCCGAGCTGCTCATCCGGGTGGACGGCTCCAGCCTGGACGTGACGCGCGGGGACGGACCGGTCGACCTCGCCTTCGCCGCCGCCGGCGCGAGCATCCGCCGGGTCATCTCCGGCGAGCTCACCCCGGATCGGGCGATCGCCACCGGCGTGGTCGAGGTGCTGCGCGGGCCCGGTGCCCTGCTCGGCCGCTTCGCCAGCACGTTCCACCTCGCCGCCTGAGCGCCGCCCGAGTGGTCCCCCCGCGGGTGCGCCGCTGCTCGTCAGGCGACGTCGGTGCGGGCCTCGCTCAGGTACTCGCGCACCGCCGGCTCGGGGACGCGGAAGGACCGGCCGACGCGGACGGCGCTCAGCTCCCCGCCGTGCACCAGGCGGTACACGGTCATCTTCGACACCCGCATGATCCCGGCGACCTCGGCCACGGTCAGGAAGCTGACCGCCGGGCGGGGGGCGGGGCGCTCCGCGACGGGGCGCACGGCGACGGGGCGCTGGCCCATCGGGCCGACGCCGGAGTACGGGCGGACGCCGGCAGGAACGGAGCGTGCGGCGACGGAGGAGACCGGCACGGCGGGGCGGGTGTACGGGCGCTGGGCGTAGGCGCCCTGGTGGGCGGGGACGGGGGCGGGGCGGGTGGGGGGCAGGGACACGACGTTCTCCTCGGTTCGGTCACGGGACGGTTGGCCGACTCGCTGCCGGCGACTCCGCGCATCTGCGTTGCTACTGAACGTAGGGAAGGGCGGGTGCTGTGGCGAGACGCAGTCCGCACGAGACGAACCGGTCCGGTTCGTCAGGTGTTGACCGTGCGCCGGCCGTGACCGGTGCGTCGCGCGAGGTGACACGCCGAGACGTCGCCTGACCGCCGGTCGACCGCCTGCCCCGCCGGGATCGGCAGGCCGCCGTCGGTCCGCCGCGGCACGGCGTCAGCGCGGAGCCGGGCTCCGCCGTCCGGTCGGGCGTGACGCCGGGCACCGGGGCACCCGGGTCAGCTCCGTCGCTGGCCGGCGAGCTGCGCGCCGACCCATGCCGAGGCGAGTCGGCGCGCGCGCACCAGCGGGTCGTCGGCGGGCAGGCCGGGCGTCGTGGCGGCGCGGGCGAAACGGCCCAGAGCGCCGTCGTAGAGCAGGAGGAGCGTCGCGGCGGCGTCCTCCGGGCTCTCGAGGCCGGCGGCGGAGGCCAGGGCGCCCAGGCGGTCCACGAGCAGGCGCGTGTCGGCTTCCAGCCACCGGTGTCCCGGATGGTCGGCCGGCAGTTCGGTGGCCGCCGCGAGGAATGCGCAGCCCCGGCGGGTGCCCTCTCGCGAGCGGTACCGGGCGACCGCGTCGAACAGCGACAGCAGCCGGTCGACCGGGTCGTCACGCTCGGCCAGGACGTCGTCCCAGGTCTGCCGCCACGCTTCGAGCCGTTGCTCGAGGTAGGCGGCGACCAGGGCGTCCTTGCCGGCGAAGTGTGCGTACATCGTCGCGGGTGCCGCGCCCGCGCGTGCCAGCACCGCGTCCACGCCCGTGGCGGCGATGCCCGCCTCGTAGAAGAGCTCGCCCGCCGCGGCCAGCAGCCGCTCGCGGGCCGGTCGACTGGCCGCTCCCCTCGTCATCCCACTACTGTAACGAGCGTTATGCTGAAACGATCGTTACGCCGCTCCGACGAGCGGGCGCGCGCGCGATCGCTGGTCGTCTCCGGGGTGGCCGTCATCGCCGTCACCTACGGCCTGGCGCGCTACGGCTACGGCCTCCACCTGCCGCAGTTCCGCGCCGCCTTCGGGCTCTCGTCCGGCGCTGCGGGAGCCATCGCGGCGGGCGGCTACGTCGGCTACTGCGGCGCCGCCGTGGTGGCGAGCGGCCTCGTCGGTGGAGGGCGGGCCCGCCAGGCCCTGTGGGCCGCCGGCGGCACCGCGGCGCTCGGCTCGCTGATCGTGGCCGTCGCCTGGAACGGGGCCTCGCTGGCGGTCGGGGCGCTGATCGCCGGGAGCGGTGCCGGCGCCGCCACGCCGGCACTGGTCGCCGCCGTCGCCGGAACGGTCCCGTCCCCGGACCAGGCGCGGGCCCAGGGCCTGGTGAACGGCGGGACCGGGGCCGGCGTGGTCGGCGGCGGCCTGCTGGTGCTGGCGGTCCCCGACGCCTGGCGCTGGTCGTGGGTGGGGTTCGCCGTGCTGGCGCTGCTGGTCACCGCGTGGGCCGACCGCCGCACCCGTTGGCAGTCGGTACGGGACGGCCGGGCCGGTGGTGACGCCCCCGGTCCGGAGGAGCGGTCGACGGTCCGAGGACTCGGCCGGCCGCTGGTCGCCGCGGTGCTCGCCGGCGCCGGTTGCGCCGGAGTCTGGACCTTCGCCCGCGACCTGCTGGCCACCGACGGGGGCCTGTCCCCAGCGGTGACCGGTCTGTTGTGGTGCCTCCTCGGGGCGGCCGGCCTGCTCGGTGGGCTCAGCGGGGTGCTGGTCCGTCGAGTCGGCCTCCGAGCGGCGTGGCGGAGCACCGTGGTGGCCGCCGCCACGGGCACGGCGCTGCTCGGTGTGCTGCCGGGAACGGTGCTGCCCGCGGCGCTCGCCCTCGGGTGCTTCGGCGCTGCCTTCGTCGCGCTGAGCGGTGTGCTGCTCGCCTGGGGCGCGCACCGGAGGCCCGCCGCAGCGCCGGCCGCGGCCGCCGTCCTGTTCGTCGGGCTCACCGTCGGGCAGGCCGCCGGCGCGGTCGTGCTCGGGATGGTCAGCGAGGCCGCCGGGACGGCGACGGCCTTCCTCGCCGCCGGAGCGCTCCTGCTCGTCGCCGCTGCGGTGGCCGAGCGTCGTCCTGCGACGGGTCACGGCTGCAGGTCGACCGCCGTGCGGAACGAGCCGTCCATGTAGAACGGCGTCGAGACGTGCTCGTGGGTGATGAGCCAGCCGCCGTCGGTCCGCCGCAGGCACAGCGTCAGCCGGAACCACATGGCGAAGCCCTCCGCCGACCCCCGGGGGGTCGCGGCCAGCCGCGCGAGGCCGTGGGCGACCGCCACGTCCCCGCCGACCGTGACCGTGAGGTCGCGGGTGCCGTACTCGATCCCCGGCTCGAACGTGGCGAACCACGCCCGGTGGCTGGCGGGGTCGAGCACCTGGGCGGCCGGCTGCCGCAGGGGCGGGGCCAGGTCGAAGACGACGACGTCGGGCGCGTAGCACCCGGCGAGCCGGTCGGCGTCCCGCTGCTCGATCGCGTGGCTCCTGCCCTCGACCACCTCGCGGACCTGCTGCTCCTCGCGCGTCGTCGTGCTCTGGGCCGGCTGTCCGTGCTGCACGCTGGTCATGGCCGTTCCTCTCTCCTCGGATCCCGGTCGGGACCCGTCAGAGGGGTGTCGAAGCCGCGCGGCCGGTTTCGACACGGTGGTGTCGGTGGCGGAAGCGGCCCGAGGAGGACCCGTGCGGTACCTGATCCTGATCCAGAGCAACCCGCAGTCCCGCGCGGTGTGGGAGCAGCTGTCGGACGAGCAGCGGATGGCCTTCGGCCGGGCCCACCTGGCGCTCACCGACGAACTCGCGGGCACCGGGGAACTGGTCGCCTCGGAGGGCCTGCCGGACCCGTCGACCGCCACCCTGGTGAGCGTGCGGAACGGGCGGACGCTCACCAGCGACGGACCGTTCGCCGAGGCCAAGGAGTACCTGGCCGGCTTCTACCTGGTCGACGTCCCCGACCTCGACCGGGCCGTGGCGATCGCCGCCCGGGCACCGGACGCCGCGACCGGCTCGGTGGAGGTGCGGCCCGTCTTCGACATGAGCCAGCTGGACCTGTGACGAGGGCCCGCGGCCGGCCGGGGACCCCGGACCTGGACGACCTGCTGCGCGCGCTGGCACCCCGGGTCCTGACGGCGCTGCTGCGCCGCTGTGGCTCCTTCGACACCTGCGAGGACGCCGTCCAGGACGCGCTGATGGCGGCCGCCACCCAGTGGCCGGACGAGGGGGTGCCCGCCAACCCCGCCGGCTGGCTGGTCACCGTCGCGTCCCGGCGGTGGACCGACGCCTGGCGGCAGGACGTCGCCCGTCGCCGCCGGGAGGAGTCGGTGGCGGCGCTGGAGCCGGAGGAGCCGGTCGTCGTCGGGTCCGCCGACGACACGCTCACCCTGTTCCTGCTCTGCTGCCACCCCGCGGTCCCGCCGGACGCGCAGGTGCCGCTCACGCTCCGCGCGGTGGGCGGCCTGAGCACCGTGGAGATCGCCGGCGCGCTGCTCGTGCCCCCGGCGACGGTCGGCCAGCGGATCAGCCGGGCCAAGCAGCGGATCAGGGCCAGCGGTGCGCGGTTCGAGCTGCCCTTTCCCGGTGAACGCGCGCAGCGGGTCGCCGCCGTCCGGGACGTCCTCTACCTGATGTTCACCGAGGGGCACACCGCCAGTTCCGGAGCCGCCCTGCACCGGGTCGACCTCAGCAGCGAGGCGATCCGGCTGACCCGGCAGCTGCACGGAGCCCTGCCGGAGGACGGCGAGACGGCCGGTCTGCTCGCCCTGATGCTCCTCACGGATGCCCGCCGCCCGGCGCGGACCCGGCCCGACGGCAGCCTCGTGCCCCTGGCCGAGCAGGACCGCGGCCGCTGGGACCGGGCGGCGATCACGGAGGGGACCGCGCTCGTCTCCGCCGCCCTCGCCGCCACGCCGATCGGCGCCTTCCAGCTGCAGGCGGCGATCGCCGCCGTCCACGACGAGGCCGCGTCGGTCGAGGACACCGACTGGCGGCAGGTCCTCGGGCTGTACGAGCTGCTCGGCACCGTCGACCCCGGCCCCATGGTGGCCCTGAACCGGGTCGTCGCCGTCGCCGAGGTGCACGGGCCGGCGGCCGGCCTGGTCGAGCTCGGCACCCTGCTCGCCGGCTCCGCCGCCGCCCTCGCCGAGCACCACCGGACCATCGCGGTGCACGCCCACCTGCTGGAACTCGCGGGGGACGCCGACGCCGCGCGCGGCGCGTACGAGCGGGCCGCGCGCCGGACCCTCAACCTGCCCGAGCGCCGCTACCTGGAACGACGCGCCGACCGCTTGCGTGGCGACGTCGGGGACCCGCCGCGGCGTTGACCGGCCCCGGGAGCATCCGGCGCCCGGACGACGGCGACGCCGGCGGCGTGCCCTCGCGCTGCCTGTGGTTGGCTTCCCGACTGGCGGCCACCGGAGCCGCTGGGGACGAGGTCCCCCCGGTCCGTCGAGCGGACCGGTGGCGAGCCGGGAGCCGCCCGAGCGGAGCCCCGCCGCACCGAGGACCTGGAGAGTGGGGACGATGGAGCAGGCCACCCTGCCGGCCGACCGGATCCTGGACGACGCGACGCGGATCGCCGATCAGCTGCTGGAGGTCCAGACCCGGGTGAACGGGCAGATCGACGCCGCCCTGGCGGAACTGCTGCCCGGCGTCCAGCAGCGGCTGGGCGTCGCAGCCGCGGACGAGGTCGACCTGTCCGACCTGGTGAACGCGCGGATCACCGGTCTGAGCGTCGTCGTCACGCCGGCGGCGGTCGCGGCCGTCGTCCCGCTGCCGGCGGCGTCGGCTGCGACGACGCGAGCCGGGCGCAAGGCCGCCACCGACATCGTCGAGGGCCGCGACGACCGGCTGGCCGTCATCGCCGGCCCCTGCTCCATCCACGACCCGGTCGCCGCCCTGGAGTACGCCGGCTTCATCGCGCGCATGCGGGAGCGGCACGGTGCCGACCTCGAGATCCTGATGCGGACGTACACCGAGAAGCCGCGGACCGAGGTCGACTGGAAGGGCTTCGCCTACGACCCGTTCCTCGACGGATCGAGCCGCATCAGCGTCGGGCTCGTCGCGACCCGGATGCTCATGTGCGGCATCACCGCCCTCGGCGTACCGGTGGCCGCCGAACCGCTGAACGCGCTGACGCCGCAGTACGTCAACGGGCTGGTCACCTACAACGGTGTCGGCGCGCGCAACGTCACCGACCAGACAGCCCGGGAGCGCGTGTCCGGCTTCTCCTCCGTCGTCGGCTTCAAGAACTCGCCGGAGGGCAGCATCGAGGCCGCCATCCAGGCGGTCCGGAGCGCGCGGGCGCCGCACGAGTTCCTGGGCGTCGACCACCACGGGGTGAGCGCCCAGCTGTCGACGACCGGCAACGAGACCGGCCACGTGATCCTGCGCGGGGACAAGTCCGGGCCGAACTACTCGGCGGCCCACATCGCCGACACCAAGCGGCAGCTGTCGGAACGGGGTCTGCCGGAGGTGGTGGTGGTCGACGCCTCCCACGGCAACAGCCAGAAGGACCACCGGCGCCAGGTCGACGTCGTGCGCGACCTGGCCGGGCAGATCGCGGGCGGGGAGCAGGCGATCCGCGGCGTGATGATCGAGAGCAACCTCGTGGCCGGCCGCCAGGACCTGGACCGCGGGCGACCGGCGACGCTGGAGTACGGGAAGAGCGTCACCGACGCCTGCGTCGACCTCGCGACGACGGAGACGCTGCTGGCCGAGCTGGCCGAGGCCGCCCGGGCGCGGCGCGCCACCCGCGCGGGTGAGTAGCAGCGCGGGCTGATCGCGCGCACCCCCGTCCCCGGCCGTCGTGGGTGGCCTGCGAGATGCCCGGGACCGGCGAGCCGCGATGCCGGCGTGGCTGGTCGGCGACGACACCGATCGCGCCCGCTGCACCGACGTGCACCACCGGTTCGCCGACGCGCCGCTGTTCGGGCTCGCCATCGGCTGGGGTGGTCCCTCGGCCCGTCGTCACCGGCGCGTCCCGGTCCGGCGGCGGATCAGACCTCGCTGGTCAGGCGGATGGTGCGCAGCCGCCGGCCCGCGTACCAGGTGGCGCCGAGGGTCACCGCCAGGAGCAGGACCACCCCGGCGGGGAGGCCGACCGCCGACGTCACGCCCAGCTGCCCGGCCCGGGAGCCGACGACCTCGTCGGCGATCGCCAGCGCCCACTGCTGGATGCTCAGCGCCTGCGCACCCGGCACGAACTGGCCGATCAGCGTCTCCCAGACCAGCGCGTACAGCAGGCCGACCACGACGGCGTTGCGGGTGACGACCGCCAGCAGCACGAACAGCGCGCAGTAGGCGATGCCGGCGACGGCCGCCGCGAGGCCGAACGCCACCGCCAGCGTGCCCGCCGTCCCGGTCAGCAGGACCCCGGCCGCGAACGTCGGGACGGCCCCCAGCGCGGTCACGACGGCCACCGCCACCAGCAGCTTCGTCACGACGATCGAGTGCCGGTCCAGCGGCTTGGCGAGCACGTACACGATCGAGCCGTCGTCGATCTCCGGCCCGATCGCGCCCGTGCCGGCGATCAGGCCGAGCAGCGGCACCAGCGTGCCCAGGGCGAACCCGCCGAGCAGTCCGACGGCCAGGTCCTCCTCGGTGCCCGCGAGCGCCCGCGCCACCCCCGACAGGGCGAGGAGCACGGCCGGCAGGAGCAGCAGCAGCAGGGCACGTCGGCGTCCGAGCAGGCTGCGGGCGGTCAGCCGGGCGACGGTCGCGTTCACCGCGACACCAGGTAGGTGAAGACGCTCTCCAGGGACTCGTCCGCCGGGCTCACCTCGTACAGCCGGATGCCGTGGCGGCGGGCCAGCCGCGGCAGCACCCGGACGAACGCGGCGAAGTCCAGGGCCTGGACGTGCAGGCCGCCGGAGCCGCTCCGCCCGCCGTGGCCGGTGCTGCGCTGACCCGGGTCGAGCTGCACCCCCGACACGCTCGCCTCGGCCATGATGGCCGACGCCAGCGTGCGGTCGTCGTCCGAGCGGATCGTGTACTGGTGCGGCCGCTCGGTCATGAGGCGCCGGATCTCGCGGAAGTCGCCGGAGGCCGCGTGCCGGCCGGCGACCATGACCTGGATGTCGGTGGCGATCTGCTCCACCTCCTCCAAGATGTGCGAGCTGAACAGGACGGTCCGCCCCTGCCGGCCCATGTCCCGGAGGAGGTCCATCAGCTGGAGGCGCTGGCGGGGGTCCATGCCGTTGAACGGCTCGTCGAGCAGCAGCACCGGCGGGTCGTGCACCAGCGCGGTGGCCATCTTGACCCGCTGCTTCATGCCCTTGGAGTAGGTCGCGATGCCCCGGTCCTGCGCACCGGTCATCTCCACCGTCTCCAGGGCCCGGCGGGCAGCGGACTCCGGATCCGGCAGCCGGTGCAGCCGGGCGTTGGCCAGCACGAACTGCCAGCCGGTGACGATGTCGTACATGGCCTCGCGCTCGGGGACGAGGCCGATCCGGCGGTAGACGTCCTCGTTGCGCCAGATCGTCTCGCCGTCCAGGGTGACCGAGCCGCTGGAGGGGGCCAGGAGCCCGCCCATCATGTGGATGAGCGTGGACTTGCCCGCGCCGTTGGGTCCGAGCAGGCCGGTGACGCCCGGGCCGATCGTCATGGTCACGTCGTTGACGGCGACGACGTTGCCGAACCAGCAGGACACCTGCTCGATGCTCACCGTGGTCATGCGCCGGTCACCCTCCGGTAGCGACGGAGGAGGACGCCGTAGCAGGCCAGGACGACCAGCGCGGTGACGGCGGTGAAGACGAGCGTGCCGACGGCGCCCGGTGGCCCGGCCGGCAGCGGACTGTCGGTGCCGACCAGCTCCCGGGTGACCCCGTCGACGAGGCTGAACGGCGAGACCAGGCCGGTGTAGCCGGCGGCCGTGTCCGCGCCCTGCTCCACCGCGATGGCCTGCGCCGCCGTCTGGACGCCGGACAGGACCAGCAGCACCGCGACGATGGCCGCGACGCCGAGGCCCCTCCTCGGCGTGAAGGCGGCCAGCACGAGCCCCAACCCGGCGAGCACGACCGCCAGGAGGACCGCGTACACCAGGGCGCGCAGGTAGTCGGGCAGGTGCTCACCCACCGGCATCTCGGCCAGCAGGGCCCCGGCGAACAGGATGGTCAGCGGCGCGGCGAGCAGGAGGAAGACCGCCGTCGCCAGGGCGGCGTACCGGGCCTGGACGTAGTCGACGGGCCGCATGGGGCGGGAGAAGTAGAGGGGCATGATCCCGAACCGCAGGTCGCGCGAGACGCTCACCGGCGCCTGGGCGGCGACGAAGACCGCCACGACCACCTGCAGCTGGACCAGGTAGGTCGTGTACCCGACGGGCAGCTCGTCGCCACCGGTGACCGACGCGACGACGACGATGACGAGGGTCGGCACGCACATGGCCGCGAACAGGAGCATCGGCATGACCTTGGTGCGCGCCGCCCGGCCCAGGCCGTAGGCGCCCTTGGCGCTGTCCGCGTACAGGGACCGGCGGATGTAGGCGCGTCCCAGCCGCGGGCCGTCGTAGTGGCGGTACCCGATGTCGTGGATGACCCCGAGCTCCCGGGCGTCCCTGACCGGTTCAGGCGGCACCGGGCCCACCTCCCTCGTCCGCGGTGCGGGTGAACAACTCGGCCATGCGGTGCCGGCGTCGCTCCATCCGGACGAGGCCCACGCCGAGGTCGTCGGCGCCGTCCCGGACGAGGTCGTAGGTGGCGTCGCCGCGCAACCCCACCTCGAGCAGCCGCCCGACCAGGTGCACGTCGAGGCCGGCCTGCCGCAGCCGCGCGGCGACCTCGTTCTCCCGCGCGTCGACCTCGACGACGACCACCGAGCTGGCGGCGGTCACGTCGGCGGTCGACGACGAGCGCAGCAGCCGGCCGCCGTCGATGACGATCACGGAGTCGCACACCCGCTCCAGCTCACCCAGCAGGTGGGAGGTGACCAGCACGGAGATGCCGAAGTCGGTGCCGATGCGGCGGATCAGGCCCAGCATGTCGTCCCGCCCGGCCGGGTCCAGCCCGTTGGTCGGCTCGTCGAGCAGCACCAGCGCGGGGTCGTGCGCGAGGGCCTGGGCGAGCTTCACCCGCTGACGCATGCCGGTGGAGTAGCCGCCCATGGGCCGGTAGCGCTCCTCGTACAGGCCCACGTGCCGCAGCGTGTCCGCGGTCCGCTCCCGGGCGGCCGTCTTCGGCAGGCCGGACAGCCGCGCCATCTGCACGACGAACTCGGTGGCCGACACGTCCGGGGGGAGGCAGTCGTGCTCGGGCATGTACCCGACCCGCTCCCGGATGGTGGCTCCGGCGGTGGCCACGTCCAGGCCCAGGACGCTCACCCGGCCCGACGTCGCCGGCAGCAGGCCGAGCAGGATCTTCAGCAGCGTCGACTTGCCGGCGCCGTTGGCGCCGACCAGGCCCACCACGCCCGGCGCGACGTCGACGGTGAGGTCGTCGACCGCCGTCACCGCGCCGAACCGCCGGGTCAGCCCGGAGGTGGCGATCAACGGCGCGTCCGGGGCGGCCGCGGCACCGGTTCCGGTGGTGGTCACGGTCCTCCTCCATGGCGCGGCCGTCTCCTCTGGCGCACGGAGCACGCTATTGCCCACCGGCCCGCGCGTCGTCCCACCCCGGTCTGATCCCGGTGTCGTCCCCCGGGTGGAGCGCGGTCAGCGGGAGCCGGTCAGCTCACGGTCGACCGGCGCCGACCGCCGCACGGTCACCGTGCGCCCCGCCCGCTCGGCGGCCTCGAGGTGGTCGAGGAGCAGTTCCCGCGCCGCGGGGGACAGCGCGGTCACCGAGCCGGCGTCGATGCACTCGACGCGGGCGGGCTCCCGGCCGTAGCGGCGGAGGAAGGCGGCGACGGCCGCGGCGTCGACGTCCCCGGCCAGGCACAGCACCCGGCCGCCGGCGGTGTTCAGCAGTCGGACGACGCCGCGCGCGCCGGAGAGGACGTCGGAGGGCGGCGGCGGCACCGGCCCAGTCTGCCGCCCTCCTCCGCCCGCCGCGCGGAGGTGTGACCTGCGACCACCCACTAGGTTCGGCCCCTGACGGGGTTCGCCGGTTGTCAGGAGGATGGCGCGTGGGCAGATCGGTGCTCGTGACCGGCGGGAACCGGGGGATCGGGCTGGCCATCGCCCGCTCCTTCGCCGAGCAGGGCGACAGCGTCGCGGTGACCCACCGCGGCAGCGGCGCCCCCGACGGGCTGTTCGGCGTGCGGTGCGACGTCACGAGCGCCGAGGACGTCGACCGCGCGTTCACCGCGGTCGAGGAACACCAGGGCCCGGTCGAGGTCCTGGTCAGCAACGCCGGCATCACCCGCGACGGGCTGCTGATGCGGATGAAGGAGGACGACTTCGCCGACGTCCTCGACGCCAACCTCACCGCCGCCTACCGGGTCGCCAAGCGGGCCTCGGCCAAGATGGTGCGGGCCCGGTCGGGCCGGATGGTCTTCATCTCCTCGGTCGTCGGGTTGCTGGGCTCGGCCGGACAGACCAACTACGCGGCGAGCAAGGCCGGCCTGGTCGGCCTGGCCCGCTCGATCGCCCGGGAGCTGGGCAGCCGCGGCATCACGGCCAACGTCGTCGCGCCCGGCTTCGTCGAGACGGACATGACGGCCGAGCTGCCCGAGAAGCGGCAGCAGGAGATCCTCGCGCAGGTGCCGCTGAGCCGGTACGCGCACGTCGACGAGATCGCCGGCGTCGTGCGGTTCCTGGCCAGCGACGCGGCGGGCTACATCACCGGGGCGGTCGTCCCGGTCGACGGCGGACTGGGAATGGGGCACTGATGGGCATCCTCGAGGGCAAGACGATCCTGGTCACCGGGGTCCTCACCGAGGCGTCGATCGCGTACGCGACCGCCCGGATCGCGCAGCAGGAGGGCGCCACGGTCGTCCTGTCCAACTTCGGCCGGGCGCTGTCGCTGTGCCAGCGGATCGCCAAGCGGCTGCCCCGGGAGGCGCCGGTGGTCGAGCTCGACGTGACCAACGCCGAGCACCTGTCGACCCTGGCCGACCGGCTGCGCGAGCACGTCGGGGACTCCCTCGACGGCGTCGTCCACTCGATCGGCTTCGCACCGCAGGAGGCGATGGGCGAGGGCTTCCCGGAGGTGGCGTGGGAGCACGCGGCGACGGCGTTCCAGGTGTCGACCTGGTCGATGGCCTCGCTCACGAACGCCTGCCGCCCGCTGTTCGGCGACACGGCCTCCGTCGTCGGGCTCACCTTCGACGCCACGGTGGCCTGGCCGGTCTACGGCTGGATGGGGGCGGCGAAGGCGGCGCTCGAGTCCACGTCGCGCTACCTGGCCCGGGAGCTGGGCCCCGAGGGCGTGCGGGTCAACCTGGTCGCGGCCGGCCCGCTGCGCAGCATGGCGATGAAGTCGATCCCCGGCAGCTCGCAGTTCGAGGAGGCGTGGGAGGGCCGCGCCCCGCTGGGCTGGTCGGTCACCGACACCGAGCCCGCCGGCAAGGCCGTCGTCGCCCTGCTGTCGGACTGGTTCCCGGCCACGACCGGGGAGATCGTGCACGTGGACGGGGGCTTCCACGCCGTCGGCGTGTGAGGTCCCGGGACCACGCCGTCGGCGTGGGACCGCATCCGCGCGCCGTCCTCAGGGAGAACAACCACCGTGCCCCGCGCCACCGTCGACATCACGCCCCCCGGCCAGCGCCCCGACGAGGACCCCTCGCTCGCCGTCCGCAACAACGGCGGCGTCCCGCCCCCGGCCGAGCCGGCGCCGGCCGGACGGCGGGAGGCGCTGCTGGTGCTCTCCTTCGGGGGGCCTGAGGGCCCCGACGACGTCCTGCCGTTCCTCGAGAACGTCACCCGCGGGCGGGGCGTCCCGCGCGAGCGGCTCGAGGAGGTGGCCCAGCACTACCACCACTTCGGCGGCGTGAGCCCCATCAACGAGCAGAACCAGGCGCTGATCGCGACCCTCGAGCGGGAGCTCGTGGGGGCGGGGATCGACCTGCCCGTCTACTGGGGCAACCGCAACTGGGCGCCCTACGTCGAGGACACCTGGCGCCGGCTCGCCGAGGACGGCATCGAGCACGTCTACGTCTTCGCCACCTCCGCCTACGCCTCCTACTCCGGCTGCCGGCAGTACCACGAGGACATCGCCCGCGCCCGCGTCGTGAACGGCGGCGGGCCCACCGCGGAGAAGCTGCCGCACTACTTCGACTCGGCGGGCTTCGTGCGCGCCAACGCCGACGCGCTGGCCGCCGCGATCGCCGCCCTGCCCGACGACGTCCGTGACACCGCCCGCCTGGTGGCGACGGCGCACAGCATCCCCGACGCGATGGCCGCCGTCGCCGGGCCGGACGGGCACGCCTACGAGGCCGAGCTCACCGCGGCCGCCCAGCGGGTGGTCGCCGCCGCCGCCCCCGGCCGGTCGTTCGACCTGGTCTGGCAGAGCCGCAGCGGCCCGCCGTCCGTGCCCTGGCTGGAACCCGACGTCAACGACCACCTCCGGGCGCTGGCCGCGGCGGGGGAGCGGGCGGTCGTGCTCTTCCCGGTGGGCTTCATCAGCGACCACCTCGAGGTCGTCTGGGACCTCGACAACGAGGCCAGGCAGACGGCGGCGGAACTCGGCCTCGCCTTCGCCCGGGCGGGGACCGCGGGCACCCACCCCGCCTTCGTCGGCACGATCCGGGAGCTGGTCGAGGAGCGCCGCGCCGGCGGGCGGCCTCGGCTGGGCACCGACTGCCCGGCCTCCTGCTGTTTCGTGCCTCCCCGCCGGAGCTGACCCGCCGGCTCCCCGGAGCCGACCGCCGCCGGCTCAGGGCGCCGTCGGCAGGCGGTCGGTCGAGCCGCGGTCGATCGCGGCGCGCACGTGCTCGAGCCCGCTCCGGATGAGGTCCCCGTAGTCGCCGCCGGGGAGGTCGGGGGCCGAGGCGTCGGCTGCGGCGAGGTGCTCCCGGGCCGCCGGCTCGTTGCCGAGCCGCCGGTGGACGTCGGCCAGGTTCAGGTGCAGCGACGGCAGGAAGCCGCGCACCTGCGACCCGGCGTGCTGCTGGTGCCCGCGGTCGTCGGTGAGGTCGCCGGCGGCGGCCAGCGCCCGCTCGTCCCACGCCAGCTCGTCGCGGGCGTCGTCCTGCAGGTCGGCCAGGAAGTGGGCGACGGTGACGCGGTCGAGCGGATCGCCCTCCGGCCCCAGCCGCTCCCAGAGCGCGGTCAGCCGTTCCCGCGCCTCGGCGCGTCGGCCGTCCCTGCCCGCCTGCACCGCAGCGGCGACGTCGGCCATGGTGGGGTCCGGGGCGCTCATCGGGCGGTCGCCGTACCGGTGCGGAGGAGGTGGTCGGGGGGCGTCATGCCGGTCAGGGTGCGGGCTCGACCTGGTCGAGGGTCAAGCCCGTGGCACCTGGGCCCGCCAGGTCGGGGCGACGTCCTTGTAGTAGCGGCGGCCGAAGGTCCTCGCGAGCACGGTGACCACCGGTGAGGGCACGGTCCGCCGGAGGAAGGCCCGGTGCTCGTCGCTCATCCCGTCGGTGACCCAGGCGAAGAATCGGCCGGCGACGCCGGGTGGCTGCCGGCTGAGCTTCTTCTCGACCGCCTTCCACGCGGGGGTCTCGAAGTGCCGGCTGAGCTCGGGCTCCAACTCCGTCTCCTCGTGGCTGAGGTGCCGCTCCACGACCGCGCGCGTCCGGACCACACTCGCGCGGGCGGTGGCGGCGTCGGCCGCCGACCCGCTCGCCGCGAACGCCGTCATGGCGCCGGCCGTCTCCGCCAGCGCGTCGGCCATGGCGGAGTGCTCGGACTCCATGGCCTCCAGCAGCCCGCGGTCGATCCCGACGGTCGCCGCCATCGGCCAGATGTGGGTGTCCTCGCCCTCGTGGTGGTGGGTCAGCTCCCGCCGGAGGTTGGCGAACGCCCGCTCCAGGTCCCGCGCCCGGGTGCGGTCGCCGTCGGCCACCTGCCCGAGCGCGGCGTCCAGGCGGTCCAGGTCACGACGGACGGCGGCGTGGATCACCCGGTTCATCGTCATCGGCGCACTCATGGCGCGACGCTAGCCACCCCGGGGCGTCCTGCGGGGTCTCCGCGTCGTCCCGGGGGATCAGCGCGGGACGGCGTTGTAGGCGGCGGTGACCGCCTCGCGGACAGCGTCGGCCAGCGGGCGGAGGGCGTCGTCCCGGGCCGCGGCCTGGCCGTGCGTGACGGCGCCGCCGGGCGCGTCGGTCAGGGCGAGGTCGAGCACCCGCCCCAGTCGTTGCGCCCGGGACAGCACCGACAGCGCCAGCGGGTCGGTGCCCGGCGGCATCCCGGGGACGTGGGTGCCCGTCGCCAGCCCGGCCAGCAGCGCCGGCACCTCGGGGTGCCAGCGGGCCAGATCCAGGTGCGCGAGGGTCCGGGCGGCGTCGGCGACGGCCAGGTCCAGCGCGCCGGAGACCGCCCGCAGGGTGCCCTCGATCGGAGGCGGGACCGGGGCGGCGGCGGCCAGGTCGAACGCCGTCCACTGGACCACCTCGGGGCCGGTCGTCTCCGGCACGAGCGCGAGCCGGGTGCCGACGGCGACCTGCCCGGTCTCCAGCCCGAGCTCCACCAGACCGGGGACCCGCGGCAGCCCGCGGACGTCACCGGCCACCGGGAGGACCAGGCGGACGCGGCGCTCGCCGAGGCCGCGCAGCGCGGTCAGCGCCCAGCCCAGGGGCACCGCCTCCGTGCTGCCGGGCAGGCCGGAGACCCGGTGCGCGGTGTCGTCGAGCAGGGCGTCGAGCGCCGCGTCGTAGCTGGTACGGCCGGTGAGCCAGGAGGTCGCCCAGACCGCGAACCGGCCGGCGGGGAAGTCGTGCACCCAGCGAGGTTATGTCGCTCCACGGCCAGGTGACGATCGCGTGGAGATCGGTCACACTCCGGTTCCGGTCTGGAAGAGTGATCTCCGTGGACCCGTGGCTGCTGTGGCTGATCGCGTCCGGCCTGTTCGCCGCCGGTGAGATGGCCAGTGGGGACTTCGTGCTCCTCATGTTCGCCGGGGGAGCGGTGGGCGGGATGACCGTCGCGCTGCTCGGCGGTGCCGTCGTCCTCCAGCTGGTCGGCTTCATCGTCGTCGCGGCGCTCTTGCTGGTCCTGGTGCGCCCGCTGGCCAAGCGGCACCTGCTCGACCACACCCCCGAACAGCTGGACGGCGTCGCCGTCCTCATCGGGCGGACGGCGAAGGTCACGCAGGCCATCGACGGGCACGGCGGCCGCATCCGGCTCGGCGCCGACGAGTGGACCGCCCGCAGCCAGTACGGCGGGGAGGCGTTCCCCGTCGGCACCACCGTCCGCATCCTCCAGGTCGACGGGGCCACGGCCGTCGTCGGCGACGCGTTCGAGCTGGAGTGACTCCCCCCGACCGGTCCTGACCGCCCCGACGAAGGGAGCTCCCCGTGGAGCCCGCACTCATCGCGCTGATCGTCCTGGCCCTGCTGGTGGTCGTGGTCGTCGCCAAGAGCGTGACGATCGTGCCCCAGGCCCAGGCCAAGGTGGTCGAGCGGCTCGGCCGCTACAGCCGCACGCTGTCGCCCGGCCTGTCGATCCTAGTGCCCTTCATCGACCGCGTGCGGGCCACGATCGACCTGCGCGAGCAGGTCATCTCCTTCCCGCCGCAGCCGGTGATCACCTCCGACAACCTGCAGGTGGGCATCGACACGGTCGTCTACTTCCAGGTGACCGACCCGCGGCTGGCCGTCTACGGCATCGCGAACTACATCACCGGCATGGAGCAGCTGACCACCACCACGCTGCGCAACGTGGTCGGCGGACTGAACCTCGAGGGCGCCCTGACCGGACGGGACGGGATCAACAGCCAGCTGCGCGAGGTGCTCGACGGCACGACCGGGCCCTGGGGGCTGCGGGTGGCGCGGGTGGAGATCAAGGCCATCGACCCGCCGCCGTCCATCCGGGACTCCATGGAGAAGCAGATGCGCGCCGACCGCGACAAGCGCGCCATCATCCTGACCGCCGAGGGTGCCCGGCAGTCGGCGATCACCACCGCCGAGGGGCAGAAGGCGTCGGCCATCCTGTCGGCCGAGGGCAAGAAGCAGGCGGCGATCCTCGAGGCCGAGGCCGAGCGGCAGAGCCGGATCCTGCGCGCCGAGGGTGAGCGGGCGGCCCTGTTCCTGCAGGCGCAGGGGCAGGCGAAGTCGATCGAGACGGTGTTCCAGGCCATCCACGACGGCAAGCCCGACCAGGGCCTGCTGGCCTACCAGTACCTGCAGACGCTGCCGCAGATCGCGCAGGGGGACGCCAACAAGATGTGGATCGTGCCCAGCGAGTTCAGCAAGGCGCTGGAGGGCCTGGCCAGCCTCGGCGGCGCCGAGGGCGGGAAGTCGTGGATGGACGTCGCGCCGGCGGCCAACGGCGGCGCGGCGCCCAGGGTGGAGGGCGGTCTGGACACCACCGGCTGGTTCGAGTCGCACCTGCCCCGGGCCGCCGACCAGCCCGAGGCGAAGATCGAGCTGTCCAGCATCGCCGACACGACCCCCGCCGTCCCGGCGCCACCACCGCTGAGCCAGGTGGCCGAGGAGGTCCGCCAGATCGCTCCCGCCGACGGCAACGGCGCCGAGCCCCCCGCCTGAGGCTGGCTCGGAGCACGACCGGGAGGGACTCCCGGCGCCGAGAGTCCCTCCCTTCAGTCCTTGAGCAGGCCCTCGCGGAGCTTGGCGAGGGTCTGGCTGAGCAGCCGGGAGACGTGCATCTGCGAGATGCCGATGTCGGCGGCGATCTGCGACTGCGTCATGTTGCCGAAGAACCGCAGGATGAGGATCCGGCGCTCGCGGGCCGGGATGGTGGCCAGCAGCGGCTGCAGCGACTCCCGGTACTCCACGCCCTCGAGCGCGGCGTCCTCCTCGCCCAGCGTCGCAGCCAGGGTGGGGGAGTCGTCCTCGCCGGAGAGTCGCTCGTCCAGCGAGCTGCTGCGGTAGGCGTTGGCCACGGCCAGGCCCTCGAGGACCTCCGCGCGGGGGATCCCCAGGTGCTCGGCCAGCTCCGACGGCGTGGGCGCGCGACCGTTCTTCTGCGCCAGCTCGCCGACGGCGGCGTTGAGCGACAGGTGCAGCTCCTGCAGCCGGCGCGGTACCCGCACCGACCAGCCCTGGTCGCGGAAGTGGCGCTTGATCTCGCCGGTGATGGTCGGCACCGCGAACGAGAGGAACTCCACACCGCGCGTGGGGTCGAACCGGTCGATGGCGGCGATCAGCCCCAGCGTGCCGACCTGCAGGAGGTCGTCGAAGGGCTCGCCGCGGTTGCTGAACCGGCGGGCGAAGTGCCGCACGAGCGGCAGGTGCTCCTCGACCAGGATCTCCCGCAGCCGCTCCCGCCGCGGGTCGGTCTTCTCCAGCGTGGCCAGCTCGGCGAACAACGGCGCGGTCCGCTCGGCGCGGCGGCGGTTGTCCGACACCGGGACGGCGTCGGGCTCGGCGACCGGCTCCGGCTCCGGCGCGGGCACGACCTCGCTGCGCGGGTCGGGCACCACCGGCTGCTCGTCGGTCGTCGGTGCGTCCGCCCCGTCCGGGACGACCGGGGACTCGTCGTCGCCCAGGACGGCCTCCTCCGTGCTCTGCGGCTCCGCGGCTGCCCCCCGGGTCACCTGGCGGCCGAGACGGTCCGGCCCGTGCCACCGAGCAGCTGGTCCGGGTGCTGGCCCGGCAGGAACTTGTCCATGGAGATGACGGCCACGGGAGCGTCGCTGCCGTCGCCGGCGGGCACCGTGGCCTGCGTGCCGCGGCCGGCGTCGACGTTGTCGACGAGGGTGTGCAGCACGGCCCAGCCGAAGCCGTCCCGCGGCACGTCGGTCCCGTCCGTCGTCGGCACCCAGGCGTCGATGTGCAGGCCGGACCGCGTCGTCTCGAACACCACGGTCAGCCGACGGTCGCCGGACACCACCGACGCCAGCGTGGCGCAGGCCTCGTCGACGGCCAGCCGGAGGTCCTCGACCGCGTCGAGGTCGTAGTCCATCCGCATCGCCAGGTCACCGGCCATCGCGCGCACCGCGGGCAGCTGGGTCGGGGTGGTGGGCACCCGCAGTTCCAGTCGCTCGGCGCGCCGCCCGTCGTGCGCGAGGGCACCCCTCGAGTCCACCATCCGTCGTCCGCTCCTCAAGTTCCTCGCCTCGACACCCCGCGCCGGAGACCCCGGCTGCGCTGGTCCGGGCACCATCCTGCCCGACGGCAGCACGACCCTGCCGCAGCGCGGGTCGGGCCGCGCCCAGTCCGGGTGCGTACCCAGCCCGGCGCGGGACGCAAACGCCGTCGTCAGGGCGGGTGAGCGCGGTTGCCGGGGTCGTCGCCCTGTTGTTCCCTGGTCGCAGATGAACGCCAGCCAGGACAGCCTGCCGCCGGGGTCTGGTCTGCTCGGGGACACCGGTGGAGCCGTGCTCGTCGCGGCCATGGAGGCGGCCTCGGCCGCCATCTACTGCCTGGCCGGTCCCGCCCTCGAACCGGTCTGGGCCAACGCCCGCGCCCGCGCCCTGGGGGCCACCCGCGCCGACCTCCCGCTGGTCGACGGGCGCCCCGTCGGCGACATCGCCGAGGTCGTCGCCCGCACCGGCCGCCCGGAGACGGTCCGGGGCGCCCTGGGTCCCGGCGGGGCCGCGGCGACCGCGGTCCTCCAGCCGCTCAGGGTCGACGGCGGTCCGGGGGTGCTGCTGGTGCTGGAGGCCGATCACGGTGTGGTGGGCCCGGACTCGCGCGGCCGGCCGGATGCCGAAGGCGACGTCCTGGACCAGGCGCAGCACTCGCTGCTGCCGCCGGCGCTCCCGCTGCTGCCCGACGTGCGGCTGTCGGGCAGCTACCACCGGGCCAGCTCGGTGCGCGCGGCCGGTGGGGACTGGTACGACGCCGTGCCGTTGGGGCGGGGCCGGCTGGCGCTGGTCATCGGTGACGCCGTCGGGCACGGGATCCCCGCCGCCGGGGCCATGAGCCGGCTGCGTGGGGCCATGCGGTCGATCGCCCTGCGCGACCCCTCGCCGGCCGCCGTGGTCGCCGCGCTGGACGCCTTCGCCGCGCAGATGGAGGACGTCGAGGGCGCATCGGTCTTCTACGCGGTCCTCGAGGCGGCCACCGGCCGGCTGACCTACGCCGGGGCCGGGCACCCGGCGCCGCTGCTGGTCCGCGCCGACGGCACGTCGGAGTTCCTCCCGGTGGTCCCGCGTCCGCCGCTGGGCAGCCTGCCGGGGATCCCGACCGTGGTCTCCGTCGCCGTGCTGGAGCAGGGCGGGACGCTGGTGCTCTTCTCCGACGGCGCGGTCTCGGCGTCCGGGCCCCCGCCGTCGGCGGGTCTGGTCCGGCTGGCCGAGACGGCTCGCGCGGTGCTGGAGGCGCCCGGCGCGCTGGAGGGCGAGGGCTCCGCGGCGCTGGCCGCCGCGGTGGCCGAGCGGCTGAGCCGCGGCGACCGGCCCGACGACATCGCCGTCCTCGTCGCGCACCGCCGGGCCGAGGGGCTGGCGCCACTGGACCTGGACCTGCCCGCCGTCCCTGCCTCGCTGCCCGTGGTGCGGCGGCGGCTGACCGCGTGGCTCACCGGTCTGGGCATGGGCGAGCAGGACCGGGTCGGGGTGATGGTCGCGGTGGGTGAGGCCTGCGCCAACGCCGCCGAGCACGCCTATCGCGGCGTGGAACCGGGCCGCATGTACGTCTCCGCGGCCGTGGACGTCGACGGCCAGCTGACCGTGACCATCCGCGACGAGGGGCGCTGGCGGCCGCCGGACCGCGACCCGGGCGATCGTGGGCGGGGGCTGCTGATCATGCGGCAGCTCGTGGACGGGGTCGTGCTGCAGGGCGAGCACGGCACCACCGTCACGCTCAGCATGCGGCTGCGGCGCACTCCGGAGGAGACCGAGGAACGGCACGCCGGCACCAGCACGGCCGACGTCGTCGTCGACCGCACCGGCGCGCGCCCCGAGGTGCGGGTGGCCGGCGCCGTGGACGGGCTGGGCGCCGAGCAGATGCGGATCCGGCTGCTGGAGGCCAGCCACGGCGGCACCGTCCCCGTGGAGCTCGACCTCACCGCGGTGACCCTGTTCAGCAGCGCGGCCGTGCGGGTGGTGCTCGCGATGTCCCGGATCGCCGGCGCCGAGGGGTGGCGCGTGGTGGTGCACGCCCCCGTCGGCGGGGTGACCCGCCACATCCTGGAGATCAGTGGGCTCGGCGGCCTGGTCGAGCTGCGCTGACGGGTGAACGGCGCGCCGTCCCCGGTTTGGGGAACGGCGCCGGTGCCCATTGACTGGGCGTGAGACTCCGCCGCAGCGACGTGCACGGCCCCGGTTGGCGCCGCAAGCGCGCCGGCCGGGGCTTCGCCTACTACGACCTCGACGGCACGCTGATCAAGGACGAGCGGCTGGACCGCGTCCGCGCCCTGGCGATCCCGCCGGCGTGGAAGGACGTGTGGATCTGCCCGTGGCCCAACGGCCACATCCAGGCGACCGGCGTGGACGCCGCGGGCCGGCGGCAGTACCGCTACCACGACGCCTGGCGCGCGCGGCGGGACGCCGAGAAGCACGAGCGGGTCCTCGAGATCGCCCACCAGCTGCCCGACGTCCGTGAGGCCGTCGTCGAGGCGGTGACCGGGTCGGGGCTGACCCGCGAGCGCGTGCTCGCGGCCGCCGTCCGGCTGCTCGACCTCGGCGCCTTCCGGGTCGGCAGCGAGCAGTACGCCGAGGACAACGGCACCTTCGGCCTCGCCACCCTCCGCAACGAGCACGTGCGGGTCCGCGGGGAGCGGGTGTTCTTCTCCTACACCGCGAAGGGCGGCATCGAGCGGGAGCTGGAGCTGACCGACCGGCCCACGGCGGACGTCGTCCGGGAGCTGCTCAAGCGCCCCTCCGGCACCGGCGACGAGCTGCTCGGCTACTGGGTGGACGACCCGGCCGGGGGTGGGCGGGTGTGGCACGACGTGACGAGCACGGAGATCAACGCCTACCTCAAGGAGATCAGCGACGCGGAGATCACCGCCAAGGACTTCCGCACCTGGAACGCCACCGTGCTCATGGCGGCGGCACTGGCCGAGGCGCCGCCGCCGGCCAGCCGGACCGCCCGCAAGCGTCTGGTGAAGCAGGCCTACGAGCGGGTGTCGGAGACGCTGGGGAACACCCCGGCGGTGTGCAAGGCCAGCTACGTCGATCCCCGCGTCGTCGACCACTTCGAACACGGGGACACGGTCGCCGACGCCCTCGGCGAGGCGGCGTCGGCCCCGGACGACCGGACCGCCCAGAGGGTGCTGGAGCAGGCGGTCTGCCAGATGCTCACCGCGTGACGACAGGCCCGGGAGCATCGCAGCGAGGGACGAGCGGACCGGGGCGCGGAGTCAGGCCGAGGGCACCGCTTGACGTGGTGACACGACGAAGGGCCCCGCCGGAACCGGCGGGGCCCTTCGTGTGCGGCCCCTCGTCGGGGGCACGGGGCTGCGTCAGCGGTGACTGCCGTCCACGATGGTGAACAGGTCGATCAGGCCGGTGACCTCCAGCGGGCGGGTGACCGCGCGGGTGGTGGCGATCAGGCGCAGGTCGACGTCCCGGGAGCGGGCCGACTTCTGCGTCTCGACCAGGACGGCGAGACCGGCGGAGCCGAGGAACTGGACACCGGACAGGTCGATCACCAGGCTCTGGGGCTGCTGCTCGAGCTGGGTGTCCAGCGACGACCGCAGCACGGGGGCGGTGAACGTGTCCACCTCACCGACGACCGTCACCGTGACCGCGCCGTCGTCACCGGTGGTGGTGGACAGCGTGATCACGTCGTCGAAGGGTGCCTCCGTGCCCTCGGGCGACACGTCGTGCTGACCCTCGGCGGGAAGGTCGGATGTGGTCACGGGTTGAGCTCCTCTCAACGGCAGTGCCCGACGGCACGACCGCTCGACCACGATACCGCTGTGCGGCTCGCCGGTGTCGTCGCCCCAGGACACGCACGTCGCGTACGTGTCCGTGCCGGTCAGACGACCTGGCACGGGCGCGGCTGACTGCTCAACCGCCTTTACAACGTAGACACCCGTCCGCCGACACGCCAACCTGCCCGTGACGAGGGCACCCGTCCGGGCTCGGCGTCACCCGCGCGGGCGTTGCCTGGTGACGCTCCGGAGCCGGTGGCGCGGGGGTCCGGCCGCGTCAGTCGACGACGTGCATGGCGGCCTCCTCCGGGCCCTCGCCGCCCACCGGCGCGTCGGCGGTGGCCTCGACGTCGTCGGCGGTGCGGTTGGTGCCGGAGTCGGACTCGGGCGTGGTGGAGGTGTCCTGTTCCAGCTGCATGGACGCCCGCTGGGGGTCCTCGGCCGCGCGGACGCCCGGCGCCACGTCGGGGAGCTCCCGGTCCAGGCGGCCGGACAGGGACTCGCCCTCGGACTGCTCCATCGAGGTGGTGCCGAAGTCGACGCTGGCTCCCGGCTCGTCCCCGGGGATCGGGGCGAACTGCGGGTCCTCGGCCATCTCCTGGGTGGGCGAGTCGTCCTGGGAGACCTCGGGGATGCCCTCGTCCTCGGGGAAGACGTCACGGGCGGTCTGGCCCTCGGGCTGCGTCATCGGGTGCCTCCTCCTGCGCGGTGGACCGCGCCGTCTGCGGCCGGGCTCGGCCGGAACCGCCCACCGGCCTACCCGGCGCTCCCGTGCCCATGCGTGACCCTCCTCGCGGCATCGGCCGGTGCGGTTCCGCATGGCGCGAGCAGCGGTGGGGTAGCGCGAGGCCCATGGCGATCGCAGACGAGGTCCAGCGGATCGGAGCCCCGGTCCGCCGCTGGGCCCGCGTCCAGAAGCACGAGTACTCCCAGGGCGAGGCGCGGCCCCTCGCGGGCGACCTCGGTGCGATGGGCGTCTACCTGGGCCTGGTGTCGGCCGGCGTGGCCGCCGTCCGGGCCTCGGGGCGCGAGCTGCCCGACCGGATCCCGCCCGGTGACGCCGCGCTCCTCGCGGTGGCCACCTTCCGGCTGGCCCGGCGGATCGCCAAGGACCCGGTGACGGCCCCGCTGCGGGCGCCGTTCACCGCCTTCCAGGGACCGTCGGGCCACGCGGAGGTGGCAGAGGAGGTCCGGGAGCACGGTGGCGTCAAGCACGCCGTCGGCGAGCTGCTCACCTGCCCGTTCTGCCTCGCGCAGTGGGTGGCCACCGGGCTGGTCTTCGGATACGCCACGATGCCGCGGGCCACCCGGCTGGTGGCGCTCACCATGACGCTGGTCGCGGGCTCCGACGTGCTCCAGTTCGCCTACGACGCCATCCAGAACGGTGCGCTGACCGGCGGCGGCCGAGAGGAGGACGTCGACTGACTCCTCCGTCCGGAGGAGACGGCGCCCCTGGACCTGCCGGTCGCGGCCCGGCGGACCTATCCTGGTGATCTTGACCGTCCGGCCTTCCCCGCCCGCGGTCGTCGGTCCGGTCGGAGGAGGAGCGGGATGCGGTCGATCTGGCGCGGGGCGGTGTCGTTCGGCCTGGTCAGCATCGGCGTGAAGCTGTACACGGCCACCGAGGACCACGACATCCGGTTCAACCAGGTGCACGCCACCGACGGGGGCCGGATCAAGTACAAGCGGGTCTGCTCGATCGACGGCGAGGAGGTCGAGTACTCCGAGATCGCCAAGGGCTACGAGCTGCCCGACGGCCAGCTGGTCATCCTCACCGACGAGGACTTCGACGAGCTGCCGCTCTCCAGCCGCCGGGAGATCGAGGTCCTGCAGTTCGTCGACCAGAGCGAGATCGACCCGGTCCACTTCGAGAAGACCTACTACCTGGAGCCCGACGCCTCGGCGGTCCGGCCCTACGTGCTGCTGCGGGACGCGCTCGAGAACGCCGGGCAGGTCGCCATCACCAAGATCGCCATCCGGCAGCGCGAGTCCCTGGCCGCGCTCCGGGTCCGCGACGGGGTGATGGTCCTGCACACGATGCGCTGGCCCGACGAGATCCGCCGTCCCGACTTCGCCTTCCTCGACGAGGACGTCGCCGTCCGGCCGCAGGAGCTGCAGATGGCCGAGGCGCTGATCGGGTCGATGACCGGCGAGTTCGACCCGGCCGACTTCACCGACGACTACCGCGAGGCCATGACCGCCCTGCTGGAGGCCAAGCAGACCGGCGGCGAGGTGCAGCCGCTGCCCGAGACCGCCGACTCGGGGGCGGCCGTGGTCGACCTCATGAGTGCCCTGCGCCGCAGCGTCGAGGCCGCCCGTGGTGGGGGTGGCGCCGAGGAGCCGCCGGCCCGCCCGGCGCCGGCGAAGAAGGCCGCCGCGAAGCGGGCCCCGGCCCGGGAGACCGCCGACGAGGCACCGGAGAAGGCGCCCGCCCGCAAGACCGCCGCGAAGTCGGCGACCCCGGCGAAGCGGACGACGCCCAGGAAGACCGCTGCCCAGAAGACCGCGGCCGCCGACAAGCCGCCCGCCAAGCGCGCCCGCCGCACCGCCTGACGTGCCGGCGCGCCGGCAGGAGGACCCGCTCGCCGAGTACCGCGCCAAGCGGGACCCGGCCCGCACCGCCGAGCCCGTGCCGCCGCCCGGCCAGCCCCTGCCGCGGGGCGACGGCGACACCTTCGTCGTGCAGGAGCACCACACCCCCCGTGGCCGGACGGGGGAGCGGGTGCACTGGGACCTGCGGCTGGAGCGGGACGGCGTCCTCAAGAGCTGGGCCGTCCCGAAGGGGCCGCCGACCACGACGGGACCGAGCCGGCTCGCCGTCCCCACCGAGGACCACCCGCTGGAGTACGCCGCGTTCGAGGGCACCATCGCCGCGGGCGAGTACGGCGGCGGCCGGGTGCGGATCTGGGACGCCGGCCGCTACGCCACCGAGAAGTGGGTGGACGACCACGTGACGGTGGCCTTCGACGGACGCCGGCTGCGCGGCCGCTACGTGCTGTTCCGGCTGGCCGACGGCACCTGGAACGTGCGCAAGCTCGACCCGGGGCCGGCCGCGGTGGAGGCGCCGGCGCCGATGCTGGCCGCCACCGGCGAGCTGCCCGCGGCCGCCCAGGACGGCCAGTGGGGGTACGAGTTCAAGTGGGACGGCGTGCGGGCGGTCGCCGTGGTGCAGGACGGCGCGCTGACGCTCTGGGCGCGCAGCGGCACCGACATCACCGTCCGCTACCCGGAGCTCGCCCGCCTGCCCGCTCAGCTCGCCGGGCACGACGCCGTCCTCGACGGCGAGGTCGTGGCCATGGACGAGCACGGCCGGCCGGACTTCGGCGCGCTGCAGGGGCGCATGCACCGCACCGGCCCGGAGGTGCACCGGATGGCCGCCGCCGCACCGGTCACCTACCTCGTCTTCGACCTGCTCGGCTGGGACGGCGAGAGCCTCCTGGACCTGCCGTACGCGCGGCGCCGGGAGCGCCTCGACGCCCTGGCCCTGGGCGGGCACCGCTGGGCGTCGACGCCGTGGTTCCGCGGCGGCGGCGCCGCGGTGCTGGCCGCCAGCCGGGAGAACGGCCTGGAGGGAGTGGTGGCCAAGCGGCTGGACTCGGCCTACCGGCCCGGCGTTCGCGGCCCGGACTGGCGGAAGGTCAAGAACGTCCGCACCCAGGCGGTCGTCGTCGGCGGGTGGCGTCCGGGCCAGGGCCGCCGGGCCGGCGGGGTCGGCTCGCTGCTGGTGGGCCTGCACGACGACGAGGGCCGCTTCGTCTACGCCGGGCACGTCGGCACCGGCTTCACCGCGCAGGCGCTCCGCGACCTGGAGCCGCTGTTCACACCGCGCCGGACCACCCCCTTCACGGGCACCCTGCCGCGGGAGGTGACCCGGGACGCACACTGGGTCGAGCCGGAGCTGGTCGGCGAGGTGGCCTTCGCCGTCTGGACCACCGACGGGCGGATGCGGCACCCGTCGTGGCGGGGGCTGCGCGACGACCTCGCCCCGGAGGACGTGGTGGAGGAGTGGTGAGGGCGTGAGCCGCCAGCTGGTGCGGGTGGACGGACGGCAGCTGCACGTGTCCAACCTGGAGAAGGTGCTCTTCCCCGAGGTCTCGTTCACCAAGGCCGAGGTGATCGACTACTACGTGCGCATCGCCCCGGTGCTGCTGCCGCACCTGTCCGGCCGGCCGGTGACCTTCACCCGCTGGCCCGACGGCGTGGAGGGCCAGGCGTTCTTCGAGAAGAACAGTGCCCGGCACGCCCCGGACTGGGTGCGGCGGGTGACCGTCCCGAGCCCGGGCAGCTCGCGCGGCCGGGAGACCCTGGACATGGTCATCCTCGAGACCGTCGCCGACCTGGCGTGGGCGGCCAACCTGGCGGCCCTGGAGCTGCACGTGCCGCAGTGGCAGGTCGGCAGCAAGCTGCAGCCGGCGCTGCCCGACCTGCTCGTGCTCGACCTCGACCCCGGGCCGGACGCCGGCATCCTCGAGTGCTGCGAGGTCGCCGAGCGGCTGCGCGAGCGGTTGGTGGCCGACGGGCTGGACCCGGTCGTGAAGACGTCGGGCTCCAAGGGGATGCAGGTCTACGCCCCGATCCGGGTGACCGACCGGGAGCACCCCAGCCGGTACGCGAAGGTCCTCGCCCAGGAGCTGTCGGCCGAGACGCCGGACCGCGTCGTGTGGCGGATGGAGAAGGTGCTCCGCCCCGGCAAGGTGCTCGTCGACTGGAGCCAGAACAACCCGGCCAAGACCACCGTCGCGCCCTACTCGCTGCGCGCCCGTCCCGATGCCACCGTCTCCGCGCCGCTGGGCTGGGACGAGGTGGAGGCGGTCGTCGACGGAGCCGACCCCGGCTCGCTGCGCTTCCGGACCGGCGCCGTGCTCGCCCGCGTCGAGGAGTACGGCGACCTGTTCGACATCGCCGGGGCGCAGCGCGCCGTCCTGCCGAAGGCCTGAACCCGGCCGCCGCGGCCTCGCGCAGGAGCCCGCCGCGAGCGTGCGAGTGGTGGGGGGCACGAGCGCCTTTCTTTGACTGAGTCAAGAAAAGGCGGTTGGGTGGGACCCGATGGAGACGACCTGGGCGGACCGGCTGCGATCGGCGGGGCTGCGCGTGACGCGACCCCGGCTGTCGGTCCTCGAGGTCCTGGCCGACCGCCCCCATGCCGACGCCGACACCATCGTGACCGGCGCCCGTGAGCTGCACCCGTCGCTCTCGCCGCAGCCGGTCTACGGGGTGCTCAGGGCGCTGGTGGCCGGGGGCCTGGCCCGCCGGATCGAGCCCGCGGGTGCGCCTGCGCTGTTCGAGCTCCGGGTCGGCGACAACCACCACCACCTGGTCTGCCGGGAGTGCGGAGTGGTCGCCGACGTGGACTGCGCCGTGGGGGCGGCTCCGTGCCTGACCCCCTCGGACGCGGCCGGGTTCGTCGTCGACGAGGCCGAGGTCGTCTTCTGGGGACTCTGCGCCGGCTGTCAGGCCGCGCGCAGGCAGCACCAGCACGCACCGGGCACCACCAGCAGTTCGATCCGAGGAGGAGTTCGCGCATGACCGACGTCGCATCGCAGGGACCGGCGGCCAGTGAGGCCGACCGGCCGATCCTGACCAACCGTCAGGGTCACCCGGTCTACGACAACCAGAACCAGCGCACCGTGGGTGCCCGTGGCCCGGCCACACTGGAGAACTACCAGTTCCTCGAGAAGATCAGCCACTTCGACCGGGAGCGCATCCCGGAGCGCGTGGTGCACGCCCGCGGGTTCGTCGCCTACGGCGAGTTCGAGGCCACCGGCACGTGGGGTGACGAGCCGATCGAGCGCTACACCCGGGCGAAGCTGTTCAACACCCCGGGCAAGAAGACCGACCTGGCCATCCGCTTCTCCACCGTCATCGGCGGGCGGGACTCCTCCGAGGCGGCGCGTGACCCGCGCGGCTTCGCGGTGAAGTTCTACACCGAGGACGGCAACTGGGACATCGTCGGCAACAACCTCGCCGTCTTCTTCATCCGCGACGCGATCAAGTTCCCCGACGTCATCCACGCCCTCAAGCCCGACCCGGTCACCTTCCGCCAGGAGCCGGCGCGGATCTTCGACTTCATGTCGCAGACCCCCGAGGCGATGCACATGCTGGTGAACCTCTTCTCGCCGCGTGGCATCCCGGCCGACTACCGGCACATGCAGGGCTTCGGCGTGAACACCTACAAGTGGGTCAACGCGCAGGGCGAGACGAAGCTGGTCAAGTACCACTGGCTGCCCAAGCAGGGCGTCAAGAGCATGACCGACGCCGACGCCGCCGTGGTCCAGGGGCAGGACCTGGGGCACGCCTCGAAGGACCTCTACGAGGCCATCGAGCGCGGCGAGTACCCGCAGTGGGACCTCTACGTCCAGCTGATGGAGGACGGCGACCACCCGGAGCTCGACTTCGACCCGCTGGACGACACCAAGGTCTGGCCGGAGAACGACTTCGAGCCCAAGCTCGTCGGGACGATGACCCTCAACCGGAACATCACCGACCACCACAACGAGAACGAGCAGAGTGCGTTCGGCACCGGTGTCCTGGTCGACGGGATGGACTTCTCCGACGACAAGATGCTGATCGGGCGGACGTTCTCCTACTCCGACACCCAGCGCTACCGGGTGGGCCCGAACTACCTGCAGCTGCCGGTCAACTCGGCGAAGAACGCGGTGGTGCAGACCAACCAGCGCGGTGGGCAGATGTCCTTCGGTGTGGACCTCGGCCCCGGCCAGAACCCGCACGTGAACTACGAGCCCTCGATCACCGGCGGCCTGCGCGAGGCCGAGTACCCGACGCACGACGAGCAGGGCCCGGTCATCACCGGCCGGCTCACCCGCAAGCGCATCCCGCTGACCAACGACTACCTGTAGGCCGGTCAGCGGTACCAGCTGCTGGAGCAGTGGGAGAAGGACGACCTGGTCGCCAACTTCGTCACGCTCATCGGCGAGGCCGTGCCCGAGGTCCAGCAGCGGATGGTGTGGCACTTCTTCATGTGCGACGACGAGCTCGGCGCCCGCGTCGGTGAGGGCCTGGGCATCAGCGCGGACGACGTCCGGGGGCTGGAGCCCCTGCAGACGCAGACGCTCAGCGAGGAGGAGCTGGCCCGCGCGGCCAACCTCGGCAAGAACGGCCCGCGCGACGTCACCGGCCTCACGATGACGCACACCGTGCCCAACGAGCGCGTCGTCCTCGCGGGGTGACGCAGGCGGGCCGCGTTCCGCACTGAGCACACGGCGGGCCGCGCCCGGGAGCGATCCCGGGCGCGGCCCGCTGTCGTGCGCGGTGGCTACGGTTCCGCGCATGGACGGCATCGCCGCGCTCTACGACGCCTTCAACGCCCGGGACATCGACGCGGTGCTGGCCCGGTTCGCTCCGGACGTGGACTGGCCCAACGCCTGGGAGGGCGACCGGGTGGTCGGGCACGCGGCGGTGCGCGACTACTGGCTGCGCCAGTGGGACGTCATCCACCCCGAGGTGCACCCCCAGCGGATCCGGGCCCTGCCCGACGGCCGGGTCGAGGTGCTCGTCCACCAGGTGGTGCGCGACCACGACGGCGACCTGCTGGCCGACACCGAGGTGCTGCACACCTACACGTTCAGCCGCGAGCTGGTGTCCCGGATGGACGTCGGCGACCCCGGCGGCCGGCCCTCTCCTGGCGTGCCCTGAGCCTGCTACGGGCTCGGGGAGAGGGTCCTCCTTCAGTCGCGGGGGCGGCGACGGTCCTGCTCGGCGAGGAACCGCTCGAACTCCGCGCCGAGCTCCTCGCCGCTGGGCACCTCGCCGACGTCGCTGAGCAGGTCGGTCCCCTCGCGGGCCGCGGTGAACTGGTCGTACTGCTGTTCCAGCGCCGCCACGACGGCGGTGTTCTCCGGCGACCGGGCGATCTGCTCGTCCACCTCGGTGCGATGCGCCTCGGCGGCCTCCCGCAGCGTCTCGGTGGGCACCAGGAGGCCGGTCAGCCGGGCCAGGTGCTCGAGCAGCGTGAGCGAGGCGGCCGGGGAGGTGGCCTGCGCCAGGTAGTGCGGCACGTGCGCGGCCACCCCGAGCGCGTCCACCCCCGCCTCGCCCAGCCGCAGCTCCAGCAGCGCGGCGACGCTGCCGGGGATGCGCAGCTCGCCCCAGTAGACGGGGTAGTCCTCGATCAGGGCCCGCCGGGTGGCGTGCGCGGTGACGGTGACCGGGCGGGTGTGCGGCACCGGCATCGGGATGGCCTGCAGGCCCACGACCGAGGTCACGCCCAGGCGCTCGGCCACGCCGGCGACGGCCGCGACGAACCGCTCCCAGGCGAGGTCGGGCTCCGTGCCGTGCAGCAGCAGGAACGGCGTCCCGGCGTCGTCCTCGAGGGCGTGCAGCTGCAGCTCGGGGACCTCGAAGGACTCGTACCGGTCGCCGTTGAAGGTCATCCGCGGCCGGTGTGCCCGGTAGTCGACCAGACTGTCGACGTCGAACCGGGCCACCACCTGGTTCGGGAGCGTGGCCAGCAGGTGGGAGCCGGCCAGCGCGCCTGCGTGCGCGGCGTCGAACTCCCCGGTGAGGTCGTACACCAGCACGAGGCCACGACCGCCGGCGGCGTCGGTCACCTGCGCCGCCCGCGCCAGGAACGGCTCGGCCTCGGGGAGCAGCTCGACGAGCTCCTCCGGTCGCTGCGCCACGGTGGTGCCTCCTCGTGGTCGGGTCGTCTACGTGGAGGACAGCCTCCGCGGCGCCCCGCGCATTCCCGCCGTCACCTGTCCGGCGTCACGTGCCCCCGCCCTCCTGGGACGGGCGTCCGGTGCCCTCGGGTGCCGGCGCGGTGACCTGCTCCCGGACCACCTCGGCGCCGTCGACGTCACCGGTCACCTGGGGCCGGGTGCCGTCGTCGGCGATCTCGGGCGACCGGCCGTCGAGCTCGTCGCGGACGTACCGGTAGATGACGGCGATCAGCGCCGCGACCGGCACCCCGAGGAAGGCGCCGGTGATGCCGGCCAGGCTGCCGCCGGCGGTCACCGCGAGGATCACCACCGCCGCGTGCAGGTTGAACCCGCGGCCCTGGATGATCGGCTGCAGCACGTTCCCCTCGATCTGCTGCACCACGAGCACGATGACCAGCACGATCAGCGCGGTCGTGAAGCCCTCGCTGACCAGGGCGATCAGCACCGCGAACGCACCCGCGACGAACGCGCCGATGATCGGGATGAACGCGCCGAAGAAGGTCAGCACGGCCAGCGGGAGCACCAGCGGCACGTCGAGGATCCACAGCCCGATGCCGATGAAGAGGGCGTCGACGAACCCGACCAGGGCCTGCTGGCGGATGAACTCCGACAGGGTGTCCCACGTCTTCTGCGACAGCGCGGCCACGTGCGGCGCGGCCCGGTGGCCGGTCTGCGCCGACAGCCACGGCACCCAGCGCGGCCCGTCCTTGATGAAGAAGAACGCCAGGAGCAGCGCCAGCACCAGGTTGATCAGGCCGTTGCCGACGGCCGTGGCGCCGGTCAGGGCGGCACCGGCGATGTTCTGCGCGTTGTTCTGCAGCGAGTTGATCGCGTTGTCCACGGCCTGGCCGACCTGGTCCTCGCCGAGGTTGAACGGCGGGCCGGACAGCCACTCCTGGACCTCCTGCAGCCCGCCGGTCGCCTGGTCGGCGAGCTCTCCGACCTGGTCGGCGACCGACGGCGCGATCGCGGCGATGATCCCGCCGAAGAGAGCGAGCGCGGCGAGCAGGACGACGGCGGCGGCCAGCGCCGGTGGCCAGCCGTGCCGGCGCAGGAAGCGGGTGGGTGGCCACAGCACGGTGGCGAACAGCAGCCCCAGGATGATGGGCAGCAGGATCACCCAGAGCTTGCCGAGGACCCAGCCGATGACCACCACGCCGGCGGCGATCAGCAGGAGCTGGGCCGAGGCGATGGCCAGGGTCCGCATCGCCCGCCACAGCCGGGGGCCGCGGTCGGCCCCGGGGGCGGGAGCGCTGGTCACCGCCGCCGGGTCGCCGTCCCGAGCGGTGCCGCGCTCCGGCGAGGGGCCGGGGTCCTGCTCCGCTGCGGAGGAGTGGCCGGAGCGGCGCAGCCGCAGGCGATCGTTCACCTTGGGGGGATGTCCGCTGCGGGGCTGGCGGAAACGATCATCGGGCGACCGCCGTAGCGTCGTCGGCATGCCGAGGACCGCCACCGCCGACCGGGTCGACCGCGCCGCGCTCGAGGAGTTCCTGCGTCCGCGTCATCGCGCGCTGCTGGTCACCCGCCGCAGCGCCGGCGGGGTGCAGCTGTCGCCGGTGACCTGCGGGGTCGACGGCGAGGGGCGGATCGTCGTGTCCACGTATCCGCAGCGGGCGAAGGTGGCCAACGCGCGGCGCGACCCGGCTGTCTCGGTGTGTGTGCTGTCGGACGACTGGGACGGCCCGTGGGTGCAGGTGGACGGTCGCGCCGAGGTGCTCGACCTGCCCGAGGCGCTGGAGCCGCTGGTCGACTACTACCGGGCGATCAGCGGTGAGCACCCCGACTGGGACGAGTACCGGGCCGCCATGGCGCGGCAGGGCAAGTCGCTGGTGCGGGTGACCGTCGAACGCTGGGGACCGATCGCGACCGGCGGCTTCCCTCCCGAGGTCGCCGCGACCCTCTGAGTCCGGCCTCCCGGCCGGGGAGCTGACAGGCTGGCCGGGTGCCCTTCGTGCTGATCGCCGACCAGCGGGACGGCCGGCAGGACCCCGATCGGCTCGCCGGTGTCCTGCGCCGGCTCAACGCCGGTGTGCCCGCCGTGCTGCCGTTCGAGCGCACCGCGGAGGCGGAGGTGCAGGGGGTGCTGACCGACCCCGCGGTGGTGGTCGACGTGGTGCTCGACCTGGTGCGCGACTCCGGGTGGCGGATCGGGGTGGGCGCCGGCCCGGTGCCGGGACCGCTGCCCGAGAGCGTCCGCGGCGTCCCGGGGCCGGCCGCCCGCAGCGCGCGCCGCGCCGTGGTGGCAGCCGGCCGGCGCAGCACCCGGCTGGCGGTCCGGGGCGCCGTCCCGCCCGACGCCGCCGACGCGCAGGCGGTGGTCACGGCCCTGGCGGTGCTGGTGCAGCGGCGCAGCGGACCGGCCTGGGAGGCGGTGGAGCTGGTCGCCGGCGGCCGGAGCCAGGCCGCGGCAGCCGCCGCCCTCGGCATCTCCCGGCAGGCGGTGGGGCAGCGGCTGGCGGCCGGGCTGTGGGAGCTCGAGCAGGAGCTGCGGCCCACCGCCGCGCGGTCTCTGGCGCGGGCGGCCGGCTGACCGCCGGCGCGCGCGACGATCACCGTGCGGCGAGAATGGGCGCCGACCGCCGTCCGTCGTCCCTGGGAGTGCTCGTGGCCGTGCCGTCCGCAACCGGCGGGATCCGCAACCTCGAGCTGCTCGGGATCTACACCAACGACCACCTCGCCTCCGCCACGGGCGGGATCGAGCTGGTCACCCGGATGCTCGGCCGGCACCGGGGCACGTCGCACGAGCCGCGCCTGGAGGAGCTGCTCGACGAGCTCCGCGAGGAGCGGGCAGCGCTGCGCACCACGATGGGCGCGCTGGGCATCCCCGTGCGGCAGTACAAGCAGGCCGCCGTCTGGATCGGCGAGAAGCTGTCCCGGGTCAAGCTCAACGGGCGGGTGCTCTCCCGTTCGGAGCTCTCCGACCTCGTCGAGTTCGAGTTCATCGCGACGGCGGTCCTGGCCAAGCGGGCCGGTTTCGAGACGCTGCGGGCGATCGGGGAGGCCGACTCCCGGGTCGACGCCGCGCTGTTCGAGCGGCTGATCGCGCAGGCCGACAAGCAGCACCACTGGCTCGCCGACACCCGCCGGGAGGTGGCCGCGCGGGTCTTCGGCGGTGACCCCGGGGCCGCGGACGCCGCCGCCGACACCTGAGCGGAGGACCGCCGGGGCGGCCCGGTAGAAACGCGTGGCATGTGCCACGACACCGACAGCCGCCCGCCCGCACCGCCCCGGACGGGGGACGTCGCCGAGCGCGGGACCCTCACCCTGACCGGAGCCGACGGCACCGAGTTCGCCGCCGCCTACGCCGCCCCCGCCGGCCCGGCGCGGGTCGGCGTGGTCGTCCTGCCCGACATCCGCGGGCTGCACCCCTACTACGTGGCCCTCGTCGAGCGGTTCGCCGAGGCCGGCCTCCCCGCGCTCGCCCTCGACTGGTTCGGCCGGACGGCGGAGCTGCCGCCGACCGGCACCCGCGAGCAGGACTTCGACTGGCAGACGCACATCCCGCAGACCACCGAGGCCGGCGTGGACGCCGACGTCACCGCGGCGATCGACTACCTGCGCGAGCGCACCCGCCCCGAGCTGCCGGTCGTCACCGTCGGCTTCTGCTTCGGCGGCAGCCACTCCTGGCGGCTCTCGGGCCGGGACGTCGACGTGGCCGGCTGTGTCGGCTTCTACGGGCGGCCGTCGATGGTCGAGGACGTCGTCGCCACCCGCCCCACCCTGATGCTCATCGCCGGCGCGGACGCCGCCACGCCGGTGGAGGACCAGCTCGCGCTGGCCGAGCGGCTGCGCGCCGGGGGAGCCGACGTGCAGACCGCGGTCTACGACGGTGCGCCGCACTCCTTCTTCGACCGCGCCCACGGCGAGTGGGAGGACGCCTGCGCCGACGTCTGGCGCCGGGTGCTCGAGCTGACCGACCGGGTCGCGGCGAGCTGAGGGCCTCCGGGGCGACGGGGGGCGGAGCGGCTCCTACGCTCGCCCCGTGACCGGACAGGACGGCGAGGCGATCGACCCGGGCGTCATCGAGCTGGCGGGGCGGCTGTTCGACATGGCCCGGGGCGGTGCGACCGACGAGCTCGCCGCCTACGTGGACGCCGGGGTCCCGCCGAACCTCACCAACGACAAGGGCGACACCCTGCTCATCCTGGCGGCCTACCACGGTCACGCCGGCACGGTGGCCGCGCTGCTGGCCCGGGGTGCCGATCCCGACGTCGTCAACGACCGCGGGCAGACGGCGCTGGCCGCCGCCGTCTTCAAGCAGTCGACCGAGACCGTCGGCCACCTGTTGGCCGCGGGGGCCGAGCCCGACGCGGGCGGGCCGACGGCTCGGCAGACCGCCGCGTTCTTCGACCTGCCGGCGATGACCGCGCTGCTGGAGCGCGCCGGGTCCTGAGCCCGGGGCCCGGCATGTCAGGCTGGGTCGTGGGTACTGCGGCGCCGCACACGGGGGAGAGCGGAGTGCACATGGTCGCGAAGCACGTGGGTGGGGCCTCCGCAGGCTCGGCCGGGCGCCACCGGCGCACGGCCTGAGCCGGGGGACCCCGGAGATGGTCGCGCAGCCGGGACTGTCCGGAGCCGGGGAGCGGACGGCCGTCCCGGACGCGGTGGGCGCCACCGCGCTGAGTCCGGCCACCGTGGCGGAGGTGGACACGGTCGCGCTCCAGGAGGCGCGGGCGCCCGAGGGAGGGGCGCCCGGCGAGCCAGCACCCCGCGAGGAGCCGCCGGCGATCGAGTCCGCGGGTGGCCTCCCGCGCTGGCTGGTGCTGCTCGTGGGCGGTGCGGCCGCGACGGTCGCGATCGCCGGCGTCCGGTCCATCGCCTGGCTGGTCGGGCCGGTGCTGCTGGCCCTGGTCGTGGTCATCGCCCTCATGCCGGTGCAGCGGTTCCTGCAGCGGCACGGCTGGCCCCGCTGGGCGAGCGCGACGGTCCTGCTCGTCCTCGTCTGGACCATCCTGCTGGCGTTCGTGGCGCTGCTGGTGGTCTCGATAGCCCAGTTCGCGAACCTGCTGCCCAACTACACCGCCTCGGCGGAGGCGCTCCTCGCCTCGGTGGTCGTCGACCTCAACGACCGCGGGATCGTCTCCGGCCAGCTGTCCGACCTGGTCGCCCAGTTCGACTACAGCCAGCTGGTCGGGGTGGCCACCGGCCTGCTCGCCCGGCTCAGTGACGCCGCGACCACGCTGGTGCTGCTGCTGTCCGCGCTGGTCTTCCTGGCCATCGAGTCCGGTGGGTTCGGCCGGCGGCTGGCCCTGATCGCCGCCGAGCGTCCGCACCTGCCCATCGCGCTGGGGCTCTTCGCCCGCGGCACCCGCAGCTACCTGCTGGTCAGCACGGTGTTCGGGGCGATCGTCGCGGTGTGCGACACGGTCGCCCTGGCCATCATCGGCATCCCGCTCCCGGTGGTGTGGGGGCTGCTGTCGTTCATCACCAACTACGTGCCCAACATCGGCTTCGTCCTCGGCCTGGTGCCGCCGGCGATCCTGGGGCTGCTCGGCGGGGGCTGGGGCGAGTTCTGGGCCGTCGTCGCCGTCTACGCGGCGCTGAACTTCGTCGTCCAGACGCTGATCCAGCCCCGGTTCGTCGGCGACTCGGTGGGGCTGTCGATGACCGTCACGTTCGTCGCGCTGCTGTTCTGGGGCTGGGTGCTCGGTGCTCTGGGCGCGCTGCTGGCCATCCCGCTGACCCTGCTCGTGAAGGCGATGCTGGTGGACGTCGATCCGCGCGGGCACTGGCTCGACGCCCTGCTGCGGGAGGAACCCCGGGCGCCGCGGACCAGCCGGGCCCGGCAGCGGGCCAACGCCCGTCGCGCGGCGCTGGCCTCGGTCCGGGCGATGCACCCGCACCTGCCCGGCCGGAGGCATGCCGGGGACCGGGCGGCCCCGCACGACTGACGACGATCGGGGGAGCGTCGCGGAGCTGGTCGTGATGGCCGGCCTGCAGGGCAGCGGGAAGTCGACCTGGGTGGGGGAGCACCTGGCCGGCACGCACACGGTGGTGAGCAAGGACCACTGGCCGAACGCCCGACGGCGGGAGGCCCGGCAGCGGCGGGTCGTGGCGGAACTGCTGGCGGAGGGGCGCGGCGTCGTCGTCGACAACACCCACCCCACCCCCGCCGACCGTGCGCCGCTGGTGGCCGCCGCACGGGCGGCCGGCGTCCCCGTGCGCGCGGTCTGGCTGGACACCCCGCTGGCCGTCTGCGTGATCCGCAACGACGCTCGGGCGGGCCGGCTGCGGGTGCCGCCGGCAGGGTTGTACGGGACGGCCGCCCGCTTCGTGCCGCCGGCGGTGGGCGAGGGGTTCGACCGGGTCGACGTGGTCCGCTCGGGCTGACCGGCACGCCGGGTCGGGCCGGGGGCGGCCGTGCTGGTAGACCATGCTCAGCCCTGTCGTCGTCCCCCGGAGGTCCCGCCCGTGCTGGCCAGCATCGGATACGCCGTCGCCTACACCGGGGTCGGCATCGCGCTGCTGGTCCTGGGCTTCCTCGCCCTGGACCTGCTCACCCCCGGCCGGCTCGGCCGGCACATCGAGCAGGGGTCGGTCAACGCGGGTCTGGTGCTGGGCACCGGGTTCCTCGGGCAGGGCGCGGTCGTCTTCGCCGCGATCTGGACCAACGCCACCAACGGCTTCGGGGACGCGCTGCTCTGGACCGTCGTGTTCGGCGTGCTCGGCGTCCTGCTGCAGGGGCTGGCCTTCCTCGTGCTCGACGTGCTCATCCCGGGCAAGCTCGGCAGCCACGTGACCGAGGCGGCGTTCCACCCGTCCAGCCTGGTGCTCGCCGCCGTCCAGTTGTCGGTGGCCGCCATCGTGGTCGCCAGCATCTGGCCCTGACGACACCCTCGCGGCGCTCACCTGCGCGGACTCCGCGCGGGCTCCGCGCGGCGACCCGCCGGGCCCTACCGGTGGGTAGCTGGGGCGCTGCGCGGCCGTACCGTGTCGGGGGCGCCGGACGGCGCGGACACGAGAGGGACGATCCATGAGCGACTCGAACAGCACCGCCACCCGCGTGGCCATCGTGACCGGAGCCGCTCGCGGCATCGGGGCGGCGACCGCCCTCCGGCTGGCGAAGGACGGGTTCGCCGTCGGCGTCCTGGACCTGGACGACAACGCCGGCAAGGACACCGTGCAGGCCATCGAGGCCGCCGGCGGACGGGCGCTGGCGGTGGGTGCCGACGTCAGCGACGCCGAGCAGGTCGAGGCCGCGGTCGCGCGCGTCGCCGCCGAGCTCGGTGCGCCGACGGTGCTGGTGAACAACGCCGGCGTCATCCGCGACAACATGCTGTTCAAGATGACCGAGTCCGACTGGGACACGGTCATGAACGTGCACCTGCGCGGCGCCTTCCTGATGACCCGCGCGGTGCAGAAGCACATGATCGACGCCCGGTGGGGCCGGATCGTCAACCTGTCGAGCACCTCGGCGCTGGGCAACCGCGGCCAGGCCAACTACTCGACGGCGAAGGCCGGTCTGCAGGGCTTCACCAAGACCGTCGCGATCGAGCTGGGCAAGTTCGGCGTCACGGCCAACGCCATCGCGCCCGGCTTCATCCAGACAGAGATGACCAAGGCCACCGCCGACCGGGTCGGCGTGGCCTTCGAGGACTTCATCGCGCACGCCGCCAAGGAGATCCCGGTCCAGCGCGTGGGTCAGCCCGAGGACATCGCCCACCTGGTGTCCTTCTTCGTGAGCGAGGGTGCCGGCTTCGTGTCCGGCCAGGTCGTCTACGCCGCGGGCGGTCCGAAGGCCTGAGAGAGGCCCCTCCCCGCCACTCGCACGCTCGCGACGCGTCCCGGCAGGGGGCCGTCGCACGGGGCCCGGCCGCGTCGCGGCCGGGCCCTGACGCGTCCTCGGATCCGCGTGACACGCTGCACACCGTGCAAAGTTGCACACTGTGCAGCGAGCTGGTGTACTGCTCGGCGTGACCGGACCCGGCCTGCGTGAGCGCAAGAAGCAGGACACCCGGACGGCGCTGGCCGCAGCGACCCTGCGCCTGGCCGCGGAGCACGGCTGGTCGGCGGTGACCGTGGAGCAGATCGCCGCGGAGGCCGGGGTCTCCTACCGCACGTTCTTCAACCACTTCTCCTCCAAGGAGGAGGCGCTGCTCCAACCGCGCGGCGCCGGGACCGGCCGCTTCGCCGTCCTCCTCGCCGAGCAGGACCCCGCCCTGCCGCCGCTGGCCGCCGCCCGCACGGCGCTGCGCGCGGAGCTGGCGACCCTCGACGACGACCGGGAGGCCTGGCGGCAGCGCCTGTCGGTCCTGGCCGCCGAGCCGACGCTGCTCGCGCGGGCGGTCGAGGTGGGCACGGCCAACGAGCGCGAGATGGCCGGCGCCCTGGCCCAGCGCACCGGTCAGGACGTCCAGCGCGACCTGTACCCCACGCTGCTGGCCGCCGTCCTCGGTGCCGCGCTGCGCGTCACCCTCGTCCGCTGGCAATGCGCCGGCGGATCACCGGACCTGCCCGACCAGTTCGACGAGGCCCTGAGCCTGCTCGCCGCCGGCCTGCCCGCCCCCTCACGGGACCACTGACCTCTCCGTCGCCGCGGGTCCGCCTGCGGTGCCGGCCCCCGCCCGCCCGCCCCACCCTCGAGGAGTTCTGCGTGTCCGCGATCACCGAGCCCGCCGTCCCGGCGGGGACCCCGGAGCCGTCGGCTCCGGCGCCCATGAGCCGCCGGGAGGTGCTGCAGGCACTCTCGGGCCTGTTCATGGGCATGTTCGTGGCCATCCTGGCCGCGACCGTGGTGTCCAACGCGCTGCCCACGATCATCCCGGACCTCGGCGGCAGCCAGTCGGTCTACACCTGGATCGTCACGGCGGAGCTGCTGGCGATGACCGCCACCGTGCCGCTGTGGGGCAAGCTCGCCGACCTGGTCAGCCAGAAGCTGCTGATCCAGCTCTCGTTCGGCCTGTTCGTCGTGGGTTCGGTCCTCGCCGGGGCGGCGCAGGACACCACCACGCTCATCGTCGCCCGGGTGCTGCAGGGCGCGGGTGCCGGTGGCCTGACCGCGCTCGTGCAGATCGTGATGGCGGCGATGATCCCGCCGCGCGAGCTGGGCCGGTACGCCGGCGTCTTCGGCGCGATCTTCGCGGTGGCGACGGTGTCCGGGCCGCTCATCGGCGGCGTCATGGTCGACACCTCGTGGCTGGGCTGGCGCTGGTGCTTCTTCCTCGGTGTCCCGTTCACCCTGCTGGCGATGCTGCTGATCCAGAAGACCCTGCACCTGCCCGCCGTCACCCGCCGCCGGGTGCACGTCGACTGGCTCGGGGCACTGCTGCTCACCGCCGGCGTCTGCACGCTCCTGGTCTGGGTCACGCTGGCGGGCAACCGCTACGACTGGCTCTCGGTCGAGACCGCCGTCCTGGTCGGCGCCAGCGTCGTCCTGCTCGCGCTCGCCCTGGTGGTGGAGGCGCGCTCGCCCGAGCCGATCATCCCGCTGCACCTGTTCGGCAACCGCACCGTCGCCCTCGCCATCGTGGCCAGCGCGCTGGTCGGCATCGCGATGTTCGGCGGGACGGTGTTCCTCTCGCAGTACTTCCAGGTGGCGCTGGGCTACTCGCCGACCGCGGCCGGCCTGCTCTCGCTGCCTCTGGTGGCCGGGCTGCTGGTGTCCTCGACCGTCGCCGGTGCGCTGATCACCAAGACCGGGCGCTGGAAGCGGTTCCTGGTCGCCGGCGGCGCGCTGATGACCCTCGGCTTCGGTCTGCTCGCCACGATCGACGCCGCGACCTCGACCTGGCTGCTCGGCCTCTACATGCTGGTGCTCGGCGCGGGTGTCGGCATGCTGATGCAGAACCTCGTCCTCGCCGCGCAGAACGACGTCCCGGCCGCGGAGCTGGGCACGACGACGTCGGTGGTCTCGTTCTTCCGCAGCCTCGGCGGCACCATCGGCGTCAGCGTGCTGGGCGCTGTGCTGGCCGGCCGGGTCGCCGCGGACCTGAGCGTCCTCGGCGGCACGGGCGAGGGCGGCGAGGCCGCGGTGCCCGACATCTCGGTGCTCCCGCCGGAGGTGGTCGCGCTGGTCCAGCACGCCTACGCCGACGCGACCGCAGAGCTGTTCCTCGTCGCCACACCGCTGGCCGCGCTCGCGCTGGTCACCGTCCTCTTCATCCGGGAGAAGGCGCTGAAGACCACGTCCGGGGCGCAGCGGCTGGCCGAGGAGCAGGCGGCGGCGCACTGAGCGGATCGGCATAGCCGGGCTGGAGGGGCGGTTGTACGGAGTGTGACCTCCTCGCCCCTCCGCCTGGCCCTCCTCGGTGACTCGATCGCGTACGGCTCCGGCGCGGCCCGGGCGACGGACACGCTCGGGCCGCGGCTGGCCGCCGAGCTGGCGGCCGCGGGGTACGACGTCGACCTGCACGTCCTCGCCGTCCCCGGCGCGGTGTCGCGCGACCTGGCCGCCCAGGTCCGCCGTGCCGTCCCGCTGGCGGCCGACCTGGCGGTCGTCGTGGTCGGAGCCAACGACCTCGCCCGCCTCGTGCCGCCGGCGCAGGCGGCCACCGCCCTCGGCGAGGCGGTGACCGGGCTGCGCGCGGCGGGGATCGACGTGGTCGTCGTCCCCGCGCCGGACATGTCGGCGGTTCCGTTCGTGCCGCCGGCGCTCCGCCCGGCCGTGCAGGCGGCGTCGGTGCAGCTGCAGCGTTCGCAGGCAGCACTCGCCCGGGCCGCCGGGGCGGTGGTCGCCGAGGTGTCCGAGGCCGTGGGGACGGCGTTCGGCACCGACCCCGCGCTGTTCTCCGGGGACCGCTTCCACCCCTCCTCGGCCGGCTACGCGCTGATCGCGCAGAGCCTGACGCCGCACGTGGTCGCCGCCGCGCACGCCCGCCGGGACGGCGCCGCCGCCTGAGGCCTCCCTGAGGGAGACGGCTCGATCAGGCCAGGTGGTGCACCTCCGGCAGGCCGTACACCGGCGTCGGGATGCCCACCTGGCGGGCCTTCAGCTGCAACGCCAGGTACAGCGAGTAGTGCCGTGACTGGTGCAGGTTGCCGCCGTGGAACCACAGCGCCTCCTGCCGGGTGGGCTTCCACATGTTGCGCTGCTCGCCCTCCCACGGGCCGGGGTCCTTGGTCGTGTCCGAGCCGTGGCCCCACACCTTCCCGACCCGGTCGGCCACCGCCTGGGAGATGAGGTCGGCCGCCCAGCCGTTCATCGACCCGTAGCCGGTGGCGTAGACGACCAGGTCGGCCGGCAGCTCGGTCCCGTCGGCGAGGACGACGGCGTCCTCGGTGAGGTGGTCGACCTGGCTGTGCGCCAGCCGCACGTCACCGTTGGCCACCAGGTCGGCGGCCCCCACGTCGATGTAGTAGCCCGAGCCGCGGCGCAGGTACTTCATGAACAGCCCGGAGCCGTCGTCGCCCCAGTCGAGCTCGAAGCCGGCCGCCTCCATCCGTCGGTAGAACTCGGCGTCGCGCTCCTTCATCTGCTCGTACAGCGGGATCTGGAACTCGTGCATGATCCGGTAGGGCAGCGACGCGAAGACCAGGTCCGCCTTCTCGGTGGTGACGCCGGCGGCCACCGCCTCCTCGCTGTAGAGCGCGCCCAGGCCGATCTCCATGAGGCTGTCGCTGCGGACGATGTGGGTCGACGTCCGCTGCACCATGGTCACGTGGGCGCCGACCTCCCACAGCGCCCCGCAGATGTCGAACGCCGAGTTGTTGCTGCCGACCACCACGACCTCCCGGCCCGCGTACGCGTCGGGGCCGGGGTGCGCCGAGGAGTGGTGCTGCTCGCCGCGGAAGACGTCCTGGCCGGGCAGCTCCGGCACGTTCGGCTTGCCCGACATGCCGGTGGCCAGCACCAGGTGCCTCGGGCGCAGCGTCATCGGCCGGCCCTCGCGCTCGACCTGGACGGTCCACTCGCCGGCCTCCGGTGAGTAGGTGGCCGACGTCGCCACGGTGCTCGACCAGTACGGGACCTCCATGACCCGCACGTACGACTCGAGCCAGTCGCCGATCTTGTCCTTGGGGGAGAACACCGGCCAGGTGTCCGGGAAGGGGAGGTACGGCAGGTGGTCGTACCAGACGGGGTCGTGCAGGCACAGCGACTTGTAGCGGTTGCGCCACTGGTCGCCGGGACGGGGGTGCGCGTCGATGACCACGCTGGGGACGCCGAGCTGCCGCAGCCGGGCGCCGAGCGCGATGCCGCCCTGGCCACCGCCGACGACCAGGACGTACGGCTGGGTGGTGACGCCGAGGGTGGCGTCCTCCGCCTCCCGGCGTTCGGCCCACGTCGTGCGCTGCCTGTTGGCGCCGTGCTCGGCGCCCATCGGCCGGGCCCGCCCGCGTGGCTCCTCGTGGCCGGTCAGCTCGACGAGCGTGGTCAGCAGCGTCCACGCCCGCGGCTGCCCACCCTCGTCGACGAGCCGGACCAGCCCGCGCCCTCGCCCCACGGCGGTCTCGAAGGTGAACCAGGCGGTGGTCACCCCGTCGGCCTCCTCGGGGAGCTCCTGGAGCGCCCAGTCGCGCGGGTCGGTGGCCTCCAGGGTGTGCTCGAGCAGGTCCCGGGCGCCGGCCGGGTCCTCCACGGTGGTGAGGTTCCACGAGAAGGAGACGAGGTCGCGCCAGAAGCTGGTGGCCGCGAACAGGCCCGCGGCGCGGTCGACGTCGCGTGCGGTGAGTGCGTCGGAGAACGCCGTCAGCCACACCTGCGCGCGGTCGGCGGCCGGTGACGTGGAGCCGGCGGGACGGTCGATCGTCTGGGTCATGCCCTGCCTCCAGCGGCGGTGCGGGGACGGTCGGGTGCAGCAGACCGCGGGCTCCCTGCGGCGGGGCAGGGGTCGCACCGCCCAGGGTGGGTGGCGGAGGTCACACGTGGCAAGGGGCCGCACGCCCCGTGCCGTCGGGTCAGGAGGCGCCGGCCAGCAGCTGGGCGAGGTGCACCCCGGACCGGCCGGCCAGCTGGTCGAGCTGCGTGCGGCAGGAGAACCCGTCGGCGAGGACGACGGCGTCCGGCCCCGCTGCCCGGACGGCGGGCAGCAGCTGCTGCTCGGCGATCGTCACCGACACGTCGTGGTGTCCCCGCTCGACACCCCAGTTGCCGGCCAGGCCGCAGCAGCCGCCCAGCCGGCGCACGCTCGCGCCCGCCTCCCGCAGCAGGCGCTCGTCGGCCGCCCAGCCGAGGACGGCGGCGTGGTGGCAGTGCGGCTGGGCGACGACCTCGACGCCGGCCAGCGACGGCGGCGACCAGCCCGGCGTCTCCCGGAGCAGCTCGGCGAGGGTGCGGGTGCCGGCGGCCAGCGCGGCCGCGGCCGGTCCGGGCACCAGGTCCTGGGCCTCACCCCGCAGCACCGCCGTGCACGACGGCTCGACGCCGACCACCGGGATCCCGGCCTCGGCCAGCGGGGCGAGCAGGCCGACGGTGCGCGACAGGGTGCGCCGTGCGGCGTCCAGCTGGCCGGTGGTGATCCACGTCAGGCCGCAGCAGGCCTCCGCCGGTGGCACCTGGACCCGGTAACCGGCGTCCTCCAGCACGGCGACGGTCGCCTCGGCGACCTCCGGCGCGAAGTGGTCGGTGAACGAGTCCACCCAGAGGGCGACCGGCCGCCCGTCGCCGTCGCGGGCGGGGCGGTCGGCCCACCACTGCCGGAAGGTGCGCTCGGCGAAGGGTGGCAGGCTGCGCCGCTGGTCGACGCCGGCACCCCACCGCGCCAGCCGGCCGCCGACCCGGGAGGTCATCACCGCGTTGACCAGGCGCGGCGCGCGGGCGGCGAGATCGGACCACCGCGGCAGCCGGCCGAGGGTGTAGTGCGAGCGCGGCCTGATCCGGCGCCGGTAGGACTGGTGCAGCACCTCCGCCTTGTAGGAGGCCATGTCCACCCCGGTCGGGCAGTCGCGGGAGCAGCCCTTGCAGGACAGGCAGAGGTCCAGGGCCGCGTGCACCTCCGGGGACCGCCAGTCCCGCACCGGCCCGCCCGGGGCGAGCATCTCCTGCAGCACCCGCGCCCGGCCCCGGGTGGTGTCCTTCTCCTCGCGGGTGGCCGGCCAGGAGGGGCACATCACCCCGCCCGAGGCCTGCAGGTCGGCCCGGCACTTGCCGACGCCGGTGCAGCGGTGCACCGCCGTGCTGAAGTCACCGCCGTCGTGCCGGTAGGCCAGCGCGAGGCCGGCGGTCGCACGGGGGGCGGCGGCCACGCGGATGTCGTCCTCGACCCGCGCCGGGCGGACCAGCACGCCGGGGTTGAGCACGTCGGCGGGGTCGAACAGCCCCTTCACCCGCTCGAAGAGCGCCAGGACGCCGGGGGAGTACATGCTGGCCAGCAGCTCGCTGCGGGCCCGTCCGTCGCCGTGCTCCCCGGAGACCGAGCCCCCGAAGCGGGCCACGAGGGCGGCCGCGTCGGTGACGAACGCGCGGTAGGCGGCGCGCCCCCGGTCGGGGGAGCGGTCCCCGAGCGGGAAGTCGATGCGGACGTGCACGCAGCCGTCGCCGAAGTGGCCGTAGGGCACGCCCTGCAGCCCGTGGCCCGCCAGCAGCTCCTCGAAGCCGCGCAGGTAGGCCCCCAGCTGCTCCACCGGGACGGCGGCGTCCTCCCAGCCGGCGTGGGCGGGGCGACCGTCGGGAGTCCGGGCCGCCAGGCCGGCGACGTCCTCCCGGATCCGCCAGATCGCCTCGGCCTCTCCCCGGTCGGTGACCACCAGGGAGTCCACCGCCCCGGCGTCGGCCAGGACGCGTGCGGCCTTGCCCTCCACCTCGGCGACCGTGTCGCCGGTCAGCTCGACGATCAGCCAGCCCCCGCCGCGGGGCAGCTCCGGCACGACCGCGGCGGGCACGTCGCGCAGCCGCTGCACGATCCGCTGGTCCAGGCCCTCGCAGGCGGTCGGCTCGTGCCGCAGCAGGCCCGGGGTGGCGTCGGCGGCGTCGGCCATCGTGGGGTAGCCGAGCACCACCAGCCCGCGGTGCGGGGCGTCGGTGACCAGCCGGACGGTGGCCTGCCGCACCACGGCGAGGGTGCCCTCGCTGCCGACCAGAGCCCGCGTCACGTCGAAGCCGCGCTCGGGCAGCAGGTGCTCCAGCGAGTAGCCCGACACCTGCCGGCCGAAGCGGCCCAGCTCGGTCCGGATGGCGGCGAGCTCGACGTCCACCAGTCGCCGCAGCTCCCCGAGCACTCCTCCGGCGGCGTCGGGGGCTCCGGCCGCCGCCGGGGCACCCAGGGCCAGCCGGTCGCCGGCGCCGGTGACGACGTCGAGCCCGACGACGTTGTCCGACGTCCGGCCGTAGCCCAGCGCCCGCGAGCCGCAGGCGTTGTTGCCGATCATCCCGCCGATCGTGCAGCGGTTGTGCGTGCTCGGGTCGGGCCCGAACCGCAGCCCGTGCGGCTTGGCGGCCGCCTGGAGCGCCGACTGCACGACGCCGGGGTCCACGGTCGCCGTCCGGGCCTCGGGGTCGATCGCGTGCACCCGGGTCAGGTACCGGCTGGTGTCGAGCACCACGCCGGGGCCCACGGCGTTGCCCGCGATCGAGGTGCCCGCCCCCCGGGCGGTGAGGGGCACGCCGAGCTCGCGGCAGACGGTGAGCACGGCCTCGATCTCGTCCGGGTGCCGGGGCCGCACCACCGCCCGGGGGAGCACGCGGTACAGCGAGCCGTCGGAGGAGTACAGCGCGCGGGCCAGGCCCGAGTCGTCCACGTCGCCCACGCCGGCCCGGCGCAGCGCGGGGAGCAGGTCATCGGGGGAGGAACCGGCCCTGGTCACCCTGCCAGTCTCGGCCCGGCCCCCGCAGCGCGCCGCGCGGGGGTCAGGCCACCGGGCCCGAGGGGTCGTCGGGCAGGTGCGTGCGCGCCCACAGCGCAGCCGACGTGCGGTCCCGGACGCCGATCCGCTGGAAGACGCTGGTCAGGTGCGCCTTCACGGTGCCCTCGCGGATGCCCAGCGCCCGCGCGATCTGCTTGTTCGCCAGGCCGCGCCCGACGAGCGCGAGCACCTCCTGCTCGCGCTCGGTGAGGTCGGCGCGGGCGGGGCTCCGGCGGGCGTGCAGGACCGTGCGCGCCACGCGCGGGTCCAGCGGGGAGTGGCCGCGAGCGGTGGAGCGGATGGCGGCGAGCAGGTCGGCCGGCTCGGTGTCCTTGAGCACGTACCCGGCGGCGCCGGCGTCCAGGGCCTCCATGACCCGCTGCTGGTCGGAGAACGAGGTCAGGACGAGGACCTCGACGTCGGGGTGGGACTCCATGATGCGGCGGGTGGCGGCGACGCCGTCCATCACCGGCATGGACAGGTCCATGAGCACCACGTGCGGAGCCAGCCGGGTCACCGCATCGACCGCCTCGGCGCCGTCGGCGGCCGTGCCGACCACGCGCAGGTCCTCGGCGGCGGCGATCAGGCCGGTCAGGCCGGACCGCATGAGGGCGTGGTCGTCGACCACCAGGACGTCGATCACGGCAGGGGCACCGTCAGCCGCAGGCCGGTGCCGGCGCCCGGGGCGGTGCGCAGGTCGAGGCCGGCGCCGTGGGCGGCGGCCAGGTCGGCGAGCAGCCGCAGGCCCAGGTGACCGTCGCGGGTCTCGGCGGCGACCGGCGCACCGGCGAACCCCACCCCGTCGTCGGTGACCTCGAGGACCAGCGCGGCCGGGGTCTGCGTCAGGGTCACCTCCACGGTGTGCGCCCGGGAGTGCTTGACGACGTTGCGCATGGCCTCCTGGACCGTGCGCAGCACGAGCTCCGCCACGTCCGGCGGCGGGTCCAGGTCGTCGGGCACCGACACCCGGACGTCGACGCCGCGCGGGCGCAGCCGGCCGGCCAGGTCGGCCAGGGCCATCGGCAGCCCGGCCCGCTGGAGGGTGGGTGGGTAGATCTCGACCAGCAGCGAGCGCAGTGACCCCACCGACGCCCGCAGCGCCGAGGCCGCCTCTCCCAGGACCTCGGCGACCTGCCGGGGAGAGCCCCCGGCCTGGTCCCGGCGCAGCTCGTCGGCGGCCCGGGCGACCAGCAGCGCCGACGCCGACACGTCCTGCACGATCCCGTCGTGCAGGCTGCCGGCGATCCGGCGGCGTTCCTCGGTGGAGGCGTCCAGCGACCGCTGCTGGAGCAGCTCCCGTTCCCGCTGGGTGTTCCGCAGCTGGCTGACCATCCGGAAGCCCAGGGGGAGCTGCACGGCGACCAGCGTCAGCACCACGGCAGCGGAGATCGGGACGAACTCCCACCAGATCTCCACCTGGCGGGCGGTCGCCTGCCCGTAGGTCGAGTAGGTCTCCAGGAGCAGGGTCTGCCCCCCGGGGCCGTCGATGTGGCGGTAGACCTCCAGGAGCCGTCCGAACGGGCGCTCGAACCGGTTCTCGGGCCTGCCGAGATCGCTCACCCCGGCCCGGGTGACGCCGTCGTCCAGCGCCCGCTTGTCCTCCTCGTCCAGCGGGTAGGACATGCCGATCAGCCGCGGCTCGTCGGAGTACAGGATCGTGCCGTCGGCGTCCCAGATCTTGACCCGGATGACGCCGACGCGGGCCAGCCGGTCGGGCAGCTTGGCGTCGAGGTCGGCGATCGCCGCCGGGTCGCCCGCCAGCAGCGGCTCGCCGATGTTGGGCTGGACGAGGAGCACGGCGAGCAGGTCGGTGGTGCGACGGGCGTCGGCCAGGGCCTCGTCCTCCGCCGCCTCGACCCCGGCCCACGCGCCGCCGGCCAGCAGCAGGATGACGGCGGCGAGGTTGGCCAGGACGAACCGGCCGACCACCCGGCGCACCGACGGCGAGTGCGGCCGGCGCTCGGCTTGCGCGGGGTCGACCAGCGGGACCCAGCCCGACGTCCCCTGCGCCGGCACCCCGGCGTCTGCGACAGCCGTCCTGTGGCCCGTGGCCATACCCACCCCCGTCGCGCCGACGGCGCATCATGGCCGACCCACGACTCCGGGCCGGCGCCAGCTGTTCCGACACGGCCCTGTCGGGGAGTTGTGCCACCTCCATGGTCGCGTGCGCAAGGGGACGGAGGTCCTACGACCTCGCCGGCGTGTCCGTCATCCGATGAGATGGCGCCACAGGCGCTGCACGCGGCCGGGCTCCGCGTCGTCGCCGTCGTCGTCCGGCAGGCAGACCGCTGCCCGCCGGCCGGCGCGGCCCAGCGCGGTGGCCCACTCGGGGTCGTCGAGCAGCTCGGTGACGGCGAGCGCGAGCGCGGTGGGGTCGTCGGGCGGGACCAGCAGGCCGGTCTCGCCGTGGCGCACCACCTCGGGCAGCGCGGCGACGGGGGTCGCCACCACCGGCCGGGCGCTCTCCAGCGCGACCCGCAGCGGGAGGAGCGGGGAGCATGCTCCCGCCCAGCGGTCCTCCCGGTGCGGGAGCACCAGCATCGTGCACCGGTGCACGGCCGTGCGGACGGCCGGCGGCGGCAGCGGCCCGCAGAAGTCGACCCGGTCGGTGAGTCCGAGGTCGTCCGCGTGCCGTCGCAACGCCCGGCTCAGCGGTCCGCCGCCGACGACCTCGAGGCGGAGCTCGGGGCGGTCCTCGGCCAGCAGGCCGAAGGCCGTCAGCAGCGTGTCGACGCCTCCGGGAGGCGCGAGCGGCGAGACGCACAGCAACGAGCGCAGGTAGGTCGCCGTTGCGCCGGCGGTCATGTCGTGCTCCCTCGGTCGACCCCCCGGGGGAACTCCACCACCGCGGCGGTCGGCCGCGCACCTGGACGGCCGTTCTACGACTCCTGCGCGCCGACCTGCGCGGATGCCGTCACCAGAGGGTCAGCGAGCGGGTGAGGATGCCGGCCACGTCCTCCTCGCTGACGTCCTTGGGTGCGGTGGCCAGCAGACGCTGCTGCTTCATGGTGCCCTCGACGAGGTCGGGGACGTCGCCCTCGTGGTAGCCGACGGCGCCGATGCCCGCGGGGAGGTCGATGTCGCGCATCAGCGCGGTGAGGACCGCCGGGAGGAACTCCGCCGGGTCGTCGGTCTGCTCGGCGTCGGGGGCCAGGAGCCGGGCGGCGCGCAGGTGCCGCTCGGGCGCCGCGTCGAAGGTGAACCGGAAGGCCTCGGGCGCGGTCAGGGCGACCGACATGCCGTGCGGGACCATCGGCTCGTCGGCCGGGTAGTCCTTGGGGTGGAAGTCCCTGACCCGCCCGGCGATCGGATAGGCGTTGGCGTGCGGGATGTGCACCCCGGCGTTGCCGAAGCCCATGCCCGCGAAGGTCGCGGCCATGGCCATGTCGGCGCGGGCGTCGACGTCCTCGCCGTTGCGGACGGCGGTGCGGAACGACCCGGCCAGCAGACCCATCGCCTTCTCCGACCACATGTCAGCGATCGGGTTGGCGCCGCAGTAGGGCACCCGCTGCTCGGGCGTCTTGTGCTCGAAGGTCGTGTAGGGCCGGGCGGTGTAGCTCTCCAGGGCGTGGCAGAGGATGTCCATCCCCGCAGCGGCGGTCACCCCGGCCGGCTGCGTGCGGGTGAGCGCCGGGTCGACGACGGCCATCGTGGGCCGCAGGCGGGCGTGGCTGATGCCGGTCTTGACCTTGAGGGCCAGGACGTCGAGCACGCAGATGGTGGTGCTCTCGGCCCCGGTCCCCGTGGTCGTCGGGACGGCGACCAGCGGGTTGAGCGGGTTGACCGGCGCCCGGCCCTCGCCCACCGGCTGGTTGACGTAGTCCATGAGCTCACCGGGGTTGGTGGTGAGCAGGTTGACCGCCTTGGCGGTGTCGATGCTCGACCCGCCGCCGACGGCGACGATGGCGTCCCACGGGCCGTGCTCGCGGGCCCAGTCGACGGCGACCTGCAGGCTCTCGTCGGTCGGCTCGACGCGGCTGCCGGCGAAGACACGGGCCTCGATGCCGAACCGCGTCATCTGGTCGGCGACCCGCTGCGGGTGGCCCGTGGCGGCCACGCCCGGATCGGTGACCACGAGCACCCGCCGGGCACCGGTCTGGCTGAGGTCGTAGCCGATCTCGTCGGAGGCGCCCGGCCCGAACTTCAGCTGTGGCGCGCCGTAGGTGAAGACGCTCTCCGGGTTCGCGGGGGTGTGGCTGGCGGTCGACGACATCGGCGGGCCCTCCTCGATCGGCGGGGACTCGGGTGCAGGTCGCTGCGAGTGTCCTGCGCGGAACCGCGCGAGGCCAAGCGCCGGACCCCGCGTTCGTATGGTCATGCATGGCCGTGCATACTCTTGCTCGTGTCCAAGGTGCTCACCTCCCTGCCCATCGGCGAACGCGTCGGGATCGCCTTCTCCGGCGGTCTCGACACCTCGGTGGCGGTCGCGTGGATGCGCGAGCGGGGCGCGGTGCCCTGCACCTACACCGCGGACATCGGCCAGTACGACGAGCCCGACATCGCGTCGGTGCCCGGGCGGGCCACGGCCTACGGAGCCGAGATCGCCCGCCTGGTCGACTGCCGTGCGGCGCTGGTCGAGGAGGGGCTCGCGGCGCTGACCTGCGGGGCGTTCCACATCCGCTCGGGCGGGCGCAGCTACTTCAACACCACCCCGCTCGGGCGGGCGGTCACCGGCACGCTGCTGGTCCGGGCGATGCTCGAGGACGACGTCCAGATCTGGGGCGACGGGTCGACCTTCAAGGGCAACGACATCGAGCGCTTCTACCGGTACGGGCTGCTGGCCAACCCGTCGCTGCGGATCTACAAGCCGTGGCTGGACGCCGACTTCGTGACCGAGCTCGGCGGTCGCACGGAGATGTCGGAGTGGCTGGTCGCGCACGGTCTGCCCTATCGGGACAGCGCGGAGAAGGCCTACTCCACCGACGCCAACATCTGGGGCGCGACCCACGAGGCCAAGACGCTCGAGCACCTCGACACGGGCCTCGAGACCGTCGACCCGATCATGGGCGTCCGGTTCTGGGACCCCGCCGTCGAGATCGCCCCCGAGGACGTCACCGTCGGCTTCGCCCAGGGCCGCCCGGTCAGCATCAACGGCAGGGAGTTCGGCTCCGCGGTCGAACTGGTGCTCGCGGCCAACGCGATCGGCGGCCGGCACGGCATGGGCATGTCCGACCAGATCGAGAACCGGATCATCGAGGCCAAGAGCCGCGGCATCTACGAGGCGCCCGGGATGGCCCTGCTGCACGTGGCCTACGAGCGGCTGGTCAACGCCATCCACAACGAGGACACCCTCGCCAGCTACCACAGCGAGGGACGGCGCCTGGGCCGGCTGATGTACGAGGGCCGCTGGCTGGACCCGCAGGCCCTCATGCTGCGGGAGTCGCTGCAGCGGTGGGTCGGCATGGCGGTCACCGGCGAGGTGACGCTGCGGCTGCGCCGGGGTGAGGACTACTCGATCCTGGACACCTCCGGCCCGGCGTTCAGCTACCACCCGGACAAGCTCTCGATGGAGCGGACCGAGGACTCGGCCTTCGGGCCGGTAGACCGGATCGGTCAGCTGACGATGCGCAACCTCGACATCGCCGACTCGCGCGCCAAGCTCGAGCAGTACGCCGGTCTCGGCATGGTCGGCGGCGGGGCGGCGCCGGCCGCGATCGGTGCCGCGCAGGCTGCGGCGACCGGGCTGATCGGCGCGATGCCCGCGGGCGGGGCCGAGGTCATCGCCTCCCGCGGCGCGGTCTCCGACGAGGACGAGGCGCTCGACCGCGCGGCGATGGAGTCCGGCACCGACTGACCGGAGTGCCGCCGGGGGCACAGGGACCTCCGGCCCTGCTCCCGGGGACACCCGCCCCGGGCTGTGCGGCCGGCGCACCCGGCACGGTGGGCGCATGGTGACCGTGGACGCAGGTGCAGCGCAGGACGCGGGGACCGGGGGGCCGCTCGGGCCGGCCGAGCTGGAGCGGATCCACGCGTGGTGGCGGGCGGCCAACTACCTGTCGGTGGGGCAGATCTACCTGATGGGCAACCCGCTGCTGCGCGAACCGCTGCGCAGCGAGCACGTCAAACCGCGGCTGCTCGGGCACTGGGGGACCACGCCGGGCCTGAACCTCGTCTACGCCCACCTCAATCGGGTGATCGCCGCGCGCGACCTCGACGTGCTCTACGTGATGGGCCCCGGGCACGGCGGCCCGGGCCCGGTCGCCGCCGCCTGGCTGGAGGGCACCTACTCCGAGGTCTACCCCGAGGTGTCCCGGGACGCCGCGGGGATGGCGCGGCTGTTCACCCAGTTCTCCTTCCCGGGCGGCATCCCCAGTCACGTCGCGCCGGAGACGCCCGGCTCCGTCCACGAGGGCGGCGAACTCGGCTACGCCCTCTCGCACGCCTTCGGCGCCGCCTTCGACAACCCCGGCCTCGTGGTCGCCGCCGTCATCGGGGACGGCGAGGCCGAGACCGGCCCGCTGGCGGCCGCGTGGCACGGGAACAAGTTCCTCGATCCCCGCCAGGACGGCGCCGTCCTGCCGATCCTGCACCTCAACGGCTACAAGATCGCCAATCCGACGGTCCTGGCCCGCATCCCCGCCGACGAGCTGGACGCGCTGCTCCGCGGGTACGGCTGGGCGCCGTACGTCGTCGAGGGCTCCGACCCGGCGCTCGTGCACCAGTCCCTCGCCGCCACGCTCGACCACTGCCTCGACGAGATCGCGGCGATCCAGCGCCGGGCCCGCGAGGGCGACGACGGGGAGCGGCCGCGCTGGCCGATGATCGTGCTGCGCTCCCCGAAGGGCTGGACCGGGCCGGTGGAGGTCGACGGGCACCGCGTCGAGGGGTCGTGGCGCTCGCACCAGGTGCCCTTCAGCAACGCCCGGGGCGACGACGGCCACCGCAGGGTGCTCGAGGAGTGGCTGCGCAGCTACCGGCCGGAGGAGCTCTTCGACTCCGACGGCGCGCCCGTCCCGGCGATCCGGGACCTGCACCCGGCCGGGTCCCGCCGCATGAGCGCCAGCCCGCACGCCAACGGCGGGGTGCTGCTGCGGCCGCTGCGGCTGCCCGACTTCCGCGACTCCGCCGTCCCCGTGACGGAGCCGGGCACCGGTGCCGTGGAGGCGACCCGGGTGCTGGGCACGTTCCTCCGGGACGTCATGCGGGAGAACATGCAGACCTTCCGGGTGTTCTCGCCCGACGAGAACGACTCGAACCGGCTCGGCGCCGTCCTCGAGGTCACCGACCGGGCCTGGACGGCGCAGCGGTACCCGGACGACGACCACCTGGCCCCCGGCGGCCGGGTCATGGAGATCCTCTCGGAGCACACCTGCCAGGGCTGGCTCGAGGGCTACCTGCTCACCGGCCGGCACGGCTTCTTCTCCTGCTACGAGGCGTTCGTGCACGTCGTCGACTCGATGGTCAACCAGCACGCCAAGTGGCTGAAGACCACCAACGGCATCCCCTGGCGGCGGCCGATCGCCTCGCTGAACTACCTGCTCACCTCGCACGTGTGGCGCCAGGACCACAACGGGTTCAGCCACCAGGACCCCGGCTTCATCGACCACGTCGTCAACAAGAAGGCCGAGGTCGTGCGGGTCTACCTGCCGCCGGACGCCAACACCCTGCTGTCGGTGGCCGACCACTGCCTGCGCAGCCGCCAGTACGTGAACGTGATCGTCGCGGGCAAGCAGCCGGCCCTGCAGTACCTCGGCATCGACGACGCCGTCGAGCACTGCACCAAGGGCATCGGCATCTGGGGGTGGGCCAGCAGCGACGGGGGCCGGGAGCCCGACGTGGTGATGGCCTGCGCCGGCGACGTCCCGACGATGGAGACCCTCGCGGCGGTGCAGATCCTCCGGGGCTGGTTCCCCGACCTGGCCGTCCGGGTGGTCAACGTCGTCGACCTCATGCGGCTGCAGGACGACCGGTCGCACCCGCACGGGCTGTCCGACCGTGAGTTCGACTCGCTGTTCACCGTCGACCGGCCGGTGGTCTTCGCCTTCCACGGCTACCCGTGGCTGATCCACCGGCTGACCTACCGGCGGACCAACCACCGCAACGTCCACGTCCGCGGCTACGTGGAGGAGGGGACGACCACCACGCCGTTCGACATGTGCGTGCTGAACGGGATCGACCGCTACGACCTCGCCATCGACGTCATCGACCGGGTGCCCCGGCTGCAGGCGGTCGGCGCGCACCACCGGGACCGGCTGCGCGACCAGGTCATCGAGCACCGCCGGTACGTCCGGACCCACGGGGAGGACCTCCCGGAGATCCGGGACTGGCAGTGGTCCGGGGCGGCCGGGCCGGGGACCTCGGGCGGCGGACCGCTCCACGAGCCCGAGGCATGAGGGTCCTGGTCGTCAACGCCGGGTCCAGCAGCCTCAAGCTCGCGCTCCTGGACGCCGACGGGGCGGTGACGGACGCCGAGGACGTGCAGCACTGGGCGGGTGAGGGGCACCTCGAACCGCTGGCCGCTTTCCTGGAGCGCTGCGACGGTGCCGACGCGGTCGGTCACCGGGTGGTGCACGGCGGCCCCCGGCACACCGCTCCCGCGGTCGTCGACGACCTGCTGGTCGCATCGCTGTACTCGGTCAGCCACCTCGCGCCGCTGCACAACCCGAGGGCGCTGGCCGCCGTCGCGATGGTGGGCGAGCTGCTGCCCGGCGTGCCGGCGGTGGCCTGCTTCGACACCGCCTTCCACGCCGGGTTGCCGGCGGCCGCGCGCACGTACGCACTGCCGCGGGAGTGGAACCGCCGCTTCGGCCTGCGACGCTACGGCTTCCACGGGCTCTCCCACGCCCACGCCGTGCGGCGGGGGGCCGAGCTGGCCGGCCGGCCGGCCGCGGAGCTCCGGATCGTGTCGGCGCACCTGGGCGCCGGCGCCTCCCTGGCCGCCGTCCGCGACGGGGTGTCCGTCGACACCACGATGGGCTTCACCCCGCTGGCCGGGCTGGTGATGAACACCCGGCCGGGCAGCGTCGACCCCGGGCTGCTGCTGTGGCTGCTGGAGCACGGCGGGGAGCCGCGGGAGGAGGTGGCCGACGTCCTGGAGCACCACGCCGGGCTCAAGGGGCTGTCCGGCACCACGGGTGACCTGCGGGAGGTGGTCGCCGGACGCGCGGCCGGCGACGCCGACTGCGCGCTGGCCCTCGACGTCTACCTGCACCGGCTGTGCCGGGAGGTCGCGGCCATGACGGCGGCGACGGGCGGGCTGGACCTGCTGGTGTTCACCGGCGGCGTGGGGGAGCACGCCTGGCCGGTGCGGGCGGCGGTCGCCGAGCGGCTCGCCCACCTCGGCCTCGCGGTGGACGCCGCCGCCAACCGGGCCGCGGCCGGGGACGCCGAGATCAGCGGGGCCGGAGCGGCGGCCCGGACCGTCGTCGTCACCGCCCGGGAGGACCTGGAGGTCCGCCGGGAGGTGCTGGCCGTGCTGGGCGGGGGATGAGCCGGCCGGCGCATCCCCCGCACCGGCTCACTCGGTCGGCGGCTCGTCCTTGCCGGCCTCCTCGAGCTCGTCGGCCTCCTCCTTGGTCTTGTGCACCGCGCCGTCGGCGTGCTCCGGCGGGCCGTAGACCGTGTAGAGGACCAGCGGGTTGGGTCCGGTGTTGACGAAGTTGTGCTTCGTGCCGGCCGGGACGACGACCAGGTCGCCCTGGGCCACCTTCTTCTTGCTGCCGGAGATCTGCGCCTCGCCGGTGCCGCTGACGAAGGTGAGGATCTGGTCGATGTCCTCGTGCACCTCCTCGCCGATCTCACCGCCCGGCGGGATGGTCATGATGACCAGCTGGGTGTTCTTGCCGGTCCACAGGACGCGGCGGAAGTCGGCGGACTTCTCGGCCTCGGTCGCGATCGTGTAGTGGATGACGGACGCCATGGAGGGCGCTCCTCTCGTCGGACGGGCACAGCGGTACGGCCGGGGCACGGGTCCCCGGCGGATGCCGGTCCTCCTGCCCGCCGACGTGCGCGGTTAGTCCTGTCCCGGGGAGGAAGTGATCACGCTCGTCGCCGTCGGGCGGGATCGGACCGCATCCGCGCGGTGAGCGATCTCACCCGTCCCGGGGGAAGCACCGGGGAGCGGCGGACGTCGTCCCTGGGGTGAGCACGCCGACCGCCGTCCGCCCGACCGCCCGGGCCTACACCGTGTGGTTGGTCGCCCTCGCCGCGTACTCGGTCGCCGTCTTCCACCGCGCCTCCCTCGGGGTGGCCGGCGTCGAGGCGCAGGAGCGGTTCACGGCCGGCGCGTCGGCGATCTCGCTCTTCCTCGTGCTGCAGCTGGTCGTCTACGCGGCCATGCAGGTACCGGTCGGCGTGGCCCTGGACCGGTTCGGCTCGCGGAACCTCATCCTCGCCGGCGCACTCACGATGGCCGCCGGGCAGGCGCTGCTGGCCGTCGCCGGCGACGTGCCGACCGCCATCGCCGCCCGCGTGCTGGTCGGCGCCGGGGACGCGATGACCTTCGTCAGCGTGCTGCGGGTGATCGGGTTCTGGTTCCCCGGCCCCACCGTGCCGCTGATCACCCAGCTCACCGGCATGCTCGGGCAGTTCGGGCAGATCGTCGCCGCCTATCCGCTGGTCGCGCTGCTGCACTCCACCTCGTGGGAGAGCACCTTCCTGGGTGCCGCGGGAGCCGGGGTGCTGGTCGCGGTCCTCGTCGTCGTGGCGCTGCGCGACGTCCCGCCGGGCACCGAGCTGGCCACGCCGTCCGGGCTGGCGGAGGTCCGGCACAGCCTGGCGCTCACCTGGCGGGAGTCCGGCACCCGCATCGGGCTCTACACCCACCTGGTCACCCAGTTCTCGGGCACCGTCTTCGCGCTGCTGTGGGGCTATCCGTTCCTCGTCGTGGGCCAGGGGCTCAGCCCCGCGACCGCCGCCGGGCTGCTCACCCTGCTGGTCGTGGTCGGCATCGTCGTCGGCCCGCTGGTCGGCCGGCTGTGCGGGCGCTGGCCACTGCGCCGGTCGGCCCTGGTCTTCGCCATCCTGGCGCTCACCGCCGCCATCTGGACGGTCGTGCTGGCGTGGCCCGGGCGGGCGCCCCTGCCGCTGCTGGTGCTGCTGGTCGTCGTCCTGGGCACCAACGGGCCGGGCTCGATGATCGGCTTCGACTTCGCCCGCACCTGGAACCCCGCCGAGCGGCAGGGCAGCGCCAGCGGCGTGGTCAACGTCGGCGGCTTCGTGGCCTCCCTGCTGACCATCCTCGCCGTCGGTGCGGTCCTCGACGTCCTCACCCCGGGCGGCTCGACGGACTACTCCCTGGACGCCTTCCGCGCCGCGTTCGCCGTCCAGTACGTCTTCTGGGCGATCGGTCTGGTCGGGGTGCTGCGGCACCGGCGCCAGCTCCGGGCACGGCTGGCCCGCGACGGCGTGGTCCTCGCCCCGCTGCGCGTCGCCGTCACCGCCCGGCTGCGGGGCGGCTCCGCCTACCGCTGAGCCGCCGATTCACCCCGGGTGACCGCCCGGGCACCGCCACGGCGGACGACGCCGGACGCCCCGGGCACCGTCGTGTCGTGCCGTCGCCGGGCGCCCGCCCTCTGGCAGTCTCCGCAACTCCACAGCTGTCCCCGGCGTCGGGCGGTGCGGGCACGGTCGCGCGTCGGGTCGGGAGGGAGTCCGGCGATGTTCCGACGCAGTGAGCTCGTGGCCGCCGACGGCCGGCCGGTCGAGGCGACGTCCACCGGCGGGTTGCCGGGTCGCCCCGACCGCGCCGGTGCCCTCGACGCCCTCCTCGCCCCCCGGCCGCTGTTCCGGACCGCGCTGCGCGGCTACGACCGGCTGCAGGTGGACGACTACGTCGCCTGGACGGAGTCCGAGCTGCTGACCACGCGGCGCGAGACCGACGACCTGCTCAGCCGCTACGGCGCCTGCGCCGCCGAGCTGGAGATCTCCCGCCGGCTGCTGGCCTGCTCGCCGGAGGGCCGGGACCTGGTGCGCACCTCCGAGCGGGTCGGGGAGATCCTCCGGCTGGCCGCCGACGAGGCGGCCGTCCGCACCGAGGCCGGGACGGTGCAGGCCGACCGGATCCGCGCGGAGGCCCGCAGCGAGGCCGACCAGCTGCTGCGCCGCGCCGCCGGGGTCAAGGAGGCCGCGGTCGCCGAGTGCCGGCTGATGGAGGCAGACGCCCGGCGGGCCCGGGACGAGGCGCGGGCCCGGCAGCGGGAGGCCGAGGTCGCGGCCGAGCGGCTCCTCGCCGAGGCGGCGGCCGAGCGGGCACGCCTGGCGCGCGAGTCGGCCGAGCGGCGCGCCCGCGAGGAGGAGCGGGCCCGCGCCGAGGTGGCCGCCGCGTGGGCGGCCGAGGTGGCGGCCGCGCAGGCCGAACTCGACGACCTGGCGCGCCGGCGGGACGACGCCCGCGTGGCGCTGCAGCGGTTGACCGCCCACCTCGACGACGCACTCGGCCGGCTGACCGGGTCGCTGGTCGACGACGCCCACCCGCAGCCGGTGTCCTGACGCCCCCGGTGGCGGGCGATCGGCGCCGCGAGCACGATCGCGCCAGGAGAATGGGCCGGTCAGGGAGGTGTCGTGGACGTCGTCGTGGGGCTGGACTCCGGGACGACGGCGACCAAGGCGGTCACCGCGGGCACCGACGGCCGGGTGCGCGACCTCGCCAGCGTCGGCTACCCGCTGCTGGTGCCGGCGCCGGGGCGGGCCGAGCTCGACGCCGCCCGGCTGGTGGCCGCCGCCGTCGAGGCCCTGGGCGCGGTGGCGGCGCTGGCCCGCGAGCGCGGCGACCGCGTGGCCGGCATCAGCCTCAGCGCCGCCATGCACGGCCTGGTCCCCATGGACGACGACGGCGACCCGCTCGGGCCGGTGCTCACCTGGGCCGACGACCGCGCGGCCGCTTGGGCGACGGCCCTGGTCGCCGACGGGCGGGCCGGCGCCCTGCACGCCCGCACGGGCACGCCGGTGCACGCGATGTCGCCGCTGGTGAAGCTGTCCTGGGAGCGGGCGGAGGACCCCGGCCTGGTCGCCCGTGTCCCGCGCTGGGGCGGGGTCAAGGAGCTGCTGGTCGCCGGGCTCTGCGGTGGCCGGCACGTGCTCGACCGGTCGTGCGCATCGGCCACCGGGCTCTACGACCTCCGCGCCGGCACCTGGGACGACGAGGCGCTGGGCATCGCGGGGGTGCGGGCGGGTCAGCTGGGTGAGGTGCTGCCGACGACGGCGGTGCTGCCGGGCCTCCGGGCCGACGTGGCGGCGGCGACCGGGCTGCCCGCGGACCTCCCGGTGGTCATCGGCGCCTCCGACGGGGTGCTGGCCAGCCTGGGCATCGGCGCCGTCCGGCCCGACGTCGCTGCCGTCTCCCTGGGCACCAGCGGCGCCATGCGGGTCGTCGTCCCCGCTCCGACGGTCGACGAGGGCCGCCGGCTGTTCTGCTACGCCCTGACCGACGACCACTGGGTGGTCGGGGGAGCGGTGAACAACGGCGGGTCGGTGGTGCGCTGGGCCGCGCAGGCCCTGGCCGCCGACCCCGACGGCACGGAGCCGGAGGGCGAGGCGGCCGACGAGCTCGACGCGCGGCTGCTGGCCGAGGCCGAGCAGGTCGTCCCGGGCAGCGCCGGGCTGCTGTGCCTGCCCTACCTGCTGGGGGAGCGGGCGCCGTGGTGGCGGTCGGGGCTGCGCGGGGCGTTCATCGGGCTGCGCCGGGAGCACCGCCGTCCGCACCTGGTGCGGGCGGCGGTCGAGGGCGTCTGCCAGCAGCTGGCACTGGTGCGGGACGCCTTCGCCGACACCGGCCTCCCGGTGCGCGAGGTGCGGGCCACCGGGGGAGCGGTGGCCTCCCCGCTGTGGGTGCGCACCCTCGCCGCGGCCCTCGACCTGCCGGTGCGGGTCGCCGACTCGCCGGAGGGCACCGGGCTGGGCGCCAGCCTGCTGGGCTGGCACGCCCTCGGTGCGCTGCCCGACCTCGATGCCGCGACGGCGCTGGTCGCCGTGCACGACCCGGTCGAGCCCGACCCGGAGGCGGTGGCCGTCTACCGGCGGATGCGGCCGCTGGTCGACCGCTCGACCCAGGCGCTCACCGACGTCCTGACCACGCTCGACGCCCTGGACGACACCCCGTCCCGCCCGGTCGGATCGAGAGGAGCCGCCATGTCCGAGGACTTCGACGACGACGGAGGGACACGACCATGAGGGGTGCGGCACGCGCCGCGGTGGCCGGGCTGGCGGGGCTGGCGGCGGTCGCCGCCCGCGACCTGGTGCAGCGGGAGCACACGCTGCTGCGGAACTTCCCGGTCATCGGCCACGCGCGCTACCTGCTCGAGGCGGTCGGCCCGGAGATGCGGCAGTACCTGGTCGCCGGGAACAACGAGGAACGGCCGTTCACCCGGGACCAGCGCCGCTGGGTCTACGCCTCGGCGAAGAAGCAGAACAACTACTTCGGCTTCGGCACCGACAACGACCTCGAGTACACCGCCGGGTACCCGGTGATCAACCACAAGACCTTCGGCCGTGCCGTGCCGCCGTCGCACCCGGCGTCCGCGCACGAGGTGCAGGTGCCGTCGGCCAAGGTGCTCGGCGGGCCGCGGGGGCGGGCGCAGGCGTTCCGGCCGGCGTCGGTCGTCAACGTCTCGGCGATGAGCTTCGGCTCGCTGTCCGGCGCCGCGGTGGAGGCGCTCAACCGCGGGGCGGCGCTGGCCGGCTGCCTGCAGAACACCGGGGAGGGCGGCGTCTCGGCGTACCACCGGCACGGCGGCGAGCTGGTCTACCAGATCGGCACCGCCTACTTCGGCTGCCGGGACGACGAGGGCCGCTTCGACCTGGACCGGCTGAAGGACCTGGTGGCCGGTGCGCCGGTGCGCGCACTGGAGATCAAGCTCAGCCAGGGCGCCAAGCCGGGGCTGGGCGGGGTCCTGCCCGCGGCCAAGGTCTCCGCCGAGATCGCCGCCGCCCGCGGTGTGCGGGAGGGCGTGGACTGCATCAGCCCGTCGCGGCACGCGGAGTTCTCCGACCCCGACAGCCTGCTCGACTGGGTGGAGCTCCTGGCCGCGGAGACCGGCCTGCCGGTCGGCATCAAGTCCGCCGTCGGTGACATGGGGTTCTGGGTCGAGCTGACCGACCTCATGGCGCGCACCGGCCGCGGAGTGGACTTCGTGACCGTCGACGGCGGCGAGGGCGGCACCGGCGCCGCGCCGCTGATCTTCACCGACTCGGTGTCCCTGCCGTTCCAGCTGGGCTTCGCCCGGGTCTACGCGGCCTTCGCCCGGCAGGGTCTGCACGAGCAGGTGACCTTCATCGGCGGCGGCAAGCTCGGCCTGCCCGACAACGCGATCGTGGCGTTCGCCCTCGGCTGCGACATGGTCAACGTCGGCCGCGAGGCGATGCTGGCCATCGGCTGCATCCAGGCGCAGAAGTGCCACACCGACACCTGCCCCACCGGCGTCGCGACCCAGAACCCGTGGCTGGCGCACGGCCTGGACCCGGCGCTGAAGTCGGTGCGTGCGGCCAACTACCTGGAGACGCTGCGCCGCGACCTGTTCAAGGTCGCCGAGGCCTGCGGCGTGGAGCACCCCGGCCTCATCGGGTGCGACGCCGTCGAGATCCTCGACGGCCGCACGAGCTCCACGCCGCTGCGCGAGGTGTACGGCTACCAGCCCGACTGGGGACTGCCGTCGGCCGCCGACCAGGCGGCGGTCATCGAGCTGATGGTGCCCCGGGGGCCCCAGGGCGGATCGGCCCCGCCGTCGGCGGACGCCGTCGGCTGACAGCGGACCCCGTCAACGGCCTTTCAGGAGGTCCTCGAAGGACGGGACGTCGGCGAACGGGTCGGCCGGGCGGCGGCCCGCCCGGCCACCTCTGGCCGGGCGGCCGGTGACCAGGTCGGCCAGCTCGCCGGCGGCCCGCTCGATCCGCCCGGCCAGCTGCTGGTCGACGCCCCCGGCGCCGGCCCAGTCCTCCGAGGCCGCGAAGACCCCCGTCGGGACGGCGACCGCCCGCAGGTGGGCGAACAGCGGCCGCATCGCGTGCTCGATGACCAGGGAGTGCCGGGCGGTGCCCGCGGTGGCGCCCAGCAGCACCGGCGTCCCGGTGAGCGCGTCCTTGTCGAGCACGTCGAAGAACGTCTTGAACAGGCCGCTGTAGGACGCCGAGAAGACCGGCGTCACCGCGATCAGCCCGTCGGCACCGACGACGGTGTCCACCGCGGCCTGCAGCGCGGTGTTGGCGAAGCCGGTGAGCAGGTGGTCGGCGAGGTCGCGGGCGTGCGCCCGCAGCTCGACGACCTCGACGGTGGCGTCCTCGCCCCGCGCGCGCAGCGCGGCGACGGTGGCCGTGGTGAGCCGGTCGGCCAGCAGCCGGGTGGACGACGGCGTGGACAGCCCGGCGCTGAGCACGGCGAGCGTGCGGGTGCTCATCGCGCGGACACCTCCTCGGCGGTGCGCCCGGTGACGTCGTCGGTGGCGTGGACGGTGGCGTCGGCAGCGGCGCCGCGGGCCACGACCCGGTCGGCGTGCGTGGGGGCCTCGGGCACGTGCGCGGGCTTGAGCGCCGCGAACTCCCGGCGCAGCACCGGCACGACCTCCTCGCCGAGGATGTCCAGCTGCTCGAGCACCGTCTTCAGCGGCAGGCCGGCGTGGTCCACGAGGAACAGCTGCCGCTGGTAGTCCCCGACGTAGTCGCGGAACCCGAGGGTGCGCTCGACGACCTGCTGCGGGCTGCCGACGGTCAGCGGCGTCTCGCGGGTGAACTCCTCCAGTGACGGGCCGTGCCCGTAGACGGGCGCGTTGTCGAAGTAGGGCCGGAACTCCCGGACGGCGTCCTGGCTGTTGGCCCGCATGAACACCTGCCCGCCCAGGCCGACGATCGCCTGGTCGGCGGTGCCGTGGCCGTGGTGCTCGTACCGGCGGCGGTAGAACTCGACCATCCGCTCGGTGTGCTCCTTCGGCCAGAAGATGTGGTTGTGGAAGAAGCCGTCGCCGTAGTACGCGGCCTGCTCGGCGATCTGCGGCGAGCGGATCGACCCGTGCCACACGAACGGCGCCACGCCGTCGAGCGGCCGCGGCGTCGAGGTGAAGCCCTGCAGCGGCGTGCGGTACTGACCGGACCAGTCGACGACGTCCTCGGTCCACAGCCGGCGCAGCAGCGCGTAGTTCTCGACCGCCAGCGGGATGCCGTTGCGGATGTCCTGCCCGAACCACGGATAGACCGGCCCGGTGTTGCCCCGGCCCATCATCAGGTCCACCCGGCCGCCGGCCAGGTGCTGCAGCATCGCGTAGTCCTCGGCGATCTTCACCGGGTCGTTGGTGGTGATCAGCGTCGTTGAGGTCGACAGCAGCAACCGCTGCGTCCGGGCCGCGAGGTAGCCGAGCATCGTCGTGGGGGACGAGGGCACGAAAGGCGGGTTGTGGTGCTCGCCGGTGGCGAAGACGTCGAGGCCGACCTCCTCCGCCTTGAGCGCGATCGCCACCATCGCCTGGATCCGCTCCGCCTCGGTGGGCGTGCGGCCGTTCGTCGGGTCGGGCGTGACGTCGCCGACGGTGAAGACCCCGAACTGCATCTCGTGCTCCCAGTGGTTGAGAGTGCAACTACTGCCTCGTGCAACGGTCGAGCCGGCGAGGTATTCCCCGTCGACGGCGGGCTCCCCTCGGCAAGTGGGCCCCTCCGCAGCTGTCCGTAGTGGGTCCGGCACGGGCCGGTGAACTACACCCGTGTCGTCCTGACGCCGCGTGGCGCCACCGTCGCGCAGGCGGCAACGTCTGCCACGGTGCAGTCGCTGTACGAGCACCGACGGAGGGGGCCCGGGGATGGCGCGAGCGAAGCGGGGGGACGCCGTCGGGAGCACGCGCGCCGAGCCGTTCGACGACGGCGACGCCGACCCTGCCACCGTGGACGACGGCCCGTCCGGGCTGGCCGTGCTCTTCGAGCCGCGCCCCCGGTTCCGGCGGGTGCTGCGCGGCTACGACCGCGCCGAGGTGGACGACTACGTCGCCGCGGTGGAGCGGGAACGGCTCGAGACCGCACCCCTCGAGGCGCCGGCCGGCCGGTGCAGTCACTGCAACGACGAGTTCCCCGCTGCCCCGGCGGCACCGGCCCTCCTGGGTGGGGCCGACGGGACGGACGACCGCGACGCGGTGCTCGTCGTCGGCGCGATGCGCGAGCTCCTGCGGCTGGCCGAGGACCGGGCCGGCGAGCTGGTCGCCGACGCGGAGGCCGAGGCCGAGCGGGTACGGGCCGCGGCGCGGGCGGAGGCCGATGCCCGGCTGGGCAACGTCGCCGAGGTGCGGCGCGCGGCGCAGGCCGCCCGGCGCGAGGCCGAGATCGCGCTGGCGCACGGCCGCCAGCAGGCGGCGGACCTGCTCCGCGCTGCCGCCGGTGACCGCGCCGGGCTCGACGCCGAGGCCGCCGCCGTCCGGGACCGGGCGGCGGAGGACGCGCGGCGCGAGGCCGAGCAGGCCGCCCTGGACGCCGCCGAGGAGCTGGCCGCCGTCCGCCGGGAGATCGACGACCTCTGCCGGCAGCGGGACGAGGCCCGCAGCTCGCTGCGCCGGCTGACCGGCCAGATCGATGCCGCCCTGCAGGCCTTCGCGGCCCCGGTGCCCGACGAGGTCCACGCCGGTGGACGGCCGCGGGAGGTCGTCGTCACCGGCAACGTGGTGCTCGCCGAGCCGCGGGAGCCGGTGGCCGGCTGACGGTCCGGCGCGCCCGGGCCGGACCCGGCGCGAGACAGCTCACGCAACGGATGTGACGCCTGGGATTGTCACAGGACGGTAACGCACTTACGGTGGCCAGGTCCGGTCGGTCGTCTCGTCCCCAGTCGGGGAGCCTGGCCGGACGCCGCCGAGTCGGGTCCGCGCACCGTGGACCCGAGCCGGGGACCCACCGCAGTCCTGGGGTGAATCCCGTCCGACGAGCACCGCTCGGAGGCCGGGTAGGGCGTCTTCCCGCCCGAATCCGTCAGCTAACCCGGTAGGCGGCCATGGAAGAACGGAGAGCATCCGCATGCCTCGCCCACGGGCCCTCGCGGCTCGCAGGGTCACCCGGCCGCGCGCACCTCGCGCCTCCTCCCCGGCCCGCTGACCCCCTGACCGCGTAGCCGGTGTCGCGCGTCCTCCCCGACGCCGCCGGCTCCCCCGTCGTCGCCGCCGCATCGCGGGCCGCCCTCCCACGGGAGGACGCCGCCCGCGCGCGCCCTCTCGCTCGGAGCACCCACACCCGATGGACCACCGCTCGTCGCACTCCTCCCGCCCTGTCGCGATCGCCCCCACCGCCGAGTTCGACACCGCCGCCCTGGCCGGTGCGCCGGCCGCCCGCCGGCGGGTCCGCCTCCCGGCCGCGGGCCGCCGTCCGGCGATCTTCCTCGCCACCGCCGCGGCGGGCGCCGTCCTGGTCAACCTGCTCGTCAGCGGACCGCCCGCGGCGGACGCGGAGACCACCACCGTCACCGCGTCGATGAGCGTCGCCGAGCAGCTGGGCCTCCCGGCGCAGCCGCCGGCCGGCGAGTCGGCCGAGTCGGTGCCGCCACCCGCCCCCGACCTCGCTCCGCTGGAGGACCTCGCCGCCTCGCGCAGCGAGCGCGAGGCCGCCGAGGCCAGCGCCGCCCAGGCCCAGGCCGCCGCCGAGCAGGCCGAGCTGGACCGCCAGGCCGCCGAGCGGGAGGCCGCCGAGCGTGCCGCCGCGGAGGCCGCCGCCCGCGAGGAGGCCGAGCGCCAGGCCGCCGAGGCCGCCGCCCGTGCGGAGGCCGAGCGGGAGGCCGCCGAGGCCGCCGCCGCCGCGCCCCGGTCGAGCGGGAGCAGCGGTGCCGCCGCCCCGGCCGCCCAGGGCTCCTTCAAGGAGTACGCGGTCGCCAAGGTCGGCAGCGCCCAGCAGTTCAGCTGCCTGGAGAACCTGTGGGGCAAGGAGAGCGGCTGGAACCCCAACGCGCAGAACCCGAGCAGCACGGCCTACGGCATCCCGCAGTTCCTCAACTCGACCTGGGCGGGCACCGGCATCGCCAAGACGTCGGACGGCTACCGCCAGATCGACGCCGGCCTGATCTACATCGAGAACCGCTACGGCAGCCCGTGTGCCGCCTGGGCGCACTCGCAGGCCAACAACTGGTACTGAGCCCGGCCCCGCCCTCCCCACCCCTCGCAGGCTCGGGGCGGTGCCGGGGGCGGGGTGGCGCGCACCGGGCGTGAGCCCCCGCGTGGTGCCCGCCGGGTTCGTCCGCGCGCACACCCGGGTCCGGCAGCCCTCCTCCGTCCCCGAGGTCTCGTTGCACGTCGCCGACGACGTCGTGGCCCTGTGGGAGGCCATGGAGACCGAGGCGGGTGGCGCCGGGGACGCGCCGCCGTTCTGGGCCGCGGCCTGGCCGGGCGGGCAGGCGCTCGCCCGGTACGTCCTCGACACCCCGGACGTCGTGGCCGGGCGCGCGGTGCTCGACCTGGGCGCCGGCAGCGGGCTGGTGGCCATCGCCGCCCGGCTGGCCGGCGCGCGCCGGGTGCTGGCCAGCGACGTCGACCCGTTCAGCCGGACCGCGGTGAGGGTCAACGCCGAGCTCAACGGCGTCACCGGGATCAGCGTGACCGGGGACGTCCTCGCTCGTGAGCCGCGCGGCGTGGACGTCGTCCTGGCCGGTGACGTCTGCTACGACCGCGAGATGACCGAGCGGGTGCTGCCCTTCCTCGACCGCGCCCGCGCCGGCGGCTGCGAGGTCCTGGTCGGTGACCCGGGGCGGCCCTACCTGCCGCACGACCGGCTCACCGCGGTCGCCGTCCGGGAGATCCCGGAGACCGAGGGCCCCGGCCTCCGGCGGACGACGGTGTGGCGGCTGCCCTGAGCACACCGGCCCGGCCCGCGCGCGCTCGGTAGGGTCCTGCCGTGGCCGCGCCGTCCCCCGCAGGCCCCGAGCGCGGGCGCCGGGTGCGCCGGCCCTCTGGAGACGACCGCGAACGGGCGATCCTCGCCACGGCCGAGCGGCTGCTCGAGCTCCGGCCGCTGGCCGACATCTCGGTCGACGACCTGGCCCGCGGCGCCGGCATCTCCCGGCCCACCTTCTACTTCTACTTCGCCTCGAAGGACGCCGTCGTCCTTGCGCTGCTCGACCGGGTGGTGGCCGAGGCCCGGTCGCTGCGGGCGGCGGCGCTGGCCGGCGCGGGCGACGACGTCCGGGGGAGCTGGCGGCTGGCCCTCGAGGCGGTGCGCGACACGTTCACCGCGCACCGGTCGCTGACCGCCGCGGCCACCCAGCTCCTGGCCGGCAGCGCGGAGGTCCGCGAGCTGTGGTCGCAGGTGATGGAGGGCTTCGTCACCGAGACCGCCGCCGCGATCGAGGCCGAGCGGGCCCGCGGGGCCGCACCGGCCGGACCGCCCGCCCGGGACCTCGCCGTGGCGCTGAACTGGATGAACGAGCGGGTCCTGCAGGTGACGCTGGCCGGACAGGTCCCGGGGATCGCGGAGGAGGGCCTGGTCGACGTGCTGCTGACCGTCTGGCTCCGGGCCGTCTACGGCACCGACGAGCCCGCCGTCTGACGACGGCCACTGCCGCGGACTCTCGGCGCCGAGAGTCCGTTGGGGGCGCCGGGAGCCCGGTGCGGGCCTGTCGACTCGGCGTCGAGGTGGTCGACACCGTGTCGACTACAGTGGCGCCGGTCACCGGCCGAGCCTGGGGGAGTGCCATGACCGCCGAGAGCACCGCCGTCGAGCACGTCGACGTCCTCATCGTGGGGGCGGGGCTCTCCGGCATCGGCGCGGCCTGCCACCTCCAGCGGGAGAGCCCGGGCCGCAGCTACGCCGTCCTCGAGGCCCGCGAGGCCATCGGCGGCACGTGGGACCTGTTCCGCTATCCCGGCGTCCGCTCGGACTCCGACATGTTCACCCTCGGCTACTCCTTCAAGCCCTGGACCGAGGCCCGCGCCATCGCCGACGGTGGCTCGATCCGGCGCTACGTGCAGGACACCGCCCGCGAGCACGGCGTCGAGGAGCACATCCGCTTCTCCCACCGGGTCGTGGCGGCGGAGTGGTCCAGCGCGGCGGCCCGGTGGACCGTGACCGCGGAGCGCGTCGACACCGGGGAGACCGTGCGGCTGAGCTGCTCCTGGCTGTCGGTGTGCTCGGGGTACTACCGCTACGACGAGGGCTTCCGGCCGGAGTTCCCCGGCGAGGAGCGCTTCGCCGGCCCCGTGGTGCACCCGCAGCACTGGCCCGACGACCTCGACTGGACCGGCAAGCGGGTCGTGGTCATCGGCAGCGGCGCCACGGCGGTCACCCTGGTGCCGTCGCTGGCCGAGCGCGCCGCGCACGTGACCATGCTCCAGCGGACGCCGAGCTACGTGCTCGCGCTGCCCGGCCGTGACCCGCTGGCCGACGCCCTGCGCCGCCGGCTGCCCGCGCGCGCCGTGTACCCGGTGGTGCGGTGGAAGAACGTACTGGTGTCCATGGCCTCCTACCAGTTCAGCCGGCGCCGCCCGGCGGCCATGCGGCGGTTCCTGCAGCAGGCGGCGCGCCGGCAGCTGCCCGAGGGCTTCGACGTGGCCACGCACTTCGGCCCGCCCTACGACCCGTGGGACCAGCGGCTGTGCCTGGTGCCCGACGGCGACCTCTTCGCGGCGATCCGGGCCGGCCGGGCCGACGTCGTCACCGACCGGATCGCGTCGTTCACCGAGACCGGCATCGCGCTGGAGTCGGGTGCCGAGCTGGCGGCCGACGTCGTCGTCAGCGCCACCGGGCTGGTGCTGCTGCCGATCGGGGGGATGACGCTGACCGTCGACGGGGAGCCGGTGCAGCTGTCCGACCGGGTGTCCTACAAGGGGATGATGGTCTCCGGCGTGCCCAACTTCGCCATGACGATCGGCTACACCAACGCCTCCTGGACGCTCAAGGCCGACCTCGTCGCCCGCTACGTGTGCCGGCTGCTCGACCACATGGCCGCCACCGGCTCCGACACCTGCACCCCGGTCGCACCGCCCGAGGGGGGCACCGCGCCGTTCATCGGGCTGACCTCGGGCTACGTCCAGCGCAGCCTGGCCGCGCTGCCCAGGCAGGGCGCCCGCGCGCCGTGGCGGCTGCACCAGAACTACGTGCGGGACCTGCTGCTGATGCGCCGGGGCCCGCTCGCCGACGCCGGGGTGCGTTTCACCCGCCGCCAGCCGGTCCGCGACGCCGAGGAGGTCGCCGCGTGAGGCCCGGCCCGTACGAGTTCGCCGCCGGTACCGCGGTGGTGACCGGGGCGGCGAGCGGCATCGGTGCCGCGCTCGCCGCCGGGCTGGCGCGGCGGGGGAGCGACCTGGTGCTGCTGGACCGGGACGCCGACGGGCTGGCCGCCGTCGCCTCCGCCGTCCGGACCGCCGCCCCCCAGTGCACGGTCACCACCCACGAGGTGGACCTGGCCGACGCCGCGGCCACCGACCGCGTGGCGGCCCGGGTGGTCGCCGGGCACCCCGACATCACCCTGCTGGTCAACAACGCCGGCGTGGCCCTCGCCGGCCGCTTCGACGAGGTCACCCTCGAGGAGTTCGACTGGGTGATGGCGGTGAACGTCCGGGCGGTCGTCCGGCTCACCCACGCGCTGCTGCCGGTCCTGACCGCGAACCCCGGCGCGCACCTCGTCGTCGTCTCCAGCGTCTTCGGGCTGATCGCGCCGGCGGGGCAGGTCGCCTACGCGTCGAGCAAGTTCGCCGTCCGGGGCTTCACCGAGGCGCTGCGGCACGAGCTGGCCGGGCGGGGCGTCGGCGTCACCTGCGTGCACCCCGGTGGCATCCGCACCCGCATCGCCGAGAGCGCGCGGGTCGGCTCGGGCGTGCCGGCCGCCGAGGGCGAGGCGGGCAAGCAGGCCTTCGCCCGGCTGCTCACGATGGACCCCGCGGTGGCCGCCGAGCAGATCCTCACCGCGGTGCAGCGTCGCCGGCGGCGCCTGCTGGTCGGCTGGAGCGCCGTCGTGCCCGACCTGCTGGTCCGGCTGGCACCCGGCTCCTACGGACGGGTGCTGGCCGGCCTCACCGCCCTGACCGGCCGGCGAGGGCGCTGACCGGCAGGATCGCGCCGTGGCGGTGCACATCGGGACGTCGGGCTGGAGCTACGACCACTGGGACGGCGTCCTCTACCCGCCGGGCACCCCGCCGCGCGACCGCCTGGCGCACTACGTGGCGCGGTTCGGGACCGTGGAGCTCAACGCGAGCTTCTACCGGTGGCCCCGGACGGCGACCTTCGCCTCCTGGCGGCGCCGGCTGCCGCCGGGCTTCCAGCTGTCGGTCAAGGCACCGCGCGGGCTGACCCACGCCAAGCGGCTGTACGCGCCGGAGACGTGGGTGCAGCGCATGACCGACTGCTGGCACGAGCTGGGTGACCGGCGCGCGGTGCTGCTGGCCCAGCTGCACCCGGCCCACGAGCGGGACGACGAGCGGCTGCGCTTCTTCCTCGCCGCGCTGCCCCCGTGGATGCGGGTCGCGGTCGAGTTCCGGCACCCCAGCTGGCACACCGAGGAGGTGTTCGCCCTGCTGGAGCAGCACGGCGCGGCCTACTGCGTGATGAGCGGAGCCGGCCTGCCGTGCGTGCTCCGGGCGACCGCGCCGTTCGTCTACGTCCGGATGCACGGCCCCGACGCGGCGCACCTGTACGCCGGGTCCTATCCGGACGCGGACCTGCGCTGGTGGGCCGACCGGGTGGGGGAGTGGTCGGGGTCGGGTCGCGACGTGTTCGTCTACTTCAACAACGACGGCCACGGGCACGCCGTCCGCAACGCCGAGACGCTGCGCGCGCTGGTCACGGCGTGAGCCGGGCACGCCGGCCGCCCCGGACCGCCCGGACGGCGAGCAGCCCGTAGCCGACCGCGTTGGGCACCAGCGCCGCCGCGTAGATGCCGGCCTGGACGGCAGGGCTGGTGACCTCCAGGCCCAGCGGGGCGAACAGGTGGTGGCCGAGGAAGCCCCCGTCGTAGGGCGGCGCACCGGCCCGCGCCCGCAGGGCCAGCTCCAGCTCGGTGAGCGGGCAGGGCGCCCCCGCGAGGTGCACCGCGAGGATGGCCGCGCTCACCGGCGCGTGCACCAGCAGGACGCGCGGCCGGCGCAGCGCGACCAGGGCGCCGGTCAGCATGAGCCCGACGGCGAGGGCGTGGACGACGGCCACGGCGGATGCCCAGACCACGCCGCCACTCTGGCACGGACGGCGCGCGCGGAGGAGGGCTCCGGGCGGGAGACTGGGCACCGGCACGCGACGACCAGGAGGAGCCGCATGAGCGAGCACGAGGACGCCGGCCGGGACCCCGGCCCCCGGGTGGGGCGGTCCGTCGAGGACTTCGTCAGCCAGCTGCGCGGGTTCACCGACCGTGCCCTCGGGCTGGCGGCCGGCGCCGTCCCGTCCGGGTTCTCCCTGCCCAAGCTGCCCAGCCCGCCGGGCGCCATGTCGGCGGCGCAGCTGCGGGCGATCGACCAGGCGGTGCGGGGTCAGCGCAAGCAGATCGCGGCGATGACCGCGCAGCTGCAGGCCTTCGACGAGCAGTTGGCCGTCTTCGAGCGGATCCTCGAGCCGCTGGTGGAGTGGAGCAGCACCTGGGCGCGGCTGGAGGAGTCCGTGGCCGACCTCGTGCGCCGTCCCCCTGAGGAGCCCGACGGCGCGCGCCCCTGAGCCCTCACCGCTGGTCGCGCCGCAGCGGGTGGTCGTCGGGCACCTCCACCAGCACGATGCGGACGCCGTCGGGGTCGGCCACCCACGCCTCGACCAGCCCCCACGGCTCGGTCCGCGGCTCCCGGTCCACGGGCACGCCGGCCGCCGCCAGCCGCTCGCACTCGGCGGCGACGTCGCGCACCTGCAGCCACAGGGCCAGCCCCCGCGGGGGCTGGCTCCCGCGGCCGGCCACCTCGAGCAGCCCGTTGCCGAGGAAGAACACCAGCCCGGGGTCGTCGGGCGGGCCGAACTCCCGGTACACCGCCAGGCCGAGCAGGTCGCGGTAGAAGGCCCGCGAGCGGGCCGGATCGAGGGGCCGCAGCAGGACCCGGCTGCTCAGCACGTCCATCCCGGCATCATCGGGGCTGCGCGGGGACGATGACAGGAGAGCGACGATGGCGCAGCGCTACGAGTACCGGGTGGTGGAGCTCCGGGAGGGGCTCATCGGCGGGAAGATGTCGGGTGACAAGCTGGAGAAGGTGCTCAACCAGCACGCCCGCGAGGGATGGCAGCTGAAGTCGATCACCTCGGTGGAGATCAAGGGGCGGATCGGCCCCGGGGGCGTCGAGGGCGTGCTGGTCACCCTGGAGCGCCCGACCACCTGAGACAGCCGGGGAGGACGCCGGTGCCGCACCCCGACCCCCGGGAGCAGCTGCGCGCGGACTGCGGGCGCTGCGCCGGGTTGTGCTGCGTCCTGCCGGCGTTCGCCGCCTCCGCCGACTTCGCGGTGGACAAGCCCGCCGGCCGGCCGTGCACCCACCTGCAGGGGGACTTCCGCTGCGGCATCCACGCGGACCTGCGCGACCGGGGCTTCCCCGGCTGCACGGTGTTCGACTGCTTCGGCGCCGGGCAGCAGACCGTCCAGGTCACCTTCGGCGGGCGGGACTGGCGCGGCTCCCCGGAGCTCGCCGCACCGATGGGGACCGCGTTCGGGGTGCTCCGGCAGCTGCACGAGCTGCTCTGGTACCTGGCCGAGGCGCTCGCGCTGCCGGTGGCCGCGCCGCTGCACCCGGAGCTGGCCGCGCTGCGGGACCGCACCGAGCAGCTCACCGCCGCCGGCGGGGACGAGCTCGCCGCCGTCGACACCGGGGCGTACCGCGCCGAGGCCGGAACGCTGCTGCAGGCGGTCAGCGAGCTCGCCCGGGCCGGGCTCCCGGGCCGGAACCGCGACCGCCGGGGCGCCGACCTCGTGGGCGCCCGCCTGCGGGGAGCCGACCTGCGCGGCGCGAGCCTGCGCGGCGCGTACCTGATCGCCGCCGACCTGCGGGGCGCCGACCTGCGCCGGGCCGACCTGCTCGGCGCGGACCTGCGGGCGGCGGACCTCCGCGGCGCCGACCTCACCGGCGCGCTGTTCCTCACCCGCCCGCAGGTGGCCGCCGCCCGCGGGGACGCCGGCACCATCCTCCCCGCGGTGCTCGAGCACCCGGCGCACTGGGGCGCGCCGTGAGCGACGCCGTCCGCTGGCTGGCGCGCCACCGCGGCGGTGCCGCCCCCGTCGACCTGCTCGCGTTCGCCGACCGGTTGCTCCCGGCGGACCCGGACCTGCTGGTCGGCCGCTGGCGCGGTGCCGAGCTGCCCACCGGCTCTCCGCTGGACGGGCTGCTGACCGCGCACCGCTGGTACGGCAAGGAGTTCGTCGACGCCGAGACCGTGCACCCGCTGCTGTTCCGCGACCGCGCCGGGGTGCCGCGCGCGGTGGACCCCGCGCTCGCGCCGTTGACGCTGCTGCGCCGCACACCCGGCCTGGCCCGCGGCCGCCCTGCCCGGGCCGCGTTCGCCGCCGTCCGTCCCCTGCTGCGCACCCGGCGCCCGGCGGCCCGGCTGCGGCGCCTGGAGCACCGCGGGGTCACCACGGCGGCGCTGGTCTACGACCGGTTGCCGATCGTGGACGTCTTCCGGCCGGTGACCCCTGACCTGCTGCTGGGGCTCATGGACATGCGCGGCCTGCCGGGCCCGTTCGCCTTCCTGCTGGAGCGGGACGGCGGCTGAGCCCGCTCAGGGGGCACCCTCGTCGGGGGCGCCGGGCCGGCCGCGGCGGCGCAGCGCCCCGGTGACCGAGCCGAGGCGCGTGGTCGCCTGCCGCAGCCCGTGGATCAGCGGCACCAGGTCCTCGGTGACGTGCCGCAGGGTGTCCGGCACCGTGTCGATCACCGGGTCGTCGAGCACCTTGCCGACGCGCTCCAGCCCCGGCCGCAGGGCCCGCACCGGCTCCTCGAGCTCCTCGACCAGCGTCTCCAGCCGCTCGGCGGTCCGCTGCGCGGAGGCGATCGTCTCGGTGGCCACGGTGGTGGCGGCGATCAGCTCCCGGACGGCGGAGTTGAGGTCGGTCAGCGTCCGCGGCAACCCCGCCAGGGCCTCGGTCTGGGCCTGCAGCTGGGCGAGGAGGTCGGAGAGGCCGGGGATTCGGGGCATGCCCAGGCCGCGGAAGGGGTCCATGCGGCTACCGTCGGCGACGCCGGGCGTGGCCGCAACCGCCGGTCGGGTGAGAGCCCGGTGGTGATGCGGACCGTCGTCCCGCCGGCGAGGTGCCCGGCGCTCACCCGGGCTCGCCGCGCGGAGCCGCAGCGACGACCCGGTCGTAGCCGAGCAGCCGCCACACGCGGCGGAACAGCGGTCCGGCGCCGGTCAGCCGCACGTCCCCGCCGCCACGCACGACCTCCTCGGCCCAGCCGGCGACGGCCCGGCAGCCGGCCGCGTCGGTGAACTCCAGCCGTCGCAGGTCCAGCACGACCGGCCGCCGCGGGTCGACGGGGGCGGCGGTCAGCACCCGGCGCAGCCGGTCGGCGCCGAAGGCGTCGACGCTGCCGGTGAGCGCGATGCCGTCGTCGTCGACGTAGACGCGGAAGGGCGCGACGTCGTCAGCCGGGGTGCCGGCTGGGACGTGCACCTGCGGGTGCACCGCCGCCACGTCGGCCAGGACGTCGTCCTCGAGGGCGCCGCGCCGGTAGGCGCAGAGGGCGGACATGCCGGAGCCGCGGGCCATGGAGCCGTCGGCCAGCTGCTCCCAGCGGACCAGCTGCTCGCGGCGGGCGGGGTCGGCCGCGAGCGGGGTCAGCTCGGCGACGACCCGCAGCCCCTCGGCGCCCTCGTCGAGTGCGCGGCGGGTGGCGGCGCCGTAGAACTCGAGCTGCCGCCGGTCGGGGGTGGAGCCGTCGTCGGTGTCGTGGGCGCGGGGGATCGAGAGGAGCGTGAGGGTGCCCCGGGCCTCGAGGTCGGCCAGGGTCCCGAGCGGTCCGGGGGTGCGGCGCAGTCGCTCGATGCCGGCGTCGTCGCCCACGTACAGCAACCGTTCCCCGCGGGCGAGGCCGCCGGCGAGGAACCGGGCGGCGACCGTGGCGAAGGAGCCGGCGTCGTCGTGCACCCAGCACACGTGGTCGGCCGATCCGGTCGCCACCGGCTCGGTCACCACCCCGTGGGCACGCATGGACGAACCGTAGGCCGTCCTCACCCGGGGCGACAGGGCCGGTTCGGAGCGTTCCGGTCACAGTGCCCGGAGGATGTCCTCGACCCGCTCCCGCGCGTCGCCGAAGAGCATCCGGGTGTTCTCCCGGAAGAACAGCGGGTTCTGGACGCCGGCGTAGCCGGTGTTCATCGACCGCTTGAACACCACGACGTGCTCGGCCTCCCAGACGCGCAACACCGGCATGCCGGCGATCGGGCTGCCGGGGTCGTCCATCGCGGCCGGGTTGACGGTGTCGTTGGCGCCGATGACCAGGACGACGGAGGTGCCGGCGAGGTCGTCGTTGATCTCGTCCATCTCCAGGACGACGTCGTAGGGGACCTTCGCCTCGGCCAGCAGCACGTTCATGTGTCCCGGGAGCCGGCCGGCGACGGGGTGGATGCCGAACCGGACCTCGACGCCGGCCTCGGTCAGCTTGCGGGTCAGGTCGGCGACCGGGCCCTGCGCGTGCGCCACCGCCATGCCGTAGCCGGGGGTGATGACGACGGACTTCGCCCCGCGCAGCAGCTCGGCGGTCTCCTCGGCGGTGATCTCGGTGTGCTCGCCGTCCACGCCGGCCGCCGCGGTGCTGCCCTCGTTGCCGAAGCCGCCGGCGATCACCGACAGGAACGAGCGGTTCATCGCCGCGCACATGATGTAGGACAGGTAGGCACCCGAGGAGCCGACCAGCGCGCCGGTGATGATCAGCAGGTTGTTGTCGAGCAGGAAGCCCGAGGCCGCGGCCGCCCAGCCCGAGTAGCTGTTGAGCATGGACACCACGACCGGCATGTCGCCACCGCCGATGGAAGCGACCAGGTGCCAGCCCAGCGCCAGGGCCAGCACGGTGACCGCCGCCAGCGCGCCGAGGGCGGGCGAGGCCACGAACCACACCGTGAGCGCGACGAAGGCGACCAGCGCGCCGAGGTTGAGCCAGTTGTGCCCCGGCAGCATCAGGGGGTTGCTCTTGATCCGCGCGGACAGCTTCAGGAAGGCGACGATCGACCCGGTGAAGGTGACCGCGCCGATGAAGACGCCGATGGCCACCTCGGCGGAGTGGATGCCCAGCAGCTCCGCGGGCACCTCGGTCTGCTCGGCGCCCTCCCGCTCGACGGAGAGGTAGCCGTTCCAGCCGACCAGGACGGCGGCCAGGCCGACGAAGCTGTGCAGGATCGCGATCAGCTCCGGCATCCCGGTCATCTCGACCCGGGCCGCCCGCCACAGGCCGATGCCGGCGCCGAGGACCATGGCGACGACGATCAGGACGACGGCGGTGGCGTCGAGGTCGCGCGCGGCCAGACCGATGGTGGCGACCAGCGCGATCGCCATGCCGGCGATGCCGTAGGTGTTGCCCGAGCGTGCCGTCTCGTGGCGGGACAACCCGGCGAGGCTGAGCACGAACAGCAGCCCGGCGACGATGTAGGCCGCCGCTGCGGCGGAGACAGCGCTCACCGGTCAGCTCCTCGTGAACATGCCGAGCATGCGGCGGGTCACGGCGAAGCCGCCGAAGACGTTGATGGAGGCGACCAGCACCGCGACGAAGGCGAGCACGGTGACCAGCGTGCTGGTGTGCCCCAGCTGGAGCAGCGCCCCGACCACGATGATCCCGGAGATCGCGTTGGTCACCGACATCAGCGGGGTGTGCAAGGCGTGGTGCACGTGGCCGATCACGTAGAAGCCCACCACGATCGCCAGCGCGAACACGGTGAGGTTCTCGATCAGCCGGTTCGGTGAGACGGCGGTGACCAGGAAGAGCAGTGCCGCGCCGATCCCCACGACCGCTGCCGCGCGCGTGGGTGACGCCGTCCGCCGCGGGGCCGGTGCGGCGGCCGGCCGGACGGCGGGCGCGGCGGCCGGGGCCGCGGACACCGGCACCGGTGGGGGCGGCCAGAGCGTCTCACCGTCCCGGACGACGGTCATCGAGCGCTGCACCACGTCGTCGAGGTCCAGCACGACCTCGCCGTCCTTGCCCGGCGTCAGCAGCTTGAGCAGGTTGACCAGGTTGGTGCCGAACAGCTGGGAGGCCTGCCCCGGCAGCCGGCCGGGCAGGTCGGTGTAGCCGATGATCGACACCCCGTTCGGCGTGACCACCAGCTGGTCGGGCACCGAACCCGCGACGTTGCCGCCCTGGGCGGCGGCCATGTCGACGACCACGCTGCCCGGTCGCATGCTCGCCACCATCTCCTCGGTGATCAGCCGCGGCGCGGGCCGGCCGGGGATCAGCGCGGTGGTGATGATGATGTCGACGTCCCGCGCCTGCTCGGCGTAGAGCTGCGCCGCGCGCCGGTCGTAGTCCGCGGAGGTCACGCTGGCGTAGCCGGTGCCGCCGCCCTGCTGCTCGTCGGCCGGGACGCCGACGTACTCGCCGCCGAGCGAGGCGATCTGCTCGGCCACCTCGGGGCGGACGTCGGTCGCGCGGACGACGGCGCCGAGACTGCTGGCCGCGCCGATCGCGGCGAGCCCGGCCACGCCCGCGCCGACCACCAGCACCTTGGCGGGCGGCACCTTCCCGGCGGCGGTCACCTGGCCGGTGAAGAACCGGCCGAAGGCGTGCGCCGCCTCGATCACCGCGCGGTAGCCGGCGATGTTGGCCATGGAGCTGAGCACGTCGAGCGACTGGGCGCGGGAGATCCGGGGCACGGCGTCGATCGCCAGCGCCGTCACCGGCCGCGCCGCGAGCGCCTCGACCAGCCCGGGGTCCAGCGCCGGCGCGAGCGAGCTGACCAGCAGCGCGCCGTCCCGGAGCCGCCCGATCTCCTCCGCCGTCGGCCGGGCCACGTGCAGCACGACGTCGGCGCTCCACGCCTCGGCCGCCGTCCCCACCCGGGCGCCGGCCTCGGCGTAGGCCTCGTCGGGCAGGCTGCTGCCCACCCCCGCCCCGCTCTCCACCACCACCGCGTAGCCGAGCGCGATGAGCTGCCGCACGGTGACCGGTGTCGCGGCGACGCGGGTCTCTCCGGGCCGGGACTCCCTGGGCACTCCGATGAGCACGTCCACTCTCCTCCTGGCCGGACGGCGTGCGGGGCGGTGCAGCGCCTGATCATGCCGTCTCCTGGCCCGTCCCCGCTCACCCTCCGCAGTGCCGCGGCCCCGACCGGGACTGACGACCCCGCTCGAAGGGGTGAGGCGGCCCGCGCTGCGGCTGAAGGGCGGCCCCGTCGGTGCCGTTCTGGTCCCTGACCCGGGAAGCCCCGGCGAGGCACCGGCCGCGACCGGTACGGCAACGGAGGAGGACCGTGTCCGCGAGCACCGTGCCGGCCGAACCGCTCGTCAGCCCGGAGATCGTCTCGTCGATCTTCTACGGGGCCGCCGTCAGCGACGCCCTCGTCCTCCTCGTCGCCGAGATGGTGGCCGGCACCCCCCGGCTCACCTGGGGCAACGAGGGCGCCGTCCAGCTGCTCGGGTACGCGTTGAGCGACCTGTGCGCGCTGCCGGTCTCCGCGCTGGTGCCGACCCTGCGCGGTGGGGAGATCAAGCTGCTGCTCCGGCGGGAGCGCTCCGCGCGGATGAGCCTGCCGGTCCGGACCGCGAGCGGCGCCCTGGTCGAGACGGTGGTGCTGTGCACGCCCTCTCCGTCCGGCCGGATGTGGACGCTGCGCCTGGTGCCGGCCGCCAACGAGCAGGAGCGTGCCCTGCGGGCGACCGCCGACGCCCACGAGCGGCGGTTCGCCACGCTGACCGAGCGCTCCCCGATCCCGACCCTGCTGTCCGAGCAGGGCATGCGCCTCGCGCACGTCAACGACGCCTTCTGCAGCCTCACCGGCCTGCAGGCCGAGCAGCTGCTGGGCACCGGCTGGATGGCCGTCGTCCACCCCGACGACCTCGACGGGGTGATCGAGCAGGTGGTCGCCGTCCTGGGCGGCGGGGACGGCGAGGCCCAGGCCCGCCTGGTCCGGGACGACGGCACCGAGCGGACGACGGTCATCCGGTTCGCCCACCTGTTCACCCCCGGGGTCGGCGCCGGGTTCGTCGGCACGATCGAGGACATCACCGACCGGCTCGCCTTCGAGGCCCGGCTGGCCCACCAGGCAAACCACGACCCGCTGACCGGCCTGCCCAACCGGACGCTGCTGGCCGGCCACGTGGCCGGGCGGTTCCGGCCCGGCAGCAGCGGCCTGGCCTGCCTGTTCCTCGACCTGGACAACTTCAAGGTGGTCAACGACTCCCTCGGCCACGCGGCCGGCGACGAGCTGCTCGTCGAGGTCGCCGCGCGGCTGCGTGCCACGGTGCGACCCGGCGACCTGGTGGCCCGCTTCGGCGGCGACGAGTTCGTCGTCATCTGCGAGGGCGTGGACGAGGCCGACGCGGTCACCCTCGCCGAGCGCATCGGCGCCGCGCTGGCCCGGCCGCTGCGGCTGGGCGGCGTCGACGTCCGCCCGCACGCCAGCGTCGGGGTCACCGTGCAGACCGCGGAGCACACGGACGCCGAGGAGCTGATCCGCGACTGCGACATCGCCATGTACCAGGCCAAGGCCGGGGGCAAGGGCCGGATCACGGTGCTCGACCAGCAGGCCCGCGCGGAGGCCCGCGACAAGCTGCGGCTGGTGACCGAGCTGCGGCAGGCCATCGAGGACCGCGCGATCACGCTGCTCTACCAGCCGATCTTCAGCACCGCCGACGGCACGCCCGTCGCCGTCGAGTCCCTGGCCCGCTGGCAGCACGCCGAGCGGGGCGCGATCAGCCCGGCCACGTTCGTCGCCCTCGCCGAGGACAGCGGCCTGATCAGCGGGCTGGGCCTCCTGGTGCTCGACGAGACCTGCCGTCAGCTGGCCGAGTGGGACGCCGCCCTGGGCGTCTCGGCACCGGGGAGGGCCAACGTCAACGTCTCGGCCCTGCAGCTGGACGGCAACCTCGCCCAGCAGGTCGCCGACGCCCTGGCCCGGCACGGGCTGCACGCCTCGCGGCTGTCGGTCGAGATCACCGAGTCGGCGCTGATGAAGGACCCCGCGTCGGCACGCGAGGTGCTCACCGAGCTCCGTGCGCTCGGCGTGCAGCTGGCCATCGACGACTTCGGCACCGGCTACTCGTCGCTGGCCTACCTGCGGCACCTGCCGGTGGACTGCCTCAAGGTCGACCGCTCCTTCGTCGCCGAGCTCGCCGACGGGCACACCGAGATCGCCTCGGCGGTCATCGCACTGGCCAAGAACCTCGGCCTGAGCACGGTCGCCGAGGGCGTCGAGACCGCCGAGCAGGCGGCGGAGCTCGCCCGGCTCGGCGCCGGTTTCCTGCAGGGCTTCCGGCTCGCCCAGCCCATGACCGGCGCGGCCACCGCCGCCTGGTTCGCCGACCGCGTCCGATGACCACCCACCTCGTCCGCCCGGGAGCCGACATGACCCCCAGCCTGGCCGCTGCGCCGACCTTCGACCTCGACGCGGTGCTCGCGAGCATCGACACGATGGCCGCGCAGAAGCCGGTGGCCGCGCAGGTCGTGTCGGTCGCCAACGCCGAGGACACCGACGCCAAGGCGCTGTCGCAGACCCTCGCCCTCGACGTCGCGCTGGCCAGCCGGGTGATGAAGCTGGCCAACTCGGCCTACTTCGGCATGCGGGGGCGGGTCACCTCGCTGCAGTTCGCGGTCACCGTCATCGGCTTCACGACCGTCCGCACGATGGCCACCGTCGCCCTGACCGACCTCGACGACGAGTCCCGGCTGCCCGCGGACTTCTGGCGCATGAGCACCGGGGCCGCGCTCGCGGCGTCACTCTTGGCACCGCGCTTCGGCGAGCGGCCGCAGGACGCCCTGTGCCTGGGCCTGCTCGCGCCGGTCGGCATCGCGCTGCTGCACCACAACGACCCGGAGGGCCACCGCGAGCTCACCGCCGCCGAGAGCACCTGCCTCGGCCGGCGGACCGCGGAGGTCCGCCGCTACGGCATCCACGCGCTGCGGCTCACCGCGGTGGCCCTCGAGCAGTGGGGCTTCCCGTCGAGCATGATCGCCCCGCTCTCCGCCGTCGACGACCTCGCCGCGCACGAGGGGGCCCTGCTGCGGGCCGCCCTCGAGCTGGCCTCCCGGCTCACCGTCGTCGACTACGTGCCGGTGCCGGTCGAGGAGCTGACCGGCGGTGTGCTGCGCGAGGACGCCGTCCCGCCGGTGCTGGACCGGGTGGCGGCGGAGGCCGACGAACTGCGCCTGGCGATGCTCGGCGACTGAGGGAGGACCCCGTCCTCCCCACCCTTCGCGAGCTCAGGGCGGGACCCGGGACGGGGCCACGGCGGCTGAGCTCCGGGGCCGACCCCGCTCCTGGGCTGGGTCGCTGGTGCCGTCAGCCGGCGTAGGGCGCGCCCAGCGGGTCGACCGTCTCGTGGTCCGACACCCGCTCGGCCAGCCGGGACAGCGCCCAGTCGCCGTCTCCCAGCACGTGGTCGATCGCGGTCAGCCGGCTCGTGTAGTGGCCGATGGAGTACTCCGCGGTCACGCCGATGCCGCCGTGCAGCTGGATGGCCTCCTTGCCGACGTGCCGGCTCGCGCGGCTCACCTGCAGCCGGGAGCGGTCCGCGGCCGAGACGACGTCGCCGCCGGCGTCGGCCACCATCGACGCCCAGAGCGCCACGCTGCGGGCCAGCTCCAGGGACACGTACATGTCCGCCGCCCGGAAGGTCAGCGCCTGGAACTTGCTGAGCGGGACGCCGAACTGCTTGCGCGTCTTCAGGTACGCCGCCGTGGTCCGGAGCGCGGTGTCCATCGCGCCGATCGCCTCGTGGCCGTAGGCGATCCGGGCCTCGGCCAGGGCGCGCTCGATCGCGGCCGTGGCGTCGCCGCCCTCCCCGAGGGCCTCGGCCGGGGTGCCGGCGAACCGCACCGAGGCGGCCCGCCCGCCGTCGTGGGTGCGGTAGCCGGTCCGGGTCAGGCCGGCCGCGTCGCCGCGGACGAGGAACAGGCCGGTGCCGCCCTCGACGACCGCGCTGACCAGCAGGACGTCGGCCCGGGCGCCGTGCGGCACCGGCTCCTTGACCCCGGTGAGCGACCAGCCGTCGCCGTCGGGGGTGGCGGTGACCGCGGCCGCCGAGGCGGTCCAGCGGGTGCCCGGCTCGGCGTGCGCGAAGGCGGGCAGCAGGCTGCCCTCGGCCAGCGCCCCGAGGAGCTCGCTGCGCTGCGCTGCGCTGCCCCGGGCCGCCACCAGCCCACCGGCGAGCACGACGGCCTCGACGAAGGGCTCCGGGGCCAGCACGCAGCCGATCTCCTCCGCCACGACGGCGACCTCCACCGGGCCGGCGCCCATGCCGCCGTCCTCCTCGGCGAACGGCAAGCCGAGGATGCCCATCTCGGCCAGCCGCGACCACGTCTTGTCGTCGAAGCCCGGCTCGGCGGTGGTCACGCGCCGGCGCGACTCGGAGTCGCCGTAGACCCGGGTCAACAGGCCGCGGACGGCCTCGCGGAGGTCGTTCTGCTCGCTGTCGAAGTCGAAGTCCACGTCTGTCTCACAACCCCAGGATCGAGCCGGCGATGATGGTGCGCTGCACCTCGTTGGAGCCTCCGTAGATGGAGACCTTGCGGTGGTTGAGGTACTCCGGCGTGGCCACCCGGGCCCAGTCGGGCACGTCGGAGCCCTCGCCGGCGGAGGAGGCCAGCGAGAGCGGGCCGGCGATGTCGACGATCAGCTCGGTGGCCGCCTGCTGCAGCTCGGAGCCGCGCAGCTTGAGCACCGACGACGCCGGGTGCGGCTTCCCGTCGGCGGAGTTGGCGACCACCCGCAGGGCGGTGAGCTCCAGGGCGAGCAGCTCGTTCTCGACCTCCGCGATGCGGGCGGCCATGCGGGGGTCCTCGCTCAGCGGGCGGCCGTCGGCGGTGATCTCGCGGGCGTGCTCCTTGGCCTGGGCCAGCAGTCGCTTCGTGCTCCCGACGCGGGCGATGCCCACCCGCTCGTTGCCGAGCAGGAACTTCGCGTAGTCCCACCCCCGGTTCTCCTCGCCGATGAGGTTCTCGGCCGGGACGCGGACGTCTTCGAAGAAGACCTCGTTGACCTCGAAGCTGCCGTCGATCAGCTCGATCGGCCGGAGGGTGACCCCGGGGGAGTCCATCGGGAAGACCAGCAGCGAGATGCCGCGCTGCTTCTTCTCCGCGGTCGGGTCGGTGCGCACGAGGCAGAAGATCCAGTCGGCGTGCTGGCCCAGCGTCGTCCACGTCTTCTGCCCGTTGACCACCCAGTCGTCGCCGTCCCGCACCGCGGCGGTGCGGAGCGACGCGAGGTCGGAGCCGGCGTCGGGTTCGGAGAAGCCCTGGCACCACCAGATGTCGAGGTTGGCCGTCCCGGGCAGGAACCTCTCCTTCTGCTCCTGGTCCCCGAACGCCGCGATGACCGGCCCGATCATGCTGGCGTTGAAGGCCAGCGGCTCGGGCACGCAGGCCAGCTGCATCTCCTCGCGCCAGATGTGCCGCTGCAGCGGCGTCCAGTCCCGGCCGCCCCACTCCACCGGCCAGTGCGGCACGGCCAGCCCGGCGGCGTGCAGCACCCGCTGGGTCTCGACGTAGTGCTCCTTGCTCACGTGCCGCCGGGCGGCCACGGAGTCCCGGATGTGCTGCGGCACCTGGGTCGTGAAGAAGGTGCGCATCTCCTCCCGGAAGGCCTCGAGCTCCGGGGACAGCTGCAACCGCATCGGACCTCTCTCCTGACGGCGGCCCTCGTGGTGGCGACACCGTCTCGCAGGGTGGGCCCCGACCATCCCACACGAGCTACCGGCCGGTAGATCCGGGAGGGACGGCGCCGGGAACCGTTCCCGGCCGGCCGTGCGTTGGCCCGGCCATGGACTTGATCTGCCCGAAGTGCCAGGGGTCGATGCGGACCTACGAGCGCAACGGCGTGCACCTCGACCAGTGCTCCGACTGCCGCGGCATCTTCCTCGACCGGGGCGAGCTCGAGCGACTGGTCGACGCCGAGACCGCATGGCACGGCCGCTCGTCGGGCGGACAGGGGGCCGCGGCGCACGGGACACCGGGCGGTCCGGCCGCGGCAGGTGCGGGCGGGCTCGGTGCCGTCGTCGGCGAGGTGCTCAACCAGGTGCAGGGCAAGAAGCACTCCTCCTCCTACGGTCACGGGTCCAAGCGCAAGCAGTCCTTCCTGGGCGACCTGTTCGGCTGAGCCCCGCGCCCGTGCGGCGGCGCACGGGTCGGGGCACCCTCGACGGCGTGTTCGACGTCGACTGGATGGGCCGGCTGACCCGCGAGGTGCTGCGCGAGCGGCTGCCCGCCCTCATCGCCGAGGCCTGCGCGTGGAGCGTCGGGCTCTCCGACCGGCCGCATGCCGAGCGGCGCCGCGGCCGGCTGGTGGACACCGGGAGCACCCTGGGCGACCGCGCCGTCCGCGGGCAGCCGCTGACCGGCGAGGAGGACGCCCGGCTCGACCTCGGCGACGCCCGGCCCGGCAGCTTCCGCGACGCGCTCGGCGCCGTGGACGCCGGGGGAGGGCTGGTCGCCGACCGGTTCGACCGGGAGGTGCTCGAGCCCTTCGCGCTGGCCACCTGCCTGCTGGCCGCCGAGCGGGCCCGGACCGCCCATGCCGGTGCCTGGGCCGAGTTGCTCGACGACGTCGGCGCGGACGGCTCCGACCTGGTCGAGGTGGTCCGCGCGGGGGAGTGGGAGACGCCGCTGCGGACCGAGGCCGAGCACCTGGTCCTGGCCGCCCTGGGCGACGTCCCGCTCATGGAGGTCGAGGGGGAGGGGCTGCCCCTGTCGCTGGTCCGGGCCGCTGAGGCGCTCACCCGCGAGGCCGTGGTCCCCGCGGCTCCGCCGGCGGAGGACCCGACGGCCTCCGGCGCGGTGTTCCTCGCGCGGGCCGCGGTGGCCGCGGCGGGGGTGGCCGAGCCGGTGCCCCCGGGGATGGCCGACCGGCTGCTCGTCGCGCTGCTCGAGGAGGGGCTCGAGCCCGAGGAGCTGCCCGCCGTCCTGCCGCACCTGCCGCTGGCCGCCGGCACCGCCGCCGCGGTGCTCGCGCTGCTCGCCGCCGGCGGCTGACCAGCGGGTCAGTACTCCAGCGGCAGCCCGGTGTAGTTCTCGGCGAGCTCGCGGGCGGCCGGTTCGGACTGCGCGATGCGGCGGAGCTGGGAGAGCTGCAGCTCGGCGTCGAAGTCGTCGCCCGAGCGGTGCAGCATCGAGGTCATGAACCAGGAGAAGTGGGTGCACCGCCAGACGCGGGCCAGGGCCCGGTCGGAGTAGCTGTCGACCAGGTCGGTCTGCTTCTCCTGGAGCAGCCGCACCAGGGCCGAGGCGAGCAGTGTGACGTCGGCGACCGCCAGGTTGAGGCCCTTGGCGCCGGTCGGCGGCACGATGTGCGCGGCGTCCCCGGCGAGGAAGAGCCGCCCGCGGCGCAACGGGGCGCTGACGAACGACCGCATCGGCAGCACCGACTTCTCGGTGATCGTGCCGGTGTTGACCTCCCAGCCGTCGAGGGCGAACCGGGTGGCGAGGTTCTCCCAGATGCGGTCGTCGGACCAGTCCTCGATCTTCTCGCCGGGATCGACCTGCAGGTACAGCCGCGAGACCTTCGGCGAGCGCATCGAGTAGAGGGCGAAGCCGTCGGGGTGCCAGGCGTAGATCAGCTCGTCGGTGGCGGGAGCGGCGTCGGCCAGGATGCCCAGCCACGCGTAGGGGTAGGTGCGCTCCCACACCCGGCCCGAGCCGGCCTGCACGACCGGCCGGGAGACGCCGTGGAAGCCGTCGGTGCCGGCGATCGCGTCGCACTCGAGCACCTGCGGAGTGCCGTCGGCGCCGGTGAAGCGGATCCGCGGGCTGTCCCCGTCGACGTCCTCGACGCTGACGTCGGAGACGTCGAAGAGCAGGGGCGGGCCACCGTCGAGCTGTGCCTTGATGAGGTCCTTGGTGACCTCGGTCTGGCCGTAGACCCAGACGGTCCGGCCGCAGAGCTCGGGGAAGTCCAACTTGTGGCGGGTGCCGGGGTACTGCAGGTAGATGCCGCGGTGCTCCAGGCCCTCGCGCTGCAGCCGGTCGCCGACACCGGCGTCGGTCAGCGTGTCGACCGTGTGCTGCTCGAGGATGCCGGCCCGGATGCGGGCCTCCACGTAGTCGCGCGACCGGTTCTCCAGGACGACCGAGTCGATGCCCCGGAGGTGCAGCAGCCGCGACAGCAGCAGGCCGGCCGGGCCGGCGCCGATGATCCCCACCTGAGTACGCACGCCGCTGAGTGTGACCGGCAGGACGTGACCTGGGGAACCGCGTGCTGCCGCTCAGTGGAAGTGCTGTACGCGGGACACCTGACGGCCGATGCCCCGGGCGGCCACCTCGAGGACCGGCACGAGCCGCGCGACGTCCCGCCGGTGACTGGGGACGACGATGCCCAGGGCGGCGACGACGACCGCGGCGCCGCCCCGCTCCGCCCGCACCGGGACGGCGACCGACAGCGTGCCCAGCGACATCTCCTCGGCCGTCCGCGCGTAGCCCCGCCGGCGCACCTCGGTCAGCTCGCGCCGCAGCCGGGCCGGATCGACCACCGTGTGGCGCGTCTCGCGGGTGAGGCCGCGCAGCATGCCCTCGACCACGTCGTCGGGCGCGGACGCGAGCAGCACCTTGCCCACGCCCGTGGCGTGCAGCGGCAACCGGCTGCCCACCTGGCTGACCACGGGCACCGACTCCCGCCCGGAGATCCGCTCGACGTAGAGCGCCGAGCGCCCCTCCCGGACGGCGAGGTGGACGGTGTCGCGGGTCGCGGTGTGCACGTCCAGGAGGAAGGGCGTGGCCACCTGGCGCAGCTCCAGCTGCACCGGGGCGAGCAGGCCGAGGTCCCACAGCTTGCGGCCGATCTCGTACCGGCCGTCGGCGCGGCGCTCGAGCCCGCCCCAGTCGGTCAGCTCGCCCAGCAGGCGGTGCGCCGTCGAGAGCGGCAGGCCCGCCCGCTCGGCGATCTCCGACAGCGACAGGCGCGGGGAGTTGCTGTCGAAGGCGTCGAGGACGGCGAGCGCGCGGGAGGTCACGGACCGCCCGGGCGTCGTACTGCCACCGGCCACCGGAGCTCCTCCCACCCAGCGGAAGGCCGGGGCGCCCATGCTAACCGCGGCGTGAGCCGCCTCACCGTCGGCTCGCCTGCCACCCAGTGGAAGGGTGCTGTTGGAGAGGGTGGGGACCGGCCGTACGGTCCCAGCATGACCGGGACCACATCCGAGAGCGGGCTGCACCTGCCGCGCTACCTGCGCGAGGACGCCTCGCTGCGCACCCCCGTCGGCTTCCCCGACTACAAGAGCACGGGCCTGCGCGCTCCGCTGCGCACGCCGGTCGACCTGCCGCACCGGCTCACCGAGCTCACCGGCCCGGTCCTCGGGGAGGACCGCATCACGGCGCAGGACGCGGACCTGACCCTGCGCAACGGCGGCGAGGCCGTGGGGCAGCGCATCCTCGTGTACGGGCGGGTGCTCGACAGCGACGGCCGCCCGGTGCCCGACGCCCTCGTGGAGGTGTGGCAGGCCAACGCCGGCGGCCGCTACCGGCACGTCGTCGACGTCTTCCCGGCACCGCTGGACCCGCACTTCGACGGGCTCGGCCGGGTGGTCACCGACAGCCTGGGCCGCTACGAGTTCATGACGATCAAGCCGGGCGCCTACCCCTGGGGCAACCACCACAACGCGTGGCGGCCGGCCCACATCCACTTCTCGCTGTTCGGCCGGGCGTTCACCCAGCGACTGGTCACCCAGATGTACTTCCCGGACGACCCGCTGTTCGGCCAGGACCCGATCTTCAACTCGATCCCGCCCGCGGCCCGGCACCGCGCGATCAGCTCGTTCAGCCTCGAGCGGACCGTGGACAACTGGGCGCTGGCGTTCGAGTGGAACATCGTGCTCCGCGGCAAGGACGAGACCCCCTTCGAGACCGAGGACGACGGGGACGTCGCGTGATGACGGTCGCGGGAGCACCGCAGCGAGGCACGAGCGAGGAGCGGACCGAGACCGGAACCGCGCGAGAGGACATGGTGTGACCCTGAACCCGCTGGACGTCCCTGCTGTCACCGAGCCCTACCAGCCGCTCCCCGGCCGGTCGCGCAACACCGGGTTCCTGGACGGACCGGTGCGGTACGGCCTGAGCCCGAGCGCGACCGTGGGGCCCTACCTGGCGATCGGCCTGAGCTGGCCCGACGGCATCTGGGCCGCCGACGAGGGCACCGAGGGCGGCATCTGGATCCGTGGCCGGATCTTCGACGGCGCCGACCAGCTCGTCCCCGACGCGATGGTCGAGACCTGGCAGGCCGACCCGGACGGCGGCTTCCCCTCGCCGGAGGACCCCCGCGGGGCGGCCTCCTACCCGGGCTTCCGCGGCTACGCCCGGGCGCAGACGGTGGAGCCCCCCGGTGAGTTCGCCGTCTTCACGCTGAAGCCGGGCCGCGTGCCCGACGGCGAGGGTGGCCTGCAGGCGCCGCACATCGACGTCTCGGTGTTCGCGCGCGGTCTGCTCGACCGGGTGGTCACCCGCATCTACTTCGCCGACGAGGCCGAGGCCAACGCCGAGGACGTCGTCCTCCGCGGCCTGTCCGAGGACCAGCGGCGGACGCTGATCGCGGAGAAGACCGACGACGGCTACCGGTTGGACATCCACCTGCAGGGGGACCAGGAGACGGTCTTCTTCGACCTGTGACCCTCTTCGCCGGCACGTTCGCCCGGGGCGCGGCGGCGGCCGCGGTCTCCGACGACGCCTGGCTCCGGGCGCTGCTGGAGGTCGAGGCCGCCCTCGCCCGTGCGGCGGCGCGCGCCGGGCTGGTGCCGATGACCGCGGCCGACGCGGTGACCGCCGCGTGCGCCGACCCGACCCGGCTCGACCTCGCGACGGTGGTCGCCAAGGCGGCCGACGCGGGCAACCCGGTGCCGCCGCTGGTGCGGGTCCTGCAGGACGCGGTGGGGGAGCGCGACGCGGTCGCCGTCCACGTGGGCGCGACCAGCCAGGACGTCCTGGACACCGCGCTGGTCCTGCTGGCCCGAGCCGCGATCGGCGCGATCGACGCCGACCTGGCGGCGGCGGCCGAGACCGCCGCAGGCCTCGCCCGCGCGCACCGGGACGACGTGCTGATGGGCCGCACGCTGATGCAGCAGGCGCTGCCGACGACGTTCGGGCTCAAGGCGGCCGGCTGGCTGGCGGGCCTGGACGGCGCGCGGCTGCGGCTGGCCGAGGTCGTGGCCGCGCTGCCGGTGCAGTACGGCGGCGCGGTCGGCACCCTGGCGGCCAGCTCTGGTGCCGGGGCGGCGCTGCGGGACGCGCTGGCCGACGAGCTGGGTCTCGTGACCACCGCCGTCCCGTGGCACACCGTCCGGCTGCCGGTCGCCGACCTCGCCGGCGCGCTCGGTGCCGCCGCCGGGGCGGTGGCCACGGTCGCGGTCGACGTCGTCCTGCTGGCCCAGTCCGAGGTCGCCGAGGTGGCCGAGGTCGGCGAGGGGCGGGGCGGCTCGTCGGCGATGCCGCACAAACGCAACCCGGTCGCCGCGATCTCGGCCCGGGCCTGCGCTCGGCGTGCGCCCGGGCTGGTGGGCACGCTGTTCGCCGCCATGGAGCAGGAGCACGAGCGGGCCGCCGGCGCCTGGCACAGCGAGTGGCCGACGCTGACCGAGCTGCTGAGCACCGTCGGCTCGGCCGCCGCCTGGCTGGCGGAGAGCCTGCGCGGGCTGCGGCCCGACGTCGCCCGCATGGCGGCCACCGCGGCGGCCGCCGCCGAGGGCCCGCTGGCCGGTGCCCTGGCCGAGGCGCTCGTCCCGGCACTGGGCAAGGGGGCCGCGCACGACGCCGCGGCGGCGGTGGTGCGGGAGGCCCGGGAGACCGGCCGCCCGCTCACCGAGCTGGTGGCCGCGCGGACCGACGTCGATCCGTCGGCCGTCCTCGCCGCCGCGACACCGGACCTGGGAGAGGCCGGCGCCCAGGTGGACGCGGCTCTCGCCGAGCACGCCCGCCTCACCGAGGGGACGGCGTGACCGCTCCTCCCCACCTCGATCACGCCGGAGGCGCCCGATGACCGATCTCCCCTCGACCGACCAGGAACGCCGCGACGCCGGCATGACCACCCGCCGGCAGGTGCTCGGCGACGCCTGGGTCGACCGCGCGGTGGCCGGCACGACGCCGTTCACCGCCGACTTCCAGGACTTCATCACCCGGGTGGCCTGGGGCGACGTCTGGCAGCGGCCGGGCCTCGCCCGCCGCGACCGCAGTCTGATGACGCTGTCGATCACCATCGCGCTGCGGCACTGGGACGAGTTCGCCCTGCACGTGCGGGCCGCGGTGAACAACGGGCTGACCGACGACGAGATCGCGGAGGTGATCCAGCACGCCGCCGTCTACGCGGGGGTGCCGTCGGCGAACCACGCGTTCAAGGTGGCCCAGCCGATCCTGCAGGAGCTCCGCGGGGGCTGAGTGGTCCGCACGTGGTCGTGCGGTGCCGCGGGCGGGGGCTTCCCGCGGCACCGCACGACCGGTCCGTGCTGCCGGCGCCGGGCCGGTCAGGCCGAGGGCGCCAGCGCAGGCGGAGCGGCTCCCGTGCCGCCGTCGCCTGCAGCGGGGGCCGGCGCGACCGTCCCGGGATCGGTCGTCCCGGCGTCGGTGCCCGTCCCGCCCTCCGGCGCGGCCGGCACCTCAGGTGCCGCCGGGGTCTCGGGTGCCGCCGGGGTCTCGGGTGCCGCCGGGGTCTCGGGTGCCGTCGCCTCGGTCACCGGGAGCGGGGTCTCCTCGGCGTCCTCGGCGAAGGAGAAGCGCCACACCTGGCCGCCCTCCACCACGTCCGTCGTGGTCGGGTCGTCGGCGTCGGCCGGGAGCAGGCTGAACGCGGACACGTAGACCGATCCGTACTTGCCCAGCGCCAGCCCCGAGGGGAAGGGCACGTCGACGGAGGTCCAGGTCTCCTCCTCGGTGTCGACCCGCACCACGTTGCCGGTGCCGGCGGGCGGACCCTCGCTCCCGAAGATCTGCGAGACGTACACGTGCGAGCCGTCCGGCTCGACGGCCAGGCCGTTGATCCCGGTGAAGCCGTCCCACTGCGCGGTCGGCTCGCCACCCTCGGGGTCGAAGCGCGCCACCGAGGCGCCGCCGGGGGCCAGGCCGCCGACCCCGCCGACGTAGACGTGGCCGCGGTGGTCGACGGCGAGGGAACTGGGCACGAACTGGGGCTCTCCCTCCGTGGTCGGGAAGGCGGCGAAGACGGAGACCTCGTACCCGGGCAGGCCGTCCTCGTCCATCTCGGCGAAGTCCGGGTCGACCTTCCACACGGTGTTGGCTCCGGCGTCGGCGACGAGGGCGTACTCGTCGTCACCCGGCTCGCTCCACGGCGTCGGGTCGACGACGATCACCGCGTTCGGGTTGCTGTCGGCGACCCCGTTCTCGTCGGGGTCCTCGTCCGTCTCTGCGGCACCGAGGTCGACCCAGGGGTAGACCTCGCCGTCGACGCTGATGAGCAGGTGCTCCTGGGTCTCGGGCTCGGGCTCCACACCGGGGGCCGCGAGCGCGTCCGGCGTGCCCTCGCCCTGGGCGATGAGGTAGACGCCGGGGAAGCCCGTCGCCGCGACGCCGTCGGAGCCGACGGTGCCCTCGGCGCTCTCCACGGAGTAGAGCCGGTCGACGACGCGCTCGGCCTCGCCGTCCCCGGTGCGCCACGGCCGCTCGATCGCCGAGATGCCGCCGGTGTACCCGTCGCAGATGTCGTTGCCGGCGATGTCGCCGGTCGAGCGGTCAGCCGGCAGGGCGCCCGCCGCGGCCCCGTCCTCCGACGCCGGAGGAGTGCTGTCGTCGGGGACCGCTGGTGCGTCCCCGCTGCCCTGGTCGGCGGTGCCGTCGTCGTCCACCGCGCCGGGGACGGCGGTGTCGTCCGGGACTGCCGGTGCGTCCCCGCTGCCCTGGTCGGCGGTGCCGTCGTCGTCCACCGTGCCGGCGACCGCCGGAGGTGCCTCCGGTGCAGCGGCCACGG
>NZ_JAAGWF010000011.1 GCF_010686765.1 Geodermatophilus sabuli | reverse complement strand
GGTGCCTCGCCCTCGGCGGGAGGTGCCTCGCCCTCGGCGGGAGGTGCCTCGGGGGGCGGCGGGGCGCAGTCGTCCCCGCCCTGGCCGGCCTCGGCGACCAGCAGGGTGCGACCGTCCCAGTTGAGCTGCCGGGGACTGTCCAGACCGGTGGCGACGACGACGGGGCCGGTGGAGTCCTGGCCGCTCCCGTCGTCGTCGGCGGCGGCCACGCCCGTCGCGCTCCCGAGCAGGAGTGCGAACGAGCCGGCGGCCACGAGTGTTCTGCGCATGAGAGGTCCTCCGCTGGGGTTCTGCGGTGTGGGGGAAGGGCCCGCACCGAAGTGGCGGGGGCCGGGACGGCGCTGCAGCCGTCGACGGACCCGACGCTAGGGCGGGTTGTGCGACCACCCGAGTCCCCAAGACTGGGGACGGAACCGTCCGTCACGACCGGTCCCGGCGTGTCGGCCACGGAGGGTCGAGCACCAGGGGACACGTCGTCCGCAGGCCGCGGTGGACCGGGCAGCGGAGGGCTGCCGGACCCGGCGAGGCCGCGCCGGGACCGGCACCGGCCGTGCCGACGCTCCCGGGACCCCCGGTGCCGAGGGTCCCGAGAGCGCCGTCGTCAGACGCCGGCGGGGAGGGCCATCTCCCGGACGTCGTCCGGGACGGTGAGGGGCGCGCCGGTCTTGTCGGCGACCTCGTCGGGGGTGACCCCGGGGGCGGTCTCACGGAGGGTGAAGCCGTCGGGGGTGACGTCGACGACGGCGAGGTCGGTGATGATCCGGTCGACACAGGCCTTGCCGGTGAGCGGCAGGGTGCACTCCTGGACGAGCTTGGCCGACCCGTCCCGGGCGGTGTGCTCCATCATGATGATCACGCGGCGGGCGCCGTGGACGAGGTCCATCGCGCCGCCCATGCCGTTGACCATCTTGCCGGGGATGAGCCAGTTGGCGAGGTCCCCGCGGGGGTTGACCTGCATCGCGCCGAGCACGGCGAGGTCGAGGTGGCGGCCGCGGATCATGCCGAAGCTGGTGGCCGAGTCGAAGTAGGACGCCCCGGGGAGGACGGTGACGGTCTCCTTGCCGGCGTTGATCAGGTCGGGGTCCTCCTCGCCCTCGAACGGGTAGGGCCCCACCCCGAGGATGCCGTTCTCCGAGTGCAGCACCACGTGCACCCCGTCGGGGATGTGGTTGGGCACCAGGGTGGGCATGCCGATCCCGAGGTTGACGTAGGCGCCGTCGGACAGGTCGAGGGCGACGCGGGCGGCCAGCTGGTCGCGGGACAGGGCCATCTCAGTTGCCTCCGGGGGTGGTCTCGTCGCCGCCGGCGGCCGGGGTGGCGGCCGAGGTGCGGGGGCGGGTGGTGCGCTTCTCGATCTTCTTGCCCTCGCTGCCGACCTCGACCACGCGGTCGACGAACACCCCGGGCAGGTGCACCTGCTCCGGGGTGATCTCCCCGGGCTCGACGAGGGTCTCGACCTCGGCGATGGTGATCCGCCCGGCCATGGCGGCCAGCGGGTTGAAGTTGGCCGCGGACTCGTGGAAGACCAGGTTGCCGTGCCGGTCCCCGACCGCGGCGCGGACCAGGCCGTAGTCGGCGGTCAGCGCGGTCTCCAGCACGTACTGCTGGCCGCCGAACTCGCGGACCTCCTTGGGCGGCGAGGTCTGCACGACGTTGCCGTCGGCGTCGTAGCGGACCGGGATGCCCCCGTCGGCGACCAGCGTGCCGACGCCCGTGGGGGTGTAGAACGCCGGGATGCCGACCCCACCGGCCCGCAGCCGCTCGGCGAGCGAGCCCTGCGGGGTCAGCTCCACCTCCAGCTGCCCGGACAGGTACAGCCGTGCCAGCTCCTTGTTGCCGCCCACGAAGCTGGAGATCGTCCGGCTGATCCGCCCGGCGTAGAGCAGCACCCCCAGCGCCTGGTCGTCGACCCCGCAGTTGTTGGAGATCGTGGTCAGTTCCGAGGCGCCCTGCTCCAGCAGTGCCGCGATCAGGACCTGCGGCACCCCGCACAGCCCGAAACCGCCCACGGCCAGCACCGCACCGTTCTCGACGTCGGCCACCGCCTCTGCGGCAGACCCCACCATCTTGTCCATGCGTTCTCCTCGTCGTCCGGGTGTTCAGGATCGTGCGGGGGAGGGCGCGGCGCCCTCCGACCGTCGTTCGGTCACCAGGCGCGGCCGGGCGGCCAGCAGCCCGACGGCCATCTGCAGGACGACCAGCGCCAAGAGCAGGAGCAGGCTCGGCCGCCATGCGCCGGTCGCGTCGTGCAGCAGCCCCAGGGCCAGCGGCCCGGTCGCCGCGAGCAGGTAGCCGACGCTCTGCGCGGCGGCCGACAGCCGACCGGTCTGCGCGACGTCACGGGTGCGGAGCAGGACCAGGGTCATGGCCAGCGGGAAGGCCACCCCGGTGCCCAGGCCGTACAGCAGGGCCCACAGGAACGGTGCGGCGCCGGGGGCAGCCAGCAGCCCGACGACCGCGGCCGCCTGGAGCAGCCCCGCGGCGAGCACCCAGCCGGCCTGGCCGGGCCGGCGTGCGGCCAGCGGCGGGACGACGAGCGCGCACGGGGCGCCGACGGCCACGGCCACCGCGAGCACCGCGCCGGCGCCGACGGCCGACACCCCGGCGTCGGCCTCGAGGATGTCGGGGAGCCAGGTGAGGATCGCGTAGAAGGCCAGCGACTGGAGCCCGAAGAAGCCGGTCACCGCCAGGGCCACCCGGTCACGCAGCACCGCCGCCACCGGCAGCCGCGCGGAGGCGGGGACGCGCTCGACGCGGCGCCGTCCGGCGAGCAGGCCGACGCACACGAGGGCGACCAGCACCGGGACGAGCCACAGCGCCAGGCCCGTGACCGCGCTGCCCCCGGCCGTGGCCAGCGGCTGGGAGAGGCCCGCGCCGAGGCTCGCCGACAAGGCCATGGACGCCGTCGTCGCGCCGAGCACCGGCGCGCTCCGCCGTCCGTACTCGGCCCGCACGGCGGCCGGCAGCAGCACGTTGACCACCGCGGTCCCGCCGGTCAGCAGCACGGTGCCGGCGAACAGCCCCCACGTCCCGGCCAGCCGCAGCCCGATCCCCGCGGCGAGGACGGCGACCCCGGCGAGGACGGCGCGATGCACCCCCAGCCGCGCCGCGATCGCCGGCACGGTGGGCGAGAGCAGGCCGAAGCAGACGAGGGGCAGTGCGGTGAGCACCGCGAGCGCCGTCGTCGGCACGGCCAGTTCCTCGCGGAGCTCGCCGAGGACCGGCCCGACGGCGGCGAACGGGGCGCGCAGGCACAGGGCGACCAGGACCAGCACCACCGCAGGCGCCAGGGTCACCCACCACGGACGTGCCCGGCCGGCCCGAGGGCCGGTCACGAACCCGGACGCCGGACGCGCAGCAGGTCGTGCTCGATGTGCTCGACCGTCTCCAGCACCGCGGGGACGTACTCGCGCTCCAGTTGCTCCATGGAGGTGCGGTTGGCGTGGGCGGAGACGTTCAGCGCGGCGACGACCAGCCCGTCGCCGTCGCGGATGGGAGCGGCGGCCGAGCGCAGCCCCACCTCCAGCTCCTGGTCGACGACGGCGTACCCCCTCCGGCGCGCGTCCTCGACGGCGTCGCGCAACGCGGCGGGGTCGGTGACGGTGTGCCCGGTGTAGGGCCGCAGTTCCACCCGGTCCAGGTAGTCGGCCAGGTCGTCGTCCGGCAGTCCGGCCAGCAGCACCCGCCCCATCGACGTCGCGTGGGCGGGGAAGCGGGTGCCGACGGCGATCAGGACGGTCATGATCCGCTTGGTGGGCACCCGGGCCACGTAGACGATGTCCTCCCCGTCGAGCACCGACACCGAGGAGGACTCGTCGACCTGTGCCACCAGGGTCTCCAGGTGCGGCTCGGCGACCTCCGGCAGGGTCAGCCCGGAGAGGTAGGAGTACCCCAGCTCCAGCACCCGGGGCCGCAGGGAGAACTCGCGGCCGTCCATCCGGACGTAGCCCAGCTGGACCAGGGTGAGCAGGAAGCGCCGCGTGGCGGCCCGGGTCAGCCCGGTCGCGCGGGCCACCTCCGACAGCCCGAGCCGGGGGTGCTCGGCGTCGAAGGCCCGGATGACGGCCAGTCCGCGGTCCAGCGACTGCACGAACGTGCTGTCGCGCACCGGCAGGACGGCCGGCTCCTGCGGCACGTCGGCGATCTCCACGCAGTTCCTCCCGGGCCGGAGTGCACAACAGGCCCTCCGCATGACATTGTGCGCAGAGTGAACAGCCGTACGACAAGCGCCCCTCAGTGGTGATCACGTCGTCATCACGGACCTGAGATGCTGCTTGACGGTGACCGCTGCCACCTGTTTCCGTTCTCCAGAAGAACAGTAGTTCGCGAAGCGAACAACTCCAGCCCGCCACCGACTCCTCGGGGAGCGCCCATGCGCCGAACTCGAGCGGCCTCCGCGCCCGTGCCGCTGCCCTCCACCGACGCCCGCCCCGGCCCTCGTGCCGTGGGCGAGCGCCCCGCGGGTACCGGTCCGGAGGTGCTGCTGCCGTGAGCAACTCCCCGCCCGTCACCGTCTACGAGCCGGCGGCGGACAACGCCGACGCCGGCGTGGCGCCGCAGTCGACCCGGCCGCGGCGTTCGCTGGGTGCCTCGCCGGTCGTGCTCGGCGCGATCGGCCTGCTGGCCCTGGTGGCGCTGTTCGAGATCCTGCCGCGGATCGGTGTGCTCAACCGCCGGTTCTTCCCGACGTCGACCGAGATCGGGTCGGCGCTGATCGACCAGGTGCAGCAGTCGGAGTTCTGGGTCGCGCTGCTGGACACGCTGCAGGGCTGGGCGCTGGGCCTGGCCATCGCCGCGGTCGCCGGGGTGGTGCTGGGCATCATCATCGGGAGCTCGCAGCTGCTGCGGGACATCACGGCGTCGACCATCGAGTTCGTGCGGCCGATCCCGTCGGTGGCGCTGATCCCGCTGGCGGTGCTGCTGTTCGGCACGTCGATCGAGAGCAAGCTGCTGCTGGTCGTCTACGCGGCGTTCTTCCAGATGCTGATCCAGGTCCTGTACGGGGTGCAGGACGTCGACCCGGTGGCCCAGGACACCGCCCGGGCCTACCGGTTCAGCTTCGTGGCGCGGGTCCGCTACGTGACCTGGCCGACCGCGCTGCCGTACGTGATGACCGGGTTGCGGCTGTCGGCGGCGGTCGCGCTGATCCTCGCGGTGACCGCCGAGCTGGTCATCGGCAACCCCGGCATCGGCAACCGGCTCGCCGTGGCGCAGAGCAGCGGCGCCATCGCCGCGACCTACGCCCTGGTCGTGGTCGCCGGTCTGCTCGGCGTCATCGTCAACCTGGTGTTCCGGTTCATCGAGCGACGGGCGCTGAGCTGGCACCCGTCCCAGCGTGGAGAGGTGGCCGTCTGATGGCCTTCCTGCGTCGGGCCGGCTTCGCGCTGGGCCTGCCGATCGTCCTGTTCACGCTGTGGTGGGTGACCTCGGCGTCCAGCACCGACTTCTACTTCCCGCCGCTGTCGCGGATCGTCGACAGCCTGGTGGAGGAGTGGTTCGGGCCCCGGCTGGCCGACGACGTGCTGCCCAGCCTCATCCGGCTGACCGCCGGGTACCTGATCGCCGCGCTCGTCGGCATCACACTGGGCGTGCTGATCGGCACCTACAAGCGGCTGCGCGACCTGCTCGAGCCGGTGCTGGAGTTCTTCCGGGCCATCCCGCCGCCGGTGGTCGTGCCGATCCTGATGCTGATCTTCGGCATCGAGAACACGATGAAGATCGTGGTCATCACCTTCGGCTGCATGTGGCCGATCCTGCTCAACACCGCCGAGGGTGTGCGGGCGGTGGACAGCGTGCTGTCCGACACCGCCAAGACCTACCGGATCAGCGGGGCCGCCCGGCTGCGCAACCTGATCCTCCCGGCGGCCAGCCCGCAGATCTTCGCCGGCCTGCGGCAGGGTCTGTCGGTGGCGATCATCCTGATGGTGATCAGCGAGCTGTTCGCCGCCAGCGACGGGCTGGGCTTCGCGATCGTCCAGGCCCAGCGCAGCTTCGCCATCCCGGAGATGTGGGCGGGCATGCTCATGCTCGGGCTGCTGGGCTTCCTGCTGTCCCTGCTCTTCCGGCTGGTCGAGAACCGGTGGCTGGCCTGGTACCACGGGCTGCGCCGCGCCCAGCGCGCCGGCTGACCCGCGCGACCTGATCCCGGTGCCCTCGGCACCGCCCCCACGACTCTCCTGACCCCCGATCGGAAGGCAACGCGATGCTCGAGGTCAACGGCATCAAGAAGGTGTACGAGGGCAAGTCCCGCACGGTCGAGGCCGTCCGGAACCTGACCTTCACGCTGCAGAAGGGCGAGTTCGCCTGCCTGGTCGGCCCGTCCGGCTCCGGCAAGACGACCCTGCTGAAGATCATGTCCGGGCTGCTCGACCCGACCGCCGGCGAGGTGCTGCTGGACGGCAAGCGCGTCGACGGGCCGCCGCCGGGCATGGCGATCGTCTTCCAGGAGTACGGCCGCAGCCTGTTCCCCTGGATGAGCGTGCGGGAGAACGTCGAGCTGCCGCTCAAGCAGAAGAAGGTGCCCGCCGCGCGCCGCAAGGAGCTGGTCGACGAGTCCGTCGCCGCCGTCGGCCTCGCCGACGTGCACAGCGCCTACCCCTGGCAGCTCTCGGGCGGCATGCAGCAGCGCGTCGCGATCGCCCGGGCCATCGCCTACGAGCCGCAGGTGCTGCTCATGGACGAGCCGTTCGCCGCCGTCGACGCGCAGACCCGCGCCGACCTCGAGGACCTCGTCCGCGACCTGTGGCACCGCTTCCAGGTGACCACGCTGTTCGTCACCCACGACATCGACGAGTCGGTCTACCTGGGCCAGCGCGTCATCGTGCTGTCCAGCTCGCCCACCGTGATCCGGGACGACGTCGCCATCGACCTGCCCGAGGAGCGCGACCAGCTGCACACCCGGTCCTCCCCGCGCTTCGCCGAGCTGCGCGCCCGGGTCTTCGAGCAGATCCACCGCCCCGTCGAGGGCCAGGCCCACGGCGTGGCCACGCACGCACCCGACGTCATCGCACCCTCGGGGGCGACCGCCGTGTCGGCGACCTCCGACGGCGGTCACTGACCCACCGCTCTCGTGACCGGGCCCCGGCACCCCCAGGGGGCCGGGGCCCGGCGCACGTCCGCAGGCGGACGCCGCGACGGCCTCAGCGGGGGACGCCGCCCGGCGGCGCGGCCGACAGCGACCGGGTGACGCCGCGGGCCGCGGCCAGCAGCGCCGGGACCTGCGCGGCGGCCCGGCCGTCGTTGGGCACGATCACCGACAGTGCCGCGACCACCTCCTGCAGGCCGTTGCGCACCGGTACCGCGACGCCCGTCGCGTCGGGGTGCACGTGGCCGGGGGTGACGACGTAGCCCTGCCGGCGGATCTCGGCGAGCGTCGCGTGCAGCCGTTCCGGCGTGGTGATGGTCCGCGGGGTGTGCTGCTCCAGCGGCCTGGTGAGGAAGCGCTCCTGCAGCTCCGGGGGACCGTAGGCGAGCAGCACGAGGCCGGAGGACGAGATGTGCAGCGGGAGCCGGCCGGCGATCCGGGAGTAGTTGACCACCGCGTCGCGGGCCGACAGCCGTTCCAGGAAGAGCACGTCGTCGCCGTCGCGCACGCCCAGCTGGGCGTGGTGGCCGACGACGGCGTGCAGGTCCTCCAGGTAGGGCATGGCGGCGTCGCGCAGGGAGAGGGTGAGCGAGGCCCGCGAGGCCAGCTCCCACATCCGGACGCCGACCCGCACCTCACGGTCGGGGCCGCGCTCGAGCAGCCCGTGGGCGACCAGCTCGGCTATCAGCCGGGAGGCGGTGGCGACGTGCAGGTCGGTGCGGCGGGCGATCTCCGACACCTGGAGCACCTTCTCGTCGGCGGAGAAGGCGTCGAAGATGCGGATGGCGCGCGAGAGCACCGACTCACCGGTCCGCACCCGCCCCACGCCGGGAGTGTGACACGGCGCGCCCGCTCAGCCGCCGGTCCGGAACCGCAGCGACTGGCCCGGCCGCAGCTGCCCGCAGCGGTCGACGTCGGGGTCGGCGACGTAGGCGAGCACCGGGTAGCCACCGGTCACGGGGGCGTCGGCGAGGAAGAGGACCGGCAGTCCGGACGGCGGCACCTGCAGCGCCCCGCGCACCATGCCCTCGCTGGCCAGCTCGCCGGTGCGGATCCGCGCCAGCGGCTCGCCGGCCAGCCGCAGGCCGATCCGGTTGCTCTCATCGGTGACCGTCCACGCCGTGCCGGTCAGCGCCGCGACGGCGTCCTCGGCGAACCAGTCCGCCCGCGGGCCCGGCAGCACCCGCACGGTCACCTCGCCGTCCGCCGGGTCGGCGACGGGGGCGAGGTCGACCCCCGGCATCGCCCCGGTGCCCTCGCCGACGGGCAGCACGTCGCCGACGGACAGCACCGGCGGGCCGAGCCCGGCGAGCAGGTCGGTGGCTCGGCTGCCCAGCACCGGCTCGACGGCGATGCCCCCGCGGACGCCGACGTAGGTGCGCAGGCCGGCCGGGGGCAGGCCCAGCCGTAGCTCCGCGCCGGCCGGCAGCCGGACCGGCGCGTTGTGCGCCGGGGACCCGGCGCACCGGGCGCCGGTGGTGACGACGAGCAGTTCGGCGTCCGCGCGCAGCGCCAGGCCGCCGAGGGTCACCTCCAGCACCGCGGCGCCGGGGTCGTTGCCCAGCAGCCGGTTGGCCAGCGCGGCGGCGGCCCGGTCGCAGGCGCCGGAGCGGCCGACGCCCAGCGCGCCCTGGCCGGGGCGCCCGGTGTCCTGCACGGTGGTGAGCGGCCCCGTCGCGAGCACGGTGAGGGAGCGGGTCACGTCGTCCCCACGAACCGCACCCGGGCGCCGGGGCGCAGCAGCGCGGCCGGCTCGCGGGCCAGGTCGAAGACGGCCACGTCGGTGCGGCCGATGAGCTGCCAGCCGCCGGGGGACTCCCGGGGGTAGACACCGCTGAACTCGCCGGCCAGCGCCACCGCCCCGGGGGGCACCCTCGTCCGCGGGGTCTCCCGGCGGGGGATCGCCCACGGCTGGCCGTCGGGGACGCAGTAGCCGAAGCCGGGGGCGAAGCCGCAGAAGGCGACCGTCCACTCGGTGCCGGTGTGCCGGCGGACCACCTCGTCCGGGTCGACGCCCAGGTGGGTGGCGACGTCGGCGAGGTCCTCCCCGTCGTAGACCACCGGCAGCTCGACCAGCTCTCCGCGACCGCCGACGTCTCCCCGCGGCCGGGTGCGCCGGACCGCGTCGGCGACGGCGCCCGGATCGGTCACCGACGGGTCGGTCACCAGCAGCACGGTGCGCGCCGCCGGGACGACGTCCACCACCCCCTCGGGCGGGTCGTCGGTGAGGGCGGCGTACAGGCCCAGCACCTCGTCGAGCGAGTCGAGCTCGACCAGCAGCGCGGTGGACCCGCTGGGCAGGACCCGCATCAGGCGGCGAACGGCGCCAGCTCGACGCCGGCACCGGTCAGGGCGTCGCGCACCCGGGCGGCGATGGCCACCGCGCCCGGGGTGTCGCCGTGCACGCAGATCGAGTCGGGGTCCAGCTGCAGCGGGCCGCCGTCGACGTCGGTCACCGGCTCCCCGGTGGCCATCGCCACGCACCGGCGGGCGATCTCCTCGGCGTCGTGCAGCACCGCGCCCGGCAGGCGGCGGGACACCAGCGTCCCCTCGGGGGTGTAGGCGCGGTCGGCGAAGGCCTCGCGGACGACGGTCAGCCCGGCGCCAGCGGCCAGCCGCAGCCACGCCGACCCCGGCAGGCCCATGACCGGCAGCGACGCGTCGTACTCCACGACGGCCCGCACGACCGCGGCGGCCTGCTCCTCGTGCGTCACGATGGCGTTGTAGAGCGCCCCGTGCGGCTTGACGTAGCGCACCCGTGACCCGGCGATGCGGGCGAAGCCGTCGAGGGCGCCGAGCTGGTAGACGACGTCGGCGGTCAGCTCGCCGGGGTCCATGTCGATGAACCGGCGGCCGAAGCCGGCCAGGTCGCGGTAGGACACCTGGGCGCCGATCGCCACCCCGGTCCCGGCGGCCCGCGCACACACCCGCCGCATGATCGAGGGGTCGCCGGCGTGGAAGCCGCACGCGACGTTGGCGCTGGTGACGATCCCGAGCAGGGCGTCGTCGTCCCCGAGCGGCCACTGGCCGAACCCCTCGCCGAGGTCGGAGTTCAGGTCCATCCGCCGGGCCTCCTCACGCGAACAGGTCGATGACCGGACGCACCGAGTTCACCGCCAGGTAGAGGGTCAGCAGCCAGGCGATCCAGCCGACCGCCAGCAGCCACCGGGGGTACCGGTAGCCGCCCAGCAGGTCCGCCCGGCGGGTCGCCACGTACAGCAGCACGGCGATGCCGATCGGCAGCAGCAGCCCGTTGAACGCCCCGGCGAACACCAGCAGCGTGGTCGGCGCCGCCCCGATGAGGAGGTAGGCCAGCGTCGTGACGGCGATGAACGCGACGACCAGGAGGGTGCGGGTGCGGTCGCTGGTGCGGGTCCGGGAGGTCACGAAGGAGACCGACGTGTACGAGGCGCCGATGACGCTGGTGATCGACGCAGCCCAGAGCACCACCCCGAAGGCCCGCAGCCCGAACTCGCCGGCCGCCTGCCCGAACGCGTTCGCCGCCTGGTTCTCCGTGCCGAGGTCGGCACCCCCCGCGACGACGCCGAGGATGGCCAGGAAGAGGACGACCCGCATGATCCCGGTGATGACGATGCCGGTGATGGAGCCGCGGGTGATGTCGCGGACGTGCTCCGGTCCGGTGACGTGCGAGTCGAGCAGCCGGTGGGCGCCCGCGTAGACGATGTAGCCGCCGATCGTGCCGCCGACCAGCGTGGTGATGGCGAGGACGTCGACCTCCTCGGGCAGGACGACGTTCTTCAGCGCCTGGCCGACCGGCGGGCCCGACGTGATCGCGATGTAGGCGGTCAGCCCGATCATCAGCAGGCCCAGGAAGACGACGATCCGGTCGACGGCGACCCCGGCCCTCTTGCTCAGGAAGACGCCGATCGCGATCACGGCCGACAGCGCGCCGCCGATCTTCGGGTCCAGGCCGAACATCGCGTCGGTGCCCAGGCCCGCCCCGCTGACGTTGCCGATGTTGAAGACCAGCCCGCCGATGACGAGGAACGCCGCCATCACCCAGCCCAGGCCGGGCAGCACCAGGTTGCCCAGCTCCTGCGCCCGCCGGCCGGAGACCCCGATGACCCGCCAGACGTTGAGCTGCAGCGCGATGTCGATGATGATCGAGACGGCGATCGCGAAGGCGAACGCGGCACCCAGCGCGACGGTGAAGGTCGTCGTCTGGGTGATGAAGCCCGGCCCGATGGCCGAGGTGGCCATGAGGAACATGGCGCCGAGCAGGGTCGATCGGGTGCTCGCCGCCATCCGGCTGGGCGCCTCGGCGGTGGCGGGCGAGTGTTCCGGGGGGTGCGACATGGACGCTCCAGGGAACCTTCGGTCGGCCTGACGGGCGGCTCGGGGACGTCGCGGAGGTCGCCGTCGACCCCGGTCGGACGTGCACTTCCACCTGGTCGCAGCCGACCGTAGGTTCGGGTGCAGCACCCGGCAACCCGACGTCCCGAGGAGCCCCGCGTGACCGCTGCCGCGCCGCCGTCACCTGCTCTCGCCGGCCGGGCGCCCGCCGACGCGCGGGCCCGCTACCGCGCCGGCCTGGCGGTGCCCAGCTCGGGGGAGGCGCCGGGGTACACGCAGGCCAACCTGGTGGTGCTGCCGCGGGAGTGGGCCTTCGACATGCTGCTGTTCGGCCAGCGCAACCCGCAGCCGGTGCCGCTGCTGGACGTCACCGACCCGGGCTCACCGCGGACCGTCCTCGCCCCGGACGCCGACCTGCGCACCGACCTGCCGCGCTACCGCGTGTGGCGGGACGGCGAGCTGGCCGGCGAGCCGACCGACGTGCGCGACCTGTGGACCGACGACCTGGTCGCGTTCCTCATCGGCTGCAGCTTCAGCTTCGAGACCGCGCTGCTGGAGGCCGGCGTACCGGTGCGCAACATCGAGCAGGGCCGCAACGTGTCGATGTACCGCACGAACCGTGCGTGCCGGCCCGCCGGGCGGCTGTCGGGTCCGCTGGTGGTGTCGATGCGGCCGGTGCCCGCCGGGCTGGTGGCCACCGCGGTCCAGGTCACCGCCCGGATGCCGCAGGTGCACGGGGCACCGGTGCACGTGGGGGCACCGTCGGCCCTGGGCATCGTGGACCTGGACCGGCCCGACTTCGGCGACCCCGTGCAGGCCGCCGAGGGCGACGTGCCGGTGTTCTGGGCGTGCGGGGTCACGCCGCAGGCGGCGCTGATGGACTCCCGGCCCCCGTTCGCGATCACCCACGCGCCGGGGCACATGTTCGTCACCGACGTCCCGGACGCGGTCTACCGGCAGCTGTGAGCGACCTCAGCCGGTGAACCGCGACCGCAGGTCGGGCTTGCGGATCTTGCCGGTCGCCGTCTTGGGCAACTCGTCGACGAACTCCACGTGCCGGGGCACCTTGAACCCGGCCAGCCGCTCCCGCAGGGCGGCGCGCACCCCGTCGGGGTCCTCGGGGGCGCCGGGGGCGGGGACGACGACGGCCAGTCCGACCTCGCCCCACCGCTCGTCGGGGACGCCGATCACCGCGGCCTCGAGCACCCCGGGCAGCTCCAGCAGCGCGGACTCCACCTCGGCCGGGTACACGTTCTCCCCGCCGGAGATGATCATGTCCTTGTACCGGTCGCGGATGTAGAGGTAGCCCTCGGCGTCCAGCGAGCCGGCGTCGCCGGTGTGGTACCAGCCGTCCCGGAGGACGGCCGCGGTCTGCTCCGGGTCCTCCCAGTAGCCGGCCATGACGTTGGGGCCGGAGACGACGACCTCGCCGACCTCGTCGACGCCGGCGTCGGTGCCGTCGGGGCGCAGCACGCGCAGGTCGGTGAAGAACAGCGGCTTGCCGGCCGACCCGACCTTGCGCTCGGCGTCGGCGGGGTCCAGGACCGTGCAGCCGGGCGCGGCCTCGGTCATGCCGTAGCACTGCTGCATGGTCACGCCGCGGTCCAGCCAGGTGCGCAGCGTCGGCAGGGGGACCGCGGCGCCCGCCGCGCCGATGGTGCGCAGCGCGGTGAGGTCCCGGGTGGCGAAGCCCGGTTCCCGGCTCATGGCGTCGAGCATCGTGGGGACGGCGAAGAAGGAGTTGACCCGCTGCTCCTCGATGACCTGGAGGGTCTCGGCCGGGTCGAACCGGCGGACGACGACCGCGCAGCCGCCGCGCAGCAGGGTCGGGTTGACGGTGCCGTTGAGCCCGCCGATGTGGAACAGCGGCGCCAGCGCCAGGGTGCGCTCGTCGGCGGCGAGGTCCATGCCGAGCAGCTGGTTGGTCGCGTTCCAGGTCATGTTGCCGTGGGTGAGCACGGCGCCCTTGGGCCGGCCGGTGGTGCCCGAGGTGTACATGACCAGACAGGGGTCCTCGAGCGCCACGGGCTCGTCGCGGGCCTCAGGCGGGCCCTCCGCCAGCAGCTCCTCGTAGGGCAGCGAGTCCGCGCCGCCGGCCACGGGGGGCTCGGCCGCCACGAACGCCCGGACGCCGGCCAGCCGGTCGCGCAGCGCGTCGGCGAGCTCGCCGTGGTCGCGGCCGTGCACGAGCACCGACGCGCCGGAGTGCTCGAGGACGTACTGCGCTTCCGGCACGGTCAGCCGGGCGTTGACCGGCACCCAGACGGCGCCCAGCTGGCCGCAGGCGTAGAGGGTCTCCAGCGCCGACGGGTGGTTGCCCCCGGTCCAGGCGACCCGCTCGCCGGCGCGTACCCCGAGCGCGGCCAGCGCTCCCGCGGCGCGGCGCACCCGCTCGGCGAACCCGGCGTGCGAGGTGGTCACCCCTTCGAACCAGATCGCGTCCCGGTCGGGGGAGCTGCGCAGCCGTCGCTCCGGCCAGGAGCCGATGCCCTCGTTGCGCACGGTCAGGCCAGCCCGAGGACGCGCACGGCGTTGTCCTTCATCACCAGCCGCCGGACCTCGTCGCGGATGTCCAGCTTCGCGAAGTCCGACATCCAGCGCTCGGGGGTGAGCAGCGGGTAGTCCGAGCCGAACAGGACCTTCTCCTTGAGCAGCGTGTTCGCGGCGCGGACCAGCTGCGGCGGGAAGTACTTGGGCGACCAGCCGGACAGGTCGATGTAGACGTTGGCCTTGTGCTGGGCGATCGAGATCGCGGCGTCCTGCCACGGCACCGAGGGGTGCGCCATGATGATCGTCAGCCCGGGGAAGTCGGCGGCGACGTCGTCGAGCAGCATCGGGTCGGAGTAGCGCAGCTTGATGCCGCGCCCGCCGGGCAGGCCGGAGCCGATGCCGGTCTGGCCGGTGTGGAACAGCGCCGGGACGCCGAGGGCCTGCAGCTCCTCGTACAGCGGGTAGTGCCGCCGGTCGTTGGGCTCGAACGCCTGGATCGACGGGTGGAACTTGAACCCGCGGACCCCGTGCTCGGTCACCAGCCGGCGGGCCAGCCGCACCCCGGAGGCGCCGCGGGCTGGGTCGACCGACCCGAACGGGATCAGCACGTCGGGGTGCTCGGCCGCGGCTGCGGCGATGTCCTCGTTGGACAGGGTGGGGTGCCCGGTGGCCATCTCCGAGTCGACGGTGAAGACGACGGCGGCCATCCGCTGCGCCCGGTAGTGCGCGGCGATCTCCGGCACGGTCGGGTGGTGCGGCTCGCCCTTGAAGTAGGCGGCCGCGGCCTCCAGCAGTTCGTCGTCCATCGACAGGTGCCCGTGCAGGTCCTGCTCGACGTGCACGTGCACGTCGATCGCGTCCACGTTCTCGAGGTCCATCGGCTGCTCTCTCGCGGAGGGGTGGCGTACGAGGCCAGGTCGCTATCGTGGAGGACGTCAACGATGGAGGTCCGCATGGACGGCACGGTTCTCACCGACGACGTCGGCTTCCTGCTCACCCGGGCCAGCGGGCTGCTGGTCCGGGCGACGAACGCGGCACTGGCGACGCACGGGCTACGGGTGCGTTCCTACTCGGCCCTCCTCCTGTCGTGCGACTCGGCCGAGGGCATGTCGCAGCGCGACCTCGCCGAGACGCTGGGCCTGGACCCCAGCCAGGTGGTGCTGCTGGTCGACGGGCTCGCCGACGCCGGGCTGGTCGAGCGGCGCCCTTCCGGGACCGACCGGCGGACCAAGCTGGTCGTCGCGACCGCGGCGGGCCGGGAGCTGCGGCGCCGGGCGCAGCGGTCCACCGCCGCCGCGCACGCCACCGAGCTGGGTGGGCTGAGTGTCGCGGAGCAGGAGCAGCTGAAGACCCTGCTCGGCCGCCTGGTGGCCGGCGCGGCGGCGGGGTCGGACTGACACCTCCTCCGCTCGCGCGCCACCGGGGACTTGTCCCGGGGCGTTGTGACGGGCATCATCCAGGTTGTCAACCGTTGAGGTTCTCATCGTTCATGGGAGAGCAGATGCTCCGCAAGTTGGTCCCCGTGCTGGCCGCGACGACGCTCGTGCTGGCCGCGTGCGGGGGAGGGGACGACGAGGCGGCCGGGAGCGCGTCCGGCGGCGGCGAGGGTGGCGGCGGCGAACTGCGCCAGGTCACCGCCGGCCTGCTGCCGGTGGCCGTGACCGGTGCCCTCGTGGCCGGCATCGAGCAGGGCTTCTTCGAGGACCACGGGCTCGACGTGACCATCGAGACCGGCCAGGGCGGTGCGGCGTTGCTGCCCGCGGTCGCCTCCGGGGAGATGGAGTTCGCCACCAGCAACCCGGTGTCGCTGCTGCAGGCCCGCGACCAGGGCCTCGACGTCCGCGTCGTGGGGCACTGGACCTCGACCCTGGAAGAGGGCGACGAGGACGTCAACGGCGTGGTCGCCTCCGCTGCCTCCGGCGTCACCTCCGCGGCCGGACTCGCCGGCAAGCGCATCGCGGTGAACACGCTCAACGGCATGGGGCAGCTCACCATCGACGAGGCCGTGCGCCAGGACGGCGGCGACCCCAGCGGCATCAGCTACGTCGAGCTGCCCTTCCCGGACATGCCGGCCGCGCTCGAGGCCGGCAACGTGGACGCGGTCTGGGTGCCCGAGCCCTTCCTCACCCAGCTGATCGCGGCCGGCAACCCGGTGGCCAGCTACTCGAGCAAGGAGTCGGTGCCCGGCCACCCGACCCAGCTGTTCTTCACCTCCGGCCAGCTGGCCGAGTCCGACCCCCAGCTCGTCGAGGACTTCACCGCGGCCCTGGAGGAGACCCTCACCTGGGCCGACGAGAACCCCGACGCCGTCCGTGAGGCGGGCGCGGAGTTCCTCGAGCTGCCGGCCGGTGCGCTCGCCGACGTCCGGATCGAGGCCTTCGGCACCGACCTGCGCCGCGAGCAGATCGAGCGGATGGGCGAGCTCATGGTCGACGCCGGGCTGCTCGACGGCGAGCCCGACGTCGAGGGGCTGCTCCCCGAGGAGTGACCTCCGCGCCCGACCCACCGCAGGCCCGCCCGGACCCCGGGCGGGCCTGCGGTGCCGCACCCCCCACCGGCCGACGTCGTCGGGGACCTGGCGGAGCCGTGACCGGTGGCCTGCTGCTGGCCGCCGTCCTGCTCACCGGACTGAACCTGCGCGGCGCCATCGCCGCGGTGTCCCCGGTGCTGCCGGAGGTCCGCGCGGACCTGGCGCTCGCGCCGGCCACCGCCGGGCTGGTCACCACCCTGCCGGTCCTCTGCTTCGCGGTGCTCGCTCCTCCGGCGGCCTGGCTGGGCCGGCGCCTGGGCGCCGAGCGGGCGGTCCTCGTCGCCGTGCTGGCCATCGCGGCGGGCACCGTCGTCCGGGTCCTGGACGGCGCACCGGTCCTGCTGGCCGGCACCGTCCTCGTGGGTGCCGCGATGACGGTCGGGAACGTGCTGCTGCCGGTGGTGGCGAAGCGGGACTTCGGCGACCGGGCCGGCACCGTCACCGGCCTCTACACCGGTGCCCTCGCCGCGGGCGCCGCGCTCACCGCCGCTCTCACCGCCCCGGTCGCCGCCCTCACCGGCTGGCGCGGGGCGCTGGCCGGCTGGTCGGTCCTCGCGCTGGCCGCCGCGGCGGTCTGGGCCGCGGCCACCCGCGGCCGGGTCGCCGGGACGGGGCCGGCCCCCGCGGTCGAGGGCGCGCGGCCGGCCGCCGTCTGGCGCTCGGGGCTGGCCTGGGCCGTCTCCGGGGTGCTGGCCCTGCACTCCACCCTCTACTACGCGGTGACCACCTGGCTCCCCACGCTGCTGGTCGACGAGCTGGGCGGGGACCTGCGCGCAGCGGCTCTGGCCGCGGCGCTCTTCCAGGTCCTGGGCATCCCGGGGACCCTCGTGGTGCCCGCGGTGGTCGCCCGGCGCCGGAGCCAGCGCGGGCTGGCGGTCGTGGTCGGCGCGGCCTGGGCGCTGCTGCCCGCCGGTCTGCTCCTGGCACCGCAGGCGTGGCCGGTCTGGGCGGTGGTCGGCGGGATCGCCCAGGGTGCGGGCATCTCGCTGGCCTTCACCCTGGTGGTCCTGCGCTCGCCCGACGAGGCGACGGCGCGCCGGCTGTCGGGGATGTCCCAGCTGGTCGGGTACAGCGCGGGCGCCGCCGGCCCGCTCGTGGTCGGCGCGCTCTACGCGGCCACCGCCGGGTGGACGGCGCCGCTGCTGCTCCTGGTGGCCGCGGGGGCGGCGATGGCCGGGGTGGGTGCGCTCGCCGGTTCCCCGCGGGCGATCATGAGGTGACCCACCCGTCGAGTGAAGGGACGTGCGGTCCGTGGGAGATGCCGGTGCTGGACCCCTGACGCCGTCCCGGACCTCGGGCGGCAAGCTGCTGGCCGTCCTCGACGCGTTCACCCGGGAGCGGTCGGCGCTCACCCTGTCCGAGATCGCCCGGGCCGTCGGCGTGCCGCTGTCCACCGCCCACCGCCTGGTCGGCGAGCTGCGGCGGTGGGGCGGGCTCGAGCGGGACCTCGACGGCCGGTTCCGGATCGGCCTGCGGGTGTGGGAGATCGGCGCGCTGGCCCCCAGAGGGCTGGGCCTCCGGGAGGCGGCGCTGCCGTTCATGGAGGACCTCTACGAGGTGACCCACCAGAACGTGCAGCTCGCGGTCCGCGAGGACGTCGAGGTGGTGTTCGTCGAGCGGTTCGCCTCCCGCAGCGCGGTCAACGTGCTGACCCAGGTCGGTGGGCGCTTCGCGCTGGCCCCGACCGGGGTCGGCCAGGTGCTCCTCGCACACGCCCCCGTCGAGGTGCAGGAGCGGGTGCTGGCCGCGCCCATGCGCAAGTACACCCCGCACACGATCACCGACCCCCGCCACCTGCGCCGCCTGCTCGCCGACATCCGCCGCACCGGCTTCGCCATCAGCGAGCAGCAGGTGACGCCCGGCGGGGTGTCGGTGGCCGCGCCCATCCTCTCCGGGGACGCCGTCGTCGCCGCGCTGTCCGTGGTGGTGCCCGGCACCACCGCGGCCGCCGTCCGCTCGGTCACGCCGAGTGTGCTGGCCGCGGCACGGGGCATCTCCCGGGTGCTGACCCAGTCCACCGGTGGTGGCTGGCCACTGGAGCCACCGACCGTCACCCCGTCTCCCGACCCCCTCCCTGGAAGGACCTCCGCGTGAAGATCACCGCAGCCGTCGTCGAGGAACGCTCCGGCCCCTTCGTGGTCCGTGACGTCGAGATCGACGAGCCCGGTCCCGGCGACGTCCTGGTCAAGGTGGCGGCGACCGGGTTCTGCCACACCGACGGGATCGCCCGCGACGGCGACCTGCCGTTCCCGCTGCCGGGCGTGCTGGGACACGAGGGCGCCGGCACGGTCGTCGCCGTCGGGGAGGGCGTGACCGGCGTCCGCGAGGGGCAGGACGTCGTCCTCGGCTGGCCGTACTGCGGCGCCTGCCGCAACTGCTCGGCCGGCGAGCCCCGCTACTGCCTGCGGATGGCCGAGCTGGTCGGGGGCGGGCACCGCCTGGACGGCGGCTCGGCGCTGCGCGGCTCCGACGGCAGCCCGCTGGCCAGCCACTTCTTCGGCCAGTCCTCGTTCGCGACGTACTCGATGACGACGGCCTCGTCGCTCGTGCCCGTCCCCGCGGGGCTGCCGGTCGAGCTGTTGGGTCCGCTGGCCTGCGGGCTGGCCACCGGCGCGGGCGCGGTGCTCAACACCATCCGGCCCCAGCCCGGCTCCTCGATCGTCGTCTACGGCGCCGGCACCGTCGGCCTGGCCGCGGTCATGGCCGCCCGGAACTCGCCGGCCACCACGATCATCGCCGTCGACCGGCACGCCTCCCGGCTGCGGCTGGCCTCCGACCTCGGGGCGACCCACACCATCGACGCCACCGACACCGACCCGGTGCAGGCCGTCTCCGACATCTGCGGCGGGCCGGCCGACGCGTCGCTGGACTGCACCGGCGTCCTCTCCGTGATCCGGCAGGCCATCGACTCCGTCGGCATGCTCGGGACCGCCCTGCTCATCGGGGGTGCCCCGGCCGGCGCCGAGTTCTCCGCCGACCACGTGAGCACGCTGTGGGGCAAGACGATCCGCGGCACGCTGGGCGGCAGCGGCCGTGGCCAGGCGCTGATCGCCGCGCTCATGGACCTGCACGCCCAGGGCCGGTTCCCCTTCGACCGGCTGGTGCAGTACTTCCCGCTGGAGGACATCGGCGACGCGATGGAGGCCTCCTACAGCGGCGCCGTCGTCAAGCCGATCCTCCGCATGCCCGCCTGACCGGCCGGCCCGACCGGCAGCCGCCGGGGTTGCCGCCGCGCCGTCCCGGTGGATAGCTTCCGGCCCCGGGCACACCCGGGCTGCCGAGGAGCGGGGGGCGCTGGTGCCGGCACGTCGTTCGATCTGCCTGTACACGCCGTCCACCGACCCGTCGGGCATGGGCGGGCACATGGTCGACCTCGTCGCCGAGTTCGCGCCGGTCGCCGAGGTCACGCTCATGATGCGGCCGACCCCCGGCGGCCGGCGGCTGCTCGACCGGGCGAGGCTGCTGGGGGCGCGCACCGTCGAACTCCCCTCGCCGAGGGACCCGGCGTTCGCCGACGTGGTCACCGGGTCCCTCGCCGAGCACCCCGCCGACGTCTTCCACTGCCACGTCGGCACCGGCTGCGAGGACTGGGACGGCGTGCGGCTGGCCCGGCGCGCCGGCTGCCCGGCGGTCGTGCAGACCCTGCACCTGCCCTGGCGGGTGCACTCCCGGCGCAAGCGGGAGGCGCTGCACCACGCGATCGAGGAGGTGGACCGGCTGATCGCGGTCTCGGCGGGGCTGCGCCGCAGCTACGAGCGGGCGGGGGTGCCGCCCGACCGGTTCACGACCGTGCCCAACGGGGTCGCGCCGCGGACGGAGTGGCTCGACCGCGGCGCGGCCCGGGCTGCGCTGGGCCTCGACCCGTGCCGGCCGGTCGTGCTGACCGTGGGCCGGCTGACCCACATGAAGGGCCCGTGGCACCTGGTCGACGCCGTCCCCGGCCTGCTGTCCCGGTTTCCCGGCCTGGCCGTCGTGTTCCTCGGCGACGGGCCGCTGCGCGAGGCGCTGGCGCGGCAGGCGGCCGACCTCGGCGTGGAGCGCGCGGTCGTCCTCGCGGGCCATCGGCCGGATGCCCGGGCACTGCTCGACGCGGCCGACGTGTTCGTCCTCCCGTCCCGGCACGAGGGGATGCCGTTGGCGGCGCTGGAGGCGATGGAGGCCGGCCTCCCCGTCGTGGGGACCCGGGTGACCGGCACCGAGGAGGTCGTCGCCGACGGCGTCACGGGCGCGCTGGTGCGCTACGGCGACCCGGCGGCGCTGTGCGCGGCGCTGGCCCGGCTGCTCGGCGACCCGTCACTGGGCCGCCGCCAGGGGGCGGCCGGGCGCGCCCGGTACCTCGCCCGCTCCACCCGGGAGCGCATGGCCCGGGAGACGGCCGCGGTCTACGAGTCGGTGCTGGCCTCGGCCGCGGTGCGCCGGTGACCCGGCTGCGGGTGGGCTGCGTCGGCACCGGCTTCATCGCCGGCCGGCACCTGGCTGCGCTCTCCGGTTTCGGCGACGTCGAGGTCGTCGCGGTGGCCGACCCGGTGCGCGAGCGCGCCGAGGTGGCCGCCGCCCGGGTCGGCGCCCGCGCGCACGCCGACGGCCTCGCCCTGCTCGACGCCGAGGAGCTCGACGCGGTGTGGCTGTGCGTGCCGCCGTTCGCGCACGGCCCCCTGGAGACCGCGGCGGTCGCCCGCGGGTTGCCGTTCTTCGTGGAGAAGCCGCTGGCCCTCGACCTGGACACCGCCCGCGAGGTGGCCCGGCAGGTCGAGGACCGGGGGCTGACCACCGCGGTCGGCTACCACTGGCGGCAGCTCGACGTCGTCCGGCGGGCCGCGCGGCTGGTGCCGGCCGGGGCGGCCCGGCTGGTGACCGGCTCGTGGCTGGACAAGACCCCGGGGGTGCCGTGGTGGCCGCGGCGGGACGGGTCCGGTGGGCAGGTGGTCGAGCAGACCACCCACGTCTTCGACCTCGCCCGGCTGCTGGCCGGCGAGGTGGTGTCGGTGGCGGCGGCCGAGCGGCCCGCCGCGGACGACGGCGACGTCAGCACGGCCGCGGTGGCCGTGCTGACCTTCGCGTCCGGCGCGGTGGGCAGCATCTCCTCCACCCGGGTGCTGGGCTGGCGGCACTCCGTCGGCCTGCAGGTGGTCGCCGACGGGCAGGTGCTGGAGCTCACCGAACGCAGCCTGGACGACCACGAGCTGCGGGTGGTCACCGCGGACGGCGAGGAGGTGCACCACACCGACGCCGACCCGATCGCCGCGGAGGACCGCGAGTTCGTCGACGTGCTCCTCGGCCGGGCGGAGCGGGTGCAGGTGCCCTACGCCGAGGCGCTGCGGACCCACGCCCTCGCCTGCGCTGCCGACCGCGCGGCCCGCGACGGCGGGACGGTGCGGCTGTGAGCGGGCGGCCGATCCGGTCGATCGGCGTCGTCGCGCCGGGGGAGCCGGCCATCCTCGACGACGAGGAGCCCGAGCCCGGCCCGGGGCAGGCGTGGGTGGAGGCGGTCTACAGCGGGGTGAGCGCCGGCACCGAGGTGGCGCTGGTCCGGGGCACCGACCCGCAGCACCGGCTGTCCTGGGACGCCGACCTGGGCGCCTTCCGCCCGGACGGGCCCTCGGCCGGCTACCCGGTCCGGGCGCTCGGGTACATGGAGGTCGGCCGGGTCGCCGAGAGCCGCACGCCGGCGATGACCGAGGGCGCGCTGGTGGCCATGACCTACGGGCACCGCACCGGCCGCTGCGCCGACCCGTCCGCGATGACGGTCGTCCCGGTGCCCGACGACCTCGACCCGGTGCTCGGTGTCTACCTGGCCCAGATGGGGCCGATCTGCGTCAACGGCCTGCTGCACGCTGCCGCCGCTCTGGCCGGACCGTCGGCCGCCGTCGACGCCGGCGTCCGCGGCCGGTGCGTCCTCGTCACCGGGGCCGGGGTGATCGGCCTGCTGTCCGCGCTGCTGGCCGTCCGGCACGGCGCCGCTGACGTCGTGGTCGCCGAACCGTCGCCGCAGCGCCGGGCGGTGGCCGAGGCGCTCGGGCTCGCCACGGTCGACGACGCCGGGGGCTCCGCGTGGCTGGTGGTCAAGGAGCGGTGGCGGCACGGCCGGGGTGACGCCGGCGCCGACGTCGTCCTGCAGTGCCGTGGCCACGACGCCGCCCTGGCCACGGCGCTCAAGGCGCTGCGGCCGCAGGGGACCGTGGTCGACCTCGGCTTCTACCAGGCGGGCGCGGACGCGGTGCGGCTCGGCGAGGAGTTCCACCACAACGGCCTGGCGCTGGTCTGCGCGCAGATCGGCCGGGTGCCGCGCGGGATGGCCGGGGCGTGGCCCCGCGCGGCGCTGGCCGACGTCACGCTGGACCTGCTGCGGTCCCGGGGGGGCGACGTGCGCACGCACCTGGTCACCGACGTCCTGCCCTTCGAGGAGGGCCCGGCGCTGCTGGCCGACCTCGCCGGGCGTCGCCTCGCCCATCCGCCGCTGCAGGCGGTGCTGCGCTTCGGCCCCGGCTGACCTCCCGGCCGGCTGCGGACCGCCGGGGTGTCGCGCGGTGCGTCGCGCCGAGCGGTAGCGGACGGTCTTGTGCCGTTCACCCGACGGCGGGACCCTCCGGTCATCGCCGCGGACGCCGGGGGACCGGGCTGCGCGGCGGCTCCAGAGGAGGGGCCGTCATGGAGTGGGCGCTGGTGGCTGCCGTCGGCTTCGTGCTCTCGACCGTGCTGGTGGTCCTGCTGGCGCGCGCCAACACCGCGCGCTGGGAGGGCGGCTCCCGGACCGCGCGGGCGGCCATCCGGGCGCGGGAGGAGGCGGCGCGGCGCGTGCGGGCGGCGGCTCTCCTGGCGCACCGGTCCCCGCGGGCGGTTCGGCGGCAGCCGCGCCTCCCCCATCCGCACCTGCCCCCGTCGGTGGCCGACCGGCTGGCGCACAGCCGGGGCGCGCTGCACCAGCCGCGCGTGCGCGTGCACCTGCCGCGACGGGACGGCCGGCTCGCGCGGCGGCTGACCCCTCGCCGGGCGAGCCGCGACCGCTCCGGCAGCGACGCCGGCGACAGCGGCACCTGAGGCGGCGTCGCGGCCTCGATGGCCGGAGGTCAGCGGGCGAGCGAGCGGAAGGGGTCGACGAGCCGATCGGCGTGCGCGTCGGAGGTGTGCCGCTCGCGCACTGCCAGCGCGGCCTCCGCGCCCCGCCGTCCGGCCACCTCCTCGGCCAGGACGGAAGCCACGTCCTCGGCCGAGCGGTAGAAGCGCCCGGTGCCGTCTCGGCGCAGCACCCGCTCCACCGAGACTGCCGACCCGGGGTTCGCCTGCTGCAAGACGGGCAGCCCCGCAGCCAGGCAGACCGGCAACCGGGCGGGGGAGTTGAGATCGTCCCGGGTCGCCCGGCCCAGGTCCCCTCCGTTGGTGCTGCCGAACCGGTGCAGCCATCCCGCGTCGTGCCGGGACAGCTCGCCTACCCAGTCCTCCGGGACGGCGCCGGCGGTGCGGGCGGGCCTGGCCGGGCAGCGGCCCGACGCGGTCCGGGTCGACCTCGTCGACCCGGGATCGAACGCGGCCGCCGTCGCTGCCGCCGGCTGGCGGTCCTGGACGACGTCGCGGGTGTGCGGCCCCTGGCCCCGGGGAACGGCACGGTCACGTCGGAGAGCGCGCAGGGCGGGAGCACGACCTGAGGCCGCTCGGGGGATGCTCTGACCGAGCACTGCTGAGGGAGGACACCCATGGCCATCGCCACCACCAACCCGACCACCGGTGAGACGCTCAAGACCTTCGAGCCGCTCTCCGACGAGGCCCTCGAGGACCGGCTCGCCCGGGCCGCCGCGGCGTTCGCCGGCTACCGGCTGACCGAGCCCGCGCAGCGCGCCGGCTGGCTGCGCTCGGCGGCCGACGTCCTCGAGGCCGACACCGGCACCGTCGCCGAGCTCATGACCACCGAGATGGGCAAGACGCTGGCCTCGGCGAAGGCCGAGGCCGGCAAGTGCGTCAAGGCGCTGCGCTACTACGCCGAGCACGGCGAGTCGTTCCTGCGGCCCAAGCCGGCCGACGCCGAGGCCGTGAGCGCGACCGAGGCCTACGTCGTCCACCAGCCCCTGGGCGTGGTGCTGGCGATCATGCCGTGGAACTTCCCGCTCTGGCAGGCGATGCGGTTCGCGGCCCCGGCGCTGATGGCCGGCAACGTCGGGCTGCTCAAGCACGCCAGCAACGTGCCGCAGACCGCGCTCTACCTGGAGGAGCTGTTCCGCCAGGCCGGCTTCCCCGCCGACGTGTTCCAGACCCTGCTGATCGGGTCCGGCAGCGTCGAGCGGGTGCTCCGCGACGACCGCGTGGTCGCAGCGACCCTGACCGGCAGCGGGCCGGCCGGGCAGTCGGTGGCCGCGGTCGCGGGGGACGCGCTGAAGAAGACCGTCCTGGAGCTGGGCGGCAGCGACCCGTTCATCGTCATGCCGTCGGCCGACCTCGACAAGGCCGCCGAGGTGGCGGTGACCGCCCGCTGCCAGAACAACGGACAGAGCTGCATCGCCGCCAAGCGCTTCTTCGTGCACGCCGACGTCGCCGAGGAGTTCACCCGGCTGTTCGCCGAGAAGCTGGCCGACCTCACCGTGGGGGACCCGATGGACGAGGGCACCCAGGTGGGGCCACTGGCCACCGAGTCGGGCCGCGAGGACGTCGAGCGGTACGTCGCCGACGCCGTCCAGAAGGGGGCCACGGTGGTCACCGGCGGCCGGCGGGTGGAGCGGCCGGGCTGGTTCTACGAGCCGACGCTGGTGACCGGGGTGACCCCGAAGATGGGCATCTACTCGGAGGAGGTCTTCGGCCCGGTGGCCGCACTGTTCACCGTGTCCGACCTCGACGAGGCGATCCGGATCGCCAACGACCACGTCTACGGACTCGGCGCCAACCTCTGGAGCGACGACGAGGCCGAGCGGCAGCGCTTCATCCGCGACGTGCAGTCGGGCATGGCGTTCGTGAACGGCATGGTGACCAGCTATCCCGATCTGCCCTTCGGCGGGGTCAAGCAGAGCGGCTACGGCCGGGAGCTGACCGAGGTGGGCATGTACGAGTTCACCAACGCCAAGACCGTCTGGATCGGGCCGCCCAGTGGCCAGCAGGGCGAGGGCAGCACCGCCGGGGCCGCCGCCGAGTGAGGGACCCGGCTCAGACGGCCGCGGAGGAGCCCGGTCCGAGGTCGTCGAGCCCGGGAGATCAGGGGGTGCGGGCGGGCGGCCGCGGGCGGGGTGGCCGCTGGGCGAGGACGAGCGCGCCGAGCGCGAGGGCGGTCCCGACCAGCTGCGCCGGCCCGAGCGTCTGGCCCAGCAGCAGCCAACCGACCACGGCGGCCACCACGGGGGAGAGCAGTCCCAGGAAGCTGACCCGACCGGCCGGGAGCAGGCCGATCCCGCGCAGCCACAGGGCGTAGGCCAGGGCGGTGTTCACCGTCGCGAGGTAGGCGAAGCCCCCGGCCTGACCGGCCGTGATGCCGGTGGGCAGGCCCTCGGCGGCGAGGGTGAGCGGGAGCAGCAGCAGGCCGCCGGCGGTCAGCTGCCAGCCGGTGAAGGCCAGCACCGGTACCGGGCGGCCCCAGCGCTTGGTGAGCACCACGCCGGCGGCCATGGACGCCGTCCCCGCCAGCCCGGCGGCGACCCCGACGGCGTCCAGCCGCGCGGCGCTGCCCAGCACGATCAGCGCGACACCCGCGACGCCGGTCAGGCCGAGCAGCACGGTGCGGGGCCGCAGCCGGTCGCCGAGCAGCGGGACGGCGAGCAGCGCGACGACCAGCGGCTGGGCGGCGCCGAGGACGGCCGCGACCCCACCCGGCAGGCGGTACGCGGCGGCGAACAGCAGGGCGAAGAACGCGCCGATGTTCAGCGTCCCGAGGACGGCGGCCTTCCACCACCACGCCCCGGTGGGCAGCCGGTGCCCGGCCGCGAGCAGGAGCAGGCCCGCCGGCAGGGCGCGCACCGTGGCGGCCAGCAGGGGCCGGTCCGGCGGCAACCACTCGGTCGTCACGACGTACGTCGTCCCCCAGGTGGCGGGGGCGACGGCGGTGACCGCGGTGAGCCCCCACACCCACTGCCGGGAGCCGGTGCGCACCGGCTCCGGGATCGCCGTCCGGGCTGTGGTCGCGGTCGCCGTCATGGCCCTCACCTCTCGATCGCTTGGCAGCAAGATACTTTGTCGTGAGTATCTGTCAAGCGTGCGATGTGCGAGGATGGCGGCGTGACGCAGGCGGACGGGGTGGACACGATCGTCGGGCAGTGGGCGCGGGAGCGGCCCGACCTCGACACGCGGGCGATGGCGGTGTTCGGGCGCATCTATCGCGCCGCTCGGCTCGCCGGGGACGCCCAGGAGCGGTGCTACGCCGCGTTCGGCATCACCCGTGCCGACTTCGACGTCCTGGCCACCCTGCGCCGGGCGGCCGGACCCGAGGGGATGTCACCGGGCCGGCTGACCAGTGCGCTGATGCTCACCAGCGGCGGCATGACCGGCCGGCTGGACCGGCTGGAGCGGGCCGGCCACCTGGTGCGGGCCCCGGACCCGGCCGACCGGCGGGCGCTGCTGGTCCGGCTCACCGGCTCGGGGCGGGCGCTGATCGACGAGGCGGTCACCGCGGGTCTCGCCGTCCAGCAGCGGATGCTGTCCGGTCTCCCCGCCGGCCGGCTGCGCGAGGCGGAGGACCTGCTGCGCGAACTCCTGTCCTCGGTCGAGCGGCACGCGGAGGACTAGCGGCTCCCGGCGCCGACGCGGGAGTTGCGGTAGCCGTACGCGGCGTAGACCAGCAGCCCCAGGGCCAGCCAGGCCACGAAACGCAGCCACGTCTCGATGCTGAGGTTGAGCATCAGGTAGAGGCAGGCCAGCGCGGCGAGTCCCGGCAGCAGCGGCGAGAGCGGCACCCGGAAGGGCCGGTGCATGTCCGGCCGGGTGCGCCGCAGCACGACCACCGCCACGGACACCAGCAGGAACGCGAACAGCGTCCCGATGCTCACCAGGTCGGCCAGCGTGCCCAGTGGCACGAACGTCGCCATGACGAGGACCAGTGCGGCGAAGGCCAGCGTGATCCGCACCGGCGTGCCGGTGCGCGGGCTGACCCGGGCGATCGCGGGCGGCAGCAGCCCGTCGCGGCCCATCGCGAAGCCGATCCGGCTCACCGTGATCAGGTCGACGAGGATGACCGAGGTGAGCCCGGCGACGGCGGCCACGGCGATGAGCGCCGCGGCCCAGCCGAGGCCCACCTGGTCGAAGGCGTCGGCGATCGGCGCGCCGCGGTCCAGCCGGTCGTAGGGCACCATGCCGACCACCACCAGCGAGACGCCGATGTAGAGCACCGTCGACAGCGCGAGGGTGCCGAGCAGTCCCAGGGGCAGGTCCCGGCCGGGACGGCGGGTCTCCTCGGAGAGGTTGGCCACCGCCTCGAACCCGGTGTAGGCGAAGAAGACGACGGCGGCCGCGGTGAGCACCCCGCCGACGCCGAACGCCACCGGGTCCAGCCCGAGGACGGCGGAGACCACCGGCTGGGCGAGTCCGCCGCTGGCCTCCTCCGGCCGGCTCGGCGGCACGAACGGGGTGAGGTTGGCCCCCCGGACGAACCACGCGCCGGCGACGACCACGAAGACGCAGACGGCGACCTTCACCACGACGAGGGCCCCGGTGACCCGCGCCGACTCCCGGATGCCGAGCACCGCGACCACGGTGAGGAGCACGACGATCAGCGCCGCGCCGACGTTGACCGTCGACTCCTCACCGAAGGCCGACGTCGGCAGGTCGAGCAGGTTGCCGACGTAGCCCGACCAGCCGCGGGCCACGACGGCCGCGCCGAGGGCGAACTCCAGGAACAGGTCCCAGCCGATCACCCAGGCGACCAGCTCACCGGCGGTCGCGTAGGCGTAGGAGTAGGCGCTGCCCGCCGTCGGGGCCGCGGCCGCCAGCTCGGCGTAGCAGAGCGCGGCGAGCAGCGCGACCAGCCCGGCCAGGGCGAAGGAGACGACGACCGCCGGGCCCGCGGTGTCGCGAGCCTCCACGCCGGTGAGGGTGAAGATGCCCGTACCGATGACCACGCCGATGCCGAAGCCGACCAGGTGGCGGGCGCTGAGGGTGCGGCGCAGCCGGCCGACGTCCCGGCCGTCGCCCTCGTCGTTCCCCAGTTGCTCGACCGGCTTGGTCCGGAACAGGTGCACCGGGGAAGGCTAGGTGGGGCCGGGCGGGCCCGCCTGCCGGGTGAGGGGCTCGTCCAGCCACCGGCGGACCAGGTCGGCGGTGTGGGCCGGTTCCTCGGCGTGCGGCAGGTGCCCGACGCCTGGCAGCACCTCCAGGCGCCAGTCCGGCCGGGTCGCGGCCAGGGCCCGCGCGGCGGCGACGGGGGCGAGCGGGTCGTCCTCCCCCTGGACCCAGAGCGTGGGCGCGGGGATGCCGGCGACCATCCGGCGGAACCGCCGGCCGTGCGACAGCACGGCCATCGTGTCGGTGATCGCGCGCCACTGGGCGGTCTGGGCGGCTGCGGCGTCCGGCCGGGTGGCGCGTTCGCGGGTCTCCGCCACGATGATCGGCACCAGGTCGGCCGGCACCCGATCGGTGTGCGGCGTGGCCTGCCGTACCTGCTGGGCGACCACCTCCTCGGGCGGCATCCGGCGCAGGCGGGTGGCCACGGCCCGCCGGACGGGGGGCAGCCGCAGGAACGCGCGTCGGGCGGCGATCACGGGGTCCACCGGCAGCCGGGTCGGCCGCGGGACCGGCGGGCCGATCAGCACCAGCCGCCGCACCGTCTCGGGCGCCCGCGCCGCGTGCTGGAGGGCCAGGACGCCGCCCATCGACTGGCCGAGCAGGACGACGGGCGCCCCGACCACCGACTCGACGACCCGTCCGATCAACCTCCGGTTGCCCTCGGTCGCGTCCCGGCCCGCCACCGAGCCGCCGTGGGCGAGGAGGTCGACGGCGAGCACCCGGTGCTCGGGGGTGAGCAGGGGACCGAGCAGGCCGAAGGTGAGCGCGGAGGCGCCGAGGCCGTGCACGCAGAGCAGGACCGGGGCGTCGGTGGGGCCGCCGAAGTCGAGCAGGCGCACCCGGTCGCCGTCCAGGACGACGGTGGCCGAGCGGGCACCCGGTGGCCAGGGGACGGGCTGCGCGTCCACAGCGGCTCCTCACTGCTCCACCCGTGGGTGACCCCCTCACGGGGGTCCTCCGTCACACCTCGTCGACGTCGAACGTCCGGGAGGGTGTCACGAACTCCTCCTGCGCGGCCACCAGCAGGATCTCCCGCGAACCGGCCTGCTCGGTGCGCTGGAGCAGGCCGTGCACCGACGCCGCCGCCCGCCCGAGCGCCTCGGCGGCCGACCGGGTGTCCAGCCAGTGCGCGAGGAACAGCGCGGCGATCGCGTCGCCGGCGCCGTTCACCGACACGTCCAGCCGGGGCGTGCGGACCCGGAAGTGCCGCCCGCCCTCCGAGGCGAGCAGGTCGACCGCGTCCTCAGGGGTGTCGTCGGTGACGAGCGAGGTGGTCAGGACCACCCGCGGCCCGAGCGCCTGGACGGCGGCGACCGCGTCCCGGACCGAGTCCAGCGAGCGGGTCGCCGTCCCGGCCAGTGAGTCGAGCTCGAAGTGGTTGGGGGTGACGACGTCGGCGGCCGGCACCGCGACCTCCCGCATGAACTCCTCGATGCCCGGCCGGACGAAGACGCCGCGGCCGACGTCGCCGATCACCGGGTCGCAGCAGTAGACCGCCGCCGGGTTGGCGGCCCGCACCCGCTGCACGGTCGCGACGACGGCGTGGCCGATGTCCGCGGAGCCCAGGTAGCCCGACAGCACCGCGTCGGCCGACCCCAGGACGCCGCGCTCGGAGATGCCCTGGACGACCTCCTCGATCGCCGGCCCGTCGAACACCCGGCCTCGCCACTCCCCGTAGCCGGTGTGGTTGGAGAACTGCACGGTGTGCACCGGCCACACCTCGATCCCCAGGCGCTGCAGCGGGAACACCGCCGAGGAGTTGCCGACGTGCCCGTAGGCCACGTGGGACTGGATGGAGAGGACGGCGACCACGGGGGAACGGTCGCACAGTCCACGCCGGGGCCTCGACCCCCATGTCGGGCCTCCGCCAGCGGTGCCGCCGGTCGGCCCCGGCGGGCGGCGGGCAGGATGACGGCATGGCACTGCCTCCCCTCACCTCCTCCGGCGTCGTCGGCGTGGCCGGCCGGATCGACGAGCCGGTCGACGTGCGCACCGCCGACCTCCGGCTGGCCGGCGGCCCGCTGCCGGTGACCAGCCCGGCCCGCGTCTACGTCTGCGGCATCACGCCCTACGACGTCACCCACCTCGGCCACGCCGCGACGTTCGTGTGGGCCGACGTGCTGGGTGCGGTGCTCCGCCTGGCCGGGGCCGAGGTGGTCAGCAGCCGCAACGTCACGGACGTGGACGACGTCCTCACCCGCGCGGCCGATGCGCGCGGGCGGCACTACGACGAGTTCGCCCTGTCGCAGGAGTTCGCCTTCGAGCAGGACATGCGGGCGCTCGGCGTGCGGCCGCCGACGTTCGCGCCGCGCGCGCGGCACCACATCCCGCACGTGCAGCAGCTGGCCGCGGCACTGCTGCGCGTGGACCGTGCCTACGTGCGCGACGGGCACGTGTTCTTCCGTGCGGGGGACCTGGTCGAGCGGTCCGGCCTGGACGCCGACCGGGCCCGGGAGCTGGCTGCCGAGTTCGGTGACGAGCCGGACGACGACCTGCGCGAGGACCCGTTCGACGTGCCGGTGTGGCGGCCCTCCGGCGACCGCGACCCCGCCTGGCCGAGCCCGTGGGGGTGGGGGCGCCCCGGCTGGCACGCCGAGTGCGCGGCGATGGCGACCGCGAGCCTGGGTCACGGCGTCGACGTCCTCGTGGGTGGAGCCGACCTGGCGTTCCCGCACCACGCCCACCAGGCGGCGATGGCCGAGGCGGCGTCGGGCGTGGGCCCGTTCGCACGGGCCCAGGTGCACGTCGGCGCGGTCTCCCAGGACGGCGCGAAGATGGCCAAGTCGACCGGGAACCTGACCCTCGTCGCGGACCTGCTCAAGCAGACGACCGGCCCGGCGCTGCGGCTGCTGGTGCTGGACCGGCCGTGGTCGCAGCCGTGGGAGTTCCGGCCCGGCCTCGTCGAGGCGGCCACCGCGCGGCTGGACGCCTTGTTCGCCGCGGCCGGGCGACGGGCGTCCTCCACGGCAGCAGCCCACGAGGTCACCGACCGGCTGCTCGACGACCTCGACGTGCCCGGTGCCCTCGACGTGGCCGTCGCGGAAGGTGGGGACGCGGCCCGGCTGCTGGTCCGCGTCCTGGCGCTGGGCTGACCGTCCCTCCGGCCAGCCGCAGGAACCCGGCCACCTCGGACCGACCTGGCCGGCGACGCGCGTCCGCCGGTCGCCCGGGTGGGCCCGTCCTCGCCCGGACCCACCCCGGTTGGGGACGGTCGACGCCGATCCCGAGGCGGCAGACATCGCCGTACCGGTGCTGTCGCGGTGGGTCAGAAGGGTGGTGGGTCGTCGGCGGGGTCGGGTGCTGGTGGTGGCGGTCCCGGTGGTGTGGTGAGCACCCGGGCGCCGCTGACGGGCAGCCGGGTAGAGCGCGGGTCGGGCGGGGCGTGGCCGGGTGGTCGGGTGGTGCGGGTGACGCCGCTGGGGTGGTCACGGTCAGCACCCCGTCGGGGGTCATCGCATAGCGCCAGCTGCGGGCGTGGGTCTTGAGCCGGTGGTGGCGGCGGCACAGGCAGCACAGGTTCTGGCAGGCGGTCGGCCCGCCGCAGGCGTAGGACTCGACGTGGTCCAGGTCGGCCCAGCCGGCCCGGTTCGAGCAGCCGGGATGCCGGCAGGTGCGGTCCCGGGTCTGCACCCACCGCCGCTGCGCAGGCGTCGGCTCGTACCGGTCGATCGGCGGCGGCCGGTCCAGCACCGGACAGGCGCAGGTGCCCGGTGGCGCGCCGCCGGGAGCCGCGGCCACCGACTCCGCCAGGTCGACACTCCCGGCCGACTCGGCCGTGTCTTCACCCTCGTGGGGTTGCCGTCGGCGGCGGCGTTTCCGGCCGGGGGGCTGGTCGTGGGTGGGGCAGCCGCGGCGGGCGATGCTCTCCAGTTCCCGCCGGGACGCGGTCGCCCGCAGGGTGCCGTCCGGGTCGGTGATCGCCACCGTCAGGCTGCCCCCGGTCGGGGCCTGCAGCCCGCCGGGACAGACCGCGTCCAGCTGGATCAGCAGCTCCCGGACGTGCGCGGCGGTGATCGGCTCCCCACCCACCACCGCGGTCGGTGCGGGCACCGACCCCGGCCGCACCAGCAGCGCACCAGGAGCAGCCGCGCCGGGCGGGTTGGGCGTGGTCAGCGCCGCCCCAGCGGTGCCGGGTCTGGATGAGCGGAGCACGTCCACGGGCGCAGCACCCGCACGAGTCGTGGTGGGGCGCAGCGCGTCCAGCGGTGCGGTGACGGTCAGCTGGGCGGACACGGGGTCGCGGGTGTCGTCCCACGGGCGCACGGTCAGGTCGGCGAGTGCACCCACGCGGAGCACGCCGAGGGGGCGGTCGTCGCCGGCGGCCTTTACCGCCCGCGCATGCCCGGTGAGGGTGTCCCGCACCGCGGCGGCGAGCGGCTGCGGCATCCGCGCCACCAGCTCGGCCATCCCGTCCCCGGCCGGGCGGACGGTCACGTCCGCGGCCGCCTCCGCATCCCGCCGCCGCGCCTCCGCCGCCGCGGCATCCCGCGCGGTCAGCTCCCGCCGCACCACCGCGGTCAGCTGCCGGACCGACAGCTCCATCGCCGTCGGCAACACCGCGGCCTCCACCGCGGCGAGCACCAGCGGATCGGTGAACCGGGCCTTCCAGCCCAGCTCGTGCGCGACCGCCCGCGCCCGCGGCCAGTCCAGCCGCCCATCGGCCAACGCCGCCCACGTGCCGGGCAACTTCCCGACCAGCGTCACCGCCTGATCGATCAGCACCGAGGCCGCCGACCGCGAGA
>NZ_JAAGWF010000105.1 GCF_010686765.1 Geodermatophilus sabuli | reverse complement strand
TCGATGGCAACGTGGGAGCCAGAAATAGAGGCACCGAAACGGATGTCATCAAACAGGAAGAATTCTGGCTCTGGCCCGAACAGTACGGTGTCTGCGATACCGGTTGAACGCAGGTACTCTTCAGCGCGTTTCGCGATGGAGCGTGGGTCGCGGTCGTAGCCCTGCAGTGTGCCTGGCTCGAGGATGTCGCAACGGATGATCAGGGTTGGTTCTTCGAAGAACGGATCAATGACCGCAGTGGAAGCGTCAGGCATCAGAACCATGTCAGATTCGTTGATACCTTTCCAGCCGCCAATGGAGGAGCCGTCAAACATTTTGCCTTCTTCAAAGAATTCGGCGTTTACCTGATGAGCAGGAATAGTGACGTGCTGTTCTTTACCTTTGGTATCGGTGAAGCGCAGATCAACAAACTTCACTTCATGTTCGTTCAGCATCGTCAAAACGTGTTCAGCGGACATACTTAACTCTCCAGATTGGTCATTGTCGTCGTGGTAACGAGGTCTTCAATTTCTGTCTTGGGCTGGCTGTGTGCCATTTT
>NZ_JAAGWF010000104.1 GCF_010686765.1 Geodermatophilus sabuli | reverse complement strand
ATTCCATTTAGTCAGATTAGTGCCTCCCGCGGTAATCGCATCAGCAGGTGCGCCGTCTACCGTGACATATGGCAGGTTGGTATACACTGCCCATCCGCCAATCTTCTGGCCCTCTTTGGTAAAACCTAAACCGCTTGTGTACTGAGGGCTGAATGTCGAGCTGCCATCAACGGCAGAATCATCGACTTCAATATAATGGCCATCAGCCAGACTGTCTTTGCGGTTGTCGTACATTGTCCAGCCGACTTTGGTCGCAGAATTACAGGTAATT
>NZ_JAAGWF010000103.1 GCF_010686765.1 Geodermatophilus sabuli | reverse complement strand
ATGGTGATATCACGCTGGCCGAGCTGGTTATCCTCAGTCGCGCTCAGTGAGCCCATTGATATTTTGCCATAATCTACTGCACCGCCGTTGCTCATTGTAGGAGTACATGACGCGTTGGTCAGTTTGCCTTGCACTTTCATGACGGCGGTGTTAGCCGCATGGGCTGCGGTCATGGACGTTGCCGCAGCGATGGCCGCGACAAGAAGAATTTTTTTCATTGTTGTTCCTTAACGAAGAGAAATTATAGAGCTGTCGACTAGTAATGTAA
>NZ_JAAGWF010000102.1 GCF_010686765.1 Geodermatophilus sabuli | reverse complement strand
GAGAAAAAGAGGGACTGACGCTCACGCTGATTGGCAAACCAGGCCATTTTGCGGCTGCGAGCCTTATCAAACATATGGCCGATAATAAGCCCCAGTACGATCCCCCAGAACCCGGCACCCATGATGATGGCGAACGCAACGCCGATTATTTTACCCCAATACTGCATATACTCCCCGGTTAGTCATGTTCCTGGCCGACGCAACGTCATCATCACAGTGTTCAAGCCACGGTCAATTGAAGGACATCGCCTATAATTTGCTTTATCATACTCGTCATTCGATAGCGAGCCTAACACTCTGGCGCGCAAACGGGCAGGATTAACGCTGGTACTGCGCTGATGAGTAAGATAGTCTCTGAGCGTTTGTAAGCCGTAGCCACTGATGACGGAACAATAAAATACAACGTATGAAAAAACGTATCCCCACCCTCCTGGCCACAATGATTGGCACCGCCCTGTACAGCCAACAGGGACTGGCGGCCGATCTCGCCTCGCAGTGTATGCTTGGCGTCCCAAGTTATAATCGTCCACTGGTAAAGGGCG
>NZ_JAAGWF010000101.1 GCF_010686765.1 Geodermatophilus sabuli | reverse complement strand
CTTGTTGTAAAATTCGACGATGTCTCTTGTTGATGAGTCATAATCGTTGGTAAGAATGCATCTGTAGGTGTATTCACCTTCCCACAAGTCAAGCTCTCCATCCATGCGCTTTTGTCTCTGAATGACAAGACGATAGCACTTGCCTTCCCATTTCTCAACAAGAATGGAATTGAGTTCAAACTGGATGCCGTTGATTTCCTCCGTCTTCCATCCCCTCAGTGAAAACAAGTCATCGTAGAGCGAACTGCATCTGTTGGCGCGGATGTAGAAGTGCGTGCAATGCTTCTCTATCTCACTGACAATTTCCTTCGAGCACGAACCACAGTCGGCTCTGAAGCGATTCACACGGATGCTGTTGGCTTCCAGTAGGGCAAAGAATCTCTTGTGGGTCTCAGCCTGATAAAAGCGCACATTTGTGTTGCCATCGCTGTTCTCGACATAGACAATCATGTCACCGATGACATATACGCCAGGTCTGTAGCCGAGGAACTTCTTGTATGTCGGTTTTGCATCATACTTCTCTGTTTCAAGGAACTGATGGT
>NZ_JAAGWF010000100.1 GCF_010686765.1 Geodermatophilus sabuli | reverse complement strand
GAAATGGTCATCAACCACAACCGCCAGGTTATAGGCAAACAAGCCGTCACGGCGGTGGATAATAAAATCTTCGCGTGCAAGACGTTCATCCGCATGGATCTCGCCGGAGAGTAAATCAGTAAAGTGCGTCACCGGGACATGCTGCTTTATGCGCACGGCGGCCAGTTCTGGGCCGTTATTGCGCGTGCGGCAGTGGCCGTCATAGACGCCACCCACGCTCTGAATACGCGCGCGGGTGCAGGTGCAGTAGTAGGAGAGCCCTTGTGCGTGGAGCCACGCCAGGCGTTCCCGGTAGGCATCATGTCGCCTTGACTGCCTGAGGACGTCGCCGTCCCAGTGAAGACCGTAATGTTCCAGCTGACGCAGAATGGTATCTGCTGCACCGGGAACTTCACGCGGAGGATCAATATCTTCAATGCGGACCAGCCATTTACCGTGACGGGCGCGAGCCTGCAGGTAGCTGCCGAGGGCGGCAATTAATGAGCCGAAGTGTAATTCACCAGAAGGGGATGGCGCGAAGCGCCCAATATAGTGTGATTCAGA
>NZ_JAAGWF010000099.1 GCF_010686765.1 Geodermatophilus sabuli | reverse complement strand
TCGTCGTCGGTGGTGGTGGTGGGTCGCCAGATGGTGAGCAGGAGCCAGCCGGCGAGGAGTGCGGGGGCGCCGTAGACCAGGGCGGAGCTGATGGCGGGGGTGCGCAGGGCGGTGATGAGGTGGCCGGCTGCGGGGATGACGGCCTGGACCTGGTAGGCGGTGTCGCCTTGGAGGACGGCGGTCCAGGGGTCGATGTGGTTGTTGGCGTCGCCCTTGGTCTGGACGGTGACGGTGTCCTCGCCGGTGTGCTCGACGCTGATGACGCGGTGGGTGACGACGCGGTGGTCGTCGATGGGGATGTGGTAGGTGATGATCATGCCCTCGGTGATGTCGGAGACGGCCAAGGGTGTGGTGATGACGACGTCGCCGGGGTCGATGGCCGGGGCCATGGAGCCGGTGAGCATGGTCATCGTGCGGTAGCCGAACACGTGCGGGCCCACGGCCAGGCCGAGGAGGGCCAGGACGGCGGTCGCCACCAGTGCCCGGGTCAGCCAGCGGCCGATGGCGGCGGCCAGGGGGCGCAGCGCGGGGTGGGCGGGGCCGG
>NZ_JAAGWF010000098.1 GCF_010686765.1 Geodermatophilus sabuli | reverse complement strand
GGAAGATATGCGAGAGGAAGGCGAGGATGTTTCAGTCAACCAGATACAGGCCGGGCAAACCAACGTTGCCCGGCACTGTGAGTGGGGATTACTCCCCTTCACCCGGGAACAGGAACGGGTTAATAGAGCTGCGGGCAAAGCCCTCTTGCTCCATTTTGGCGTCCAGAATCAGCGAGGCGAGATCGTCGGCGACGGCTTCGACTTTCGGGTCTTTTTCCTGATAAAGGATCTTCAGGTAGGTACCGCAGTCGCCGCAGCTTTCAGCTTTGACCGCCGCGTCTTCATTTTCCAGCGACCAGTAGTTGAGATCGCGCGTCTGCTCGCAGTTGCTGCATTTAATGCGCACCACGTGCCACTCGGTTTCACACAGGTTGCAGTGCAGATAACGCAGCCCCTGAGTGGTACCGATCTGCACCATGCTGGACACCGGCATTGAGCCGCATACCGGGCAGAATTGACGCGCTTCACCGTATTCGGCACGGGCTTTACCCGGGATCAGGCTGGCCATTTGCGCCCAGTAAAGCGACAACGCTGCCCAGATGAACGGCG
>NZ_JAAGWF010000097.1 GCF_010686765.1 Geodermatophilus sabuli | reverse complement strand
GATCCAATTTTATGCCCTTGATTCTTAATGATTAAATTTTAATGTGAACAAATGTTAGGTGAATAATTTGTTTATGTTCATGATTTATAGATAAAAATTATGTTTGTGAAATTATTTTAGCTAACAGGTGTTCACTGGAATCATTCTCAGTTAGCATAGACAGGTGATGAATATTCATCGTTAGTTTTCCCGGAGTTTTGTATGGTGAGCAGACCATTAATTGCACAGGGATATTCGCTGGCTGAGGAAATAGCCAACAGTATTAGCCACGGTATTGGCCTGGTTTTTGGGATTGTCGGTTTAGTGTTATTGCTGGTGCAGGCGGTGGATACGAATGCCAGCGCAATGGCCATTACCAGCTACAGTCTGTATGGCGGGAGTATGATCCTGCTGTTCCTGGCGTCGACGCTGTACCACGCTATCCCGCATCAACGGGCCAAGATCTGGCTCAAGAAATTCGACCACTGCGCTATCTATCTTCTTATTGCAGGTACCTACACGCCTTTCCTGCTGGTGGGTCTTAACTCGCCGCTGTCGCGTGGCCTGATGATTGTT
>NZ_JAAGWF010000096.1 GCF_010686765.1 Geodermatophilus sabuli | reverse complement strand
TCGCACCACCATCATGAATTTCCGCCACCTGCTCGAGCAGCATCAACTGGCCCGTCAATTGTTCAAGACCATCAATCGCTGGCTGGCCGAAGCAGGCGTCATGATGACCCAAGGCACTTTGGTGGATGCCACCATCATTGAGGCACCCAGCTCTACCAAGAACAAAGAGCAGCAACGCGATCCGGAGATGCATCAGACCAAGAAAGGCAATCAGTGGCACTTTGGCATGAAGGCCCACATTGGTGTCGATGCCAAGAGTGGCCTGACCCACAGCCTAGTCACCACCGCGGCCAACGAGCATGACCTCAATCAGCTGGGTAATCTGCTTCATGGAGAGGAGCAATTTGTCTCAGCCGATGCCGGCTACCAAGGAGCGCCACAGCGCGAGGAGCTGGCCGAGGTGGATGTGGACTGGCTGATCGCCGAGCGTCCCGGCAAGGTAAAAACCTTGAAGCAGCATCCGCGCAAGAACAAAACGGCCATCAACATCGAATACATGAAAGCCAGCATCCGTGCCAGGGTGGAGCACCCGTTTCGCATCATCAAGCGGCAGTTCGG
>NZ_JAAGWF010000095.1 GCF_010686765.1 Geodermatophilus sabuli | reverse complement strand
GTGGCAATTGCCCGGTATTATTCAAACCGGCCAGCAGGCGGGGATGCAGAACTTTGACCAGAGCCTGGCTGAAAGACGGGCGCAGGGGCAACTCCAGGCCCCGGCGCTCAATAACCCTGTTCGAAATAGCTTTCGAGAATGATGACAGCAGACGCGGAGTCAACGCTGCCTTTGTTGAGAGCCCTGAAGCCGCCGTGTTCAAAAAGACCTGCACGTGCTTCAACGGTGCTCAGACGCTCGTCGTGGAGCTTCACGGAGACGCCAAAGCGGCCATGGATTTTATTGGCGAACTTACGCGCTCGGGCGGTAAGCGGTTGTTCAGTGCCATCCATGTTCAGCGGTAACCCAACGATGACGTCATCCGGCTGCCACTCTTTTAGCAGGCGCTCGATGAGGTTCCAGTCCGGTGTGCCGTCACTGGCCTTCAGGGCCGTGAGTGGACGTGCGGTACCCGTGATTCGCTGACCCACGGCGACGCCTATGCTTTTGGTGCCAAAATCGAAGGCCAGAAGTGTTCCGCTCATCAGGCATGCCCCGCTACGCCAGGCATAGTCAGGAT
>NZ_JAAGWF010000010.1 GCF_010686765.1 Geodermatophilus sabuli | reverse complement strand
TGACGCTGGTCGGGAAGCTGCCCGGCACGTGGGCGGCGCTGGCCGACGGTCGGCTGGACTGGCCGCGGGCGCGGGCGGTCGCGCACGAGCTCGGGTGGAAGGCGCGGTCCACCGATCCGCTGGTGCTCGCGGAGGTGGAGGCCGCGGTGCTGCCGACGGCGATGGAGCTGTCGATCCGGCAGCTGACCGCGGCGGTGCGGCGGGAGCTGACCGCCCGGGATGCCGCGGCGGCGGAGGTGCGCCGGCGGGATGCGGAGGCGGCCGCGGACGTGACCGTCCGCCCGGCCGGGGACGGGATGGCCGAGCTGGTGGCGCGGATGCCGCAGCCGCTCGCCGCCGCGGTGCGGGACACCCTCACCGCTCATGCGCGGGCGGTGAAGGCCGCCGGTGACGACCGCCCCCTGGGGGTGCTGCGGGTGGGTGCACTGGCCGACCTGACCCTGCGGCCGTGGGATGAGGACCGCGACCCGGTGTCCGCGCAGCTGACCGTCACCGCGCCTTTGGACGCGCTCCGCCCTACGGGAACCGGCGCCGGTGGCGCGGTGCTGTCCACGCCTGACCGGCCCGACGCCGCTGTCCCTGGTGCGGTGCTGGTGCGGCCGGGGCCGGTGCCCGCACCGACGGCGGTGGTGGGTGGCGAGCCGATCACCGCCGCCCACGTCCGGGAGCTGCTGATCCAGTTGGATGCGGTCTGTCCCGGCGGGCTGCAGGCTCCGACCGGGGGCAGTCTGACGGTGGCGATCACCGACCCGGACGGGACCCTGCGGGCGACCGCGTCCCGGCGGGAGCTGGAGAGCATCGCCCGCCGCGGTTGCCCCACTCACGACCAGCCCCCCGGCCGGAGACGCCGCCGCCGACGGCGACCCGAGACAGCGCAGGCGGCGTCCGACGACCACCCGACACCAGACACCTGCGGCTGCCCGGTGCTGGACCGGCCACCGCCGATCGACCGCTACCAACCCACCCCCGCGCAGCGGCGGTGGGTGCAGACCCGGGACCGGACCTGCCGGCATCCCGGCTGCTCCAACCGGGCCGGCTGGGCCGACCTCGACCACGTCGAGTCCTACGCCTGTGGTGGGCCGACGGCGTGCGAGAACCTGTGCTGCCTGTGCCGCCGGCACCACCGGCTCAAGACCCACGCCCGCGGCTGGCGCTATGTCATGACTCCCGATGGGGTGCTGACCGTGACTACCCCCAGCGGTGTCACCCGCACCACCCGACCACCCGGCCACACCCCACCCCACCGCCGCGCATCCCGGCTGCCGGTCAGCGGCGCCCGGGTCCTCGCCGCGCCACCGGGACCGCCACCACCAGCACCCGACCCGGTCGAGGCCGACGACCCACCACCGTTCTGAGATCCCCGGGTCGCCGGGCTCGGTGGGGCGCTCGTCCGAGGGGACGGGTCGGTGGACGATCTGCGCTCCCGGCCGACCGGAGCATCCCTGCGCGGAGCGGCGATGAGTTCCGAGCGCCGGCGGTGTCTCCCCTGCAACCGGCACCTGCCGGAGGAGAGAGGACGAAGCGATGCCCGCGACCATTCCCTGCCTGTGGTTCGACGGTCAGGCCGAGGAAGCCGCCCACCACTACACCTCGATCTTCCCCAACTCGTCGATCGGCGACATCGCCCGGTACGGCCCCGGCATGCCCATGCCGGAGGGGACGGCCCTGACCGTCGAGTTCACGCTCGACGGCCAGTCCTACACGGCGCTCAACGGCGGGCCGCAGTTCACCTTCTCCGAGGCCATCTCCTTCCAGATCATGTGCGCCGACCAGGAGGAGGCCGACCACTACTGGAACCGGCTGACCGACGGCGGCGAGGAGGGCCAGTGCGGCTGGCTGAAGGACAAGTTCGGGGTCTCCTGGCAGGTGGTCCCGACCGAACTCCTGGCCCTCCTGAGCGACCCCGATCCCGGCCGGGCACAGCGGGCCACCGAGGCCATGATGCAGATGCGCCGGATCGACGTCGCCGAGATCAGGCGGGCCGCCGACAGTGTGCCCGCCTGAACCCGGCCGGCAGCGCACGCCGCCCGGTCACCGGGCGCGTGACCCGGTGCCCCGTCGGAGCCGCCACTAGGCTCCGACGGGTGCCGCCGTCTGCTTCCACCTCCTCCACCGCGGACCAGGTCCCCGCCCGCGCGGCCGCCGTCTGGGCCGCCCTCGACCCGGTCGTCGGGGCGGGCACGTCCCTGCGTGTCCTGGACGTCGGCGGGGGGAGCGGCAACTTCGCCGTCCCGCTGGCCCGGCTCGGCCACGACGTCACCGTCGTGGACCCCAGCGCGGACGCCCTCGCCACCCTCGCCCGGCGGGCCCAGACCGCGGGGGTCGGCGAGCGGGTCCGCGGGGTGCAGGGGGACGGCGACCTCCTGCACGAGGTGGTCCCGGCCGTCGACGGCGACCAGGGCAGCTACGACCTGGCCCTGTGCCACTCGGTGCTGGAGGTCGTCGACGACCCCGCGACCACCCTCCGCGAGATCGCCCGTGCCCTGCGCCCCGGCGGCTCGGCCAGCATCGCCACCGCCAACCGGGCCGGTGCCGTGCTCGCCCGCGCCGTCTCCGGTCATCCCGTGGAGGCCCTCGCCCTCCTCGAGGACCGTGACCCGGCACCCGGCCGCGCCCGCCCGGCCCGTCGGCGCTTCACCCCCGACGACCTGCTCGCCCTGGTCGACGGCGCGGGCCTGGAGGCGGGCACCTGGCGCGGCGTCTCGGTCGTCGCCGACCTCCTCGACGCCTCCTCCGGCGCCGGCGCCGACGCGGTCCGCCGCCTGGAGCTGGCCCTCGCCGGGAGCTCGCCCTACCGGGACGTCGCTGCGGGACTGCACGTCCTGGCCACCCGTCGGTGACCCTGCCGTCCGACCTCGGCCGCCCCGCCTACGGAACGGCCACCCTCGCCGACGTCCTGCCCGGAGCGGCCACCGCCCTGGGCGTCCCGGTGGAGCGCGGCGACCTGCCCGCCGACCCGCTGGACCTCGTGGCGGCGCTGGGCGGTGCCCGCCGGGTCGCCGTCCTCCTCGTCGACGGGCTCGGCGCCGACCTGGTCCGTGCCCACGCCGACCTCGCGCCCACCCTGGCCGCGCTCGCCGCCCCCGTCGGTGACCTCTCCGCCCCCTGCCCGAGCACCACGCCGGTCAGCCTCACCACCCTCGGCACGGGCCTGCCGCCGGGCAGCCACGGCGTCCTCGGCTTCGTCACCATCCAGCCGGGGGAGCGGGATCCGGGCGGTGAGGACCGCACGCTCAACCACGTCCAGTGGGCCGACGACCCGGACCCCCGTGTGTGGCAGCCGCGCCGCAGCGTCTTCGAGCAGGCCGCCGCCTCGGGCGTCGAGGTGACCGCCGTCGCCCCGTACGCCTTCGCCGGCAGCGGGCTCACGGACGCCGCCTACCGTGGCGCCCGGTACGCCGGCACGGTGGGCCCCGGCGACCTCGCCGCCGTCCTGCTGCAGGCCCTGGCCGCCGGCCCGCGCACCCTCGTCTACGGCTACACCGCCGAGCTCGACCTCACCGGGCACGTCCGCGGCGTCGACTCCGCCAGCTGGCGGGCCCAGCTGGCGCTCGTCGACCGGCTGGTGGAGACCGTGGTCGCCGGCCTGCCCGAGGACGCCGCCCTCCTGGTCACCGCCGACCACGGGATGCTCGACGTCCCGGCCGAGACCCGCCTCGACCTCGACGCCGAGCCCGACCTCGCCGACGGCGTGCGCCTGCTGGCGGGCGAACCGCGGGCCCGGTACCTGCACGCCGTCCCCGGCGCCGAGGCAGACCTGCTCGACCGCTGGCGGACCGTCCTCGGGGACCGGGCCTGGGTGGCCGGCCGGGACGAGGCGATCGCCAGCGGCGTCTTCGGGCCGGTGGACGACGCGCTGGCCGCCCGGATCGGGGACGTCGTGGCGCTGGCCCGTGGCACGTGGGCGCTGACGGCGACCGAGCGGGAGCCCGGCCCCAGCCGGCTGATCGGCTACCACGGCTCGCTGACGGCCACCGAGCTGGCCATCCCGCTGCTCACCGCCCGGGGGCGGGCGCTCGGCTAGGTGAGCCGCACGTGCCAGGTCCGGGCGTGCGCGTCATGGAGCGCGCGGCAGGTCAGCCGGTACGCCGCCTCCGACGGCCGGCTCTCCACCTCGGCCAGGACGTCCCCGTCCGGCCCGGCGAGGGTGACCGTCCACCGCTCGACCGCCTCGCCCGCGGGAGTCAGCCGGCGCACCGCCCGTGACGGCAGGTCGTCGACCCCGTCCAGCCCGAGCGCGCCCCGGGCGGCGTGCTGGGCCGCCTGCACCGGCGGCGGGCAGCCCGCCCGTCCGCGCAGCCACGGCAGCGCGACCCGCCCGGCGGTGTGGGCGGCCACGAGCTCGGCGCCGTCGCCGGGGACCTGCCCGTAGTAGAAGCCGTACGGCAGCACCAGCACGTTGGCGGCGAACCGGTCACCGCCCAGATGGCTGCACTCCCAGACGTCGTCGGACGGCATCGCGCGGGCCAGCGGCCGGCCGCGCAGCGCACAGCACGCGTCGTGCCCTCCGTGGGCGCACACCAGGTAGGTCGGCCCACCGGCGGGCTCGCCCGCCGTGCCGTCCCACGGGGCGTCGACCAGCTCGGCGTCGGACTCGCGCACCGACCACCACAGCCCTTCCCGCCCGGGCCGGCCGTCGACGTAGGCCCACCGCCGCCGGGAGTCGGCCAGCCGGTCGCCGGGCCGGCGCACCAGCAGCACCCGCACCTCCTCGGCCCGGGCCCGGTGGGCGAGCGCGGTGGCGACGTCGGGGTCGAACCGGGACTGCCGCAGCGCGTCCACGCCCCACGGTCCCGGCTGCTCGATCAGCAGCCAGCGCTGAGCCGGGGAGGCGGTGGCCACGCCGGAGTCACCGCGCGCGAGGGCGCGCACGGAGCAGCGGTCCTCGTCGATCCGGCCGGCCGGCCGGCCCGCCGTCTGCACGGGAGGGCAGTAGTCGTCCGGTCCGGTCACGCCGCGGGGTCCGGCCGGCTCACGGTCCGGATCCGGGCACGCGGTCACGCCGCCCATCGTGCCCCGCGCCGGCAGCGGGAACGCCGGCACCGGGAACGCCGGCGCCGGGGACGACGGCGCCGGGGACGACGGCGATCGCCTCGGTCACCAGCCGGCGGGCGAGGGTGGACTGGTCGGCCGCGTCGAGGCCGGGCAGGTCGGCCACCTTCAGTTCGCCGGCAGCCAGCAGGGCGGCGAGCGCGGGGCGGGTCTGCTCCGGCAGCTCGAGCTCGCGGCGGCCGGCGACCAGGGTGACCCGGCCCTCGACGGGCGCTCGCAGCTGGCAGCGCAGCCGCGGGCGGACCCGCAGCACGGTGTCGGGGGAGAGGGCCGCGGCGGCGGTGGCCTGGGCGAGGGGCGCCACCGGCTCGGGCCGCACCTGGGCCCACGTGCGCGCGCGCACCCGCTCGGCGACCTCGGCGGGGTCCACCCGGTCCAGCCAGCTCTTCAGTCCGGCGACCACGGTGGCGACGTCGTCGGCGACGGTGGCCGGGTCAGCGAGGTCCAGGCCCAGGGGCAGCGACCGGCGCAGCTCGGGGTCCTCGGCCGCGAGCACCCGCACCAGGTCCAGGGCCGACTCCACCGCCGACCAGCGGGTGACCGGGTGCACGCCGATGGTGAGGTGCGCGCTGATCTCGCCGAGTGCGGTCGCCGAGTGCAGGTGTCCGCGGGGCAGGTAGAGGGCGTCGCCGGGACGCAGCACCGCGTCGATGACCGGCTCGCCCTGCGCGGCCGCGGCCACGGCGTCGGCCCGGTCCGCCCACGGCTGGGTGCGCAGCGGGTCGGCCAGGACCGGCTCGTGGATCCGCCAGTGCTTCTCCCCGGCCACCTGCAGCACGAAGACGTCGTGCACGTCGTAGTGGGGTGAGAACCCGCGCGAGGACGGCGGGGTGACGTAGGCGTTGACCTGCGTCGGGTGGCCGAGGTCGGCGGCGAGCTGGTCGGCGAACTCGATCAGCGGCGGCCACAGCCGGTGCAGACCCTGCAGGACGACGGTGCTCCCGTCCGCGAACAGCCGCAGCACCGCGTCGGAGGAGACCTGGTCACCGATCTCGGCGCCGGCGCCCCCGGACGTCGTGAACCGCTTCGGCTCGACGACGGCGCCGTCCTTGGCGATGCGGAGGAACGGGGTCCGCAGCCCGCGCCGGGACAGCAGTTCGTCGACCGCTGCCAGGTCGAGCAGGTCGGCGAAGGAGCGCCCGCTCTCCTTGGCCCTGGTCAGCAGCGGCCGGCGGGACCAGTACCGCTCGGCGAAGACCTCGGGGTCCAGAGCGGTGCACCGACGCAGGGCCGGCCGGGAGTCCGGCCGGCCCTGCGTGGTGGGGTCCTCGGTCAGGCCTGACCGTCCGCGCCGCCGTCGGCGCCACTGTCCGCGCCGCCATCGGCACCGCCGTCACCGGCGCCACCATCGGCTCCACCATCGGCTCCGCCGTCCGCTCCGCCGTCCGCGCCGCCGTCGGCACCGCCGTCGGCACCGCCGTCCGAGCCACCTCCGGCGCCGCCGTCCGCGGGACCGTGGGCGCCGCCGTCCGCACCGCTGTCGGCTCCGCCGTCCGCGCCGCCGTCGCCCGCGCCGGGGGTGGTCATGTCATCGTCGTCGAGCGCCATGGGTCTCCGATCACATCGGTCGTGGGCCGCCGGGTGGTGGCCCACCATCAGCTGCTGTACCTCGCCCATCCTGCTCCCACACCCCGGCTCCGACCAGCGGCAACGGGCGTCGTGCAACAGCTCGGCAACGACGCGGCGCCGAGGTGCCCGGACGGCGCCGGCGGGGTTACCGTCCTCCCGTTCCGTCGAACACGTGTTCGAGGACGGGAAGGGGTCATGGGGTCCACGCCGGGGTCGTCGTCCACCCGTGCGGCCGGGTGCACCGTGCTGCACGTCGACATGGACGCGTTCTTCGCCAGCGTCGAGGTGCGCCGCCGCCCCGAGCTGGCGGGCACCCCGGTCATCGTCGGGGGAGCGGGCAACCGCGGGGTGGTCACCTCGGCCACCTACGAGGCCCGCCGCTACGGCGTGCACGCCGCGATGCCGACCGCGCGGGCCCTGCGGCTGTGCCCGACGGCGACGGTGCTGCCAGGGGACATGGCCCTCTACACCGAGGTGTCCCGCTCGGTCATGGCGCTGTTCCGCTCGATCACCCCGCTGGTGGAGCCGCTGAGCACGGACGAGGCCTTCCTCGACGTCTCCGGTTCCGGGCGCCGGCTGGGTGACGCCGCGGAGATCGGGGAGTACATCCGCGCCCGGGTCTACGACGAGCAGGGCATCACCTGCTCGGTGGGCGTGGCCGGCACCAAGTTCGTGGCCAAGCTGGCCTCCACCCACGCCAAGCCCGACGGGCTGCTCGTCGTCCGCCCGCCGGAGGTCATGGGCTTCCTCCACCCGCTCCCCGTCGGGGCGCTGTGGGGGGTGGGCGCCAAGACCGAGGAGGTGCTGCTCCGGCTGGGCCTGCGCACCGTCGGCGACCTCGCCCACGTGCCGGTCCGCACGCTGCAGCGGGCGGTCGGCCACGCGGCCGGCACCTCCCTGCACGAGCTGGCGTGGGGGCGCGACCCGCGGCGGGTGGTGCCCGACGAGCCGGAGAAGTCCGCCGGGCACGAGGAGACCTTCGGTACCGACGTCGACGACCCCGTGGTCATCCACCGGGAGCTGCTGCGGCTGGCCGAGCGGACGGCGGGCCGGCTGCGCTCGGGTGGCTGGCTGGCCCGGACGGTGAGCATCAAGGTCCGGTTCGCCGACTTCGCCACCATCACCCGCAGCCGCACCCTCGACGTCCCCACCGATGTGGGGCAGGACCTCTACGACACCGCCCGCGCGCTCTTCGACGCCCTGGGGCTGGACCGGGCCCGCATCCGGCTGGTGGGGGTGCGCGCCGAGCGGCTGGTGGAGGCCGGCTCCGCGCCCCGGCAGCTGGAGCTGGGCGCCCGGGAGCACGGCCGCCGGGAGGCCGAGCTGGCCGCCGACCGGGCCGCCCGCCGCTTCGGTGCCGGCGCGGTGCGCCCGGCGACGCTGCTGGCCCGGGACGGGCAGCGGATCCGGTGAGCGCGGAACCCCGGACGGTCCTCGTTCGTCGAAGTCCCGAGGCTCCGACCCCACCCGCGAGAGTGATCACGGTGGGTCGGGACCGACTCGCCTTTCGCGCCCCGCAAAGGGCTCGTATCCTCGGTGTCACCGTCGGCGGACTCCGCCGACGGGTTCTGGCTGAGGCCCACATGGAGGTCGACGTGCCGCTCTCCGAGCACGAACAGCGACTGCTGGAGCAGATCGAGCGCGCCCTCGTCGATGACGATCCCAAGTTCGCCTCCTCGGTCCGCACCGGCGATCGCCGCATCAAGGCCCGCCGCAAGCTGCAGCTCGGCGCGCTCCTGGTCCTCGTCGGCATGGCCGTCCTCGTCGGCGGCGCCGTCGCGCCGTCGGTGCCCCTCGGCGTCCTCGGGTTCCTGGTCGCCTTCGGTGGGCTCGCCCTCGCCGTCCTGAACTACCGATCGGCCACCGGCGCGGTCGAGACCGGCGGCACCGCCGGTCCCGCCGGCGCGGCACCCGGCCGGCCGAGCCGCGGTGGCAAGCCCCGCCGCCAGCCGCTGAAGAACCGGCTGGAGGAGCGGTTTCGCCGCCGTTACGACCAGTAGCAGCCCGCGACTCTCCCGGCAGCCGCCGTCCTCCCCGGACGGCGGCTGCCGTGCGTCCGGGCCCGGACCCGAGGAGGACCCCGTGCAGGACGACGACGCCGGTCGCGTGTGGCAGGTCATGGCCGCCCACGGCGGGTTGTGGGGATGGGGCGACGACGACGGGCTCGTCCCCTGGACCGGGGACGACGGGCACGACCTCGTCCCGCTGTGGACCGGTGCCGAGCAGGCCCAGACCGAGGCCGGGGACGGCGGTGACCCCGGTGAGGCGCCCGTGTTCCTCGACCTCGAGGACCTGCTGGCCGCCGTCCCCGACTGGCTGGCCGCGGGTGTGACCGCGGCCGGTCTGCAGTCCGTCGGCGGCCGGTTCCAGCAGACGGTGCCGCTGGCCGAGCTGACCGAGCGGATCCTCTCCGTGCAGGTGACCGGCCGGCCCTGAGCCGGCCGGGGTTCAGCCCGCGGCGCGCGGCCGCCGACCCCGTGGCGGCCGCCACGACCGGGTCACGGCGGTCCGTACGGTCGCGAGCAGCGACGGCGGCCAGAGCAGCGCGCGCAGCCGGGTGCCCCGGGGCGCCCCCGCGAGCAGGCCCCGGCGCGCGGTGGCCAGCGCCGCCCGCAGTTCCGGACCCGCCGGCGGGGCGCTGCCCGGGCGGGCGTAGCTGGCCGTCTCCTCCGCGCGGGCCAGCCGCCGGACGGCGTCGGCCGGCGCCCCGGTGGGCTGCTGACTCCCGGACCGGTGCGCGCCGCCGCGCCCCGCGCCGACCGCCTCGGCCAGCTGGTCGGCCACCTGCCGCGGGGTCTGCGCCGGATCACCCCGCAGCCCCAGGTCCAGCGCGGTCGCCGACAGCTCGTCCCACAGCGCCGCGGCCCCGCCGTCGGCCAGCCTGCGCCGGCGCTGCAGGGCCCGCAGGCCGGCAGGGACGGCGCCGAGCGCGGCGACGCCGAGGACCACCGCGGCGCCCAGCAGCAGCGGCCGCACCCAACCCGCCGTCTGCTGGGCAGCGGGCAGCACCGGGCCGCCCTGGGTGCCGGGGTCGAGCTGCGGGGCCGGGACGACCGGCGCCGGCAGCGGGGCGACGGGGGCGTCGGTGCGGGCGTCGGCCTCCTGGTCCTGCACCCGCGGGGACCACGGCAGGTCCACGGCGCGGTCGGCGTCGATCGGCGTCGGGTCGAACGGCACCCAGCCGATGTCGTCGAAGTACGCCTCGACCCAGGCGTGCGCGTCGTCGCTGGTGACCAGCCGCGTGCCGTCGGGCTGCACCGTGCCGGGCGTGTAGCCGAGCACCACCCGCGCGGGCACGCCCGCCGCCCGGACCAGCACCGCCATCGCCCCGGCGTACTGCTCGCAGTAGCCCTGCCGCAGCCGCAGGAAGTCGGCGAGGTCGTCGCCGGTGGTCCCCGGCCTGGTCGACAGCGAGTACTGGAAGTCGTTCGCCGGGTCGGTGAAGTGGCCGTAGATGGCCCGGACCCGGTCGTAGGGGCCCGCCCGGCCGGCGGTCAGCGAGGTGACCAGGTCGGTGACGCTGGGGTCCAGCGGGGGCAGCGCGGTGTACCGCTGGATCAGCGGGGCGTTGGGCGGCAGCTGCTGTGCCTCGGCCAACTGCTCGTCGGAGGGCCGCGGCTCCTCCGCCACCACCGACCAGGTGCGGCCCTCCGTGGTCGCGTCCCGGCCGAAGACCGTGGCCGTACCGGGGTCGAAGCGCCACCGGGCGGAGTCGGCGACGGACACCGACTGCGGGGAGTACAGCACCGGCAGGTAGCGGTCCTCGTGGCCCAGGGCGGTGATCAGCGCGTCGACCGGCCGCCCCGCCCGCCGCCCGGGCAGCGGGGCAAGCTCGCCGTCCTCGGCCACCGACGCCTCGCCGTCGAGGTTGCCGACCGACCAGCCCTCCTCTCCGTCGTAGACCTCCAGCGCCACGACCCGCAGGTAGCCGGGGTCCTCGACCGAGGCGTCGACCTGCAGCAGGTCGATGGGCTCGTCCAGCGTCAGCTGGCCCTGCAGGGCGGCGGCCGGGTCCAGCGCCGTCCCGGTCGACCCGCCGCCGGAGCCGATCCCGCCGGCGAACGTGCCCTCCGTCAGCGTCGGCACCAGCGCGCCGACCACCAGACCCAGGACGACGGCGACCGCGCCGGTGCGCAGCGCGGTCAGCGTGCCCGTGCCCAGCAGTGGTCGCCGTCCCTCCCGGGGGCGCCAGCCCAGCCGGCGGTGCTGGTCGGCCCACAGCAGCACCGCCAGGCCGGCCGCGGGCGCGGCCACCGGCAGAGCCCCGATGCCGCCGGTGACCGTGCTGACCGGGATGCAGAACAGGACGAGCAGCCCGAGACCGGCCAGCGCCGGCTGCCGGCCACCCACGGCCACGAGGTCCACCACGACGGCGACCAGGCCGACGAGCACGGTGGTCAACGCCATCAGGCCGGTCAGCGGCAGGGCGGGCGTGGACTGCTCCCGCAGCTCCACCATCCCGTCGGCCAGCACCGACGTGAGGTCGGTGAGGCTGGCGCCGGTGGGCAGCCAGCCGCCGACGGCCTGGCCCGGCGCCACGAGGGCGGTGAGCAGACAGGCGAGGACGGCGACCTGACCGAGCGGGACCAGCAGGCCGCCGAGGGCCATCCACACCGCGGGTACCGGCCGGTTCCCCGCGCGCGCCGACCACAGCGCCGTCGCGGCACCGCGCACGAGCAGGCCGGTCGCGGCGACCACGGCGACCGCGGCCAGCACCGGCGACAGCCACGACCGGTCGGTGAACACCGGCACGAGCGCGAAGCAGCCGAGGGTGGTGGCGACCGCTGCCGCCAGGGTGGTGCCGGCGTCCTGGACCAGGGTCCGGGCGGCGGAGTCGTTCACAGCGGCACCGCCCGCCGGTCGGGGCTCGCCACGCCGGGCCGGCCCAGCTGGGCCCACACCGCTCCCAGCGACTCCTCCGCGGTGGCGACGGCGACCCGCCACCCGCCGGCGCGGAGCAGGTCGGCGGCCACACCCTGCTGGCGGGTCAGCTCGTCGCGCGCCGCCCCCGAGACCGGCCGCCGGCCGCGCCGGACGCCGGCCTCGGCCCAGCTGCCGATGTCGGCCAGCACGGCCAGGTCGCTGGTCGGCCCGGAGCGGGCGCGCACCAGCTCGGCGGCCTCGTCCGGCCCGACCGCCCCGAGCAGGGCGATGACCGGGCCGTCTCCGGCGGCCCGGGCGACCAGGTCGATGCCCGGGCCGAGCCCGGAGAGCCGCGACGGCGTGACCGCCGCGAGCTGGTCCAGCAGCTCCCCCTGACCCAGCCCCCGGTGGTGCTCGGCCGGGGCGAGCTCGGCGGAGTCGGTCAGCACCCGCAGGGTGGCGCCGCGGCCGAGCAGCTCGGTGCCGATGCTGGCGGCGGCCTCCACCAGCCACTCGAGGCTGTCGGGCGGGGGAGCGTCGTCGCCGGCGGTGGCGGCCCGGACGTCGGCGGCGTGACCACGGGCCAGCAGGTGCGCGCGCGCCCGGGTGTCCAGCAGCAGGGTGGCCTGGGCCCGCCACGGCCGTTCCTCCAGCCGCACCATCAGCTCGCCGGTGCGCGCGGTGGCCCGCCAGTGCACCTTCCGCAGGTCGTCGCCGTGGCGGTAGGCGCGGGTGCTGACGTCGTCCTCGCCGTGCACGGCGATCGAGCGCCGGGCCCCGGAGCCGCCCCCGCCGTGCCCACCGGCCGGTCCGCCGGCTCCCAGCGGCACCACCCGCGGCACCACGACCAGCGGCGCGCTGTCGGCGCCGGCGACGCTGCGCAGCACCAGGCCGAAGGGGTCCACCAGCCGCAGCCGCAGCGGGCCGAGCCGGTAGCGGCCGCGCCGGGTGCCGTGCACCCGGTAGTGCATGGCCGCCGTCGCGCCGGGGGACAGCCGCTCGACGACGAACTCCGGGGGGTGCCCCAGCTCGGCCGGCACCGTCTCGGCGAGCAGCCACAGCCCCCCGGTGCCCCGGCCGGCGTTGGTGACCTCCAGCCGGACGTCGGCGTCCCCACCCCGCGCCACCCGGGCCGGGGTGACCGTGCGGCGGGAGGCCACCCGGAACCGGCGCCGGGCCACGGCGGCCGCCGACAGCAGCGGCAGGGCCAGCACGAAGACCGCGATCTGCACGAGGGGGCGCTCGCCCAGCAGCATGCCGAGCAGCAGCAGCGTCAGGCCCGCCGCGACCAGGCAGCGCCCGCGCAGGGTCAGGGTGGCCAGGGCCGACGAGACCGGTCCGCGCACGTCAGCGCCCGCGGGGCACCGGGACGGTCGCCAGCAGGTCGGTCACCACCTGCTCGGCGCCGCGGCGGGCCGCCGACGCGTCGGGGGTGAGCAGCAGGCGGTGGGACAGCACCGGCACGGCGACGGTCTGGACGTCGTCGGGCAGGACGTGGTCGCGGCCGGCCAGGGCCGCGGCCGCCCGGGCCGTGCGGAGCAGCTGCAGGCCCGCCCGGGGGGAGGCGCCCAACCGCAGGTCGGGGGAGCGGCGGGTGCCCTCGACCAGCGCCACCACGTAGCGGCGGACGGCCTCGGAGACGTGCAGGCCGCCGACCGCGGTGACCAGCGCCCGGATGCCCGCGGCGTCCGCGACCGGGGTCAGCGCCGCCAGCGGGTCGGAGGTGACCAGGTCGTCGAGCATGGCCAGCTCCGCCTCGCGGTCGGGGTAGCCCATGGAGACCCGCGCGGTGAAGCGGTCGCGCTGGGCCTCGGGGAGGGGATAGGTGCCCTCCATCTCGATCGGGTTCTGGGTCGCCATGACGAGGAAGGGCCGGGCCAGCTCGTAGCTGATGCCGTCCACGGTGACCTGCCGCTCCTCCATGCACTCCAGGAGCGCCGACTGGGTCTTCGGCGAGGCCCGGTTGATCTCGTCCGCGACGACGACGTTGGCGAACACCGCGCCCGGCTTGAACTCGAACTCGCGGCTCTCCTGGTCGTAGATCGCCACCCCGGTCACGTCACTGGGCAGCAGGTCCGGCGTGAACTGGATGCGGCGCACGGTCGCGTCGATCGACGCGGCCAGTGCCTTGGCCAGCGTCGTCTTGCCCACGCCCGGCACGTCCTCGACGAGCAGGTGGCCCTCGGCCAGCAGGACGACCAGCGCCAGGTGGACGACGTCGGGCTTGCCGTGGACGACGCGGGCCATGTTCGCCGCGATCCGGGCACCCTCGGCCGCGACGTCGACGGAGGAGGTCCCGTCGGTGGCGCGGGTCACCTCCGTCACGAGACCTCCTCGCCGGCGCTCGTCGACCGCGGGTCCGACGGTGCTGTGGCCGGGGGCGACCCCGCACGCTCGATCACCTCTCCACGTTACGTGCGCGGAACGCCTCCCGGGCGGTCCCGCAGAGCGGCACTCGTTGCAGAGCCCCACCTCCTCTCCCCGACGCGGTCCGGGGCGGCCGCTGCGGACCGTCGGAGCGGGCGGGAGTGGGGCGCAGCCCCCACCGCGCCCCACCCGGTGCGCCGGTGGGCCGACGGGGCCCTGACCTGCGCGGGGAGCAGTGGGGAAGACCGGTCACGACATGGTGTCGAGTGGTGTCGAGTGGGGCCGAGTGGGTTACTGTGTGGCGCGGTGGGGAGGCAGGGCCCGGTCCGGGGTCCCCGCAGAGCCATGGGAGGACCAGTGGGGGAGGTGATCCGGTGTTCGTCGGCAGCTATCCGCTGCGGCTCGACGAGAAGGGCCGGCTCGCTCTCCCCGTCCGCTTCCGCGAGCAGGTGGCCGACGGCATGGTGATCAAGAAGGGCCAGGAGCGCTGCATCTACGGCCTCACGATGGCCCGCGTCTCCGAGCAGAGCGCCGCGGCCGCCGCGATGGCCCCCTCCGACACCGCCGCGGCCCGCATGCGGGCCCGCATGAGCTTCGGGTCGATGGTCGAGATCGAGCCGGACAAGACCGGCCGCATCACGATCCCGGCGAGCCTGCGCGAGTACGCCGGCCTGGACCGCGACGTGGTCGTGGTCGGCGTCGACACCCGGTTCGAGATCTGGGACTCCGCCACGTGGGACGCCTACGTGGCCGAGCAGGAGGCCAGCTACGCCGACATGGAGAGCGAGGGGATGCCCACCCTCTCCTGAGCCCCGACGTCCCCCACCCCTCGACCCCCTCCGGGCCCACCCCGACCGAGCCGACTTCCCCGCGGCTCGACCGACCGGCCCGAGCCGCCTTCCCCGCGGCTCGGACCCCCGTGGCACGGAGGAGCTGCACCGCCCGAACGGGCGCGACGCCGCACCGGCCGACCAGCCGCGCGGCGCGGGCCCTCCCCGTCCCCGCGGGGCGCCACCTGACGCTCTTCCCCGACGCCAGGCGGGCCCCGCGGGGGGCGGGCCGGGACCCTGCGGGCCGGCCCGGCCCCACCGCGCCCCACCCACCCCACTGCGCCCCACCCCCGCCCGGACACCCCCGACCCCAGGGACGACGACCTCCTCACGCGCGACCCGCCGACGCTGCTCCCCCCGCCGACCACGCCCCCGCGTCACCATGCAGGGGCACCACCCCGATCCGTTCGAGGAGCAGTCGACGATGAGCAGCACCGAGCCGGCGCCGTCCGCGGTGCACGTGCCCGTCCTGCTCGACCGGGTCACCGAACTGCTCGCCCCGGCCTGCGCCGGCGACGGGGCCGTGCTCGTGGACGCGACCCTCGGCCTGGCCGGCCACGCCCTGGCGCTGCTGTCGGCCCATCCCGGGCTGCGGCTGATCGGCCTGGACCGCGACCCCGACGCGCGCGCCGAGGCCGCCCGGCGGATCGAGGCCGCCGGCAGCACCGCCCGCGCCACGCTCGTCCCCGCCGTCTTCGACGAGCTGCCGGCGGTGCTCGACCGGCTCGGCGTCGAGGAGGTGCAGGCGGTGCTGTTCGACCTCGGTGTCTCCTCGCTGCAGCTCGACCGCCCCGACCGGGGCTTCAGCTACGCCGCCGACGCGCCCCTGGACATGCGCATGGACCCCGCCGCCCCGCGGACGGCCGCCGACGTCGTGAACACCTACCCGCCGAAGGAGCTCGCCCGCGTGCTGCGGGTGTACGGCGAGGAACGCTTCGCCGCGCGCATCGCCTCGGCCATCGCCCGTGAGCGCGACCGCGAGCCGTTCACCCGCACCGGCCGGCTGGCCGAGCTGGTCCGCGACTCGATCCCCGCGGCCACCCGGCGCACCGGCGGTCATCCGGCCAAGCGGACGTTCCAGGCCCTGCGGATCGAGGTGAACGACGAGCTCGGGGTGCTGGAGCGGGCTCTGCCGGCCGCGCTCGACGCCCTGGCGGTGGGCGGGCGGATCGCCGTCATCACCTTCCACTCCCTCGAGGACCGGATCGTCAAGCACGTGCTCGCCGACGGCGCCACCGACCGCACGCCGCCCGGGTTCCCGGTGCCGCTGCCCGAGCACGCCCCGACGCTCCGGCTGCTCACCCGCGGCGGCGAGGCGCCGTCGGACGACGAGGTCGCCGCCAACCCGCGGGCCGCCTCGGCCCGCGTCCGGGCCGCCGAGCGCATCCGGCGGGCCGCGTGAGCGCCACCGCCCGGTCCGCGGGCGCGAACACCCGGTCGGCGGGCGCCCCGGCCGATGCCGGCGCGGGCCGCCCGGCGCCGGTGCGCCGCAGCGCCCCACGGGCCGTGCCGCCGCTGCGCGCGGCTGCCCCCCGCCGCCCGGTGCCCACCCCGCCGCCCCCGCCCGTGCCGGCCGCGTCCCTGCCGGTCGCCGCACCCGAGCGCCCGGCGCGCGCGCACAGCGGGCCGGTCCGCACCGGCTCGCTGCGCAGCCGCCCCGCCCGGGCGAGCGGGACCCCCTCCCGGTCCACGCCCGCCCCGGCGCCAGCCCGCGTCCGCCGGGGCGCGGTCGGCACCCGCCGCGCCCCGCTGGTGCTGCTGGTCGTCGGCCTCCTGGTCGCCACCACGCTGGGGTTGCTGTTCCTCAACACCGCCATCGCGGTGAACTCGCTGAAGGCGACCCAGCTGGAGACGGCCAACGCCGACCGGGCCCAGGAGGTCCAGCGCCTGGAGCAGCAGGTCATCACCGGCGGCACGCCGGCGCGGCTCGCGGCGGAGGCGACCGAGGCGGGCCTGGTCCCGGCCGGCCCGGCGGCCTACCTGGTCATCGGCGAGGACGGCACGGTCACCCTCCGCGGTGAGCCCGCCCCGGCGGAGGCGCCCGCCCCCGTCCCCGAGCCCGGCAGCGGGGGCTGACGTGGCCACCGCCGTCCGCCCGCCGGCTCCCGGCCGCCGGACCCCGGAGCGATCGCCGGGCCGCGGCTCCGGGGCGTTCGCCCCACGCCGTCCGCCCGGCAGCCGACGCATCCGTACCGGCGGCCGGCCCACCGGCCGCCGCCTGACCGTCGGGTTCGTCCTCGTCGTCGTCCCGTTGCTGGTCATCATGGGCAAGCTGGTGCTGCTCCAGGGCGTGGACGGCGGCGCGTACGCGACCGCCGCGGCCCAGGACCGGCTGCGCAGCTACCCGATCGCCGCGCTGCGCGGGCAGGTGGTCGACCGGGACGGCAACCCGCTGGCCTACACCGTCGCGGCCTCCCGTGTCGTCGCCGACCCCACCGTGGTCGCCGACCCGGCCCGCACCGCGCTGGCGCTGACCACGCTGCTCGACGTCCCGGTGTCCGAGCTCACCGAGCGGCTCTCCCAGGACGGCCGCTACGTGGTCCTGGCCGGTCAGGTGCCGCCGGAGACCGTCGACGCGATCGACGAGCTCGGTCTCGGCGGCATCTCCTTCGAGGACGACCCGGTCCGGCTCTACCCGTCGGGCGTGGTCGGTGGTCAGGTCGTGGGCTTCGTCGGCCGGGAGGGCGCGGGGCTGGCCGGCATCGAGCAGACCTTCGACGAGGAGCTGGCCGGCACCCCGGGACAGCGGCGGGTCGAGGTGGGCAGCGGCGGCAACCCGATCCCGTCGGGCATCGACGAGTCGACGCCGGCCGTGGACGGCGACACCGTGGCCCTCACCCTCGACGGCGACCTGCAGTTCGTCATGGAGCAGCGGCTGGCGGAGGCGTGCCAGGACGGCGCGACCACCCGCGCCTCGGCCGTCGTCCTCGACGTGCACACCGGGGAGGTCGCGGCGATGGGCTCCTGCCCCGGCTACGACCCCGGCGACCACGGCTCCACCGATCCCGAGCTGCTGGGCAACCCCGTCGTGTCCGACGTCTTCGAGCCCGGCTCGGTGATGAAGGCGGTGACCCTCGCCGCGGCGCTGGAGGAGGGCGTGGCCGCCCCCGACACGGTGCTCTCGGTCAACGGCCACATCGAGGCCGGCGACGTGGTGGTGACCGACGCCCACGACCACGCGCCGGTGGACTGGACGGTGACCGGGATCCTCGCCAAGTCCAGCAACGTGGGCACGATCATGCTGGCCCGCGAGGTGGGTGACCAGAAGCTCGAGGAGTACCTGCGGGCCTTCGGCGTCGGCAGTGAGACCGGCATTGAGCTGCCCGGCGAGAGCGCCGGCATCCTGGAGGACTCCGCCGACTGGACAGCCAGCCGCGCGGCCAACGTGCCGATCGGCCAGGGCGTCTCGGTGACCACCCTGCAGATGGCGTCGGTCTACCAGGCGATCGCCAACGACGGGGTCCGCATCGAGCCCCGCCTGGTCGACTCCGTCGGCGGGGACGCGAGGCCGGACCCCGCGTCCACCCGGGTGGTCAGCGAGGCGACCGCCGAGGAGATGGCGTACATGCTCGAGGCGGTCGTCGGCCCCGGGGGCACGGCGCCGCTGGCCCAGATCGACGGGTTCCGGGTCGCCGGCAAGACCGGCACCGCCCAGCGGGCCAACCCCGACTGCAGCTGCTACGCCGGCGGCGGGTACGTGACGACCTTCGTGGGCTTCGCGCCGGCCGACGACCCGCAGTACGTCGTGGCCGTCGACCTGGAGCGGCCGACGAGCTCGGCGGAGGGCGGCCAGGTCGCCGCGCCGGTCTTCGCCGACATCATGCGCCGGGCCCTCACCGCCGACGGCATCGTCCCGTCGGGCACGCCGCGCCCGGAGTTCGTCCTCACCGGGTGAGGGACCACCCCCGCCGCGGGGGCCGAGGGCGCGCCGGGGTGTGCTCGGGCGGCGCCGACCGGCCCGCCGGTAGATTGGAGTCCCGTGTACCCGCCCGTTGAGGGGGCGGCACCCCGCTCGGCGGGGGCCGCGCCGCTGACCCTCGCCGACCTGGCCGACCTCGTGGGCGCACCGGTCCAGGGCGATCCGGCGACCGCGGTCACCGGGGTCACCCTCGCCTCCGGCGAGGTCGCGCGGGGGGACCTCTACGCCGCCCTCCCCGGCGCCCGCACCCACGGCGCCCGCTTCACCGCCGACGCCGCCGCGCGAGGTGCCGTGGCGGTCCTCACCGACCCGTCCGGCCGGGAGCAGGCCGCCGCGACCGGCCTGCCGGTCTGCGTCGTCGAGGACCCCCGCGCCCTGCTCGGCGCCGTCGCCGCGCGGGTGTACGGCGAGCCCGCCCGCCGGCTGCAGGTCATCGGCATCACCGGTACCAACGGCAAGACGACGACCAGCTACCTGGTCGAGGCCGGCCTCGCCGCGGCCGGGCGGGGCACCGGCCTCATCGGCACGGTCGAGACCCGCACGCGGGGCCGCAGCGACGACGGGACGCCGACGGTCACCGCCTTCCCCAGCGTCCGGACCACGCCCGAGGCACCCGCCGTCCAGGCGCTGCTCGCGCGGATGGCCGACGCCGGCGTGCAGACCGTGGTCATGGAGGTCTCCAGCCACGCGCTCGTGCTCGGCCGGGTCGGCGGCATCGGCTTCGCGGCGGCCGGCTTCACCAACCTCGGCCGCGACCACCTGGACTTCCACACCGACCTCGAGGACTACTTCGCGGCGAAGGCCCGGCTCTTCGACGGCCGCGCGGCCGTGGAGGTCGTGGACGTCGACGACCCGTACGGCCGGCGGCTGGCCGACCGGCTCGGCGGCCGCGCGGTCACCGTCTCGACCGGCGGTGCCGACGCCGACTGGTCGGGCGGCGACGTCGCGGTCTCCCCGGACGGCGGCTCGACGTTCACCCTGACCGGGCCCGGTGGCCGCACCTGGCCGGGGCGGGTGCGCCTGCCCGGCCGGTTCAACGTGGCCAACGCCGTCCTCGCGGTCGCCCTGCTCGACGCCGTCGGCGTGCCGGTGGACACGGCGCTGGCCGGGCTGGCCACGACCGTGGTCCCGGGCCGGATGGAGCCGGTCGACGCCGGCCAGCCCTTCGTCGCCGTCGTGGACTACGCGCACACCCCGGACGCGGTGGCGACCGCGCTGGACGCGCTGCGCGCCGCCACCCGGGGCCGGGTGCTGACCGTCCTCGGCTGCGGCGGTGACCGGGACCCGGGCAAGCGCCCGGCCATGGGCCGGGCCGCCGCGCTCGGCAGCGACCTGCTCGTGGTCACCGACGACAACCCGCGGTCGGAGGACCCCGCGGCCATCCGCGCGGCGATGCTGGCCGGCGTGCCCGCCGAGCGGCGCGGCGACGTGCTCGAGGTCGGCGACCGCCGGGCGGCCATCGCCGCGGCCGTCGGGCGCGCCCGGCCCGGCGACGCCGTGCTGGTGGCCGGCAAGGGCCACGAGTCCGGCCAGGAGGTGGCCGGCACCCTGCACCCGTTCGACGACCGCGCCGTGCTGCGCGAGGCCCTGGCGCAGCTCGCGCCGGCCGGAGTGGAGCCGAGCACATGATCAGGCTGACCCTGGCCGAGGTGGCCGCAGCGGTGGGTGGGCAGCTGCCCGCCGGGGCGGACGGCGCCGTTCCCGGGGGGGTGACCGTCGACTCGCGCACCGTCGGCCGGGGTGACCTGTTCGTCGCCGTGCCGGGGGAGCGGGTCGACGGGCACGAGTTCCTCGGTGCCGCGGCGGCCGCCGGTGCGGCCGCCGCCCTGACCACCCGTCCCGACGACGCGCTGCCCTGCGTGGTCGTCGACGACCCGGTCGCGGCTCTGGGCCGGCTCGCCGCCGCGGTGCACACGCGCCTGGCCACGGGCGGCCTGCTGACGCTGGGCATCACCGGCTCCTCGGGCAAGACCTCCACCAAGGACCTGCTCGGCCAGGTGCTGGCCGCCGCCGGCCCCACGGTCAGCCCGCCGGGGTCGTACAACAACGACATCGGCCTGCCGCTGACCGTGCTGGCCGCCGACGCCGGCACCCGCTTCCTCGTCCTCGAGATGGGCTCCCGCGGGCCGGGGCACATCGCCCGGCTGTGCGCGGTGGCCCGCCCGCGGATCGGCGTCGTGCTCAACGTCGGCTCGGCGCACCTGGGGGAGTTCGGCTCGGCCGAGGGGATCGCCGCCGCCAAGGGTGAGCTGGTCGAGTCCCTGCCCGCCGAGGGCACCGCCGTCCTCAACGCCGACGACCCCCGGGTGATCGGCATGGCGTCCCGTACCCGGGCCCGGGTCCTGACCACCGGCCGGGCGCCGCACGCCGACGTCCGCGCCGCCGACGTCACCCTCGACGAGGGCGGCCGGCCGCGGTTCACGCTCACCGCCGCGGGCGAGGCGGTCCCCGTCGCGCTGCAGGTGGTGGGGGAGCACCAGGTCGCCAACGCGCTGTCGGCCGCCGGTGCGGCGCTGGCCGCCGGGCTGACCCCGTCGGCGGTCGCCGCGGCCCTGTCGGCCGCCGAGCCACGCAGCCGGTGGCGGATGGAGGTGACCCGCCGTCCCGACGGCGTCACGGTGGTCAACGACGCCTACAACGCCAACCCCGAGTCGATGCGCGCGGCCCTGGCCGCGGTCTCGGGCCTGGCCGGACGACGGCGGATCGCGGTGCTGGGCGCGATGGCCGAGCTCGGGCCCGGAGCGGCCGCCGAGCACGAGCGGCTCGGGCGGGACGCGGTCGCCGCGGGGATGGACCTCGTCGTGGCCGTGGGTCCGGATGCGGTAGGGATAGCCACCGGCGCATCCGCCGCCGGGGCGCGCGGGGAAGAAGGCACGGTCCACGTGCCCGACCGGGCAGCCGCCCGGGAACTGCTGACGGAGGTGCTGGTGCCCGGTGACGTCGTGCTGGTGAAGGCCAGCCGGTCCTACGGGCTCGAACTGCTCGCTGCCGACCTGCTCGACACCGGGGCAGGCGCGTGAAGTCCGTCCTCATCGCCGCCGCGTTCGGCCTGGTGATCTCCATCCTCGCCACCCCGGTCGCCGTGCACCTGTTCCGGCGCAAGGGCTTCGGCCAGGAGATCCGGGACGACGGCCCCGAGACCCACCTGTCGAAGAAGGGCACGCCCACGATGGGCGGCACCGTCATCGTGGGGGCGACCGTCGGCGGCTACCTGATCGCCCACCTGTTCCTCGTCAACCAGCCCGGCCGCGGGATGACCGCCAGCGGGCTGCTGGTGCTGTTCCTCATGGTCGGGCTGGGCACCGTCGGGTTCCTCGACGACTACCTGAAGATCCGCTTCCGCCGGAGCCTGGGGCTGAACAAGACCGCCAAGCTGACCGGTCAGCTCGTGGTCGGCGTCGCCTTCGCGGTGCTGGCCATCAACTTCCCCGACGGCGCCGGGACCACCCCGGCCTCGACCGTCGTCTCCTACGTCCGGGACATCGCGCCGCTCGCGCTGGGCTCGGTCGGCTTCGTGGTGCTGGCCTACCTGTTCATCGCCGGGTTCTCCAACGCGGTCAACCTCACCGACGGCCTCGACGGGCTGGCCGCCGGGTGCTCGGCCATGGTGTGCGGCGCGTACACGGTGATCTCGTTCTGGCAGTTCACCCACGACTGCACGACCGCGGTCATCGACGGCTGCTACCAGGTCCGCGACCCGCTCGACGTCACCCTGGTGGCCGCCGCCGGGATGGGCGCCTGCCTGGGCTTCCTCTGGTGGAACACCAGCCCGGCGCGGATCTTCATGGGCGACACCGGATCGCTGGCGCTCGGCGGCCTGCTCGCCGGGCTGGCGATCGTCACCCGCACCCAGCTGCTGCTGGTGGTGCTCGGCGGCCTGTTCGTCGCGGTCACGCTCTCGGTGGTCATCCAGGTCGCGTTCTTCCGGGCCACCCGCCGGCGGGTGTTCCGGATGGCGCCGCTGCACCACCACTTCGAGCTGGCCGGCTGGACGGAGAACACGGTGATCGTCCGGTTCTGGCTGGTGACCGGCATGGCGGTGGCCTTCGGGCTCGGTCTCTTCTACGCCGACTGGCTCTCCGTCACGGGCCTGTGAAGGAGGACCACCCGTCCCGCCTCGCCTCGCACGCTCGGCGCGGGCCCCTGACGGGTCGCCGTGCCAGCACCTCACCACAGCGACACGCCCCGTCGGTGCCGCGGCCGGCCGGCGCCAGCGGTCACGATGGCCGGATGGAGTCCACCGGCGTCGCGCGTGCCCCGGGCGGACGCCGGACCGCGCCCGGCGGACGCGGTCCCGCTCGCCGTCGCTTCCCCGCCCCGGCCTGGCTCGACGGGCCGATGACCAGCTGCCACCTCGTCGTCGGCGCGGCCGGGCTGCTGCTGGCCATCGGGCTGGTCATGGTCTTCTCCGCCTCCTCCATCGAGGCCGCGCTCGCCGACGAGCCGGCGTGGGTGCCCGGGGTCAAGCAGGTCGTGCTGGCCTGCGTCGGCCTGGTGCTGTGCTACGTCGCGGTCCGGACGCCGATCGGCCTGGTGCGCCGCTGGGCGCCCCTGGCCCTGGTCGGCGTGGTCGTGCTGCTCGTGGCCGTCCTCGTCCCGGGCATCGGCGTCCGGCTCAACGGCTCGCGGCAGTGGATCGACCTGGGGTTCACCGACTTCCAGCCCTCCGAGCTGGCGAAGCTCGTCTACGCGCTGTGGGGGGCGCACGTCCTGGCCACCCGCGACCGGTACCTGACGGTCAAGGCGATGCTGGTGCCGCTGCTGCCGGTCTTCGGCGTGCTGTCCTTCCTGCTCTACCTCGAGCCGGACTTCGGCGCGATCATGAGCCTCGCGCTGGTGCTGGTCGGGCTGCTGTGGGGCGCCGGTCTGCCGCTGCGCTTCTTCGCGTGGGGCCTGGCCGCGGCCGCGGCCGGCATCGTGGTGATGATCCAGGCGGCGCCCTACCGGATGGCCCGCATCACCGCGTTCCTCGACCCGTTCGCCGACCCCTCCGACGGCGGCTTCCAGGCCATCCGCGGCTTCTACGCGCTCGCCACCGGCGGGCTGTGGGGGGTCGGGCTGGGCAACAGCGCCATGAAGTGGAACCTGCTGCCGCACGCGGAGTCGGACTACATCTTCGCCATCATCGGCGAGGAGCTCGGCTTCCTGGGCTGCCTTGTCCTGGTCACCCTGTACGGCGTGCTCGCCTACGCCGGCTTCCGCATCGCCCGCCGCTCGGCCGACCGGTTCGTGCAGCTGGCCAGCGTGGCCATCACCGTCTGGCTGATCGGCCAGGCGGCGATGAACATGGGCTACGTGGTGGGGGTGCTGCCGGTCACCGGCGTGCAGCTGCCACTGATCTCCGCCGGCGGCACCTCCCTGGTGCTGACCCTGCTGATCGTGGGGTTGCTCATCCGCTTCGCCCGCTGCGAGCCGGAGGCGATCGAGCACCAGCGGCGCCGCGAGCGGGGCCGGCTGGCCCGGCTGCTGCTGCCGGTGCCCGCTGTCGCCGTGGACCCCGTCCGCCCGCGCCGCCGCCCCCAGCCGGCCGGGCGGCCGGCCGACGCCGCGGCAGAGCGGCCGGCCCGCCGGCCGGCGGTCGCCGGTGGGCGCACCGTGGCCCGGGTGGCTCCGCCGCGCCCCGGCGAGCCCGCCCGGGACCGGGTGCCCGCCGGGCGCGAGCGGCGGTCGGCCGACGGCCGCGGCCGGCCCGCCGACGCCCGCCGGCAGCCGCCGCCACGGGCCCGGTCCAGCGCCCCCGAGCCGCCGCGGCGGCCCCGGTGAGCCCCGGGAGCCCGGTCAGCCGCAGCGTCGTCCTCGCCGGGGGCGGGACCGGGGGGCACATCGAGCCGATGCTGGCCCTCGCCGACGCGCTGCTCCGCCGGGACGACGCCGTGCGGATCACCTGCCTGGGCACCGCCCGTGGCCTGGAGACCCGGCTGGTGCCCGCGCGCGGCTACGACCTGCGGCTGATCCCCCCGGTGCCCCTGCCGCGCAGGCCCACCGTCGACCTGCTGCGGGTGCCGGGCCGGGTGTGGCGCTCGGTCGCCGACACCCGGGCGGTGCTGCGCGAGCTGTCCGCGGACGTCGTCGTCGGGTTCGGTGGGTACGTCGCCCTGCCGGCCTACCTGGCCGCCCGCCGCGAGCGGGTGCCGGTGGTCGTGCACGAGCAGAACGCCCTGCCGGGGCTGGCGAACCGGATCGGGGCACGGCTGGCCGCCCGCGTGGCGGTCACCATGCCGGGGACGGCGCTGCGCGGTGCGGAGCACGTCGGCATGCCCCTGCGGACGGCGATCAGCACGCTGGACCGCGCCGCTCGCCGCGCGGAGGCCCGGGCCGCCTTCGGCCTGGACGCCGACCGGCCGACGCTGCTGGTCTTCGGCGGCTCCCAGGGGGCCGCGTCGCTGAACCGGGCCGCCGTGGGCGCCGCCGACCGCCTCGCCGCCGCCGGGGTGCAGGTGCTGCACGCCCGCGGGCCCAAGAACACCGACGTCGCCGTGGCCGCCGCGGCGCCGGGCAGCCCGCCCTACGTCGTCGTCGACTACCTGGAGCGCATGGACCTCGCCTACGCCGCTGCCGACCTGGCGCTGTGCCGGGCCGGAGCGGTGACCGTCGCCGAGCTCTCGGCCGTGGGGCTGCCCGCGGCCTTCGTGCCGCTGCCCATCGGCAACGGTGAGCAGCGGCGCAACGCCCTGCCGGTGGTCGAGGCCGGTGGTGGGCTGCTGGTGGACGACGCGGGCCTGTCGCCGGCGTGGATCGGGGACGTCGTCGTCCCCCTGCTGACCGATCCGGGTGCGCTGGCCGGGTACGCCGCTCGCGCCGCGGCGGCCGGCGCGCGGGACGCCGACGAGCGGCTGGCCGACATCGTGCTGGAGGTGGCTGAGCGATGAGCGCCGCTGCGGTCGCGGCCTGGGACGGGCCGGTGCCGACGCTCCCGGAGCTGGGCGCGGTGCACTTCGTCGGCATCGGCGGCGCCGGGATGAGCGGGATCGCGCGGATCCTGCTGGCCCGCGGCGTCCAGGTCTCCGGCAGCGACCGCCGGGACACCCCGACCCTGCTGGCACTGCGGGCGCTGGGTGCGCGGGTCGAGCTGGGGCACGACCCCGGCCACCTGGGGGACGCCGACACCGTCGTCGTCTCCACCGCCATCCGGGAGGACAACCCCGAGCTGGCCGCGGCCCGCGAGCGGGGGCTGCGGGTGCTGCCCCGGGCGGTGGCGCTGGCCGCCGTCATGGCCGGCAAGCGCAGCGTCGCGGTGGCCGGCACGCACGGGAAGACGTCGACCACCTCGATGCTCACCGTCGCCGTCCAGGCCTGTGGCGCCGACCCGTCGTTCGCCATCGGCGGCGACCTCAACGAGTCCGGCAGCAACGCGCACGCGGGGGAGGGCGACGTCTTCGTCGCCGAGGCCGACGAGAGCGACCGGTCCTTCCTGCTGCTCGACCCCTTCGGCGCGATCGTCACCAACGTCGAGGCCGACCACCTGGACAACTACGGCGACCTCGCCGCGGTCGAGGCCGCCTTCGACCGCTTCCTCGGCACCGTGGACCCGGCGGGCTTCGTCGTCCTGTGCGCCGACGACCCCGGCTCCGCACGGCTGCGCTCGGTGCCCACACCGGCTCGCGTGCGCACCTACGGCACCGCGCCGGACGCCGACCTGCGGCTGCTCGACCTCGAGGTGGGGCCCGAGACGACCGCCTGGACCGCCGTCCTGGACGGTGCCGTGGTCGGACGCGTGCAGATCCGGGTGCCCGGCGAGCACATGGCCCGCAACAGCGCCGCGGCGCTGCTGGCCGGCCTGGAGCTCGGCCTGCCCCTCGACCGCCTGGTCGACGGGCTCGGCCGCTTCGGCGGGGTGCACCGCCGGTTCGAGCTCAAGGGCGTCGTCAGCGGGGTGCGGGTCTACGACGACTACGCCCACCACCCGACCGAGGTGCAGGCGCAGTTGCGCGCCGCCCGTGCGGTGGCCGGCAACGGCCGCGTCGTCGTCGCCTTCCAGCCGCACCTGTACAGCCGGACGCGGGAGTTCGCGGCCGGCTTCGGGCAGGCGCTGGGCCTGGCCGACGACGTGGTGGTGATGGACGTCTACGGGGCGCGTGAGGACCCGGTGCCCGGCGTGACCGGCGCGATGGTCGCCGACGCGGTGCCGCTGCCGGCCGACCGGGTGCGGTTCGAGCCCTCCTGGTCGGCCGCCGCACCCGCCCTGGCCGCCCGCGCCCGCCCCGGGGACCTGGTGATCACGATGGGCGCCGGCAACGTCTCGATGGTCGGCCCGGAGGTGCTCGAGGCGCTGCGGGCCCGCGACGCCGACGGCCGCGCGGGGGGCCCGGCGCGGTGAACCGCTCGGGGTCCACCACCCGCGACCGGTCCCGGGTGGCACCGGCGGGGCCCGAGGCGGGACGCCGGCCGGCCGCGGCGGGCGCGCCCTCGCGCCGGCCGCCGCGTCGCGACAGCCCCCGGGACCGCCGCCGCCGGCTGCTGGTGCGCGCCGGGCTGGCGGCGGCCGTGGTCGCGCTCGTGGCGTGGCTGCTGTGGGGCAGTCCGGTCCTCGCCGTGCACGAGGTCACCGTCGACGGGGCCGGCACGCTCACCGCGGCCGAGGTGGTCGAGGTGGCCGGCATCGCCGAGGGCACCCCGCTGCTGCGGGTGGACGTCGACGCGGCCGAGGCGCGGGTCGCCCGGCTGCCGCAGGTGGCCTCGGTCGAGGTGACGCGGGGGTGGCCGCGCAGCGTCGTGGTCACCGTGGTCGAGCGGGTGCCGGTCGCGGTGGTGGAGCGGGCGGGCACGCGCTCGCTGGTGGACGCCGACGGCGTCCTCTTCGACACCGTCACCGGCCCGGCGCCCGCCGGTGTCGTCCCCCTGGACGTCCCCGCACCCGGTCCCGACGACCGGGCGACCCGTGCCGCGCTGGGCGCCCTGGTGGCGCTGCCGGACCAGATCCGTGCCGGGCTGGTGGCGGCCTCGGCCACGACCGCCGAGGACGTCACGCTGACCCTGGCCGACGGCACGACCGTGCTGTGGGGGAGTGCCGCCGACGCGGCGGACAAGGCCGACGTCCTCGTCGCGCTGCTCGCCCAGCTGGACGCCGGCGCGCTGGAGCCGGCGGGCACGATCGACGTGAGCGCCCCGGCAGCGGTGGTCCTGCGCTGACCGGCGACGGCGGGCACGCTGAGGCGGTGACGACCCCGCCGATCAGCCGGTTCCCCGTCCCGGACCGCGACTCCCTCGCCGAGGAGCTGCGCGAGCGCTACGCCGAGGTGGAGGAGCGCTCGGGCTTCCTGCCGAACGTCTTCGGCGCCCTGGCCTGGCGCCCGGCCGAGGCCGCGGCGTTCTTCGCGCTGCACGACGCCCTCATGGACAAGGAGACCCCCGGCCTGTCCAAGGCCGATCGCGAGCTCGTCGTGGTCGCCACCAGCGCGGCCAACGACTGCCTCTACTGCGTGGTGGCCCACGGGGCCATCGCGCGGATCCGCGCCCGCGATCCGTACATCGCCGACCAGGTCGCGGTCGACTGGCGCAAGGCGCCGCTGTCCGCGCGGATGCACGCCGTCCTCGAGGTCGCGGTGCGGCTCGCGGTCGAGCCCGCGGCGGTCCGGGGCGGTGACCTCGCCGGCCTGCGGGAGCACGGGCTCACCGAGGACGACGTGTGGGACGTCGGCGCGATCGTGTCGCTCTTCGCGCTGTCCAACCGGCTCGCGCACTGGGCCGCGATCCCGCCCAACGACGAGTTCTACCTGCTCGGCCGGGTGCCGCGGGCCTGATCCCGGCCACTCGTCGCAGAGGGTGGCGCTGCGGCTCCGGAGCGACGCCGGACGGGGCGCCGGGCGACACGCGCGGCAGCGCGACACGCCCGACGCGGGATGTGACTTCGCTGGTTCCGCGCTGGCGGCGTGTCCGGGCCCTCGACCCGTACATGAGACGTTGCGGTCGCGAGCCGTCACTGTCGGTGTGACGGCTGTGACCCGTGTGGCGGTCGATCACGGTGAGATCACGGCGGCCCGACACGCCGGGCCCGTGAGGGTGTTTGTCGCGCCTCCCGGGCGCACCTAACTTCGTCCGCGTCGACCCAGTTGACATAACCATAAAGCTTTAGTTCAGGATGAGGGTCGAGGTCGGGAGCCCCAACATGACACCTCCGCACAACTACCTCGCGGTCATCAAGGTCGTCGGCATCGGCGGCGGCGGGGTGAACGCGGTCAACCGCATGATCGAGGTCGGCCTCAAGGGGGTCGAGTTCATCGCCATCAACACCGACGCGCAGGCGTTGTTGATGAGCGACGCCGACGTCAAGCTCGACGTCGGTCGCGAGCTGACCCGCGGGCTGGGCGCCGGCGCCCAGCCCGACGTCGGCCGGCAGGCCGCCGAAGACCACCGGGAAGAGATCGAAGAGGTGCTCAAGGGCGCCGACATGGTCTTCGTCACCGCGGGCGAGGGCGGCGGCACCGGCACCGGCGGTGCCCCCGTCGTCGCCTCGATCGCACGCAAGCTCGGCGCGCTGACCATCGGTGTGGTCACCCGCCCGTTCTCCTTCGAGGGCAAGCGGCGGGCCGTCCAGGCCGAGTCGGGGATCGAGGAGCTGCGCAACGAGTGCGACACGCTCATCGTCATCCCCAACGACCGGCTGCTGCAGCTCGGAGACCGGAACGTCAGCGTGATGGACGCCTTCCGGACCGCCGACCAGGTGCTGCTCTCCGGTGTCCAGGGCATCACCGACCTGATCACCACGCCCGGCCTGATCAACCTCGACTTCGCCGACGTCAAGTCGGTCATGTCCGGGGCGGGCTCGGCGCTGATGGGCATCGGCAGCGCCCGGGGGGACAACCGTGCCCTCCTGGCCGCCGAGCAGGCGATCGCCAGCCCGCTGCTGGAGGCCTCGATGGAGGGTGCCCACGGGGTGCTGCTGTCGATCTCCGGTGGCTCGGACCTCGGCCTGTTCGAGATCAACGAGGCCGCCTCGCTCGTGTCGGACGCCGCGCACGCCGACGCGAACATCATCTTCGGTGCCGTCATCGACGACGCCCTGGGTGACGAGGTCCGGGTGACGGTCATCGCGGCCGGCTTCGACAGCGGCCGTCCCAGCGCCCGCAAGGACGCCGGCGTCGCCGCCATCCCGACCGCGGCGCCGGTCGCGCCGCCGGTGGCCTCCCGGATGCCGGTGCAGCCGCACCCGCTGAGCGCGGCCCGCCCGGCCACGGGGGAGCGCCTCGTCGGCTCGGCGCCGGCGGCTCCGCAGGCCCAGCAGGCGCCGCCGTCGACGTCCCAGCTGCCCGCACGCCCGGCCGGCGGGGGCATCACCGTGCCGCCGCTGCCGCCGGTCCCCGGGCCGGTCGGCGCCGGACGGCGCCCGCTGTCCAGCGACGACTTCGAGGAGGAGCTCGACATCCCCGAGTTCCTCCGCCAGTGAGAGGACGCCCCGTGCCCCCCACCGCTCGGTCGCTCGCGGCGGGGCGCTGCACGGGGGCCGGCAGTGTGCCGGGAACGGGGTCGTAGGCTCCTCCGCGATGAGCACTCCAACGGCCGTCCCCCGGGCGGTGCGACCCCGTCGGGTCGTCACCGACCGGCGGGGCGGCCGCTCTTCGTCGCCGTACGACTCGTTCAACCTGGGCGGGCACGTCGGCGACGACCCCGCCGACGTGACGGCCAACCGGGAGCGGCTGGCCCGCGAGCTCGGCGTGCCGGCGCACTCGCTGGTGTGGATGACCCAGGTCCACGGCACCGGCGTGGCGATCGTCGAGGACGCCGACGAGAACCCGGTCGCCGACGTCGACGCGCTGGTCACCGCCACCCGAGGGCTCGTGCTCTGCGTCCTGGTCGCCGACTGCGTGCCGGTGCTGCTGGCCGACCCGGTCGCCGGCGTGGTCGCCGCGGTGCACGCCGGGCGCGAGGGCGTCCGCCGCGGCATCGTCCCCGCGACCCTGGCGGCGATGCGGCGGCTGGGCTCCCGGCCCGGCGACGTCGAGGCGCTGCTCGGCCCGGCCGTCTGTGGCGCGGACTACGAGGTGCCCGCGGCCATGCAGGCCGAGGTGGCCCGGGTGGCCCCGGCGGCGGCCGTCCGCACGCGGACCGGGACCCCGGGGCTCGACCTCCGGGCGGGTCTCACCGAGCTGCTGCGCGGCGCGGGGGTGGCCCAGGTCGTGCACGATCCACGCTGCACCGTCGAGGACCGGTTCCTCTTCTCCCACCGCCGCGACGGCGTGACCGGTCGCCAGGCCGGCGTCGTCTGGCTGGAGTAGGGGCTACCTGCGGCTCGGCGGCCCGGGGGGCACGCGACGGGCCCCTGCAGGGACGCCGGGACCACCGGGAGAATGACGGCGTGACCTCCCCGGCCGACCGGCTCGCCGCGGTCCGCGCCCGGATCGACGCCGCCGCGCGCGCCGCCGGCCGCGATCCCGCCACGGTCACCCTGCTCGCGGTCAGCAAGACCTGGCCGGCCGCCGCCGTCCGAGACCTGGCCGCGCTCGGGCTGGCCGACTTCGGGGAGAACCGCGCCCAGGAGCTGGCCGGGAAGGCCGCCGAGCTGGCCGACCTCCCGCTGCGGTGGCACTTCGTCGGCCAGTTGCAGCGGAACAAGGCCGCCGCGGTCGCCCGCCTGGGCGCCGTGGTGCACTCGGTCGACCGTCCCGCGCTCGCCCGTGCGCTCGGCCGCGTCGGTGCCGAGACCGGCCGCCTCGTCGACGTGCTGCTCCAGGTGGACCTCGGCGGCCCGGAGGGGGAGCTGGCCGCCCGGGGTGGTGCCGACCCCGCCGACGTCCCCGCGCTGGCCGACGCGGTCGCCGCCGAGGAGGGGGTGCGACTGCGCGGCCTGATGGCGGTGGCGCCCCGTGGCATCGAGCCGCGGCCCGCGTTCGACCGGCTGGCCGCCCTCGCCGAGCGCGTCCGCGCCGACCACCCCGACGCGCGGGAGCTCTCCGCGGGCATGAGCGCCGACCTGGAGGACGCGGTCGCAGCCGGCAGCACGCTCGTGCGTGTCGGAACCGCGCTCTTCGGAGCGCGCCCTCTAGCCTCCCCGGAAGACGAGTCACACCAGCAACACGGGCCCCACGAGCCCACCAGCGCGCTGACGACACCACCAGAGGGGGAGGGCTGATGGCCGGAGCCATGCGGAAGATGGGCATCTACCTCGGGCTCGTCGAGGACGACGACGCCCGCGCCTACGGCCGGTACGACGCCCGGCAGACCGAGTACGCCGACCGGCACGACCGGCTCGACGACCGTCGCTACGGCCGCTACGCCCCGGACGACGCCTACGACGACCACTACGGCGAGCCCGTCGACCGGTACGCCGACGCCGGTTACCGCGCCGACGACTACGCCGAGGACCTGGAGGCGGACCTGCCCCCGGCGCCCGATCCCGAGCCCGTGGCGCTGCCGCGCCGCACCGGGCCCGGCCGCACCATCGGCCTGGCGCCGGCCGCGGCCGGTCCCCCGCGCGTGGGTGGCCTGGCCGGTGTGGGTGCCTCGGCCGGCGGCAGCAGCGGTGGGTCCAGCGCCTCGGGCGCGGCGGGCCTCGCCGTCCGCGAGCCGGTGGCCGTCGCCGCGCCGGAGCCCGAGCCGGCGCCTGCGCCTGCGCCGAAGCCCTACCGGATCACCACCCTGCACCCGCGCACCTACAACGAGGCCCGCCAGATCGGGGAGAGCTTCCGCGACGGGATGCCGGTCATCATGAACCTCTCCGAGATGGACGACGCCGACGCGAAGCGTCTCGTCGACTTCGCTGCGGGCCTGTCCTTCGGGCTGCGCGGTAGTATCGAGCGCGTCACGAACAAGGTGTTCCTGCTCAGCCCGAGGGACGTCGACGTGACGGCCGAGGACAAGGCGCGGATCCGCGAGGGCGGCTTCTTCAACCAGTCCTGAGGCCGACAGCAGGCCCAGACCGGCACGAGGTGCCCTGAACGAACGAGGACCGTGGCTCTCTTCTGGCAGATCGTCTCGTCGGTGCTGCTCGTCTTCCTCGTCCTGCTCTTCGCGCGGTTCGTCGTCGACTGGGTGATGGTGCTGGCGCGGAGCTGGCGACCGTCGGGGCTGGTCGCGGCCGGTCTCGAGGTGGTCTACGCGACCACCGACCCGCCGCTGAAGGCGATCCGGAAGGTCATCCCCCCGCTGAACCTGGGGACCATCCGGTTGGACCTCGGGTTTATGGTGCTCCTGATCGCCGTGTACATCCTGCGTGGCATCACGACCTCACTCGCCGCCGCCGCGTGACCGCTGAACCCGCCGGGGATGGCGACGCCGGAGGCCGGGTACGGTCCGCCGTCGCTCGTCCGAGAACGTCCCTGTTCCCGCTGTCCGACCCGAGGTGAGCCTGTTGCCACTCACGCCTGCCGACGTGCACAACGTCGTCTTCAAGAAGCCGCCGATCGGCAAGCGGGGCTACGACGAGGACGAGGTGGACGCGTTCCTCGACGTGGTGGAGGCCGAGCTGGCCCGGCTGATCGAGGAGAACAACGAGCTGCGCTCCGGCTCGGCGACCGGCCGCACCATGCGCGCCGAGGCGCCCGAGCCCCCCGCGCCCGCCCCCGCACCCGTGGCAGCACCGCCCCCGCCGGTCGCCCCGCGCGAGGACGACAGCGCACGGGCCTCGCGGATGCTGGCGCTGGCCACCGAGACGGCCGACAAGTACGTGAACGAGGCGAAGGCGCAGGCCGACCAGATGGTCACCAGCGCCCGCACCAACAGCGAGCGGATGGTCACCGACGCGCGGGCCAAGAGCGAGCAGATGGTCAGCGAGGCCAAGATGCGTGCCGACACCATGGTCGGCGACGCGCGCACCCGCGCCGAGACCATGGAGCGCGAGGCCCGCGCCAAGGCCGCCGCTCTCGACCAGGACGCCGAGCGCCGGCACACCGAGGTCATGGGCTCGCTCGAGGAGAAGCGCACCAGCCTGGAGCGCAAGATCGAGGAGCTGCGCACCTTCGAGCGTGAGTACCGCACCCGGCTGCGGTCCTACCTGGAGTCGCACCTGCGGGACCTGGACAGCCGGGGCTCGGCCGAGCCCGCGTCCAACAGCCGGCAGAACCAGCACGCCCCCGCGTGATCGAGGGCTCCTCCTCGGGAGGGGCCACGACAGGGCCCCCGGACGACGTCCGGGGGCCCTGTCGCGCGTCCGGGGGCCGAGGCCGCCGGATAGAGTCGGCCGGTGATCTTGGCAGCGGGCCTGCTGGTGCTCCTCGGCCTCGGGCTGTTCGTGGGCGGCCTGGCCACCGGCCTCACCGCCCTGTACTGGGGCTGCGTCGCCGCGTGCGCACTGGCCGCCGTGCTGCTCCTGGTCGCCCGCCGGTCGATGCGCGCCGGGCCCGACGAACGCGCACCGGACGGCGTCCACCGCATGCCGGCGGAGGACCGGTGGCCGCCGGTCGAGCCGACGACGGCGGCTGACCACCGTGCCGTCGGCCACCGGGCCGACGACGATCCCGGCGAGGCCGACCTCGCCGCCGACGACGTCGACGCGGCGTACGCCGACGACGAGTGGGTCGAGGACGAGTGGGTCGAGGAGGGCCGCGACGAGGGCTCCCGGACCGACGTGCCCACCGGTGCGGTCGAGGAGCTCACCGTCGTCGAGCTGCCACCCGCCGCCGAGCGGGTGCCGACCGGTGCAGCGGCGGACCGGGAGGCCGGACGGGCGTCCCCGGGTGCCGTCGCGGCGGACGAGCCTGGCGAGGAGGACGTCGAGTTCTCCGACCTGCTGCTCGTCGTCGACCTGACCGATGACGTCGTGGTGGTCGACGAGCACCCGCGCTACCACCTGGCCGAGTGCCCCCAGCTGTACGGCCGGGCCGGCGTCGCGCTGCCGCTGGCCGAGGCCCGTGCCGACGGCTTCACCCCGTGCGCGACGTGCCGCCCGGTCCGTCGGCTCGCCGACGACGAGCGGAGCCGGCGCCGGTCGGCCCGGCTGGACTGACCGCACCGCACGGTGGCCCGCACGGCGCCTCAGCCCGCGCGGGCCACCCAGAAGCGCGACCCGGCCGGACCCTCGACGCCGACGCCCTCCCCGGCCACGCCGGCGTGCACCTGGACCGCCAGGACCTCCGCGGCCAGCTGGTCGGCGTGCTCGGTGAGCGCCTGCGCCATGGGATCGGTGGGGGAGCCGTCGACGGTCCACCACAGCTCGATGCGGTCGCTGACCGCGAGCCCGCTGCCCTTGCGGGCGTCCTGCACCAGGCGGACGGCCTCGCGCACCAGGCCGGCCCGCTCGAGCTCAGGGGTCAGGGCGAGGTCGAGGGCGACGGTGAGCCCGCCGCCGCCGGCCACGGTCCAGCCCTCGCGGGGGGTCTCGGTGACGACCAGATCGCCCTCGGCCAGCGGCACCGGGACGCCGTCGACCTCGACGGTCGCGGTCCCGGCCCGGTAGGCGGTCACCAGGGCGGCCGGGTCGGCGGCCGCCACGGCCGTGGCCACCGCCTGCACCTGCTTGCCCAGCCGGCGCCCGACGGCGCGGAAGTCCACCTTCACGCTGACGTCGACCAGGTCCTCGCCGACCGCGCCCGACAGCTCCACCACGTCCACCACGTTGAGCTCGTCGGCCACCTCGGCGACCAGGTCGCGGGGGAGGGCCGACCAGCCCGGCGCGGCGACGACCGCCCGGCCCAGTGGCTGGCGGGTGCGGACCTTCGCCGACGTGCGCGCCGACCGGCCCACCTCGACCAGGCGGCGCACGAGGGCGACCTGCTCGAGCAGGACGTCGTCCCGGGCGTCGGCGTCGGCGACCGGCCAGGTGGCCAGGTGCACCGAGTCCGCCGCCTCGCCGCCGAGGCCGGGGGCGACCGCCCGCGCCCACACCTCCTCGGTCACGAAGGGGGTCAAGGGGGCCATGAGCCGGGTCAGCCCGTCGAGCACCTCGTGCAGGGTGGCCAGCGCCGCGGGGTCGCCGTCCCAGAACCGGCGGCGGGAGCGGCGGACGTACCAGTTGGACAGGTCGTCGACGAAGCCGGCGAGGAGCCGACCGGCGGCCTGGGTGTCGAAGTCCTCGAGCGCGTCGGTCACCCCGGTGGTGACCGCGGCCAGCTCGGCCAGCGCCCACCGGTCCAGCAGCGGCCGCTCGGCCCGCGCGGGTGCGGGTCGCCCGGCCGGGTCCCAGCCGTTGGTCTCGGCGTAGAGGGTGAAGAAGCTGGCGGTGTTCCAGTAGGTCAGCAGCACCTTGCGGACGACCTCGGAGAGGGTCTCGTGCCCCACCCGTCGGGCCGACCACGGCGAGCCGCCGGCCAGCATGAACCAGCGGACGGCGTCGGCGCCGTGCCGGTCCATCAGCGGGATCGGCTCGAGGATGTTGCCCAGGTGCTTGCTCATCTTGCGACCGTCCTCGGCGAGGATGTGGCCGAGGACCAGCACGTTCTCGTAGGAGCTCCGCTCGAACACCAGCGTGCCGATGGCCATCAGCGTGTAGAACCAGCCGCGGGTCTGGTCGATCGCCTCGCAGATGAACTGCGCCGGGTAGGCGGCCTCGAACTCCGCCTGGTTGCGGTGCGGCGCGCCCCACTGGGCGAAGGGCATCGAGCCGGAGTCGTACCAGGCGTCGATGACCTGCCGGACCCGCCGGTAGGTGCCCTCCTCGCCGGGGCGGGTGAAGGTCACGTCGTCGATGAACGGCCGGTGCGGGTCCAGGTCCGACAGGTCCCGGCCGGTGAGCTCCGAGAGCTCCGCCAGCGACCCGACGGCGACCATCCGGGACGGGTCGGCGTCGTTGCGCCAGATCGGCAGGGGCGTGCCCCAGTACCGGTCGCGGGACAGCGCCCAGTCGACGTTGTTGCGCAGCCAGTCGCCGTAGCGGCCCCACTGGATGGTCTCCGGGCGCCAGGTGGTCTTCTCGTTCTCGGCGAGCAGCTGGTCCTTGACCGCCGACGTCCGGATGTACCAGGACGGCTGGGCGTAGTACATGAGCGGCGTGTGGCAGCGCCAGCAGTGCGGATAGCTGTGCTCGTAGCGCAGCTCGCGGAACAGCACACCCCGCTGGGCCAGGTCGACGACCAGCGCGTCGTCGGCGGCCTTGAAGAAGTGCCCGCCGACCAGCGGCACCTCGGGGAGGAAGTGCCCGGTCGGGTCGATCGGGTTGACCACCGGCAGCCCGTAGGAGCGGCACACGGCGAGGTCGTCGGCGCCGAAGGCGGGGGACTGGTGAACCAGCCCGGTGCCGTCGTCGGTGGTGACGTAGTCGGCCAGGACGACGTAGTGCGCGTCCTCGCCCTCGGGGAAGTCGACCAGCTCGAACGGGCGGCGGTAGTGCACCCGTTCCCAGTCCCGGCCGGTGGTGCGGGCCAGCACCTCGGCGTCCTCGCCCAGGACGGCGGCCAGCAGCGGCTCGGCGACGACGAACGTGCCGGCGTCCGTGCGCGCCACGACGTAGGTGACGTCGGGGTGCATCGCGACGGCGGTGTTGGAGGGCAGCGTCCACGGCGTCGTCGTCCAGACCAGCAGGTCGGCCCGGCCGGCCCACTCGCCGTCGGTGACCGGCAGCCGCACGTACACCGACGGGTCGGTGATCGACTCGTACCCCTGGGCGACCTCGTGGTCGGACAGGCCGGTGCCGCACCGCGGGCAGTACGGCGACACCCGGTGGTCCTCGACCAGCAGGCCCTTCTCGAAGACGACCTTGAGCGACCACCAGACGCTCTCGATGTAGGCCGGGTCCATCGTCCAGTAGGCGGTGGACATGTCGACCCAGTAGCCCATCCGCTGGGTCAGCTCGGTGAAGGCGTCGACGTGCCGCTCGACGGACTCCCGGCACCGGGCGTTGAACTCGGCGATGCCGAAACGCTCGATGTCCGGCTTGCCCGCGAACCCGAGCTCCTGCTCGACGGCGATCTCCACCGGCAGACCGTGGCAGTCCCAGCCGGCGCGGCGGGGCACGTGCCAGCCCTGCATGGTCTTGAACCGGGGGAAGACGTCCTTGAACGCGCGCGCCTCGATGTGGTGGGTGCCGGGCCGGCCGTTGGCCGTGGGCGGGCCCTCGTAGAAGTTCCACTGCGGCCGGCCGGCGGCGTCGTCCAGGGTGCGCGCGAAGACCTTGTCGGCCTCCCAGCGACCGAGGACCTCCCGCTCGAGGGCGGGCAGGTCGACCTGCGGGGGCAGCGCGCGGAAGGGGCCGGGAGCACTCACGAGTCCTCCTCGCCGGCGCTCGTCGTCCTCGTGCGTGCCACTGCTCTGCCCACCGGTTCGCTCGCAAGCTCGCTCACGTCACCATCATCCCCGAGACGCCGCGGGCGCCGGCGGCAGCATAGGAAACCGTCCCGGCACGCGGGTACGGGAGACTGCGGAGGTGGACAGGGGCGATCGGTGAACACGACGGTCGCCCTGGGCCTCGCGCTCGGTGCGCTGGTGGTGCTGATCGCGGCCGTCGCCCTCCGGCTCGCCGACCGGCTCGGCCTGCCCAGCCTGCTCATCTACCTGGCCCTCGGCGTCGCCCTGGGGGAGAGCGGCGTGGGCGTCGAGTTCGAGGACGTGCAGCTCACCCAGACCCTCGGCGTCGCCGCGCTCGTGGTCATCCTGGCCGAGGGTGGCCTGACCACCCGCTGGAACGACGTCCGGCGGGCGATCGGGCCCGGGGTGTCCCTGGCGACGGTCGGTGTGACGGTGAGCGTGGTCGTCACCGCCGCCATCACCGTCGGGCTGCTCGGCTTCTCGTGGCCCTTCGCGCTGCTGCTGGGCGCCGTGATCAGCTCGACGGACGCCGCGGCGGTGTTCGCCGCCCTGCGCCGGCTGCCGCTGCCCCGCCGGCTGGCGGCGTCGATCGAGGCCGAGAGCGGGCTCAACGACGCGCCCGCCATCCTGCTGGTCACCGCGCTGGCGGCCTACCTCACCGGCGGGCACGCCGGGCCGTGGTGGTGGGTCGGGGTGGAGATCGTGGTCGAGCTGGTCGGCGGGACCGCGATCGGGGTCGCCGTCGGCTTCGGCGGCGCCGAGCTGCTCCGCCGGGTGGCGCTGCCCCTGGCCGGCTTCTACCCGCTCGCCACGCTGGCGCTGTGCGTGCTCGCCTTCGCGACGGCGACGCTGGCGCACACCTCCGGTTTCGTCGCGGTCTACCTCTGCGGCGTGGTCCTCGGCAACGCCGCGCTGCCGCACCGGTCGGCCAGCATCGGCTTCGCGGAGGGCATGGCGTCGCTCGCCCAGATCGGGCTGTTCGTCCTGCTCGGCCTGCTGGCCTCGCCGTCCCGGCTGGGGGAGGCCCTGCCGCCGGCGCTCCTGGTCGGCGGGGCGCTGCTGCTGGTCGCCCGGCCGCTGTCGGTCGTGGCCAGCCTCGCCTGGTTCCGCATCCCCCTGTCCCAGCAGGCGTTCATCTCCTGGGCCGGGCTGCGGGGGGCGGTGCCGATCGTCCTCGCGACCTTCCCCGTGGCCGCCGGGGTCCAGGGCGCGGTACGGATCTTCGACACCGTGTTCGTGCTGGTCGTCGTCTTCACCCTGATCCAGGGCGGGTCGCTGCCCTGGATGGCCCGCAGGCTGCGGATCGCGGCACCCCTGACGCCGCGGGACGTCGAGGTCGAGTCCGCGCCGCTGGAGCAGCTGGACGCCGACCTGCTGCAGCTGACGGTGCCCGAGGGCTCCCGCCTGCACGGCGTCTACCTGCCCGAGCTGCGGCTGCCCGAGGACGCCTCGGTGGTGCTCATCGTGCGCGACGGCCGCTCGTTCGTGCCCGACGCGTCCACCCGGCTGGTACGGGGTGACCAGGCGCTGCTCGTGTCGGCGCGGCGGTCCCGGGCCGAGGCGGAGCGGCGGTTGCGTGCGGTCAGCCGGGCCGGCCGGCTGGCCACCTGGCGCGGTGAGAGCGGCGCCCCCACCGGCGCCGACTGAGGAGGGACCCCGCTGCCCCCACCGCTCGCAGGCTCGTCGCGGCCCCGCCGCCCGGGTGACCGGTGGCGGGGCCGGAGGCTCCCGACCGCCGGCCCTCCTGCAGGGCCCCGCCCCGAGCTCGCGAGGGGTGGGGGCAGGAGGGTCCTCTCTCAGCCGTTGAGCTCGAGGGTCTGCCGGGTCTCGGCGCGGACCTCGGCCAGCAGCGCCGGGTCCTCGGCCAGGCTGCGACCGTAGGAGGGGATGGCGTCGGCGAGCGCGGGGCGCCAGGCGTCGATCCGCTCGGGGAAGCAGCGCTCCAGCACGCCCAGCATCGCCGACACCGCCGTCGACGCGCCGGGCGAGGCGCCCAGCAGGCCGGCGATGGTGCCCTCGCCGCCGACGACGAGCTCGGTGCCGAACTGCAGCACCGGCCGGCCGGCGGCGTCCCGCTTGATGACCTGGACCCGCTGCCCGGCGGTGATGAGGTCCCAGTCGGCGGCCTCGGCCTGGGGGACGAAGTCGGTGAGGGTGGCGTGCCGCGCGTCGGCACCCTTCAGCAGCTCGGTGACGAGGTACTTGGTCAGCGGCACGTTGTCCTTGGCGACCCCGAGCATCGAGCCGAGGTTGTGCCCGCGGACCGAGGCCGGCAGGTCCCACAGCTTCCCGGCCTTGAGGAACTTCGGCGAGAAGCCGGCGTAGGGGCCGAACAGCAGCGAGTGGTCTCCGTCGATCATCCGCAGGTCCAGGTGGGGGACCGACATCGGCGGGGCGCCGACGGCCGCCTGGCCGTAGACCTTGGCCTGGTGCGCAGAGACCAGCTCGGGGGAGCTGCTGCGCAGGAACTTGCCGCTGACCGGGAAGCCGCCGAACCCGCGGATCTCCGGGATGCCCGACCGCTGCAGCAGGGGCAGGGCGCCACCGCCGGCGCCGACGAACACGAACCGGGTGCGGACGGTGCGCAGCTCACCGGTGACGGCGTCGCGGACGGTCACCGCCCACCGGCCGTCGGTCCGCCGCTCGATCCCGGTGACCCGCTGGTCGCAGTGCACGTGCACGCCGCGCGCCGAGGCCGAGTCGACCAGGAGTCGGGTCAGGGAGCCGAAGTCGACGTCGGTGCCGGCGACCGAGCGGGTCGCGGCGACGACCTGGTCGGCCGGCCGGCCGGCCATCATCAGCGGGATCCACGAGGCGAGCTCGGCGCTGTCGTCGGTGTACTCCAGACCGTCGAACAGCGGGGACGCCGACATCGCCGCGTGCCGGCTGCGCATGTAGGCGCGGCCGGCCTCACCGGTGACGAAGCTGACGTGCGGGATCGGGGTGATGAACTCCTTCGGCGCGCCCGTCAGGCCCGAGCGGACGAGGTGCGACCAGAACTGCCGCGACACCTGGAACTGCTCGTTGATCGTCTCGGCCTTGCTGACGTCCACCGAGCCGTCCGGCCCGGCCGGGGTGTAGTTGAGCTCGCAGAGGGCCGCGTGGCCGGTCCCGGCGTTGTTCCAGGCGTCGGAGCTCTCACCGGCCACCTCGGGTCCGGACTCGAAGAGGGTGACGCTCCAGTCGGGGGCGACGACACCGAGCAGCGACGCGAGGGTCGCGCTCATGATGCCGGCGCCCACGAGGACGACGTCAGGGTCTGTCGATGGTGCGAGGTCGGTGGACACGAGGGCCTTCCGTGCTCGGGTGCGTGCTCTCCCCTCCAACCTCGGCCCAATCGCGCCGGAACATGTGACCCGGCGAGGTGAGATCGGTCGCACTCCGTCATGAGATGGATCACGTCGCGCCCGAGTTGCGGCCGGTCGACCGAGGTGTCAGCGCCCCGGACGGCCCCGCGGCTATCGTCGACGGACGGCGGCGACCCGCCCCGCCAGCTCCAGCCCGCGCCGACCGAGGAGCCCTCCTGTCCGAGACGACCGACCCCCAGGACGGCGCGGTCGACGCGGCCCCGGAGTCGCCCGGGCGCCCCCGCACCCGCCTGCTGCTCCTGCTGGCGGCCGTGGTGCTGCTGCTCGACCTCGGCACCAAGCTGCTCGTCGTCGCCACCATCGAGCGGGGCGAGAACATCCGGCTGCTCGGCGGGGCGGTGTACCTCACCCACGCCCGCAACACCGGCGCGGCCTTCTCCTTCGCCGAGGGCTTCACCGTCGTCTTCACGCTGATCGCCGCGGTCGTCGCGGTGGTCATCGTGCGCACCGCGCGCCGGCTGTTCTCCACGGCCTGGGCGGTGACCCTCGGGCTGGTGCTCGGCGGGGCCGTCGGCAACCTGATCGACCGGGTGTTCCGCGACCCCGGCTTCCTCCGCGGAGGCGTGGTCGACTTCGTCTCGGTGTTCGCGCCGGACGGCGAGGTCTACCCGATCTTCAACGTGGCCGACTCCGCGATCGTCTGCGGCGGCGTCCTCGGCGTGGTGCTGGCGCTGCGGGGCATCGAGTTCGACGGCACGCGCGCGTCGGGCACCCGGGCCGTGCGCGACCGCGGAGCGGCCTCCGACTGACGGCGCGGGCGGCGGTGCGCCGGGCGGCCGTCGCCACCGGTCACAATGGGCGCCGTGAGCAGCTCCGCGGGCCAGCACCGGGCGCTCCCGGTGCCCGACGGGCTGGAGGGGCAGCGCGTCGACCAGGCGCTGTCCCGGCTCTTCGGGCTCTCCCGCACCGCCGCCGCCGACCTCGCCGACGGTGGCGCTGTGCTCATCGACGGGCGGGCCCGCGGCAAGGGCGACCGCGTGACCGGCGGCAGCTGGCTGGAGGTCGAGCTGCCGGCCCCGCCCGGGGAGCCGGTGGCACCGCAGCCGGTCGCCGGGCTGACCGTCGTCCACGACGACGACGACCTCGTGGTCGTCGACAAGCCGGTCGGCGTGGCCGCCCACCCCAGCCCCGGCTGGGCGGGCCCGACCGTCATCGGGGGGCTCGCGGCGGCCGGCTACCGCATCTCCACCTCCGGCGCCGCCGAGCGGCAGGGCGTCGTGCACCGGCTGGACGCCGCCACGACCGGCCTCATGGTCGTGGCCAAGAGCGAGCGGGCCTACACCGCGCTCAAGGCGGCGTTCAAGGAGCGCACGGTCGAGAAGGGCTACAACGCCCTGGTGCAGGGCCACCCCGACCCGTCCCGCGGCACCATCGACGCGCCGATCGACCGGCACCCCAAGCACGACTGGCGCTTCGCCGTCGTCCAGGGCGGCCGCCCGTCGGTCACCCACTACCAGGTCATCGAGGCGTTCGCGGCCGCCAGCCTGGTCGACATCGCGCTGGAGACCGGTCGCACCCACCAGATCCGGGTGCACTTCTCCGCGCTGCGCCACCCCTGCGTCGGCGACGCCACGTACGGCGCCGACCCGACGCTGGCCGCCCGGCTGGGCGTCTCCCGGCAGTGGCTGCACGCCGTGCGGCTGGGCATCCCGCACCCCGCCGACGGGCGCTGGATGGAGTTCACCAGCCCGTACCCGCCCGACCTGGCCGGCGCGCTCGACATCCTGCGCGCCGAGGCCTGAGGCCCGGCGGTGCAGGAGCTGCCCGGCTCGCTCGCCGACTTCGGCCCCGCGGCGCTGGCGGCGGTGGTGGTCGCCGGGTACCTGGTGCTCGGGGAGCCGGTGGTCGGGCACGTCCTGCACCGCCGCTTCGAGGGCCGGCTGCGCACCGACGGCGGCGCGCGGCGGTCCTTCTACCGGCGGCTGCTGGTCCTGGAGTGGGGCCTGGCCGTGCTGACCCTCGCCGTCTGGCTGTCCTCCCCGGACGTCGGCGCCGCGGGCGTGGGCCTGCGGTGGCCGCAGGCCTGGCCGGGGCCGGTCGCGGGTGCGGCCGCCGTCCTGGTGCTCGCCTTCGTCGTCCTCTCCACCCGGGCGCTGCGCTCCGGGGCGCTGGCCGAGGCGGCGGCGACGGTGCGCCGCCGGCCGGGGGAGGGACGGCACTCCGAGCCGCCGGTGCACGCCACGCTGGCGCTGCTGCCGCGGACGCCGGGCGAGCGGCGGCTGTTCACCCTGGTCGGCGTCACCGCCGGGGTGTGCGAGGAGTGGCTCTACCGCGGGTTCTTCCTCGCCGTCGCCGCGGCGCTGGCCGGCGGTCTGCCGGAGCCGCTCCTGGTGCTCGTCGCGGCCGCCGCCTTCGGGCTGGCGCACGCCTACCAGGGCGTGGCCGGAGTGGTCACCACCGGCGTGCTCGGCGGCGTCCTGGCCGGCCTGTACCTGGACACCGGGTCGCTGCTGCTGCCGGTCCTGCTGCACGTGCTCATCGACCTGCGCTTCCTGCTGGTCCCGGCCAGCGCGCTGCCGGCGGGGGCCCGGTGAGCCGGCCGCGCGCCGTGGTGGCCGGGCCTGCCGACTGGCACGAGGTGGCCGCGCTGCGGACCCGCGTGTTCGTCGAGGAGCAGGGCGTCCCCCCGGAGATCGAGCGGGACGCCGCGGACGCCGCCGCCGTGCACGCCCTCAGCCGCGACGACGACGGCCGGGTGGTCGCGACGGGGCGGCTGCTGGTGCGCGACGGCCGGGCGGTGGTGGGCCGGATGGCGGTGGACGCCGGTGTCCGTGGGCGCGGGCACGGTGCGGCGGTGCTCACCGAGCTGCACCGCCAGGCGGCCGCGCTGGGGCTGGCCGAGGTGGAGCTGCACGCGCAGGTGGGCGCCCGGGGGTTCTACGAGCGGGCCGGCTACGCCGCCGTGGGGGAGGAGTACGTGGAGGCCGGCATCGTGCACGTGACGATGCGCCGAACGCTGCCGCCGGCGGAGCAGGGGCCGGTGTGACGGAGCGGTCCGGCCGTTGCGAGACACGTCGTGTCAGACCCTCGGAGTAGACCCTCCTCAGTGCGAGGATCAGTGTGCCGGCCCGCCGGGACACCGGCCGCGCACCCGCACCGCCGGTCTTCCCCGCCGGTCGCCCGCCGCGGACCTCGACGGCCGGGCACGCACGACCTGTGAGGAGCACGCACACCCGTGAGCAGCAGCACCCCGTCCGACTCGTTCGTGCACCTGCACGTCCACACCGAGTACTCGATGCTCGACGGTGCGGCCAAGCTGCCGGAGGTCACCAAGGCCGCCGCCGAGCAGGGGATGCCGGCGCTGGCGATGACCGACCACGGCAACGTGTTCGGCGCCTACGACTTCTACAAGCAGGCCACCGGGGCCGGTGTGAAGCCGATCATCGGGATGGAGGGCTACTACACGCCCGGCTCCCGGTTCGACCGCGCGCCCTTCGACTTCGGCGACAACCTCATCGACGAGGACGGCGAGGGCGGGAGCAACCGGGGCAAGGCCGCGTACACGCACATGACGCTGCTCGCCCGCACCACCGAGGGGATGCACAACCTCTTCCGCATCTCCTCGCTGGCCAGCCTGGAGGGCCAGTACCGCAAGCCGCGGTTCGACCGCGACCTGCTGGAGAAGTACGGCACCGGCCTGATCGCCACGACCGGGTGCCCGTCGGGCGAGGTCAACATGTGGCTGCGCGCCGGCAAGGTCGACCGGGCCCGCCAGGCGGCGGCGGACTTCCAGGACATCTTCGGCAAGGACAACTTCTACGCCGAGGTGATGGACCACGGGCTGTCCATCGAGAAGAAGACCCGCCCGGCGCTGCTGGAGATCGCCCAGGACCTCGGCATCCCGCTGCTGGGCACCAACGACCTGCACTACACGCACAAGGAGGACGCGCAGGCCCACGACGCGCTCCTGTGCATCCAGACCGGGTCGCGGCTCAACGAGACCAACCGCTTCAAGTTCAACGGCGACGGCTACTACCTCAAGAGCGCCGCGGAGATGCGGTCGCTGTTCGCCGAGATGCCCGAGGCCTGCGACAACACCCTGCTCGTCGCCGAGCAGTGCGAGGTGTCGTTCACCGAGGGCGCCGACCTCATGCCGCGCTTCCCCCTGCCGCCGGGGGAGGACGAGACCTCCTGGTTCGTCAAGGAGGTCGAGCGCGGCCTGCACAAGCGCTGGCCGAACGGCATCCCCGACCACGTGCGCAAGCAGGCCGACTACGAGGTCGGGATCATCACCCAGATGGGCTTCCCGGGGTACTTCCTCGTGGTCGCCGACTTCATCAACTGGGCCAAGGACCAGGGCATCCGGGTCGGTCCCGGCCGTGGCTCGGCCGCCGGCTCGCTGGCCGCCTACGCGATGGGCATCACCGACCTCGACCCGCTGGCCCACGGGCTGATCTTCGAGCGGTTCCTGAACCCCGAGCGCGTCTCCATGCCCGACGTCGACATCGACTTCGACGACCGCCGGCGCGGCGAGGTCATCCGCTACGTGTCGGAGAAGTACGGCGAGGAGCGGGTCAGCCAGATCGTCACCTACGGGACGATCAAGGCCAAGGCCGCGATCAAGGACGCCGCCCGCGTGCTCGACCGGCCCTACTCGGTGGGCGACGAGCTGACCAAGCTCATGCCGCCGGGGGTCATGGGCAAGGACATCCCGCTGTCGGGGATCTTCGACCCCAAGCACGACCGCTACAAGGAGGCCTCGGAGTTCCGCGCCCGCTACGAGTCCGACCCGGGTGCGGCCGAGGTCGTCGACCAGGCCCGCAAGCTCGAGGGGCTCAAGCGCCAGTGGGGCGTGCACGCGGCCGGGGTCATCATCGGCCGCTACCCGCTCATCGACAGCATCCCGATCATGCGGCGCGAGTCCGACGGCGCCGTCATCACGCAGTTCGACTACCCGACCTGCGAGACGCTCGGCCTGCTCAAGATGGACTTCCTCGGGCTGCGCAACCTCACCGTCCTGGACGACGCGCTGCGCAACATCGTGCTGAACGGCAAGGAGCCGATCGACCTCGACGAGCTCAGCAAGGACCTCACCGACAAGGCCACCTACGAGCTCCTGGGCCGGGGCGACACCCTCGGTGTCTTCCAGTTCGACGGCGGGCCGATGCGGTCGCTGCTGCGCCTCATGCGCCCCGACAACTTCGAGGACATCTCGGCCGTCGGCGCCCTCTACCGGCCGGGACCGATGGGCGCGAACTCGCACACCAACTACGCGCTGCGCAAGAACGGGCAGCAGGAGATCACGCCGATCCACCCCGAGCTGGCCGAGCCCCTCGACGAGATCCTCGGCCAGACCTACGGCCTCATCGTCTACCAGGAGCAGGTCATGGCGATCGCGCAGAAGGTCGCCGGGTACTCCCTCGGCAAGGCCGACCTGCTGCGCCGCGCGATGGGCAAGAAGAAGAAGTCGGTCCTGGACGCCGAGTACGTCGGGTTCGAGGCCGGCATGAAGGCCAACGGCTTCTCCGCCGCGGCGGTCAAGACGCTCTGGGACATCCTCGTCCCGTTCGCCGACTACGCCTTCAACAAGGCGCACTCGGCGGCCTACGGGCTCATCTCGTACTGGACCGCCTACCTCAAGGCCAACTACCCGGCCGAGTACATGGCCGGGCTGCTCACCAGCGTCGGCGACGACAAGGACCGCCGGCCCATCTACCTGGCCGAGTGCCGCCGGATGGGCATCAAGGTGCTGCCGCCCGACGTCAACGAGTCCTCCTGGGACTTCACCGCCGTCGGCACCGACATCCGTTTCGGCATGGCCTCGGTCCGCAACGTCGGGGTCAACGTCGTCGACTCGATCGTCCGGGCCCGCGAGGAGAAGGGCCCGTTCAAGGACTTCGCCGACTTCATGCGCAAGATCGACACGGTCGCCTGCAACAAGAAGGTGATCGAGTCGCTGGCCAAGGCCGGCGCGTTCGACTCGATGGGCCACTCGCGGCAGGGCATCGTGGCCATCCACGCCCAGGCCGTCGACTCCGCGATGGGGCTCAAGCGCAAGGAGGCCGAGGGGCAGTTCGACCTGTTCGGCAGCTTCGGCGACGGCCCGGCCGAGGACGACCCCTTCGGCAGTGCTCTGGACATCACCATCCCGACGGCGGACTGGTCCAAGAGCGAGCGGCTGGTGTTCGAGCGCGACATGCTCGGGCTGTACGTCTCCGACCACCCGCTGCACGGCGTGGAGCACGTGCTCACCTCGCACGCCGACACCCCCATCGCCGAGATCAACGCCGGCGGGGTGGAGGACGGCGCGAACGTGACCATCGCCGGCATCCTCACGGCGGTCTCCCCGCGGACCAACAAGCAGGGCGCGCCGTGGGCGATCGCCACGCTGGAGGACCTCGAGTCCGGCATCGAGGTGCTGTTCTTCCCCAAGACCTGGGCCCAGGTGTCGGACAAGATCGTCCGGGACCAGATCGTGGTCATCAAGGGCCGCATCAGCCGGCGGGACGACCAGCCCTCGCTGTTCGGCTCCGAGGTGAGCGTCCCCGAGCTGACCGAGGGCCCCCGCGGTCCGGTCCTCGTCTCGATGCCGGCGGCGCGCTGCACCCCGCCGGTCGTCGAACGGCTGCGCGAGGTGCTCGGCAGCCACCCCGGCACCACCGAGGTCCAGCTCAAGCTGGTCAACGGCAGCCGGGAGACCGTGCTCCGCCTCGACCAGGGGCTGCGGGTCCGGCCGAGCACCGCGCTCATGGGCGACATCAAGGCGCTGCTGGGCCCCACCAGCGTCGCGCTCCTGTGACGCCGGCGCCGACGGCCGGGCCGCGGTCCGGGAACAGCCCGACCGCGGCCCGGGGTTGACTCGGGTCGTGGACAGCGCACCCGTCCCCGGCCCCGCCGGGCCTCCGCCGACCGCCCGGGCCGGCGGTCGCCGGTGGCCCGGCGCCGCGGAGCTGCGGGCCGATCTGCGGGGCTCCCTGCTGCTGGCCGGGCTGCTCCTGGTCACCGGCGTCCCCGCCGGGCTGCTGTGGTGGGCGCTGGCACCGAGAGCCCGGTTCGAGGTGACCGCGGACGGCCCCGTGGTGGTCGGCCGGCCCCCGGCCGAGCTGCTCGTCGCCGACGACGGCGTCTTCACCCTCGTGCTGACCGGCCTGGGCCTGCTGGCCGGGCTGGTCGCCTGGCGGCTGCGGCGCCGGCGCGGCGTGGGCACGCTGCTCGGCCTGGCCGCGGGCACGCTGCTCGCCGCCCTGGTCGCCTGGCAGCTCGGCGAGCTCCTCGGCCCTGGTCCCACCCAGGGGCAGCTGACCGACGTCGGCGCGCGGGTGACCACGGGGCTGTCGCTGGGGTCCATGGCCGCCCTCGCCGTCGGCCCGTTCGCCGCCGTCCTCGTCTACGTCGTGGCCACGCTGTTCGCCGCCGCGGAGGACCTCGACCGTCCCGACCCGGCGCCGGCGGCGCCGGTACCCCCGGTCGACGGCCCGCCCCCTGCCAACGGCACCCCGCCGCCGGCCTACGGCCCGGTGCCCCTCGGTGCCGCGCCCCGCCAGGGCGCCACGCGTGGCTAGTTGACGCTGCGGGGGCCGGCGAACCGCTGCAGCGGGGCCGGTACCGCCCCGACCGTCTCCAGCAGGGTCAGCTCGCGGCGCAGCAGCCGCGACTCGGCGCGCAGCCGGCGCCGGGTGGCGGACTCGGCCAGCAGCGCCTGCCGGTCCTCGGTGGTCAGCAGCGCCGCCGAGGCCACCAGGTAGGACAGCGCCCGGGGGTTGCCCGACACCGAGGTGAGCAGCCCACCGGCACCGACCCCCTCGAGATCGGGCCCCTCGCCGGTCAACCCGGCGACGGCGACCACGTACCGGGTGAACAGCTCACCGACGCCCCGGACCAGCACCTCCATCGACCCGCGGGCGACGTCGGACACCAGGTCGTCCAGAACGGCGGGGTGCTCGGCCCCCTCGGGCGGGCCGAGCTCGTCCTGGTCGCCGGCGGCCTCCTCGGCGGCCTCCTCGTCGGCCAGCCACTCGACCTCGGCGCGCAGGTAGGGCGGGTCCTCGGCGACCACCAGGTCGAGCAGCCGGAAGCGGTCGCCCCCGACCGTCACCAGCCGGAACCCGCCGTCGGGCTGGGGGCGGATGCCCTGCACACGGGCCGTGCAGCCGACGTCGTAGAGCGCCTCTGCCGGGGCGACCTGCTCGACCTCCCAGCCCTGCCGGATGGCGACCACGCCGAAGGAGCGCGGCCGGCCCTCTGGCACGGCCAGCAGGTCCCGGACCAGCCGCCGGTACCGCGGCTCGAAGACCTGCAGGGGGAGGACCACCCCGGGGAACAGCGGGGTCCCCAGCGGGAAGAGCGGGATCAGGTCGCCCACGTCTGCGGAGCCTACGGCGGGGCTCCGGCCCGGCGACCGGGAGGACGCCGGGGGCCCTGAGGGCGGCGGCTACCCTGGGGTGTTCCCGATCCCGCTCCGGAGGTCCGCCCGTGCTCGCCCGCATCGACCTGCGTGGATCGGCCCTGCCGGGAGTGCGTGAGCTCGCCGGCCTGCTGCCCCGTGCCGCGACCGACATCGACTCGGTGCTGGCCACGGTGCGTCCGCTGTGCGAGGACGTGCGGCTGCGCGGCGCCCAGGCCGTCCGTGAGATCACCGCGCGCCTCGACGGCGTGGACCTCGAGGACCCCGCCGTCCCGCCGCAGGCGATCGAGGCCGCGCTGGCCGGGATCGACCCCGCCGTCCGGGCGGCGCTCGAGGAGGCGATCGCCCGCGTCCGCCGGGTGCACGCCGACCAGCGCCGCACCGACGTCACCACCCAGGTCGTCCCCGGCGGCACGGTCACCGAGCGCTGGCTGCCGGTGCGCCGGGTGGGCCTCTACGTCCCGGGCGGCCTGGCTCCGCTGCTGTCCAGCGTCGTGATGAACGTCGTCCCGGCCCAGCTCGCCGGCGTGGAGTCGATCGCGGTCGCCTCCCCGCCGCAGCGCGACAACGGCGGGCTGCCCGACCCCGGCGTCCTCGCCGCCTGTGCCCTGCTGGGCATCACCGAGGTGTACGCCGTGGGCGGCGCCCAGGCGATCGCCGTGTTCGGCTACGGCGCGGGCAGCTGCGAGCCGGTGGACATGGTCACCGGCCCGGGCAACGTCTACGTGACGGCGGCCAAGCGGCTGCTGCGCGGTCTGATCGGGATCGACTCCGAGGCCGGCCCCACCGAAGTGGCGATCCTCGCCGACGACACCGCCGACCCCGTGCACGTGGCCGCCGACCTGATCAGCCAGGCCGAGCACGACCCGCTGGCCGGTGCGGTGCTGGTGACGACGAGCGAGCAGCTGGCCGACGCCGTCCTGGCGCTCGTCCCCGGCCAGGTGGCGGCGACCAAGCACTCCGACCGGATCACCACCGCGCTGGACGGCAGCCAGTCCGGCGTCGTCCTGGTCGACGACCTCGACGCCGGGCTCCGGGTGGTCGACGCGTACGCCGCCGAGCACCTGGAGATCCAGACCCGCGACCCGCGGGCGGTCGCCCTGCGGGTGCGCAACGCCGGCGCGGTCTTCGTCGGCGCCTGGTCGCCGGTGTCCCTCGGCGACTACCTGGCCGGCTCCAACCACGTGCTGCCGACCGGCGGCTGCGCCCGGCACTCCAGCGGCCTGTCGGTGCAGTCGTTCCTGCGCGGCATCCACGTCGTCGAGTACGACGAGCAGGCCCTCGCCGGGGCCGCCGCGCACATCGACGCCCTCGCCGGATCCGAGGACCTGCCGGCGCACGCCGCCGCCGTCCGGGCCCGGCAGCGCGCATGACGTCGCTCGACGACCTCCCGCTGCGGCCGGAGCTGCGCGGCCGCTCGCCCTACGGCGCACCGCAGCTGCCGGCCCGTTACCGGCTCAACACCAACGAGAACCCGCACCCGCTGCCGCCGGCGCTGCTCGCCGACCTCGGCGCGGCGCTGGCCACGGCGGCGCGGGAGCTCAACCGCTACCCCGACCGGGACGCCCTCGAGCTGCGCAGCGACCTGGCGGCCTACCTGGGCCGGACCGGCGGCGCGACGATCGCCCGGGAACAGGTGTGGGCGGCCAACGGCAGCAACGAGGTCCTCCAGCAGGTCCTGCAGACCTTCGGCGGGTCCGGCCGCACGGCGCTGGGCTTCACGCCGTCCTACTCGATGCACCCGATCATCGCCGCGGGCACAGGCACCGCGTGGGTCGACGGGCACCGCCGTCCCGACTTCGGCATCGACCCGGCCGCCGCCGCGGCCCAGGTCCGCGAGGTCGCGCCCGACGTCGTCTTCGTGACCAGCCCCAACAACCCGACCGGCACCGCGGTGCCGCTCGACACCGTCTGCGAGCTCTACGACGCGACCAGCGGGGTGGTCGTCGTCGACGAGGCCTACGCCGAGTTCGCCCGGGCGGGCACCGCCTCGGCCCTCACCCTGCTGCCCGGCCGCCCGCGGCTGGTCGTCAGCCGCACGATGAGCAAGGCCTTCGGCATGGCCGGACTCCGGCTGGGCTACCTGGCCGCCGACCCCGCCGTCGTCGACGCCCTGCAGCTGGTCCGGCTGCCCTACCACCTGAGCTCGCTGACCCAGGCGGCCGCGCGGACGGCGCTGGCGCACACCGACGCGCTGCTGGCCACCGTCGACGCGGTCCGGGCCGAGCGCGACCGCATCGTCGCCGCACTGCCGGGCCTGGGGCTGACCAGCGTGCCCAGCGACGCGAACTTCGTCCTCTTCGGTCGCTTCGCCGACGCCCCGGCCGCCTGGCGGGCCCTGCTGGAGCACGACGTGCTGGTCCGCGACGTCGGGCTGCCCGGCTGGCTGCGGGTCACCGCGGGCACCACGGAGGAGACCGAGGCCTTCCTCACCGCGTTGGGTGAGGTCGCGCCGGAGCACCGCACCACTGAGGGAGGATGAGCCACATGACGCGCACCGCACGGGTCGAGCGGGAGACCAGTGAGACCAAGCTCGTCGTCGAGCTCGACCTCGACGGCACCGGCACGAGCTCGATCAGCACCGGGGTCGGCTTCTACGACCACATGCTCACGGCGCTGTCCCGGCACAGCGGCATCGACCTGACCGTGCGGGCCGACGGCGACCTGCACATCGACGCCCACCACACCGTCGAGGACGTCGCGATCGCCCTGGGCCAGGCCTTCGCGCAGGCGCTGGGGGACAAGCGCGGCATCACCCGCTACGGCGACGCCACCATCCCCATGGACGAGGTGCTCGCCCAGGCGGCGGTCGACCTCTCCGGCCGGCCGTACTTCGTGCACGCCGAGCCGGCGGACATGACGCCGATGATCGGGCCGGACTACCCGACCAGCCTGACCAAGCACGTGCTGGAGTCCTTCGCGTTCAACGCGCGGATCAGCCTGCACGTCCGGGTCCTCTACGCCGGCCGCGACGCCCACCACATCGTCGAGGGCCAGTTCAAGGCGCTGGCCCGCGCCCTGCGCGCCGCCGTCGCCCTCGACCCCCGCATCACCGACGTCCCCTCCACGAAGGGCGCGCTGTAGCCGCCGTGGCACTCCCCGCATGACGTTCGAGGTCCTGCTGCTGGTGCTGGGCGGTTTCCTGCTCGGGGGTGCCTGGAGCATCTGGAAGGCCGACTCCGACACCGAGGGCCGCACCGGTCCGCAGGTGTTCTTCGCCGTCGTCCTGCTGGTCGCGGCCCTGCTGGCCACCGCCTCGGCCATCCTCCGGCTGTAGAGCCGTGGACGGGGCCGGCCGGCGGGAACAGACGCAGGCCGCCCCGCGCTGGTCGGTAGCGTGGCAGGCGTGAAGAAGGTGGCGGTCCTCGACTACGGCTCGGGCAACCTGCGCTCGGCCGAGCGGGCGCTGGCCCGCGTCGGTGCCGACGTCACGGTGACCGCCGACCCGCAGGAGGCCCTGGAGGCCGACGGGCTCGTCGTCCCCGGGGTCGGCGCGTTCGCCGCGTGCATGGACGGGCTGCGCGCCGTCGACGGTCCGCGGGTGATCGGCCGGCGGCTGGCCGGCGGGCGGCCGGTGCTCGGCGTCTGCGTGGGCATGCAGATCCTCTTCGAGCGGGGAGTGGAGCACGGCCACGACGCCGAGGGCTGCGGCGAGTGGCCCGGCGTCGTCGAGCCGCTGGACGCCCCGGTCCTGCCGCACATGGGCTGGAACACCGTGCAGGTGCCCGAGAGCAGCGTGCTGTTCGACGGGCTCGAGGACCAGCGCTTCTACTTCGTGCACTCCTACGGCGTGCGGGACTTCCCGCTCGGCAGCGACGGCACGCCCTCCCCGCTGAAGCCGCCGGTGGTCACCTGGGCCGAGCACGGCGACCGGTTCGTGGCCGGGGTCGAGAACGGCGCGCTGTCGGCGACCCAGTTCCACCCCGAGAAGAGCGGGGACGCCGGAGCCCAGCTGCTCAGCAACTGGCTGCGCAGCCTGTGACGTCGCGGTCCGGTAGGACCGCCATGTCACTGCCGTAGGTAGGACGCCCCGTTGACGTCGATGATGGTGCCGGTGGAGAACCGCGCCTCCGCCGACGCCAGCCACAGCACCGCCGAGGCCACCTCCTCCGGGCGGGCGACCCGGCCGTAGGGCGACTGCGCCCGGACGGCGTCCCCACCCGGGCCGTCGAGCACCTCGCGGGCCATCTCCGTCTGGACGAAGCCGGGCGCGACCGTGCCGACCGAGATGCCGTGCGGCGCCAGTGCGAGCGCCATCGACTGCCCGAAGGCGTTGAGCCCGGCCTTGGACGCCCCGTACGCCGGGTTGTCCGGCTCGCCCCGGAACGCGCCCCGGCTGGAGACGTTGACGACCGCACCGCCGCCGGCCGCGACCAGGTGCGGCACCGCCCGGAAGGTGGCGTTGGCGGCACCGATCAGGTTGACCGCCAGCGTCCGGGACCAGGCGGCCTGCCACTCGGCGTAGGAGGTGCGCAGCGGCGGGTGCGCGGTGAAGACCCCCGCGTTGTTGACCAGCACCTGCAGCCCGTCCAGGCCCGCCGCCGCCTCGTCGACCATCCGCGCCACCGCGTCCGGGTCGCCCAGGTCGGCCTGCACCAGCAGGTGCCCGACGCCGGGGAGCTCGGCCAGCACCTGCTCGGCGCGCTCCCGGGAGCTGCCCCAGTGGACGGCGACGCGGTCGCCACGGGCGGCGAAGGCCTGCGCGATCGCGCGGCCGATGCCGCGGGAGCCGCCGGTGACCAGGACGGCGCGGGAGTTCTCGGAGGGCACGGGGGAGGAGTCAACCACTCACCAGCGGCCGCGGTGCACGGTCTCGTCCAGCGGCCGCCGGCCCCGTCGCAGCGACGGTGAGCGCCGGTCCCCGGGGCCCGGATAACCGACGGAGACGCAGCCCACCGGCCGGTAGGCCTCCGGCACGCCGAACGCCGCCCGGAACGCGTCGACCCGGTCCCCGGGGACGCCGAAGAAGCAGGCGCCCAGCCCCTCGTCGACCGCGGTCAGCAGCACCAGCAGCGCCGCCATGCCGGTGTCGACGTCCCAGTAGGGGACCGGCCAGCGGGCCCGGTCGCGGTCGGTCCAGCCCTTGTCGGGCTCGGCATAGCGGGCCAGGTACGCCGACTCGTCCGACATCGGCACCACCAGCAGGGGCGCCCGGCGCATCCGGGTCAGCCAGGCGTCGGGCGCCCCTGCCGGCCGGGCCGGGGCGGTCGCCGTCCAGAACCGCTCGCGCTCCTCGGGGGACTCGAGCACGAGGAACGCCCACCCCTGGGTGAAGCCGGCCGACGGCGCGCGGACGGCGTGCTCCAGCAGGCGCTCCCGCACCTCCGGAGGCACCGGCCGGTCGGGGTCGTAGTCCCGGACCATGCGGCGGCGGCGGACGACGTCGGCGAACTCCACCGCGCGAGCCTGCCACGGTGGGGAGCCGCCGGAGAGCCCGTCGCGATCGAACCGTTATGGACGAAGCCCCAGGTCAGCGCGCCGGCAGCGAACTTGTCTCCCGTGAGGCGGAAGACATCTCACGATGGTCGCGCCCGCCGGTGGACGTTGACGCGCGCAGTGACCTGCATCACGCGCAGGCCGATCCCGCGATCCCAGCAAGGGGAGCACCCACATGACGAAGAGGACGATCCCGTCCCTCCTCCTCGCCACCGCCCTGGCCCTCACGGCCTGCGGCGGCGGCGACGACGGAGGAGACAGCGGTACCGGAGCCGCTCAGACCGACGCGGGGGAACCGCAGCGCGGCGGTGAGGTGACGGTGCTCGAGGACGCCGCCTTCGCCGGCAGCTGGCCCACCGGCCTCGACCCGGCGACCAACACCACCGGCGGGGCGAACATCTCCATGCAGCAAGCCATCTTCGGCGGGCTGTTCCTCCTCCGGGCCGACGACGACGGCTCCAACGCCCGCATCGAGCCCAACCAGGCCGAGAGCTTCGAGATCGCCGAGGACGGCCTGAGCTTCACCGTCACGCTGCGCGACGGCATCCAGTTCTCCGACGGCACCCCGATGGACGCCGAGGCGGTGCGGTTCAACTGGGAGCGGGCCCTGGCCTCGCCCTGCACCTGCAAGCCGACCTGGCAGCTGGCCGACCCGGCCATCGAGGTGCTCGACCCGCTGACGATCCGGCTCAACTTCACCGCACCGAACGCCTCGGTGCTGGCGTCGTTCCCGGCCAGCAACGTCAACTGGATCGCCTCGCCGACCGCGCTGCAGCAGCAGGGCGAGGAGTCGTTCAAGATCACCCCGGTCGGCGCCGGTCCGTTCACGGTCGTCGAGAACCAGCTCAGCTCCACGCTGGTGCTCGAGCGCAACGAGAACTACTTCGAGGAGGGCCTGCCCTACCTGGACCGGCTCACCTTCCAGTCGATCGGTGGCGACCAGCCGGCCTACCAGGCGCTGCAGGCCGGTCAGGCGCAGGCCTACGAGGGCCTGAGCACCACCCCGCTGCTGGAGCAGGCCCAGTCCAACGACCAGCTGCAGGTGACCGTGCAGCCGGCGACGTCGCCCTACGTCATCCAGCTCAACACCCGGGCGGCGCCGTTCGACGACCCGCGGGCCCGTGAGGCCATCTACGCGGCGACCGACTTCGACGCCATCGCCGAGGGCCTGTTCGGCGGCGAGTACCCGGTCAGCCAGTCCTTCACCGGGCCGGGCGGGCTCTTCTACATGGAGGACGTCGAGGGCTACCCGGAGTACGACCCGGAGCGGGCGCGGCAGCTCGTCGAGGAGCTCGGCGGCCTGCAGGTGAAGCTGGGCACGCTCGGCGCCTACGTGGCCACCCAGGTCAACACGGCGCTGCAGACCCAGTGGCAGGAGGCGGGCATCGACGTGACGATCGAGGACTACCAGCTGTCCACCCTCATCCAGGAGTTCACCGGTGGCACCTGGCAGGCGATGCTGCAGACCGCCGGCGCCTGGGACCCGGCCGCCGGTGTCGGCGTGGCGTTCCGCTTCGCGTCCACGTCGCCGTTCAGCGGCATCTCCGACCCGGAGCTCGACCAGCTGCTGACCGACGCGGCCGGCACCCTGGACGAGGACCAGCGCGCCGACCTCTACGAGCAGGCGTCGCAGCACATCGCGGAGAACTTCTACGCGCCGTTCGGTCTGGCCTTCGCACCGGCCAACCTCGCCGCCCAGGGGGTGCACGGTCCCGGTCTGACCACCATGATCCCGCCGATCCTGGTCAACACCGGCGTCATCTGGGACGAGGTCTGGCGCGAGCAGGGCTGACCTCTCCACCCGCGGCCCCGCGGTCCCGGCTCGTCCGGGACCGCGGGGCCGTGGCGTGCCCGGGCCGCGCCGGCTCCCACCCGCGGCCGACCCCGCGGGCCCGTCCGCCGGACGGAAGGCGCGTGGTGGCCCTGCACCGGGCGACCTAGCGTGACCGGGGGCACAGGGGCGGTGCGCGATCGGCGTCACGCCGCCCACGGCCGGGCGGGCGGCACGCGCCGTCCCCGGCTCGAGACGAGAAGAGGTCCGTAGTGAGCGAGATGGTGCGTGCCGCGGTCCAGGTGGGGCCGCGGAAGATCGAGATCCAGGAGTTCCCCCGGCCGGCGACCGGTGCCGACGACGGGCTGATCCGGGTCGAGGCCAACGGCCTGTGCGGCAGCGACGTCGAGTTCTACAAGGGCCACCTGCGGCAGGGCATGCCCGCGTTCATCCCCGGGCACGAGCCGATGGGCATCATCGAGGAGGTGGGGGAGAACGCGGCCAAGCGCTGGGGCGTGCAGCCCGGTGACCGGGTGGCCATGGAGGTGGTCATCCCCTGCCGGAACTGCTTCGACTGCCTGACCGGCAACTACCAGGCCTGCCGCAACCGGGTCGGGGGTCACGGGGTGACCCCCGTCGAGGTCGCGCCGGCCCTGTGGGGCGGGTTCGCCGAGTACATGTACCTCGCGCCGGGCGCGGTGGTGCACAAGATCGACAAGACGCTGCCGGCCGAGGTCGCGGCGATGTACAACGGCATGGGCGCCGGCGTCCGGTGGGCACTGCACTACGGCCAGGTCCGGCTCGGCGACACCGTCCTGGTGCTCGGCGCCGGACAGCGCGGCATCGCCGCGGTCATCGCCGCCAAGTCGGCCGGGGCCGGCACCGTGCTGATCACCGGCCTGGAGGCCGACGCGCACAAGCTGGCGCTGGCCCGCGAGTTCGGTGCCGACCACACCCTCGTCGTCGACGGCGACGACGCCGTGGACGTCGTCGAGCGCGTCCGCGAGATCACCGACGGCCGCGGGGTCGACGTGACCCTCGAGCTCACCCCGATGGCCGCCGGGCCGGTCAGCGACGCGCTGCTGGCCACGAAGCACGGCGGCCGGGTGGTGCTCGCCGGCATCAAGGGCGACCGCGAGATCCCGATCCGCACCGACGTGATCATCAACCGCGCCCTCACGGTGCAGGGGGCGTTCGGCGTCGACGCCAAGGCCATGGCCGAGGCGATCGCGCTCATCGAGTCCCGCCGCTTCCCGCTCGAGCGGATGCACACGCACACGTTCGGCCTGGACGACACCGCACACGCCATCGAGGTCCTCGCCGGCGACGTGCCGGGCGAGGCCGCCGTCCACGTGTCCGTCCACCCCCACCACTGATCCCGGAGGCCTTCCGCATGCTCGTCGACACCCACGCCCACCTGCTGCCGTACGACTACCCGGCCGACGCGCCCGAGTGCTTCCCGCGCATGGAGGCGGTGGACGGCGAGTCCGCCCGCACCCTGCTGTTCGGGCCCATGACGTTCAAGGCCAAGGACGTCTTCTTCGACGCCGAGCGCCGCATCGAGGCCCAGGACGCCTCCGGCGTCGACGTCGAGGTGCTCAGCCCGATGCCGCCGCTGCTGAAGTACGACCTGCCGGTCGACGACGGCCTGTCGCTGGCCCGGCACGTCAACGAGTTCAGCGCCACCCTGGCCCAGTTCGACCCGACCCGGCTGATCGCCCTCGGCATGGTGCCGATGCAGGACCCCGAGGTGGCCACCAAGGAGCTGCAGGCCATCAAGGACCAGGGGCTCCGGGGCGTGGAGATCGCCTCCAACGTCGTGGGCTCCTCGATCGGGCACGAGAAGTTCCTGCCGTTCTTCCAGGAGGTCGAGCGCCTGGGCCTGTCGGTCTTCGTGCACGCCATGCCCTCGCCCACCGAGCGGCTGCCGATGTCGGCGATGGGGACCTACGTCGTCGGCGTCGAGGGCGCCTTCGCGGCCGGCTCCATGGTCACCGGCGGCACCGCGGCGGCCTGCCCCGACCTGCGGATCTCGTTCAGCCACGCGGCCGGCGGCTTCCCGCTGATGATCCCGCGCCACCAGTACTTCTGGGGCGGCTCGTGGAACGAGGAGCCGGTGGACCCCGAGCGCGCGGTCATGCCCGATGACGGCCCCTCGCCGTTCGAGTTCGCGCGGCGCTTCTGGTACGACTCGATGGTCTTCGACCGGCGGGCGCTGACCTACCTGATCGACACGCTCGGCGCCGACCGTCTGCTCGTCGGGTCGGACTTCCCGGCCATGCTGCGGGAGGACCCCGCCGCCCGGACGCTGAAGTCGATGGGCCTGCCCGAGGAGACCCTCCAGCAGATCCTGTGGGACAACGCCTGGCAGTGGCTGGGCATGGAGCCCACCCGCTGACCCTGCCGTGACAGGGGTGGCTCCGGGGCCCGTCCCGGCGCCGGAGCCACCCCTCAGGTCCGGCGGCGAGGTGGCTGGGCCGACGGCGCGCCCAGTGCGCGGGAGATGCCCCGCGCGGTCGCGTTGAGCGCCGGGATCAGCGCCTGGGCCTGGACCGTGCCGCGCTCCACGGTGACCCCGAGCGCGGCGACGACCTCGTCACCGGCCCCCCGCACCGGGACGGCGACGGCGAGTGCCGGGGCCTCCGCGGTCAGCTGGTTCTCCGCGATGCCCACGCCGGTGCGGCGGACCTCCGCCAGCGTGCGCCGCAGCACCGCGGGATCGGTGACCGTCTGCGGCGTGAACCGCTCCAGCGGCCCGCTGAGCACCTCCTCCTGCACCTCCGGCGACGCGTACGCGAGCAGGACCAGGCCCGTGCCCGTGACGTGCAGCGGCCACCGGCCACCGATCCGGCTCATCAGCTTCACGGCGGTGCGGGCCCGCAGGGCCTCCACGTACACGACGTCCGAGCCGTCGCGCACGCCCACCACGACGTTGGCCCGGGTGGCCTGGTGCAGGTCGTCGACGTAGGGGACGGCGACCTCGCGCAGCTGCAGCCCGTGCGGGGCGAGGGCGCCCAGCTCCAGCAGTCGCAGACCGATCCCGTAGCGCCCGTCCGGGCTGCGTTCCAGGGCTCCCCAGGCGCGCAGCTCGCCGACCAGGCGGTGCGTGGTCGTGAGCGACAGGCCGGAGCGGCGGCTGATCTCGCTGAGGGTCAGCGCGGCATGGCTGGGGCCGAACGCGTCCAGGACGGCCAGCACCCGGCCGGCCGCCGTGGCGGTGACCGGCACCCGGCTCGACGGCGCTCCCGCCGCGGGGGAGCCGGCCCCCGGGACCAGTGGTCGCGTCGTCGTCACTCCACCCTCCCGCTCGGCCGCGCGGCCAGCGACCGACGGCGGCGCGCGGCGTGTCCCGGGTCACTGTCCGTCCGCGGTGGGAGGCTGTCAAACCGGCCGCTGCGAGCCGGGGCCGGCCCGGGTCGCCGACCGGCCGGTCCGGTCCCCGCAGGGACGAACTTGTCTTCCGCGGGAGGGAAGCGGCGGGGTCGAGGAGAGGCCCGCTCATCGAACCTGGACCGGCCGCCAGTGACCGCCATCACGGGGCGTGCCGACCGATCCCGCCCGTTCGAGTGAGTCCTCGGCGTGCAGCTCCACCGTCCACACCCCAGAGTCACCGAGGCCCCAAGGGGAGCACCTACACATGAAGCAACGGACGATCCTGTCCCTCCTCACCGCAGCAGCGCTGGCGTTGACAGCCTGCGGCGGTGGAAGCGACAGCGGCACCGGGGGCTCCGCCTCCGGATCCGGCGCCCCGGCGGGCGAGCCGCAGCAGGGCGGCGAGCTGACCGTCCTCGAGGACGCCGCCTTCGCCGGCAGCTGGCCGGCCGGCCTCGACCCGGCCACCAACACCACCGGTGGCTCCAACATCGCGATGATGCAGGCGATCTTCGGCGGGCTCTTCCTGCTGACCGCCGACGAGGACGGCAGCAACGCCGAGGTCACGGGCAACCAGGCGGAGAGCTACGAGTTCTCCGAGGACGGGCTCACCTTCACCGTCAAGCTGCGTGAGGGCATCGAGTTCAGCGACGGCACGCCGCTGGACGCCGAGGCCGTCCGGTTCAACTGGGAGCGCGACCTCGCCAACCCCTGCACCTGCAAGCCCACCTGGCCGCTGGCCGAGGGTGGCATCCAGGTGATCGACCCGCTGACCATCCAGCTCTCCTTCACCCGGCCCTACCCGGCGGTCCTGGCCTCCTTCCCGGCCGCGAACGTCAACTGGATCGCCTCCCCGGCGGCCCTCGAGGCCCAGGGTGAGGACGCCTTCAAGATCACCCCGGTCGGCGCCGGTCCGTTCACGGTCGTCGAGAACCAGCTCAGCTCGGCGCTCGAACTCGAGCGCAACGAGAGCTACTTCAAGGAGGGCCAGCCCTACCTGGACCGGCTCACCTTCCAGTCGATCGGTGGCGACCAGCCGGCCTACCAGGCGCTGCAGGCCGGTCAGGCGCAGGCCTACGAGGGCCTCAACACCACCCCGCTGCTGGAGCAGGCCCAGGCCAACGACCAGCTGCAGGTGACCATCCAGCCGGCGACGTCCCCGTACGTGGTCCAGCTGAACACGAAGATCGCACCGTTCGACGACGTCCGCGCCCGTGAGGCGATCTACCGGGCGACCGACTTCGACGCGATCAACGAGGGCATCTTCGGTGGCAACTACGACGTGAGCCAGGGCTTCACCGGCCCCGGCGGTCTGTTCTACGAGGAGACCGTCGAGGGGTACCCGGAGTTCGACCTCGACCGCGCCAAGGAGCTGGTGCAGGAGCTCGGCGGCCTCACCGTCCGGCTCGGCACGATCAGCAACTACGTCGCGACGCAGATCAACACCGCCCTGCAGACGCAGTGGCAGGAGGCCGGCATCGACGTCGAGATCGCGGACTACCAGCTCTCCGGTGTCATCCAGGAGTTCACCGGTGGTCAGTGGCAGGCCATGCTGCAGACCGCGGGCGCCTGGGACCCGGCGGCCGGTGTCGGCGTCGGCTTCCGCTTCAACTCCGGCGTCCCGTACAGCGGCGTCGCCGACCCGACGCTGGACCAGCTCCTGAGCGACGCCTCGGCGACGCTCGACGAGCAGCAGCGGGCCGACCTGTACCGACAGGCCGCCGAGCTGATCGCGGAGAACTTCTACGCGCCGTTCGGTCTGGCCTTCGCGCCGGCGAACATCGCCGCCGTCGGTGTCCACGGTCCGGGTCTCACCACCAAGATCCCGCCGATCCTGGTCAACGCCGGGGTCATCTGGGACGAGGTCTGGCGGGAGCAGTGACCGCTACCGCCACGACCCCGCGGGTCCCGGCTGACAGCCGGGGCCCGCGGGCCTCCCGCGTCGGGCGCGTGACCGGTTCACCGGTCCTCCGGCTGGTCGTCAAGCGGCTGCTGATGGCCATCCCGATCATGCTGGGCGTCACGGTCCTGACGTTCTGGGTGCTCAGCCTCATCCCGGGCAACGCCGCCCAGCAGCTGCTGGGCCCGGAGGCCACCCCCGAGGACATCGCGCTGCTCGAGCAGCAGCTGGGCCTCGACAAGCCCGGTGTGGTCCGCTACCTGGAGTGGCTGCAGGGCGCCGTCACCGGTGACCTGGGCCAGTCGATCGTGAGCCGCCAGCCGGTCAGCGAGATCCTGTCCCAGCGGCTGCCGGTGACCGGCGAGATCGTGCTCCTGGCGTTCGTCGTCTCGCTCGTCCTGGCCATCCCGGTGGCGCTGCTGGCGGCGCACAAGCCGGACGGCGTCATGGACCGGATCAGCATGGTCGTCAGCACCCTGGGGCTGTCGGTGGCCAACTACGTGCTGGCCCTGCTGCTCGTCCTGGTGTTCGCCGTGACCCTCGGCTGGCTCCCGGCCATCGGCTTCGTCCCGCTCGAGGACGGGCTGTGGCCCAACCTGCGGTCGATGATCCTGCCGTCCGCCGCGATCGGGCTCCCGCTGTTCTGCTTCTACACCCGGTTCCTCCGCGGCGACCTGGTGGACCAGATGCAGCAGGAGGAGTACGTCACCACGGCGCGCGCCAAGGGGGTGGGGTCCTGGTCGGTGCTGATCAAGCACGCGTTCCGGAACTCGTCCTTCGGCCTGATCACCATCGTCGGCCTGAACCTGGGCGCGCTGATCGGTGGCACCGTGATCATCGAGCAGATCTTCGCGCTGCCGGGCATCGGTCAGATGCTGCTCCAGGCCATCAACACCCGAGACTTCGTCGTCGTGCAGGCGGCGGTCGTCATCTTCGCGCTGGTCGCGGTGCTGGCGAACCTGATCGTCGACCTCCTGTACGCCGTCCTTGACCCGAGGATCCGATATGGCAGTAGTTGAGCCGGCCCCGTCGTTCTCCCTGGGCCCGGAGATCGACCAGGCCGAGGCCAAGGCCGGCGGCCGCGGCCGTGGCCGCTGGCGCAACAACCTCGGCACCTGGATCCCCGCCGGCCTGATCCTCTTCGTGCTCGTCGCCTGCTTCCTGGGCCCGACGCTGCTCTCCCTGCCCAGCCCGGTGGGCGGCAACATCCTGGAGAGCAACCAGCCGGCCCTCTCCCCGGGCCACATCCTGGGCACCGACCCCAACGGCAACGACATCCTGTCGCGGCTGCTCAACGGCGGGCGGTCCTCGCTGTGGATCGCGGTGGCGGTCAACCTCATCGGCCTGGCGATCGGCGGCACGCTGGGTGCGCTGTCGGGCTACGTCGGCGGGATCGCCGACACGATCATCATGCGGCTCCTCGACGTGCTGATCGCCTTCCCGTCGCTGGTGCTCACCCTCGCGGTGGCGCAGGCGCTCGGCCCGAGCATGACGAACACGATCTTCGCGCTGGCCTTCTTCAGCATCCCGGCCTTCGCCCGGGTCGCCCGCTCGGCGGTGCTCCGCCTGCGGGAGATGCCGTTCATGGCGGCCGCGCAGCTGTCCGGGACGACGGCGCGCCGGATGCTGTTCAAGCACCTGGCGCCCAACATCGCCCCGCAGCTGATCACCTTCGGCATGCTGGGGATGGGCATCGTGATCATCATCGAGGGCGCCCTCAGCTTCCTGGGCCTGGGCATCCCCGACCCGGCCCCCAGCTGGGGCAACATGGTGGCCACCGGCCAGCTGAGCCTCTCGGCGACCCCGATGCTCGTCGTCTGGCCCAGCGTGGCCCTGCTGGTCACCGTCCTCGCCTTCAACCTGCTGGGCGAGAACCTGCGTGCACGTTGGAGTGGTCGATGAGCAAGCGAACGGCGACCTATGCCTCCGGCGACAGCGGGGTGTCCGAGGGCGTGATCGACCCGGTCTCGCTCGGGAAGCCGTCGCGGGCCTCCGCGGCGCAGCCCGGCGAGCCCCTGCTGGTGGTGGAGGACCTCCGGGTCCAGTTCACCCGCGGCGGCCGGAAGATCAACGCGGTCAACGGGCTCTCCTACGAGCTGACCCCCGGCTCGATGATGGCGATCATCGGCGAGTCCGGGTCGGGCAAGAGCGTGAGCTCCCGGGCGCTGATGGGCCTGCTGCCCCCGACGGCGAAGATCACCGGCTCGGTGCGCTTCGAGGGCCGCGAGCTCATCGGGATGCCCGAGCGGGACATGCGGGCCCTGCGCGGTGGCGACATCGCGATGGTGTTCCAGGACCCGGCCCGCTCGCTCAACCCGACCATGAAGATCGGTGCGCAGATCACCGAGGCGGTCAAGCTGCACAGCGACCTCGACAAGAAGGGCGCGCACGCCCGGGCGGTCGAGCTGCTGAAGCTGGTCCGGCTGCCCGCCGCCGAGCGCCGCTTCCACGAGTACCCGCACCAGCTGTCGGGCGGCATGCGCCAGCGGGTCATGATCGCCATCGCGCTCGCCGGCGAGCCGCGGCTGCTGATCGCCGACGAGGCCACGACGGCGCTGGACGTCACGACCCAGGCCCAGATCATGGAGCTGCTGGTCGAGCTGCAGCAGCGACTGGGCATGGCGGTCATCATGATCAGCCACGACCTGGGGCTGGCGGCCAGCTACGCGCAGGACGTCGTCGTCATGTACGCCGGCCGGGCCGTGGAGCACGCCCCCACCGGGACGCTGTTCGCCAACGTCCGGATGCCGTACACCCACGCCCTGCTGGGTGCCATCCCCGCGCTCGACCGGGAGCCGCACTCGCTGTTCGAGGTCACCCCGGGGCAGCCGCCGGACCTGTCGGCCCTTCCCAAGGGGTGTCCCTTCCGGCCGCGGTGTCCCAACGCCACCGACAAGTGCCTCGACGACCCGCCGCTGACCGAGCACGAGCCCGAGCACTGGTGGGCGTGCTGGCACCCCGTCGGCTCCGGTCTGGGCAACGACCCCGGCCCGCGGGCCGGCACCGGCCCGCTCGACCCGGCGGTGGCGGCCGACGACCCCGGCCTGGCCGACGGCCCGGACGAGGCGGCCGGCCCCGGCCGCCACCACACCCCGAACGGAGAGCAGCGATGACCGCGGTCGAGGAACGTCCGGCGGGTGACCGCGCGGACTCGCGCACCCCGCTGCTGAGCGCCCGCAACCTCGTCCAGGAGTTCCCCGTCCGTGCCGCCGGCGGCGTCAAGGGCGGCGTCGTCCACGCCGTGTCCGACGTCTCCTTCGACATCTACCCCGGGGAGACGCTGGGCGTGGTGGGGGAGACCGGGTCGGGCAAGTCGACGCTGGCGCGGTCGGTGATCCAGCTGCCCCGGCCGAAGTCCGGCGTCGTGGAGTTCCAGGGCAAGGACCTCATGACGCTGGGCCGCCGCGAGCTCAAGGAGTCCCGTCGGCAGATGCAGATGGTCTACCAGGACCCCTTCGGCTCGCTGAACCCGCGCTGGCGGGTGACCGAGGTCGTCGAGGAGCCGCTGGTCGGCCATGGGTGGGGTACCACCACCTCCCGCCGGCGGCGGGTCGAGGAGCTGCTGGACCTCGTCGGTCTGGACCCGTCCCAGTACGCCAAGCGGCGGCCGTTCGAGCTCTCCGGTGGCCAGTGCCAGCGGGTGGCGATCGCCCGCGCGATCGCGCTGGAGCCGGCCCTCATCGTCGCCGACGAGGCGGTGTCCTCCCTGGACGTGCTGATCCAGGCGCAGGTGCTCAACCTGTTCGAGAAGCTGCGCCGGGAGATGAACCTGTCCTACCTGTTCATCGCGCACGACCTGGCGATGGTCAAGCAGGTCAGCGACCGGGTGGCCGTCATGTACCTCGGCCAGCTGGCCGAGATCGGCCCGTCCGAGGCCATGTACCGGTCGCCGCTGCACCCGTACACGTCGGCCCTGCTGGACTCCATCCCGCGGGTGGACCCGCTCACCGGCAAGGCGCACCGCCCGGTGGCCCTGCCCGGCGAGCCGCCGTCGCCGATCGAGCCGCCCAGCGGGTGCCGCTTCCGCACCCGCTGCCCCCGGGCGCAGATCAAGTGCGCCGAGGAGGCTCCCGCGCTGGTGGAGCACCAGCCCGGCCACCGGGTGGCCTGCCACTTCCCCCTCGACCTGCCGATGCCCGAGGTGCCGAAGATGACCGGCGGCGCCACGCTGGCCCCCGGTGCGGTCCCGGGGGAGTCGGCGGCCTGAGCCGCCGCGACGGGAATCACATCGGGCCGCGGCCGGTTCCATGCGGCGGGAGGAGCGTGGAACCGGCCGTCCCGGCGGCCCTACCGTCGTGAGCAGCGTGGATGCCGTCGTCGGCGGCGTCCCAGGCCGAATCGAGGAGAAGGCGTGTTCGACACCATCATCGATCCCACCGTCGGGGCACCCGGCGACGCCGAGCGCGGCCGCACGGCGCTGGCCACCCGGCCGGCCGACCTGGCCGGCCTGCGGCTCGGGCTGCTGGTCAACACCAAGCGGAACGCGGCGGACTTCCTCGAGGAGGTCTCCGGGCTGCTCGCCGACCGGTACGGCGTCATCACCACGCTGACCCGCACCAAGCCCAGCATCGTGCACCCGGCCCCGCCGGAGATGCTCGACGAGCTGCGCGGCGAGAGCGACGTCGTGGTGGTCGGGGTGGGGGACTGCGGGTCCTGCAGCGCCTCGGCGGTCGCCGACGGGCTGCAGCTCGAGGCCGCCGGCATCCCCGCCGCGGTGATCTGCAGCGACGCCTTCCGCGTGAGCGCCGACGCGATGGCCAGCCTGCAGGGGACGCCGGGCTACGAGTACGTCACCACCGCGCACCCGGTGGCGAGCCTCTCCCGGGACGGCGTCCGCGAGCGCGCGGAGCAGGCCCTGCCGGAGATCGTCTCGATGCTGACCCGGCACGCGGTCGCGGTGGCCTCGTGACGACGGTGGCGGACCCGGCGTGGACGGCGGCGCAGGACCCGGCGCGGACGGCCGCGGAGGCGATCCGGTACTGCTACGAGCAGGGCTGGACCGACGGCCTCCCCGTCGTCCCCGCCACCCAGGAGGACCTCGAGGCCTTCCTGGCCACCACCGATCGCGATCCCGACGAGGTCATCGGCGCCCAGGAGCACCTCAACCGGCGGGTGACCGTCCGGCAGGCGGCGGTGAACGCCATCATGGCCGGGTGCGAGCCGGAGTACTTCCCGGTCGTGCTGGCCGCCTGGGACGCGCTCAACGGCGAGCCGTCGACCAACGGCGGCGCCTGGCAGTCCACCAGCGGCCCCGCGCCGCTGCTCGTCGTCAACGGCCCGGTGCGCCAGCGGCTGGGCATCAACCACGCCGGCGGCGTGTTCGGCCCCGGGTTCCGCGCCAACGCCACCATCGGCCGGGCCATCGGGCTGCTGGTCCGCAACGGCTACGGCATCAAGCCGCAGGAGCTGGAGCAGGCCACCCAGGGCGTCCCCGGGCGGTGGCAGATGGTGATCGGCGAGCACGAGGAGCTCTCCCCGTGGGAGCCGCTCAGCGTCGTGGGCGGCCTCGAGCGCGGCGTCGACGCGGTCTCGGCGACGCTGATCCGCGCCTGCGAGTACGTCGACAACCGGCACACCGAGAGCGCCGAGGCCGTGTTGCAGGACTTCGCCGACTCGCTGTCGCGGATCGGCGCCTACCTCGGCTTCCGCCACTCCAGCGGTGGCCTGGTGCTGGGTCCCGAGCACGCGAAGACCCTCGCCGACGCCGGCTACAGCCGGGCCGACGTCCAGCAGTGGCTCTTCGAGCACGCCACCCACACCGAGGCCGAGTTGGCCGCAGCCGGCAAGGGTGGCGGCGCCCCCGTGACCGACGGCGTGGTCGCGATGATGCCCTCGGCCGCCGAGATCCCCGTGATCGTCGCGGGGGCCGCCAACGCGGCCATCTCGATGGTCTTCCGCCCCTTCGGCTGGGCCTCCTGGTCCGGCCGCTCGGTCCCCGTCCAGTACGCGGCCGCATCCCGGCCGTCCCCCGTCCAGGAGGTCACCCCATGAGCATCGACCAGGCACAGCTGGACCAGCTGAAGCAGACGCTGCAGGCCGACGACTACCGGCTCGACGTCGACGTGCAGGGCGACTCGGCCGACGTGGCCATCGTCGCCGGCCCCGACGCGTGCGAGGAGTGCCTCGTGCCCAAGCCGCTCATGCAGTCGATGCTGGCCCCGGTGCTCGGCGTGCAGCCGGAGAGCATCCGGCTGGTCTACCCGACCGACCCGGCCTGACCCCGTCCGGACGTGCGGGGGACACCCCGCCGTCCGGACGCCCGCCGGAGGACCCGTGGGTGCGCTCGCGCCCGCCCACGGGTCCTCGGCATGCCCGCACCACCCCCGAGGACCCGCTGCAGCGCGGCTGCGGCCCGAACGGAACGGAGCACCGAGTGGAGATCTCGCTGGAGGGGAAGGTCGCGCTGGTCACCGGCGTCGGCCCCAACATCGGCAGCGGCATCGCCTTGGCGCTGTCGAAGTACGGCGCCAAGGTCGCCTGCAACGACGTCAGCGACGACGTGATCAAGGAGGCGATGGCCCGCATCGAGCGCAACGGCGGGGAGGCCATGGCCGCTCCCGGCGACGTGACGGACGAGGCCGCGGTCCAGGGCTACGTCGACGCCGTCCTGGAGAAGTGGGGCCGCATCGACATCCTGGTGAACAACGCCGCGATGCTGGGTGGCAAGGGCGTGCTCGACGAGACCGCCGAGACCTTCGAGCGGTCGATCAAGGTCTCCGGCCTCGGCTACTTCCTCAACACCAAGATCGTCGGCCGGGCGATGGCCGAGCGGGGCATCCGCGGCTCGATCGTCTGCATCTCGTCGTCCAACGGCTGGAACGGGTCGGCCGGCGTCATCGCCTACGCCTTCAACAAGGGCGGCGTGAACAACTTCGTCCGTGCCGCGGCCATGGACCTCGCGCCGTACGGCATCCGGGTCAACAGCTACACCCCGACCGCGCCGACCATCGACAACCCCGAGCTGCTGGCCCGGCTGGCCGCACAGGGCCGGCCCGCCGACATGCTCAACGCCGGACGCAAGGGCGGCGGCCTGGGCGGCGGCACCGGCGAGGAGGAGTGGCGCCGGCCGTCCCGCTGGTCGGGTGAGCGCCCGCCGCTGGTGCCGATGGGCTCGACCGGGACCCCGACCGACATCGGTCACGCGGTCGCCTGGCTGTGCTCGGACTACGCCCGACTGATCACCGGCACCGACCTGGTCGTCGACGGCGGGGCGCGGGCGAAGAACTTCGCCTACTTCCCGGCCGCCCCCGAGGACATCGCCGGCCCGGTGCCGCTCATCCCCCTGGACGACACCCCCGCCCCCTGAACCCGCCGGGCCGCCGACCGTGTGCGCGGAAGCGCAGTTCCGAGCCTGGAACCACGCTTCCGCGCACACCGTCGCGGGGCCTGCCCCGCCGGGGCGGGTCAGGGGCGGTCGAGGCGGGGGGAGGGGAGGCGCTTCTCCGGCGCGTAGATCGTGTGCGCGGTCAGGAACGGGATCACCGCGGCCCGCTCCTCGTCGATCGGCTCGTCGGGGAAGGCCGCCAGCGTCGTGTCGAACCGGTCGCGCACACCGTCCCGGAACTCGGGGTGGGTGAGGATGAACAGGTCGTTGCGGCGGACGCCGTTCAGCACCCGCTCGCCGGCCTCGACGTAGCTCATGTACGGCTGCGCCTTGGCGCGCTCCAGGAACTCCGCGGGCGGCGCGCTGTAGCCGCTCTCCCCGTACTGGGCCGGGCGCCGGGCGACGCCGCCGGCGATGTTGCTGTGCGTCGGGCCGGGGCAGTACGCCGAGACGCCGATGCCGTCGGGCGCGAGCTCGATCGCCAGGGCCTCCGACAGCGCGATGACCGCGGCCTTGGTCATCGAGTACAGCCCGGCCACGATCGGCAGCAGGCCGGCCATCGACGAGGTGTTGACCACGTGCCCGCCCTGGCCGTGCGCCTGGATGCGCGGCACGAAGGCGTGGATGCCGTGCGCGACGCCCTTGATGTTGACGTCGATCACCCAGTCCCAGTCCGCCGGGGTGGCCGACATGACCGGCCCGGTCAGCCCGATCCCGGCGTTGTTCACCAGGACGTCGACCCGCCCGTACCGCTGCACCGTCTCCTCGGCGGCCCGCTCGACGGCCTCGGCGTCGGTGACGTCCAGCGTCACGGCGTCGACCGACAGCCCGGCGTCGGCGAACTCGGCCTCGGTCTCGTCGATGTGCTCCTGCTTGCGGCCGCTGATGACGACCTGCATGCCGGCGCGGGCGAACGCCAGCCCGATGCCGCGGCCGATGCCGCTGGACCCGCCGGTGATGAAGGCGACCTTGCCCTCGACGTCCTGCATGTGTGCTCTCCTCGTGTCGACGACGGTCCGGGCCCGCACCGCGGGGATGCGGTACGGGCCCGGGAGGTGCGGGACCGGCGGGGTCAGCCGGCCAGGTGCTCGGTGTAGGGCGCGCCGGTGCGGGCGCGGACGTCCTCGGGGGTGACGCCGGGAGCGCACTCGACCAGTCGCAGCTGGCCGTCGACGACGTGGAAGACCGCCAGGTCGGTGTAGACGCGGGTGACCACGCCCTTGCCGGTCAGCGGCATCGTGCACTCGGCCACGATCTTGGGCCGGCCCTTGCGGTCCACGTGCTCCATGGCGACCCACACCTGCGGGGTGCCGGCGACCAGGTCCATGGCGCCGCCGACGGCGGGGTTCTTGCCGGGGACGTACCAGTTGGCCAGGTCACCCGACGCCGAGACCTGCAGCGCGCCGAGGATCGTGGCGTCGAGGTGGCCGCCGCGGATGATCGCGAAGGAGAGCGCCGAGTCGGTGATCGCCGCGCCGGGGATCAGGGTGATCGGCTGCTTGCCGGCGTCGGTGAGGTCGGGGTCCGCCTCGTGCGGGTCGGCGTCGCCGCCGATGCCCAGGACGCCGTTCTCCGCGTGCAGGACGACCTCCTTGTCCGCCGGGAGGAAGCGGGGGACCAGCAGCGGGATGCCGACCCCGAGGTTGACGACGTAGCCGTCCTGCAGGTCCTGGGCGAGCCGTTCGGCGATGCCCTCCCGGGTCCGGCCGGTGACGGGCGCGGGCGCGGGGATGGTGTCGGTCATCAGGAGGCCTTCCTCGTGGCCGCGGCCGCGGGCTCGTCGGTCGCGGGCGCCTTGCCCGTGGACATCACCAGGTCGTCCACGAAGACGCCGGGCAGGTGGACGTCGTCGGGGTGCAGCTCGTCGACGTCGACCAGCTGCTCGATCTCGGCGAAGGTGGTGCGGCCGGACATGCCGGCCATCGGGTTGAAGTTCCGCGCGGAGAGGCGGAACCGCAGGTTGCCCTTGCGGTCGGCCTTGTGCGCCTTCACGAAGCCGAAGTCGGCGACGATGCCCTCCTCCAGCACGTACTCCCGGCCGTTGATCATCCGGGTCTCCTTGGCCGGCACGTGCTCGGCGACGCCGCCCTCGGGGGAGTAGCGCAGCGTGAAGGAACCGTCGGAGAGCATCGTCCCGGCGCCGGAGGGGGTGAAGAAGGCGGGGATGCCGGCGCCGCCGGCCCGCATCCGCTCGGCGAGGGTGCCCTGCGGGATCAGCTCCAGCTCGACCCTCCCGGCGAAGTACTCGTCGTAGAACTCCTGCAGGATCGGGAAGGACGCCGTCACCCGGCGCAGCCGCCCCTCGTGCAGCAGTCGGCCGACGCCGGTGAAGTCGTGCCCGACGTTGTTGACGTACACGTGCAGGTCGCGACGGTCCAGCTCGCACAGCGCGTCGATCAGCGCGTCGGGCCGGCCCGAGCTGCCGAAGCCACCGACGGCGATGGACGCCCCCGACGGCACGGCGTCGACGACGGACAGGACGTCCGATCGGAACTTGTCGATCACTGGCGGTCCTCCACGGGGACGTCCTTCCACAGGTGGGCTGGCTCGCGGGCCGGGTCGGCGGGGCGTCCGCGGGGGTGCGGGCGGCGCAGCGCCAGGGGACCGGCACGACCGTCGGCGGTCGGCGGTGGTCGAGCGGGAGGAGTCCAGCAGCCGCGCCGCCGGGGCAGAACCACCCCTTCCACGTCCCGGAAAGGAGACGGGCGGCACAGCGGGCCCGCTCCGACCCGCCGTGGCGTCGTCTTCCGTGATGGGGAAGACCTGTGGTCCGCGCCACCCCGCGCCGCGCAGGGTGGGACCCGGCCGGGAGCGTGCCCGGGCAGCGCACGGAGGCCGCGTTCCAGGCCGCCACCGTCCTGCCGGGCACCCCGCTGCGGCCGACGTCCAGTACTGGGAAGGAGCCCATATGAGCATGACCACGCGCGCCGCGGTCTGCCGCGAGCCGGGTCGGCCGTGGGAGATCACCGAGCTCGAGCTCGACGACCCGAAGGCCAACGAGGTCCGCATCAAGTTCATGGCGGCCGGGATGTGCCACTCCGACGACCACATCCAGAAGGGCGACGCGATGATGCGGATGCCCGTGGTCGGCGGGCACGAGGGTGCCGGGATCGTCGACGCCGTCGGCGAGGGCGTCACGCGGGTGAAGGTCGGCGACCACGTCGTCTGCTCCTTCATCCCCGCCTGCGGCAAGTGCCGCTACTGCTCCACCGGCCGGCAGAACCTCTGCGACGAGGGCAAGAACGCCTCGACCGGGATCTTCCCCGACGGCACCTTCCGCTTCCACCAGGACGGCGAGGACTTCGGTGGCCTCTGCGTGCTGGGCACCTTCTCCCAGTACGCGGTCGTCAGCGAGTACTCGGTCATCCAGATCCCCGAGGACATCCCGTGGGAGGTCGCCTGCCTCGTCGGGTGCGGCGTGCCCACCGGTTGGGGGAGCGCGGTGCACCTCGCCGGCGTCAAGGCCGGTGACACCGTGGTCGTCTACGGCGCCGGCGGCGTCGGCAGCAACGCCGTCCAGGGCGCGGCCCTGGCCGGTGCCGAGCGGGTCGTCGTCGTCGACCCGGTCGAGTTCAAGCGGGAGATGGCCACCGTCTTCGGCGCGACGCACACGTTCGCCACCGCCAAGGAGGCCCACGACTTCGTCGTCGAGTCGACGTGGGGCGAGCTGGCCGACCACGCCATCATCACCGTCGGCATCCTCCACGACGAGGTCATCGCCGACGCCCTCCAGGTCGTGGGCAAGACCGGTCAGGTCTCGGTCACCGCCGTCGGCAACGGCTGGGTCGACGAGCACCCCGGCGTGTTCATCGGCTACCAGCGCCGCATCCAGGGCGGCATCTTCGGTGGCTGCAACCCGCTGCACGACGTCCCGCGCCTGCTGAGCCTCTACCGCTCCGGGAAGCTCAAGCTCGACGAGCTGGTGACCCGGACGTACAAGCTCGAAGAGGTCAACCAGGGCTACCAGGACATGCTGGATGGCAAGAACATCCGCGGCGTGATCATCCACGAGCACTGAGGACGGACAGACATGACGATCGCCCCTCCCGGCCCGCAGGCCGGCACCTCCCTGATCATCGACAACGCCCAGCTCATCGGCGGCGACTGGGTCCCCGCCGCCTCCGGCCAGACCCTCGAGGTCATCAACCCGGCCACCGGCGAGCTGCTCGCCCGGGTGCCCCGCGGCACCGCCGCCGACGTCGAGGCCGCCGTCCGGGCCGCCGAGGCCGCCTTCCCGGCCTGGCGGGACACCAACGCCACCGCCCGCGCCGCGCTGCTGTTCCGCTGGGCCGCGCTGATCGAGGAGAACATCACCGAGCTGGACGCCCTGGAGTCCCGCGAGGTCGGCCGCCCGCACTGGGGGCCGCCGCCGATGGCCGGGCAGCTCCGGTTCACGGCCGGGCAGGCGGACAAGGTCCAGGGCCTCTCCCTGCCGACCTACACCCCGGACGCCCTCGGGCTGACCCTCCGCGAGCCCTACGGCGTCGTCGGCGCGATCATCCCCTGGAACGCACCCGGCCCGATGTTCGTCACCGACGTGGGCCCGGCGATCGCGGCCGGCAACACCATCGTGATCAAGCCGGCCGAGGACGCTCCGCTGACCGGGCTGGCGCTGGCCAAGCTGGCGCTCGAGGCCGGCATCCCGCCGGGCGTGGTCAACGTCGTGACCGGCTACGGGCACGAGGCCGGCGCCGCGATCCCGGCGCACCCGCGGATCCGCCGGATCAGCTTCACCGGCTCCCCGCAGACCGGCGAGCTGATCATGGCCGCCTGCGCCAAGAACCTCACCCCGCTCCACCTGGAGCTCGGGGGCAAGTCGCCGCAGGTGATCCTGGCCGACGCCGACCTCGACGCCGCGATCCCGGCGATCGCCCGCGGCATCACGCTCAACACCGGCCAGATCTGCGCGGCCGGCTCGCGGGTCGTGGTCGCCCGCTCGATCCAGTCCGAGGTCGTGCAGCGGCTGGCCGAGCACATGTCGCAGGTCAAGGTCGGCCCCTGGCACGAGCAGGTCAACATGGGCCCCCTGATCAACGCCAAGCAGCAGGAGCGGGTGCTCAAGTACATGCAGCTCGGCCAGGAGGAGGGCGCCGACCTCGTCCTCGGCGGCGGGCGCCCGGCCGGCGACCAGTTCGAGCGCGGCTTCTTCGTCGAGCCCACCCTGTTCGACAACGTCGACCCGGCGATGCGGATCCACCAGGAGGAGATCTTCGGCCCCGTCCTCGGCGTCACCCCGGTGGACGACGACGAGCAGGCCCTCCAGGTCGCCAACGGCACCGACTACGGCCTGGTCGCCTCCGTCTGGACCCGCGACGTCGGCAAGGCCGTGAAGTTCGCCCGCGGGCTGCAGGCCGGCCAGGTGGCGGTCAACGCGGCCCTCGGCGCCGGCGTCATCGGTGGCCCCTTCGGCGGCTACAAGCGCAGTGGCTTCGGCCGGTCCATGGGTGCGGACGCCGTCCTGGACTACACGCAGGTCAAGACCGTGTCCCTCCGTGGCACCGGCAACTGAGAGGGATCGCATGAGCACCATCACGACGAGGGCGGCCATCGCCCGTGCGGCGCACCGGGGCTGGGAGATGGTCGACCTCCAGCTCGACGACCCCAAGGAGCACGAGGTCCGCGTCAAGTTCGCGGCATCCGGGCTGTGCCACTCCGACGACCACATCACCCAGGGCGACGCGCCGGTGCGCATGCCCGTGGTGGGCGGCCACGAGGGCGCCGGGATCGTCGAGTCGGTCGGCCCGAACGTCACCCGGGTCAAGCCCGGTGACCGGGTCGTCTGCTCCTACATCCCCGCGTGCGGAGCCTGCCGGCCGTGTTCGACCGGGCACCAGAACATGTGCGTCAAGGGGCTCAACGCCGGCACCGGCATGTTCCTCGACGGCACGTTCCGGTTCCACCTCGGCGACGAGGACCTCGGCGGCTTCTGCACCGTGGGCTCCTTCTCGCAGTACGCGGTGATCTCCGAGTGGGCCGCCATCCCGCTGGCCGACGACATCCCGTGGGAGGTCGCCTGCCTCGTCGGGTGCGGCGTCCCGACCGGCTGGGGTTCGGCGGTCTACGCCGCGGGCGTCCGCGCCGGTGACACCGTGGTGGTCTTCGGGTCCGGTGGGGTCGGCAGCAACGCCGTCCAGGGCGCCAAGTACGCCGGCGCGAAGAACGTCGTCGTCGTCGACCCGGTCGAGTTCAAGCGCGAGATGGCCACCGTGTTCGGCGCGACGCACACCTTCGCGACGGCCAAGGAGGCGCACGAGTTCGTCGTCGAGACGACGTGGGGCCAGCTGGCCGACCACGCCATCCTCACGCCCGGTGTGGTGACCGAGGAGATGGTCAACTCGGCGCTCCAGATGACCGGCAAGGGCGGCAAGGTCACCATCACCGGCGTCGGCAAGCTGACCGAGAAGGCCGCGCACTTCCACGCCGGCGCGCTCATCGGCTACCAGCGCCAGGTGCGGGGCGCGCTCTTCGGCGACTGCAACCCGCTCTACGACGTCCCCCGGCTGCTCGGTCTCTACCGGGCCGGCCAGCTCAAGCTCGACGAGCTGGTCACCCGGAAGTACTCGCTCGACCAGGTCAACGAGGCCTATAAGGACCTCGCGGACGGCAAGAACATCCGTGGCGTGATCATCCACGACTAGGAGGACCCCTGCCCCCGCCGCTCGCAGGCTCGCGGCGGGGCCCTGCAAGGGGGCCGGCCCCGTCCCGGGACGGGGCCGGCCGGAACAGAGGCCGCCGGCTCCCCGCGAGGGGGCCGGCGGCCTCTGTCGTCCGCGCCGGGCGAGCGGGCTCAGCGGGGAGCGCAGGAACTCCGGAGGGCGCTGCTGGTCTCGGGCTTCGCCGAGGGCGCGCCCAGGGCCCGCGAGATGCCGCGCGCGGTGGCGGCCAGCGCCGGCACCAGCGCGTGGCTCTGCACCACGCCGCGCTGCACGGTCACGCCGAGGGCCGCGACCACCTCGTCGCGCTGGCCCCGCACCGGGACGGCGACGGCCAGCGCGTCGGGCGTCAGCTGGTTCTCGGCGATGGCCACCCCGGTGCGCCGCACCTCGGCCAGCACCCGCCGCAGCTCGCCGATGGAGGTGATCGTGTCGGCGGTGAACCGCTTGAGCGGGGTCGACAGCAGCTCGTCCTGCACGTCACGGTCGGCGAAGGCCAGCAGCACCTGACCGGTGCCCGTGGCGTGCAGCGGCCAGCGCCCGCCCAGCCGGCTGAGCACCTGGACCGCACCCCGGGCGCGCAGCGCCTCGACGTAGACGCCGTCGGAGCCGTCCCGCACAGCGAGGTGCACGTTCGCGCGGGTGGCCTGGTGGAGGTCGTCGAGGTAGGGCAGCGCCAGCTCGCGCAGCTGCAGGCCGTGCGGGGCGAGGGCGCCGAGCTCCAGCAGCCGCAGCCCGATCGCGTACCGGCCGTCGGGGGCGCGCTCCAGGCCGCCCCACTGCCGCAGCTCGCCCACCAGACGATGGGTGGTCGTGAGGGTCAGACCCGAGCGGCGGCTGATCTCGCTGAGCGTCAGCGAGGGGTGCGCGGGCCCGAAGGCGGAGAGGACGGCGAGCACCCGGCCGGCCGCGGTGGCCGCACCGCCGGTGGGGATCCTGCTCGTCCGGCTCTCGGTGGCGGCTGCGGTCAACGGTTCCGTCGCTCCCATCTACGTCCTCTCCTCGGCGCGCCCAGGTGGTTGGGAAGTACACCGTTGTGGTGGGCCGGGTCACTCTGCGGCGCTGTGGCACTCGGTGTCAAGCACGCTCCAGGCGCGGCGCCGTGACCTCGGGCTTCCACCGGGGGGAAGTGGCGTCGCTGCGCGCGGGTGGCCCTCGACACCATCATCCTGCACGGGTGGCGGGCTCCCCGGTCCACCCATCGGCCGCAGCGCCGAGAGGACGCCAGACCCCGTGTCCCCACTCCCCGACGACCGCGCGGCGGGCACCCGTCGCGCCGGAGGTGACCGCGTGATGGCGACGCTCGCCGACATCCTCGACCCGACCGGCCAGACCACCACCCGCATCGGCGGGGCGGCCAGCGCACCGCGGCGGACCGACCTCACCGGCGTCCGCCTGGGGCTGCTGGAGAACACCAAGCACAACGCGGCCCTCCTCCTCGAGGAGCTGGCGACCCTGCTGCAGGAGCAGCACGGCGCGTCGACCACCGTGCTGCGCCGCACCAAGACCGCGTTCGCGCTGCCGCTCCCGGAGGAGCAGCTCACCGAGCTCGTCCGCGAGTGCGACGTCGTCCTCGTCGGGGTGGGCGACTGCGGGTCGTGCAGCGCGTCGGCGGTCGCCGACGGCATCGCCCTCGAGCGTGCCGGCGTCCCCGCGGCCGTCATCTGCTCCGACGCCTTCACCGCCACCGCCAGCGGCATGGCCGAGGTCCAGGGCGCACCCGGCTACCACTACCTGACCACCGCGCACCCGGTGGCGATCCTCGACCCCGAGGCCGTCGCCGAGCGGGCCCGGCAGCTGCTGCCGGAGGTCCTCACCACGGTGACCGGCGCCTCCGCGGTGCAGAAGCAGGCCTCGTGACCGTGACGGAGGCACCTGCCGTCGTCCCCGACGCCGACCCGGAGGCCGCCCAGGCCGCCATCGAGCACTGCTACGCCCAGGGCTGGTCCGACGGCCTGCCGCTGGTACCGGCGACCCGCTCGCTGGTCGACCGGTTCCTGGCGACCGTGGACCGGCAGCCCGACGAGGTGATCGGGGCGCTCGAGCACCTCAACCGCACCGTCACCGTGGAGCTCGCCGCGGTCAACGCGGCCATGGCCGGCTGCCGGCCGGAGTACTTCCCGGTCGTGCTCGCCGCCTGGGAGGCCGTCCAGCGCGACCGCTCCGCCAAGGGCGGCGGCTGGCAGTCGACCAGCGGACCCTCGCCCCTCCTGGTGGTCAACGGGCCGGTCCGCGAGGAGCTCGGGTTCAACGCGGCCGGTGGGGTGTTCGGCCCCGGCTTCCGGCCCAACATGACGGTGGCCCGGTCCATCGGCCTCATGGTCCGCAACGCCCTCGGCGTCGTCCCGCACGGGTTCGAGCAGGCCACCCAGGGCCTGCCCGGCCGGTGGCAGGTCTGCCTCGCCGAGAACGAGGAGGAGAGCCCCTGGGAGCCGCTGTCGGTCGAGGGCGGCGTCCCCGCCGGCACCTCCGCGGTCTCCGGCATGCTCACCCGCACGGCCGAGTACGTCGACAACCGGCACACCGCCGACCCGGAGCAGCTGCTGGCCGACTTCGCCGACACCATCTCCCGCAGCGGCGCCGCGATCTTCCGCCACCACCCGGCCGCGGTGGTCTTCTGCCCCGAGCACGCGCAGATGCTGGCCGGGGCGGGGATGAGCAAGGCCGACGTCCGTGCCTGGCTGGTCGAGCGCTGCGGCAAGTCGAAGGCCGACCTGATCCGCGTCGGCAAGGACGGCGTCGGTGACAACGGCGTCCGCTCCGCCGACGGCACCACCGACCCGGAGGTGTTCGACCGGCTGTTCGCCACCGGCGGGCCGGAGGCGCTGCCCATCGTCGTCGCCGGGGCCCGCAACGCCGGCATCTCGATGGTCGTGCGGGTCTTCGCCGGGTGGTCGGCCAGCTCCGTCCCGGTCGTCGGCCGGACCACCCCCACGACCCAGGCAGGAGCCCAGCAGTGACCGAGTTCAGCGAGTCCCTCACCGACCCCTTCGGTGCCGCCGGCGGTCCGTGGATGGCGGGCCGGACCGCCCTGGTCACCGGTGGCGGCCAGCAGAGCGACAACGAGCCGGGCGTCGGCTACGCCATCAGCCGGGTGTTCGCCGCGCACGGGGCCCGCGTCGCCGTGCTGGACCGGGACCCTGCCGCCGCCCAGCGGACCGTCGACGCGATCGAGGCCGACGGCGGGACGGCGATCACCGTCGTCGCCGACCTGCTCGACGACGCCGCCTGCAAGCGGGCCGTCGAGGAGACCGTCGAGCGGTTCGGCGGGTTCGACACGCTGGTCAACAACGTCGCCGTCGGCGACCGCGCGGGCATCTTCGAGGTGGACGTCGAGCGGTTCCACCAGCTCATGGACCTCAACCTCACGACCGCCTGGCAGATGACCCGGCACGCGGTCGAGGTGCTGCCCACCGGCAGCGCCATCGTCAACATCAGCTCCGTCGGCGTCCGCGCCCGCGGCCCCGGCATGGTCTACAACCTGGCCAAGGCCGCGCTGGAGAACATGACCGTCGGCGCCGCCAACACCCTGGGCGAGCGCGGCATCCGGGTGAACTGCGTGCAGGTCGGCGCGATCTGGGGCGCCTTCGCCGCGGCCAACATGTCCCAGGAGATGCGCGCGGTCCGCCGGGGCTGGGTGGGGCTGGGCACCGAGGGCAGCCCCTGGGACATCGCCCAGGCGACGCTGTTCCTGTCCAGCGACCGGGCCCGCTGGGTGTCCGGTCAGATCCTGTCCGTGGACGGCGGTCCGACCAGCCCCAAGCCGCCGAAGCTCGCGGCGCCGCCGGTCGCCGAGACCGTCGAGGTCACCACCCCCGAGGGCGTCCCGTCGGTGCACGCGTGACCCAGCAGCGGGTCGCGCTGGTCACCGGCTGCGGCAAGCCCGACGGGATGGGGCAGGCGATCGCCCGGAGGCTGGCGTCGCAGGGCACCGCCGTCGTCGTCACCGACCTGCAGCCGGCCGGGGTGCCCAACCGGCAGCAGGAGGACCGCTCGGCCGGCTGGGGCGGGGTCGACGCACTGGTCGCCGACATCACCGCCGCGGGCGGGACGGCGGCCTCCGCCCTCGGTGACGTCTCGGTCGAGGCCGACGCCGACCGGATGGTCGCCGAGGCGGTGCAGCGGTTCGGCCGGCTCGACGTCCTGGTCAACAACGCCGCCGCGCCCCAGGGTCCCGACCGTGCCGACGTGGCCGACGTCCCGGTCGAGGTCTTCGACCGCGTGGTCGCGGTCAACCTGCGCGGCCCCTGGCTGATGTGCCGGGCCGCCGTACCGGTCATGCGCGCCCAGCGGTCGGGCCGGATCGTGAACATCTCCTCGATGGCCGGGCTGACCGCGGCGCCGTTCTCCGGGCCGTACTCGGCGTCCAAGGCCGGTGTCATCGGCCTCACCCGCGCCCTGGCCATGGACCTCGGCCCGTGGGGGATCACGGTCAACGCGCTGTGCCCGGGGCTGGTCGGCACCAGCCGCGCGTTCCTGTCCGCCGCTCCCGACGTCGACGAGGCCGCCCTCATGCAGCAGCGCGGCCGCAGCATCCCGGTCGGCCGGGTCGGGCTCCCCGAGGACGTCGCCGCCGCGGTGGCCTTCCTCGCCTCCGAGGAGGCCGGCTACGTCACCGCGCAGGCGATCCCGATCGACGGCGGCGGGATGAGCCCCTTCCCGTTGCGCCGGCCCGACCCCGTGGGGTCCGACGGCGCCGGTCGCTGACCGCCCGGTAGCCGGCACCGGACCACCCGTTCCGTCGGTGGTCCGGTGCAGGGTGCCGGCATGGAGTACACGCCGCCGGACCTGTCGGGCACCGTCGCCCTCGTGGCCGGGGCCACCCGCGGCGCCGGCCGGGGGATCGCCGTGGCGCTGGGGACGGCCGGGACCACCGTCTGGTGCACCGGCCGCAGCACCGCCGGGCGACCCTCGGAGTACCACCGCCCCGAGACGATCGAGCAGACCGCCGAGCTGGTCACCGCGGCCGGCGGGCGCGGCATCGCGGTCGTCGTCGACCACCTGGACCCGGCGCAGGTGGCCGCCCTCGTGGCCCGCATCGACGCGGAGTCGCAGCGGCTCGACGTCCTGGTCAACGACGTCTGGGGCGGCGAGCTGCTGTACCAGGGCGGCGTCCCGCTGTGGGAGTCCGACCTCGACCGCGGACTGCGGCTGCTCCGGCTGGCGGTCGAGACCCACCTGGTCACCAGCGCGCACGCGTTGCGGTTGCTGACCCGGCGGCCCGGGGGCCTCGTCGTCGAGATGACCGACGGGACGGCGGCCTACAACGACCGCACCTACCGGCTCTCGGTCTTCTACGACCTCGCGAAGGTGGCGGTCACCCGGCTGGCGTTCTCCCAGGCGCACGAGCTGCGCGCCGTCGGCGGCACCGCGGTCGCGCTCACCCCGGGCTGGCTGCGCTCGGAGATGATGCTCGACCTGTTCGGCGTCACCGAGGAGGACTGGCGCGCGGGCACCGCGGTGGAACCGCACTTCTGCATCTCGGAGAGCCCGCTGTTCGTCGGCCGGGCGGTGGCCGCGCTGGCGGCCGACCCCGGCCGCGCGCGGTGGTCGGGGCGCTCCACGTCCAGTGGCGAGCTCGCCCGGGTCTACGGCTTCCCCGACACCGACGGCACCCAGCCCGACGCCTGGCGCTACGTCGTCGAGGTGCAGGACGCCGGCCGCCCGGCCGGTGACGCGGGCTACAGGTGACCGGTCAATACGCTGTGCCGGTGCCCACGCTGCAACTGCTCCCCGCCGTCGACGTCGCCGACGGACAGGCCGTCCGTCTCGTGCAGGGGGAGGCCGGCAGCGAGACCGCCTACGGCGATCCCCTGGAGGCCGCGCTGAACTGGCAGCGGGACGGCGCCGAGTGGGTGCACCTGGTCGACCTGGACGCGGCCTTCGGCCGCGGCAGCAACCGGGAGCTGCTGGCCCGCGTCGTCGGGGAACTCGACGTCGACGTCGAGCTGTCGGGCGGCATCCGGGACGACGAGACGCTGGCGGCGGCGCTGGCCACCGGCTGCCGGCGGGTCAACCTGGGCACCGCCGCGCTCGAGTCCCCCGAGTGGTGCGCCCGGGCCATCGCCGAGCACGGCGACCGGATCGCCGTCGGCCTCGACGTCCGCGGCACCCGGCTGGCCGCCCGGGGCTGGACCCGCGAGGGCGGCGAGCTCTACGAGACCCTCGCCCGGCTCGACGCCGAGGGCTGCGCCCGCTACGTGGTCACCGACATCACCAAGGACGGCACGCTCCGCGGCCCGAACCTCGAGCTGCTGCGGGAGGTCTGCGCCGCGACGCCGCGTCCGGTGGTGGCGTCGGGCGGGGTCAGCTCCCTCGAGGACATCCGCGCGCTGGCGGGGCTGACCACGGTCGGGGTGGAGGGCGCGATCGTGGGCAAGGCGCTCTACGCCGGCGCGTTCACCCTGCCGGAGGCGCTCGCGATCACCACGGAGCTCTCGTGAACGTGGTGCGGCTGGGCTCGGAGGGCCCCTGGGAGGCGGTGGTCGGCTACAGCCGGGTGGTGGTGCACGGGGACCTCGCCTGGGTCAGCGGGACCACCGCCACCGTCGACGGCGCGGTGGTCCACCCCGGGAACGCCGGCGCGCAGACCCGTCAGGCGCTGGCCAACGTCGTCGAGGCCCTGGAACGGGCCGGGTTCACCGTCGCCGACGTCGTCCGCACGCGGATGTTCGTCACCGACATCTCCCGCTGGGAGGAGATCGGGCGCGCCCACGGCGAGGTGTTCGGCGACGTCCGGCCGGCCACCTCGATGGTGCAGGTCGCCGCGCTGATCGACCCGGCGATGCTGGTCGAGGTGGAGGCCGACGCGGTGCGGGGGGTGGTCGCGTGACGAGCGAGCGTGCGAGCTCGTCCACGAGCAGAGCCCGCTGGAGGCGAACGACCGCGACGAGCGGCAGCGAGGAGAGGGCGTGAGCCTGGCCGTGCGGGTGATCCCGTGCCTGGACGTGGACGCCGGCCGGGTCGTGAAGGGCGTCAACTTCGTCGACCTGCGCGATGCCGGCGACCCGGTGGAGATGGCTCGCGTCTACGACGCCGAGGGCGCCGACGAGCTCACCTTCCTCGACATCACCGCCAGCTCCGGGGACCGCGAGACCACCTACGACGTCGTCCGCCGGACCGCGGAGAGCGTGTTCATCCCGCTCACCGTCGGCGGCGGCGTCCGCAGCGTCACCGACGTCGACCGGTTGCTGCGGGCCGGTGCGGACAAGGTCGCGGTGAACACCGCGGCGGTGGCCCGCCCCGAGCTGATCAGCGAGATCACCGACCGGTTCGGCAACCAGGTGCTGGTGCTGTCCCTCGACGCGCGACGGTGCCGGGACGGCGCGGCCACCGACTCCGGCTTCGAGATCACCACCCACGGCGGACGCCGGGGCACCGGCCGCGACGCCGTCGAGTGGGTGGTCCAGGCCGCCGCGCTCGGCGTCGGCGAGGTGCTGCTCAACTCGATGGACGCCGACGGCACCCAGGCGGGGTTCGACCTGGACCTGGTCCAGGCGGTGCGGCGGGAGGTCACGGTGCCGCTGATCGCCAGCGGGGGAGCGGGCGAGCCGGAGCACTTCCCGCCGGCGGTGACGGCCGGCGCCGACGCGGTCCTGGCCGCGAGCGTCTTCCACTTCGGCAAGCTGCGGATCGGCGACGTGAAGGCCGCCCTGGACGCCGCCGGCGTCCCGGTGCGACGCGAGGCCGACCACCCGAGCCGGTAGGTCCGGCGCTCAGGAGCCGGTGACGCGGGCGACGTCGCGCCGGCCTGCGGCCCACAGCAGCAGCTCGAGGGGTTCACCGGCCACGGCCGTGCCGCCGCCGCCGATCCGCTTGGCGTCGGCGGGCACGTCGGTGCGGCGGAGCACGGCGCCCCCGCGCTGCCGGCGGGCGAACAGCACGGCGGCGCCCCACAGCCTGTCCTGGTCGGCCCGGTCGAGCGTGCGCGCGGTCCAGTCGGGTTGCGCGCGGCGGACGTCCTCGTGGTGGATGACGAACTCGGCGGTGTTCACCGCGTCGGCCAGCCCCGGCAGGCCCATCGGGGACCAGGCCGGGGGACCCGCGCGCAGCCGGCCGACGACCTCGGGGAAGGGCGTCGACGTCCGTAGCCGGTCCTCCAGCCGGTGCGACCACGCGGTCAGCGGCCGGGCCACGCCGAGCTGCTCGACGCCCAGCCCGGGCAGGGCGTCGGGCCGTCGCTCCCGGACCACCAGGTGGGCGGCCAGGTGGGCGGTCGACCAGCCGGCACAGCAGGTCGGCGCGTCCGGGCCCAGCCGCTCCAGCAGGTCGGCGAGCTCGGCCCGCTCGCGGGCGGCCAGGGGCCGGGAAGAGGCGGTCACCCCCCGAAGTTACCGACGGTGCGGGGCCGGCACGACCGGCCCGGTGGGCAGGAAGCGTCGGACGCGCCACGTACGGTCGCCGACACCGCCCGGACGACGACCGAGGAGAGCTGTGCCCCGCCGCCGAGATGCCGTGGTCCGGCGAGGGATGCGCCACATCGGCCGCGCCGTCGCCGAGCAGCCCGGCATGTTCACCCTGGCCTTCCTGGCCAGCAGCCTCTACGGCGGGATGACGGTGGCCAGCGCCTACGTCATCGGGGAGATCACCAGCCGCGTCGTCCTGCCGGCGTTCGAGGACGGCGCGACCACCGCCGCGGCACTCACGCTGGCGACCGTGGCGATCCTGGCCGTCGCCGTCCTCAAGATCCTCGGCATCCTCGGCCGCCGGCTGTTCGCCGGGATCATGGGGTACCGGCTGCAGGCCGACTACCGCCGCCGGGTCACCGGCCAGTACCTGCGGCTGCCCCTGTCCTGGCACCAGCGCCACCCCACCGGGCAGCTGCTGTCCAACGCCAACAGCGACGTCGAGGCCGCCTGGTTCTTCGTGGCACCGCTGCCCTTCGCCTGCGGCGCCGTGGTCATGATCGGCATCACCGTGGCCGCGCTGGTGGCGACCGACCCCTGGCTGGCGCTGGTGGGCCTGGTCGTCTTCCCGCTGGTGTTCGTGGTCAACGCCGTCTACTCGCAGGTGATGAGCCCGCGCATGCAGCGGGCCCAGCAGCTCCGGGCCGAGGTCAGCGAGATCGCGCACGAGAGCTTCGACGCCGCGCTCGTGGTCAAGACCCTCGGCCGGGAGGACGTCGAGACCGCCCGCTTCGCCGCCCGCGCCGACGAGCTGCGCGACGGGCTGGTCGCCGTGGGCCGGGTGCGGGGGCTGTTCGACCCGCTCATGGAGGCCCTGCCCAACCTGGGCACCCTCGCCGTCCTGCTCATCGGGGCCGGGCGGGTGGCCGACGGGGCCGCCGACGCCGGTGACCTGGTGTCCATCGCCTACCTGTTCACCCTGCTGGCGCTGCCGATCCGCGCGATCGGCTGGGTCCTGGCCGACCTGCCGCGTGCGCTGGCCGGCTTCGACCGGGTCACCCCGGTCCTCGACGCCACGGGCGAGACGCCGCACGGCGACCGGACCGCGGCCGGCGGCACGGACGGTGCCGGCCTGGCGCTGCACGACGTCGGGTTCGCCTTCGCCGGCGCCGCCCGCCCGACGCTGTCCGACGTCACCTTCGACGTCGTAGCGGGCAGCACGGTCGCCGTCGTCGGGCCGACCGGATCGGGCAAGTCCACCCTCGCCGGCCTGCTGGTCCGCCTCGTCGACCCCGGCAGCGGGCGGGTGCTCCTCGACGGCGTCGACCTGCGCGCCCTCCGGGAGGGGGAGGTCAGCACGCAGGCGGCCTTCGTCGCCCAGGGCACGTTCCTGTTCGACGACACCGTGCGCGGCAACGTGACCCTGGGCGCCGACCTCGGCGACGAGGAGGTCTGGGCGGCTCTGCGGACCGCCGCCGCCGACGAGTTCGTCGCCCGGCTGCCCGAGGGCCTGGACACCCGGGTCGGCGAGCGCGGCGCCTCCCTGTCGGGCGGGCAGCGGCAGCGGCTGGCCCTGGCCCGCGCGGTGGTCCGCCGGCCCCGGCTGCTGGTGCTCGACGACGCCACGAGCGCGGTCGACCCGGCGGTGGAGGCGCGCATCCTCGACGCCCTCCGCGACGCCGACCGGCCCTCCACCGTGGTCGTCGTCGCCTACCGGCAGGCCACCATCGCACTGGCCGACGAGGTGGTCTGGCTCGAGGACGGCCGGCTCCTGGCGCGGGGCCCCCACGAGCAGTTGCTCGACGAGGTGCCCGGTTACGCCGCCCTGGTGCGCGCCTACGCGCAGACGGAGGTGGCGGCGTGAGCGACCAGGTGGCCGCCGCGGGCCCCATCGCCGAGCACCGCGAGGAGGGGGCTCTCGCCACCCTGCGCCGGGGTCTGGCGATGATGCCGGAGTTCCGCCGCGGCCTGCCGGCCACCTTCGCCCTCGCCCTCGTCGCGACCGCCGGCCGCGTGGTCGTGCCGATCGCCGTCCAGCAGGTCGTCGACCGCGGCCTGGCCGCCCCCGGCGGTCCGGACCTCGACCTCGTCCGGAACGTCGTCCTGCTCTGCGCGCTCGTCGTCGTGCTGACCGCCGTCGCGGTGTACCGGATGAACGTCCGGCTGTTCCGGACGACCGAGACGGCGCTGGCCGGGCTGCGCACGCGGGCCTTCCGGCACGTGCACGACCTGTCCGTCCTGCACCAGCAGGGGCAGCGCCGCGGGTCGCTGGTCTCCCGCGTCACCAGCGACGTCGACCAGCTCTCCACCTTCATGCAGTGGGGCGGCGTCCTCGGTGTGATCAGCCTGGGCCAGCTGCTCGTCGCCACCGTCGTCATGGCGGTCTACTCCTGGCAGCTGACGCTGCTGGTGCTGGCCTGCTTCGTGCCGCTGGGCTTCGCGGTGCGGTTCTTCGCGCGCCGGCTGGCGACGGCCTACGGCACCGTCCGCGAGCGGGTCGGCGACGTGCTGGCCGCGGTGTCCGAGTCCGTCGTCGGGGCGCCCACGGTCCGCGCCTACGGGATCCGGGAGCGGACCGCGGCCCGGCTGGACCGGGCCATCGCCCGGCACTACCGCGCCCAGGTCGACGCGCAGAAGACCACGGCGGCGGTGTTCGTCAGCGGCGAGTTCGTCGCCGCCCTCGCCAACGCCGCGGTCGTGGTGGTGGGGGTGCTGCTCGGGGTGGGCGGCGGCCTGTCCGCCGGCACCCTCATCGCCTTCCTGTTCCTCGTGACGCTGTTCGTCGCGCCCGTGCAGACCGCCAGCGAGGTGCTCAACGAGGCGCAGAACGCCGTCGCCGGGTTCCGCCGCGTCCTCGACGTCCTGGAGACCGAGCCCGACGTCCGGGACCCGGCGGTGACCGACCCGGCATCCGCGCGCGTGCTGCCCCCGGGCCCGCTCGCGGTGCGCTTCGAGCACGTCACCTTCCGGTACGCCCCCGGGGCGCGGCCGGCGTTGGCGGACGTCGACCTCGACATCGCGGCCCGGCGACGGGTGGCGATCGTCGGCGAGACGGGCTCGGGGAAGACCACGTTCGCCAAGCTGGTCACCCGGCTGATGGACCCCTCCGCCGGCCGCGTGCTGCTCGGGAGCGACACCGCCGGGTGGGTGCCGCTGGACCGGGTCGCCTCCGCCTCGCTCCGGCAGCGGGTGGTGATGGTGCCGCAGGACGGCTTCCTCTTCGACGCGACCGTGGCCGACAACGTCCGCTACGGCCGGCCCGGCATGGACGACGCCGAGGTCCTCGCCGCCTTCGACGAGCTGGGCCTCGCCGCCTGGATCGCGGGCCTGGCCGACGGCGTGGCCACCGCGGTCGGCCAGCGGGGGGAGTCGCTGTCGGCGGGGGAGCGGCAGCTGGTCGCCGTCGCCCGCGCCTACGTCGCCGACCCCGACCTGCTGGTGCTCGACGAGGCCACCAGCGCCGTCGACCCGGCGACCGAGCAGCGGCTGACCCGCGCGCTGGACACCCTGACCGACGGGCGGACCACGCTGACCATCGCGCACCGGTTGTCCAGCGCCGAGCGGGCCGACGAGGTGCTGGTCGTCGACGCCGGCCGGGTGGTCCAGCGGGGCACGCACGAGGAGCTGGTGGACGCCGTCGGCCCCTACGCGCGCCTGCACGCCTCCTGGCGGCGGTCCTCGACCGATCAGGTGCCGACGGGTGGCCGGTCGGGCGCGGCCGACCGCCCGGAGCCCGCCCCGGCGCCCTAGCCTGCGCAGCGTGCCCCCTCCCACCCGCCGCGCCGGGCGCCCGTCCGACACCGCGCCGCCGGATCCCCGCATGCCCGTGCCCGCCATCGCCGCGGCGGTCCTGGGCATCGCCGGCGCCATGCCGCCGGCCTTCCTGGCCGTCATCGCCGTCGCCCTCGGCGGGCTGAGCGCGGACAGCGGTCCCGACCCGTGGACCTACCTGATCGTCGTGGCACCGGTCCTGCAGGTCTGGGCGGCGCTGTGGCTGCTGATCCGCCGCAGCTGGCTGTTCCTCGTCCTGGCCGTGCTGCCGGTGGCGGTGCTCACCGGCGCGGTCATCTGGGCGGGGGCGCAGGCAGAGGACGTCGGGGGCTCGGGCTGGCCGCTGCTGCTGCTCGTCCTCCCGATCGCCGCCGCCGTCCTGGCCCAGACGCCGCGCGTCCGCCGCTGGGTGGCCGGCCGGCCGCAGCGGACCCGCCGGGCCGGCTGACCGGCCCGCAGCCCGGCCATGTCTCCGTCATCCCGTCGCCTGCCGCCCGCCCGGCGCCCGCCGGCGCCCCGGCGTTCCCCGCGGCCGGCTGCGCGGCCGCCCGCCGGCCGGGGGCCGCTCCCGGCGCCGCAGGGGCGTCCCGAGCTCGTCCCCTTCGCGGCGGCGTTCGGTCTGCTCGTCGCCGCGGAGGACCTCTACCTGGGCTACCTGCTCTGGGAACCCGACCGCCGCTGGCACTGGTACGTCGGGATCCCGGTGCTGCTGGCCGCCTGGGCGGTGGCCGGGGCCGTGCTGGTGCAGCGGGGAGCGAGGCGGGCCTGGCCGGTCCTGGCCGCTGCCGCCGTCCCGCCGCTGCTGGCGCTGGCGGGGTTGGTGCTCCTCTTCGCTGCCCTCGGCGACGGGCGGGCCGCCGGATGGGCGGCGTTGCTCCTGGCCGGCCCGGTGGGCTGCCTGGTGCTCGCGACCCGGCGTCCCGTCCGGGAGTGGACCCGGCCCGGCCGGGCGGCGCGGCCCGCCGGCCGTGACCGCGACGGCACCCGCGCCCGCTAGCGTGCCCGACGTGACCGAGACTGACGTCGTCGTGGTGGGTGCGGGGCTGGCCGGACTGGTCGCCACCGCCGAGCTGGCCGACGCCGGGAAGCGGGTCGTGCTGCTCGAGCAGGAGCCGGAGGCGTCGTTCGGCGGCCAGGCCTGGTGGTCCTTCGGCGGGCTGTTCCTCGTCGACAGCCCGGAGCAGCGCCGCCTCCGGGTGCGCGACTCCCTGGAGCTGGCCCGGCAGGACTGGCTGGGCACCGCGGGCTTCGACCGCCCGGAGGACCACTGGCCCCGTCAGTGGGCCGAGGCCTACCTGCAGTTCGCCGCCGGGGAGAAGCGGGCCTGGCTGCGCGAGCAGGGCATCGGCTTCTTCCCCGTCGTCGGCTGGGCCGAGCGCGGCGGCTACACGGCCACCGGGCACGGCAACTCGGTGCCGCGGTTCCACATCGTCTGGGGGACCGGGCCGGCCATCGTCGCCCCGTTCGCCCGCCGCGTCCGCGCCGCGGTGGAGCGCGGCCTGGTGGAGCTGCGGTTCCGTCACCGGGTGGACGAGCTGGTCGTCACCGGGAACGCGGTCACCGGGGTGCGTGGCACCGTGCTGGTGGACAGCGACGCCGCCCGCGGCGAGGCCAGCTCGCGGGACCGGGCCGGCGACTTCGAGCTCACCGCCGCGGCCGTGGTCGTCACCTCCGGGGGCATCGGCGGCAACCACGACCTGGTCCGGCAGAACTGGCCGGCCCGGCTCGGACCGGCCCCCGAGCGCCTGCTGTCCGGCGTCCCGGCGCACGTCGACGGGCGGATGCTGCAGGCCACGGAGGCGGCCGGCGCGCACCTCGTCAACCGGGACCGGATGTGGCACTACACCGAGGGGGTCGCCAACCACTCGCCGGTCTGGGCGCGGCACGGCATCCGGATCCTGCCCGGCCCCTCGTCGCTGTGGCTGGACGCCACCGGCAAGCGGCTGCCGGTGCCGCTGTTCCCCGGCTTCGACACCCTGGGCACGCTGGCCCACATCGGGCAGACCGGTCACGAGCACACCTGGTTCGTCGCCACACAGAAGATCGTCGAGAAGGAGTTCGCCCTCTCCGGCTCCGAGCAGAACCCCGACCTCACCGGCAAGGACGTCCGGCTGCTGCTCAACCGGGTCAAGGCCGGCGTCGCCGGGCCGGTGCAGGCGTTCCTCGACCGTGGCGAGGACTTCGTCGTCGCCGCCACCCTGCCGCAGCTGGTGGCCGGCATGAACCGGGTCACCGGCGGGACGCCGGAGCTCGACCTCGCCACCGTCGAGGCGGAGATCGTCTGCCGGGACCGCGAGGTGGGGCACGCCTTCAGCAAGGACCTCCAGATCACCGCCATCCGCGGCGCCCGCAACTACCTCGGCGACAAGCTCATCCGGGTCGCGCCGCCGCACCGGCTGCTCGACCCGGCGGCCGGTCCGCTGATCGCGGTGCGCCTCAACCTGCTGACCCGCAAGACCCTCGGGGGGCTGGAGACCGACCTGTCCGGCCGGGTGCTGCGACCGGGCGGCGAGGTCTTCGGCGGCCTCTACGCCGCGGGCGAGGCGTCGGGCTTCGGTGGCGGAGGCATGCACGGGTACCGCTCGCTGGAGGGCACCTTCCTCGGTGGCTGCCTGTTCTCCGGCCGGGTGGCCGGCCGCGCCCTGGCGGCGGCACTGTGAGCGGACAGGAGACGGGCTGGGGGACGCCGTGAGCGCGCCGCGCAACCCGTGGTCGGACCCGGCCACCCCCACCGAGCAGGGCGCTCCCTACGCCGGTCCGCCCGCGACCGCGCCGCAGCCCGCCTGGGGCGCACCGCTCCCCGGCCCGCCCGGGGTCGCTTCGTGGCCGGGCTACGCCGGGTACGGGCCGCCGTGGCCGGTGCCGCCCACCGGCCCGCGCCGGCCCGGTCAGCTGATCGCGTCGGCCGTCCTGGCGTTCGTGCAGGCCGGGGTGGTGACCCTCGCGTCGGGCTACGTCTTCCTGCTCGCCTCGCTGTTCACCATCGCCGACGGGCAGGAGGGCTTCCCCGGCGACGGCCAGTCGCTGGCGGCCGAGGCGACCGTGCTGGCGGCCGTGCAGGTGGTCTCGGTCGTGGCCCTCGTCGTCGGCGGGATCATGGTCCTCAACCGCCGCAGCCGGGCCGCCCGGGGGACGCTGCTCGGCGCGCTCGGGGTGCAGCTGGCCCTGGCGGCGTACTGGGGGGTGCGGCTGTCCGCGCTGCTCGAGGGAGCCGTCGGCCCGGACCCGTCGGCGGCCCTGCTGTTCGGGGTCTTCTGCTTCGCCGTCGCCCCGGCCGTGGCCCTCGGCCTGCTGGTGAGCCGGCCCGTGCGGGAGTGGTTCGCCGGGGAGCGGGCCACCGGCTGATCCGGTGGCCTTGCCGGACGCGGCCGGGTGGGACGATCGGCGGCATGTCCGCCGTCCCCGCCGCCGAGTCCGCCCTGGATCCCGCCGTCTCCGCGCTGCTGCGCCGCGACCCCGCCGGCCTCGTCGCCGCCGTCGTCCAGCAGCACGACACCGGAGAGGTGCTCATGGTCGCCTGGATGGACGACGAGGCGCTGCACCGCACCCTCACCACCGGCCGGGCCACCTACTGGTCGCGCAGCCGCGGCGAGTACTGGGTGAAGGGGGAGACCTCCGGGCACCGGCAGTGGGTCCGCGACGTCCGGCTGGACTGCGACGGCGACGCGCTGCTCGTCCTCGTCGACCAGGAGGGCCCGGCCTGCCACACCGGCGCGCGCTCGTGCTTCTCCCGCGACCTGGAGGTGTCCCGTGCGGCTCGGTGAGACCTCGCCGTCCCGGGAGGAGTTCGCGGCGCTGGACGGGGCGGGCCCCGGCCGGGCGGTCGTGCCGGTCACCCGGCGGCTGCTGGCCGACGGGGAGACCGCCGTCGGCATCTACCGCAAGCTGGCCGGCAACCGGCCCGGCACGGTGCTGCTGGAGTCCGCCGAGCAGGGCAAGCAGTGGTCCCGGTACAGCTTCGTGGGGGTGCGCAGCGCGGGGGTCCTCACCGAGCGGGACGGCGTCGCGCAGTGGCTGGGCGCGGAGCTGCCCGGGCTGACCGACGACCTCCCCGACGACCCGCTGGCCGCCGTCCGCACGCTGGCCCGGCGGCTGCGGTCACCGCGCACCGCGGACCTGCCCCGGCTGACCGGTGGCCTGGTCGGCTACCTGGGCTATGACGTCGTCCGCCGGCTGGAGCGGTTGCCCGACCGCAGCGTCGACGACCTCGGCATGCCCGAGCTGGCGCTGATGCTGGTCACCGACCTCGCCGTGCTCGACCACACCGACGGCACCGTGCTGCTCATCGCCAACGCGCTGCGCGGGTCGGGCGAGGCGGGCACCGGCTGGGACGACGCGGTCGCCCGGCTCGACGCCATGGCCGCCGATCTCACCAAGGCGGTGCCGCCGGGCGTCGCCGTCTTCACCACCGCGGAGCCCCCGTCGCCGACGAGCAACATGGCCCCCGGGGTGTTCGCTGACGGGGTCGAGACGATCCGCGAGCACATCCGGGCCGGCGACGCCTTCCAGGTGGTGCTCTCCCAGCGCTTCGAGGTGCCCACCGACGTCGACGCCCTCGACCTCTACCGGGTGCTGCGGGCGACCAACCCCTCGCCGTACATGTACCTGCTGCGCTTCGCGGGCCAGGAGACGCCCTTCGACGTCGTCGGCTCCTCCCCGGAGGCCCTGGTGACCGTGACCGGCAGCTCGGCGGTGGTGCACCCGCCGGCCGGCACCCGCCCGCGCGGGGCGACGCCGGACGAGGACGTCCGGCTGGCCGAGGACCTCCTGGCCGACCCCAAGGAGCGGGCCGAGCACGTGATGCTGGTCGACCTCGCCCGCAACGACCTCGGTCGGGTGTGCCGGCCCGGCACCGTCGAGGTGCCCGACTTCATGCGGATCGAGCACTACAGCCACGTCATGCACCTGGTGTCGACCGTGGCCGGCGAGGTCGCCCCCGAGTGGGACGCCCTCGACGTGTTCGACGCGACCTTCCCCGCCGGCACGGTCTCCGGCGCCCCCAAGCCCCGCGCGATGGAGATCATCGAGTCGCTGGAACCGACGCGCCGCGCGCTCTACGCCGGCACCGTCGGCTACGTCGACGCCAGCGGGGACCTCGACATGGCCATCGCCATCCGGACGGCGGTGCTGCACCAGGGGCGGGCCTACGTGCAGGCCGGCGCCGGCATCGTGGCCGACAGCGACGCCCCCACCGAGGAGGCCGAGACCCGGCACAAGGCCCGGGCGGTGCTCTCGGCGATCGCCACCGCCGAGGGGATGCGGGAGGTCCGGTGAGCGGTGCCCGCCGGGAGCTGACCGCGGCGATGGGCGGCGCCGCGGTCACCGGCGGGCTGGCGCTGTCGGCCGGCGGGCTGGGCTGGGTGACCGCGACCCTGGCCCGCACGCCGCCGCTGCCGCCGACCACCACCGAGCTCGCCGGCAGCACCCTGGCGCCGCTGGTCCCCGCCGGTGGCCTGCTGCTGCTCGCCGCGGCGGTCGCCGTGCTCGCCGTCCGCGGCGCCGGACGGGTCGCGGTCGGCCTGCTCGTCGCCGCGGCGGGCGGCGTCCTGGCCTGGTCGGGCCTGCGCCCCCTCGTCAGCGACCTGGACGCCGCCGTGGCGGCCGCGCTGGACGCCGGGGGGGCGCTGAGCACCGACCTGCACCCCGCCGGGCCCGTGCTGGCACTGGTCGCCGGGGCGGGCGCCCTGGCGACCGGCCTGCTGACCGTGCTGCGCGGCCGCGGGTGGCCCGGCATGGGCCGCCGTCACGAGCGCCCGGCCGGGCCCGCTCCGGCGCTCCGGGCCCGCACCGACGAGGACCGGGCGGTCGACGCGTGGCGCGCCCTGGACCGCGGCGAGGACCCCACCGAGCCGGCCGCCGCGGGCGAGGAACAGCGCTGACTACCCCGGCGGCACCCGGTCAACCGCCGGTCTCCGTGCCGCGGTCGGCCCCCCGGTCGGAACGTGCCCACAGCGCCTCTACAGTGGGCTCCCGGTACCGACCGGAGCCACCAGCGGTGGCCGAACCGACGATCGGGGAGACCCAGTGACCGTCCTCGACGAGATCGTCGCCGGCGTGCGCGAGGACCTGGCCGCACGCGAGGCGAGCACGCCGCTGGCCGACGTGAAGGCGGCGGCGCGCGACGCCCGGCCGGCCCTCGACGCCCTCACGGCCCTGCGCGCACCCGGCGTGGGGGTCATCGCGGAGGTGAAGCGGCAGAGCCCGTCGAAGGGCGCGCTGGCCACGATCCCCGACCCCGCGGTCCTCGCCCGCCAGTACGCCGACGGCGGCGCCCGGGTCATCAGCGTGCTCACCGAGCGGCGGCGGTTCGGCGGGTCCCAGGCCGACCTGGCCGCCGTGCGCGCGGCGGTGGACGTCCCGGTGCTGTGCAAGGACTTCGTGGTCAGCAGCTACCAGGTGCACGAGGCCCGCGCCCACGGCGCCGACGTGGTGCTGCTGATCGTGGCCGCCCTGGAGCAGAACGCGCTGCTGGGCCTGCTCGAGCGGGTGGAGTCCCTCGGGATGACCGCGCTGGTGGAGGTGCACACCGAGGCCGAGGCCGACCGGGCACTGGCCGCCGGTGCCGCGGTGATCGGCGTCAACGCCCGCGACCTGACCACCCTGACCGTGGACCGGTCCACCTTCGAGCGGATCGCGCCCGGGCTGCCGTCGGAGGTGGTCAAGGTCGCCGAGTCCGGCGTCCGCGGCCCGCACGACCTGATCAGCTACGCCGCGGCCGGGGCCGACGCGGTGCTCGTCGGCGAGGGCCTGGTCACCGCCGGCGACGCCCGTCAGGCCGTCGCGGACCTGGTGACGGCCGGCTCCCACCCGGCCACCCCCCGCACGACCCGCTGAGCGGACCCGTCCTCCGCATCCCGCGAACGCTCGGGACGCGGTCGGTGGCGGGCCGCTGCAGGAGGGCCGACCGGCCGGTGCGGCACCCCTCCGCCACCTCGGCGCGGCGGCGCGCCACACTGGGGGCATGACGACGAGCGCCGTCCACCCGCCCGAGCAGCGACTCGAGCCGGCGCGCCCCAGCTGGCCCGACGAGACGGGTCACTTCGGGGTCTTCGGTGGCCGCTTCGTCCCGGAGGCGCTCGTCGCCGCGCTGGACGAGCTGACCGAGGCCTACCGGGCGATGCGGGCCGACCCCGCCTTCCAGGAGGAGTTCGCCCGGCTGCAGCGCGACTACACCGGCCGGCCGAGCCCGATCACCGAGGTGGCCCGGTTCGCCGAGCACTGCGGGGGCGCCCGGGTGCTGCTCAAGCGCGAGGACCTCAACCACACCGGGTCGCACAAGATCAACAACGTGCTGGGCCAGGCGCTGCTGACCAAGCGGATCGGCAAGAGCCGGGTCATCGCCGAGACCGGTGCCGGGCAGCACGGGGTCGCCACCGCCACGGCCGCCGCGCTCATGGGGCTGTCCTGCACCGTGTACATGGGCGAGGAGGACACCCGCAGGCAGGCGCTCAACGTGGCCCGCATGCGGTTGCTGGGCGCCGAGGTCATCCCGGTGACGACCGGCTCCCGCACGCTCAAGGACGCCATCAACGAGGCGTTCCGTGACTGGGTGACCAACGTCGAGACGACCAACTACGTCTTCGGCACGGTCGCCGGTCCGCACCCGTTCCCCGAGATGGTGCGCGACTTCCAGCGGGTCATCGGCGACGAGGCGCGTGCGCAGCTGCTCGAGCGGGAGGGCCGGCTGCCCGACGCCGTCCTGGCCTGCGTGGGTGGCGGCTCGAACGCGATCGGCGTCTTCACCGCGTTCGTCCCCGACGACGGCGTGCGGCTGGTCGGCCTGGAGGCCGGCGGCGACGGCGTGGACACCGGCCGGCACGCGGCCACCATCACCGGCGGCTCGCCGGGCGTGCTGCACGGCGCCCGCTCCTACCTGCTGCAGGACGACAACGGCCAGACCATCGAGTCGCACTCCATCAGCGCGGGCCTGGACTACCCCGGCGTCGGGCCCGAGCACTCCCACCTGCACGACATCGGCCGCGCGGAGTACCGGGCGGTCACCGACGCCGAGGCCATGGAGGCCTTCGCGCTGCTGTGCCGGACCGAGGGCATCATCCCGGCGATCGAGTCCGCCCACGCGCTGGCCGGGGCGATGAGGCTGGGCCAGGAACTGGGACCTGACACGCTGCTGCTGGTCAACCTGTCCGGCCGCGGCGACAAGGACGTCGAGACCGCCTCGCGCTGGTTCGGCCTCGGCGACCGCGAGGAGGTCGACCCCGGCCCGGGCCTGGACACCGACCAGCAGCCGACCGAGGGGGCCGTGACCCAGGGCGACGCGGTCGCCGGGCAGGACGCGGGGGAGACGGCATGAGCGCCCTGGGCACGCGGATCGGCGCGGCGACGGCCGAGGGACGGTCGGCGCTGATCGCCTACCTGCCCGTGGGTTACCCGGACGTGGACGCGTCGATCGCCGCCATGGTGGCCGCGGTCGAGGGTGGGGCGGACGTCGTCGAGATCGGCGTCCCCTACAGCGATCCGGGCATGGACGGGCCGGTGATCCAGCAGGCGGTGGACGTCGCCGTCCGGGCCGGGGTGGGCATGCGCGACGTGCTGCGCGCGGTCGAGGCGGTCGCCGCGGCCGGCGCGGTGCCGGTGGTGATGAGCTACTGGAACCCCATCGAGCGCTACGGCGTCGACCGGTTCGCCGACGACCTGGCCGCCGCCGGGGGAGCGGGGGCGATCACCCCGGACCTCATCCCCGACGAGGCCGGTCCCTGGCTGGCCGCCACCGAGCGGCTCGGCCTGGACCGGGTCTTCCTCGTCGCGCCGTCGTCCACCGACGCCCGGCTGACCTCCACCACGGCCGCCTGCCGCGGCTTCGTCTACGCCGCCTCGACGATGGGCGTGACCGGGACCCGGAGCACGGTCAGCGACGCCGCCGAGAAGCTGGTGGCCCGCACCCGCGCGGTCGCTCCCGACCTCGCCGTCTGCGTGGGGCTGGGCGTCTCCGACGCCGACCAGGCCGCCGAGGTGGCCGGGTTCGCCGACGGCGTGATCGTCGGGTCGGCCTACGTCCGCGCCATGCTCGACGGGCGCGGTGCCGACGGCGTCCGGGCCCTCTCCGGTGAGCTGGCCGAGGGCGTGCGCCGGCAGGCCGGCGCGTGAACCTCGCCGTCCTCCCCAGCCCGACGCAGGGGGTGTGGGAGCTCGGGCCGTTGCCGATCCGCGCCTACGCGCTGTGCATCATCGCCGGGATCCTGGCCGCGATCTGGCTGACCGAGCGGCGCTGGGTGGCCCGCGGCGGCGCGCCCGGCGACGTCATGGACATCGCCGTCTGGGCGGTGCCCTTCGGCATCGTGGGTGGCCGCCTCTACCACGTGCTCTCCAGCCCGCGGGCCTACTTCGGCGAGGACGGCGACCCGCTGCGTGCCTTCGCCATCTGGGAGGGCGGGCTCGGCATCTGGGGAGCCATCGCCCTGGGGGCCGTCGGCGCCTGGATCGCCTGCCGCCGCCGGGGGATCCCGCTGCCGGCCTTCGGCGACGCGCTGGCCCCGGGGCTGCTGGTCGCCCAGGCCATCGGCCGGCTCGGCAACTGGTTCAACAACGAGCTCTACGGCGGTCCGACCGACCTGCCGTGGGCGCTGCGCATCTACGAGTGGGACGGCACCCGGGCGGTCGTCGGGACCGACGGCCAGCCGGTCGTCCTGGGCACCTTCCACCCGGCCTTCCTCTACGAGCTGCTGTGGAACCTCGCGGCGGCGGCCCTCGTGGTCTGGGCCGATCGCCGGTTCCGGCTCGGTCACGGCCGGGCCTTCGCCCTCTACGTGGCCAGCTACTGCGCCGGGCGACTGTGGATCGAGCTGCTGCGCACCGACCCGGCGGAGACCTTCTCCGGCATCCGGCTCAACGTGTTCACCTCGGTCGTCGTCGGCCTCCTGGCGGTGGCCTACCTCGTCTGGCAGCGCGGCCGCCCCCGCGAGGTGATCACCCGCGGACGTGACGCGAGCGACAGGGACGGCGCCGACGAGACGACGGCAGCGGCCGCACCTCCGGTCGCGACCCCCACCGGGGACGACGTCCGCGACGAATCCGCAGGTGACGGCGACGTCCGGCGGCGCGAGAGACCCTGACAGGGGAGGAGGAGGCGCCGCAGAAGCCGGATGAACCCGCGGTTACGGCTGTGTACCCTTCCCCCCAGACCTCCCAGTGATCCTGGCGGGGTCCCACGCGTCGGAACCGGGCCAGTGCCGCCCCGCGGACGACAGTCCAGGAGGCACCACCCCTCCTGGACTCGCGAGCCCGAGCGGCAGCGGTGATCCTCGGACCACCGCCGCTCATGGCTCTCCCGCAGTGCCGCCCCCTCCGCCTCTGACCACCGGCCCGGGCCCACGCCCCCCGCCCGCCCCGTCGACGACGACGGCCGGACGGCGCGCCGACGACGGGAGTGACATGTCCGAGTCCACCGCCCCCGCCGCTGCGGCCCCCGCCTCCGGCGGCCGCCGCACCACCGCGCGCGCAACGGCCGTCCCCTTCTCCGCGGTGCCCCCGGCCAGCGGCCTCTACGACCCGGCCAACGACACCGACGCCTGCGGCGTCGCCTTCGTCGCCGACGTCCGGGGTCGCCGGTCCCGGAAGATCGTCGCGGCCGGGCTGACCGCCCTGCACAACCTCGACCACCGCGGTGCCGCGGGGTCCGAGCCCAACTCCGGCGACGGCGCGGGCATCCTCACCCAGGTGCCCGACGCGTTGCTGCGCGCCGAGGTCGGCTTCGACCTGCCGCCGCTGGGGGAGTACGCGGTCGGGATCGCGTTCCTGCCCGTCGACGAGGCCGAGCGGGCCGCGCGGGTCGAGGACGTCGCCCGTCTCGCCGCGGAGGAGGGCCTCACCGTCCTGGGCTGGCGCGAGCTGCCGGTCGACCCGGACGGCGCCGACGTCGGCCCCACCGCGCGCGCCGTCATGCCGCACTTCGCGCAGCTGTTCGTCGCCGAGACGATGGGCGGTCGCGCCGACGCGGCCGCCTTCGGCGGCAACGCGGCCGTCAACGGCGTCACCCGGCTGGAGCGGCGCGCCTTCGTGCTGCGCAAGCGCGCCGAGCGGACGGCGACCGAGGCGGGCAGCTCGCTCTACATCGTCTCGCTGTCCTCCCGCACGGTGACCTACAAGGGCATGCTGACCACCGACCAGCTGCCGGCGTTCTTCCCCGACCTGCGCGACGAGCGCTACGAGTCGGCGATCGCGCTGGTGCACAGCCGGTTCTCGACCAACACGTTCCCGAGCTGGCCGCTGGCCCACCCGTTCCGGCTGATCGCGCACAACGGCGAGATCAACACCATCAAGGGCAACCGGAACCGGATGCGGGCCCGCGAGGCCAAGCTGGAGACGACGCTGTTCGACGGGCCCGCCGGTCCGGCGTCCGAGCTCGGCCTGGACCGGATCTTCCCCGTCACGGCCAGCGACTTCAGCGACTCGGCCACCTTCGACGAGGTGCTCGAGCTGCTGCACCTGTCCGGCCGGTCCCTGCCGCACGCGGTGCTGATGATGATCCCGGAGGCGTGGGAGAACCACGACGAGATGGACCCGGCCCGCCGGGCCTTCTACCGGTTCCACGCCTCGATCATGGAGCCGTGGGACGGGCCCGCCGCGGTGGCCTTCACCGACGGCACCCTCATCGGCGCCGTCCTGGACCGCAACGGGCTGCGCCCCGGCCGCTGGTGGCACACCAGGGACGACCTGGTGGTGCTGGCCAGCGAGGTCGGCGTGCTGGAGATCCCCGACGCCGAGGTGGTCGCCAAGGGCCGGCTGCAGCCTGGCCGGATGTTCCTCGTCGACACCGCCGCCGGGAAGATCGTCTCGGACGAGGCGGTCAAGGGCGCGCTGGCCGCCGAGCACCCCTACGAGGACTGGCTGCACGCCGGCCTGGTGCACCTGCCCTCGCTGCCCGAGCGCCGCCGCGCCCGGCCCAGCCACGAGTCCGTCGTCCGCCGGCAGCTGATGTTCGGCTACACCGAGGAGGACCTGCGCGTCCTGCTCACCCCGATGGCCTCCACCGCGGCCGAGCCGATCGGCTCGATGGGCACCGACACCCCCGTCGCCGCCCTCTCGGACCGCTCGCGGCTGCTCTACGACTACTTCGGGCAGCTGTTCGCCCAGGTGACCAACCCGCCGCTGGACGCGATCCGCGAGGAGCTGGTCACCAGCCTCGGGCGCACCTTCGGCCCCGAGCAGAACCTGCTGCAGGCCACCCCGGCGTCCTGCCGGCAGGTGTTCCTGCCCTTCCCGGTCATCGACAACGACGAGCTGGCCAAGATCCTGCACATCGACGACGACGGGGACCTGCCCGGCTACGCCGCCGTCCGGATCACCGGCCACTTCGACGTCACCGGCGGTGGGGCGGCGCTGGCGCAGGCGATCGAGCAGCTGCGCACCAAGGTGAGCAAGGCGATCGCCGCCGGCGCCCGGGTCATCGTGCTGTCCGACCGGGACTGCGACGAGGCCCGGGCCCCCATCCCGTCGCTGCTGATGACCGCCGCGGTCCACCACCACCTGGTGCGGCAGAAGACCCGCATGGAGGTCGGGCTGGTCGTCGAGTCCGGCGACTGCCGCGAGGTGCACCACGTCGCGCTGCTGCTGGGCTACGGCGCCGCCGCGGTCAACCCCTACCTGGCCTTCGAGTCCATCGAGGACCTCATCCGGGACGGGATGCTCACCGGTGTGCAGCCGGCGCAGGCCGTCCGCAACGTGGTGAAGGCGCTGGGCAAGGGCGTCCTCAAGGTCATGAGCAAGATGGGCATCAGCACCGTCGGGTCGTACACGATGGCGCAGATCTTCGAGGCCGTCGGGCTCTCCCAGGACCTGGTGGACGAGTACTTCACCGGCACCTCCTGTCCGCTCGGGGGCGTCGGCATCGACGTGCTGGCCGAGGAGGTGGCCATGCGCCACCGCCGCGCCTACCCGGAGAACCCGGCCGAGCGGGCGCACCGTCGCCTGGAGACCGGCGGGGACTACCAGTGGCGCCGCGAGGGCGAGGTGCACCTGTTCAACCCCGAGACGGTGTTCCTGCTGCAGCACGCCACCCGGTCCCGGCAGTACGAGGTCTTCGAGAAGTACACGCAGGCCGTCGACCAGCTCTCCGAGGACGCCGCCACCCTCCGCGGGCTGTTCACGCTGCGGACCGGGGTGCGCCCGCCGGTGCCCATCGAGGAGGTCGAGCCGGTCAGCGAGATCGTCAAGCGGTTCTCCACCGGCGCGATGAGCTACGGCTCCATCTCGCAGGAGGCGCACGAGACGCTCGCCATCGCCATGAACCGGCTGGGCGGCAAGTCCAACACCGGTGAGGGCGGCGAGGACCCCGGCCGCTTCCAGCCCGACCCGGACGGCGACCTGCGCCGCTCCGCGGTCAAGCAGGTGGCCAGCGGCCGGTTCGGCGTCACCAGCGAGTACCTGGTCAACGCCGACGACATCCAGATCAAGATGGCCCAGGGCGCCAAGCCCGGCGAGGGTGGTCAGCTGCCCGGCGCCAAGGTGTACCCGTGGGTGGCCCGGACCCGGCACTCCACCCCGGGGGTCGGCCTGATCAGCCCGCCGCCGCACCACGACATCTACTCGATCGAGGACCTCAAGCAGCTGATCCACGACCTGAAGAACGCCAACAACGAGGCGCGGGTCCACGTCAAGCTGGTCAGCGAGGTCGGGGTCGGCACGGTCGCCGCGGGTGTGAGCAAGGCGCACGCCGACGTCGTCCTGATCTCGGGGCACGACGGCGGGACGGGGGCGGCGCCGCTGACCTCGCTCAAGCACGCCGGCTCGCCGTGGGAGCTCGGCCTGGCCGAGACGCAGCAGACGCTGCTGGCCAACGGGCTGCGCGACCGGATCGTGGTGCAGGCGGACGGGCAGATGAAGACCGGCCGCGACGTGGTCATCGCCGCCCTGCTCGGCGCCGAGGAGTACGGCTTCGCCACCGCTCCGCTGGTCGTCTCCGGCTGCATCATGATGCGGGTCTGCCACCTCGACACCTGCCCGGTCGGCGTCGCGACGCAGAACCCCGAGCTGCGCAAGCGGTTCACCGGGCGGCCGGAGTTCGTCGTCACCTTCTTCGAGTTCCTCGCCGAGCAGGTCCGCGGCTACCTCGCCGAGCTGGGCTTCCGCTCGCTGGACGAGGCGGTGGGCCGCGCCGAGCTGCTGGACACCCGCAAGGCGGTCGACCACTGGAAGGCCGCGGGTCTGGACCTCAGCCCGATGCTCGCCGTCCCCGAGCTCCCCGAGGGGGCGCCCCGGCACCGGGTGCGCGAGCAGGACCACGGCCTGGACGTCGCCCTCGACCAGACCCTCATCCAGCTGTGCGAGGGAGCGCTGCTCGACGCGCGGCCGGTGAGCCTGGAGCTCCCCGTCCGCAACGTCAACCGCACCGTCGGCACGATGCTCGGCTCGATGGTCACCCGCCGCTTCGGTGGGGAAGGGCTGCCCGACGGCACCATCGACCTGACCTTCACCGGGTCGGCCGGCCAGTCGTTCGGGGCGTTCGTGCCGCGCGGGATCACCATGCGGCTGTTCGGCGACGCCAACGACTACGTCGGCAAGGGCCTGTCCGGCGGGCGGATCGTCGTCCGTCCGGCGCGTGAGGCGACCTTCGCCGCCGAGGACAACGTCATCGCCGGCAACGTGATCGGCTACGGCGCGACCGCCGGGGAGATCTTCCTGCGCGGCCGGGTCGGTGAGCGGTTCTGCGTGCGCAACTCCGGTGCGCTGGCCGTCGTCGAGGGCGTGGGCGACCACGCGCTGGAGTACATGACCGGCGGTTCCGCCGTGATCCTCGGGGCGACCGGCCGCAACATCGCGGCCGGCATGTCCGGGGGCGTGGGCTACGTGCTCGACCTGGCCCGCCACCGGGTCAACAGCGAGATGGTCGACGTCGAGCCGCTGGACGGCGAGTCGGCGCAGTGGCTGCGCGACGTGCTGGTCCGGTACGCCGCCGACACCGCGTCACCGGTCGCCGCGGCGCTGCTGGCCGACTGGGGTCGCTGGGCCGAGCAGTTCAGCGTGATCATGCCGCGCGACTACCGTCGCGCGATCGAGGCCCGGCGCGCCGCGGAGGCCGCCGGCACGGACGTCGACAGGGCAGTGATGGAGGCCGCACGTGGCTGACTCGACCGGGTTCCTCAAGTACGACCGGGCCCTGCCGCCGCGCCGGCCGGTCGACATCCGGCTCCTGGACTGGAAGGACGTCTACCTCACCCGCGAGACCGGTGAGGACGCCGTCTTCCCGGTGACCGCGATCCGCCAGCAGGCCGCCCGGTGCATGGACTGCGGCATCCCGTTCTGCCACCACGGCTGCCCGCTGGGCAACCTGATCCCGGAGTGGAACGACCTCGCGCGCCGGGACGACTGGACCGAGGCGGTCGAGCGGCTGCACGCGACCAACAACTTCCCGGAGTTCACCGGGAAGCTGTGCCCGGCGCCGTGCGAGGGCTCCTGCGTGCTCAACCTGCAGGAGTCACCGGTCACCATCAAGCAGATCGAGTGGGAGATCATCGACCAGGCGTTCCAGCGCGACCTGGTCACCCCGGTGCCGCCGCAGGAGCACACCGGCAAGAAGGTCGCCGTCGTCGGCTCGGGCCCGGCCGGGCTGGCCGCCGCCCAGCAGCTGACCCGCGCCGGGCACGACGTGACCGTGTACGAGCGGGCCGACCGCGTGGGCGGGCTGCTCCGCTACGGCATCCCCGAGTTCAAGATGGAGAAGGCCGTCCTCGACCGGCGGCTGGACCAGATGCGGGCCGAGGGGACGCGGTTCGTGACCGGCGTCGAGGTCGGTGGCGGTGCCGAGGGCGATCTGTCGGTCGAGCAGCTGCGGGCCGACAACGACGCCGTCGTCCTCTCCGGCGGTGCCACCGTGGGCCGCGACCTGCCGGCACCGGGCCGGGAGCTCGCCGGCATCCACCTGGCGATGGAGTACCTGCCCTTCGGCAACCGGCAGGCCCTCGGCGAGCTCGACGACCCGCCGATCAACGCCCGGGGCAAGCACGTCGTGATCATCGGCGGCGGTGACACCGGCGCCGACTGCCTGGGCACCGCCCACCGCCAGGGCGCGGCCTCGGTGACCCAGCTGGAGATCATGCCGGCCCCGCCGGACCAGCGGGACCCGCTCAGCAACCCGTGGCCGACCTACCCGATGATCATGCGGGTCTCCAGCGCGCACGAGGAGGGCGGCGAGCGGCTCTACTCGGTCAACACCGAGCGGTTCATCGATGACGGGAACGGCACCGTGCGGGCGCTGCTGCTGCACGAGGTCGAGCGGGTCGACGGCCGGTTCCAGAAGATCGAGGGCAGCGAGCGCGAGCTCCCGGCCGACCTGGTCTTCCTCGCCATGGGCTTCACCGGCGCGCAGCGCGAGGGCCTGCTCGAGGGCCTGGGTGTGGAGATCGACGGGCGCGGCAACGTCGCCCGGGACGGGGAGTTCATGTCGACCGTCCCCGGGGTCTTCGTCGCCGGCGACATGGGCCGTGGCCAGTCGCTCATCGTGTGGGCGATCGCCGAGGGCCGGGCCGCCGCCGGCGCCGTCGACACCTGGCTGACGGGGGCCTCGCTGCTGCCCCGGCCGGTGACCCCCACCGCGGTCGCGCTCCGCTGACGGGGCCGGGAGCCGGACCCGTCCGCGGGTCCGGCTCCCAGTTCGGTCCGTGCGCCCCCGTCCGGGGGCTCGCCGCCGGGCCTGCGAGGGGGTGAGCAGGACGAGGTCTCTCAACCACTAGCGTTCAGGACATGTCGCGCCGCGCCAAGATCGTCTGCACGCTGGGACCGGCGACCGGCTCCCTCGAGCAGGTCACCGCCCTCGTCGAGTCCGGGATGGACGTCGCCCGGCTGAACTTCAGCCACGGCTCCCACGCCGACCACGAACGGGCCTACCAGCTGGTGCGTGAGGCATCGGACCGCACCGGCCACGCGGTGGCCATCCTGGCCGACCTCCAGGGGCCCAAGATCCGGCTGGGCACCTTCGCCGACGGCCCGGTCACGTGGGAGACCGGCAGCCGCGTCTGCATCACCGTCGACGACGTGACGGGCACCGCCGAGCGGGTCTCCACCACCTACAAGGGCCTGGCCGCCGACGTCCGCGTCGGTGACCGGCTGCTGGTCGACGACGGCAAGCTGGCGCTCTCGGTGGTCGGCGTCGACGGCCCGGACGTCTGGTGCCTGGTCATCGAGGGCGGCGAGGTGTCGAACAACAAGGGCCTGTCGCTGCCGGGCGTCGCCGTGAGCGTGCCCGCCCTGTCCGAGAAGGACGAGGAGGACCTCCGCTTCGCCCTGCACCTCTCGGTGGACTTCATCGCGCTGTCCTTCGTCCGCTCCCCCCGGGACGTCGAGCTGGTGCGCGACATCATGCGGCAGGAGGACGTCTCCGTCCCGGTCATCGCCAAGCTGGAGAAGCCGGAGGCGGTGGAGAACCTCGAGGCGATCGTGGAGGCCTTCGACGGGATCATGGTGGCCCGCGGCGACCTCGGCGTGGAGCTGCCGCTGGAGCAGGTGCCGCTGGTGCAGAAGCGGGCGGTGCAGGCGGCCCGCGAGCGCAACAAGCCGGTCATCGTCGCCACCCAGATGCTCGAGTCGATGATCAGCGCCTCGCGGCCCACGCGCGCCGAGGCCTCCGACGTCGCCAACGCCGTCCTGGACGGGACCGACGCGGTCATGCTGTCGGGCGAGACGTCGGTGGGCCGGTACCCCATCGCCGCGGTGCGCACGATGGAGCGGATCATCGACGCGGTCGAGAGCGCCCACGTCGGCGTCCCCGACCTGGTCCGGGTCTCGCGGTCGCGGTCCGGGGCGATCGTGCGCGCCGCCAGGGACGTCGGCGAGCTCATGGACGTCAAGGCGCTCGCGACGTTCACCCAGACGGGGGACACCGCCCGCCGGCTCGCCGCGCTGCACCCGCGGCAGCCGCTGCTGGCCTTCACCGTCGACGCGCGGGTCCGCAGCCAGCTGGCGCTGTCGTGGGGCGTGGAGACCTTCCTCGTGCCCTCGGTGCAGCACACCGACGACATGGTGCGGCAGGTGGACTTCTCGCTGCTCTCGATCGGCCGGCTCCGCGAGGGCGACCGGGTCGTCGTCGTCGCCGGCAGCCCGCCCAACACCGTCGGGTCCACCAACCTCATCCGCGTGCACGAGGTGGGCACCGACTCATGAGCGTCATGAGCGAGCCGGCGGGCCGGGCCCCGACCCCGGGGGACGGCGACAGCCAGGCGGCGGCGCTGATGGTCGTGCTCGACCTCGACGAGCGGGAGCCCGACGTCTTCGTCGGGCAGACGCCCGCCACGCGGATGCAGCGCATCTTCGGCGGCCAGGTCGCCGGCCAGGCGCTGATGGCCGCCGGGCGGACCGTGCCGCCCGAGCGGGGCGTGCACTCGATGCACGCCTACTTCCTGCGCCCCGGCGACCCGCAGGAGGAGATCCGCTACGCCGTCGACCGGATCCGGGACGGCCGGTCGTTCACCACCCGCCGGGTGCTGGCCTGGCAGCACCGCAAGGGCGAGGACGTCGCCATCTTCGCGCTGACGGCCGACTTCCACGCCGGGCAGCCGGCCGTGGTGCAGCACGCACTGCCGATGCCGGAGGTGCCGGGCCCGGACGAGCTGCCCTCGCTCGCCGACGTCGCCGTCCGCCACGGGGAGCGTGCCTCGGGGGCTCTGGAGATCGGCCGGGCGGTCGAGCAGCGACTGCTCGAGGACCCGTTCGAGGGCCGGAGCAAGCAGCCGCCGGACACCGCCACCCGGGTCTGGATGCGGGTGGCCGGTCGGCTGCCCGACGCCCCGGCCGTCCACGCGGCCGCGCTGACCTTCGTCAGTGACCTGACCCTGCTCGGCGCCGGGCTGGCGCGGGTCGGCGGCTGGGGTGACCGGTACTCCGGCGCGAGCCTCGACCACGCGGTGTGGTTCCACGCTCCGGTCCGGGCCGACGAGTGGTTCCTCTACGAGACCGACAGCCCGGCGGCCTCCGGGGGCCTGGCGCTGTGCTTCGGGCGGATCTGGTCGGCCGACGGGACGCACGTGGCCACGGTCGCCCAGGAGGGTCTGCTGCGGGCCGCGGAGGGCTGAGGGAGCAGCCTGCTGCCCTCCGTGGCGCGTCGGCTCCCGCCGGGCCCTACCGGGAGGCCGCGGTGCCCTCGCCGGCCGCCAGCTCCTCCTGCGCGTCCACCTGGGTGGCGGTCTCGTCCTGGGCCGCCGGGACCTCCGGGAGCGGCGTCTCGTGCGGGGGCGGCTCGGGCACCGCCACCGGAGCGGGCGCGGCGCCGGCGGCCCGCAGCGCGGCGGCCTGCCGCGCGCGCTCGGCGGCGGACTCGGCGAAGTCGGCGGCCAGCCAGTCGTGGCCGTCGCACAGCAGTGCCCACGCCCGCTGCACGTGCGGCCGCGTCGTGGTCGGGGCGCCGATGGCCACCCGCAGCACCACCTGGCCGCGGACGGTCGTGTGGGTCAGGAACACCTCGCCGCCGTCGTTGAGCCGCTCCAGCAGGGTCATCGTGGCCACGTCGGCGTCCACGTCGGCGGGCCAGCGGGGGCGCAGGCAGACCAGGGACAGCGGATGCGGGGTGGCGACCTCGAAGCGGTCGTCGGCCCCGGCCCAGGCGGCGAGCTCCTGGGCCAGCGCGACGCCGGAGCGCACGTGCGCCCGCAGCCCCTCGGCGCCGTACCAGCGCAGCACGAACCACAGCTTGAGGGCGCGGAACCGGCGGCCGAGCTCGATCTGCCAGTCGCGGTAGTCGACGACGGCGCCGGCGTCGGTGGCGGAGTTGCGGAGGTACTCGGGCAGGATCGCCAGCGCCCCGGTGAGCGCGGCCCGGTCGGCGACCCAGAAGAGGGTGGCGTCGAAGCCGGTGAGCAGCCACTTGTGCGCGTCGGTGGTGTAGCTGTCGGCCCACTCGACGCCGGCCTGCAGCTCGCGCAGCTCGGGCGCCACCGCGCTCACCCCCGCGTAGGCGGCGTCCACGTGCAGCCAGACGCCGTGCCTCTGGCAGATCGGACCCAGCGCGGCGAGCGGGTCGATCGCGGTGGTCGACGTCGTCCCGACCGTCGCGCAGACCAGCACCGGCTTCAGGCCACGCGCGGTGTCGCGCACCAGCCGCGCCTCGAGCGCCGCCGGCCGCATGGCCAGGTCGCCGTCCACCTCGACGATGCGGACGGCGTCGGTGCCCAGGCCGGCGATGCGGACCGCCTTCTCCATGGAGGAGTGCGTCTCGGCGGAGACGTAGACGGTGTACTCCTCGGGGCGCACGCCGTCGCGGACGGTCGCGCCGCCGCTGGCCCGGTGCAGTGCGGCGAGCAGGGCGACCAGGTTGGCGCCGGAGCTGGAGTCCTGGACGACGCCACCGCCGGTGCCCGTGGAGCGGAAGGACTCCGGCAGCCCCAGCAGCTCGGCGAACCAGTCGAGGACGTGCTGCTCGAGTTCGGTGGCGGCGGGGCTGGTCACCCAGGACATGCCCTGCACGCCGAGGCCGGCCGACACCAGGTCGCCGAGCACCGACGGGCCCGAGGTGTTGGCCGGGAAGTACCCGAAGAACCCGGGGTGCTGCCAGTGCGTGACCCCGGGGAGGACGACCCGGTCGAGGTCGGCGAGCACGGCGGAGATCGGCTCGCCCTGCTCCGGGGCCGACGCGGGCAGGGCCTCCCGGACGTCACCCGGGGCGACGGGGGAGCGGACGGGGAAGGAGCCGATGCGGGTCCAGTAGTCGGCGATCCAGTCGACCACCTCGTGGCCGTGCCGGCGGAACTGCTCGGGGGTCATGTGCGGGGTGCTCGGCTCGCTCACGGTGCCCACCGTATGGCGGGCCGCCGGGCCGGGTCCGACCGGTCTCCGGCCCGGGGAGGCGGCACCGAGGTGGTGTCCGCGTGTCGTGCCGTCACGCCGCACCGGACTGCGTGCCCCCGGTGCGACTCGAACGCACACTGCGCGGGTTTTGAATCCGCTCCCTCTGCCGATTGGGGTACGGGGGCCGGCTGCCCGAGCAGCCTACGTGGGCGTCCCCCCGGCTCCGGCATCGCTAGGCTCCGCGCGTGAGCACCGAGACGATCCGGGTCCTCATCGCCGAGGACGAGGCGCTGATCCGCCTCGACCTCAAGGAGATGCTGGAGGAGGAGGGGTACACCGTCGTGGCCGAGGTCGGCGACGGGCAGCAGGCCGTGGACCGGGCGACGGAGCTACGGCCGGACCTGGTGGTGCTGGACATCCAGATGCCGGTCCTCGACGGGCTGTCGGCCGCCGAGCAGATCGCCGGCTCCCGGATCGCCCCGGTGATCGTCCTGACCGCCTTCAGCCAGCGCGAGCTGGTCGAGCGGGCACGGGACGCGGGCGCCATGGCCTACCTCGTGAAGCCCTTCTCCAAGAACGATCTGGTGCCGGCCATCGAGGTGGCCCGAGCGCGGTTCGCCGAGATGACCGCTCTGGACGGCGAGGTCCGCACCCTCGAGGAGCGGCTGGAGACCCGCAAGGTCGTCGAGCAGGCGAAGGGCCGGCTCATGGCCGACCAGGGCATGACCGAGGCCGAGGCGTTCCGCTGGATCCAGCGGTCGGCGATGAACGAGCGGACGTCGATGAAGGCGCTGGCGCAGCGGATCCTCCAGCCGGAGGCCGCGGCGGAGGTGCCTCCGGACCGAGGGTGAGGCCACTCCCGCCGGAGTCAGTTCTGTCGCCCGTTGTGCTGAAGTCCGTCGTTGGAGGTCACAACCCCATCACGGTCCGGTCGACCCCTCTTCGGGGCCCGATCCCAGCGGTTACCTTCCCCCCACTGATCGGGTCAGCCCGCCTGGGTTGACCGCGTGCACGACCGAAACAGTGGGAGTTGCTTGATGCGCACTGGCATCCTCGCGCGGAGCGCCGCCGTGTCGGCCGCGGCCCTGCTCGTCCTCACCGCATGCGGCGGTGGCGACGACGAAGGGGCCGCCGCCGAGGGCGACGGCGGTGGCGGTGGCGAGAAGCAGGTCAACATCTACGGCACCGACGGCAACATGGGCAACGCCCTCGGTGAGGACTTCACCGAGAACGGCGCCCTGGCCGGGATGAAGGGCACCACGCCCCTCACCGAGCTCGGGTCGGACTTCACCGACCGCCTCCTGGAGATCGACCCGGCGCTGCAGGACTACAACTACGCCGGTGAGACCTACGACGCGATCATCATCACCGCGCTCGCGGCGCAGGCGGCCGGGACCAACGACGCCAACGTCTTCAAGGCGTACGTCAACGGCATCACCACCGGCGGAGACACCTGCACCGACTTCGCCGCCTGCCTGGAGCTCATCAACAGCGGCGGGAACGTCGACTACGACGGCATCTCCGGTCCGCTGAGCTTCGCCGATGCCGGTGAGCCGGCCCAGGCGAGCTTCGGTCTCCTGCAGTTCGGCGACGACAACGCCCTCGACAACGACGCCACCGAGTACGTCCTGGCCGGCGACGAGTCGGGCGCCACGTCCGACGAGGGCCCGGCGTACGCGCCGCCCGGCGCGACCGGCGGCCCGCTGGTGATCGGCACGCTGCTGCCGCTGACCGGCAACCTGGCCTTCCTCGGCCCGCCCGAGGTGGCCGGCGCGAAGCTGGCCGTCAACGACATCAACGCCGCGGGCGGCGTGCTGGGCGCCCCGGTCCAGCTGGTCGAGGGTGACTCCGGTGACGCCTCGACCGACACCGCCACCCAGACCGTGGACCGCCTGCTGCAGTCGGGCGTCAACGCGATCATCGGCGCGGCGTCCTCCGGCGTGAGCCTCACGGTCATCGACGCCATCACCGGCGCCGGTGTCATGCAGTTCTCGCCGGCGAACACGTCGGACCAGTTCACCGCCTACAACGACAACGGGCTGTACTTCCGCACCGCGCCCCCGGACACGCTGCAGGCCCGCGCGCTGGCCGACCTGATCATCGCCGACGGCAACAACACCGTGGGGATCCTGGCCCTGAACGACCCGTACGGCACGGGCCTCGCGGAGAACACCCTGAACAACCTCGTCGACGCCGGCCTCTCCGAGGACGACATCGTGAGCATCACCTACGACCCGCAGGCGGCGAACTTCGACGCCGAGGTCCAGCAGATGGTGGAGTTCAACCCCGACGCGATCGTCGTCATCGGGTTCGAGGAGTCCTCTCGGATCCTGCAGGGCCTCAACGACCAGGGCATCGGCCCGCAGCGCTGAGGTACGAGGCGCTGTGATGCTGCAGCGCCGAGAGGCTGTGGACCCACAGCACTGAGTTGGCAGGGCAGTGGCCCGGCACCGGCGACGGTGCCGGGCCACTGTCGCGTCCCGGGCAGGCCGGCCCTGCCGGTGCGGTCGGGGGCGGCCGGTCGGCGGGCCCCCGCGGACGAGGGGTGCTCCGGGGCGGGCGACCGGGGGGTGTGAGCGACTCCCTCCGGCAACGACGACGGCGCCGCCACCCACGGGAGGGTGGCGGCGCCGTCGCGGCGTCCCGAGGGGCTCAGGTCGTCTTGGCGAGCGTCCCGAGGTAGAGCTCGATGACCTTGGGGTCGTGCATGAGCGACTCACCGGTGTCGGTGTAGGCGTTGCGGCCCTGGTCGAGCACGTAGCCGCGGTCGCAGATCTGCAGGCAGCGGCGGGCGTTCTGCTCGACCATGATGATCGAGACGCCGGTGGCGTTGATCCGCCGGCAGCGGATGAACACCTCGTCCTGGTAGGCGGGGGAGAGGCCGGCCGAGGGCTCGTCGAGCAGGAGTACCGACGGGTCCATCATCAGTGCCCGGCCCATCGCGACCATCTGCCGCTCGCCACCGGACAGGGCGCCGGCCTTCCCCTTGCGCCGCTCGCCGAGCAGCGGGAAGAGGTCGATGACGTAGTCGAAGCGCTCCTTGAACGTCTTCGGCCGCAGGTAGACGCCCATCTGCATGTTCTCCTCGATGGTGAGCGAGGGGAACACGTTGTTGTTCTGGGGGACGTAGCCGACGCCCAGGGACACCAGCCGGTGGGCGGGGGCGGAGGTGATGTCCTCCCCGCGCAGGGTCACCGAGCCCGACCGCACGGGGATCAGCCCGAACAGCGTCTTGAGCAGGGTGGACTTGCCCGCCCCGTTCGGCCCGATGATCCCGACGAGCTCGCCGTCCTGCAGGTAGAAGTCGCAGCCGCGGAGGATGTTGACCCCGGGCACGTAGCCGGCGACGAGGTCGTCGCCCCGAACGAGGGCACCCTCGGCGAGCCGGACGTGCTCCTCGCGGGTGGCGGCCTTCTCGGCGGGGGAGAGTTGCGCGGCGACGGCCGTGTCGGCGCGGGTCAGGTCCTCGCCCGACTCGTCGACCTCGAACAGCGGGTCACTCATCGGTCGGTCCCTTCCGGTGGGGCGTGGAGTCGAGGACGTCGCCGTCGGCGTTCTCCTCGCGCGCGATCGCCTGCTCGGCCTGGGCGAGGACGCGGTCCTCCTCCTCGACGGTCAGCGGGGCGTCGTGGTGGGCGCCGAGGTAGGCGTCGACCACGGCCTGGTTCTGGCTGATCGACTCCGGGGGACCCTCGGCGATGATCTTGCCGGCGGCCATGACGACGACCCAGTCGCTGATGTCGCGGACGACGTCCATGTCGTGCTCGACGAAGATCACCGTCATGCCCTGCTCGCGGAGGTCCTTGACGTGCCCGAGCAGGCTCTGCGTCAGCGCCGGGTTCACCCCGGCCATCGGCTCGTCGAGCATGACCACCTGCGGGTCGCTCATGAGCGCCCGCGCCATCTCGAGCAGCTTGCGCTGACCGCCGGAGAGGGTGCCGGCGAAGTCGTCCTTCTTGGTGTCCAGCTTGAACCGCCGGAGCAGGTCCATCGCCTTCTCGGTGTTCTCCTTCTCCTGCGTGCGCCAGGTGCCGGGCACCAGCGCGCGCAGGAAGCTCTCGCCACGCTGCCCCTGGGCCCCGAGCAGCATGTTCTGCAGCACGGTGAGCCGGGAGAGCGCCTTGGTGAGCTGGAAGGTGCGCACGACGCCGAGCCGGGCCACCTGGTGCGGGGCGAGCTTGCCGAGCGGTCGGCCGTTGAACGACCAGGTGCCGGTGTTGGGCTGGTCGAACCCGGTGAGCAGGTTGAACAGCGTCGTCTTGCCGGCACCGTTGGGACCGATCAGGCCGGTGATCCCGCCGCGCTGGATCTCCAGGTGGTCGACCGAGACGGCCGTGAGCCCACCGAAGGTGCGGGTGACCCCGTCGACGACGACGGCGGCGTCGGGCTTGGCGACGCCCACCTCCCAGGGCAGGTCGCGCAGTGCCGCCTGGGCCCGCCGCTGCGGGGCGTCCCCGCTCTGCCACGCCTGGGCCGGGGGCTGCTCGGGCGGCGTGCCCGCACCGGAGGCGGTGGCCCCGTGCGGAGTCGGGTCAGCGGGCATCGAGCATCACCTCTCGTCGGTCACCGAAGATGCCCTGCGGCCGGAAGATCAACAACAGCATGAGACCCACGCCGACGAGCACGAAGCGGATCTGCGCGACGTCCGTGGAGGACAGCAGCCCCTCGGGGATGATGCCGTTGTCGATGAGCAGCCGGAGGCCGGTGTCGGCGAACTGCAGGATGAACAGCAGGATCATGGCGCCCACGACCGGGCCGAGCACCCGCGCGGCACCGCCGAGGATCAGGGCCGCGTAGGCCAGGAACGTGTTGGCGTTCTGGTACTGGTCGGGGACCGCCGACCCGGTGCCGACGGCGTACACCATGCCGCCCAGGGCACCGAGGATCCCGCCGAGCACCAGGGCCTGCATCTTGTAGACGTAGACGTTCTTGCCCAGTGAGCGGACGGCGTCCTCGTCCTCGCGGATCGACTTCAGGACCCGGCCCCACGGGCTGCGCATCAGCGCCCAGATCAGCAGCCCGGAGAGCACCACGATCACCCAGCCGACCAGCGCGACCCACAGCTCGCCGCCGGACCAGGTGGTGCCGAGGATCCGGTACCGCTCGTTCGTGGCCCAGGGCGCGAGCCCGATGAAGTCGCCGTTGAAGGCCGACAGGCCGCGGGTGCCGTTGGTGACCGGCGTGGCCGACACCGACCGGAACAGCAGCCGTAGGCCCTCCGCCGTGGCGATGGTCGCGATGGCCAGGTAGTCCGCACGCAGGCGCAGCGTCGGCAGGCCGAGCAGCAGGGCGAGGACGACGGCGGCCAGCAGCCCGACCAGCACGCCGACCCAGAAGGGCAGGCCCCACTGGCTGACCGAGATGGCGATGCCGAACCCGCCGAGGAGCGCGAAGGCGATCTGGCCGAAGTTGAGCAGCCCGGCGTAGCCGAACTGCACGTTGATGCCGACGGCCAGCAGCGCGAAGAAGATCGCCTGGAAGCCCAGCGCCGACTTGCCGGCGACGGCCAGTGCGTTGAGGAGGTCTCCCATGGGGTCAGCCGATCCGTGCGCGGCTGCCCAGGATGCCCTGGGGCCGGATGACGAGGATGACGATCAAGAGCAGGAGCCCTCCGACGTACTTCACGTCATTCGGGATGACGAGGGTCGACATCTGCACGAACACGCCGACGATGAGGCTGCCCACCAGGGCGCCGTAGGCGGTCCCGAGGCCGCCGAGGGTGACGCCGGCGAACATCAGCAGCAGCAGGCGGAAGCCCATGTCCCACTGCACCTGGTCCGACAGGCCCAGGAGGACGCCGCCGAGCGCGGCCAGGGCGCCGCCCATCATCCACACGACCAGGATGACCCGGTTGACGTCGATGCCGGACGAGGCGGCGAGGTCGCGGTTGTCGGAGACCGCACGCATGGCCTTGCCGATCTTGGTGCGCTGCAGCATGACCGCGACCAGGACCAGGACGACGATCGAGATGATGATCGAGGCCAGCGACCGGTTGGTCAGCGTGAACAGGCCGTAGTCCACCGCCCGCCCGGTCGGGAAGTCGTAGGGGCTGGACCGCCCGCCGTAGACGATCTGGATCAGGTAGCGCAGCAGCAGCGACAGGCCGATCGAGATGACCAGGGCCGCGACCAGGCCGGTGCCCCGGCGGCGCAGCGGCCGCCAGAGCCCCAGCTCGCTGATCGCGCCCACCGCGGCACCGACCACCATCGCGATGATGGTCGCCGGGATCAGCGACACCCCGCCCTGCACGTTGACGTACCAGGCGGCGATGGCGCCGATGGTGACCAGCTCGCCGTGCGCGAAGTTGGTCAGCCCCGTCGTCCCGAAGATCAGGGAGAGGCCGACGGCGGCCATCGCGATCAGCAGGCCGAAGCGGATGCCGTCGACCAGCAGCTGGACGGCCCGGACCGTGCCGCCGCCGGAGCCGCGGCTGCCGTCCTCGAGACCGATGATGACCGCCTGGCGGCGGCCCTCGTCGACGGTGACGGTGCGGTTGTCCTCGCCCGCCAGCTCGACGGTGTCGGGCAGGTCGTCGGCGTCGATCGTGACGACGTACTGGCCGGGACCCGGGACCTCGACCGCCCAGCGGCCCTCCTCGTCGGTCTCGACCTCGTCGACCTCGTCGCCGTCCGCCGTCGTGACCGTGACCTGCACGCCCTCGATGGGGCCGCTGCGGCTGGTCTGCAGGGTCCCGAGCACCTGCTCCGTGGGACCGGTCTCCTCGGGCTGGGCCGACGCGGTGCCGGCGCCCAGCGCGGCGATGCCCGCCGTGAAGAGGGCGACGAGGAACAGTCGCAGGAGCAGCACCGGGCGGGAACGGCCGGAGCCGGTGGCCGGTGGGCCGGTACGGGGGTCCCCCGGACCGGACCGTCGACCGCGGCGTCGAACCCGGTCTGGAGCGTGCGTCACTCGACCTCCCTGGCGTCTGAGTGGGCAGGACCCTAACCCGCCTCTGTTGCCAGCCGATCGCCGAGCGGTGAGCTGTGACCTTTCCGCGACACGCCGTGGCGCCTCGTCATCCCATCGGGTGGTGCGCCGCCGGGTGCCGTCGAGGGCCGCTGCGGCTCAGGTGGAGGACAGCATGCAGGTCAGTCGCGCGGTCGCCGTCGGCCGTCCCCGCTCGTCGCTGACCTCCACCCGGAAGGTGGCCAGCGTGCGTCCCCGCCGGACCGGCGTGGCGACCGCGGTGACGACGCCGGAGGTCGCCGCGCGCAGGTAGCTGACGTTGAGCTCCACCCCGACGCAGCGGCGGCCGGGACCGGCGCCCAGCGCGGCGGCCCACGAGCCGACCGTCTCCACGAGCGCGCACGTCGCCCCGCCGTGCAGCAGCCCCATCGGCTGCTGGTTGCCGTCCACGGGCATCCGGGCGACGAGGTGGTCGGGGTCGTAGTCGGTGATCTCGATGCCCAGTTTGTCGTCGAGGGGGCTGGAGTGGCCGGCGGGGAGCCAGTCGGGTCGGGCGAGGGTCACCCCGGCACGGTAACCAGCGGCCTGGGCCCGCCCGTCGCGCCCTGCTGGGGTGTCGGTGGGCGCCCCTAAGCTGGGCCCCGATGTCCGCTCCCGCGCCCAGCGCCGTCGACGCCGCCCCCGCCACGCCGGGAGTCCGCCCCCGGCTGCTCCTCCTCGATGGCCACTCGCTGGCCTACCGCGCGTTCTTCGCGCTGCCCGTGGAGAACTTCTCCACGACCACCGGGCAGCCGACCAACGCGGTCTACGGCTTCACGTCGATGCTCATCAACATCCTGCGCGACGAGCAGCCCTCGCACCTCGCCGTCGCCTTCGACGTCGGCCGCAAGACGTTCCGGAGCGAGATCTACGCCGAGTACAAGGCCAACCGCACCGAGAGCCCGACGGACTTCCGCGGCCAGGTCAGCCTCATCCAGGAGGTGCTCGGCGCACTGCGGGTGCCGGTCATCACCGCCGAGGGCTACGAGGCCGACGACGTCATCGCCACCCTCACGGTGCAGGCCGTCGAGCAGGGCATGGACGTGCTGATCGGCACCGGCGACCGCGACGCGCTCCAGTTGGTCAACGAGCACGTCACCGTGCTGTACCCCCGCAAGGGCGTCTCCGACCTCACCCGGTTCACGCCGGAGGAGGTCGAGACCAAGTACGGGCTGTCCCCGGCGCAGTACCCGGACTTCGCCGCCCTGCGCGGCGACCCCAGCGACAACCTGCCCAGCATCCCGAGCGTGGGGGAGAAGACGGCGGCCAAGTGGGTCCGCGAGTACGGCTCCCTGGACGCGCTGGTCGACCAGGTCGACACCGTCAAGGGCAAGGTCGGCGACAAGCTGCGCGAGCACCTGTCCTCGGTGCTCCAGAACCGCCTGCTGACCGAGCTGGACCGCGCCGTGCCGCTGGAGCTGGGCCCGGCCGACCTCGCCGTCCGCGCGTGGGACCGCAACGAGGTGCACACCCTCTTCGACAACCTGCAGTTCCGCGTCCTGCGCGACCGGCTGTTCGCCACCCTCACCAGCGCCGAGCCGGAGGTCGAGGGGGGCTTCGACGTCACCGTCGACGAGCTGCCCGCGGGCGGGCTGGCCGACTGGCTGGGTGCGCACGCCCGGACGGGGCGCACCGGCGTCGTCTTCCGCGGCACCTGGGGGCGGGGGACCGGTGAGCTGACCGGCCTGGCGCTGGCCGCGGCCGACGACCACACCACGTTCGTCGACCTCGGCCCCGGGCTGGACGTCGCCGACGAGCAGGCGCTGGCGGCCTGGCTGGCTGACCCGTCCACCCCCAAGGTCGTGCACGAGGTGAAGGGGCCGCTGCTGGCCGTGTGGGCCCGCGGCTGGGAGCTCGAGGGCATGGTGAGCGACACCGCGCTCGCCGCCTACCTGGCCCTGCCCGGCCAGCGCTCGTTCGACCTCGGCGACCTCGCCGTCCGCTACCTGCGCCGCGAGCTCAAGGACGACGCCGCTCCCGACGCCCAGCTCACCCTCGACGGGATGGGCCCCTCGGAGGAGGACGTCGCCCGCGAGGCCGCGCACGCCGACGTCCTCAAGGCCGTCGCGGTCAACGACCTCTCCGATGCGCTGGAGAGCGTGCTCGGCCAACGCGGCGGCGACGCCCTCCTGGGCGGGATCGAGCTGCCGCTGACGCGGGTGCTGGCCGCCATGGAGTACCGGGGCATCGCCGCGGACCTGGACTTCCTGCTGCAGCTGCAGCAGGAGTTCGCCGAGGGCGTCGCCGACGCCGCGGCCGAGTGCTACGCGGTGATCGGCCGCGAGGTGAACCTCGGGTCGCCCAAACAGCTGCAGGCGGTGCTGTTCGACGAGCTGGGCCTGCCCAAGACGAAGAAGATCAAGTCCGGGTACACGACCGACGCCGAGGCGCTGACCTCGCTGCTGGCCGCCACCGGCCACCCGTTCCTCGAGCACCTGCTGCGCCACCGGGACGTCACCCGGCTGCGCACGGTCATCGACGGCCTGATCCCGATGGTCGACGACGCCGGGCGGATCCACACCACGTTCCAGCAGACGATCGCCGCCACCGGCCGGTTGTCCTCGACCGACCCGAACCTGCAGAACATCCCGATCCGCACGGCCGAGGGCCGCCGCATCCGCCAGGCGTTCGTCGTGGGGGCCGGCTACGAGTCGCTGATGACGGCCGACTACAGCCAGATCGAGATGCGGATCATGGCCCACCTCTCCAGCGACGAGGGCCTGATCGAGGCCTTCATGTCCGGGGAGGACCTGCACTCCTTCGTCGCGTCCAAGGCCTTCGACATCCCGATCGAGGACGTCGACCCCGAGATGCGCCGCCGGATCAAGGCGATGAGCTACGGCCTGGCCTACGGGCTGTCGGCCTACGGCCTGGCGCAGCAGCTGCGGATCACCCCCGAGGAGGCGCGCGGCCAGATGCACGCCTACTTCGAGCGCTTCGGGGGCATCCGCGACTACCTCGACGGCGTGGTCGACGACGCCCGGCAGACCGGGTACACCGAGACGACGCTCGGCCGCCGCCGCTACCTGCCCGACCTGACCAGCGACAACCGGCAGCGCCGCGAGATGGCCGAGCGGATGGCGCTCAACGCCCCCATCCAGGGCTCCGCGGCCGACGTCATCAAGGTCGCGATGCTGGGCGTGGAGAAGGCGATCGCGACCGAGGGCCTGCGGTCGCGGATGGTGCTGCAGGTCCACGACGAACTGGTGCTCGAGGTCGCCCCGGGCGAGCGGGAGACCCTGGAGGCGCTGGTCCGCCGGGAGATGGCCGGCGCCGCCCAGCTCTCGGTCCCGCTGGAGGTCTCCGTGGGCTTCGGGGCCAGCTGGGACGCCGCCGCCCACTGAGCGGCCCCTCCAGGGCCCGCCGCGAGCGTGCCAGTGGTGGGGAGGAAGGGGTCCTCTCTGCCGCCAGGCGGACGCGCGGTTGATCGCCGTGGGTGGGAGGGGCAGCGTCCAGGCCATGAGCGACGACGCAGTGCTGGTGGTGGGCGCCGGGCCGGTGGGGATCCTCAACGCCCTCGGGCTGGCGCGGGCCGGCGTCCCGGTGACCGTGCTCGACCGCGCTCCCGGGGTGTCCTGGTCGCCACGGGCGGCGATCTACCACTGGGCGGTCCTGGAGGGCCTCGACCGGCTCGGCATCTACGAGCAGGCCGCGGCCCGCGGTCTCCTCAAGCAGGACTACGAGTACCGGGCCCACCGCACCGGCGAGCGGGTGCGCTTCGGCCTCGACTCCCTCGAGGGGCTGGTCGCCCGCCCCTACAACCTGCACCTGGGTCAGGGAGCCCTCGTCCAGCTCGCCCTCGACGAGCTGGCCGCCCACCCGTCCGTGCGGGTGCTGTGGCAGCACGCCGTCCGCGCCGTGATGCAGGACGACGCGGGCGTCACGCTCACGGTCGACACCCCGTCCGGCGCCGAGACCTTCCGCGCCGCGTGGGTGATCGGCGCCGACGGGGCCTCCAGTGCCGTCCGCGCCGCGCTCGGGCTGCCGTTCGAGGGGTTCACCTGGCCCGAGCGCTTCGTGGCCACGAACATCCGCTACCCGTTCGGCGAGCACGGCTTCGCGCAGAACACCTTCATCGTCGACGACGTCTACGGGGCGGTCGTCGCCAAGCTCGACGACAGCGGCGGGCCGGGGCTGTGGCGCTACACCTACTGCGAGTCCGTGGACCAGCCCGAGGACGGCGTCCTCGCGCGGATGCCGGCGTTCCACCGGGCGGTCCTGCCCACGCCGGACGACGTCGAGGTCGTGGAGTGGGCTCCCTACCGCATGCACCAGCGGGTCGTGCCCCGCTTCCGCGAGGGCAGGGTGCTGCTGGCCGGCGATGCCGCCCACGTCACGAACCCCTCCGGTGGGCTGGGCCTGACCGGCGGCCTGTTCGACACCTTCGTCCTCACCGAGGCACTGGCCGCCGTCGTCCACGGCGCGGCCGACGACTCGGTGCTGGACGCCTACGCCCGCGAGCGGCGCCGGGTCTTCGTCGAGATGGTGGACCCGGTGGCCACCGCGATCAAGAAGATGATCTTCCACACGGGGGACCCGGACGAGCTGGAGCGACAGCTGGCCGGGCTGCGCCGGCTGGCCTCCGACCGCGAGGCGCTGATCGCGCGGCTCATGGCGACCAAGGCGATGGAGACGCCGTCGCTGATCGGCGCCCGGTGACCGCGGCCGACGGCGTGGAGCGGGCCGCCGGTGCCCGGGCGCCGCACGAGGACGCCGTCCCCGCGCACCGGCGGCGCGGTGCCTTCTGGCTGCCCGGCGACCTGCGGGAGGACGAGCGCGGTCCCTGGCAGCTCGGCCCGGCGTGGGTGCAGTGGGAGGCGCCGGCCGAGCCGGCCGGCCGGCCGACGCTGGTGCTGGTGCACGGCGGGGGCAGCCAGTCCACCGACTGGCTGGGGACGACCGGCGCCGACGCGGGATGGGCCGAGCTGGCCGTCCGGGACGGCCACCCGGTCTACCTGCTCGACCGGCCGGGGCACGGTCGCTCGCCCTGGGACCCGGCGCGCCTCGGGCTGCGGACCCCGTTCCCCGACCACGCGGGGCTGGACTTCCTGGTGCCCCGTGACGGCGAGCGCGCGGCCGCGCACACCGCCTGGCCCTGGGCGCGGACGGCGGGCACACCGCACGCCGACGCGCAGGTGGCCTCGTCCTCGGGGCTGCTGCTGGACATGGCACTGGGGCAGGACCTCGACGCCCGCCGGCTCGTCGACCTGCTGCTCCGCACCGGACCGGCCGTCGTCGTCGCGGCGTCCGCCGGTGCGCCGGCCGCCTGGCTGGCCGCCGACCGCGCCCCCGGCCTGGTGACGGCGGTGGTGGCCCTGGAGCCGCTGGGTCCGCCCTACCTGGAGCTGGGTCCGCTGGGCCGGCTGTCCGACGGGCTGACCGCGGTTCCCCTCGCCCGGTCCGCCGCCGGAGGACCGACCCGGCTGGCCGGCCTCCCGGTGTGCGTGGTCACCGGCGAGGCCTCCGGCCGGCTGGCTGCCGACCGGGCCACGGTGGCCCACCTGCGTGACGGCGGCGCGCGCGTCGACCACCTGGAGCTCGCCGCGCACGGGGTGCGCGGCAACGGGCACGGGTTGGCGGCCGAGGCGAACAACGCCGAGTCGTGGGCCCTGGTCGCCGAGTGGATCGGTACGGCCACAGCGGGCTCACCCTCGACCTGAGGTCGATGCTCCTCAGGCGCGGCGGGTGACCAGGACGAGCGTCCCCGGCACCAGCGCGCCGCGGGCCGGGGACCACTGCCCCCACTCCTGGGTGCGGCCCGGTGCCCACTCGGGCTCGACCAGGTCCTCGAGCACGAGGCCGGCGCCGACGACGGCCCGGACCCAGTCGCCGACGGTGCGGTGGTGCTCGACGTACACCGCCCGGCCGTCGTCGTCGGTCTCCACGTAGGGCCGCCGGTCGAAGTACGAGGAGACGATCCGCAGGTCCTCGGGGTCGGGGGAGTCGGGGAAGGGCCAGCGCATCGGGTGGTTGACCGACGCCACGAAGCGGCCCCCCGGACGCAGCACGCGGGCGATCTCGGCGAGCGCCGTCCCGACGTCGGAGACGAAGGGCAGCCCGCCGTAGGCCGAGCAGGCCAGGTCCACGCTCGCGGAGGCCAGCGGCAGCGCGCCGGCGTCGGCCTGGACCAGCGGGACGTCGATGCCGGTGGCGCGGTTGAGCTGGGCGGCCCGGGCCAGCATCCCGCCGGACAGGTCCAGCGCGACGACGTCGGCCCCCGCGCGGCGCAGCCACCGCGCGCACGGCGCCGATCCGCAGCCCACCTCGAGCACCCGCCGCCCGGCGACGTCGCCCAGCAGGTGCGCGTCGCCCTCCCGGAGACCCTCCGGGCACCACAGGAAGTCGACGTCCCCCAGGTCGCGGCCGTGCTCGGCCAGGTAGGCGGGGGCCGCGGCGTCCCACCAGCGACGGTTGGCGCGGGCGGACTCCGCCGCGCCCGCCGGCCGGCGGGACACCCCGCTGGGAGCCGGGTAGCCGTCACTGCCGAGGGGGAGGTTTCTCGGGCCGCTCATGACACGCCGATCGTGACACGCCGCACCCTCGGGACGGCGGCAGACCCAGGTGGACCCGATTGCCGCAGGCTACGTACCATGGGAATGCGCCAGAGGTCTGTCTGTGCTGGTCCCATCGGGTTCGGCGCGCGCCGGCTCTCCCCGCTCCCTGCGGTCACCCGGCCGCGGGGCTCCCTGTCCCTACGCACCCCCCGTCCGGAGCACTCGACCACATGACCTCCACCCAGGTCCGTCCTTCCAGCACTCCCCAGGTCGCCATCAACGACATCGGCTCCGCCGAGGACTTCCTCGCGGCGATCGACCAGACGATCAAGTACTTCAACGATGGCGACATCGTCGAGGGCGTCATCGTCAAGGTCGACCGGGACGAGGTGCTGCTGGACATCGGCTACAAGACCGAGGGCGTCATCCCCTCGCGTGAACTCTCCATCAAGCACGACGTCGACCCCAACGAGGTCGTCAAGGTCGGCGACGAGGTGGAAGCCCTGGTCCTCCAGAAGGAGGACAAGGAAGGGCGGCTGATCCTCTCCAAGAAGCGCGCCCAGTACGAGCGCGCCTGGGGCACGATCGAGGCCAAGAAGGAAGCCGACGAGGTCGTCACCGGCACCGTCATCGAGGTCGTCAAGGGTGGCCTCATCCTCGACATCGGCCTGCGCGGGTTCCTCCCCGCCTCGCTGGTCGAGATGCGCCGCGTCCGCGACCTGCAGCCCTACGTCGGCCGCGAGCTCGAGGCGAAGATCATCGAGCTCGACAAGAACCGCAACAACGTCGTCCTCTCCCGCCGCCAGTGGCTGGAGCAGACCCAGTCCGAGGTCCGCAGCGAGTTCCTCAACAAGCTCGCCAAGGGCCAGGTCCGCACGGGCGTCGTCTCCTCGATCGTCAACTTCGGTGCGTTCGTGGACCTGGGCGGCGTCGACGGCCTGGTGCACGTCTCCGAGCTGTCGTGGAAGCACATCGACCACCCGTCCGAGGTCGTCGAGGTGGGCCAGGAGGTCACCGTCGAGGTTCTCGACGTCGACCTGGACCGCGAGCGGGTCTCCCTGTCGCTGAAGGCGACGCAGGAGGACCCGTGGCGTCAGTTCGCCCGCACGCACCAGATCGGGCAGGTCGTCCCCGGCAAGGTCACCAAGCTCGTCCCCTTCGGTGCGTTCGTGCGCGTCGACGAGGGCATCGAGGGCCTGGTGCACATCTCCGAGCTGGCCGAGCGGCACGTCGAGATCCCCGAGCAGGTCGTGCAGGTCGGCGACGAGATCCTGGTCAAGGTCATCGACATCGACCTGGACCGCCGCCGGATCTCGCTCTCGCTCAAGCAGGCCAACGAGGGTGTCGTCGGCGACGAGGACCAGTTCGACCCGGCCGCCTACGGCATGGCCGCGTCCTACGACGCCGAGGGCAACTACATCTACCCCGAGGGCTTCGACCCGGAGACCGGGGAGTGGCGCGAGGGCTTCGACGAGGCCCGCGAGACCTGGGAGCGGCAGTACGCCGAGGCCCAGGCCCGCTTCGAGGCGCACCGCAAGCAGATCGCCGACGCCCGCGCAGCGGACGCCGAGGCGGCTGCCGGCGGCAGCTACTCCAGCGGTGACGTGGAGGCCGGTCCGGAGACCACCTCCGGCGGCACCCTCGCCAGCGACGAGGCGCTCGCCGCCCTGCGGGCCAAGCTGGCCGGCGGGGAGTGACCTCCCGCTAGACGGCTCGACGTCGGAGGCCCAGGACCGTCCCGGTCCTGGGCCTCTGGCCTGTCCCCGGGTGGTCCTCCGGGCACGAGGAGAGGCCCGCGGACGACGTCCACGGGCCTCTCGGCCGCCTCTGCCGCGGCCCCGTCCGGGTGGGACGGGGTTCTTCCTCAGAGGCTGAGGATGATGGCGAACGCGGTGCGCGGCCGGCCGCCGGAGGTGGCGAGGAACTGCCAGGTGTGCCGGCCTGCGGGTGCGGTGGCCGACAGCCAGCGCATGAACGCGTTGCGCGGACGCGCCTGCGTCTCGGCGCGCTCCAGCCGCGCGCGCACGGCCGGCAGGTCGCTGCACCGCACACCGGCGGGACGGCCGGACCGGTGCCGGCCGGGCCCGCGTCGGGCTGCTGCGGGGGAGGACGCGGGGGCGGCGTGGGCGGGACGGGACATGGTGGGTTCTGCCTCTCTCGGCGGGGGGAGATCGCCGAGGCGGACGTTATCCACGGGGCTGGTGTGACTGGAGCGACGCGCCGGGCAGGGTGGACGGGTGTTACCGGTCCGTGATCACGGGCGCGCGCTGACTACCCTCCGCGCATGCTGCGGATCGGGCTGACCGGCGGGATCGGATCGGGCAAGAGCACGGTGGCCGGCCTGCTGGCCGCGCGGGGGGCGCACGTCGTCGACGCCGACCGGATCGCGCGGGAGGTCCTCGAGCCGGGCACGCCCGGGCTGGCCGCGGTCGTCGAGGCCTTCGGCGCAGGCGTGCTGACCCCCGAGGGGACGCTGGACCGGCCGGCGCTGGCCGCGATCGTCTTCGCCGATCCCGCTGCCCGCGCACGGCTGGACGGGATCGTGCACCCGCTCGTCCGCGCCCGCGCCGCCGAGCTCGTCGCCGAGGCGCCGCAGGACGCCGTCGTCGTCCAGGACGTGCCGCTGCTCGTGGAGACCGGTCAGTCGGCCCGCTACGACCTCGTGCTCGTGGTCGAGGCCGACCTGGACACCCGGCTGGCGCGGCTCGCCCAGCGGGGGGTCGCCGAGGACGACGCCCGTGCCCGCATCGCGGCCCAGGCCACCGATGAGCAGCGCCGCGCGGTCGCCGACGTCGTCCTCGACAACAGCGGCCCGCTCACCGGCCTCGAGACGCAGGTGGACCGCTTCTGGACCGAGCGCGTGGCGCCGGCCCTGCGCTGACCGCGGCCCGCCCCCGCGACGCAGCAGAGCCCCGGGCCGCGGCCCGGGGCTCTGCTGTCTGGTGGGCGATACTGGGTTCGAACCAGTGACCTCTACCGTGTCAAGGTAGCGCTCTACCACTGAGCCAATCGCCCGATCCGGCCTGCCGGCCGGCCCGCTCCCACCGCAGTCGGCGAGAGCCGAGGTGGAGACGGGATTTGAACCCGTGTAGACGGCTTTGCAGGCCGTTGCCTCGCCTCTCGGCCACTCCACCGCACACCGGCGCTGGTCTGGCGACCAGCACTCGAGGTCCCGAGCGGACGACGGGATTCGAACCCGCGACCCTCACCTTGGCAAGGTGATGCTCTACCAGCTGAGCCACGTCCGCGTTGGTGTTACGGGGAGAACTCTAACCGACGCCTCGACGGGGTCGAGGAGGGGGGTCCCCTGCGCGGGTCAGCGGCCGGTCGGATCGGCGCCACCGTTGGACAGGAGGGCCGCCAGCTCGCTGTCCACGGCCAGCATCGAGGACTCGTCGCCGACCGGGACGAGGTTCTCGGTCATCTGCAGGAACCCGGCCACCGTGCCCCGGGACACCTCGAACAGTGCCTCGCCGGAGGGGGCGCGGAGGTGGAGGTAGAGGACGTCGCCGGAGGTGCGCGACGGCCACAGCCGCACGTCCCCGTCGCCGGCGGGCCGGTCGAGGCCGGCCGCGAGCAGTTCCCGGCCGAGCAGCCAGGAGATGCCGTCCTCCTCGTCGGCGGCGGTCTCACCGAACGTGATCCGCACCGCGAACGGGTCGCTGACGTCGTAACGGAGCAACGCGGGGACTTCGGTCCAGGACTGCGGTCCGACGAGGTGGAGGGTCGTGGGGCAGGAGTACCCGGGCGCGGAGCGGCTGATCATGTTCCGGACAACGACCTTCCTGGAGCGAGGTCACGCCGGGGCCGTCCCCGGGCGTGTCGTCCCCTTGTGTGCCCCTTCGGGAGCGTCCTGAACCGCTTCTGCTCCCGGCAGCGAAGACCGCGTGTGACGATGGGAGCCGTGAGCCGTCCGGCACGGCGGGTCGCGGACGACTCCGCGGACGCCGACATCCTGCTGCGCATGCATGCGGGGGACCGGGGTGCCGTCGACGACCTCTACGACCGCTTCAGCCGGCCCGCCTTCACGCTGGCCCGGCGCATCCTGGCCGACGACACCCTCGCCGAGGACGTGCTGCAGGACGTCTTCCTCGCCGTGTGGCGCGATCCCGGCGCCTACGACCGCAGCCGCGGCAGCGTCGGCTCGTGGCTGCTGGCGATGGTCCACCACAAGGCCGTGGACGCGGTCCGCCGGGAGGAGTCGCACCGGCGCCGGCAGGGGCGGGCGCAGGACGAGCTCGCCCTGGACCTCCCGACGTCCACCCGGGACGTCGAGGAGGAGGCGTGGCGGGGCGTCGTCTCCGCCAGCGTGCGCAGCGCGCTGGGCGCGCTGCCCGACGTCCAGCGCGAGGCGCTGACCCTCGCCTACTACGGCGGGTACACCCAGCGGGAGGTGGCCGCCCTGACCAGCGCTCCGCTGGGCACGGTCAAGACGCGGATGCTGGCCGGCATGCGCCGGCTGCGCGAGGAGCTCGGCGGCCCCGCGGCCGCACCGGGCAGCGCACTCGACGACGTGGCACCGGTCGACGGGACGGGCCGGTGAGCGGCCCCCGGGGCGCCGCGCCGCGGCGGGACGAGCACGAGACCTACGACGAGCTGGCCGTGGGGTGGGCGCTGGCCGCGCTCGAGCCCGAGGACGAGACCCTCTTCGCCGCCCACCTGCCCGGATGTCCCCGGTGCCGTCGCACCGTCGCGGAGACGACCGAGGTCATGGGCGCGCTGGCGAGCGACCCGCCGGTCGCCGCACCGCCCGACCGCCTGCGGGAGCGACTGCGGGCGGCGGTGCAGGAGACCGGGCAGGTACCGGCCGCGCAGGAGGAGCCGGTCCGCCCGGCAGCGGAGCTGGCGGCGCCGGGCGGCCGGCGCCGCACCGACCTCCCCCCGGCCCCGGAGCACCGGCCGCCGGCGCCGGTCGTCGCCGTGCCGCCGCCGACCCCGTGGCGCCGCGTGCTGCCCAACGCACTCGTCGCCGCGGGGGTCGCGGCGATCCTCGCCCTCGGCACCTGGAACGTCGTCCTCAGCTCGGCGCGGGACCGGGCGCAGGCGGTCGCCGCGCAGCAGGCCGAGATCGTCAACGGGCTGCTCACGCCGGGCCGGGCCACCGTCGCCCCGCTGTCCGGGGACGACGGCGCACCGCTGGCCACCGTCGTCGCGCGCGACGGCGAGGTGCAGGTGGTGAACCACGGGCTGTCGGCCAACAGCGTGGACGACCAGACCTACGTGGTCTGGGGCACCACCGCGGACGCCCCGGTGCCGTTGGGCACCTTCGACGTGATCTCCCCCCAGATGGGCCTCCGGACCGTAAGCTCCGCGTCGTCCGGGCTCGACGACTACACCGGCTACGCCATCAGCCTCGAGCCCGGCCGCCAGGCTCCGTCGACACCGACGGACGTCGTCGCGAGCGGGGAGGTGACCAGCTGACCGATCAGGAGACCGTGGCGCCGCCCGGCGGACGTCGCCCGACCCGCGACCAGCGGCGCGAGCACTTCGCCGAGGACGGTCACCACAGCCTGCGCGAGCGGATCGCCGAGACCCACTGGCGGCAGCGGCTGGCCGCCCGCCGGTCGCTGGACTCCGCCTACCGGATCGGCGTCGGCATCGTCGGTGGCCTCATCGTGGCCGTCGGCCTGGCGACCATCCCCCTGCCCGGCCCGGGCTGGCTCACCGTCATCGCCGGCCTGTTCGTGCTGGCCACCGAGTTCTTCTGGGCCGAGCGGCTGCTGGAGTTCACGAAGAAGCACGTCACGGCCTGGACCGACTGGCTCGGCCGGCAGCCGATCTGGGTGCGCCTGGCGGTGGCGGCCGTCACGGCCGCGTTCGTCTACGGCGTCCTCGTGGTCACCCTGCACCTCATGGGCGTGCCCGACTGGATGCCGGGGTGGGTGCCGCTCTGGCGGTGAGCGTCTGGCAGGATGTGGAGACGCGCGGGCGATTGGCTCAGTGGTAGAGCGCTTCGTTCACACCGAAGAGGTCACTGGTTCGAACCCAGTATCGCCCACCCCCTGCCGAGGCCCGGTCCGCTCACGCGGGCCGGGCCTCCGGTGTTCCGGGCGCCGCCCGCCGGCGAGGGGGACGATGACGGGGATGTCCCGCCGCCCCGCCCCGGTCGACCCGCCCGCCGCCGTGCGGCGCCCCGGCCGCGCCGAGCGGCTGGCCCAGGTGCTGGAGCGGGACGGCGGCACCTGCACCTGGTGCGGCCGCGCCTTCGACCGCCTCGTGCCGCCCACCACCGAGCACGTCGTCCCCCGGGTGAAGGGCGGGCCCTCCTGGCCGGAGAACGAGCTGGCCGCCTGCCGCCGGTGCAACTCCGAGCGGGGGCACCGCACACCGGTGGACTGGCTGGAGGAGTGCGAACGGCGGGGCTGGGCGCCGGACCCGGGCCGGCTGCTGCGGGCGCTGGGCGCCCTGGAGGCGGCGATCGCCCGGGAGGGCGGGCAGCGGCGCGCCCGCCCCTACCTCGACGCCCAGCTGCGCCGGCTGCGGCGCCGGGCCCCGGGCGTCGCCACCCCGCCCCGTCGTAGCGTCGCCTCGTGACCGACGTCGTGGGTTCCGTGGCGCAGCTGAGCGTCTACCCGGTGAAGAGCCTCGCCGGCCGCACCGTGGGCGCGGCCGAGGTCGGGCCCGCGGGTCTGGCGGGGGATCGGGCCTGGATCGTGGTCGACCCGGCCACCGGCGAGCGGGTGACGGTCAAGGCCTCGCCGGCGATGGCGGAGGTGGTCGCCACGGGGGACGGCGAGGCCGACGCGGCGACCCTCGCCGCGGTGCTCGGCCGTCCGGTGCGGCTGGCGCGCGCGGGGGCTCCGCAGCCCGGCGCCGCCGCGGTGCACCTGGTCAGCCGGGCGGCCGTCGACCGGGCCGCCGCGGGGGAGGTGCCCGAGGGGTGCTCGGCCGACGACCCCCGCGCCAACGTCGTCCTCGACCTGCCCGACGGGGCGGACGAACGCAGTTGGGTCGGCCGCACGCTGCGCCTGGGGGAGGTCGAGGTGCACGTCACCCGGACGCCGAAGCACTGCCTCGGCGTCTACGCCGAGGTCCGCTCCGCCGGCACGGTGCGGACGGGAGACCCCGTCGAGCTGGTCGGTCCCTGACCTCGCCGGAGGACGGCCGCCGGTCCGGCCGTCCTCCCGGGGGCAGCGCCGGGTCGCACTAGGCTCGGGGGGTCCGTCCCTCACCACCCTGGAGCGCCTCCGTGTCGACCCCGCCCTCGCCCACCGCCGACGGTCCGGTCCGGGTGCCGGCCGGGACGACGGCGCAGCAGGCGCTCAAGGACGCCGGGGTCCCGCTCAAGGGCGCCGACGGCGCGGTCGTCGTCCGCGATCCCGCCACCGGTGAGCTGAGGGACCTCGCGTGGACCCCGGAGACCGACGTCGAGGTCGAACCGGTGCCCGCCGCCAGCCCCGAGGGCCGGGCGGTGATCCGGCACTCCACCGCGCACGTGCTGGCCCAGGCGGTGCAGGCACTGTTCCCGGGCACCCGGCTGGGCATCGGGCCGCCGGTGGAGAACGGCTTCTACTACGACTTCGACCCCGAGCGGCCCTTCACCCCCGAGGACCTCACCGCCCTCGAGAAGAAGATGACCGAGATCGTCCGCGCGGGGCAGCACTTCGCCCGGCGGGAGGTCAGCGACGCCGACGCGCGGGCCGAGCTCGCCGCCGAGCCCTACAAGCTCGAGCTGATCGGCCTGAAGGGGGGCGAGGCCCCGTCCGAGGACGACGGGGCCTCCGTCGAGGTGGGCGGCGCGCAGCTGACCATGTACGACAACCTCGACCCGCGCACCGGCGAGCGGGTCTGGACCGACCTGTGCCGGGGCCCGCACCTGCCGCGCACCAACGCCATCCCCGCGTTCAGCCTCACCCGGTCGGCCGCCGCGTACTGGCGGGGCAGTGAGAAGAACCCGCAGCTGCAGCGCGTCTACGGCACGGCCTGGGAGAGCAAGGAGGCGCACAAGGCCCACCTGGAGCAGCTGGCCGAGGCCGAGCGCCGCGACCACCGCCGGCTCGGGGTGGAGCTGGACCTGTTCAGCTTCCCGGACGAGATCGGCTCCGGGCTGGCCGTGTTCCACCCCAAGGGCGGCGTCGTCAAGCGCGAGATGGAGGACTACGTCCGCGCGCGGCACCTCGAGGAGGGCTTCGACTACGTCGGGACGCCGCACATCAGCAAGCGCGGCCTGTTCGAGACCTCCGGGCACCTGCCCTACTACGAGGACACGATGTTCCCGGCCATGGAGCTGGAGAACAGCGAGTACTTCCTCAAGGCCATGAACTGCCCCATGCACAACCTGATCTTCCGGTCGCGCGGGCGGTCCTACCGCGAGCTGCCGCTGCGCTTCTTCGAGTTCGGCTCGGTGTACCGGTACGAGAAGTCCGGCGTCGTCCACGGCCTGACCCGCGTGCGTGGGCTCACCCAGGACGACTCGCACAGCTACGTCACCCCGGAGCAGGCACCCGGCGAGATCCGGCACCTGTTGGCCTTCGTGCTCGGCCTGCTGCGCGACTTCGGCCTCGACGACTACCACCTGGAGCTCTCCACCCGCGACGAGAGTCCCAAGTTCATCGGGTCGGACGAGGAGTGGGCGGTCGCCACCCGGGTGCTCGAGGAGGCGGCCCGGGAGACCGGCCTGGAGCTCGTGCCCGACCCGGGTGGGGCGGCCTACTACGGGCCGAAGATCTCCGTGCAGGCCCGCGACGCGATCGGGCGCACCTGGCAGATGTCGACCATCCAGTACGACTTCAACCAGCCGGCCCGCTTCGGTCTGGAGTACAGCGCCGCCGACGGCACCCGCCAGCAGCCGGTGATGATCCACTCGGCGAAGTTCGGGTCGATCGAGCGGTTCTTCGGCGTCCTCACCGAGCACTACGCGGGCGCGTTCCCGGCCTGGCTGGCGCCGGTGCAGGTGGTCGGGATCCCGATCACCGACGAGCAGGTGCCGTACCTGGCCGACGTGGCGCTGCAGCTGCGCGCCCGGGGCATCCGGGTCGAGATCGACGACTCCGACGACCGCATGCAGAAGAAGATCCGCACCGCCAGCAAGCAGAAGGTGCCCTTCGTCCTCATCGCCGGCGCCACCGACGCCGAGGCCGGGGCGGTGTCCTTCCGCTTCCGCGACGGCAGCCAGCACAACGGCGTCCCGGTCGACCAGGCGGTCACCGCGATCGCGCAGTGGGTCGGCAGCCGCGCCAACGTCGACCCCACCGCCGACGCGCTGGTGGCCGGATGAGTGCCGGGACCACCGACGAGCCGGACGTCCGGGTCGCCGTCTCCAGCGACGACGGCGGGCCGACGACGGTCTTCGAGCACCTGTGGACGCCCTACCGGATGGCCTACATCCGCGGGGAGGGCAAGCCCACCGGCGAGCACGACTGCCCGTTCTGCCTGATCCCGCAGATGGACGACGAGGAGGGGCTGGTCGTCGCCCGGGGGGAGCGCGTCTACGCCGTCCTGAACCTCTACCCGTACAACGCCGGCCACCTGATGCTCGTGCCCTACCGGCACGTGCCCGACTACACCGACCTCACCGTCGCCGAGGTGGCCGAGCTCGGGTCGTTCACCCAGGCGGCGATGCGGACCGTGCGGGCGGTCAGCGGCGCGCACGGGTTCAACATCGGCATGAACCAGGGGTCGGTGGCCGGGGCCGGGATCGCCGACCACCTGCACCAGCACGCGGTGCCGCGGTGGGGCGGGGACACCAACTTCATGCCGGTCATCGGGCTGACCCGGGTGCTGCCCGAGGTGCTGCGGGAGACCCGGGCGCTGCTGGCCGGGCAGTGGCCGGTCGCCGCCGGCGCCGCGCGGGAGGACTGACGTGCTCGGCGTCAACGCCCGCGCCGCCGTGGGTCGGTTCTGGGCGCCCGTGGTCGGCCGGCTGGTCCGGGCCGGGGTGACGGCCGACATGGTGACGGTCACCGGCACCCTCGGCGCGGTCGCCGGCGCGGCGGCCCTGATCGGCACCGGTCACCTGTGGTGGGGGGCCGTCACCGTCACCGCGTTCGTGCTGCTGGACATGCTCGACGGCGCCCTGGCCCGGGCCCGCGGCGGTGGCACGGTGTTCGGCGCCGTCCTGGACTCCACCGGGGACCGGGCGGCCGACGCGGCGGTCTTCGGCGCGCTGGCGTGGTGGTTCTCCGACGGCGGGGACAACCGGCTGATCGTGTTCCTCGCCCTGGTCTGCCTGGTCCTGGGCGTGCTCACCTCCTACGTCAAGGCGCGGGCGGAGGGCATGGGGCTGCGCTGCGACGTCGGGGTCGTCGAGCGCACCGAGCGGCTGATCCTGGTGCTGGTCGGCACCGGCTTCACCGGGCTCGGCATCCCGTACGCGCTGCACGTCTGCCTGTGGGTGCTGCTCGTGGGCAGCGCGGTCACCGTCGGGCAGCGGTTCGCCGAGGTGCACCGCCAGTCCCGGGGCCGCGCCCTGCCGTCGTCGGTGCCACCGGCGGGCGACGCGCCGTGAGCGCCGAGCCGGTCGCTCCGGCGGACGCGGGGTCGACCGCCGTCCCGCCGGGACCGGGCCTGCGGGCGCGGACGGCGGCGTGGGCCACCGACCTCGGCTTCGCCGCCGGCTGGGGCGCGGTCAAGCTCCTGCCCGAGCCGGTCGCCCGCGGCGGGTTCGACGCCGCCGGCCGGTGGGCCGCCGGCCGGGACGGGCGCGGTGTCCGCCAGCTGCGGGCCAACCTGCGGGTGGTCACCGGCGGCCGGCTGACCGAGGGCGAACTGGACGCGCTCACCCGGCGGGCCGTCCGCTCCTACGCCCGCTACTGGCAGGAGGCGTTCCGGCTTCCGCGCCTGCGCAGCGACCGGATCGTGGCCGGCACCGAGGTCGTCGGCGCCGACCACGTCCGGCGGGCGCGCGACGAGGGCCGGGGGCTGGTGATGGTCCTGCCGCACAGCGGGAACTGGGACGCCGCCGGCGTCTGGTTCGTCGACTTCCTCGGCGGCCCGTTCCTGACCGTCGCCGAGCGGCTGCGCCCGGAGTCCCTCTACCGCCGGTTCCTCGCCTACCGGGAGTCGCTCGGCATGCGGGTCGTGCCGCTGACCGGCGGGCCGCGGCCGAGCACGGAGGTGCTCCGCGAGTGGCTGGCCGACGGCGGCGTGACGTGCCTGCTCGTCGACCGGAACCTCGGCACGGGCGGGGTGCCGGTCTCCTTCTTCGGCCGGACCGCGACCATGCCCGGCGGCGCGGCGCTGCTGGCGGCGCAGACCGGCGCCGCCCTGATCCCGACCGTGTGCCAGTTCACCGACCGCGGCTGGCGGCTGACCTTCTCCCCGGAGGTGCCCGTCGGCGGCTCCGGCCGGCTGCGCGACCGGGTCGGTGCCGCGATGCAGGGGGTCGCCGACGCGTTCGCCGACGGCATCGCGCGGCGACCGGAGGACTGGCACGTGCTGGGCCGGATCTGGGCCGACGTGCCGCCCGACCCCGGGGCCGCTCCGGCGAGCTCGCCGAGCCGGACCGGGCCGGAGCCGGGCTGATGCGGATCGGCCTGGTCTGCCCCTACCAGTGGGACGTCCCCGGCGGCGTCCAGTACCACGTGCGCGACCTCGCCGACACGCTCCGGGGGATGGGGCACCACGTCGAGGTGCTCACCCCGGCCGAGCACGAGGAGTCACTGCCGGCCCGGCACGTCACGTGGGCCGGGCGGACCGTGCCGATCCCCTACAACGGGTCGATGGCCAGCGTGCAGTTCGGGCCGGTCTCGGCCGCGCGGGTGCGCCGGTGGCTGCGCGAGGGCGCCTTCGACGTCGTCCACGTGCACGACCCGGCGCCGCCCTCGATCGGCCTGCTGGTCTGCATGATCGCCACCGGCCCGATCGTCGCCACGTTCCACGCCGCGACCATCCGGTCCAAGTGGCTGGCGGCCTGGGGGCCGGTGGTCCGCCCCTGGCTGGAGCGGATCAGCGGCCGCATCGCCGTCAGCGACTTCGCCCGGCGGGTGCAGGTCGAGCACCTCGGGGGCGACGCGGTGATCATCCCCAACGGCGTGCACGTCGACGCCTTCGCGCACGGGCCGGCGCTGCCCGGCCGGGCCCGCGGTGTCGACGGCCCGACGATCGGCTTCCTGGGGCGCTACGACGAGCCGCGCAAGGGCCTGCCCGTGCTGCTCGAGGCGATGCGGACCGTGGTCCGGCACCATCCGGGCGCGCAGCTGCTCATCGCCGGCCGGGGTGACCCCGACGCGGTGCACGAGCTGCTCGGCGACGACCTGCGGGCGCACGTCACGCTCCTCGGCACGCTGTCGGAGGAGGACAAGGCGGCCTTCCTCCGGTCGGTCGACGTCTACTGCGCGCCCAACCTGCTGGGGGAGTCCTTCGGGATCATCCTCATCGAGGCCCTGGCGGCCGGCGCCCCGATCGTGGCCAGCGACCTCGACGCGTTCGCCTCGGTGCTCGAGGACGGCGCGGCCGGCGTGCTGGTCCGTCGCGGGGACCCCCGGGAGCTGGCCCGTGCCCTCGTCGACCTGCTTTCCGATCCGGAACGGCGGGCGCACCTGTCGACCCGCGGCGCCCAGGTGGCCGCCGGCTACGACTGGTCGCAGATCGCCCGCCGCATCCTCGCCGTGTACGAGACCGTCGTCCCGCCGGGCAGCGGCGCCGTCACGGCCGCCGAGTACGACGGGCCGGCCGAGCTGCGCCCGGTCCCGGACGGCGAAACCGGGGACGCCCCGCTCCGGTCGGCCCTGCGGCGGTGGGTGCAGCGCTAGCCTGACCCGCCGTGACCCCCGACGTCTGGCTGCTGCTCGCGCTCGCCGCCGTCGCCCTGGTCCTGGCCGCGTGGTCGCTGTGGACGGTGACCCGGCTGGGCCGGCTCGAGTCCCGCGTCGACCGGGCCTGGACGGCGCTGGAGACCCAGCTGCGGCGCAGGGCCGGGCTGGCCGCCGAGCTCGCCCGCGACCACGCCGCCGCCATGGGGGAGGAGCGGGCCCGGCGTCTGGCGGCGGTGGCCCGGGAGGCCCGCGCCCCCTGGACCCGCGACCGGGAGCTGGCCGAGAACGCGCTGGGCCGCGAGCTGCGCGAGCTGCCCGACGAGCTGCCCGGGGTGCCGGCCGCGCTGCGGGCGGACCTGGAGGGCACGTGGACGCGGATCGGGCTGGCCCGGCGCTTCTACAACGACGCCGTCCGGGACACCCACGCGCTGCGCACCCGACGTCTGCCCAGCCTGCTGCGCCTGCACGCCTCGCACCCGATGCCCCGGTTCTTCGACATCGAGGACGGGCTGCACGAGCTCACCGGCAGCGTCGGTGCGGGCCGGCCACGGTCCTGATCGGCCGTAGGATGGGCCGCCCGCCCTTCCCGTCGATCCCGAGGCAGTCTCCCGTGGCAGCGCACGACGCACAGCACAGCACCCCCGTCTCCACCGGCACCGAGGGCGTCAAGCGCGGCATGGCCGAGCAGCTCAAGGGCGGGGTGATCATGGACGTCGTCACCCCGGAACAGGCGAAGATCGCCGAGGACGCCGGGGCGGTCGCGGTCATGGCGCTCGAGCGGGTGCCCGCCGACATCCGCGCCCAGGGCGGGATCGCGCGCATGAGCGACCCCGACATGGTCGAGGGCATCATCGGCGCGGTCTCCATCCCGGTCATGGCCAAGGCGCGGATCGGGCACTTCGTCGAGGCGCAGGTGCTGCAGAGCCTCGGCGTGGACTACATCGACGAGTCCGAGGTGCTCACCCCCGCCGACGAGGCGCACCACATCGCCAAGAGCGCGTTCACCGTGCCGTTCGTGTGCGGGGCCACCGACCTGGGTGAGGCACTCCGCCGGATCTCCGAGGGCGCGGCCATGATCCGCTCCAAGGGTGAGGCGGGCACGGGCAACGTCGTCGAGGCGGTCCGGCACATGCGCGCCATCCGGGCCGGCATCCGGCACCTGGGCACCCTCGACGAGACCGAGCTGTTCGTCGCCGCGAAGGAGCTGCGCGCCCCCCACGACCTCGTGGTCGAGGTGGCGCGGCGGGGCGAGCTGCCGGTCGTGCTCTTCACCGCCGGTGGCATCGCCACGCCGGCCGACGCCGCGATGATGATGCAGCTGGGCGCCCAGGGCGTCTTCGTCGGCTCCGGGATCTTCAAGTCCGGCGACCCGGCCCAGCGGGCCGCCGCCATCGTCCAGGCGACCACGTTCCACGACGACCCCGACGTGGTCGCCAAGGTCTCCCGCGGGCTCGGCGAGGCGATGGTGGGCATCAACGTGGCCACGCTGCCCGACAGCGAGCGGTACGCGACCCGCGGCTGGTGAGCCCGCTGCCCGGCCGCCCCCCGGCGGTGACCGCCCGACCGGCGGAGGACGCCGGAGCCGGGACCCTGCGCGCCGGGGAGAGGCCGCGCATCGCCGGGCTCGACGTCGCGCGCGGGCTCGCCGTGCTGGGCATGTTCGGTGCCCACCTCGGTCCCACCGCCGACCTGGGCGGGGATCCCTCGACCTGGGGCGCGGTCGTCGAGGGCCGGTCGTCGATCCTGTTCGCCACCCTCGCCGGGGTGTCCATCGCGCTCCTGTCCGGCGGAGCGCGACCCGTCGAGGGAGCCGCCCTGGGCCGGGCCCGCACCCGCGTCCTGGTGCGCGCGGCCTGGGTGTTCGCGATCGGCGGCGTGCTCGAGGTGCTCAGCACGTTCGTCGCGATCATCCTCGGCGTCTACGCCGTGCTCTTCGTCCTCGCCCTCCCCTTCCTCCGGTGGCCGCCGGGGCGGCTCCTGCTGCTGGCGGCCGGCATCGCCGTGGCCGGCCCGTTCGCCGTCGTCGAGGTGGGGCAGTACGCGACCGCGCGGGACGAGGCGTCCTCGCCGTTCGTCCTGCTCTCCACCACCGGCTCCTACCCGGCGCTGGTCTGGTGGGCCTTCGTCCTCGTCGGACTGGCCGTCGGCCGGCTGGACCTGGGCGCGGCCCGGGTGCGGCTGGCTCTGGTCGCCGGCGGGACGGCGGCCGCCGTCCTCGGCTACCTCGGTGGCTGGGTGACCGCCGGGCTGGCCGGGCGGGGACGGCGACTGGAGGGCCTGCGGATCGGTTTCCGCCGGGAGGACGCCTGGGACCCCGCCTGGTTCGCCGGTGCCCAACCGCACAGCGGGACGCCGTTCGAGCTGATCGGTTCCTGCGGCGTCGCCGTGGCGGTGATCGGCGTGTGCCTCGTCCTGGCCGACCGGCTGCCGCGGGTCACCTACCCGGTGGCGGCGGTGGGCGCGCTGGCGCTGTCGGTCTACACCGCCCAGATCGTCGCGATCTGGCTGCTGGACCTGCCCTTCGCCCCGGGGTGGGACGTCTGGGCCCGGTTCACCGTCACCGCCCTCGTCGTGGCGACGGCCTGGCGGCTGCGCATGGGCCGCGGACCCCTGGAGCGGCTGCTGACCTGGAGCTCCCACCGGGCCGCCGGGCCGGAGCCGTCAGCGCCGTAGCCTGGTCCGCCGTGCGCGAGAACCCCGCCGTCCCCGTGATCGGCGTGCTGGCCCTGCAGGGCGACGTCCGGGAGCACCTGGCCGCGCTGCGGGCCCAGGGCGCGGAGGCGGTGACCGTGCGGCGGCCCGCGGAGCTCGCCCGGATCGACGGCCTGGTCGTGCCCGGCGGGGAGTCGACCACGATGGCCAAGCTGGCCGCCCGCTTCGAGCTGCTCGAGCCGCTGCGCGCGGCGATCGCCGGCGGACTGCCCGCGTACGGCTCCTGCGCCGGGATGATCATGCTCGCCGACCGGCTGCTCGACGCGCCCGCCGACCAGGTCACCGTCGGTGGGCTGGACGTGACGGTGCGGCGCAACGCCTTCGGCCGGCAGGTGGACTCCTTCGAGTCGGAGGTGGCCCTGGACGGGATCGCCGGCGGTCCTCTGCACGCGGTCTTCATCCGGGCCCCGTGGGTCGAGGAGGCCGGCCCCGAGGTACGGGTCCTCGGCCGCGTCGTCGGTGGGCCGGCCGACGGTAAGATCGTCGCCGTCCGCCAGGGGCACCTGGTGGCCACCAGCTTCCACCCCGAGCTGACCGGGGACCGCCGGGTGCACGCGCTGTTCGTCGACATCGTCCGCGAGCACCTGGCCCAGCAGGCCGGCGCAGTCGCCGGGAACGAGAGGGGTAAGTCGTGAGTGGCCATTCCAAGTGGGCGACGACGAAGCACAAGAAGGCCGGGATCGACGCCAAGCGCGGCAAGCTCTTCGCCAAGCTGATCAAGAACATCGAGGTGGCCGCCCGAACCGGCGGCGGTGACCTCTCCGGCAACCCGACGCTCTACGACGCCGTCCAGAAGGCGAAGAAGAGCTCGGTGCCCAACGACAACATCGACCGCGCGGTCAAGCGCGGCTCGGGCGCCGAGGCCGGCGGCGTCGACTACCAGGGCATCACGTACGAGGGCTACGCCGCCGGGGGCGTCGCCGTCCTCGTCGAGTGCCTGACCGACAACAAGAACCGCTCGGCCATGGAGGTCCGCACCGCCATGACCCGCAACGGCGGCTCGATGGCCGATCCCGGCTCGGTCTCCTACCTGTTCTCCCGCAAGGGCGTCGTCGTGGTGCCCAGGACCGACGCCGCCGACGAGGACACCGTCCTCATGGCGGTGCTCGACGCCGGCGCCGAGGAGGTCCGCGACCTCGGTGACACCTTCGAGGTGGTCAGCGAGCCCGGCGACCTCGTCGCCGTCCGCACCGCCCTGCAGGACGCCGGCATCGACTACGACTCGGCCGACATCGGCTTCGTGCCGAGCGTGACCGTCGAGCTCGACGAGGACGGCGCGGGCAAGGTCTTCCGGCTCATCGACGCGCTCGAGGACCTCGACGACGTGCAGAACGTCTACGCGAACTACGACGTGTCGGACGAGGTGCTGGAGAAGGTCGGCTGACGCCGCCGGGAGCATCGCAGCGAGCGCCGGCGAGCGAGGAGCGGACCGGTGGCGGACGCCGACCCGTGGACGAGGTCGGCTGAGAGAGGACCCCGTCGTCCTCACTCACCCCTCGCACGCCCGGCGCGGGCCTCGGGACGGGGCCGGGTCCGCTGGTGGCGTGTCGGCGCGATCGTGTCGGCTCTGCCGGTTAGCGTGGGTCGAACAAGCGTTCGGCTGGCGGAGGGGCTCTTCATGCGGGTGCTCGGCATCGACCCGGGCCTGACCCGGTGCGGATGGGGCGTGGTCGACGGTCGGCCGGGCGCACGGCCGGCCGCGGTGGGCGTCGGCGTCGTCCGGACGTCGGCCGAGCTCGACCTGGAGCTGCGGCTGCTGGAGCTGCACACGTCCGTCACCGCCCTGCTGCGCGAGCACCGTCCCGACGTGGTGGCGATCGAGCGGGTGTTCACCCAGAACAACAAGGGCACCGCCACCGGCACCGCCCAGGCCGCCGGCGTCGCCGCGCTGGCCGCGGCCCAGGCCGACCGGCCGGTCGCCTGGTACACGCCCAGCGAGGTCAAGGCCGCCATCTCCGGGAGCGGGCGCGCGGACAAGGAGCAGGTCACCCTCATGGTCACCCGCGTGCTGGGGCTGGCGACGCCGCCGAAGCCGGCCGATGCCGCCGACGCGCTGGCGCTCGCCGTCTGCCACGTCTGGCGCGGTCCGGCCCAGCAGCGGCTGCGGGTGGCCGCGCTGGCCGGCGGCATCGGCGCGCCGGTCCGGTCCACCACCCTGCCGCGCTGGACGGGGGTGTCCCGGTGATCGCCAGCGTGGACGGCCGGGTGGCTGCGGTGTCCCCGGAGGGCGCCGTGGTGGAGGTCGGCGGGATCGGGCTGTCGGTGCAGTGCACCCCCGGCACGATCGCCCGGCTCGCGGTGGGGGAGCAGGCCCGGCTGGCCACCAGCCTCGTCGTCCGCGAGGACTCCCTCACCCTCTACGGCTTCGCCGACGACGACGAGCGGCAGCTGTTCGAGCTGTTGCAGACCGCCAACGGCGTGGGGCCGCGGCTGGCGCAGGCGGTGCTCGCCATCCACCCGCCGCGCGAGGTGCGCCGTGCGGTGTCCATGGGCGACCTCAAGGCGCTCATGCAGGTGCCGGGGATCGGCAAGAAGGGCGCCGAGCGGCTGGTGCTGGAGCTGCGCGACCGGCTGGGCAGCACCACCTCCGACACCTCGCTCGACGGACCCGCACCCGCGGGTCTGGGCTCGGTCACCCCCGTGGCACCGTGGCGCGACCAGCTGACCGCCGCGCTGGTCAGCCTCGGCTGGACCGGCAAGGAGGCCGAGAGCGCGGTCGCCCAGCTCGCCCCGATCGCCGACGAGCAGGTCGTCGCCACCGGCTCGGTCGAGGTCGCCGTCCTGCTGCGGCAGGCACTGCGCCTGCTGGGCCGGCCGTGAAGGAGGCCCCGTGAGCTCGCCCTTCGACCGCGGGCTGCCGGCCGCCGACGCCGGGCCCGGGCGGCTGCCCGACGACGCCGTCGACCCGCGCGCCGGGGACGAGGAACGGGTCGTCGAGTCGGCGCTGCGGCCGCACTCGCTGGCCGACTTCATCGGCCAGCCGAAGGTCGCCCGCCAGCTGGACCTCGTCCTCGAGGGGGCCAAGCGCCGGGGCCGGCCGCCGGACCACGTGCTGCTGTCCGGCCCGCCCGGGCTCGGGAAGACCAGCCTGGCGCTGATCATCGGGTCCGAGCTGGGCACCTCGGTGAAGATCACCAGTGGCCCGGCGATCGAGCGCTCCGGCGACCTCGCCGCCATGCTGTCCAACCTCGGACACGGTGACGTGCTGTTCATCGACGAGATCCACCGGATCGCCCGCCCCGCCGAGGAACTGCTCTACATGGCGATGGAGGACTTCCGGGTCGACGTCGTCGTCGGCAAGGGCCCCGGGGCCACCGCCATCCCGCTGGAGATCAACCCGTTCACCCTGGTCGGCGCCACCACCCGGGCCGGCCTGCTCACCGGTCCGCTGCGCGACCGGTTCGGCTTCGTCGGCCAGATGGAGTTCTACGAGACCGCCGACCTGGAGCGGGTGCTGGCCCGCAGCGCCGACCTGCTGGGCGTCGAGCTGACCGCGGAGGGCTCCGCCGAGATCGCCGGCCGGTCGCGCGGCACGCCCCGGATCGCCAACCGGCTGCTGCGCCGGGTCCGCGACTACGCCGAGGTACGCGCCGACGGGCGCGTCACCCTGGAGGTCGCCCGCGCCGCGCTGGCGCTCTACGACGTCGACGACCTCGGGCTGGACCGGTTGGACCGCTCGGTGCTCGACGCGCTGGTCAGCCGCTTCGGTGGCGGACCGGTCGGGGTGGCGACGCTGGCCGTCGCCGTGGGGGAGGAGCCGCACACCGTCGAGGAGGTCTGCGAGCCGTTCCTGGTGCGCGCCGGCCTGCTCGCCCGCACCCCGCGCGGCCGGGTGGCGACCGAGGCCGCGTGGCGGCACCTGGGACTGGCGGTCCCGCGGGGTGGGGTTCCTCTCGGGCGGGTCACAGCAGACCCATCCGCCCCGGGGTCGTCGTCAGAGACGTTGTTCGACGCTTAGACTGCGAAACGCTGGCGCGCAACCCGTCCGGCTGCGGTCGCGCGTGTCCCGCCCGGGCGTCCTGCCCGGATGTCGCCGCGTGCCACAGTCGCCGTACCCGAGCGGTCCCGTCCCGGACCGCACCCACCGCGGCACGACCGCGCGGTAGAGAGGCTCATCAGTCGTGGAGCAGTACTTCCCGCTCGTCCTCCTGGCCCTGGCCTTCGTCCTGCTCATCGTGCTGCCGGCCCGGCAGCGCAAGCGGGTGCAGGCCCAGGCGCAGGCGATGCAGGAGTCGCTGACCCCGGGCACGCCGGTCATGACCACCGCGGGCCTGCACGGCACGGTCGCCGGCCTGGGTGAGGGCACGGTGGACCTGGAGATCGCCCCCGGTGTCGTGGTCACGTTCGCCCGGCAGGCCATCCTCGAGGTGCGCAAGCCCGCCGGTCCGGCCGTGGGCTCCGGCCCCGCCGTCCCGGGGGACGACGCCACCGGCCCGTCCGACGGCGGCCCGACCGACCGCACCCTCTGAGCCGGAGCGATCCCGTGGCCCAACGCCAGCTGCCCGCGCGTCGCTACTTCGGCGCCTTCGTCCTGCTGATGGCCCTCCTGTACGGCCTGATCTTCCTCACCGGTGACACCCGCACGCCGCAGCTGGGTCTGGACCTGCGCGGCGGGACGACGGTGACGCTGGCCGCCCGCACCCCCGACGGTCAGGCACCCGACCCCGAGGACCTCGAGCTGGCCCGCCAGATCATCGAGCAGCGGGTCAACGGCCTCGGCGTCGCCGAGGCCGAGGTGGTCACCGAGGGCGACTCGAACATCGTCATCTCCGTCCCCGGCGACGACGGCGAGCAGGCCCGCGAGCTGGGTCAGACCGCGCAGCTGCGCTTCCGGCCGGTCCTGGCCGGTCCCCAGCCGGCCACCGCCGCCCCGGAGGACCCGGCCGCTCCCACCGACGGCGCCGCCCCCGACGAGGCGGCCCCGGCCGACGGGGCGGCAGCGGCCGAGGGCGCCGCCCCGACCGACGGCGCCACCCCGACGGACGCGGCCGAGGGGGACGGCGCCGTCCCCGACCCCTCGCTGCCCGACCCCGACGCGCCGCCGGTGACCCTGGAGGAGGCGCAGGCCGCGCTCCTGACCCTCACCTGTGACACCGGGAACACCGAGGGCGCGGTCGACCGGTCCGAGGACCACGTCGCCGTCTGCTCCGACGACGGTGAGTTCAAGTACGTGCTGGGCCCGGCGATCCTCGAGGGCACCGACATCGTGGACGCCAGCGCCGGCACGCAGCAGGCCACCGGTGAGTGGGTCGTGCTGCTCGACTTCAACTCCGAGGGCCGGGCCACCTGGGCCGCCTACACCGCGGCCAACGTCGGCAAGAACGTCGCCTTCACCCTCGACGGCAAGGTCGTCTCCGCGCCGACCATCCAGGGGGCGATCAACGGCCAGACCACCATCACCGGTCAGTTCGACCAGGAGAGCGCCGAGCAGCTGGCCAACCAGCTCCGCTACGGCGCGCTGCCGCTGACCTTCACCCAGGCCACCGCGCAGTCGATCTCCACCGAGCTCGGTGCCGAGCAGCTCGAAGCCGGGCTGATCGCCGGCGCCATCGGCATCGCGCTGGTCTTCGTCTACGCGCTGCTCTACTACCGGCTGCTCGGGCTGGTGATGATCGCCAGCCTGATCCTCTCCGCGGTGGTCGTCTACGCCTGCCTGGTGCTGCTGGGCCGGCAGATCGGCTTCACCCTCAGCCTGGCCGGCATCGCCGGGTTCATCGTGTCGATCGGCATCACCGCGGACTCCTTCGTCGTCTACTTCGAACGACTCAAGGACGAGATCCGCGAGGGCCGGACCCTGCGCTCGGCGGTGCCGCGGGCGTGGGTCCGCGCGCGGCGGACGATCCTCTCCGCCGACGCGGTGAGCTTCCTGGCCGCGGCGATCCTGTACTTCCTGGCGATCGGCGACGTGAAGGGCTTCGCCTTCACGCTGGGCATGTCCACGGTCCTCGACCTGGTCGTCGTCTTCCTCTTCACCCACCCGCTCATGGCGGTGCTGGCCCGGTTCAAGGCCTTCGGCACCAGCCGCTTCTCCGGTCTGGGCCGCAGCCTGGACCGTCCCGGGGCGGCCTCCGGCCCCCGCCGGACGGCCGGCGAGCGCGAGCTCGTCGGCGCCGGCAGCGGGACCAGCGCCCAGGACAGGAGCACCTCATGACCGGCCGCGACACGCGGGACGACGACCTGCCGCTGGGCACCGACGCCGACGAGGCGCGCGGCCCCGGGCACGCCGCCATCGACGCCGCCGCGGCCGCGGACGACGCGGCGCTCGCCGACGCCGGGCTCCCGGCGGAGGGCGGTGCGGCAGCGGCTCCCACCCCGGCGCGGCGCGCCTCGCTGGCCCACCGGCTCTACAACGGCGAGGCCGGGCTCGACGTCGTCGGCCGCAGCCGGCTGATCTACAAGGTCACCGCCGTCATCGTGCTGCTCTGCCTGGCCGCGATGGTGTTCCGGGGGTTCAACTTCGGCATCGACTTCGCCGGGGGCAACAGCTTCCGGATGCCGGGCACCAGCGAGCAGCTCACCGCCGTGCAGGAGGCGGCCGAGGACACCGGAGCCGAGGTCGCCAGCGCGCAGATCGTCGGCGGCAACACGATCCTGCTGCGCACCGGCCAGCTGGACAACGAGCAGGAGCGCGCGGTCGTCGAGGCGGTGGCCGGCGCCGCGGGCATCGACGCCGGCCAGGTGAGCCCCGAGTCGGTCAGCGCCGAGTGGGGCCGGGACATCACCGACCAGGCACTGGTGGCCCTCGTCGTCTTCCTCGTCGCGGTGGTCCTGTTCCTCGCCGTCCGCTTCCAACCGAAGATGGCCGTCGGCGCGATGGCCGCCCTGGCGCACGACATCGTGCTGACCGCGGGGATCTACGCGCTCATCGGCTTCGAGGTGACGCCCTCGACGGTCATCGGCTTCCTCACCATCCTCGGCTTCTCGCTCTACGACACCGTCGTCGTCTTCGACAAGGTCGACGAGAACACCCGTGACATCGACAAGAGCGCCCGCATGACCTGGGGCGAGGCGGCCAACCTGGCCGTCAACCAGACGCTCATGCGGTCGATCAACACGTCCGTGATCGCGCTGCTGCCGGTCGCCGGGCTGCTGTTCGTCGGCGCCGGGCTGCTCGGCGTCGGCACGCTCAAGGACCTGGCGCTGGTGCTGTTCGTCGGCCTGGCGGCCGGCACCTACTCGTCGATCTTCCTGGCCACCCCCATCGTGGCCGACCTCAAGGAGCGCGAGCCGGAGGTCGCGGCGCTGCGCAGGCGCGTCCTCGCCCGCCGTTCGTCGCAGGCACGTCAGGGCGGCGCCCGTCCGGCGGGGCCGGTGGCCAGCGCCCGGCGGGCTGCCGGCACCGCCCGGCGCACGGGCGGTGTGGCCGTGGCCGAGCGCGAGGACGACCTCGGGCCGGCCCAGGCCGACGTCGTGGTCGAGTCGCCGGACTCGGTGCGTCCGGACACGGCGGAGGCACCGGCCCGGCCCCGCGGCGGCACGTCGGCGCCGCGGCCGGGAGCCCGTCCGCAGCGACCCGGTGGCCGCCGTCCCGGCGGCAGCAGCGCCAGCAGCACGAAGCGCCGGTGAGCGGCGGCGCGGCCGTGCCGGCCGGCGCCGGTGACCCGTCCCTCGACGCGCTCATCGCCGACCTCGCCGTCGACGTGCCCGACTTCCCGAGTCCGGGCGTGGTCTTCCGTGACCTGACCCCGGTGTTCGCCGACGGTCCGGCGTTCCGCCGGGTGGTCGAGGGCCTGGCCGCGCCGTCGCTGGTCGACCCGCGCGCCGCGGCCCTGGCCGCCGGTGGCGCGGGCCCCGGCTACGACCTTGTCGTCGGCGTCGAGGCCCGCGGCTTCCTGCTCGCCGCCGCGGTGGCGCTGGACACCGGTCTCGGCGTGGTGCCGGTCCGCAAGGCCGGCAAGCTGCCGCGCGAGCGGCTCTCGGCCGACTACAGCCTCGAGTACGGCACCGCGACGCTCGAGGTGCACACCGACTCGATCAGGCCCGGTCAGCGGGTCCTGGTCGTCGACGACGTGCTCGCCACCGGCGGCACGCTGGCCGCCGCGATCACCCTCGTCGAGGGCCTGGGCGGCATCGTGACGGCGGTGTCGGTGGTCGTCGAGCTCGCCGCCCTGGGCGGACGGCAGCGGATCGCCCCCCACACCGTGCACTCCCTCTGGAGCACCTGAGAGGGACATGACCGTCCCGGCCGGGCCGCGGCGACCCCCGCCCGACTAACATGAGAGGGTCCCTGCTCCGCCGGCCTGCAGGAGTTGCCATGGGTCCCGACGCCGCCACGAACGTGGCTGCTCCGCGGCCCGACGCGCCGGCACTGCCGGCCGGGGGGACCGCCCCCACTCCGGTGTCCATCGAGCGCTCGCCGCTGCCCAGCCGGCCGGCGGTCCGCCGTCCCGACGACGTGGGGTCCGAGCCGCCGGGCACGGACGACCCGGCCGGCGCGCCCAAGCGGCGGGTCCGCGACCGGCTGGCCCGGCGGATCGTCGCCAGTCCCCGCACGCCCGTCGTCCGCCCGGTCCTCGAGCCCCTGGCCGCGCTGCACCGCCAGAGCCACCCCAAGGCCGACCTGGTGCTGCTGCAGCGCGCCTACGACGTCGCCGAGAGCGCGCACGCCAGCCAGAAGCGCAAGAGCGGTGACCCCTACATCACCCACCCGCTCGCCGTCGCCACGGTCCTGGCCGGGCTGGGCATGGACACCACCACGCTGGTCGCGGCCCTCCTGCACGACACCGTGGAGGACACCGGGCAGACGCTGGAGTCGATCACCGAGGCGTTCGGCCCGGAGGTCGCCCACCTGGTGGACGGCGTCACCAAGATCGACCGCGTCAAGCTGGGGGACGCCGCCCAGGCCGAGACCATCCGCAAGATGATCGTCGCGATGGCCCGCGACCCCCGCGTGCTGGTCATCAAGCTGGCCGACCGGCTGCACAACATGCGCACGCTGCGCTTCCTCCCGCCGGAGAAGCAGGAGAAGAAGGCGCGCGAGACGCTGGAGATCCTCGCCCCGCTGGCCCACCGGCTGGGGATGAACACCATCAAGTGGGAGCTCGAGGACCTCGCGTTCGCCACGCTCTACCCGAAGCGCTACGACGAGATCGTCCGGCTGGTGGCCGAGCGCGCGCCGTCGCGGGACACCTACCTCGCCGAGGTGACCACCGCGGTCACCGACCAGCTCAAGGCGGCCAAGATCGAGGCGGTCGTCACCGGCCGGCCCAAGCACTACTACTCGATCTACCAGAAGATGATCGTCCGCGGCCGCGACTTCACCGACATCTGGGACCTCGTCGGCATCCGGATCCTGGTCGACTCGGTCCGCGACTGCTACGCCGCGCTGGGCATCATGCACGCGCACTGGCAGCCGGTACCGGGGCGGTTCAAGGACTTCGTCGCGATGCCGAAGTTCAACATGTACCAGTCGCTGCACACGACGGTGATCGGCCCGCAGGGCAAGCCGGTCGAGCTGCAGATCCGCACCCACGACATGCACCGGACCGCCGAGTACGGCATCGCCGCGCACTGGAAGTACAAGGAGAAGGCGCGGGCCGGCGGCCGGCCCGCGGCGGGTGAGTTCGGCGGTGCGCCCAAGGCGGGCTCGCCCGACGACATGCTCTGGCTGCGCCAGCTGCTGGACTGGCAGCGCGAGGCGCAGGAGCCCGGCGAGTTCCTGGAGACCCTGCGCTACGACCTCGGTCCGCAGGAGGTCTTCGTCTTCACGCCCAAGGGCGACGTGGTCAGCCTGCCCGGCGAGTCCACCCCGGTCGACTTCGCCTACGCGGTGCACACCGAGGTCGGGCACCGCTGCATCGGCGCCCGGGTGAACGGCACGCTGGTCTCCCTGGACAGCAAGCTGTCCAACGGCGACGTCGTGGAGATCTTCACGTCCAAGTCCCCGACGGCCGCCCCGTCCAAGGACTGGCTGTCCTTCGTCGGGTCCTCGCGGGCGCGCACCAAGATCCGGCAGTGGTTCACCAAGGAGCGCCGCGAGGACGCGGTCGAGGCCGGCAAGGACGCGATCACCCGCGCCATGCGCAAGGCGGGTCTGCCCCTGCAGCGGCTGCTCGGCGGCGAGGCGCTGTCCACCCTCGCCAAGGACCTCCGCTACGTCGACGTCACCGCGCTGTTCGCGGCGGTGGGGGAGAGCCAGATCTCGGCGGCGTCGGTCGTCGAGAAGCTGATGACTGCCCTGGGCGGCACGGAGGGCGCGGCCGAGGACATCGCCGAGACGGCCATCCCGACCCGGCGGCCGGTGCACCGCCGCGCGGCCGGCGGCGACCCGGGCATCGTCGTGCACGGCATGAGCGACGTCTGGGCCAAGCTCGCCAAGTGCTGCACCCCCGTGCCCGGCGACGACGTCCTGGGCTTCGTCACCCGGGGCGGCGGCGTCAGCGTGCACCGCACCGACTGCACGAACGCCGAGGACCTCGAGCGCAAGCCCGAGCGGCTGGTCGAGGTCGAGTGGGCCAGCGCCCCGGGCTCGGTGTTCCTCGTGGCCATCCAGGTGGAGGCGCTGGACCGGCACCGGCTGCTCTCCGACGTCACCAAGGCGCTGGCCGACGAACGGGTCAACATCCTCTCGGCCTCGGTGCAGACCACCCGGGACCGGGTGGCGGTCAGCCGGTTCACCTTCGAGCTGGCCGACCCCGCGCACCTGGGCGCCGTGCTGCAGACCGTCCGCAACGTCGACGGCGTCTTCGACGTGGAGCGCGTCACCGCGTGAGAGAGGACCCCGTCCTCCCCACCCTTCGCAGGCTCAGGGCGGGACCCGGGACGGGGCGACCTTCGGGCGACGTCGGTGGCGGCCGTCGCCGTGGCCTCAGCCGGCGACGGTGACCGACTCCACGGTGACCGGGACGGTCGGGGCGCCGCCGCCCGGGCTGGGGTCCAGCGACCCGTCGTTGCCGTTGGCGGCGACCGCGTCGAGCACCGCCAGCCCTGCGTCGTCCACCGTGCCGACCACGGTGTAGTCCGGCGGCAGCCGGCTGTCGCCCCACACGAGGAAGAACTGGCTGCCGTCGACCCCCTGGCCGCTGTTGGCCATGGCGACGGTGCCGCGGGGATAGGTCTCCTCGCCGGTCACCTCGGTGGGGGAGGTGTAGGTCGGGCCCCCCGCCCCGGTGCCGGTCGGGTCGCCGCACTGCAGGACCTGCAGCCCGGCGCTGTCGGTCTGCCGGTGGCACGGGGAGTCGTCGAAGAAGCCGACCTCGGCCAGGTGCACCAGGCTGGCCGCGGCGCACGGCGTGCGCTCGTGGTCGACGGTGAGCTGCAGGTCACCGAGGTTGGTCGTCATCAGCAGGTCCGTGGTGCCCTCGGCGGGGACCTCCGCGGCCGGCGGGTCCACCTCGATGAGGTAGGGGTTGGCCGACGGCGCGGTCGACCACTCGCAGCTGGCGCCGGTGCCGGAGACCGCCGCGGCGCCGCCGCCGGAGCCGGTGCCCGGGCCCGCCTCCGGGCCGGCGTCGTCCCCGCCGCCCGCGCAGGCGGTCAGCGCGAGCAGGAGCCCGCCCAGCCCGGCGGCCCGGAGCCACGAGGTCACGAGACGACGGTCATCGACTCGATGGTGACCGGGGTGTTGGGTGCGCCGCCGCCGGGGCTGGGCTCGAACGAGCCGTCGTTGCCGGCCGCCGCGATCTGGTCGAGCACCGCCAGCCCGGCCTCGTCCACCGTGCCGACGACGGTGTAGTCCGGCGAGAGCTGCGAGTCGGTGAAGACGAGGAAGAACTGGCTCCCGGTCGACCCGGGGCTGCCGCTGTTGGCCATGGCGATGGCGCCGCGCGGGTAGGTCGTCTCCGGGGTGACCTCCTCGGCGAACTTGTAGGTGGGCCCGCCCTGCCCGGTGCCGGAGGGGTCGCCGCACTGCAGGACGCCGAACGCGTCGCCGTTCACCATGCGGTGGCAGGGGCTGCCGTCGAAGAAGGCCTGCTGGGCCAGGTAGGTGAAGCTGGCCGCGGCGCACGGGGCGGTCGCGCGGTCGAGGGTGAGCGGGACGTCGCCCTGGCTGGTGCTCATCAGCAGGCTGACCGTGCCCTCGGTGGGCGTCGCCTCGGGGGAGGGCGGGGTGCCGGCGTCGACGAGGTTCGGGTTGCCCGACGGGTCGGGCGTGTAGCTGCAGGTGACGGTGCCGTCGGCGTTGGTCGTGGCGGCCGCGCTGCTGCTGGGGGCGGCGGAGGGGTCGGCCGCGGCGGTGGGGTCGTCGTCCCCGCCCTGGGTGACCAGCCACACCGCGCCCAGGACGAGCAGCACGGCGACCGCGGTGACCACGGTCAGCACGTTGCGGCGGCGCCTGCGGTTCAGCTCGGCACGTCGCTCGAGTTGACGCTGGAGGCGCCGCTGGGCGGCCTGCCGCCGCTGCTTGTTGGTCGGCACGGGTGGAACTCCTCGTGGGAACGGCTGCTGCGGCGGGGCACGGCCGGACTGCTCCGCGGCCGCGCCTCCGCACCGCGGGTCGGTGCGCGAGTCTAGGTGGCGAACCTGGCCGTCCCCTGTTGACGGGAAGCCCCGGAGCGCCGGGGAGGCCCCGCGTAGCCTGCACGGGTGCTCATCCGCTCGTTCCCCGCCGGCGCGTTCGGCACCAACTGCTACGCCGTGGCCCCCGGGAGGGGCCAGGAGTGCGTGGTGGTCGACCCCGGCATGGACGCCGTCGAGCCGCTGGCCGCGATGCTGGCCGAGGACGGGCTCAAGCCGGTGGCCGTCGTGCTCACCCACGGCCACCTCGACCACACGTTCTCCGTGCTGCCGGTCTGCGACGGGTACGACATCCCCGCCTACCTGCACCCGGCCGACTCGGGCATGCTGTCCGACCCTGCCCGCTGGCACGGTCCGCAGCTGGCCCCGTTGATCGCCGGCGTCCGGCTGCCCGACCCGTCGGAGGTGCGCGCCCTCGACGACGGCGCGGTGCTGTCGCTGGCCGGCGTGCAGCTGACCGTCCGGCACGCGCCCGGTCACACCCAGGGCTCGGTGGTGTTCTCCGTGGACCTGGGGGAGGCCCCGGGCCTGCTGGCCGGGGACGTGCTGTTCGCGGGCTCCGTGGGCCGGGTCGACCTGCCCGGCGGGTCCTGGGAGGCGATGCTCACCTCGCTGCGCGACGTCGTCCTGCCGCTGGACGACGAGACGGTGGTGCTGCCCGGCCACGGCCCGGCGACGACGATCGGCCGGGAGCGGGCGACCAACCCCTACCTGGCCGAGGCGGCCGCCGGTGCGGGTCCGGCTCCGAGAGGCCGCGGGCTGTGAGCGGGCTGACCGCGCCCAAGGGGACCTTCGACACGCTGCCCCCGGACTCCGCGCGCTTCCTCGCCGTCCGGGACACCCTGACCGCGCCGCTGCGGCGGGCGGGCTACGGCTACGTCGAGACCCCGGTGTTCGAGGAGACCGCCGTCTTCTCGCGCGGTGTGGGGGAGTCCACCGACGTCGTCACCAAGGAGATGTACACCTTCGACGATCGCGGCGGCCGGTCGCTCACCCTGCGCCCGGAGCTCACCGCCGGCCTGATGCGCGCGTTCATCGAGCACCGGCTCTACGACGCCGCGCTGCCGGTGAAGCTGTGGACGGTCGGGTCGGCGTTCCGGTACGAGCGCCCGCAGGCCGGCCGGTACCGGCACTTCACCCAGGTCGACATGGAGGCGCTCGGCGCCGACGACCCGGCGCTGGACGCCGAGGTGGTCGCGCTGGGCGTGCAGGGGTTCCGCGACCTGGGGCTGACCGACTTCGAGCTGCTGCTCACCTCCCTGGGCGACGCGACCTGCCGGCCGCAGTACCGCGAGCTGCTGGTGGCGTTCCTCGAGAAGCTCGACCTCGACGAGGACACCCGGCGCCGGGCGGAGATCAACCCGCTGCGGGTGCTGGACGACAAGCGCCCGGAGGTGCAGGCGCAGCTGGACGACGCGCCGCTGATGGTCGACCACCTGTCGGACTCCACCCGGGCGCACTACGACGCCGTCCGCCAGCACCTGACCGACCTCGGGGTGCACTGGACCGAGGCGCCCCGGCTGGTCCGCGGGCTGGACTACTACACGAAGACCACGTTCGAGTTCGTCCACCGCGGCCTGGGTGCGCAGTCGGCGATCGGCGGCGGGGGCCGCTACGACGGGCTGTCGGCTGCCCTGGGCGGCCCGGACGTGTCGGGGATCGGCTACGCCGTCGGGGTGGACCGGACGCTGCTCGCCGTCGCGGCGGAGGGGCTGGACGTCGGTGCGAGCGCCGGGGTGCAGGCGTTCGTCGTCCCCCTCGGCGCCGAGGCGAAGCGGGTGGCCGTCCGCCTGGTGGGGCAGCTGCGGGCGGCCGGGATCGCCGCCGACACCGTCTACGGCGACCGCGGGCTCAAGGGCGCCATGAAGGCCGCCGACCGGTCCGGCGCCTCGCACGCGGTGGTGGTCGGGGAGCGGGACCTCGCCGCCGGCGTCGGCCAGCTCAAGGACCTCCGCACCGGCGAGCAGTCCGCCGTCCCCCTGGGTGAGCTGTTCGACCGCGTGCGTGCGACGGTGGGCTCATGACCGCGTCGACCCCGCTCGAGACCCGGCCCCTGGGCCGCACCGGCGCCGACGTCTCCGTCGTCGGCCTGGGCACGTGGCAGCTCGGTGGGGACTGGGGCGACGTGTCGGAGGAGGACGCCGGCTCGGTGCTCGACGCGGCGCTGGACGCCGGGGTCACGCTGCTCGACACCGCCGACGTCTACGGCGACGGGCGGTCGGAGGAGCGGATCCGCCGCGCGCTGGCCGCCCGCGGCGAGCGTCCCTTCGTGGCCACCAAGGCCGGCCGCCGGGCCGATCCGTTCGAGGCCGCGCAGTACACGCCGGAGAACCTGCGGGCCTGGATCGACAGGTCCCGCCGCAACCTGGGCGTCCAGACGCTCGACCTGGTGCAGCTGCACTGCCCGCCGCCGGCGGTCTACGACGACCAGCGGGTCTACGACGCGCTCGACTCGTTCGTGGCGGACGGCGCGATCGCCGCGTACGGCGTCTCGGTGGAGACCGTCGCCGAGGGGCTGACGGCGCTGCAGCACCCCGGTGTCGCGACGATCCAGGTCATCGTCAACGCCTTCCGGCGCAAGCCGCTCGAGGAGCTGCTGCCCGCCGCCCGGCAGGCCGGCGTGGGCATCCTCGCCCGCGTGCCGCTGGCCAGCGGCCTGCTCACCGGGAAGTACGACGAGTCGACGACGTTCGCCGCGGACGACCACCGGACGTTCAACCGCAACGGCGAGGCCTTCGACGTCGGGGAGACCTTCGCCGGCGTGCCGTTCGAGGCCGGCGTCGCCGCGGCCCGCGAGGTGGCCGAGATCGCCGGGCCCGACGTGTCCACCGCCGCGTTCGCCCTGCGCTGGGTCATCGACCAGCCCGGCGTCACCGCCGTCATCCCGGGCGCCCGCAACGTCCGCCAGGCGCTGGACAACGTCGCCGCGGCCTCCCTCCCGCCCCTGACCGACACCCAGCTGGCCGACCTGGAGCGGCTGTACGACGAGCGCATCCGCGCCTTCGTGCACGACCGCTGGTGAGCGTCGTCCGGCCCGCCACCCACCCCACCGAAAGGCACTGACGTGCTCCGCACCCACGACGCCGGGACGCTGCGCGCCTCGGACGCCGGCTCCACGGTCACCCTCGCCGGCTGGGTCGCCCGCCGCCGCGACCACGGCGGAGTCGTCTTCGTCGACCTGCGCGACGCCTCGGGCTACGTCCAGGTCGTCGTCCGCGAGGAGGAGGCGCACGCCCTCCGCAACGAGTTCTGCGTGCTGGTGACCGGCGAGGTGCGCCGCCGGCCCGAGGGCAACGAGAACCCGGAGCTGCCCACCGGCGACGTCGAGGTGGCCGCCGCCGAGCTGCGGGTGCTCTCCTCGGCCGCCCCGCTGCCGTTCCCGATCGAGACCGACGCCGCTGCCGGGGACGACGTCCGCTACCGGTTCCGCTACCTCGACCTGCGCCGGCAGGGCCCCGCCCGGGCCATCCGGCTGCGCTCGGAGGTCAACCGGATCGCCCGCGGCGTCATGGCCGGCCACGGCTTCGTCGAGGTCGAGACCCCGTCGCTGACCCGGTCGACCCCCGAGGGGGCGCGCGACTTCGTCGTCCCCGTCCGGCTGCAGCCGGGCCGGTGGTACGCGCTGCCGCAGTCGCCGCAGCTGTTCAAGCAGCTGCTCATGATCGGCGGGCTGGAGCGCTACTACCAGATCGCCCGCTGCTTCCGGGACGAGGACTTCCGCGCCGACCGGCAGCCGGAGTTCACCCAGCTGGACTTCGAGATGAGCTTCGTCGACCGGGACGACGTGCTCGCCATCGCCGAGGACGTCGTCCGGGCGCTGTGGCGGGAGCTGGCGTCCTACGACGTCCCGGAGATCCCGCGGATGACCTACCGGGAGGCGATGGACCGGTTCGGCTCCGACAAGCCCGACCTCCGCTTCGGCGTCGAGCTGACCGAGCTCACCTCCTACTTCGCGGACACGCCGTTCCGCGTCTTCCAGGCGCCCTACGTCGGCGCCGTGGTCATGCCCGGCGGCGGCTCCCAGCCGCGGCGGGCGTTCGACGCGTGGCAGGACTGGGCGAAGTCGCGGGGCGCCCGCGGGCTGGCCTACGTGACCATCGCCGAGGACGGCACCCTCGGTGGGCCGGTCGCCAAGAACATCTCCGACGCCGAGCGCGCCGGCCTGGTGGCTGCCGTCGGCGCCCAGCCGGGGGACTGCGTCTTCTTCGCCGCCGGCGCCCGGCGCACCTCGCAGGAACTGCTGGGGGCCGCGCGCAACGAGATCGCCAGGCGGCTGGAGCTGATCGAGCCCGGCTCCTGGTCGTTCCTCTTCGTCGTCGACTTCCCGATGTTCGAGGAGACCGAGACCGAGACCGGCGACTGGACCTTCATGCACCACCCGTTCACCTCGCCCACCCCGGAGTGGCGCGACCGGTTCGCCGAGGACAAGGGCGCCGCGCTGTCGGACGCCTACGACATGGTGGTCAACGGCAACGAGGTGATGAGCGGCTCGGTGCGCATCCACGACGCCGAGCTGCAGGAGCGGGTGTTCGAGACCCTCGGGATGTCCCGTGAGGAGGCCCGCGAGCGGTTCGGCTTCTTCCTCGAGGCCTTCGCCTACGGGCCGCCGCCGCACGCCGGCGCCGCGCTCGGCTGGGACCGCCTGTCCGCGCTGCTCTCGGGCGTCGACTCCATCCGCGAGGTCATCGCCTTCCCCAAGACCGGCGCCGGGTTCGACCCGCTGACCGGCGCGCCGACGCCGATCACCGAGGCGCAGCGGAAGGAAGCCGGCATCGACGCGAAGCCCGAGGAGCCGGCCCTGCCCGGGGAGCCCGGCGCCCCGGGGCCGACCGACCCGACGCGCTGAGGCTCACCCGGCACGGCTGAGGGTCATCGTCCAGTTCTCCCTCCAGGTCCCGCCGCCGTCCCAGGAGAAGGACTGGTGCCAGCTGGGCCGGTCGGCGTCGACGCGCCACTCGAAGCGCAGCCGCACCGGCCGGCCGGCCAGCACGTCCTCGCCCTCGAAGACGCCGAGCCGGTCGGTGAACCGGCCCACCACCGGTGGGTCGAGCCGGCCGGGCGTGCGGGTGGAACTCCAGTGGATGCTCCAGGTGCTGGTCGACGGGTCGAACGGCCGCAGGGTCATGCCCTCGAAGGCCGGCCCCTCCGGCGGGTCCGGCACGGTGATCCGGTCGACGTGGCCCAGGCCGTGCAGCACCGGGAACGCCTCGCTGGTGGCGTCGAACTCGACCCACTCCTCGCAGACGGGGTCGGTGTCGTCGCGCAGCTGGCGGTCGTGCACCTGCCACCGGCCGAAGACGAGGTCGAACCCGTCGGCGCCTGGAGTCCTCATGCCGCGCAGGCTGGCAGGTGCCTCCGACGAGAACCCTGCCGGCACATCGCCTCCGTCGCCGCGCGGTCGAGGTCGCCCGGCTGGTCGGGGGTCACGCCGGTAGTTTGCTGGACATGCCGCTGCGCGCCCGCACCCTGCTCGGACCCGGCCCCTCCAACCCTTATCCCGAGGCGACGGTCGCCCTCGTCCAGCCGCTGCTGGGCCACCTCGACCCGGTGTTCCTGGGCATCCTCGACGAGACGTCCGACCGGCTGCGCCAGGTCTTCGGGACGGCGAACCGGCGCACCCTGCCGCTGTCGGCCACCGGCTCGGCGGGCATGGAGGCGGCCTTCGTCAACACCGTCGGCCCGGGCGACGCGGTCGTCGTCGCGGTCAACGGCCTGTTCGGGCAGCGCATGGTCGACGTCGCCTCCCGCTGCGGCGCCGAGGTGGTCGCCGTCGAGCACGAGTGGGGGCAGCCGGTCGACGCGGAGCGGGTGCTGGCCGCGCATCCCGCCCCCAAGCTGATCGCCGCGGTGCACGCCGAGACCTCGACCGGGGTCCTCTCCGACCTCGCACCGCTGGCCGCCGGCAAGGGCGACGCGCTGCTGCTGGCCGACTGCGTGACGTCGCTGGGCGGCATCCCCGTCCGGCTGGACGAGTGGGGCGTGGACCTCGCCTACTCCGGGTCGCAGAAGTGCCTCGGGGTCGCCCCGGGGCTGGCCCCCTTCACGATCAACGAGCGGGCGTGGGAGCGGCGGATCGAGAAGCCGCAGAGCTGGTACCTCGACCTCGGCATGCTCGGTGGGTACGCGGGGGAGGCCGCCGGCTCCGGCGGGCGGACGTACCACCACACCGCGCCGACCGGGATGGTCGTCTCCCTGCACGCGGGGCTCGGCCGGATCCTGGAGGAGGGCCTGGACGCGGTGCACGCCCGGCACGCCGAGGCCGGCCGGCTGCTGCACGCCGGACTGGCCGAGCTCGGGCTCGAGCTGTTCGCCGCGGAGGGTCACCGCCTGCCCGAGCTCACCACGGTGCGGGTGCCCGACGGCGTGGACTCCGCGGCGGTCCGCAAGGAGCTGCTCGAGCGCTACGACCTGGAGATCGGGGCGGGCGCCGGGTCCTACGCGGCGAGCGTGTGGCGGATCGGGCTGATGGGGCACAACGCGCGACCGGACACGGTGGCGCTGGTCCTCGCCGCCCTCCGTGAGGTGCTGGGGCGGTAGGACTGTCGCCGTGCTCGACTCGACCGCGGCGACCGCACCACCCCGGACCGTTCCCCGGCTGCCGTCGTGGGCACTGGTGCCGGTCTCGGCGCTGGTCTTCTGGGTGTGCGGCTTCCTGCCGTGGCTGCTGGAGGGCGCCGGCCGGGCTGCGCCTCTGGCGCTGCCCCTGCGGGCCGGGTCCCTGACCCTGCTGGTGCTGGGCGCCGCGGTCGGCGGCGTCCTCGGCGGGCTGACGGGACTGCTCGGCCGGTCCGGCCGGCGCGCGCGGGCGCTGCTCGCCACCGGGGCCGGGACGGGCCTGGCGCTGCTGGCCACCCTGGGCCAGTCAGTGGCGGCGGCGGGCCGCGGCTCGGGGTTCGACGCCGACAGCCGCGTGCTCGTCGGGTTGTGCGCGGTGGCCGTCGCGACGACCGCGCTGGCCTGGGCGGCCGGCTCGCTGGCGCTGGCCGGGCGTCCCGGCGCCGGGGTCGCGCTCGGCCTGCTCGCCGGCGTCCTGCCCGGCTGGCTGTCCTCCCTCCTGCCCTCGGCCCTGCTGTCCGGGGGGTTCGGCGGGACGGCGCTGGCGTGGGTGCAGGCGGCCGCGCTGGCCGGTGCGCTGGTGGCCGTCGGCGTGCGGCCGGCTGCCCGGCTGGGGTGGTGGCCGCTGGTCGTGCTGGTCGCCTGGTCCGTCGGGCCGGTGCTGACGGCGGTCGGCTACCTCGAGCCGTCGCTGCGACCCGGGGCGGGGCTGCCCCGGGGCCTCGGCGACGCGCTGTCCGGCGCCTGGCAGGTGCTCTGGCTGTCCGCCTCGCCGCTGGTCCGGCACCTGGCGCCGTGGGTGGCGGCGGTGGTGGTCGCCGCCTTCGTGTCCGTGCTCCTGGCCGGCCGACGCTCCCAGCCGGCCGACGCCACCGGCTGAGAGCGGCCGGCCATCGAAGCCGGACCGGGGGCTCAGGACTCGATGTTGGCCATCACGTGCTTGATGCGGGTGTAGTCCTCCAGGCCGTAGAGGGAGAGGTCCTTGCCGTAGCCGGAGTGCTTGAAGCCCCCGTGCGGCATCTCGGCGACCAGCGGGATGTGCGTGTTGATCCACACGCACCCGAAGTCCAGCCGCTTGCTCATCCGCATCGCCCGGCCGAAGTCCTTCGTCCAGACGCTGGAGGCCAGGCCCAGCTCGACGCCGTTGGCCCAGCGCACCGCCTCGTCCTCGTCGCTGAACCGCTGCACGGTGATGACCGGGCCGAAGATCTCCCGCTGCACCATCTCGTCGTCCTGCCGGAGGCCGGCCACGACGGTCGGCTCGACGAAGAACCCGCGGTCCCCCTGGCGGTGGCCACCCGTGGTCACCTCGGCGTGCGCGGGGGCGCGGTCGAGGAAGCCGGTGACGTGGGCCAGCTGGTCGGCGTTGTTCACCGGCGGCACCAGGGCGTCCTCGTCCTCGGCGCCCTTGGCGTAGGTGGTCGCGGTGCTGCGGGCCTGCTCGGTGAGGGCGGCGACGAAGTCGTCGTGGATGCCAGGGGCGGCCAGTACGCGGGAGGCGGCGGTGCAGTCCTGCCCGGCGTTGAAGTACCCGGCGACGGCGATCGCCTCGGCGGCGGCCTCGAGGTCGGCGTCGTCGAAGACGACGACCGGCGCCTTGCCGCCCAGCTCGAGGTGCACCCGCTTGACGTCGCGCGCCGCGGCGCCGGCGACCTCCATGCCGGCCCGGACCGACCCGGTGATGGCCACGAGCTGCGGGGTGCGGTGCTCCACCAGGGCCCGGCCGGTGTCGCGGTCGCCGCAGACGACGTTGAGGACGCCGGGCGGCATGACCTCGGCGGCCAGCTCGGCCAGCCGCAGCGTGGTCACCGGCGTGGTGTCGCTCGGCTTGAGGACGACGGTGTTGCCCGCCGCGATGGCCGGCGCGATCTTCCAGACCGCCATCATCATCGGGTAGTTCCACGGCGTGACCTGGCCGACCACCCCGATCGGCTCCCGCCGGACGAACGAGGTGTGCCCGGCCATGTACTCCGCGGCGGCCTTGCCCTCGAGGGTGCGGGCGGCCCCGGCGAAGAAGCGGATCTGGTCGACCATCGGCGGGATCTCCTCGCTGGCGGTCAGCCCGATCGGCTTGCCGGTGTTGCGGCTCTCCAGGGCGACGAGCTCCTCGGCGTGCTCCTCGACCAGGTCGGCCAGCCGCAGCAGCGCCCGCTGCCGCTCGGACGGCGTGGTGTCCCGCCAGCCCTCGAACGCGGTGGCGGCCGCGCGGTAGGCCCGGTCGACGTCCTCGGCCCCGGAGACGGGTGCGGAGGCGAACACCTCGCCGGTGCTGGGGTCGACCAGGTCCGTGCGGTGGCCGTCGGCGGTGTCGACGTGCTCGCCGCCGACCACGTTGCGCAACTCGAGCTCCTCGCTCATGGAGATCCCTCTCGTCCGGGGTCCGTGCGCTCCGCACGGGGGTCTGGTCGGGGACGTGCCCCGGCCGGGAGCGCCTGAGGCGGCTCCCGGCCGGGCGGTCGGTCGGTCCTGCGGGGCGGTCTCACGGGGGCGGCGGGGTCGAGGCCTCCCGCTCCACCTCGGCCAGGATCTCCGAGCCGGTGACCACCTTCTCGGCGAAGTGCTGGTGCATCCAGGACAGGTGGTCGTGCCGGCTGCGCATGATCCGCAGCGTGTCCCAGTTGGGGAACACCTGCTGGAGGACGTGCTCCTCCATGAGCCGCGGGTCGACCTCGTAGACGTGCTCGAAGGTGGTCTGCGCCACCTCGCTCACCCGGACCGCCGGCGGCGGGGTGTGCTGCTCGGCGAAGCGGTACGGCGCCGTCGCGGCCGGCCCCGGGTCGCCGTCAGGACCGTCGTCAACGTCCCTCATCGGTCGTGTCCCTCCCGTAGGCGCGGTCGAGCAGGTACTTGCCCGGGTTCATGACGTTGTTCGGGTCCAGGGCCCGCTTGACGTCGAGCATCACGTCGAAGCCACGGCCCAGCTCCTGGGGCACGAGGTCGACCTCGCCCTCGCGGCAGGAGCCGTGGCAGGCGCTCATCGAGCCGCCGTGCGCCAGCGCCACCGCGGCGATGTCCCGCTTGGCCTGCACCCAGGCGTCCCAGGCGGCGTCGTCGAGCCGCTGCTCCCAGATGCCGACGTCGATCTCGGTCAGGTAGTCGACGCCGGTGGCGGCCGAGGTGTAGGCGAACATGCCCCAGTCGTCGAAGACGTCGGTCCTGCGGCGGAGGTCGGCCAGGATCTCGTGCCAGGCCCGGCTGACGGCGGGGACGGCGGAGAAGTTGACCGCGGCGTCCTCGCAGTGCCAGGACATCGGGATGACCTGGCCCTCCTTGGTGCGCCCGTGCAGGGGGGTGGCGTACCGGTCGTGCCGGGCCGCCCAGTCGCCCTCGGAGATCTCGTCGCCGAGGTAGCGGGCGCCGTGCTCCTTGGCGATCCGGAAGAGCCGCTTGCCGCCGGCCCGCACCTCGTCCTCGTAGCCGTACATGACCGCGCAGACCAGCGCGCGGACGTCGGCCGGCTGCGGGATGTAGGCCTCGTCGTCCCGGCGCAGGTAGGCGACCTTGTGCTCGTCGAACAGGACCGCGCCGGCGAACGTGGCCACCCCCGCCCGCGCCAGCGCGCCGGTGCAGGCGTGCGCCGCGTCGTAGGAGTCGAACGCCCAGAACGGGGAGAGCTCGGCCTCCGGCTTGGGGAACAGCTTGAGCGTCGCCCTGGTCGCGATGCCCAGCGTGCCCTGGTGACCCATGAACAGGTGCTTGAGCTGGTAGCCGCTGGAGGACTTGCTGATCTTGTGGCCGATGCCGTCGCCGACGTGCAGGACGTCGCCGGTGGGCAGCACGTGGTCGAAGCTCAGCACCAGGTCGCGGGTGTGCCCGTACCGGGAGCCGATGAGGGACCAGCCGCTGGTCCCGATCCGCCCGCCGACCAGCGAGCACGGGTAGGACGCCGGGTCGTCCGGGTAGAACAGCCCGTGCTGCGCCAGCCGCTCGTTGAGCTTGAGCATGTTGATGCCGGTGCCGACCGTGACGGTGCGGTTGACCAGGTCCAGCTCGTGGACCTGGTTCATCTTCTTGACGTCGACGACGATGCCGCGGCGGTGGGGGACCGCACCGTCGGTGAGCCCGGTGCCGCCGTCGCGGGGGACGACGGGGATCCGCAGGTCGTTGGCGATCCGCACGACCGCGGCCACCTGCTCGGTGGAGGTGGGCATGACCACCACGTCGGGCACCCGCTCCGACCACCGGTGCACGGGGAAGGGCGCCGGCACCCGGGCCCGGTTGTAGCGGTCGGCCTTGCCCAGCAGGATCTGGTCGTCGGCCAGCACCGGCCGCAGCGCCGTCACCAGCGTGGTGAGGGCGGCGTCGTCCAGCGGCTCCCGGGTGAAGGGCGCCGGTTCGGTCATCGTCATGGTCAGTGGCCTCCGCACCCGCAGCCACCGGAGCCGTTGCCGCAGCCGCCGCCCCCGCAGCCACCGCCACCGCCGCGGGTCCGCCGGGCGCGGCCGGGGACGCCGGTCCGCTCCTGCGCCAGCCGGCGGTCGCCGACGTCGCCGCGGGACCCGCCCACGGTGATCCCCAGCGACTGCGCGAACAGTTCGTGCAGGTCGACGACGTCGATGTCCTCCGCGTCGCCGGCCTCCGACAGCGGGCGCTCCGACCACGGGCAGGCGCTGACCAGCGTGTCGACGTCGAGTTCCGCGGCCCGCTCCAGTCGCAGGGCGCTGATCTTGGCGGTGAGCTCCGGCTTCTCGACCGGCAGCCCGCCGCCACCGCCGGAGCAGTAGGACCACTGGGTGACCCGGTCGACGTCCTCGAACCGCAGGCCGGGGATGGCCCGGAGCAGCTCGCGTGGCTCCGCCCAGATGCCCTTGCGCTTGTTCAGCCGGCACGGGTCGTGGTAGGTGATCGCGCGGTCCACTCCCACCGACGGGGTCAACCGGCCCTCCCGGAGCAGCTGGGCCAGCACCTCGATGACCAGCACGACCTCGATGTCGAACTCCTCGCCGAAGTACTTCGGGTAGTCCTCGGTGAAGCTGATGTAGTCGTGCGGGTCGAGCACCAGCAGTCGCTTGGTGCCGGTCTTCCGCCAGTCGTCCAGGTTGTGGCGGGCGAAGCGCTGGGCCTGCTCGGCGTAGCCCATCTCGGCGGCTGGGCCGCCGCAGCACCACTGCTCGCCCATCAGGCCGAACTCGTAGCCGGCCAGCTGCAGCATCTGGGCCACCGCACGCGGCACCGACGTCCGGTAGAACGCCGCCTCGCAGTCGACGAACAGGACCGTCTCGCCGCCGATCGGGATGTCGAGGCCCTGGGCCCAGTCCCGCACCTCCTCCTGGCCGACCGGCGCGTCGCCCCGGACCGGCTCGTGGGTGTGGAGGTCGGTGCGCTCGTTCCAGATCTGCCAGTTCGGCTGGTGCACCCCGCTCTCGACGGCGAGGGACCGCACCGCCTTGACGACGTCGACCGTCCGGGTGCGGAACCGGTAGAAGTCGCCGGTGAACAGCGTGTTGGGGCAGCGGAGCTCGCAGGCACCGCACTGGGTGCAGTTGACGTAGTCGGCGGCGACGTCGGCGATGTCGAGCTCGCCCCGCTCCATCGCGACGACGTTGGCGTGGAAGGCGGTCGGCGTCCACGACTCGTTCCGCTCGACCTGGGTGACCGGGCAGACCTCCCGGCAGAACTTGTGGCCCGAGGAGAAGCAGTTGTACGAGGCGTTGCGCCACTGCTCGACGAACGCGGCGGTCTTCGGGTCGGTGCGTGGCGGGGGCAGGGGCCCGGCGAGGGTCTCGGGGTAGTCCGCCAGCTCCGGCGGGTTGGACGGGACGCCGGGCGTGAACGGGACCGACAGCGGGTCCGTGCCGTCCACCCGGTCGGGCTGCACCTGGGTCACGGATGTGCTCCTCGTCACTGTTCGAGGCAGGGTGCGGCCACGCTAACGGCGCAAACCTATGGGATCAATGGTCATGGACCGGGGGTACGAGGGGCAGACTGGCGGCCCACGGCGCGGGAGGCGGAACGGGTGCAGGTGCTCAGCGGGGACGCCCGTCGGGCGGTGTTCGCACCGCTGCACGACGGTGCCCTGCGCAGCGAGGCGGTCGTCCGCCGGGTGGGCAGCGCCATCGCCCTGGGCCTGCTCGGCGACGGCGAGCAGCTGCCGTCGGAGAACGACCTGGCCACCATGCTCAACGTCTCGACGGTGACCCTGCGCGACGCCCTGGCCGAGCTGCGCGCCCTGGGCCTGGTCGAGACCCGGCGCGGCCGGGGTGGCGGGAGCTTCGTCCGCCTGCGGGACGCCGCGCTGGCCGGGCTCGCCGACGCCCGGCTCGCCGAGCTCGGGACCGCCGACCTGCGCGAGCTCGGCGACGTGCACGGCGCGGTCGTCGCCGCGGCCGCCGGCCTGGCGGCCTCCCGGGCGTCGGTCCGCGAGGTGGCGCGCCTGCGCGACGTGGTCGACCGGCTGGCCAAGGAGGCGACCTCTCCCGGGCAGCGTCGGGCCGACGGCCGCTTCTACGTCGAGCTGGCCGCCTGTGCCCAGTCGGTGCGGCTGACCATGCAGGAGATGGACCTGCACCTGGAACTCGGGCAGCTGCCCTGGCCGCCGGCTGCCGAGCCGCGGCTGCTCGAGGTGGTGGTCGCCAGCCACCGCGCCGTCGTCGACGCCGTCGAGGCGCGGGACGCCGTCCGGGCCCGCGAGCTCGCCGCCGGGCACGTCGACACCCGCACCGCCTGGTCGGTGGCCCTGCACCTGCGCCGGCTGCGGGGGGCGCGGCCGGACGCCGGCGCGCGGGAGCCGGCCGGGTGACCGCGTCGGCAGCGGCGGCCCTGGCCGCTGACGTCGCCGCGGTGGTCGAGGCGGTGTTCGCGGAGGTGGACCGGCTGCAGGCGGCCGCGGTGCCGGTGCTGCACGACCCCTCGGGTGCGGCGGCCGCCCGCCTGGAGGAGGCGGCGCAGGCCCTGCTGAGCCCGGGCCAGCTGGCCGTCGGCCTCGGCCTGATCGTCGCGCCGCGGGCCGAGGACGGGTTCCGGCTGCGGCTGCTGTGGTGGCAGGTGGACCCGGTGACCGGGCGGCTGGGGGCGCTGGCCCCCGACCTGCGCCCCTCGAGTCTCGGGTTCTACGACTACCCGTCGACCGAGTGGTTCGACGTCCCGCGGCGCACCGGACGACGGCACGTGGTGGGCCCCTACGTCGACGTCCACGGCACCGGCCGGTACCTGCTCACGCTCACCGAGCCCGTGCTCGCCGGCGGGCAGTTCCTCGGCGTCGTGGGCGCCGACGTCCCGGTCGGCCGGTTCGAGGGACACCTGCTGCGCCGGCTCGGGCCCACCGCGCCGCCGTTCGTGCTCGTCGACGAGGAGGGGCGGGTGGTGCTCTCCACGTCGCCCGTGCGGCTGGTCGGCGCCCTCGTGCAGCACGGGGGAGACCTCCCCGGACCCGGTGTGCCGGTGGCCGGGGTGCCGTGGCGGCTGCACGCCGTGGACGACGGGGGCGACCTCCTCCCCGGCTGACCGCCGGGCCGGTGCGAGAACCCGCTCGGTGGCCCCTTGCCCGGTAGACCTATGGCTCTATAGGTTTCGCCGCGTCATGTGAGCTGGAGCACAGCCCCGGCCCCCGACGGGGACCCGGAGCCCGCCGATCAGGAGATGTCGGTGACCACTTCCGCGCAGCATCCCGGGGCCTCGTCGGCCGACGAGGAACAGCTCGCCGCCCTCGGCTACACCGGGGAGTTCGAGCGCAGCATGGGCCTCTGGTCCAACATGGCGCTCGGCTTCACCTACCTCTCGCCGCTGGTGGGCGTGTACTCGCTGTTCGCGTTCAGCCTGTCCATCGGCGGACCGCCGGCCATCTGGTGGATCGTCATCGTGGGCCTCGGCCAGCTCTTGGTCGCGCTCGTCTTCGGCGAGGTCGTCTCCCAGTACCCGCTGGCCGGCGGCATCTACCCGTGGACCCGCCGGCTGTGGAACCGGCGGTACGCCTGGACGGTGTCCTGGATCTACATCTGGGCGGTGATCGTCACGATCACCGCCGTCGCGGAGTTCGGCGGTGGCTTCGTGGCGGCCCTCTTTGGGATCGAGGCCACGCCCGGCGTCGTCCTGCTCACGGCCGTCGGCCTGCTCGCCCTCGCGCTGGTCGCCAACGTCAGCGGCACCCGGACGCTCGCCCGCGTCGCCAAGATCGGCCTGGCCGCGGAGCTGATCGGCGTCATCGTCCTCGGCCTCTACCTGCTGCTCTTCCAGCGGGAGCAGCCCTTCTCGGTCTTCTTCGACACCATGGGCGCCGGCGGGGACCAGGCGTACTCCCTGACGTTCCTCGCCGCCGCCCTCTCCGGCCTGTTCCTGTTCTACGGGTTCGAGGCGTGCGGCGACGTCGCGGAGGAGGTCGCCGACCCGACCCGGCGGATCCCCAGGGCGATGATCCTGACGATCCTCGTCGGCGGCGTCTCCGGGCTGCTGTCCTACGCGGGGTACGTGCTGGCCGCCCCCGACCTCGAGGCGATCGTCGCCGGGGAGGACACCGACCCGATCCCCGGGATCCTCGAGAGCACGCTCGGGTCGGTCGGGTCCAAGGTCTTCCTCGTCATCACCGTCACGGCGTTCGTCTCCTGCGTCCTGTCCCTGCAGGCGGCCGGCAGCCGGCTGCTCTACTCCTTCGGCCGCGACCGGATGCTCCCCGGCAGCCGCTGGCTGGCGCACCTCCCGCCCCGGCACGCGGTCCCGATCAACGCGCTGGTCGTCGTGACCGTCGTGCCCATGCTGATCTGCCTGTTCGTCTACTGGCGGCCGGACACCCTGGCCCGGGTGACGGCCTTCGCCGTCTGCGGCATCTACATCTCCTTCCAGGCCGTGGTGCTGGCGGCGCTGCGCCAGCGGCTCCGGGGCTGGCGGCCGGCGGGGCTGTGGAACCTCGGCAGCTGGGGCCTGGTGGTCAACGTCGTGGCGCTGGCCTACGGCCTGATCGCGATCTACCTGCTCATCCGGCCCGGGGACACCGGTGCCTTCCTCGACCGGTGGATCGTCGCCATCGGCGTGGCCATCGTCGCGGTGTCCGGCCTGCTCTACCTGTCCATCGCCCGGCCCGACCGGCACTCCGACGGCGTCCCCGAGGGCGACGCGATCGAGGTGGCGGCCCACCTGCAGCAGATCCGGCGCGGCGCCGTCGGCGCACCGTCGTCCACCGCCCCGAGTGAGGAGATCCGATGAAGTTCAGCTACGCGATGCTGCCCGACTACTCCCTCGAGGAGTCGTTGCGGGCGATCAAGCTCGCCGACGAGCTCGGCTTCCACGCCGTCTACTCCGCCGACGAGACCTGGCACAAGGACCTGTGGCTGCTGTTCGCCGCCGCGGCCGCCCAGACCTCGCGGGTGCGGATGGGCCCGAGCGTCTCGCCGGTGACCCTGCGCGAGCCCACCCTCATCGCCCAGGCGGCCGCCACCCTCGACGAGCTGACCGGGGGCCGCGCGGAGGTCGTCCTCTCCAGCGGCAACTTCGGCCTGCTCGCCCAGTACAAGACGGACTGGACGAAGACCAAGCCGCTGTCGCGGGTGATCGAGGCCGTGCACGTCGTCCGCACCCTCCTCGACGACGGTGCGATCACCTACGACGGCGAGTTCTTCTCCTACGACGGGTTGTTCACCTTCGCCCGCCCGGTGCAGCAGCGGCTCCCGGTGAAGATGGGCGCCATGCGCGGGCCGAAGTCGTTCGAGGCCGCCGCGGAGCACTCCGACGGCTGCCACCACGCGCTCAGCTACAGCCGAGAGGCCTACGAGTACGCCGCCCAGCACCTGCGGATCGGCGCCGAGCGGGCCGGCAAGGACTGGACGACCCTCGACTTCGGCGCCTGGGTCGTCGTCGCGGTGGGCCGGGACTCCGCGGCGGCCAAGGACGCCGCGCGCAGCATGGTGGGCATCTACGCCTCGTCCATGCCCGCCGAGCAGCTGGAACGCAACGGCGTCGACCCGGACAGCCTCACGCCGATCATCGCCGCCATCGGCGGTGGGGACCTCGCCAAGGGCATCGAGCTGACCACCCCGGAGATCGCCGAGAAGCTGTCCTTCGCCGGGACGCCGGAGGAGGTGACCGCCAAGATCAAGGAGATCGAGCCGACCGGCGTGAACCACCTGATCGCCGCGATCACCGACGCCTCGATCGTCAAGACGTTCACCGGCCGGGAGCTGCCCGGCGTGGCCACCGTCGAGGAGCAGTTGCAGCTCATCCACGACGAGGTGATGCCCGCCTTCGACTGACCGCACGGGCCGGCGGGGGAGGAGCGGGACGGGCGGCGGCGCGCGGGGTCAGGCGCCGGCGCCGACCGCCTCGTCCCAGGCCGCGCCCCGGGCGAGCAGCTTCCGGTAGGGCAGCAGCGCACGCGCCGCGCCGACGCCCACCGCGGCGGACAGCCGGCCGTCCCCGCCGGTGAGCGCGACGAAGGGGCCGGCGAGGTCGCCGTGCACGACCCGGACCTCGTCGCTGGGCCGCACCCGCCCGACCACCTGCACCCGGGTGCCGAGCTGGTCGCTCCACACGTACGGGACGGCGTCGTGCACGGTCGGCGTCCCGGTCAGGCCGGCCGCCACCACGCCGGCGGTCTCCACGGCGTTGGTCCAGTGCTCCACGCGCACGTCCTCCCCGTAGCGCGGGTGGTGCCAGCGGGCGAGGTCGCCCACGGCGAAGACGTCCCGCGCGCCGCGGGCGGCGAGCCGCTCGTCGCAGACGACGCCGTCGCGCAGGTCGAGCCCCGAGCCGGCCAGCCAGTCGGTCGCCGGCACGGTGCCGAGGCCGAGCACGACGACGTCGGCCGGCAGGAGGGAGCCGTCGGTGAGCGTGACGCCGGTGACGCGGTCGTCGCCGCCCTCGACCGAGGCGACCGACACCCCCAGCCGGACGTCGACCCCGGCGGCGACGTGCCGTCGGGTCAGGGCGGCACCCAGCTGGGGTCCCAGGCCCCGGAGCAGCAGTGCCGGCAGCGGCTCGACGAGCGTGACCGGGCAGCCGGCGGCGTGCAGGGTCCAGGCGACCTCGGTGCCGATGAACCCACCGCCCACGACCACCACGCGCCGACCGGGGAGGGCGGCGGCGCGGACGGCGAGGGCGTCCGCGGCGGTCCGGAGCAGGTGGACGCCGGGGCGGGGTCCCAGGCCGGGCAGGGCCCGCGGCGCCGAGCCCGTGGCGAGGACCAGCGCGTCGTAGGGCAGCTCCTCGCCGCCGTGCAGCACCACGGCCCGGCGTCCCAGGTCGAGGTCGGTGGCCCGCGCGGTCACCAGCCGCACGTCCAGGTCCGCGAGCGCCCCGGGCCCGGCCAGTGGGGTGGGCGCCGTGGACGGGTCGGCGAGCACCTCCTTCGACAGCGGCGGGCGGTCGGCGGCCACGCCGTCGCGGGTCCCGGGCTCGTCCCCGACGAGGACCACCTCGGCGTCGCTGCCCCGGCGCCGCAGGCCCTGCACCGTGCGGACGCCGGCCAGCGACGCCCCCACGACGACGATCCGCACCGCGGCCTCAGCGCTCCGTCGCGACGACGGCGTCGGCGGCCCCCCACGGGGTCACCGGGCCGGCGCGGTCGGCGTACCGCTCGGGGAGGTCGTCGACGAGGTCCCACGTCGCCGACAGCCGCCCGAAGCCGACGAACACCGCGAGGTGCACGCCGAGTTCGACGACCTCCGGCTCGGAGAAGTGTGCTCGCAGCCGGTCGAACTCCGCGTCGTCCACCGCGAGGTGGTCGGTGGCGACCAGGTCGGCGTAGTGCAGCGCGGCCTTCTCCGCCGCGGTCAGGTCGGATGCCTCCTCGGGACGTTCGAGGGAGCAGACCAGCGCCTCCGTGACGCCGTCGGCCACGCCGCTGGCCTGCCGCAGCGCCATGCAGCTGCGGCACTGGTTGTGGAAGGCCACCCGCAGCCGGACCAGCTCGACGAGGCGGGGCGGCAGGCACGACGCCGCGGTCAGCTCCCGGCGGAACGCCAGGAACGCGGTGGTGAGGTCCGGCCGCTGGGCCAGGACGCGGAGCAGGCCGAGGCCCTGCGGGTCCTCGAGCGCGCCGGGCCCGAGCCCGGCCTGTACCGAGGGGGTGAAGTCCTGCGGCTCCACCGCGCGCAACCGTGCCATGCCGACCTCCCGGGATCGTGGGTTCAGGCGCCCATGACGTGCAGCATCGCCAGCACCGTGGTGTGCACCGGCACCGGCACCCCGTCGCGGACCGCGAGCCCGGCCACGGCGCCGGCCATGGCGGACAACTCGGTGCGGCGCCCGGCCATGACGTCGCTGCACATCGACGTGTGGTGCTCGCCGGTGCCGTCGAACACCCGGGCGGCGTGGGCCCACGCCGCGTCGCGGTCGAGGTCGACGCCCTGGGCCCGCCCGACGGCGACCACCTCGTCGAACATCCGCTCCACCAGCGCCCGGCCCTCCGGATGCCGCCAGACGGTCGCCACCGTCGCCCGCAGCACGGAGCTCACCGGGCTCATGACCGCCAGGGCGAGCTTCTCCCAGACGGCGACGTCGACCGGGCGCGCGTGCAGCGCCGGCAGGCCAGCCGCCTCCAGCGCGGCGACGACGTCGTCAGCCCGGTCCTCGGCCCGTGCCTGCCCCGTGGCGCCGACGTGGGTGAGGGACCGCCGGGCTGCGGTCGACCCGGTGATGCTGATCGCGCCGGGGGACTGCACGGTGGCGCCCACCGTCGTGACGCCGACGAGCGCGCGGCGGCCGCCCACCGCACCGGCGAGCACGGCGTCGTTGCCCAGGCCGTTCTGCAGGCTCACCGCCACGCCCGCAGGGGACAGCGCGGGCGCGGCGCCGGCGACGGCCGCGGCGGAATCGTAGGTCTTGGTGAGGACCACCAGCACGTCGACCGAGCCGTGCGGCAGGTCGGCCGCGGTGACCGCCACCGGGACGTCGACCCGCCAGGCGTCCTCCCCGGGCGGCGCCACCAGCAGGCCCCGCTCGGCCACGGCGCGGACGTGCGCCCCGCCGCGCCCGACGAGGACGACGTCGGCACCGGCCCGCGCGAGGAAGGCCGCGAAGGCCGACCCCATGCCCCCGGCACCGAGGACGGCGATGCGCCCCACCACGTGGCCTCCCCGCCGTCGCGGACGTTCGTAGTGAAGACACTAGCGACGAAAACTGTGACCTTCTACACTCCGGGCAGTGGTCGTGCCGGCGACCGATCGGCAGCCGCGGAGGAGCCCTGATGAGCCTGGTCGAGGACGTCGCCGCCACCCGCCGCGTGGTCTCGGAGAGCGACCCGCGCTTCCAGATCGCCGCGGCGCGCCGGATCCTGCACCGCGAGGGTCTCGACAGCCAGGTCGGCGGCCACGTGAGCCTGCGGGTGCCGGGGGAGGACGCGTTCCTCGTGACGCCCTTCCAGTACTTCGACGAGACGCTGCCCGAGCACGTCAGCAAGGTCGGCTTCGACATGCAGGTCCGCGAGGCGGGCACGCTGCCGGCGTCGGTCGGGATCACCTTCCACGCGTCGATCTACCAGGCCCGCCCGGACGTCAACTGCGTGATCCACACCCACGCGAGGAACATGGCGGTGCTGTCGACGACCGACGTGCCCTTCGGCGTCTACTACGACTACGCGGCGCTGTTCCTCGACGAGGTCGTGGCCTGGAAGGACGACCCCGACCTCGTGCCCAGCGAGGAGGGCGAGATGATGGCGCGCGCCCTCGGTGGGCGCCGCGCCCTGCTCATGGGGCACCACGGTTCCCTGCACGTCGGCGACACCCTCGAGCACACGACCATCGAGGCCCTGCTCATGGAACTGTGCGCCGGCTACCAGCTGGCGGCGATGGCCGTCGGCGGCAAGCCCCTGGACGACCACACCGCGCGCAGCTACCGCAACGCCTACCTGAAGTACGGCTTCCGCGAGCAGATGTGGCTGGCCAACTACCGGCGACTGCTGCGCAGCGACCCTGATCTGTTCGCGGCGCTGGCCCGCGACTGACCCGGCTCCACCCGGACCCGGCGGCACGCGGGCACGTGCGCGGCAGGACGAGGGGGGTCACGGTCGCCGACCTCCGCGAGCAGGCGCGACGGCGGCTGCCACGGATGGTGTTCGACTTCGTCGACGGCGGCGCCGAGGACGAGGCGACGGTGCGCGAGAACCGTCGGGCCTTCGCCGACGTCGCCCTGCGGCCCCGGGTGCTGGTCGACGTCAGCGCGCGGCCCCAGGGGGTCCGCGTGATGGGGCAGGACCTGGCGCTGCCGGTGGTCCTCGGGCCCACCGGGCTGGCCCGCATGGTCCACCCCGCGGGCGAGGCCGCGGCCGCCGTCGCCGCCGAGCTGTTCGGCACCGTGTCGGTGGTGAGCTCGGGCTCCAGCGTGTCGTTCGAGGACGTCGCCGCCGCCGTGCGGGTGCCGCAGTGGTTCCAGCTGTACCCGTGGGGCGACCGGGCCACGATCGAGGCCCTCATCGACCGTGCCCGTGCCTGCCGGTACCGGACGATGGTGGTGACGGTCGACGTCCCGGTGGTGGGCGCCCGCGAGAAGGACCTGCGGAACGGGCTCACCGTCCCCCCGCGGGTGGACCCGCGCACCGCGTGGGACGTGCTCAGCCACCCGCGGTGGCTGGCCGGGCTGGTGCGCTCGCCCAAGGTCACCTTCGCGAACTTCGCCGGGCTCCTGCCCGACGCCCGGGGGACCAGCGGGCTGGCCGCGGCCACGCAGGGGCTGCTCAACCCCGGCCACACGTGGGACGACCTGGCGTGGATGGTCGCGCAGTGGGACGGGCCGGTGCTGCTCAAGGGCCTCATGACCGCCGAGGACGCGCGGCGGGCGGTCGACGTCGGCTGCGCCGGGGTGGCGGTGTCCAACCACGGCGGCCGGCAGGCCGACTCGCTGCCGGGGGCCCTCGACGCGCTCGGCGAGGTCGTGGCAGCGGTCGGCGAGCAGGTCGACGTCCTCCTCGACGGGGGTGTGCGCCGGGGCACCGACGTGGTCAAGGCGCTGGCCCTCGGTGCCCGGGCCTGCCTGGTCGGGCGGCCGTGGCTCTACGCGCTGGCGGCCGGGGGACCGCGGGGGGTCGAGCGCCTCCTCGAGGTGCTGCGCGACGAGGTGGACCGCACGCTGGCGCTGATCGGCCGGCCGGGGGTGGACACCCTCGACCCGTCTGCGGTCTGCGTCCGTCCCGGCCGCGGCTGGGTGCCGGCGGGGAAGCCGGGTTAGCCGCGGGCGGCGGGGCGGCCGGTCCGCCGCCCCGCCCCCACCGGCGGCTCACTGCGGTGCCGCGACCTCCCGGTGCCAGGCGCGCGAGGCGGCCCGCTCGGCCAGGTCGAACCGGTAGAGCTCGCAGGCGTTGCGCCAGGTGAGCTTCTCGATGACCGGCTCGGGCAGGAAGCCCAGCTGCCGGTGCATGTACTCCTGGGTGTCGGGCCAGGTGGAGTCGGCGTGCGGGAAGTCGCACTCCACGGTGACGCGGTCCTCACCGATGCGCTCGAGCATCTCGAAGCCCGCCGCGTCGTCGAGGGCGCAGAACCAGAAGTTGCGCCGCAGCACGTCGTTGGGGTGCATCTCCTCGTCGGTCCACCCCCCGGTGAAGTCGCGGTAGCGGAAGCAGTGCTCCACCCGGTCGAGCAGCGAGGGCACCCAGCCGATGCCGCCCTCGGAGATGGCGATCCGCAGCCCGGGGAAGCGCAGGGCCGCCTTGGAGAACAGCCAGTCGGCCGTCGTGATGATCGAGCCGACGAAGAACAGGGACGTGGTCACCTCGGGCGGCGCGTCCGAGGAACCGCCGACCAGCGCGGACGCGGAACCCACGTGCAGCGACAGCGTCGTGTCGGTCTCCTCGCAGGCGCGCAGCACCGGGTCCCAGTAGCCGGTGTGGATGCTGGGCAGCCGGAGCCGCTCGGGGATCTCCGGGAACGACAGCGACCGGAACCCGCGCTCGGCGTTGCGGCGGACCTCCGCAGCGGCGACCTCGGGATCGCGCAGCCAGGTGATCTGCTGGGGGATGAACCGCTCGGGGTCGGCGCCGCACCAGGACTCCAGGTGCCAGTCGTTCCAGGCGCGCATCGCGGCCAGCCCGAGCTCGGGGTCCTTGGTCTCGGCGAACCGGGCCCCGGCGAACCCGGCGACCATCGAGGGGAAGCACAGCGAGGCCCACACCCCGGCGACGTCCATGTCGGCCAGCCGCGCGTGCGGGTCCCAGGAGCCGCGGCGCATGTGCTCGAACCGCGTCGGCTCCATCGAGTACTCCGACGGCGGGCGCCCGGCGACGGCGTTGGTGCCGGCGTTCGGGATGACCCGGTCCTCCATGACCCAGACCTGGCCTCCGTCGTCCTGCTCGACGACCCGCGGGCCCTGCTCGACGAAGCGCTGCGGCAGCCGCCCCTCGAAGGTGTCCGGCGGTTCCACGAGGTGGTCGTCGACCGAGACGATGGTGTAGCGGCGGGGCCGGGGGTCGGGTTCGGGCAGGAAGGTGACCGTCGAACTCCGGGACGCCCCGATGGACAGGCCTTCGAGTGTGGTCATGGCTCCTCCGAGTTCCAGTGCGGACCGGGATGGGAGTGCCGGGACCGTGTGACCCCGGTCACCCGACCGTAGGAGGAGGTGGATACCCGGTCAAGCACCCGTCGTCAGGGGGCTGACGACGGATGATCGACTGGCCGTGGGAGACCGCCGCACCGCGCCGTTGACGTGCGCAACGGTCCCCGCGCGCCCGTCCGGAGACGCCGGCGGCCCCGACGCCGGATCGTTATCCGCCGAAGCGTCGCTAGTTCATTGACCACGGAATCGGCGCGCTCCTATCCTGCCTCGAGCTGTGACGGCGATCACCGCACCAGTCCCCTGGAGGCCAGCAATGTCCCGTCGGACCCGACTCCTCAGCGCGGCGGCGCTGGCCCTGCTCACCGCGACGGCGTGCGGCAACGTCGCCAGCGACGACGGGGGAGGCGGCGGCGGCGGTGGCGAGACGCCACCGGGCATCAGCGACGACACGATCACCCTCGGCGCGACCCTGCCCCTGACGGGGACGGCGGCGGTCGCCGGCCAGGGCCTGGAGGCCGGGCTGCGGATCGCCGCGGACAAGATCAACGCCGACGGCGGCATCGGCGGGCGGCAGGTGGAGCTCGTCCTGCTCGACGACGGCTTCACCCCCGACCGGGTGGTGACGAACGTCCGCCGCCTCGTCTCGCAGGACAACGTCTACGCACTCGTCGCGCCGGCCGGCTCGCAGGGCCTGCCCGGCGCCTGGCCGTTCATCGCCGAGAACGGGACGCCGGTGTGGGGCCCGGTCTCGCCGTCGGACCCGCAGCAGGAGGAGGTCTACCTCCTCGGCCCGACCCGGACGACGCAGGACCAGGTGGCGATCGACTACTTCGCCGCGCAGGGGGCGACCCGGCTGGCGGTCATCCAGCAGGACAACGACCTGGGCCTGTCGGCCGAGGAGGCGCTGGAACAGCAGATCCCCAAGCACCCGGAGATGGAGCTCGTCGCGCAGGAGGTCACCCAGACCGGCGGCACGGACGTCTCGTCGGCGGTCAACAACGTCGTCGCGGCCAACCCGGACGCCGTCCTGCTCGCGACCGACAACACGCAGGTCGCCCTGGTCCTCCAGCAGCTGCGCAGCCGCGGCGTGAACGTGCCGGTCTTCGCCGACCAGGGCGGTGCGGGCACCGGCGGCCCGAGCGCCGTGGGCCCCGCGGGTGCGGCGGCCGAGGGCTTCATCGGCGGCCTCCAGGTGAACCTGACGACGGCCGACGCCCCCGAGGTCACCGAGTGGCGGGAGCTGGCCGAGCAGTACGACGGCGAGCAGGGCACCAGCGGGTTCTCGCTGCAGACCTACAGCTACCTGCTCGCGTTCGCCGAGCTGGTGGACCGGATGGGCGACGACCTCTCCTACGAGAACTTCCACGCCACGGCCGAGGCGCTCACCGACGACCCGGTCGTGCTGGGCACCGTGCCCGACATCGAGTGCGGGCCGCTCCCCGAGGGCCACACCTGCGTCCAGTCCGCCGGCCTCGCCGTCTACACCAACGGCGCGTGGCAGCTGCTGCAGGACTTCCAGGCCCCCGAGTGACGGCGCACGAGCCGGCCGGTGCCCGCCTCGCCGCACGCACCGGCCGGCTCGTCGCTAGCTCATTGACGACGCCTGCGCCGCCTCCCTACCATGCGACGACAGACGTGACGTGGATCACGGAGGCCGCCATGGCCGGGGAGCGCAGGACCCGGGGTGCCGGCCCGTCTCGCGGCCGGTACCGCCGCCCTCCTCCCACCCGGCGCCCGCCGGGCGCACCGGTCCTCCCGGGGAGCCGGGTCGTCCCCGCCGGTCGCGCCCCGAGGTCGCCCGGACACCGAGACAGGAAGGGCCCATGCTCCAGTCGATACTGAGCGGCCTCGAGGCGGGCAGCTGGTTCAGCCTGCTGGGGCTGGCCATCGTCGTCGTCATGAAGGCGGCGGACGTGCCGAACTTCGCGATGGCCGAGATCGGGCTCGTCGCGACCTACGTCGGGACCTCGCTCGCGGCGGCCGGCGCGAACTTCTGGGTGGCCGTCGTCGTCACCCTGCTGGCCGGGGTCGTGGTGGCGGTGCTCATCGACGTCGGGCTGATGCGCCGCCTCGCCGGGCACGGGCACTTCCCGCTGCTGCTCATGACCATCGGGCTGTCGCTGGCGCTCAACGCGCTGATCGGCCGGATCTGGGGGCAGGAGGCGCGCCGCTTCGACGCCCCGTGGTCGGGGTCGTTCGTGAGCATCGGCGGGGTCGAGGTGAGCGTCGCGCAGATCGTGACGATCGTCCTCGGCGCCGCGGGGGCGATCGCGATCACGTCCTTCTTCCGCACCTCGCTGGGGGCGCAGATGCGGGCGGTCGCGGAGAACCGCGCGACGGCGCGGCTGATCGGCGTCCGGGTGGGCCGGGTGTCGGCCATGGCCTGGGCGCTCGGCGGCGCCATCGCGACGCTGGCGGTGATGCTGCAGGCGCAGTCCACGCTGGTCTCCACGCACTCGGCGTCCTCGCTGATCGTGTACGGGTTCGTGGCCGCCACGATGGGCGGCTTCGTCTCGCTCATCGGGACCTTCTTCGGCGGACTCGCCCTGGGCCTCATCCAGTCGCTGGCCGGCCTCTACATCTCGACCAGCATCGAGTTCGCGGTCGCCCTGCTGGCCGTCGTCCTCGTGCTGCTGGCCCGTCCGTCCGGTTTCACCGCGGGATTGAGGTTGCGCGATGTCTGAGCTGTCCACCCGCCTCGAGGCCGAGCTGGCCGACGAGGCGGGCATCGAGGCGACCGTCGCCACCCCCGTCGAGGCGCCCCGCCGGCGGCGCCCGCTGCTCACCCCCGCCGTCCTCGCCGTCGTGGTGGTCGCGCTCTACGCGCTGCCGTTCGTCGTCAACAGCTACGTGCTGTTCGTGGCCAACCTGACGCTGGTCTACGCGATCGCCACGCTCGGCTTCGACATCCTCATCGGCTGGTCGGGGCAGATCGGGCTGGCGCACGCCGCGCTGTTCGCCGTCGGCGCCTTCGGCAGCACGATCGCGGTCGAACGCGGGATGCCCTTCCTGGTCACCCTGCCGCTGGTCGCGGTGCTGGCGGCGCTCATGGCCGTGGTCATCGGCTTCCCGGCCATCCGGCTCACCGGCTTCTTCCTCGCCATCGCCACGCTGGCCTTCGGGTTCGTCATCATCGAGGCGCTCACCGCCGCCGACGGCCTCACCGGCGGCGGTGCCGGCAAGGCCGTCGACGTCTGGACGATCCCCGGCATCACGGGCAGCGCGTCGACGTACTTCCTGACCGCGACCATCGCCCTGGTCGCGTTCCTCCTCGCCCGGCGGGCGCTGTACGGACGGTTCGGCCGGACGCTGCAGACGGTGCGCCACCTGGGCTCGCTGACCGGCTCGCTCGGCGTCTCGACGCTGCGCTACCGGCTCGTGGCCTTCGGCATCTCCGGGGGCATCGCCGCGGTGGCCGGCGCCCTCTACGCCCAGCTGCAGACGTTCATCTTCCCGGCGATGTTCGACTTCAACCTGCTGGTCCCGTTCCTCGTGATGGTCTTCGTCGGGGGTGCCGGGTCCCTCTACGGGCCGATCGTCGGTGCCGCCTTCGCGGTGGTGCTGGTCGAGCTCTTCCAGGACCTCGGCGACTTCCAGGCGATCGCCTACGGGCTGGCGCTCATGCTCGCGATCACCGTCCTGCGCGGCGGGCTGGTGTCGCTGGGCCGTGAGGTCCGCGACTCCCGCCTGGTGGGCAGACTCACCGGCCGCTCGGCCGCCCGGAAGGGAGCGGTGCGCCGTGCCTGACCCCGCCGTCGCCTCCGTCGACCTGGCCGGCATCCGCGTCGCCTTCGGCGGCAACGTCGTCCTGGACGGCGTCGACCTCGCCGTCGGGCGGGGCTTCACCGGGCTGATCGGGCCCAACGGCGCCGGGAAGACGACGTGTCTCAACGTGATCTCGGGCTACCTGCGCCCCGACGGTGGCACGGTGCGGGTGACCGGGGAGGAGGTCACCGGGCGGCCGCCGCACCGGATCGCCGCCCTCGGGGTGTCCCGCACCTTCCAGTCGCCGCGGCTGGTGCCCAACCTCTCCGCGCTGTCGAACGTCATGGTCGGGGCGCACCGGCACTTCCGCCACGGCCACCTCGCCGAGCTGTTCGGCCTGCCCTCGGCCCGGCGCGAGGAGCGCCGGCAGGAGGAGCGCGCCCGCGAGCTGCTGACCACCTTCGGCCTCGGCGACGTCGTCGAGCGGGACGCCGGCTCCTTCCCGATCGGCACCCAGAAGATCATCGAGGTGGCGCGGGCGCTGCTCAACGACCCCGCGGTGGCCCTGCTCGACGAGCCGGCGGCCGGGCTCGGGGCGGAGGACGTCGAGCGCCTGGTCGCCGGGCTGACCGCGTGGGTGACGGCCTCCGACAGCGCCGTCCTGATCATCGAGCACGACCTGGGGCTGATCTCGCGGCTGTGCCCGCAGGTGGCCGTGCTGCACTTCGGCCGGATCATCCAGTTCGGCCGTCCGGACGACGTCCTGCACGACCCCGTGGTCGTCGAGGCCTACCTGGGAGCGGACTTTGCTGTTGACGGTTGACGGGGTCACGGCCGGCTACGGCCGCCTCGAGGTCCTGCACGACATCTCGCTGCAGGTGGCCGAGGGGGAGATCGTGACCGTCCTGGGCCCGAACGGCACCGGGAAGACCACCCTCCTGCGGCTGCTGTCCGGGGCGCTGCACCCCTGGTCGGGGTCGGTGACCTTCGACGGCACGACCCTGGGCCGCACCGTGTCCGAGCGGCGCGCGGCCCTCGGCCTGTGCCAGCTGCCGGAGGGCCGCGGCATCTTCCAGACGCTCACGGTGGGGGAGAACCTCGACCTCGGCACGGTCAGCGGCCGGGGGTCGGCCGAGGACCGGCGGCGCGACAAGGAGCGGGTGCTGGGCCTGTTCCCGGAGCTGTCCGGCCGGCTGGACGCGCAGGCGGCGTCGCTGTCGGGCGGGCAGCAGCAGATGCTGGCGCTCGGCCGGGCCGTGATGAGCCGCCCGCGGCTGCTCATGGTCGACGAGCTGTCCTTCGGCCTGGCGCCGCGCGTCGTGAGCGACCTGTTCCAGGTCATCCTCGACCTGCGGGAGGGCGGGGTCACCTTCCTCGTCGTCGAGCAGCAGGCGGCCGCCCTGCGGATCTCCGACCGCACCTACGTGCTGCGCAACGGGCGCAACCAGCTCGAGCGGGCCTCGGCGGACCTGCTGCGCTCGGAGGACCTCGTCTCGTCCTACCTGCGGGGCTGAGCGCGGTGCCCGATCCCGCGGGCGAGCTGCACCTGGAGCCGCTGCCCGACCGGCTGCGACGGCTCGACCCGCCGGTGTCCCCCGACGTGCTGGCGATGGTGGAGGCCGAGCACGCCCGGTGGCGGACGCTGCACGACCGGCTGGTCGGCCTGATCGCCGCGCTGCTCGACGTGGCCGCCGACGACGGGCGGCCGGTGCGCGAGGTGGTCGACCGGCTGCTGGCGGGCACCCGGGTGTCGCTCGACACGCTCGTCGACGCGAGGATCGACCCGGCGGAGATCGCCGCGCTGCTGCGTGCGCACGGATCGACCGGCACGGTCACGGCGGAGGACGGCGGCACGGTGTTCCGGCACCGGTGCGGCAGTGGCCAGCGGTACTGGCGGGAGCACCCGGAGACGCCGACCGTCGCCGACGGCGAGGTGCCGGGGGTCCCGGGTGGCCGGCCCCGGTACTGCGCCCGCTGCATCGCCACGATCTCCCACCACGGCGGCGAGCGGTGGCGGGTGGACCCGCCGGCCGACCCGTCGGGGCACTGCACGTGGACGGTGGCCGGCGGGGGCGAGCTCGCTCAGGTCCCGGCGAGCCCGGCCACGACCGGGGTCAGGGACGCCGCGTCGGAGTCGTAGACGGTCACGTAGGAGAAGCCCCACCGCTCGCGGGCCTGCAGCAGCCGCTCGGTGACCTGCGCGCGGGGGCCGATCAGGCAGTGCGGGGAGGCGAGCAGCTCCCGCGGGGCCAGGTCGAGGCCGGCCGCCGCGATCCGCCGCGCCGCCGCCTCCTCGGGTCGCTCGGTCACCTCGGCCCAGTAGGCCACCAGGTGCAGCTCGGGGGCGACCGGCCGCCCCGCGGCGGCCGCGCGGACCCAGCCCACCTTCTCGTCGACGGCGTCGGCGAGGGCCGAGCGGGTGGCCTGCGGGCCCACCCGCCCCTCCCGGACGTCGATGTTCACGCTGACCACGTCCGCCAGCCGGCCGGCCAGCCCCAGCACCCGCGGGCGGGCGCCGCCGACCAGCAGTGGGGGGCGGGGCTGCTGACGCGGCGCGGGGACGCTGCGCAGACCGGTGACGCGGGTGTGCTCGCCGGTCCAGGTGACCGGCTCCGGGCTCCCCAGGACGGCGTCGAGCACGGCGAGGGTCTCCGCCAGGCGGTCCACGCGCAGACCCGGCGGGTCGAACGGCAGGCCGGAGACGGCGTAGTCAGCGGGCATCCAGCCGGCGCCGATGCCGACCTCCAGCCGCCCGTCGCACAGCACGTCGAGGGTCGCGAGCTCCTTGCCCAGCACCGCGGGGTGCCGGAAGTCGTTGTCCAGCACCAGCGTGCCCAGCCGGATGGAGGACGTGGCCTGGGCGACGGCGGCCAGCGTGAGCAGCGGCGAGGCGGGGGACCGGTCGAAGTGGTCGCTCACCTGGAAGGTGCCGAAGCCGTCGTCCTCGGCACGGCGCGCGCGGTCCAGCCACTCGGTGCGCGTCGCGGCCGGCCGCATCGCCAGGACGCCGAACCGGAAGGGGATGCTCACGGCGCCGCGTCCGGCCGGTCCAGCACGTCGCCGAGCCGCTCGCGCCAGGTGGCGAGGTCGACGTAGTCGCGCACCTCGGCCAGCAGCCCGCTCGCCGGGTCCACGGTGTAGACGCCGTTGCACTCGATGGCGTACTCCCTTCCGCCGATCCAGAACCGGTCGACCCGCTCCAGCCAGGCGCGGTCCCCGTCGGCGGCGGTGCTGACCACGTCCCAGCGGACCCGCTCGCACCGCGACAGGATGCGGGCGAAGACCGACCGGATGGCGGCCGGGCCCACGGCGGGCGGGTGCGGCACGTTGGCGTAGCGGGCGTCGACCGTGAAGCAGGCGGCGACCGCGTCGGGGTCCCGGCTCTCCACCGCGTCCAGGAAGCGCCGGACGGCGGCGGCGACCGAGCCGGCGGGTCCCGGCTCGCCCCGCGGCACCCAGACCCAGGCGGTGCCCGGCATCCCCTCGACGACCGTCGCGGCCACCGTGCGCGCGGCGATCCGCCACCCGGCGGGGGTCCGCCGCAGCCGGTCGAGGTAGCGCAGGTGCACCCGCGAGCGCGCGCCGTCCCGGTGCTCGTGGGTGGCGGTCACGTAGGTGGCGGCCTCGGCGGTGTCGCCGTCGAGGCGCACCCGGCTCTGGCCCAGCTGGTGGTGGGTGCGGCGGAACTCGGCCTGCCCCCGGCCGATCCGGGCCTGGACGGCCGCCAGCCCCGAGACGGGGCCGCCCCGGCCGGGCCCGTAGTCGGTGGCGCAGTCGGCGGTGAAGACCGTGTCCAGGCCGGCGATGTCGTACTCGTCGACCCGCTCGCAGAACGCGGCCAGCACGTCGGCGATCGCGGCCCGGTCGCGGAGTCCGGCGAGGGCGGCTGCCGGGTCGACGTCGTCCATGCCACTCCTCGGCCGCCGGATGTGCTCGTGCTGCAGTCGTTACCACACCAACGACTAGTGCGACAAGCCGTTGCCCGGACCTCGGGCCGTGCCGTAGGAAGGCCCTGCACGCTGTCGGCTGGGTCACACAACGAGGTGGGCACATGGGCGTCGAACTACGCGGGCTCGAGGGCAAGGTCGTCCTCATCACGGGGGCCGGACGGGGTCAGGGGGCCAACCACGCGCGGGAGTTCGCCCGCGCCGGGTGCGACGTGGCGGCCGTCGACATCTGCCGGCCCATCGAGGGGCTGTACGACACCGCCTCGGCCGACGACCTGGCGCTGACGGTGAAGCAGGTCGAGGAGCACGGCCGCCGGGCGCTCGGCCTCACCGCCGACGTCCGGGACGAGGCCGAGGTGCAGGCCGCCGTCGAGGCCGCGCTGGCGGAGTTCGGGCGGATCGACGTGCTGGTCAACAACGCGGGCATGGCCGCACTGGACACCATCCACGACATGAGCGCGGCGACGCTCGACGCGGTCATCGACACCAACCTCAAGGGGCCGATGCACGTCGCGAAGTTCGTCGTGCCGCAGATGATCGGCCGCCGGGCGGGCAAGATCATCAACATCTCGTCCGCGGTCATCGGCAGCGGGCACGCGATGCTGTCGCACTACGTGGCCAGCAAGCACGGCGTGGTCGGGCTGACGCGGTCCTGGGCCACCGAGCTCGCCGAGTTCGACATCAACGTCAACGCGATCGCCCCGGCGACGATCAAGCCGGGGCCCGACCGGCACGGCTCGGGGATGGTCACCGGGCTGTCGGGCGCCATGGGGATGGACCCGGACGAGGCCTTCGAGGTCTTCTCCGCCCAGGGCAACCTCCCCGGGGAGCACTGGCGGGCGCAGGCGCAGGACATCACCGACGCGGTGCTCTTCCTCGCCTCGGACAACGCCCGGATGGTCACCGGCCACGTGCTGCACGTCGACTGCGGCCAGGCGACCCGCTGATGGCGTCGATGGTCGGGGCCACCGTCGTCCGCAAGGAGGACCCCGCCCTGCTGACCGGGCGCGGCCGCTACGTCGACGACATCCAGCTGCCGGGCGCGGTTTCCATGGCCTTCGTCCGCAGCCACCAGGCGCACGCCCGGGTCACCGCCATCGACACGGAGGCCGCGCGGCAGCTGCCCGGCGTCCTCGGGGTGTGGACGGCGGCCGACCTCGAGGGGCTGCCGGCCACCCGGTCCATCCCCGGGATGGAGCGGCCGTGCCTGGCGTCGGACACCGTCCGCTTCGTCGGGGAGCCCGTCGCCGTCGTCGCCGCGCAGGACCGGTACCTGGCGGCGGACGCCGCGGCCGCCGTGGTCGTGGACTACGAGCCGCTGCCCGTGCTGGCCACCATCGAGCAGGCCATGGCCGAGGGCGCCGCGCCGATCGTGCCCGGGCAGGCCAGCAACGTCGTCATGGACCAGCCCCTGACCGAGGGTGACGCCGAGGCCGAGCTGGCCGCCGCCCCGCACCGCACCAGCCTGCGCATCCGCAACCAGCGCCTGGCCGCCGTGCCGATCGAGCCGGGTGGCTGCGTCGCCAGCTGGGACAGCACCGGCCTCACGCTGTACGCGACGGTGCAGGCGCCGCACCCGGTGCGCAACGAGCTGGCGGTGATGTTCGGCCTGCCGCAGCACGAGGTCCGCGTGGTCGCCCCCGACGTGGGCGGCGGCTTCGGGGCCAAGGCGAGCTTCTACCCGGAGTTCATCCTCACCGCGGAGCTGTCCCGGCGGCTGGGCCGGCCGGTCAAGTTCGTCGAGACCCGGAGCGAGAACCTCGTCTCGATGACCCACGGCCGGGCCCAGCTGCAGGACATCGACGTCGGCTTCGACGACGAGGGCCGGCTGCTGGCGATGCGGGTGGCCATCGTGCAGGACTGCGGGGCCTGGCCGGACGCCACCGGGGCGGGCCTGCCGACGCTGACCATCTTCATGTCCGGCGGCTGCTACAAGGTCGGCACGATCGCCGCCTCCTTCCGCAGCGTCACGACGAACACCACGCCCGTCGCCGCCTACCGGGGCGCGGGCCGGCCCGAGGCGGCTTACCTGATCGAGCGGGTCGTCGACGTGGTCGCCGACGAGCTCGGCCGCGACCCGGTCGACGTGCGCCGGGTGAACCTCATCCAGCCCGGCGAGATGCCCTTCGCCACCCAGTGGCCGGGCATCGTCTACGACGAGAGCGACTACCCGCGGCTGCTGGACACCCTGCTGGAGCACCTGGACTACGAGGCGCTCAAGCGGGAGGCCGAGGAGCGCCGCCGGGACCCGCAGCGGCCGCTGCTCGGCATCGGGTTCTCGACCTTCGTCGAGATGGGCGGCTTCGGGCCGTCCCCGCTGTTCGAGCAGTTCGGCTACATCGGCGGGTGGGAGTCCTCCACCGTGCGGATGAACCCGGACGGCTCCGTGGTCGTCTCGGTCGGCACCAGCCCGCACGGCCAGGGCCACGAGACGGCGTTCGCGCAGATCGCCTCCGACGCCCTGGGCGGGATCCCGATGGAGCGGATCACGGTGCGCCACGGCGACACCCAGACCATCCAGGAGGGGATCGGCACCATGGGCAGCCGGGCGATCCCGGTCTGCGGCCCCGCGGTGCAGCGCTCCAGCGACAAGGTGCGCCAGAAGCTCCTGCAGATCGCCGCCCACCTGCTGGAGGCCAGCGAGGACGACATCGAGCAGGACGGCGAGCGGTTCGCCGTCCGGGGGACGCCGGGCGCCGAGGTCACGGTCGCCGAGGTCGCGCTCACCGCGTACAAGCCGCACAAGCTGCCCGAGGGGATGGAGATCGGGCTGCAGGTGATGGACTACTACGAGCCGACCAACCTCAGCTACCCCAGCGGGGCGCACGCCTGCGTGGTGGAGGTCGACCGTGCCACCGGCCAGGTCAGCGTGCTGCGCTACGTCGCGGTCGACGACTGCGGCACGGTCATCAACCCGCTGACCGCGCGCGGCCAGGTGGAGGGCGGACTCGCGCAGGGCATCGCCCAGGCGCTGCTCGAGGAGGTCGTCTACGACGGCGAGGGGCAGCCGGTCACGTCGTCCCTCATCGACTACCAGGTCCCCGGTGCGCCCGACGTCCCCGGCATGGAGACCCACCACGTCGAGGTCAGGACCAGCTTCAACCCGCTGGGGGCCAAGGGGCTCGGCGAGTCCGGGGCGACGGCCGCGCCGCAGGCCGTGGTCAACGCCGTCGTGGACGCGCTGTCGCACCTCGGCGTCCGCGACCTCGACATGCCGCTGACCCCCTTCCGGGTCTGGACGGCGATGCGCGCCGCCGAGGAGGGCCGCGCCGCCGCGGCGAGCGACGGGACCGGACCCCCGCCCGAGGCGATGCGGCCCGACCCGGCCGCGCCCCCACCCCCGGACGGCATGCCGACCCCGCCGGCGGACGGCGACGACACCTGGAAGGTCACCCCATGAGGCACGACGTGACGCTCCGCGTGAACGGGGTGGTCAACCGGCACACCGTGGAGTCGCGGCAACTGCTGGTCCACCACCTCCGCGAGACGCTCGGGCTCACCGGCACCCACGTCGGCTGCGACACCTCCAACTGCGGCGCCTGCACCGTCCTGCTCGACGGCGTGGCGGTGAAGTCCTGCACGGTGTTCACCGTCGCCGCCGACGGCGGGGAGGTCCTGACCGTCGAGGGCCTGGCCCAGGACGGGCAGCTCACGCCGGTGCAGGAGGGCTTCCGCCAGTGCCACGGGCTGCAGTGCGGCTACTGCACGCCGGGCATGGTGGTCTCGGCGACGGGGCTGCTGCTCGACCGGCCGGACCCCTCGCCCGAGGAGATCCGGGAGGGGCTGGAGGGCAACCTCTGCCGCTGCACCGGCTACCAGATGATCGTCGAGTCGGTCCGGTGGGCGGCCGACCACGGTGGCCCCGGCGCCGTGGCGGAGGCGCACCGCTCGCGCACCGAGGCGGGGACGCCGTGATCCCCGCCGAGTTCGACTACGTGGCGGCGTCCTCGCTCGAGGACGCCCTGCGGCTGCTCGGCGAGCACGGCGACGAGGCCAAGCTGCTGGCCGGCGGGCACTCGCTGATCCCGCTCATGAAGTTCCGGCTGGCCGCGCCCTCGGTGCTGGTCGACATCAGCCGGTTGCCGGAGCTGCGCACGCTGCGCCCGTCCGACGGCCACCTGCGGCTCGGTGCCGGGCTGCGCATCCGCGACCTGGAGCTGTCCCCGGTGGTGCGCGAGCAGGTCCCGCTGCTGGCCGCGGCGGCCGCCTCGGTCGGCGACCGGCAGGTGCGGGCCCGTGCCACCGTCGGGGGGACCGTCGTCCACGGCGACCCGGCGGCCGACATCCCCGCGGTCCTGGTGACCCTCGACGCGACCCTCGTGCTGCGCGGTCCGGCCGGCGAGCGGGAGCTCTCGGCGGCGGAGTTCTTCGTCGACTTCTGGGAGACCGCCTGCGGCCTCGACGAGGTGCTGGTCGAGATCGTGGTGCCGGCGCTGCCGGGGCGCCGGTGGGCGTTCGAGAAGTTCCGCCAGCGCAGCCAGGACTGGGCCACCGTCGGCGTCGCCGTCCAGGAGACCGCCGACGGGGAGCACGCCGTCGGGCTGGTCAACATGGCGCCGGTGCCGTGGCGGGCGTCGCCGGTCGAGGACGCCCTGCGCTCCGGCGCCGCCGTCCCGGAGGCCGCGGGGCACGCCGCCGAGGGCGCCGCGCCGCCGTCGGACCTGCGGGGCGACTCCGCCTACCGGGCGCACCTCGCGCAGGTGCTCACCGCCAAGGCGCTGACCACGGCGGGCGCCGGGTCGTGACCGAGCAGCTGGAGGCCGACGTCGTCGTCCTCGGTGCCGGCCCCGGCGGCATGGCCGCGGTGGCGGCGGCCGCGGCCGAGGGTGCCTCCGTGGTGGCGGTGGAGGCCCTGGACCACATCGGTGGCAACTGCGTCTGGTCCACCGGCTACCTGGCCTTCGTCAACTCGGCGATGCAGGCCGAGCAGGGCATCGTCGACGACGAGGACACCTTCGTCCGGGACGCCGCCCACATGGTCGAGCTGGCCGAGGACGACTACGGGCTGGTGTGGGACGAGGACCTGGTCCGCCTGTTCGCCCGGGAGAGCGCCGAGACCTACGACCTGCTGACCGCGCGCGGGGTCCGGTTCAGCCGGTTCATCCCGCGGCCCGCGCAGCACACGATCGACCGCATGGCCGCCGTCGAGGACCCCTGGATGTTCCTGCGGGCCTTCTCCGCCGACTTCGAGCTGCCCTCGGTGACCGCCCTCTACCGGACGACGGCCACCCGGCTGCGCACCGACGGCGACGGGCGCGTGGTCGGGGTGCTCGCGCAGCGGCGGGACGCCGACGGGAGCTCGCAGCCGGTCGAGATCCGGGCCCGCACCGGCGTCGTCCTCGCGACCGGCGGCTACCAGTCCAACCACCTGCTGCGGCAGCGGTACATGCCCGAGCACCTGGCCCGCGGGCCGTACCTGGGCGTGGACACCTGCCGCGGGGACGGCCACCTCATGGGGTCCGCGGCCGGCGGGGACCTGGTGAACATGACCTTCGTCCCGCCGCTGGTCATCGTCTCGTCCTCGCTGGTCGAGGACGCGATCGCGGTCAACGAGGCGGGCGAGCGGTTCCACGACGAGGCGGGCCCGTACGAGGACCGGGTGGCCGCGCTGCTGGCCCAGCCCGGACGACGGGGCTGGTACGTCTTCGACGCCGTCGTCGCCGAGGAGAAGCGGGCGCTGGTCGCCCAGATGCCGCAGCCGGCCGTCCACGCCGGCTCCCTGGCCGAGCTCGCCGGCGTGATCGGCGTGCCCGCCGAGGCCCTGGAGCGGACGGTCGGGACCTGGAACTCCTGGCTCGCCGACACCCGGGAGACCACCGACCCCGCCTTCGGCCGCGTGGTGCTCCCGCCCGGCCGGCGGACCGCCGCCACCGCGCCCTTCACCGCCGTGCCGATGGTGGTCGGGGTGAACTTCTGCTCCGGCGGGTTCCGCGTCACCACCTCGATGCAGGTCATCGACGTGTACGGCCGGTCGATCCCCGGCCTGTACGCCGCCGGGGACACCGTGGGCGGGCTCAACCCGGTCTCCGACCTCGGCGGCATCCGGATCTCCGGCGGCTTCACGCTGGGCCGGGTCGCCGGCCGCGCCGCCGCCCGCGGCACGACCGACGACGGCGACCACGGGACCGTGCAGGGGGCCCACCTGCCGAGCATGGTGGACACCAAGCTCGCCCTGGTCCACCTGCCCGGCGCCTGAGCGGGGGCCGGCGGTGCGCGCGGCGGTCACCGTCGACCGGTGCGCGATCGCGGTGCGCGACGTGCCACCGCCGGAGCCCGCGCCCGGGGAGGCGCTGGTCCGCGTGGCCGCCGTCGGCCTGTGCGGCACGGACCTGCACATGTGGGCCGGCGAGCGGGCCGGCGTCGGGTTCCCGCTGCGCCAGGGCCACGAGATCGGCGCGGTGGTCACCGACCTCCCGGCCGACGGCTCGGCGGCGCACCTCGCGGTGGGGGACGTCGTCGCCGTCGACCCGTCGTTCCCCTGCGGTGCCTGCGCGGTGTGCCGGCGCGGCGCGTGGCCGGCCTGCGCCGCCTTCACCGCCTACGGGGTGGCCCGCCCCGGAGGCCTCACCGACCTGATGGCCGTGCCCGGCGACCACCTGCACCCGGTGCCCGGCGTCGGGCCCGACGTCGCCGCGCTGGTCGAACCGGTCTCGGTCGCCGCGATGGCGCTGCAGCGTTCCGGCGTCCGGGCCGGGGACCGCCTCGTCGTGCTGGGCGCCGGCCCGATCGGGCTCGGCCTCGTCCTGTGCGCCCGGGTGGCCGGCGTCGGCGTGCTGGTCACCGACGTGCTGCCCGCTCGGCTGGAGCTGGCCCGGGCCCTGGGTGCCGACGTCACCGTCGACGTCTCCACCGTCGCCCCGGCCGCCGCCGTCGCGGAGTGGACCGGCGGCGCCGGGGCCGAGGCCGTCGTGGAGGCCAGCGGCTCGCCGCGGGCCCTGGACGGCGCGGTCGAGCTGGCCGGGCGGGGCGGGACGGTGGTCGTCGTGGGGCTGGGGGAGGGGGACCTGCGCGTGCCGGTCCCGCGGCTGCTCTTCGAGGGTGTCCGGGTCACCGGGTCCCGCGCCGGGCTCTTCCGCGAGGCCGTGGACGTCGTCGCGCGGCTCCCCGCGGAGACGGCGCGGATGGTCAGCCACCGCTTCCCCCTGGCCGACGTCGCGGCGGCCTTCGCCCAGGCACACGACGACCCGGCCGGCACCGCCAAGGTGCTCGTCGAGCTCTCCCCGACGTGACCACGTCCCCGCCGTCCCCGCGACGCGGGACGGGCCCCCGCCAGGAAGGACCGTCATGACCGGTGCCCCGCCCACCCCGCACACCGACGCCCCGGTCGGTGGCGTCGCGCCGGCCCTCGTGGACCGGGGAGCGCCGATGCGGTCGTTCGGCGAGATCTTCCACACCGGCCTCGTGGTCGAGGACCTCGAGGCGGCGATGGCCGATCTCAGCGCGGTCCTCGGCCTCGCCTGGACCCCGGTCGAGGAGCACGAGCTGCCGGTCGTGACCCCGGACGGCCCGCTGACCGCGCGGCTGCGGTTCGTCTACTCCCGGAGCGGGCCGTGCCGGCTGGAGCTGCTGGAGCCGGTGCCGGGCACGGTGTGGGAGCGGCCGGTCCAGCCGTCGTCGGGGGCCGGGGCCGCGCACCACGTCGGCGTGTGGGCCGAGGACCTCGCCGCGGCGTCGGACGAGCTGGTCGCCGCGGGACACCCCCGGGTGCTCACCTTCGACGACGGCAGCGGCGGCGCGGCCCGGTTCGTCTACCACCGGCTGCCGACCGGTCCGCTGGTCGAGCTGGTCGACGCCGCCCGCCGCCCCGCCCTGGAGGCCTGGTTCGCCGGCGGCCCCTACCCGTCCGCCATGCCCGGTCGCTGAGCCCGACCCCGGCCCGCCGCGGGCCGGGGACCCGCCGAACACGAGGAGCTGTCATGGGTTTCGGAGTGCTGTTCACGCAGGGCCTGGTGACGGGCCCGCCGCACCAGACCCTCCAGGAGATCCTGGCGCAGGCCGAGGCCGCCGACCGGCTGGGCTTCGACGCCGCGCTCACCACCGAGCACAAGTACTCCGACGAGTACTTCGGCTCGCCTGTCCCGCTGTCGTTCGCCATCGCGGCCCGCACCCAGCGGGTCCGCGTGGGCACCGCCATCGCGATCTCCCCGCTGTACAACCCGGTGGAGCTGGCCCAGGACGTCGCCACCCTCGACCAGCTCTCCGGCGGCCGGGCCTGGCTCGGGGTCGGGGCCGGCTACCTGCCGGTCGACTACACGACCGTCGGCGTGCCCTGGGAGGAGCGGGCGACGCGGTTCGACGAGAGCGCGCGCATCCTGCGCTCGGCCTGGACCGAGGAGCGCTTCTCCTTCCGCGGCGAGGTGTACGCCTTCGACGACGTCAGCGTCATCCCGCGCCCGCTGCAGGACGGCGGGGTGCCGCTGCACCTGGCCGCCTGGTCGCCCGGCGGGCTGCGCCGGGCGGGCCGGCTCGGGGACGGGTGGATCACCAACGCGCTGATGTCGCTGGACACGATGCGGGGCATGGCCGACACCTACCGGGCCGCCGCGCGGGAGGCCGGCCGCACCCCGCACGTGACCTCCATCCGGTTCTGCTGGCCGTCCCACGACCGGGAGCGGGCCGAGGCCGAGTTCGGCGCCACGGCACTGGCCATGGCACGGACGCTGTTCGACTACGGCGCGATCACCGACCTCCCCGGCGTCACCTCGGCCGACCAGATCACGCTCGCGGAGTTCGTCCGGGACCGCTTCGTCTTCGGGACGCCGGAGGAGTGCGCGCAGACGATCCGCCGGTTCACCGACGAGGTGGGCGTCGACGACTTCCTCCTGGTCTTCCGCTACCCGACCGGCCCCTCGCACGAGTCGGTCCTGGCCGCGATGGAGCTGTTCGCGGCCGAGGTCGCCCCGGCTGTCGCGGCCGCACCGGTCGCGTGACCGGGGGCCCGCGGCTGCGGATCGGGGTCGTGGGGGCCAGCTACGCGGCCGGCACCCACCTGCCGGCCTACGCGGCGCTGCCCGAGGTCGAGGTCGTGGCGGTCGCGACCGCGCACGCCGAGACCGCCGAGGCCGTCGCGCGGCGCTTCGGCGTGCCACGGGCACACGTCGGCTTCGAACGGCTGTGCGCCGACCCGGAGGTGGACCTCGTCGACGTCGCCACCCGGCCCAGCCGGCACCGCGGCATGGCGGAGGCGGCGCTGGCGGCGGGCAAGCACGTCCTGTGCGAGGCACCCCTGGCCGCGTCGGTGGCCGACGGCGCGGCGATGGCCGCCGCCGCGCAGCGGGCCGGCCGCCTGGGCCTGGTCGACATGCAGTCGCGGTTCTGGCCCGGCCTGGCCGAGTTCCGCCGGCTGGTCGACGAGGGGTTCCTCGGGACGCTGGAGAACGTCGAGGTGCGCGCCTTCTACCCGACGTTCACCCGGCCCGAGCGCGTGCCGTCGTCCCTGTGGTGCGCGGACGCGGGGTCCGGCGCCAGCAGCCTGCGGATCCACGGCCTGCACTCCGTCGACCTGGTGCAGTGGCTGTTCGGGGAGCTCTCCGGCGTGCAGGGCACCGCGGCCACCCGCCGTCCGGTGTGGCCGACGCCCGAGGGCGAGCTCGCGGCGACCAGCCGGGACAGCGTGGCGTTCACCGGCCGGCTGCCCGGCGGCGCGGTGGTCTCGGTGCACACCTCGTGGGTGGCCTGGCACGGCTCGGGCTGGCGGCTGGCCGCCTACGGCAGCGCCGGTGCCCTCGTGGCGACGGCGGCCGGGCACACCGGGCACTTCCCGGTGCGGCTGGCCGGCGCCCGCGCCGAGGACGCCGAGCTGGTCGAGATCCGCCCGCGGCCCGGCCCCGGCGACGACCTCCCCGAGCTGGCCCCCGACGCCGCGACCCTGCCCTTCGCCCGGCTGGTGCGCCGGCTGGCCGGGGTGCTCCTCGACGGCGGGGACCCGGCCGCGGCCGCCGCCCGCGCGCAGCTGCCGACGTTCGCCGACGGGCTGCGGCTGCTGGAGCTGGCCGACGCCGTCGACGGGGGTCAGCCGAGCGGGCCGCCGTCCGGCTGAGCGCCCACCGCCCAGCGCGCGGCTCGCGCCACGATCCGGCGGTGCTCCGGGACGGCGTACGAGGGCACGTGGTGACCGAGCGCGTCGTAGACCACCCGGCCGGCGCCCACCTCCCGGGCCCACAGCAGCGGGTGGTCGGTGCCGCCGTGCGGCGAGGAGGCCAAGCCCACCACGTCGTCGGTCCGGTCGAGGAACCCGTAGACCTCGTCCACGACGTCGAAGTCCGCGATCCCGGCGACGAGCGGATGGCGGTCGGTGGCGACCGTGACCCGTACCGGGCCGTCCAGGGGCGGGTGCGTGGACCGGTCCCACCGCCACACGCCGCCGAGCAGGTCCCGCCACCCCGGCCAGTCGTCGAAGCAGATGCTGGCTCCGTGCATGGCCAGCAACCCGCCCCCGGCGTGCACGTGCCCGCTGAGCGCCGCGCGCGCCTCCGTGGACAGCGAGATGGACCACTGCTCGCGCAGGTGGGCGTAGCGCTCCACCTGCATGGTCCAGCGGAGCAGGTCGAGCACGAGCAGCGGGCGGGGACCTCCGCCGGCCAGCCCGGTGAGCGCGGCCTCGACGTCCTCGGTGACCGTGGGGGTGAACCCGGCCCCGGTGAGGACCCGCGCCAGCTCCGCCGAGGTGGCCGGGAAGTCGTGCGCCACCCCTCCGGAGACGATGACCGCGGGCCCGAGCTGCTGACCGTCCACGAACGCCTCCTCCTTGACGTGAGAAGACTAACTACTACAGGCTGGGAAGCGACGCAGGTCACACCCGAGGAGTCCCGATGGCTGCACCCGCGCTGGACGTCGTGACGATCCAGACCTTCGCCGACGCCAAGGACGCCTACCGCCAGAAGGACCTGCGGCAGGCCCTGTACGACGAGGGCGAGGTGATCATGGCCGACGTCCTCGTCAACCTGCACGGGGACGAGCACCGCGCCCGGCGCCGGGTGGAGAACCGCAGCTTCCGCCGGGAGACCTTCGACCACTACGAGCGCGAGCTCTTCCCGGCCGTCACCGACCAGACGCTGGCGCCGCACGTGGCCGCCGGACGGGTCGACCTGGTCCACCTCGGGCACGAGCTGATGCTCAACCTGGCCGCGCTGACCGCGGGCGTGGACCGGCCGCAGGGCACCGCGGAGGAGACCGCGCGGCTCTACGACTACATGATGGTGTTCATCGAGGGCGCCACCCTCGCGCACTCCACCCGGGACAAGGACGTGCAGCGGCAGGCCATCGCCGCCGGCCTGCTCGAGTGGGACGAGGAGTTCCTCGCGCCGTCGGTCGCCCGCCGCCGCGAGGCGCTGGCCCGCCTGGCCGCGGGGGAGATCCCCGAGAGCGAGGTGCCGCGCGACGTCCTGACCGTGCTGCTGCGCTCCGAGGGCGAGCTGCGGCTGCCCCACGAGGTCCTGCGCCGGGAGATCGCCTTCGTGCTGCTCGCCGGGGCGCACACCAGCGCGACGGCGTTCGTGCGCTCGATCGACCACATCCTGTCCTGGGTGGAGGCCCACCCCGAGGACGCCGGAAGGGTCGTGGGCGACCCGCTGTTCGTGCAGCGCTGCATCCACGAGACGGTGCGGCTCAACCCCTCCAGCCCGATCGGGATGCGCTGGGCGCTCGAGGACGTGACGCTCAAGTCCGGGGTGCACGTCCCCAAGGGCGGCAAGCTGGTCATCGACCTGGCCGCGGTCAACCGCGACCCGGCGGTCTTCGGCCCGACCGCGGCGGAGTTCGACCCGTACCGGGCGCTGCCCTCCGGCGTCGGGCCGTTCGGGCTGAGCTTCGGCGGCGGCATGCACGTCTGCATCGGGCAGGACCTGGCCGCCGGCGTCGTCCCCCTGGGCGAGGTCGACCCGGACACCCACCTGTTCGGCCTGGTCACCGGTGCGGTGCAGCGGATGTTCACCGAGGGGGTGCGGCGCGACCCGGCCGATCCGCCGCAGCGCGACGCCAACACCGCCCGGCCCTACTGGGGCACCTACCCGGTGCTCCTGGGCCGCGCGGGCTGACGGGAGGGACCCGATGCCGCACACCGTGTCCGTGGACAAGGAGATCTGCATCAGCTCCGGCAAGTGCGTCGCCGACGCCCCCGCGGTGTTCCGGTTCGACGACGACGAGCTCGCCGAGGCGGTGGACCCGACGCCGACGGTGGACGACGGGTTCCTGGTCGCCGTGGCGCGCAACTGCCCCTCGGGCGCCATCACGGTGTACGGCGGACAGGGCGAGCCGATCGACCTCGACTGAGCGCGCCGCCCGCCCGTCCCCGAGCCGAGGAGTCCTCGTCCCGTGTTCCGTCACGTCGTGGTGTTCACCTGGACCTCCGAGTCCACCCCCGAGCAGCGCGAGGGAGCCCTCGCGGCGCTGCGGCAGTGGGGGGAGGACTGCCGCGAGTACGGCACCCTGACCCTCGGCGTGGACGCCGGCCTGGCCGAGGGCAACGGGAACGCGGTCGTCGTCGTCGACCTCCCCGACCGGGAGACCTACGCCGCCTACGCCGCCGACGAGCGGCACCTGGCCGCGCTCCGGGACCACGTGCGGCCGATCCTCGAGCGGCGCTGCGCCGTCCAGCACGAGCTGTAGTCCGCGTGGACCTCGGACTGCACGGCCGGCGGGCGGCCGTCGCCGCCGCCACCAGCGGGCTGGGGTTCGCCAGTGCGGCGGCCCTGCTGGCCGAGGGCGCCACGGTCACCATCTGCGGCAGCGACGCCGGACGCGCGGAGGCCGCGGCCGACCGCCTGGGCGCCGGCGCGTCGTGGGTGGTCGCCGACCTGTCCGACCCGGACGGCGCCGAGCGCTTCGTGCGCGACGCCCAGGAGGTCATGGGCGGGGTCGACGTCCTGGTGGCCAACGCCCCCGGCCCCCCGCCGGGCACGTTCGCCACCGCGCGGGCCGAGGACTATCCGGCCGCCCTGGACCTCAACCTGCTGTCGGTCGTTCGGATGTGCCTGGCCGCCGTCCCGGCCATGCGCGAGCGGGGGTGGGGGCGGGTCGTCGCGATCACCTCGATCGCGGTCCGCCAGCCGATCGGCACGCTGATCCTGTCCAACACCGCGCGGGCCGGCGCCACGGGCTTCCTCAAGACCCTCGCCCGCGAGGTCGCCGCGGACGGGGTGACGGTCAACAGCATCCAGCCCGGCCTGCACGAGACCGAGCGGGTGGAGGCGGTCTACGGGGAGGGCCTGGCCGCGCAGGTCGAGTCCATCCCGGCCCGGGCACTGGGTCGCCCCGAGGACTTCGGCGCGGCGGTCGCCTTCCTCTGCTCCGAACCCGCCCGGTACGTCACCGGGGTCGCGCTGCCCGTCGACGGCGGCGTCCACCAGGGCCTGCTCTGACCCCCGGGGGCAGGGACGCCCGTGTCTGCCCCCGGGTCAGCGGTCCAGGCGCAGCAGCCGGCGGGCGTTGGCCGACAGCACCGGGGCCAGGTGCGCCACCTCCTCCACAGCGTGGGCGCCGCCGGCGTCCCAGCCGGCGAAGTTGGTGCCGAACACCAGCCGGTCGGTGCCGGCCACCCCGGTGAGCAGGTCGAGGGATTCGCGGCTGTGCACGTGGGTGTCCAGCCACAGCCGGCGCAGGTAGTGCTCCACCCCGTGCTCGCGGAGGAACTCCGGCACCCAGGCGCGGGGGACCGCCGCGGCCCGCCCGAAGCGGCCCGCCACGTAGGCGGTGACGCCGCCGCCGTGGGACAGGCACACGTCCAGCCGCGGGTGGCGCTCCAGCACCCCGCCGAAGACGAGCGCGGCGACGGCGAGGGTCTCGTCGTAGGCGAAGCCCAGCAGCAGGTCGAGGTCGAAGCGACGCAGCCGCGGGTCGTCGGCCGGGCCGGTGCTGCCCAGCGGCGAGGGGTGCACGAACAGCGGGACGTCGAGGTCGACCACCGCCTCGTAGAAGGCGTCCAGGGCGGGGTCGTCGAGCGTCCGGCCGGGGTCGGTGTCGACGTAGGCCGCCGACAGGCCGACCTCGCGCACCGAGCGCTCCAGCTCGCCGATCGCCGCGTCGAGGTCCTGCATCGGCAGCTGCGCGGCGCCCAGCAGCCGCCCCGGGTGGGCGCGGACGAGTTCGGCGAGGGCGTCGTTGTGCGACCGGGCGTACGCCGCCGCGGCGGCCGGCTCGAGGTCGCCGAAGTAGGTGATCGGGTTGGGGGACAGCAGCTGGACGTCGATCCCGGCGGCGTCCATCGCGGCGATCCGCACGTCGACGTCCATGAAGGCGCTGCCCTCGTACCGCACGCCCCGCAGCACGTAGTCGCCCACCCGGTAGAAGGGCGTCCCGTCGGGCGCCGTCCCGAGCTCGGGGCCGGCCGCTCCCGCCGCGCCCAGGCTCATGGGCAGGACGGCGTGCGCGTGGACGTCGATGACCGGGGCGGCGGGGTCGGCGGCCATGGATCTCCTCGGGCTGCAGGGGACGGCCCGGTGCGGCACCCTCACGGGCCGAGGGCATGGACGTGAGACGTGGGACACACTAGCGTCGTTAGGCGTATGACGCCGCATGCCGAGACGCGGTCGTCCCCGCGAACGGAGGAGGCCGCATGTCCGCCGACCAGCTGACGGAGACACCGCAGCTGACGCTGAGCACCTTCGCCGAGCTCTGGGACGGCTTCCGGCAGCGCGACCTCCGCCAGCGGCTCTACGACGCCGGCGGCGTGGTCATGCGCGACGCCCTCCTCGACCTCCACGGCGACGCCCACAAGCTCCGGCGGCGGGTGGAGAACCGGCTGTTCCGCCGCGGCACCTTCCGGTTCTGGGAGGACGAGCTGGTCCCGCGGATCATCGACGAGGCGTTCGCCCCGAGCCTGCGCGCGGGGCGGGGGGACCTGGTCCAGCTCGGGTACCGGACGACGATGAACCTGACCGCGCGGGTGGCCGGCGCCGACCACCCGACCGGCTCGGTCGAGGAGACCGACGCCCTGCAGCAGTTCGCCGTCACGTTCAGCGAGGGCGCCACCCTGGTGCACAGCACCCGGGACCACGCGCAGGTGCGGGCCGAGGTCGAGGAGGCCCTGGGCCGCTTCGACGCCATGTTCTTCACCCCGTCCTACGAGCGCCGGCGGGCCCTGGCCGCCGACCCCGCCGTCCCCGAGGACGAGCTGCCCCGCGACGTGCTGATGGCGATGGTGCGCAACGCCGACGAGCTGGGCGCCGACCGCACGGTGATGCTCCGCGAGGTCGCCTTCTACCTGCAGGCCGGCTCGCACAGCACCTCCGACGCGTTCACCCACGCCGCCGACGAGATCCTGCGCTGGCGGCAGCGCCACCCGGACCTGGCCGGCCGGCTGGGCGACGACCGGTTCGTGCAGCGCTGCGTGCACGAGGTGTTCCGGCTGCACCCGGCCAGCCCGGTGGCCGAGCGGCGCGCGCTGGCCGACGTGACCCTCCGCGACGGGCGGGTGGTGCCGGCGGGGACGGTCGTGGTGATGGACATCCGGGCGGCCAACCGCGACCCGGAGGTGTTCGGCGCCGACGCCGAGGAGTTCGACCCGCTGCGGACCGTGCCCGACGGCGTCCCCCCGTGGGGGCACACCTTCGGCGGCGGCATGCACGCCTGCATCGGCATGGAGCTCGACGGCGGCACCGTTCCCCGCGACGAGGCCGGCGGCGGCCCCGACCACGTGCTGGGCACCGTGCCGCTCATGGTGCGCGAGCTGCTGCGGCACGGCGTCCGGCCCGACCCCGACCACCCACCGACGAAGGACCCGCACTCCAAGCGCGACCACTTCGGCACCTACCCGGTCCTGTTCGACCCGTCCTGAACCCCGGCCGGCCGCGTCGGTCACCGTCCCGTAGGAGAAGCAGATGAGCTGGGCAGTCGTCACCGGAGCGGGCCGGGGGATCGGTGCGGTCATCGCCCGGCACGCCGTCAAGGAGGGGTACCGGGTCGCGGTCTGGGACGTCGACCGGGCCGCGGCCGACGCCGTCGCGGCCGAGCTGGGGGACGCCGCCGTCGCCGCCACCGTCGACGTGGGTGACGAGGCCTCGATCGAGGCGGGGTTCGCCGCGCTCCCGGAGGCGCCCGGCCTCGTGGTCAACAACGCCGGCCAGGTGCGCTTCGGCCCGCTGCTGTCCCTCAGCGCCGACGACTGGACCGACGTCCTCACCGTCAACCTCACCGGCACGTTCCTGGTGTCGCGGGCCGCGGCGCGGCGCATGGGGGAGGCCGGCGGCGGCGCGATCGTCAACATCTCCTCGGTCAACGGGATCGCCGCCGCACCCAACGCCGGCGCCTACACCGCCACCAAGGCCGCGATCCTCATGCTCACCGAGCAGATGGCGCTCGAGTGGGCTCCGCTCGGCATCCGGGTGAACGCGGTCGCCCCCGGACTGATCCTGGCCGGCATGTCCGACCCCATCTACGCCGATCCGGAGATCCGTGAGCTGCGGCAGGGCAAGGTGCCGCTGGGCAGCCTCGGTTCCGCCGACGACGTCGCCGCCGCCGTGCTGTTCCTCGCCTCGGACAAGGCCGGGTACGTGACCGCTCAGACCCTCGCCGTCGACGGCGGGCTGACCAAGGCCGCGATGCTGGGCCTGTCCCGGCCCAAGAGCGTCGACTCCGTGGGCGACCGATGAGCCAGCCGCTCATCGACCCGCCGGGCCAGGACGACCCCGGCGTCCAGCTGCTCACCCCCGGAGGCCGGCGGGTGGCCGACCCCGGGCACCCCCTGGACGTCGACCTGCCCACCGTGCAGGGGCTGCTGCGGGACATGACGCTGCTGCGCCGCTTCGACAGCGAGGCCACCGCGCTGCAGCGGCAGGGCGAGCTGGGGCTGTGGGCCAGCTGCCTCGGCCAGGAGGCCGCACAGGTCGGGGCGGGGCGGGCGCTGGCACCGGCGGACTTCGCCTTCACCAGCTACCGCGAGCACGGGGTGGCGTGGTGCCGCGGCATCCGGCCGACGCAGATGCTGCGGTTCTGGCGCGGCAGCGCCCACGGCGGCTGGGACCCGCGGGCCGCCGGCATGGGCAACTACACCGTGATCATCGGGGCGCAGGCGCTGCACGCGGTGGGCTACGCGATGGGCATCCAGCGCGACGGCGCCGACGCCGCCGCGATGGCGTTCTTCGGGGACGGCGCGACCAGCCAGGGCGACGTCGCCGAGGCGTTCACCTTCGCCGCGGTGTCCTCGGCGCCGGTCGTCTTCTTCTGCCAGAACAACCAGTGGGCGATCTCCGAGCCGCTGAGCCGGCAGACCCGCGTCCCGCTGTGGCAGCGGGCGCACGGCTTCGGGTTCCCGGGCGTGCGGGTGGACGGCAACGACGTGCTCGCCGTCCTGGCGGTCACCCGCGCCGCGCTGGCGCAGGCCCGGGCCGGCGGCGGGCCCACGCTGATCGAGGCCTTCACCTACCGGATGGCCGCCCACACGACCTCCGACGACCCCAGTCGCTACCGCGACGCGGCCGAGGTGGACCAGTGGCGGGCGCGCGACCCGCTGCTGCGGGTGGAGCGGTACCTGCGGGCCGAGGGCGTCGGGGACGCCTGGTTCGACGACCTCGGCGCGGAGGCCGACGACCTCGCCGAGGGCATCCGCTCCGGCGCTCGCGCCCTGCCGGACACCGACCCACTGGCCGTGTTCGACCTCGTCTACGCCGAGCCCCACCCGGCCATGGCGCGGCAGCAGGCGGAGCTGGCCGCGCACCTCGCCTCCTTCACCGGCCCCCGGGAGCCGGGGTGAGCGAACCGGGCGGGACGACGACCCTGGCGCTGGGCGCGGCGATCAACGCCGGCCTGCGCCAGGCGATGGACGACGATCCGAGGGTGCTGGTCCTGGGTGAGGACGTCGGGCGGCTCGGCGGCGTCTTCCGGGTCACCGACGGGCTCCAGAAGGACTTCGGCGGCGACCGGGTCGTGGACACGCCGCTGGCCGAGTCCGGGATCGTCGGCGCCGCGATCGGGCTGGCCGTCCGGGGCTACCGGCCGGTGTGCGAGATCCAGTTCGACGGGTTCGTCTACCCGGCGTTCGACCAGGTGGTCAGCCAGCTGGCCAAGCTGCGCACCCGCTCCGGCGGCACGCTGGCCATGCCGGTGGTCATCCGCATCCCGTACGGCGGGGGCATCGGCGCCGTCGAGCACCACAGCGAGTCCAACGAGTCCTACTTCGTGCACACGGCCGGGCTGCGCGTGGTCGCCTGCTCCTCGCCGGCCGACGGCTACCGGATGATCCAGGAGGCCGTCCGCAGCGACGACCCGGTCGTCTTCTACGAGCCCAAGCGCCGCTACTGGGAGAAGGGCCCGGTCCGGCTCGGCCCGGCCGCCGACGACCTGCCGCTGCACCGGGCGCGGGTGGTGCGGCCCGGCACCGACGCGACCGTGGTCGCCCACGGCGCGATGGTCCGGGTCGCCCTCGACGCCGCGGAGGCGGCACGGGCGGAGGGACGCTCCCTGGAGGTGGTGGACCTGCGCTCGCTCTCGCCGCTGGACCTGCCCACGCTGGTCGACTCCGCCCGCCGCACCCGGCGCGTGGTCGTCGTCCACGAGGCGCCGCGGACGCTCGGGCTCGGGGCGGAGATCGCGGCGGAGCTGGCCGACGCCTGCTTCTACGAGCTGGAGGCGCCGGTGCAGCGGGTGACGGGCTACGACGTCCCGTACCCCCCGAGCCGGGTCGAGGAGGACTTCCTCCCCGACCTCGACCGGGTCCTCGACGCCGTCGACCGCACGTTCGGGTACTGACCCATGGGAACGAGGTGGCGGCCGATCGTGACTGGCATGCTCACGACGGTGCCGATGGCACCCCGGGAGGAGGGGTACGGGCAGTGACCTACGAAGACGTGATCGAGCGGCTGCAGCACCTGGGCATGTCCGGCTACGAGGCCAAGACGTACCTGGCGCTGGTCGGCGCGGGGGAGCCGCTCAACGGCTACGAGGTGGCCAAGCGGTCGGGCGTGCCCCGCAGCACGGTGTACGAGACCCTCGCCAAGCTCGTCGCGCGCGGCGCGGCCTTCGAGGTGCGGGGCGCCGGGGACGCCGTGGACTACCTGCCCCTGCCGGCGAAGGCGTTGCTCAACCGGCTCGGCCGCGACTACTCCGAGTCCCTGGCCGCACTGGACGCGATGCTGCCGGCGATCGCCGCGCCGCCCACCGTGCACCTGATCCACAACCTGTCCGGCGCCGCGGCCCTGCTCGACCGGGCCCGCGACGTGGTCTCCGGCGCCCGGCGGGAGCTGTTCCTCTCCATCTGGCCCGAGGAGATGGCCGCCCTGCGCGACAGCGTGACGGCGGCCGAGGCGCGCTCGGTGGCGGTCACCTCCATCGCCTTCGGCGACCTCGGCGACCCGGTGGGGCGCACCTACCAGCACGAGCTGTCCACGCCCGAGGTCGTCATGGAGAACCTCGGCTGCCGGATGCTCACCGTCGTCGGCGACCGGCAGGAGGCCGTGATCGGCGGCTTCACCGAGACCGGGGCCTGGGGGGTCTACACGGACAACCCGGCCGTCGTCCTGCTGTCGGTCGAGTACATCCGGCACGACATCGCCATCCAGCTCATGGGCGACCACTTCGACGCCGAGCAGATCCGGGCGTTCTGGCAGGAGGACCCCGACATGAACCGCCTGCGCGCCGACCGCGGACTGCCCGCGGCCACGCTGCAGGCCGCCGAGCAGAGCGGGCGCGACCGCATCCCCGCCCGGCGCGCGCGCCGGGGCCGCTCGGCCAGCTGACCGCCCGTCCCCGGGCCCGGCCCGGTCCCGACCCGCAGGAGGAACCGTGCCGCCCACCCCCGACTGCGACCTGCTCGTCGTCGGGTTCGGGGCGGCCGGCGCGGCCGCCTCTCTCACCGCCGCCCGGGCCGGTGCCTCCGTCGTCGTGCTGGAGAAGCAGCCGGCCGACCGGCACACGCCGAGCACGCGGATGTCGGGGGGCCTCGTCATGGGCGTCACCGACGTGCCCGCGGCGACGGAGTACCTGGACCGGTGCGCCGGCGGCATGGTGCCGCGCGACGTCAGCGCGCGGTGGGCAGAGCGGGCCGGGGGGCTGTTCGACTGGCTGGCCGCCCGCGGGCTGCCGATGACCGCGATCGGCGGTGCCGAGCACCCGGAGCTGCCCGGGGCGGAGGGCATCGTCGTCGGGCAGCCGGGGGAGGCGCGCTACCGCCTCGACGCCCGGGGCGGCGCGGGGACGGACCTCTACGCCGCCCTCACCACCGCCGTCGCCGGCACCGGCGTGCAGCTGCGGTGGTCCAGCCCCGCGGCGCGGCTGCTCCGGGACGACGCCGGGATGGTCACCGGTGTCCGCGTGGGGGACGACGACGGCACCGTCGTCCGGTCCCGGTCCGGCGTGGTCCTCGCGTGCGGGGGCTACGAGTTCGACGAGGCGCTCAAGCTCGACCACCTCCGGGCGGCGCCGGTGTACTTCTACGGCAACCCCGGCAACACCGGGGACGGCGTCCGGATGGCGCAGGCGCTGGGGGCCGACCTGTGGCACATGAACCAGATGGTGGGCCGCGCGATCGGGAGCTTCCCGATGCCCGACGGCAGCCGGCTCAACCTGATCATCGGCATCGACCCGCCCGGCTACGTCATCACCGACGGCGCGGGACGGCGCTTCGCCGACGAGAGCCAGCAGGCCCGCCTCCTGCACGGCTTCTACTACGAACTGCTCGGCATCGACCCGGCGACCGGAGGCCACCCGCGGGTGCCCTGCTACTGGTTCTTCGACGACCGGCGGCGCGCGGCCGGCCCGCTCACCTTCCCGCACCTCGGCGCCGGCGCGGTCGGCCTGTACACGTGGAGCCCCGACAACCGGGCCGAGATCGAGCGCGGCTGGGTCCACCAGGGCGCGACCGTGGCCGACGCCGCCCGCGCGGCCGGCGTCGCCGACCCGGAGGCGGCCGCGGCCACCGTGGCCGCGTACAACGCCGGCTGCGCCACGGGCAGTGACCCCCTGGGCCGTCCGGCGGAGACGCTCGTGCCGCTGGACACCCCGCCCTACTACTGCGTGCCGCTGTACCCGGGCGGCTCGAACACCACCGGCGGACCCCGCCGGGACGCCCGGGCGCAGGTGCTGGACGTCTTCGGCGACGTCATCCCGGGGCTGTACGCGGCCGGCGAGCTCGGGCAGGCCAGCGGCCTGCTGTACCCGGCCGACGGCAGCAACCTGTCCGAGGCGCTGTGCTTCGGGCAGATCGCGGCGGAGTGCGCCCTGGCCGGCTGAGCCCGGCGGGGACCATCCACGAGGAGGACGTGCGGCATGCGCGAACTGGCGGGCTCGTCGGTGCTGGTGACCGGCGGGGGATCGGGCATCGGCGCCGGGGTCGCCCGGCACCTGGTCGAGCGGGGTGCCCGGGTGACGGTGTCGGGACGGCGGGCGGACAAGGTGCAGGCGGTGGCCGACGAGCTGGGCGCGGCCTGCCTCGCCGTCCCGGCCGACGTCACGGCCGCCGGTGACCGGGAGCGCCTGCTCGCCGCCGCCGTCGGGCACGGGGGCGGACTGGACACCCTCGTCAACGCCGCCGGGAACATGTACCGCGGCGCGCTCGACGCACTGGACGAGCAGCAGGTGCTCGACCTCTACCACGCCAACGTGGTGGGCCCGGTGCAGCTGTCGGGGCTGGCGCTGCCGGAGCTGCGGGCCCGCCGCGGCTCCATCGTCTTCTTCGGGTCCGTGCACACCCAACGGGCCTTCCCCGGCGCCTCGCCCTACGCGGCGACGAAGGGGGCGCTGGAGGCCCTCACCGGCGTCCTGGCCGCGGAGCTGGGACCGCAGCAGGTGCGGGTCAACTGCATCCGGCCCGGTGCCGTCTACACCGAGATCAACGAACGGGCCGGGCTCGGCACCCCCGAGGAGGCCCACGCCCGGCTGCAGTCCCTCGGCGCCGCCCATGCGCTGGGCCGGATCGGGACGGTCGAGGAGGTCGCCGAGGCGGTGGCCTACCTCGCGGGGGCCGAGTGGGTGACCGGCAGCATCCTGACCGTGGACGGCGGCCTCGCGCTGGGGGTCACCAACGCCTGAGGGCACCGTCGCCACCCACCCCGGCGCCCGTCGTCACCTCGCTCGGGAACCCGTCGCCACCTCCCGGCGCCCGTCGTTACTGTGCTTGACACTATGGGGACGCCCGCCGACGATGGGCGACGGCGACGTGACGCGGGCCACTCCGCCGGACTCGGCGCGCCCCGCCGTCCCTGGAGGGAGCGCAGATGTCCGAGCCGATCCTCATCACCGGCGGCACGGTGGTCGACGGCACCGGGGCCGACGCCCGGCCCGGCGAGGCCGTGCTCATCCGCGACGGCCGGATCGCCGCGCTTGGTGCGGCCGCCGAGGCGCAGGCCGTGGACCTCCCCGGCCTGACCCGGATCGACGCCACCGGCCGCACGGTCATGCCGGGGCTGATCGACGCCCACACCCACCTGTCCTTCGGCGAGCCCACCGGCAACGACGAGCTGTTCTTCCACCGCACCGAGGCGTTCAGCTCGATGCTGTCGGCGCACAACGCCCAGAAGGTGCTGCGGGCCGGCGTCACCAGCGTGCTCGACGCCGACTGCCTGTGGAACATCGGCGTGGAGCTGCGCGACGCGATCGAGTCCGGCTTCGTCGAGGGCCCGCGGATGCGCGCCGGGGGCAACGCCCTCATGACGATGCTGGGCGGCACCGCCGGGCGGCTGATCAGGGACGAGGGCACCACCGGCTACGCCACCGTCGTCCACGACGCCAACGGCATCCAGCGTGAGGTGCGCCGGCAGATCAAGCACGGCGTCGACTGGATCAAGGTGATGGTCACCGGGCTGATCCCCTCGGTGAAGGGGCCGGAGGTCAAGGTCTGGAACAAGCGCGAGATCCAGGCGGTCGTCGACGCGGCGCACGAGCTCAACACCCCCGTGGTGGGTCACTGCCGCAACTCGATCAGCACCAAGGAGTCGGCCGAGGCCGGCATGGACCTGATCTACCACTCGTCCTACATGGACGACGAGGCGCTCGAGGCGGTCGTCGAGAACGGCTCGGCGCTGTGCCCGACGTTCACGCTGCTGGGCAACCTCGTCGAGTACGGCGAGAAGGTCGGCACCGCCCCCGAGCTGCTCGACGTCTTCAAGGCCGAGCTCGACGTCACCGGCGTCATGATCGACAAGGCGCACCGGGCCGGCGTGCGGGTCATCACCGGCTCGGAGACGGGGTTCGCGATCACCCCGTGCGGCGAGTGGCACGCGCGGGAGCTCGACATGCTCGTCCAGTACGCCGGGTTCTCGCCGATGGAGGCGATCACCGCGGCGACCTCGCAGGCGGCCTGGGCGATCAAGATGGAGGGCAGCCTCGGCGCGGTCCGCGAGGGCTACGTCGCCGACGTCCTCGTGGTCGACGGTGACCCGCTGGCCGACATCACCGTCCTGACCCGCGAGGGGGCGATCGTGGAGGTGGTCAAGGAGGGCCGCCGGATCGACCTGTCCCGGCCGCTGCCCGAGCGGCGTCCCCGGTCGGGGGAGAAGGTGAGCTTCCTGGCCGCCTGCCCGCTCACCCGTGCCTTCGCCCTGGAGGACACCCGCCTGGCCCAGGCGGCCCGGGAGGGCGACGTGCTGTCCGACGACCAGATGCGCGAGCTGTCCAAGGCCTGAGGGTCAGCGCAGCCCGGGCAGCACGTCCCGGCCCAGCCGCGCCACGCGGTCGGCCTGGCGCCGCGCGTCCGGCTCGGGGAAGAGCACCCGCAGCACCAGGTGGGCGTCGGCCCAGGCCGGCAGCCGGTCCAGCAGTTCGCGCAGCCGGGCGACGACGGCGCCGGCCGGTCCGACGGCCTGGAAGTAGCGGTCGACCGACCCGGCCGTGACGGGCGCCTCCGGGTCGGGCGCGACGATCCCGGCGTGCGCGATGCCGCCGGCCTGCATCGCCTCGTACGCCGTCTGCGTGGCGGCGTAGCCCCGCCGGGCGGCGTCGGCGTCGGCGGGGTCGTCGGTGAGCAGGACGAGGGCGTTGACCGCGATCGTGAACGGGCGCCCGACCGGCTCGGCGAACGCCGGGAGCACCCGGTCGAGGATGGCGTCGTCCGCGCGGCCCACCAGGTAGCCGTCGGCGACGCGGCGGGCCCGCTGCAGGGCGGCCGGGGCGTACCCGCCCAGCCACACCGGGATGCCGTCCCGCAGCGGGGCCGGGGTGACGCGCAGGCCCTGGCCGGCGTACGCGGGGCCGCTCCAGTCGAACGCCTCCCCGGTCCAGGCCCGGCGCAGGAACGGCACGAGGTCGGACATCAGCGCCCCGCGGCGGGTGGGGTCCACGCCGAAGGCGGCGTACTCGTGCTCGGCGTAGCCCAGGCCGAGACCCAGGACCAGGCGCCCTCCGGACAGGTGGTCGAGGACCGCCGCGTCCTCGGCCAGCCGCAGCGGGTGGTGCAGCGGCGCGAGGGCGACGCCACTGCCGAGCGTGAGCCGGTCGGTCGCGGCGGCCAGCGCGCCGAGCAGCACCAGCGGGGAGGGCAGGTAGCCGTCGGGCATCCCGTGGTGCTCGCTGACCCAGAACGCGTCGAAGCCGGCGTCCTCCGCGGCACGGGCGAGCAGCACCGCGTCCCCGTACGGCGGGTGCGCGACCCCCGGAGGGCGCTGGCCGGTGAACAGCCCGAGGCCGACGGTGCGCCGGCCGGCCATCAGCCCGCCGCCCAGCCGCCGTCGACGGGCAGCAGCACGCCGTTGACGTAGGACGCCGCGTCGGAGAGCAGGAACTGCACCGCCGAGGCGATCTCGGCCGGCTCGCCGACCCGGCCCGCCGGCACGCGGGACAGCAGCCACGCCGTCTGGTCCGGGTCCCCGAGGCGGTCGGCGGTCATGGGGGTGCGGATGATCCCGGGCGCGATCGCGTTGACCCGGGTGCCCGTGGGCCCGAGCTCCACCGCCGCCGCCCGGGTCAGCGCGGCGATCGCGCCCTTGGCGGTGACGTAGTGGACCTGTCCGGCGACGGCGTGGGTGGCGGTGACCGAGGAGATGTTGACGACCGCGCCGGAGCGCTCCTCGGTGCGCCACCGCCGGGCGACCCCGCGGGTGCCGAGGAAGCACCCGGTGACGTGCACGGCCATCATCCGCTCGAACGCCGCCAGCTCCAGCTCCTCGAGCGGCGCCCGGTCCCGGATGCCGGCGCAGTTGACCAGCCCGTCCAGCGGCCAGACGGCGTCCAGCACCCGCTCCCAGCCGGCCTCGTCGGTGGTGTCGAGCTCGTGCCCGCCCTCCGGGGGCCGCAGGTCGGCGGCGGCCACCTGCCAGCCCGCGGCAGCGAGCACCCGGCAGACCTCCGCGCCGATGCCCGATCCGCCTCCGGTCACCAGGACTGCAGGCACGTGCCCTCCTCGTCGTCGTGCGGGTCAGTGCGCCGGGTGCGGCGCACCCAGCAGGCCGCGGACGCTGTCCATCGCCCGCCGCGCCCGCGCGGGCACGTCGAGCTGCCGCGACCAGGTGTCGGACTGCACCTCGACGCAGACGGGCAGGTCGGCCGGCAGGGCGGCGAGGACGTCGGCCAGCGGCAGCTCGCCGTCGCCGGGGAACAGCCGCCCGTGCCGTGCCTCCTCGGCCAGCGCCGCCAGGTCGCCGGGCGGGTCGGCGGGCGCGTCGCACAGCTGGAGGTAGCCGACCGGTGGGGCGCCGGGCCGGGTGAGGTCGGCCGGGGTCTCCCCGCCGCGCTGCAGGTGCAGGACGTCGACGAGGACGGTCAGGCCCGTGCCGCCGGCGGCCCGCACCAGCTCGCCGGCGGCGTGCAGGGTGGGGACGGCGGTGAACCGCATGAACTCCAGCGCCACGGTGACCCCCGCGGGCGCGCACCAGCCGGCCAGCGTGGCCAGCTCGTCGGCCGTGCGGGCGGGGTCGTCGTGCGAGCTCACCACCAGCAGGAAGCGGGCGCCGAGCTCCGCGGCGGCGTCCACCCAGGGGCGGTGGTGCCCGACCGGCGTCCCGGGGCCCAGCCGCACCACCTCCAGGTCGAGCAGGGCCAGGCCGCTGTCGTCGATCCGGCGCCGCAGCGAGCCGATCGCGTGCTCGGGGTCCCACCGGGTGCCGAAGGCGTCGAAGCCCGCGGCCGCCGCGGCGTCGAGGGCGTCGTCGGGTCGCGCGTCGAGCACGGTGCCGGCGGACAGGGACACCACCCGGCCGGCCGTCACCCGGCTGACCGTAGTCGCTAGAGCACCAGCGACGGAAGCTTGAGTTGTGCTCCGGGTCTCACCTACGGTCGGTCCACCCGCCCGGCCGCCCGGGGTCCGGCCGGTGGTGGCGATGGGCGGGCGCGGATGGCGGACCCCAGCTCGGTGGTGGGCCGGCGGGCCGCGGTCGTCGCCGTCTGCACCGCGGCCATGGGCGCGGGCACGGCGCCGGCGTTCCTCTACGGCTACCTGGGTCCCGAGATCCGGGCCGACCTCGACCTCTCGCGCGGTGGCCTCGGCCTGCTGATCGGCCTGTTCTACGGCCTCACCGGCCTGGGCTCGCTGGTGGCCGCGCGGGTCGCCCAGCCCTGGGGTGCCCGGCGCTGCATCGTCGTGGACCAGGTGGTGGTGGCCGGCTGCCTGCTGGCGTCGGTGGCCTTCCCCTCGGCGCTGGTGCTGGGCCTGGCCGCCGGCGTCGCGGGCGTGGGCTACGCGCTGGGCAACGCGGGGACGAGCATGGCGGTGGCCGCGACGGCGCCGGCGGGACGCGCCGGGCGGGACCTCACCGTCAAGACCGCCGGCGTACCGCTCATGGCGACGGTGCTCGCCCTCGCCGGGCCGGCGGTGGCGCGCTCCGTCGGCTGGGAGGGGGTGGCCCTGGCCCTCGCGGTCGTCGCGGCGGCCACCGCCGTCGCCGGGGGGCTGCTGCTGCCGGCCCGTCCCGCCGCCCGCGGCCGGGGCGTCGCCGCGACGGCGGAGCCGGACCGGCCGCTGCCGCCCGGGTTCGCGCTGCTGCCCCTGGCCGCGTTCCTGTTCATCGCCGGCTCCCAGCCGCTGCTGTCCTGGCTGGTGCTCTCGCTGACCGATGCGGGGGTCGGGACGGCCACGGCCGGTGCGGTCTCCGCGGCCGGCACCGGCGCCGGGGTGGTGGCCATGGTGCTCGTGGCCCGGCTGTCCGACCGGGTCGGGCCGCCGCGGCGGGCGCTGGTCGCGGCCGGGCTGGCGGGCCTCGCGCTGCTCGGCGTGCTGCTGCTGTGGTCGACGGCGGGCAGCCCGCTGGTCCTGGTGGTCGTCGGCGCGGTCGTCGGCCTCTTCGGCAACCTGGCCGGGGCCAGCACGATCCACGCGGTCGTCGTCGACCGGGCGCCGTGGGCGGTGGGCCGGGCGATCGCCCTCATGTCCACCGGCTACTTCCTCGGCGCGCTGGTCGCGCCCTGGGCGTTCGGGCTGGCCGCCGACCTCACGGGCGGGTACGCGCTGTCCTGGGGCGGCTGCGCGGTCGCGCTCGCCGGCAGCGCGGTCTGCTTCGTCCTGGTGCACCGGCGGGTCGCCGTCCCGGGCCTCCGGGTGCCCGGCTGAGCCCACCGGGCGGGCGCGCGCCGGCGCGCCGCTGGAGCCGCCCCAAGCCGCTAGGGACGAGCCGGAGGGTGCAGGGCCACCCACAGTTCGGCCCGGACGCCGGGGGAGTCCAGGTCGCGGCCCAGCAGCTCCTGGACCCGGTGGATGCGCTTGCGCAGCGTGTGCCGGTGGACGCCGAGGCGGGCGGCCGCGGGCTCCCACTGGCCGTGCGCGGCCAGCCACGCCCGCAGCGACTCGACCAGCTCGCCCGGCCCGGCCCGGTCGGCGGCGACCAGCGGGGCGAGCGCCGCCTCGGCGAACGCGGCCGTGGCGTCCGGGTCGAGCAGCGCGGCCAGGCCCTGGCCCGCGACGTCGGCGGAGCCGGTGACCGGGCGGCCGGTCGCGCGGCCGTGCTCGGCGGCCTGGCGGGCCTGCCGGACGCCCTCGGCCAGCCGGTCCCACGACACCGGGGGCGCCGTCCCGACGACGGCTCCGCGCACCCGCTCGGGCAGGACGGCCAGCCGCCGGTCCAGCGGCCCGTCGGCGGCGACCAGGACGACCAGCGCGCTCTCCAGCTCCGCGGCGAACACCGGCTCGCGGTCCTGCGCCGCGGCGTCGGCGGCCACGTCGACGGCGGCCGCCCGCTGCTCCGCGCTGCCGAGGAGGACCAGCGGGCGCACCGGCTCGGTCGGCAGCCGCTCGCCCAGCGCGGCGACCGCGGGGACCACCGACGCCTCCTCCCCGGCCAGCAGCAGCCGCAGCAACGCGGCCCGCAGCGCGGCCGTGGCGCTGTCGAGCGCCCGGGACTGCTCCAGCCGCAGGGTCAGCAGCAGGGCGGCCGCGTTGACCACGTGCCGGTCGGCGGCCGGGAACGACCCCGGGCGCCCGACGGCGAGGAACCCGCGCGTGCGCGTCCCGGTGCCCAGTGACTGCAGCAGCACCGTCTCGTCGGGACGGGTGAGCGCTGCCCCGGCCGGGGAGCGCGTGCCGCGCAGCCGGTCGAGCGCGGGTGCGAGGGTGCCGGCGCGGGCCCGTGCACCGGGCGGCGCCGCCTCCACCGGCGTCCCGGCGGCGTCGGTGAGCAGCGCCCACCCGCCGAGGTGCCGGGCCAGCCGGTCGACGAGGGTGGCCGGTGCACCGGGGGCGACGGCGGCGCGGGTCAGCTCCTGCTGGACCGCCGACGCGCGCGCGACGGCCGCGTACTCCTCGGCCGCGAGCGCGCTGGAGACCGCCCGCGAGAGCGCGATGAACGGCGTCTGCCGCGGCACCTCCAGCACGGCGAGTCCGTGCGCGTCGGCCGCGGCCACCAGCTCCTCCGGCACCTTCGCGAGGCTCAGGCCGGTGCCCAGCCCGAGGGCGACCACGCCGGCCCCGGCCAGCCGCCGGACGTAGTCCCGCTGTCCCGCCGCGTCGGCCGGGAGGGTCAACCCGGTGCTGAGCAGCAGCTCGCCGCCCTCGAGGAAGGGGGTCGGGTCGGCCAGCTCGCTCACGTGCACCCAGGAGACGGGACGGTCGGCGGCGGCGGCGGAGGTGTGCAGCGTCAGCTCCAGTGCGGCGGTGTCCAGCAGCGTCGCGACGGTGACCGGCACGGCAGACCTCCGACGATGTGGACACCCGGGCGCCCCCGGGACGCCGTGGTGGACGGTACCGACGGGGCGCCGGGAGGCCCACGCTGAGCGGAGGGTCTGCCCCGACGGGGGTGGCCGGGCTGCGAGGAGCTGGAGACATGACCGACGTGCTCGCCCGAACCGACGCCGTGACCCAGGAGCGGCGGCTCGTCACCGAGGTGCCCGGCCCCCGGTCCCGCGAACTGGCCGCCCGCCGGGCGGGTGCGGTCACCTCGGCCGTGGGCAGCGTCCTGCCCGTGTACGTCGAGCGCGCCGGCGGCGCCGTGGTCGTCGACGTCGACGGCAACTCCTTCATCGACCTCGGCTCCGGGATCGCCGTGACCAGCGTCGGCCACGCCGCGCCGGAGGTCGTGGCCGCCGTGCAGGCGCAGGTCGCCGCCTTCACCCACACCTGTTTCATGGTCGGGCCGTACGAGGGCTACGTGGCCGTCAGCGAGGAGCTGGCCCGGCTCACCCCCGGCGACCACGAGAAGCGGACGGCGCTGTTCAACTCCGGCGCCGAGGCCGTGGAGAACGCGGTCAAGGTGGCCCGCGTGGCCACCCGCCGCTCGGCCGTCGTCGTCTTCGACCACGCCTACCACGGCCGCACCAACCTCACGATGGCGCTGACCGCCAAGAACATGCCCTACAAGAACGGGTTCGGGCCCTTCGCCGGTGAGGTCTACCGGGTCCCGATGTCCTATCCCTTTCGGGACGAGCCGGGGATGACGGGGGAGCAGGCCGCCGCGCGGGCGCTGGCCCTCGTCGAGACGCAGGTCGGCGGGGAGAACGTCGCCGCGGTGCTGATCGAGCCGATCCAGGGGGAGGGCGGCTTCGTCGTCCCGGCGCCGGGCTTCCTGCCCGCCCTGGCCGACTGGTGCGCCCGCTCCGGCGCGGTGTTCATCGCCGACGAGGTGCAGACCGGCTTCTGCCGCACCGGCGCCTGGTTCGCCGCCGAGCACGAGGGGGTCGTGCCCGACCTGGTGACGACCGCCAAGGGCATGGCCGGCGGCCTGCCACTGGCGGGGCTGACCGGCCGGGCCGAGCTGCTCGACGCCGTCCACACCGGCGGTCTCGGCGGCACCTACGGCGGCAACCCGGTGGCCTGCGCCGCCGCGCTGGCCACCATCGCGACCATGCGCGAGCAGGACCTCGCCGGTGCCGCCCGCGCCATCGAGGCCGCCATGCTGCCGCGGCTGCGGGCCCTGCAGGAGCGCACCGGCGTGATCGGGGACGTCCGGGGGCGAGGCGCCATGCTGGCCGCCGAGATCGTCCGGCCCGGTACGACCGAGCCGGACGCCGGGCTGACCGCCGCCATCTCGAAGGCCTGCCACGCCGAGGGCGTCATCACCCTGACCGCCGGCACGTTCGGCAACGTGCTGCGCTTCCTGCCCCCGCTGGTCATCGGCCAGGAGCTGCTGGCCGACGCCCTCGACGTCCTGGACGCCGCCTTCGCCGCCCACGCCCCGGCCGGCTGAGCGGCCCCCTCGCAGGGGCCCGGCCCGAGCAGAGCGAGGGGTCCTCCTTCAGCCGCCGTCGCGCAGGCCCCAGGGGGAGCCGTAGGCGGTCAGCAGCTCGAGGAAGGGCACCGCGTCGAACGCCTCGGGGCCGAGGACGCCGCTGCCCCGCCACTGCCCGGTCGCCAGCAGCTCCAGGGCGACCACGGGGTTGACCGCGGTCTGCCAGACGACGGCCTGGGCGCCGTACTCGGCCATCGACCAGGCGTTGTCCACCACGTGGTAGAGGTAGACCTGCCGCGGCCGGCCGTCGGTGCCCGTGCCGCTCACCCACAACCCGGCGCAGGTCCTGCCGGTCATGAGCTCGCCCAGCCCGGCCGGGTCGGGCAGCGCCGCGGCGACCACGTCACGCGGGGAGACCTCGACGTCGCCGACCCGCACCGGCGTCGTCGAGTCCAGGCCGGTCTCGTGCAGCACCTTGAGGATCTCGATGAAGTGCGAGCCCAGGCCGTACTTGAACGTCACCCGGCGGGCGTCGACCCATCGCGGCATGAGGAGCACCTCCTCGTGCTCCACGTTCACGCACTCCACCGGCCCGATGCCCTCGGGGAAGTCGAAGACCTCGGGCTCGCTGAACGGCTCGGTCGTGTACCAGCCGCGCTCCCGCTCCCACACGACCGGTGGGTTGAGGCACTCCTCGATCGTCGTCCAGATGGAGAAGGACGGCGCGAAGTCGTGGCCCCGCACGGTCAGGTCCGACCCGTCGCGCACGCCGAGCTCGTCGATCTCGGAGAACAGGTGGTCGGCGGCGTAGCGGGCGAAGACGTCGGACAGGCCCGGCTCGACCCCGATGCCGACCAGCGCGAGCCGCCCGGCCGCCGCCCACTCGCCGGCCAGCGCGAACTGCTCGTCGCCGAGCTTGACGCCGGTCTTCGACCAGGGCTGCTCGGGGTGCGGACGCGACAGCGACATCGCCATGTCCAGGTAGTCCACGCCGGCGGCCAGCGCGGCACGGAACAGCGGCATGACGAACCGCGGGTCGGTGGCGTTGAGCAGGACCTCGCAGCGGTGCTCGGCGAGCAGCGCCCGGACGGCGGCCTCGTCGCTCGCGTCCACCCGGGCGGCCACGAAGCGTGGGTCGCCGGTCGCGGCGACCGCCTTCTCGGCGCGAGCCGGGTCGTAGTCACTGACGACGAGTCGTTCGACGAAGGGGCGGCGCGCGGCGATCGCGGCCACCGCGCTGCCGACGCCTCCGGCGCCGACGAGCAGGATGCGCATGGGGACCTCCAACGGTGGCGGTCACCCTAGCGACGAGTTCCGTCGCCGGACCAGGGTTGGGAGCGCCAAACCCTTGCCGTCCGGCCCCTGGACTGCGATAACCGTCGCATGAGCGCGGACCCCGTAGATCCCGTCGCCGAATCGGCCGCGGAGCCGACCCTCCGGCCGGGTGCGATCGGCTTCGTCGACGCCCTCGTGATCGGGCTGGCCTCGACCTCGCCGGCCTACTCGCTGGCGGCCATCATCGGCGCCCTGGTCGGCCTGGTGGGCGTCAACACCCCCGGCGTCCTGCTGGCCTCGTTCGTGCCGATGCTCCTCATCGCGGCCGCCTTCGCCGCGCTCAACCGGGTCGACCCCGACTGCGGGACGACGTTCTCCTGGGTCACCCGGGCGATGGGGCCGTGGTTCGGCTGGATCGGCGGCTGGGCGATCACGATGACCGGCGTCCTGATCATCGGCTCGCTGGCCAACGTGGGCGTGGTCTTCACGCTGCGGACGCTCAACCTGGACTCGCTGGCGGAGAACCAGCTGCTGGTCACGGTGCTCACCGTGGGGCTGATCCTGCTGATGACCTGGATCTGCGTGCTGGGCACCGAGCTGTCCGCGCGGCTGCAGAACGGTCTGATCCTCGCCCAGACCGTCGCCCTCCTGGTGTTCGCGGCGGTGGCGATCGTCCGCGGCGTGACCGGTGACAGCCCGCTCGGCGGGCTGGACCCGAGCTGGAGCTGGCTCAACCCGTTCGGCGCCGGCGGGGCGGCGCTGTCCGGCGGGCTGCTGCTCGGTGTGTTCGCCTACTGGGGCTGGGAGTCGGCGGTCAACCTCACCGAGGAGACCCGCGACTCGACGTCCACCCCCGGCCGGGCCGCGATCGCCTCGACGGTCGTCCTGCTGGTCACCTACGTCGGCGTCGCCATCGCCGTCCTCGCCTTCGCCGGCACCGACTTCCTCGCGGACAACGCCGACGAGGAGGAGGCGATCTTCGCGCTGCTGTCCACCGAGGTCATGGGCGGCTGGGACTGGGTGGTCCTCCTGGCCGTGGCCACCGCCGCCATCGCCTCGACCCAGACGACGATCCTCCCGGCCTCGCGCACCGGGCTGTCGATGGCGCGGCGGCACGCGTTCCCCCGCCGCTTCGGCCACATCTCGCCGCGGCACCGCACCCCGGACGTGTCGACCTGGTGGGTGGGCGGCATCGCCAGCGTCTGGTTCGTCGTCGTCAGCCTGCTCAGCGAGAACGCGCTGTTCGACTCGATCACCGCGCTGTCCCTGCTGATCGCCTTCTACTACGCGCTGACCGGCATCGCCTGCGCGGTCTACCACCGGCGGCAGCTGACCCGCAGCGCGTCGGCGTTCCTGCTCATCGGCCTCGGCCCGCTGGTGGGCGCGGGGCTGCTGATCTGGCTGCTGGTGCTCGCGATCCGCGACATCTCCGACCCGGCGAACTCCTACACCGGGCAGGCCTGGCTGGGAGTCGGGCCGCCACTGGTCATCGGCGTCGGCATCTTCCTGCTGGGTGTCGTGCTGATGCTCGTCTGGCGGAGCCGGGACGGCAGGTACTGGCAGGAGCGGCCCGGGATCGCCGGCGACCGCATCGTGGTCGACGAGGAGCTGCGGTGAGCATCGTCCTGGGGTACGACGAGTCGCCGGGCTCACGCCCTGCGCTGGCCGTGGCCGTCTCGCTGGCGGTCCGCTTCGACGAGCCGCTGGTCCTGGTCTACGGCGCCGAACCCCCCGGTGGCCTGGGCGAGGAGTTCCGCGCGCACCAGCGGGCGCTGGCCGAGATGGGCCGGGCGGCGGTCGAGCACGCCATGGCCGAGGCCGACGCCGCCGGGGTGCGGACGGTCGTCGAGGTGCTCGACGCCAAGCCCGCCCAGGCGCTGGTCGACGCGGCCGACCGGCACGACGCGCGGGTGATCGTCGTCGGCACCAGCGGGGAGAGCCCGCTGCGCGGCGCCATCCTCGGCTCGGTGCCGCACAAGCTGCTGCAGATCTCCGACCGGCCGGTGCTGTGCGTCCCCGCAGGCACGGCCGGCGAGTAGGGGGCCCCGGGCCGGGCGAGGACCGCTACAGCCGGGTCCAGGCCTCGGTCAGCACCGACCGCAGGATCTGCTCCATCTCGTCGAACTCGGCCTGGCCGCAGATCAGCGGCGGGGCCAGCTGGACGACGGGGTCACCGCGGTCGTCGGCGCGGCAGTACAGGCCGGCGTCGAACAGCGCGCCGGAGAGGAACCCCCGCAGCAGCCGCTCGGACTCCGCCGCGTCGAACGTCTCCTTGGTCGCCTTGTCCTTCACCAGTTCGATCCCGTAGAAGAACCCGTCACCACGGACGTCCCCGACGATCGGCAGGTCCAGCAGCCGCTCCAGTGTCGAGCGGAACGCGCCCTCGGCCTCCAGGACGTGCGCGTCGAGGCCCTCCTCCTCGACCAGGTCGAGGTTGGCCAGCGCGACGGCCGAGCTGACCGGGTGCCCACCGAAGGTGTAGCCGTGCGCGAAGGTCGTCGCCCCCTGCAGGAACGGCTCCATGACCCGGTCGGAGGCGATCATCGCGCCGATGGGGGAGTAGCCCGACGTCATCCCCTTCGCGCAGGTGATCATGTCGGGCACGTAGCCGAACTTGTCGCACGCGAACGTGGTGCCCAGCCGGCCGAAGGCGCAGATCACCTCGTCGCTCACGAGCAGGACGTCGTACCGGTCGCAGATCTCGCGCACCCGGTCGAAGTAGCCGGGCGGGGGCGGGAAGCAGCCGCCGGCGTTCTGCACCGGCTCGAGGAAGACCGCCGCGACGCTGTCGGGGCCCTCGAACAGGATCTGCTGCTCGATCTGGTCGGCGGCCCAGCGCCCGAAGGCCTTGGGGTCGTCCCCGAACACCGGGGCGCGGTAGTAGTTGGTGTTGGGCACCCGGAACGTGCCGGGGACCAGTGGCTCGAAGACCTCCTTGAGCGCCGGCAGGCCGGTGATCGACAGCGCTCCCTGGGTGGTGCCGTGGTAGGCCACCGCCCGGCTGATGACCTTGGTCTTCATCGGCTTGCCGGTCAGCTTGAAGTACTGCTTGGCCGCCTTCCACGCCGTCTCCACCGCCTCGCCCCCACCGGTCGTGAAGAAGACCCGGTTCAGGTCCCCGGGCGCGGCCGCGGCCAGCCGCTGCGACAGCTCGATCGCCGCCGGGTGCGCGTAGGACCACAGCGGGAAGTAGGCCAGCTCGCCGGCCTGCTTCGCGGCCGCCTCGGCCAGCACCCGGCGGCCGTGCCCGGCCTGCACCACGAAGAGCCCCGCCAGGCCGTCGAGGTAGCGCCGGCCGCGGTCGTCGTAGATGGCGGCGCCCTCGCCGCGCACGATGACCGGCGGCGGGGTGTCGCGGTAGGCGCCCATGCGGGAGAAGTGCAGCCAGAGGTTGGCGGCGGCGTCGCCGCCGGCGGCGGAGCCGGGGGCTGCGACGGCCTGCTCGGTGGTGGTCATGACCACGGATCCCGTCGTCGGGGGGAAGTCTGGACCAGGGAATCGTAGCTATTCCCGGGTCGGACTGACGAGTCCGGCAGCCGACTGCGCCGATACGATCCGGGCATGACCACCCGGGGGACCTTCGTGCTGGACGACGTGTCCCGCGCGATCATCGAACAGCTCCAGCAGGACGGCCGGCGTCCCTACGCGCGGATCGCGACCGCGGTGGGTCTGTCGGAGGCCGCCGTCCGCCAGCGCGTGCAGCGGCTGGTGGACGCGGGGGTGATGCAGATCGTCGCGGTCACCGACCCGCTGCAGGTGGGCTTCTCCCGTCAGGCGATGGTCGCCGTCCGCACCGGCGGGGACGCCCGGGAGGTGGCCGACCGGATCGCCGACTTCGCCGAGGTCGACTACGTCGTCATCACCGCCGGCTCGGTCGACCTGCTCGTCGAGGTGGTCTGCGAGGACGACGACCAGCTGCTCGAGACCGTCACCCGCATCCGCGCGGTGGAGGGCGTGCTGTCCACCGAGACGCACCTGTACCTGGGGCTGCGCAAGCAGACCTACGCCTGGGGCACCCGCCGCCCGCCCCTGCCGGCCCCCCAGCCGGACGCCTGAGGCCCCCTGCAGGGCCCCGCCGCGAGCCTGCGAGCGGTGGGGGGCAGGGGGTCCTCCCTCAGTGGCAGCGCCCGGGGGTCGGGGGGACGTCGAGGGCGGGGTTGCGGTCGAAGAAGCCGCTCGGCGCCAGGGAGAAGGAGACCGTGTCCACCGGCATGACCGGCCAGTCCTCGGGGCGGGGGACGTGGTGGATGCCGAAGACGTGCCACAGCACGATGTCGGTGTCGGCGATCGGGCGGTCGGCCCGTGTCCAGTCGGGCAGCCCGGCGTCCCCGCGGCTCTGGTTGCAGAACTCGCCGGCGGGCCAGCGCTCGTCCTCGTCGAACCGGGTCACCCACAGCGGGTGGTCGATCACCTCGGCCCGCCGGAGGATCGGTGAGCTCGGATCGGCCAGCGCGGGGATGGCCCCGGGCGTAAGGAGCTGGTAGCCGGTCGGCGAGCCGAGCCGGTTGAGGCGGCCGCGGTTGACGACCTTCCAGGTGCGCTGGCCGGCCCAGTCGAGGTCCTGCCGGCCCTCGGACTCGGTCAGCAGCGGGCGGGTGCGCTGCACCAGTCCCAGGCCGTGCGGGTTGGCCGGCGAGATCGGGACCGCCTCGCTCTCGGAGACCAGCACGGTGTTCTCCGGGCCGTCGACCTCCATGTCCAGGCGGGCCACGATGAAGTGCTGGTGGTGCGGGGCGTAGGTGCGCTCGTCGACCACCGTGCCGTAGGGCGGGGGAGCGCCGGCGAACCGGCTGGTCACCATGATCCCGGTGGCGCGGACCTCGCACTGGATGCTGCCGTCCTGGTAGAAGCGCCAGTAGACGAGGTACTCGTAGTTGGCGACGGTCGCGTGGAACGACACGACCATCCGCCGGGATCGCCGCACCTCGGCGCCGGCGTGCTCGTCCACGTGCTTCCAGAGGACGCCGTCATCCTCCTCGTGCAGGCAGATCGCGTTGCGGACCTCGTAGGGCTCGCCGCGGGAGTCGTGCAGGACGGCGTCGACGTAGGTGATCTCGCCCAGGCAGTCGCAGCCCAGCTCCAGCGACGTCGTCATGAAGCCCAGGCCCCACTCGCCGATGTCGAAGGCGGTGCGCCGGTGGTGGTCGGGGCTCGGGTCGCGGTAGGGCACGACCATCTCGGCGAAGGACATCCGGTGCGCGATCGGGCGGCCGTCGTAGGACACCCGGTGCAGGACCAGGCCCTCGCGGTGGTTGAAGCCCAGCCGGATCGCCCAGTTCTGCCAGCGCAGCTCGGAGCCCTCGAGGGTGAACGAGACGCCCTCGGGCTGGGTGATCTCGACCGGCCGCAGGTCCGTGCGCTGCCGGAGGCCCGGCACGAGCGCCGGCACGTACTCGCCCATGACGGCGGACGGCGCCGGGGGTGGGGTGTCCTCGACCTGGAGCAGCTCCATCGAGTTCAGGTCGACGACGAAGTGCAGGCCGTCGACCGGGTTGGCGTAGGGGTTGCCCCCGGGCACCGACCGCCGCCACACGTCGGTCCAGCCGACCCGCCGGTCCTGCAGGCCCTCCGGGATGAGGGAGTGCCCGTAGGCCCAGGTGTCGATGAGCACCAGGTCCAGGTCGGTGATGCCGCGCCGGGCCAGCGCCTCGACCACCGCCGGGTGGACGATCAGGGCCTCGTGCGCCTCGTGCCACTCGTCCAGGGTCATGTTGGCCTGCTCACCGGGCACCGCCTCCCAGGAGAGGACGGCGTCGTCGGTCAGCGACACCACCGCCTTGTGCGGCGTCCCCTCGTCGCGGCTCCAGCAGGTCACCCGGGCCTCGCGCCGGATGGGGTCGCCGGGGGCGAACGCACGGACGACGTCCTTGGCCGGCTCGCGCAGCTCGATCGAGGCGAACCGCCAGCGCTCGTCCACGCCCCGGTCCCGGCGCAGGATGCCGGCGGCGGCGCGGAACTCGTCGGCGCTCAGGGGGTCCAGCGGGTGCGCGGTCATGCGGGGTCCTCCACGACGTCGGGACGGTCGGCGAGCAGGGGGAGCGCCGGGTCCCAGCGGGTCCCGTGCCGCGCGTCGCGCCGGCGGCGCGCGATCGCGGAGAGGGCCTCCAGCACCACCCGGTTGGCCAGCGCCGCGGTGACGTCGGCGGAGTCGTAGGGCGGGCTGACCTCCACCACGTCGACCCCCACGACCGGCAGCTCCAGGCAGATGCGGCGGACGGAGTCCAGCAGCTCGCGGGCGGTCAGCCCGCCGGGCTCCGGGGTGCCGGTGCCCGGGGCGTGCCCGGGATCGCAGACGTCGATGTCGACGGAGAGGAAGACGCCCTCGCACCCGTCGGTGGCGATGCCGGAGGCCTCGGTGAGGCAGGCCGGCAGGCCCCGGGCGCCGATCTCGGACATCTCGTAGGAGCGCATCCGCTGCGCGGCCATCCAGTCCAGCGTCTCCGGCGGCGGCCAGTACCCGCGCAGGCCGATCTGCAGGAACCGGTCGCCGCGCAGCGCACCCGACTCGATGAGCCGCCGCATGGGCTGGCCGTGTCCCCAGAGCGAGCCGAACTCGATGTCGCCGGTGTCCGCGTGCGCGTCGAAGTGCAGCATCGACACCCGGCCGGCCCCGAAGGCGTCGGCCACGCCGGAGGCGTCGGCGTAGGTGATCGAGTGGTCCCCGCCGAGCACGACCGGGATGGCGCCGGCCCGGGCGACCGTGGCCACCGCCGCCCGCAGCGCGGGGAGCGCGGCCTCGATGTCGCCGGAGAACATCTCGACGTCCCCGGCGTCGAGCACCCGCAGGTCGCGCAGCCCGTCGGTGCGCAGCGCGAGGCTGGGCCGGGAGCCGTCGTGCCCCAGGTAGTCGGTGGTCCGGATCGCCTGCGGGCCGAAGCGGGTGCCCGGCCGGTGCGACGTCCCCCCGTCGAACGGCGCGCCGAGGACGACGACGTCGGCACCGGCGAACGACCCCGGGTCGTCGAGGTCGCACCGGTCGATGCCGAGGAAGGTGACGTCGGGCCCGTACTGGGCCCCGTAGCGCGGCATGCCCTGACCTCACCATCGCTTCGAGTGCCCGGTCAACGGAAACCGCAGCGCGTCGCGGGCAGGGGTGGTGGATCCGTCGTCCCGACTCGCTCGGCCGCCGGGATCAGCCGTCCAGCCGGGCGAGCTGCTCCGGGGTCAGCCGCAGGTCCGCCGCGGCCGCGGAGTCGACGATCGACGCCGGCCGGGACGCCCCGGGGATCGGGACGACGACGTCGGACTGGGCCAGGTGCCAGGCGAGGGTCACCTGGTACACCGACACGTCCAGCTCCCCGGCCACCTCGGCGAAGGCGGGCGCGGTGGCGTCAAGGGATCCTGCCGCGGACACCCCGCCGAACGGACTCCAGGGCAGGAAGGCCAGCCCGTGCTCGCCGCAGTGCGCCAGCTCGTCGGCGGAGGACCGCCAGCCGGGGGAGAACTGGTTCTGCACGCTCACCAGCGCCGGGCCGACGATCGACCGGGCGACGTCGATCTGCGCGACGTCGGCGTTGGAGATGCCGACCATGCGCACCAGCCCGTCGTCGGCCAGCGAGCGCAGCGCGCCCATCGACTCCTCCCACGGGGTGTCGGGGTCGGGCCGGTGGAACTGGTACAGGCCGATCGCGTCGCCGCCGAGCCGGCGCAGCGACTCCTCGCAGGCCCGGCGCAGGTACGCCGGCGACCCGTCGAGCGCCCAGTCCGCGCCGCGCCGGGTGTGCCCACCCTTGGTCGCGACCAGCACGCCGGAGGTGTCGCCGCCCCACGAGGCCAGTGCAGCGGCCACGAGCGACTCGTTGTGGCCGAACTCCCCCTCGTCCCGGGAGTAGGCGTCGGCGGTGTCGATCAGCGTCACCCCGGCGTCGAGCGCCGCGTGGACGACGGCCCGCGCGTCCTCGGGGGCGGGCCGGGGGTCCTTGGTCGACAGCGGCATGGCGCCCAGGCCGATGGCGCTGACCTGGACGCGGCCGACGGTGTCGTTGCCGATGGTGCGCTGCTGCACGGGCTCCTCCTCGTGGACCGACGGTTGCGTCGTGCCCCGCGGGTAGCGTCGCAACCGTGCTCGGGCAGGTGCGATCGTGACGTCGCTGTTCGACGACCCGGCGCCCGACGCCGGTGGCGCCGTGGTGGACACCGGTGCGCCGCTGGCCGTGCGGATGCGGCCGCGGGGCCTCGACGAGGTGGTCGGTCAGACCCACCTGCTCGGCCCGCGCGCCCCCCTGCGCCGGCTGGTGGAGTCCGACGAGCCGATGTCGCTGGTCCTCTACGGCCCGCCCGGCACCGGCAAGACGACGCTGGCGCACGTCATCTCCCTGGCCACCAAGCGGCAGTTCGTGCAGCTCTCCGCCCTCGACGCCGGCGTCAAGGAGGTGCGGGCGGTCATCCAGAGCGCCAAGCGCGAGCTCACCTACGCCGGCCGGCGCACCGTGCTGTTCATCGACGAGGTGCACCGGTTCTCCAAGACCCAGCAGGACTCCCTGCTGTCGGCGGTGGAGGACCGGATCGTCAGCCTGATCGCGGCCACCACCGAGAACCCGTTCTTCTCCGTGGTCAGCCCGCTGCTCTCGCGCAGTCTCGTGCTCGCGCTGCAGCCGCTGTCCGACGACGACATCCGGGCCGTCCTCCGCCGTGCGCTGACCAGCGACCGCGGGCTCGACGGTGCCGTCACGCTGACCGCCGAGGCGGAGGAGCACCTGCTCCGGATCGCCGGCGGCGACGCCCGCAAGGCCCTCACCGCCCTGGAGTCCGGCGCGGGCGCCGCGCAGGCCGCGGGTGTCGACGTGCTGGACCTGGCCACGCTGGAGACCGCCGTCGCGCAGGCCGCGGTGCGCTACGACCGGCAGGGTGACCAGCACTACGACGTGGCCAGCGCGCTGATCAAGAGCATCCGCGGCAGCGACGTCGACGCCGCGATGCACTACCTGGCCCGGATGGTCGCGGCGGGGGAGGACCCCCGGTTCATCGCCCGCCGGCTGGTCATCTCCGCCAGCGAGGACATCGGCATGGCCGATCCGACCGCGCTGCTCACCGCGGTCGCCGCGGCCGACGCGGTGGCCTTCATCGGCATGCCCGAGGGCCACTTCCCCCTGGCGCAGGCCGTGGTGCACCTGGCCACGGCACCCAAGTCCAACGCCCTCACCGTGGGCATCGGCGAGTCGATGGCCGACGTGCGCGCCGGCCTGGCCGGGCCGGTGCCGCCGGGGCTGCGCGACGCGCACTACGCCGGGGCGGAGAAGCTGGGCCACGGGGCCGCCTACCGCTATCCGCACGACGCCCCCGACGGGATCCTGGCGCAGCAGTACCCGCCCGACGCCCTGGTCGGCCGGGACTACTACCGGCCCACCAGCAGGGGCGCCGAGGGTCCGATCGGCGCCCGCCTGGCCAAGCTGCGGGCGATCGTCAGACGACAGCCGCGGGGGCATCGCAGCACCGGCAGCCCGGGGAGCGGGGTCTGACCGAGGGCGTCGTCCGGCGCGGCCGCTGACTCCCGGCGGGGCACGGACGGTCGCCGGTGCCCGCGACTACTGTGACCACGCCGGGCAGTCGCCCGAGGGTCGGCGCCCGGCCGCGTGTCCGCGCGCCGCGTGCCCGAACGACGAACAGGAGAACTGCGCGTGACCGCAGGAGAGTGGGCCGGATTGATCGCCGCGCTGGCGCTGGTGCTGCTGGTGGTGCTGCTCGCCGTCCCGATCCTCAAGCTGGGTCGCACGCTGGACGAGGCGACGCTGACCATCCGCCAGGCCCGGGAGCAGAGCGGGCCGATCCTGAGCCAGGCCTCGACGACCGTGGCGCACGTCAACAGCAACCTCGAGCGGGTCGACGACATCACCGGCAACGCCGCCAACGTGTCCAGCAACGTCGCGGCCCTCACCAGCGTCGTGGCCGCCACCGTCGGCAGCCCGCTGATCAAGGTGGCCGCCTTCAGCTACGGCGTCCGCAGCGCCGCGCGCAAGAAGCGGGAGGGCCAGGCGCTCGCCGAGGCCGCCGCCCGGGACAAGGCCGCGCGCCGGGAACGCCGCGCCGCACGGCGGGCCGCCTGATGCGCCGGCTGTTCTGGCTGGCGATGGGGGTGACGATCGGCGTCCTCGTGGTCCGCAAGCTGTCCGCGGCCGCCGAGCGGCTGACCCCCTCGGGCATCGGTGCCTCCATCGCCGAGGGCCTGCGCGACCTCGCCGACGCGATCGGCGACTTCGGTGCCGACGTGCGCGAGGCCATGACCGAGCGCGAGCAGGAACTGCGCGCCGGCACCGGCCTGGACGCCCCGCTGCCCAGCCCGGACCAGGTGCAGCTGCCCGGCCGGCGTGGCGCGCACGCCGCCGACCGCTGACCACCTCGCCACCCGCCGGAGGACGCCGCTCCGCCCTCCTCCAGACCCCCGAGTAGGACCATGCAGACCGCCGAGATCCGCCGCCGCTTCCTGGAGCACTTCGCCTCCCGCGGCCACACCGTCGTGCCCAGCGCCTCGCTGGTCTCCCCCGACCCGTCGCTGCTGTTCACCGTCGCCGGCATGGTGCCGTTCATCCCGTACCTGACCGGCCGCGAGCCCGCGCCCTACCCGCGGGCCACCAGCGTGCAGAAGTGCGTGCGCACCCTCGACATCGAGGAGGTGGGCAAGACCACCCGCCACGGCACGTTCTTCCAGATGAACGGCAACTTCTCCTTCGGTGACTACTTCAAGGAGGGGGCGATCGCGCACGCCTGGGAGCTGGTCACCGGGCCGGTCGACGCCGGCGGGCTCGGCTTCGACCCGGATCGGATCTGGGTCACCGTCTACCTGGACGACGACGAGGCCGCCGAGGCCTGGCACCGGATCGCGGGCCTGCCGGTCGAGCGGATCCAGCGGCTGGGCAAGAAGGACAACTACTGGCACACGGGGCAGCCCGGCCCGGGCGGCCCGTGCAGCGAGATCTACTTCGACCGGGGCCCGCAGTTCGGCCCGGACGGCGGCCCGCTGGTCGACACGGCCGGTGACCGGTTCCTGGAGATCTGGAACCTCGTCTTCATGCAGTACGAGCTCACCGACGTACGGAGCAAGGAGGAGTTCCAGATCGTCGGCGAGCTGCCGAAGAAGAACATCGACACCGGCATGGGCCTGGAGCGGGTCGCCTACCTGCTGCAGGGCGTCGACAACCTCTACGAGATCGACGAGGTCGCCCCGGTGCTGCACCGGGCCGCCGAGATCGCCGGGGTGCGCTACGGCCGCGATCACGAGGCCGACGTCCGGCTGCGGGTCGTGGCCGACCACGTGCGCAGTGGGCTGATGCTGATCGGGGACGGCGTGACGCCGGGCAACGAGGGCCGCGGGTACATCCTGCGCCGGCTGCTGCGCCGCGCCGTCCGGTCGATGAAGCTGCTCGGCGTCGACGAGGCCACGCTGCCCGCACTGCTGCCGGTGTCCCGGGACGCGATGAGTGCCAGCTACCCCGAGCTGGCCACCGACTTCGCCCGCATCTCCAGCGTCGCCTACGCCGAGGAGGAGGCGTTCCGCCGCACCCTCACCTCGGGGACGACGCTGTTCGACACCGCCGTCGCCGCCGCCAAGCAGGCCGGGACGCCGGCGCTGTCGGGCGAGCAGGCGTTCTCCCTGCACGACACCTACGGCTTCCCGATCGACGTCACCCTCGAGATGGCCGCCGAGCAGGGCGTCACCGTCGACGAGGAGGGCTTCCGGGCCCTCATGCAGCAGCAGCGCGACCGGGCCCGCGCCGACGCCCGCGCCAAGAAGACCGGCTCGGTCGACGTCCTGGCCTACCGCCGGCTGCTGGCCGACCACGGCCCCACCGACTGGCGGGCCTACGACACCCTGCGCACCGACTCGCGCGTCCTGGGGCTGGTGTCCGAGCTCGCCGACGAGGACGGGGACGGCGGCGCGCCGGCCGGACCCGGCGAGATCACCCGGGTGGTGCTCGACCGGACGCCGTTCTACGCGGAGTCCGGTGGTCAGGTCGCCGACGCGGGGCTGCTCACCTGGGACGGTGGCCGCGCGGAAGTCCTCGACGTCCAGCGGCCGGTCAAGGGCCTGGTCGCCCACCAGGTGCGGGTGCTCGAGGGTGAGCTCACCCAGGGCGCCGAGCTGGTCGCCGAGGTCGACCGCGAGTGGCGGCTGTCGGCCTGCCAGGCGCACTCGGGCACGCACGTGGTGCACGCCGCGCTGCGCCAGGTGCTCGGCCCGCAGGCGCTGCAGTCGGGGTCCTACAACCGGCCCGGCTACCTGCGGCTGGACTTCGCCTGGCAGGGCGCGCTCACCGGCCAGCAGCGGCACGACATCGAGGACGTCGCCAACGCCGCCGTCCGCGCCGACCACACGGTGACCGCCTCCTACATGACGCTGCCCGAGGCCCGGGCCCTCGGCGCGCTGGCGCTGTTCGGCGAGACCTACGGCGAGCAGGTGCGGGTCGTGGAGATCGGCGGCCCCTGGTCGCGCGAGCTCTGCGGTGGCACCCACGTGCGGGGCAGCTCGCAGATCGGCACGCTCGCCCTGACCGGGGAGTCCTCGGTCGGCTCGGGCTCGCGCCGCGTCGAGGCGGTCGTCGGCCTCGAGGGCTTCCGCTACCTCGCCCGCGAGCGCGACCTCGTCCGCCAGCTCGGGGACCTGCTCAAGACCCCGACCGACGGGCTCGCCGAGCGGATCAGCGGGATGCTGGCGCGGCTGCGCGACGTGGACAAGGAACTCGCCGAGCTGCGCGGCCAGCAGACCCTGGCCGCGGCCGGTTCGCTGGCCGCCGGGGCCAGGGACGTCGCGGGTGTCGCCGTGGTCACCGGTGCACCGGCCGGACTCGGCGGCGGGGACCTGCGCACGCTGGCGCTCGACGTCCGGGGCCGGCTGCCCGCCGACCGTCCGGCCGTCGTCTTGCTCGCGTCGGAGTCCGGGGGCAAGGTGGCTCTGGTGGCGGCCCTCAACCCGGCCGCACAGGACCGCGGCCTGTCGGCCAACGACGTGCTCCGCGCGGCGGCGACCCCGGTCGGTGGCCGGGGCGGTGGGAAGCCCGACGTCGCCCAGGGGGGCGGGACCGACCCCGCCGGCATCCCTGCGGCCCTGCACGCCGGCGAACAGGCGGTCCAGACCGCCGCAGGGAGGTGAGCGAGGTGCCTGATCAGCGCCCCGACGAGACCGGTCCGGTGGGCCGTCGTCCGGTGAGCCGCCCGGCGGTGCCCCCGTCCCGGCCGCGGACCGGCCCGGGCAGCCCCCCGCCGCGGCCGGTCCAGCACGAGACGACCGAGATCGACCTGTCCGCGGGCTTCCCCCCGGTGCGGCACGAGACGGCGCAGCTCGACCTGTCCGGTGGGCTGCCCGGAGGCCTGCCGATCCCGCCGCGCCGGCCCCGGCAGGGTCGACGGCTGGGCATCGACGTCGGCAGCGTGCGCGTCGGGGTGGCGCTGTCGGACCCGGGCGGCATCCTCGCCAGCCCCCTGGAGACCGTCCAGCGGGCCCGGGACGAGTCCGATCTGGACCGGATCGCGGCGCTCGTGGTGGAACACGAGGTGACAGAGGTGATCGTGGGGGAGCCGAGGCACCTCTCGGGTGCGTCGGGCGCCTCGGCGCGGGAGGCGCGTGCCTACTCTCGGGCCCTGGCCGGGCGCATCGGGTCCGTGCCCGTGCACCTCGTCGACGAAAGGCTCTCCACCGTGACCGCAGCCAGTTCCCTCCGGGCGAACGGTCTGGACAGCCGTCAGCAGCGCCCGATCATCGACCAGGCAGCGGCCGTGGTCATACTCCAGGCGTACCTGGACGCGCAGCGGGAGCGAGCGTGACCGGTCCGACCCCGCCGCAGCGGCGGGGTCGGCACTCCACGGACGCCGCCGGTGGCCTGCCCACGACCGCCTGGAGCGCCGTGACGCAGCACCCGGTCCCCCGCGCCTCGGCGGGGCCCTCGGGCTCCGACGGGAGCAGCCACCCCTCCGCTCCGCTGCCCGGTCTGCCGCCGCGCCCGGCCGGCACCTGGTCGCGGTTGCAGCGCCGCGGCGACGTGCACCCCGACGACGACCAGACCGTGGCCCACCCCGTCACCGCGGTGCCCGGCGTCCCGGCTGCCCGGTACGACGACGACACCGCCGCCCAGCAGGCTCCCGACGCGCACTGGGACGACGACCACGACGCCACCGGCGGCCTCGAGGTCCTGGGCGCCGCCGGTGCGGACGAGCCCCGCCGGTCCCGGCGGCGCGCCGCCCGCGACGACCGGGGCCACGACGAGCCGGGCCACGACGAGCCGCGCCGGCCGCGGCGCCGGCGCAGCCCGGTGGCCGTCGTCCTGTCGCTGGTCGTGCTGGCCGGCCTCGTCGCCGGCATCGTCTTCGGCGGCAAGGCGCTGATCGACATCGTGAACCCGCCCAGCCAGGACTTCGCCGGCCAGGGCTCGGGCAGCGTCGAGGTGCGGATCAAGGTGGGGGACACCCTCAGCGACATCGCGCGGACCCTCGTCGACACCGGCGTGATCGCCTCCGTCGGCCCGTTCGTCGACGCCGCCGAGGTGGAGCCCGCGGCCACCGGCATCCAGCCCGGGGTGTACGCCATGCGCTCGGAGATGAGCGGCCAGTCCGCGCTCCAGCTGCTGCTGGACCCCGCCACCCGGCTGTTCTCCCGGGTCACGATCCCCGAGGGCTTCACCCTCGACGACATCTTCGCCCGGCTCGCCGAGGGCACCGACACCCCCGTCGAGGAGATCGCCGCGGCCGCGGCCGACCCCGCCGCCCTCGGGCTGCCGGCGTACGCGAACGGCCAGCTGGAGGGCTTCCTCTTCCCGGCGACCTACGACTTCACGCCCGACGACGCCCCGGCCGACATGCTGCGGGCGATGATCGGCCAGTTCACCGCCACCGCCGAGCGCATCCAGCTGGAGCAGCGGGCCGCGGCGGCGGGCCGGTCGGTGCACGACGTCGTGACGGTCGCCTCCATGGTCCAGTCCGAGACCCGGCTGGACGAGGAGCGGGCCGACGTCGCCCAGGTCGTCTACAACCGGCTCAACCAGGGCATCGCGCTCGGCATCGACGCCACCCTCGCCTACGGCCTGGACAAGAACGGCAACGAGCTCACCGTCTCCGACCTCGCCACCGACGGGCCGTACAACACCCGGATCCGCACCGGCCTGCCGCCGACGGCCATCAGCTCCCCGGGTGAGGCCAGCCTCGAGGCGGCGCTGGCGCCGACGGCCGGTCCGCTCCTGTACTACGTCCTGGAGTCCGAGGACGGCCGGCACTTCTTCACCGCCGACTACGCGGAGTTCATGGCGGCCCGCGAGCGCTGCGCCGCCGCCGGCCTCGGCTGCGGTGGCTGAGCCGGCCCCAGACGGGACGGCGGCCGGGACGGCGGCACCGGGTCCGAGGCGGGCCGCCGTCCTCGGCCGGCCGGTGGGTCACTCGCTGTCGCCGCTGCTGCACCGGGCGGCCTACGCCGCGCTCGGGCTGACCGACTGGACCTACGACGCCCTCGACATCGGGGCCGAGGACCTGCCGGTGCTGCTGGCCGGGCTGGGCGAGGAGTGGCGCGGCTTCTCGGTCACCATGCCCTGCAAGCGAGCCGCCGTGGACGCCGCCGACGTCGTCGAGCCGCTGCCCCGGCTGCTGCACGCGGCGAACACGCTGGTCCGCACCGATGCCGGCTGGCGGGCGGAGAACACCGACGTGACCGGCATCGGCATGGCCCTGCAACTGGCCGGCGTCGAGCGGGTGGGCCGGGCGGCCATCCTCGGCGGCGGGGGGACGGCGGTGGCGGCGGCGGTGGCCCTCGCCTCCCTGGACGCGGAGCACGTCGACGTCGTCGTCCGGGAGCCGGCCCGGGCCGGCGACCTGCTGCGGGTCCTGGACACCCTCGCGGTGCCCACGACCGTCGTCCCGCTGGGCATCGCCACCGTCGATGCGCCGGTGGTGGTCAGCACGGTGCCGGTGGACGGCCAGCCGACGGTCGCGGCCCTGGACTGGCGGGCCGGCCAGACGGTGCTCGACGTCCTCTACGACCCGTGGCCGACGCCGCTCGCCCAGCGGGTCACCGCGGCGGGCGGCACCGTGGTCAGCGGCCTGGAGGTGCTCTTCTGGCAGGCCACCGCCCAGGTCGAGCTCATGACCGGCCGACCGGCGCCGCTGACCGCCATGCGTGCCGCCCTGGACGTCCGCTGACCCGGTGAGCGCCGACGACCTGCCGCCGGTCGCCGTCCTGGTCGGGGCCGCCCTGCCGGCGCTGCTGCTGGCGCCGTGGCTGGCCCGGGTCACGGTCCGGCTGGCCACCCGCGACGACTCCGCCGCGGCGGGCGCGACCCGCACGGTCGCCGTCGGCGGGCTGCTGGCGGCCGGGTTCGCCGGTGCGCTGCTGCTCGGCGGGCTCCGGCCGGCCACGGTGGCCTTCGCGTGGGCGCTCGCCGCGGCCGTGGTCCTGGGCGCGGTCGACCTCGCCGTCCACCGGCTGCCCGACCGCGTGACCTTCCCGGCGTACGCGGCGACCGCCGTGGCGCTGCTGGCCGACGCGGCCGTCCTCGGCAGCTGGCCGGCGCTGCTGCGCGGGGTGCTGGCCGCGGCCGCGGCCTACGGCGTCGCCGCCCTGGCGGCGCTGGCCTCACCCGAGGGGCTGGGCTACGGCGACGTCAAGCTGCTGGGGCTGCTCGGCCTGCTGCTGGGGTGGGTCGGCTGGGGTGCGCTGCTGGCCGGGGTGTTCCTCGGGCTGCTCGTCGGCGCCGCCGCCTCGCTGTCCCTGGTCGCCGCCCGGCGCGCGGGCTGGCGCACCGCCCTGCCGTTCGGCCCGCCGCTGCTCGCCGGCGCGGTGCTGGCGCTGGCCCTGGCGGGTCCGCTGCCGCCGCCCTGAGGGTGCCCCCGGAGGGCCCCCTGCCGGGCGCCGCTCCGAGCCTGCGAGGGATGGGGGGCAGGGGGTCCTCCTAGACTCCGTGGCATGTTGCGCTGGCTGACCGCCGGTGAGTCGCACGGCCAGCAGCTCACCGCCATCCTCGAGGGCCTCCCGGCCGGTGTCCGGGTGCAGACCTCCGATCTCGACGTCGACCTCGCCCGGCGCCGGCTCGGCCACGGCCGGGGCGCGCGGATGTCCTTCGAGCAGGACGCCGTCACCCTGACCGGCGGCGTCCGCCACGGGCTGACCCAGGGCGGGCCGATCGCCGTCCAGATCGGCAACACCGAGTGGCCCAAGTGGACGACGGTCATGTCCGCGGACCCGGTCGACGCCGAAGAGCTCGCCGGTCAGGCCCGGAACGCCCCGCTGACCCGGCCGCGGCCCGGCCACGCCGACCTCCCCGGCATGCAGAAGTACGGCTTCGACGACGCGCGGCCGGTGCTCGAGCGCGCCAGCGCCCGCGAGACGGCGGCCCGCGTCGCCCTCGGCGCGGTCGCGCGGGCGTTCCTGCGCCAGGCCCTCGGCGCCGAGGTGGTCAGCCACGTGGTGGCGATCGGCCCGGTCGTCGCGCCCGAGGGGCTGGTGCCGGGCCCGCAGGACAACCCGCGGATCGACGAGGACCCGGTCCGCTGCGCCGATCCGGCGACCAGCGAGCTCATGGTCGCCGAGGTCGACGACGCGCGGAAGAACGGCGACACCCTGGGCGGCGTGATCGAGGTCGTCGTGCACGGGCTGCCGCCGGGCCTGGGCAGCCACGTGCACTGGGACCGCCGGCTGGACTCCCGGCTGGCCGGCGCGCTCATGGGTGTCCAGTCGGTCAAGGCGGTGGAGGTCGGCGACGGCCTGGAGACCGCCCGGCGCCGCGGCTCGGTCGCCCACGACGAGATCGTGCTCGCCGAGGGGCGGGTGCAGCGGCTCACCGACCGCGCCGGGGGCATCGAGGGCGGGATGACCAACGGCGACGTGCTGCGGGTGCGCGCGGCGATGAAGCCGATCTCCACGGTGCCGCGGGCGCTGGCCACCGTCGACGTGGCCACCGGCGAGGCGGCGGTCGCGATCAACCAGCGCAGCGACGCCTGCGCGGTGCCCCGCGGGGCCGTCGTCATGGAGGCGATGGTCGCCCTCGTGCTCGCCGACGCGGCGCTGGAGAAGTTCGGCGGCGACTCGGTGGCCGAGACCAGGCGCAACGCGGCGGCCTACCTCGACGCGCTGCCGCTGCGATGAGCGGCCGCCGACCCCTGGCCGTCCTGGTCGGGCCCCCCTCGTCGGGCAAGACCACCGTCGGGACGGCGCTGGCCGCGGCCCTCCGGACGACGTTCCGCGACACCGACCACGACGTCGAGGCCGAGGCGGGCACGACCGTCGCCGACCTCTTCGTCCAGCACGGGGAGCCGCACTTCCGGGCGCTCGAGGAACAGGCGGTGGCACGGGCGCTCGCCGAGCACGACGGCGTCCTCGCCCTCGGCGGCGGCGCGGTGCTCAGCCCCGCCACCCGCGAGCTGCTGGCGGCGCAGGGCCGGGCGGGTGTCCTGGTCGTCTGGCTCGACGTCGACCTGCCCACGGCCGCCAAGCGCGTCGGCCTCTCGCGGGACCGCCCGATCCTCGGGATCAACCCCCGGGCGATGCTGCGGCAGATGCTGGAGCAGCGCGCCCCCCTGTACGCCGAGGTCGCCACGCTCACCGTGCACACCGGCAACCGCACGCCCGCCGACGTGGTGGCCGAGGTCCTCGCCGCCGTCCCCAGCCGGACGGCGGCCCCGTGAGGCGGGTGACCGTCGCCGGCCACCGGCCCTACGAGGTCGTCATCGGGGCGGGGGCGCACGCCGAGCTGGCCCTCGTCCTCGCCGGGACCGCCCGGGCGGCGGTGGTGCACGCCCGGCCGCTGGCCGCGCTCGCCGGCGCGGCCGTGGAGACGCTGCAGACCGCCGGGGTGGCCGCGGAGGCCGTCGTCGTGCCCGACGGCGAGGCCGCCAAGACCGCCGAGGTCGCGGCCGGCGCCTGGGAGGAGTTCGGCCGGCTCGGGCTCACCCGCTCCGACGCGGTCGTCGGTGTCGGCGGGGGAGCGGTGACCGACCTGGCCGGCTTCCTCGCCGCCACCTGGGTGCGCGGCGTGCCGGTGGTGCACCTGCCCACCAGCCTGCTCGGCATGGTCGACGCCGCCGTCGGGGGCAAGACCGGGATCAACACCGGCGCCGGCAAGAACCTCGTCGGTGCGTTCCACCCGCCGGCCGCCGTCCTCGCCGACACCGACGTGCTCGCCGGGCTGCCCGACGACGAGTTCCGGTCCGGGCTGGCCGAGGTGGTCAAGTGCGGGTTCATCGCCGACGGCGAGATCCTGGACCTGCTCGCGGCCGACCCCACCGGCCGGCGGGACACCGCCGAGCTCATCGAGCGGTCGGTGCAGGTCAAGGCCGAGGCGGTGGGGGCGGACCTGCACGACACCGGCGTGCGGGAGTTCCTCAACTACGGGCACACCCTGGCGCACGCCATCGAGCGGGTCGAGGACTTCGGCTGGCGGCACGGCGAGGCCGTGGCCGTCGGGCTGGTCTTCGCGGCGGAGCTGGCCGGGCAGGCCGGCCTGCTGACCCGCGCCGAGGTCGACCGGCACCGGGACCTGGTGGCGGCGATGGGCCTGCCCACCCGGTACGCCGGCGACTGGGAGCGGCTGCAGGGGGTCATGCGGGTGGACAAGAAGGCCCGGGGCGCCTCGCTGCGGTTCGTCGTCCTCGATGGCCTGGGCAACCCCACCATCCTGACCGACCCCGAGCAGGCCTGGCTCGACGCGGCGTGGGCCGCAGTATCGGAGGCGGCATGACCATCCAGGTCCTCAACGGTGCCAACCTGGGCCGGCTCGGCCTGCGCGAGCCCGAGAAGTACGGGACGACGACCTACGCCGAGCTGGTGGAGCTGCTCGAGGCCACCGGCCGGGAGCTGGGCGTCGAGGTGCGGGTGCGGCAGACCGACAGCGAGGCGGAGCTGCTCGGCTGGGTGCACGCCGCCTCCGACGCCGGGGACGCCGTGGTGGTCAACCCGGGCGGGTGGTCGCACACCTCGGTCGTGCTGCACGACGCGCTGGCCGCGCTCAACGGCCCGCTGGTGGAGGTGCACATCACCAACATCCACCGGCGTGAGGAGTTCCGGCACCACTCCTACGTCTCCCGCGTCGCCGACGGCGTGATCGCCGGGCTCGGCGTGCAGGGCTACGTGCTCGCCGTGCAGTGGCTGGTCGCCCGGGGTTTCCGGTGAACCACGCCGGCCGGCGGGAGCGGCTGCGGGCCACGGCCGCCGAGCGCGGACTGGACGCCGTCCTGGTCACCGACCTGCTCAACGTGCGCTACCTGACCGGCTTCACCGGCTCCAACGGTGCGCTCCTCCTGCGGACGGGGAGCCCCGACGTGTTCGGCACCGACGGCCGCTACACGACCCAGGCCGGCGTGCAGGTGCCCGACGTCGAGCTGCTCGTCGACCGGTCCACCGTCGCCGCGCTGGCCCGGGAGGCGGTGCGTCCCCGGTCCGGTGGGCCGGGCGCCGGGCGGATCGGCTACGAGAGCCACTCCCTCACCGTGGACGGGCTGCGGGCGCTGGAGTCGGTCCTGACCGACGCCGCCTCCGGCGGCACGGTGCCGGAGCTGACCAGCGTGCGCCGGGCCGTGGAGGCGCTGCGCGCGGTCAAGGACGACGACGAGGTCGACGCCCTCCGCCGGGCCTGCGCGGTCGCCGACGCCGCACTGGCCGAGCTGGCCGCGGAGGGGGCACTGCGCCCGGGCCGCACGGAGCAGCAGGTCGGCCGGGAGCTCGACGCCCGGATGCTGGCCATGGGCGCCGAGGCGCCGTCCTTCGAGACGATCGTGGCGACCGGCGCCAACTCCGCGATCCCGCACCACCGGCCCGACGGGACCGTGCTGCGCGAGGGGGACCTCCTCAAGCTCGACTTCGGCGCCACGGTCGACGGCTACCACTCCGACATGACCCGCACCCTCGTGCTCGGCGGGGCGGGTGGGGTCGTGGCGGCCTGGCAACGCGAGGTGTACGAGCTGGTGGCCACCGCGCAGGCGGCCGGACGGGCCGCGCTGGCGGTCGGCGCGGACGTGGTCGGTGTCGACGCCGCGGCCCGCGGCGTCATCGCGGCAGCCGGGCACGGTGACCACTTCACCCACGGCCTCGGGCACGGGGTGGGGCTGGAGATCCACGAGGCGCCGGGCATCGGGCAGCTGGGCGCGGGTACGCTGGCCGCCGGCATGGCCGTCACCGTGGAGCCCGGGGTGTACCTCCCCGGCCACGGCGGAGTCCGGATCGAGGACACGCTGGTCGTCACGGACGACGCGCCCGAGTTGTTGACCCTCACGAGCAAGGAACTGCTGGTCCTCTAGATGGCTACCACCAACGACCTCAAGAACGGCATCGTGCTCAACCTGGACGGCCAGCTCTGGACCGTCACCGACTTCCAGCACGTCAAGCCCGGCAAGGGCGGCGCGTTCGTGCGGACGACGCTGAAGAACGTGCTGTCGGGCAAGGTGGTCGACCGGACCTTCAACGCCGGGGTCAAGGTCGAGACGGCGAACGTGGACAAGCGGTCGATGACCTTCCTGTACAAGGACGGCACCGACTTCGTCTTCATGGACGGCGACACCTACGAGCAGATCCACGTTCCGGCCGAGACCCTCGGCACCGGCGCGGACTACCTGCTGGAGAACACCGAGGCCACCGTCGCCGTGCACGACGGGACGCCGCTCTACGTCGAGCTGCCGGTGACCCTCGAGCTCGTCGTGCAGCACACCGACCCGGGGCTGCAGGGCGACCGCTCCACCGGCGGCACGAAGCCCGCGACGCTGGAGACCGGTGCGCAGATCGCGGTGCCGCTGTTCGTGAACACCGGCGACAAGCTCAAGGTCGACACCCGCGACGGCCGGTACCTCGGCCGGGCGAACTGAGCTGCCCGGCGGGCGGGAGACCCCATGGCTGCCCGGTCCAAGGCGCGTAAGCGTGCCGTCGACGTCCTCTACGAGGCCGACGTCCGCGGCGCCGACCCCCTGACCCTGCTGCGCGAGCGGATCGCCGACGCGACGCCGCCGGTGCCCGACCACACCGTGCGGCTGGTCGAGGGGGCCACCGAGCACGCAGCCCGCATCGACGAGCTGATCGGCGCGCATGCCACCGGCTGGTCGGTGGACCGGCTGCCCGACGTCGACCGGGCGATCCTGCGGATGGCGGTCTTCGAGCTGCTGTGGGCCGACGACGTGCCCGACGCCGTCGTCATCGACGAGGCCGTCGAGCTGGCCAAGACGCTGTCGACCGACGACTCCCCGGGCTACCTCAACGGCGTCCTGGGCGCGATCCTCGCTGCCGAGGTGCCCACCAGCTGAGTCGCCGGGCACCCGCGGGCCGGGCGTCCCGGGAGGGGCCCCGGTTTGGGGGGCCCCGCGCCCCCGCCCGAGGGGATCCGCGCAGGTCGCCGAGCCGACAGCCTCGGCTGTGGGGATCCCGACGCCGGCCTGGGGCCGGTCGGGTCCCGGCCGGGGCAGGGGGTTCCGGTCACCGGAGCCCGAGGGAGCACGTCGCGTGAGTCATCTCCAGCAGTCCCGTGTCCGTCGCCGTCGGTGGGGGGTGACGGTGGCGGCGAGCACGGTGGCGCTCCTCGCCCCCGCGCTCGTCGGCACCGCCCCGGCGTCGGCGTCCCTGACCGGTCCCGGCGTGGGCCCGAACAAGAACATCACCGTCTTCCACAACCTCGACTTCGTCGGGGTCTTCGGCTACGGCACGGTCGGCTCGACCGTGCGGGTCGAGGTCATCCGCGCCGGCGCGGTGATCGGCGTCGCGCAGGGACCGGCCTGGAGCACCGACGAGGGCGTCGGCCTGGAGGTCAACCACGGCCTCGAGGCCGGGACGCCGCAGCCCGGGGACTGCTGGGCCGGCGGCACGCCCGACATCAAGCCCGGCGACCGCGTGGTGGTGTACGCGGGGACCACCCGCAACGAGGTCACCGTCGACGACATCCGCTGGACCGGCGCCCCGGAGTCGGCGGACGAGAACGGGAACGGCGTCGCGGACTCCATCGTCGTCCGCGGGGTCGCCAAGCGCTTCGACGGCACGGTCATCCCGCCGTCGGCCCTCGACTCCGGCGAGTTCCGCAACGAGAGCGGCAAGTACCGGGCCACCCCGGACGTCATCGAGGCCGACCCGGGCGTGGACGGCGGATTCGTCGCGCGGTACCGCGCCCCCTACCTCGGCTTCCGCAACAGCGACGGCCTGACCGAGGCGCAGCGGAAGCAGGCGCTGCTCACCGAGGACGGGCACGCCATCGGCATCGGTCACACCGAGCCACTGCCGCGGGAGTCCATGCTCGTCGACGGCCTGGCCGACGTGCCCGGCCCCGCGGTCGGCTGCGAGGACTTCAGCCAGGACCTGCTGCCGCCCAAGCCGGTCAGCCAAACCCCGGCGCCGGACACCCGCGACGTGGGCCGGCTGAGCAACGTCACCGTCGGCTTCGACGAGCCGGTCACCGGGCTGAGCAACTCGACCTTCACGCTGTCCGCCTCCAACGGGACCGCCGTGACCGCGGGGGTCGCCTACAACCGGACCACCGGGGTGGCCACCCTCAACCCCTTCCCGGGCACCACCGACCCCCTGGCGAGCGGCACCCGCTACACCGCCACCGTCAGCGAGACGGTCACCGACGCCGCGGGGAATCCGCTGCCGAAGACCAGCTGGTCCTTCGTCACCAGCGGCGAGGGTCCCGACAACGACCGCGCCGCGCCCACCATCGCCAGCCGGACACCGGAGTCCGGTGCGACCGGCGTGGCCCGCGGCGCGAACGTGCTGATCGGCATGAGCGAGGCCGTGGCCAAGCCCGACTCGACGTCGGTCTGGCTGGAGTCGCCGGACGGGTCGAAGGTGCCCGCGGCGGTCAACGTCAACGCAACGACCAACACGGTGATCGTCAACCCGGACGCCGACCTCGCCGCCGGCACCACCTACGAGGTCGTCCTCACCGACGGCGTGAAGGACCTGGCCGGCAACCAGCTGACGCCCACGACCTGGACGTTCACCACGAGCGGGACGGCGTCCGGGGACACCGTGCCGCCGACGGTGTCCAGCCAGTCGCCCGCGCCCGACGCGTCCGGCGTGGCCAAGGGCGCCAACGTGCTCGTCGGCATGAGCGAGCCGGTCGTCAAGCCCGACTCGTCGTCGGTGTGGCTGGAGGCTCCGGACGGCGCGAAGGTGCCCGCCGTCGTCAACTACAACGCGACGAGCAACACGGTGATCGTCAATCCCGACAGCGACCTCGCCGCGGGCAGGTACCGGGCCGTGCTGACCGACGGCGTCCGGGACGCGGCCGGCAACAAGCTCGCACCGACGAGCTGGACGTTCACCGTCGGCGTGGCCTCGACCGACACCGTCGCGCCCACCCTGACCAGTCGCACGCCGGCACCGGACGCGGCCAACGTCGGCCTCGCGTCGAACGTGTTCATGGTCTTCAGCGAGCCGATCGTCAAGCCGGACGACTCCACTGTGTGGCTCGAGGCGCCGGATGGTTCGAAGGTCACCGCGGCGGTGAACTACTACGCCAGCAGCAACACGGTGATCCTCAACCCCGGCGTCGACCTCACCGCGAAGACGACGTACACCGTGGTGCTGACGGCCGGCGTCAAGGACCTCGCGGGCCTGTCCGTCGCGCCGGAGGAGTGGGCCTTCACCACCCGCTGAACCGGCACCGAGGATCGAGAGGCCCCGTCCGACGTCGGACGGGGCCTCTCGATCGCGCGGGCGAGGGACGCTCGGTGCGATCGAGAGGTCTGCCGGAACGACGGAGGCCCCGTCCGCGAGGGCGGACGGGGCCTCTGACGATCGCTGCGCTCAGCGGGGGGAGCGGCGGCGCTCCCAGTTGGGGTTGAGCTCGTCGTCCTCGTCGTCGCCACCGGAGCCGACGATGCCCTCCATGCCGGGGGAGAGGACGCCCCACTCGATGAGCCGGCTGGTCAGCTCGTCGGGGCTCATGTCGTAGATGATGGCCAGCGACTTGAGGTCCTCGGCGCGGATGGACAGCACCTTGCCGTTGTAGTCGTGCCGCTGGGCCTGGATGGTCGAGGCGTACCGGGCCAGCGGGCCGGCCTCGTCGGCGGGCAGCGAGCCCAGCGACTCGAGGTTCAGCACGATCTTGGTCGTCGAGGTGACCGCCGAGCTGGGGCGCGGGTCGGGCAGGAGCTCGGAGACCGGCACGCCGTAGAAGACCGCGAGCTCGGAGAGCCGCTGGACGGTCACCGCTCGGTCGCCGCGTTCGTAGGAGCCGACGACGACGGCCTTCCAGCGGCCGTGCGACTTGTCCTCGACCCCTTGGAGCGAGAGACCCTGCTGGTTCCGGATGGCGCGGAGCCGGGCACCGAGGGCCCGTGAGTAGTCGGTGCTCATCTCGTCCTGCTCACTGTCCGTCGTCGTGGGCGTTCTGTCGTCACGCAGCGTACTGGTCAAGCGAGGTCGGCAACACCAGGGCACTCCTCGGGGTGACGTCGGGCCCCGGACGGGTCCCCGCCGCGACGCGGGTCACATCCGGCCGTGCAGTACCGTCGGCCCCGGTCCGACCACTCCTTTAACGACCCGTCCAGTGAGGCGGGGAAGGAGGCCTGATGGCCAGCTCCACCGAGCCTGCCCGCGGAACGGCGCCGAGGACCGGCGACCCGTCCTCCGCCGGCACCCTGCTCACCGCCGCCGACGTCGGTCGCGTCATCGACCGCATGGCCCACCAGCTCATCGAGCGGGCCGCGACGAGCGACCCGGGGGGTGGGCGGGGAGACGGCACGGCCGGCCTCTCCGACCTCGTCCTCGTGGGCATCCCCACCCGCGGCGCGCCGCTCGCCCGCCGGATCGCCGCCCGGATCGAGGCCTTCACCGGCACACCGGTCGACGTCGGCACCGCCGACATCACCCTGTACCGGGACGACCTCCGCATGCGCGGAGTCCGCGCCCTGGAGCCCACCGTGCTGCCCGACGCGGGCATCGACGGCCGGCTGGTCGTCCTGGTCGACGACGTCCTCTTCTCCGGCCGGTCGGTCCGGGCCGCGCTGGACGCGCTCCGCGACCTCGGTCGGCCACGCAGCGTGCAGCTCGCCGTCCTGGTCGACCGCGGGCACCGCGAGCTGCCGATCCGTGCGGACTTCGTCGGGAAGAACGTGCCGACCGCGCGCAGCCAGCAGGTGCGGGTGCACCTCTCGGAGACCGACGGCGTCGACGAGGTCCTGGTCACCGAGGGAGAGAGCTGATGAAGCGGCACCTGCTGGAGGCCGCCGACCTCGACCGCGCCGACGCCACGCTGGTGCTCGACACCGCCGCGCAGATCGACCAGGCGCTGGCCGGCCGCGAGGTCAAGAAGCTGCCCACGCTGCGCGGGCGGACGGTGGTCAACCTCTTCTACGAGGACTCCACCCGCACCCGCATCTCCTTCGAGCTCGCGGCCAAGCGGCTGTCCGCCGACGTCATCAACTTCTCCGCCAAGGGCAGCAGCGTCTCCAAGGGCGAGAGCCTCAAGGACACCGCGCTGACGCTCGAGGCGATGGGCTCCGACGCGATCGTCGTCCGGCACTCGGCGTCCGGCGCCCCGCACCGGTTGGCCAACTGGGTCCGGGGGAGCGTGGTCAACGCCGGCGACGGCACCCACGAGCACCCGACGCAGGCGCTGCTCGACGCCTACACGATCCGGCAGCGGCTGGGCCGGCTCGAGGGCGTCCGGGTGGCGGTGGTCGGCGACGTGCTGCACAGCCGGGTGGCCCGCTCCAACGTCTGGCTGCTGCACACCCTGGGCGCGGAGGTCACCGTGGTCGCGCCCCCGACCCTCCTGCCGGTGGGCATCGGCAGCTGGCCGGTCGAGGTCAGCTACGACCTCGACACCGTGCTGCCCAAGTCCGACGTGGTGATGATGCTGCGGGTCCAGGCCGAGCGGATGAACGCCTCCTTCTTCCCCAGCGCCCGCGAGTACAGCCGCCGCTACGGCCTCGACGCCCGCCGCGTGGCCGCGCTCGCCGACGACGCGATCGTCATGCACCCGGGCCCGATGAACCGCGGGATGGAGATCGCCGCCGAGGTGGCCGATTCCGCCCGTTCCACGATCGTCGAGCAGGTCGGCAACGGGGTCTCCGTCCGCATGGCCGTGCTCTACCTGCTGCTCGGAGGCTCCACCCAGTGACGTACCTGATCAAGGGCGCCCGTCCCTACGGCGAGGCCGCCGCCGACATCCTGGTCACGGACGGCCGGATCGCCGCGATCGGCGAGTCGCTGTCGGCGACCGGCGCGCAGGTCGTCGACGCGGCCGGGCTGATCGCCCTGCCCGGCCTGGTCGACCTGCACACCCACCTGCGGGAGCCCGGGCGGGAGGACGCCGAGACCGTCGAGACCGGCAGCCGCGCCGCCGCGCTGGGCGGGTTCACCGCGGTGCACGCGATGGCCAACACCGACCCGGTGGCCGACACCGCCGGCGTGGTGGAGCAGGTCTGGCGGCTGGGCCAGGAGGCCGGGCTGGTCGACGTCGTCCCGGTGGGTGCGGTGACGGTCGGCCTCGAGGGCGAGCGGCTGGCCGAGCTCGGCGCGATGGCCGACTCCGCCGCCCGCGTGCGGGTGTTCTCCGACGACGGGCACTGCGTGGCCGACCCGGCTCTCATGCGCCGGGCGCTGGAGTACGTGAAGGCCTTCGACGGCGTGGTCGCCCAGCACGCGGAGGAGCCGCGGCTCACCACCGGCGCGCAGATGCACGAGGGCGACCGCTCCGCCCGCCTCGGCCTCACCGGCTGGCCGGCCGCGGCCGAGGAGGCGATCATCGCCCGCGACGTGCTGCTCGCCGGCCACGTCGGCGCCCGGCTGCACGTCTGCCACGTGTCCACTGCCGGCTCGGTGGAGATCCTGCGCTGGGCCAAGGGTCGCGGCGTCCAGGTGACCGCCGAGGTCACCCCGCACCACCTGCTGCTCACCGACGCGTGCGCGGAGAGCTACGACCCGGTCTTCAAGGTCAACCCGCCGCTGCGGACCGACGACGACGTGGCCGCGCTCCGGGCCGGGCTGGCCGACGGCACGATCGACGCCGTCGGCACCGACCACGCGCCGCACGCGGTGGAGGACAAGGAGAGCGAGTGGGCGCAGGCCCGGCCCGGGATGCTCGGCCTGGAGCAGGCGCTCTCGGTGGTGATCGAGACGATGGTCGAGCCGGGCCGGCTGGACTGGCGCGGGGTCGCCGACCGCATGTCGGTGCGGCCGGCGGCCATCGGCCGGCTGGACGGACACGGCCGCCCGCTCGCCGTGGGTGAGCCGGCCAACCTGCTGCTGCTGGACCCGGGCGCGCGCGCGGTCGTCGACCCCGCCGCCCTGGCCAGCCGCAGCCGCAACAGCCCCTATGCCGGCCGGGAACTCCCCGGCCGGGTGGTCGCGACGTTCCTGCGGGGGACGGCGACAGTTCTGGACGGAGAGGCAGTCACGTGAGGCGACAGGGAGTGAGCATCGCAGCGAGGCCTGCGAGCGAGGAGCGGAGCGACCGCGGAGCCGAACGGTGGGCACGGTGAAGGAAGCGCTCCTCGTCCTCGAGGACGGCAGGACGTTCCGGGGCGAGTCCTACGGTGCGGTGGGGACGACGGTCGGCGAGGCGGTGTTCGCCACCGGGATGACCGGCTACCAGGAGACCCTGACCGACCCCAGCTACGCCGGGCAGATCGTGACGATGACCGCGCCGCACATCGGCAACACCGGGGTCAACGCCGAGGACGACGAGAGCCGCCGCATGTGGGTGGCCGGCTTCGTCGTCCGGGACCCGGCCCGGCGCCCGGCGAACTGGCGGGCCACCGGCAGCCTGGACGACGAACTGGTCGCCCAGGGCGTCGTCGGCATCAGCGGCATCGACACCCGGGCGCTCACCCGCCACCTGCGGGAGCGGGGCGCCATGCGGGCCGGGATCAGCAGCGAGGGCCTCGGGCAGCAGGAGCTGCTGACCCGCGTGCAGGCCGCCGGCAGCATGACCGGTGCCGACCTCGCGCCCGTGGTCACCGCGAACGACCCCTACGTCGTCCCGGCGGTGGGGGAGCGGCGGTACACCGTCGCCGCGCTCGACCTGGGCATCAAGACGGCCACCCCGCGGCACCTGGCCGCGCTCGGCGTCGAGACCCACGTGCTGCCGGCGACCGCCACCGCGGAGGACCTGCTCGCCGCCGGCCCGGACGGGGTGTTCCTCTCCAACGGGCCCGGCGACCCGGCCGCCGCGGACTACGCGGTCGCGGCCGTGCGGGGGGTGCTCGACGCCCGCCGTCCGCTGTTCGGCATCTGCTTCGGCAACCAGATCCTCGGCCGGGCGCTGGGCCTGGGCACCTACAAGCTGCGGTTCGGCCACCGGGGGCTCAACCAGCCGGTGCTCGACCGGGTCAGCGGCACGGTGCGCGTGACCAGCCACAACCACGGGTTCGCCGTCGACGCCCCGCTCGACCGGCCGACCGACACCCCCTACGGGCAGGTGGAGGTCAGCCACGTCGGGCTCAACGACGACGTCGTCGAGGGGCTGCGCTGCCTCGACGTCCCGGCCTTCAGCGTCCAGTTCCACCCCGAGGCGGCGGCCGGCCCGCACGACGCCGCCCCGCTCTTCCAGCGGTTCGTCGACCTGATGCAGGAGCAGCACTGATGCCCAAGCGGGACGACATCCACCACGTCCTGGTGATCGGCTCGGGGCCGATCCTCATCGGCCAGGCCGCGGAGTTCGACTACTCCGGCACCCAGGCCTGCCGGGTGCTGCGGGCGGAGGGCCTGCGGGTCAGCCTGGTCAACAGCAACCCGGCGACGATCATGACCGACCCCGAGATCGCCGACGCCACCTACATCGAGCCGCTGACGCCGGAGTTCGTCGAGAAGGTCATCGCCAAGGAGCGCCCCGACGCGCTGCTGGCCACCCTCGGCGGGCAGACCGCGCTCAACATCGCCATCAGCCTCTACGAGAACGGGGTGCTGGAGGAGTACGGCGTCCGGCTCATCGGGGCCGACGTCGACGCGATCAACCGCGGCGAGGACCGGCAGCTGTTCAAGGACATCGTCCGGTCGATCGGCGCCGACGCCCCCCGCTCGACGGTGTGCTCCACCGTGGAGGAGGCGCTGGCCACCGCCGAGGAGGTCGGCTACCCGGTCGTCATCCGGCCGAGCTTCACCATGGGCGGGCTGGGCTCCGGCATCGCCACCGACGAGCCGATGCTGCGTCGCATGGCCGGCCACGGGCTGGCCGACTCCCCGGTGCACACGGTCCTCATCGAGGAGTCGGTGCTGGGCTGGAAGGAGTACGAGCTCGAGCTGATGCGCGACCGCAGCGACAACGTGGTCGTCATCTGCTCGATCGAGAACATCGACGCCATGGGGGTGCACACCGGCGACTCGGTGACCGTCGCCCCGGCGATGACCCTCACCGACGTCGAGTACCAGCAGATGCGCGACGTCGGCATCGCGGTGCTCCGGGCGGTCGGCGTCGACACCGGCGGCTGCAACATCCAGTTCGCCGTCCACCCGGAGACCGGCCGGCTGGTCGTCATCGAGATGAACCCGCGGGTGTCCCGGTCCAGCGCGCTGGCGTCCAAGGCGACCGGTTTCCCGATCGCCAAGATCGCCGCCAAGCTGGCGATCGGCTACACGCTCGACGAGATCACCAACGACATCACCGGCGTCACCCCGGCCGCCTTCGAGCCGACGCTGGACTACGTCGTCGTCAAGATCCCGCGGTTCGCCTTCGAGAAGTTCCCCGGTGCCGACCCCCGGCTGACCACGACGATGAAGAGCGTCGGCGAGGTCATGGCGATGGGCCGCAACTTCCCGGAGGCGCTCGGCAAGGCGATGCGCTCGACGGAGACGTCGGTCGCCGGCTTCTGGACCGGCGGCGAGGACGGCTCCAGCGCCGAGGAGCTGCTCGAGGCGCTGCGCACGCCGGTCGACGGCCGGCTGCTGCTGGCCCAGCGGGCGCTGGCGGCCGGTGCGACGGTCGAGCAGGTGTCGGCCGCGTCCGGCTTCGACCCGTGGTTCGTCGACCAGATCGCCCTGGTGGAGGAGGTCGGCGACGAGCTGCGCCACGCGCCCGCCCTGACGCCCGAGCTGCTGCGCCGCGCGAAGCGGCACGGCCTGTCCGACCGGCAGGTCGCCGCGCTGCGCCCGGAGCTGGCCGGGGAGGACGGCGTCCGGCTGCTCCGGCACCGGCTGGGCATCCGGCCGGTCTACAAGACCGTCGACACCTGCGCCGCCGAGTTCGCCGCGCGCACGCCCTACCACTACTCCTCCTACGACGAGGAGACCGAGGTCGAGCCGCGGGAGAAGCCGGCGGTGCTGATCCTCGGCTCGGGCCCCAACCGGATCGGGCAGGGCATCGAGTTCGACTACTCCTGCGTGCACGCGGTGATGGCGCTGCAGGACGCCGGCTACGAGGCGGTGATGGTCAACTGCAACCCCGAGACCGTCTCCACCGACTACGACACCGCCGACCGGCTGTACTTCGAGCCGCTGACCTTCGAGGACGTCCTCGAGGTGGTCGAGGCCGAGCGCGCCGCCGGCCCGGTCGCCGGGGTCATCTGCACCCTCGGCGGGCAGACCCCGCTGGGCCTGGCGCAGCGGTTGAAGGACGCCGGCGTCCCGGTGCTGGGCACCGCGCCCGAGGCCATCGACGACGCCGAGCACCGGGGCTCCTTCTCGCGGGTGCTCGCCGACACCGGGCTGCCCGCGCCGGCGCACGGGACGGCGACCACCTTCCCCGAGGCGCGGGAGATCGCCGCGCGCATCGGCTATCCGGTGCTGGTGCGCCCCTCCTACGTGCTGGGCGGGCGCGGCATGGAGATCGTCTACGACGAGGCGACCCTGGAGGCCTACATCGCCAAGGCCACCGACGTCAGCCCCGCCCACCCGGTGCTGGTCGACCGGTTCCTCGAGGACGCCGTGGAGATCGACGTCGACGCCCTCTACGACGGCACCGAGCTCTACCTGGGCGGCGTCATGGAGCACATCGAGGAGGCCGGCATCCACTCCGGTGACTCGGCGTGCGCGCTGCCGCCGATCACGCTGGGCTCGGCCGACGTCGTCCGCATCCGTGCGGCCACGGAGAAGCTGGCGGCGCGGATCGGCGTCCGCGGGCTGGTGAACGTCCAGTACGCGATCAAGGACGACATCCTCTACGTCATCGAGGCCAACCCCCGGGCGTCGCGCACCGTGCCGTTCGTCTCCAAGGCCACCGCGGTCCAGCTGGCCAAGGCGGCCGCGCGGATCGCCGTCGGCGAGACGATCGCCGGGCTGCGCACCGCCGGGGTGCTGCCGCCCACCGGGGACGGCGCGGACCTGCCCGCGGACATGCCGATCGCGGTCAAGGAGGCGGTGCTGCCCTTCCACCGGTTCCGCACCGTCGAGGGGCACAACGTCGACACCGTGCTCGGCCCGGAGATGAAGTCCACCGGCGAGGTCATGGGCCTCGACACCGGCTTCGGCACCGCGTTCGCCAAGTCGCAGGCCGCCGCCTACGGGTCGCTGCCCACCGAGGGCACCGTCTTCGTCTCGCTGGCCAACCGGGACAAGCGCAGCGCCATCTTCCCGGTCAAGCGGCTGGCCGACCTCGGCTTCCGGGTGCTCGCCACCGCGGGCACCGCCCAGGTGCTGCAGCGCAACGGGGTGGCCTGCGAGGTGGTCGGCAAGTTCAGCGAGGGCCCGGGCAACGTCGTCGAGGCGATCCTGGCCGGGGACGTCGACATCGTGGTCAACACGCCCTTCGGGGCCCCCGGCAACAGCGGGCCCCGGTTGGACGGCTACGAGATCCGCACCGCCGCCGTGGCCGCGGGCATCCCGTGCATCACCACGGTGCAGGGGCTGGCCGCGGCGGTGCAGGGGGTGGAGGCGCTGCGCGGTGGGGGCATCGGCGTCCGCAGCCTGCAGGAGATCCACGCCGCCCTCGCCGCAGGAGCCCGCCCGTGACCACCCCGACCGGCCACGGTGGCCACCGAGGCCCGCTCCTGAGCCGGCCCGTGCCGGTCGCGGGGCGGGCGCCGGTCCAGCGCGTCGCCGAGGTGGCCGACGCCCGCCCGGCCGGCGCCTACGTGCAGCTGACCCTCGCCGCGCCCGAGATCGCCGAGCGCGCGGAACCCGGCCAGTTCGTCGCCTTCGCCGTCGGCGGCGCCACGTCGGCGATGCTGCTGCGCCGCTCCATCGCGATCGCCGCCACCGCCGACGGCCAGGTCACCGTCGTCGTCGCCCCGCACGGGCCGGGGTCGACCTGGCTGGCGGGCCTGCGCCCCGGCGACACGGTGGACGTCGTGGGCCCCCTCGGGCGGCCCTTCCCGGCCGCCCCGCCCGGCGGCCCGGCCGTCGTGGTCGGCGGCGGCTACGGCGCCGCGGCCCTGGTCGGGCTCGCCGCCCGCCTCCGGGCGGAGGGTCGCACGGTCGCGGCCGTGGCCGGCGCCGCCTCGGCCGACCGGCTGTGCTCGGTCGAGGAGCTGTCCCGGATCGCCGACCCGGTCCTGGTCACCACCGACGACGGCAGCGCCGGCCGCCCTGGCCGCGTCACCGACGCGCTGGCCGACCTCGCCGGGGACGCCGCCGTCGTCTACGCCTGCGGGCCCATGCCGATGCTGCGGGCCGTCACCGACGTGGCCACCGCCGCCGGCGTGCCCTGCTACGTCGCCGTGGAGGAGTCGATGGCCTGCGGGATCGGGGTCTGCATGACCTGCGTGCTGCCGGTCGTGGGGGAGGACGGGCGGACCCGCTTCGCCCGCTCCTGCACCGAGGGGCCGGTCTTCGGCGGGGACCGCGTGCGCTTCGCGGACGTGGGCAGGCTGCCGTGGGACGTCGTCGGTGCCGACGCGATGGGAGTGCTCGCGCCGTGACCCTGCTGGAGACCGCCGTCGACATGTCCACCGACCTGGGGTCGGCGACGATCCCGAGCCCGGTCCTGACCGCGTCGGGCTGCTCGGCGTTCGGCCGCGAGCTCGAGCCGTTCCTCGACCTGACCGCCATCGGTGCGGTGGTCACCAAGTCGGTGCAGCTGCGCGCCCGCTCCGGCCGGCCCACCCCGCGGATGGCCGAGACGCCCAGCGGGATGCTCAACTCGATCGGCCTGCAGGGGCCGGGCATCGACGGCCTGCTCGCCGACGACCTGCCCTGGCTGGCCGAGCGCGGCGCCCGGGCGCTGGTCTCCATCGCGGGCACGCGGGTCGAGGACTTCGCCGAGCTCGCCGGGCGGCTGCGCGGCGTCCCCGGCGTCCTGGGGCTCGAGGTCAACATCAGCTGCCCGAACGTGGAGAGCCGCGGCGAGGTCTTCGCCTGCGACCCGGTGGCCGCCGCCGACGTCGTCGGCGCGGTCCGCGCCGTCGCCGACCCGGCCCAGCCGGTGTACGCCAAGCTCAGCCCGGACGTGACCGACATCGTCGCGGTGGCCCGCTCGGTCACCGACGCCGGCGCCGACGGCCTGTCGATGATCAACACCCTGCTCGGGCTGGTGATCGACCCGGACACCATGCGTCCGGTGCTCGGTGGGGTCACCGGGGGCCTGTCCGGCCCGGCCATCCGGCCGGTGGCGCTGCGCTGCGTCTGGCAGGTGCACGCCGCGCTGCCGCAGGTGCCGATCCTCGGCATGGGCGGCATCCGCACCGGCCTGGACGCGCTGCAGTTCGTCCTCGCCGGGGCCGGCGCGGTCAGCGTCGGGACGGCGGTGTTCAACGACCCCTCCGCGGTCGCCCGGGTGCACGACGAGCTGGCGGCGGCCCTCGCCGCGCGCGGTTTCTCCTCCCTGCGGGACGCCGTCGGGTACGCCCACCGGGACGCCACGTGAGCGCGACCTTCGGCGAGCGGCTGGCCGACGCCGTCGCCGCCCGCGGCCCGCTGTGCGTCGGCATCGACCCGCACGTGCCGCTGCTCGAGCGCTGGGGCCTCCCGGACGACCCGGACGGGCTGGCCCGCTTCACCGACGCCGTCGTCGGCGCCCTCGCCGGCACCGTCGCCGTCCTCAAGCCGCAGCTGGCCTTCTACGAGCGGCACGGCTCGCGGGGGCTGGCGGTGCTCGAGGACGCCGTCGCCCGGGCGCGGGCGGCGGGCGCGCTGGTGCTGCTGGACGCCAAGCGGGGTGACATCGGCTCGACCATGGACGCCTACGGCGACTACCTGCGGCCCGGGCACCCGCTGCACGTCGACGCCATGACCGTCAGCCCCTACCTCGGCCCGGGGTCCCTGCAGCCGGCCGTGGACACCGCCCGGCAGCACGGTGGGGGGCTGTTCGTGCTGGCCCGCACGTCGAACCCGGACGCCGGCACGCTCCAGCACGCGCTCGTGGGGGAGCGGACGGTCGCCCAGGTGGTGGTCGACGCCGTCCGCGGCTGGAACACCCCGGGCTGGGTCGTCGGCGACCCGCTGCCCGACCTCGGCGCCGTGCAGGACCAGGCCAGCCGGTGGGGGCCCACGACCGGCTCCTTCGGCGTCGTCGTCGGCGCCACCCTGGCCGAGCTGGACGTCGACCTCGGCGGGCTGGGCGGGCCGGTGCTCGCCCCGGGCCTCGGCGCCCAGGGCGGCTCGGTCGCCGACCTGCGCCGGCTGTTCGGGCGCGACGCGGCCGTGGTGCCCACCGTGTCCCGCGACGTGCTGGCCGCCGGGCCGGACCCCGCGGCACTGCGGGCGGCCGCGGACCGCTGGGCCACCGAGCTGACGGCGTGAGGCGGGCGGCGCCCTGGGTGGTGGCCGGCCTCGGCGGGCTGCTCGCCGTCGCGGGCGTCGTCGTCTTCTGGCTGGCCAACACCGCCACGTGGACGGTGTACGGCGGCAGCTACGCCCCGCTGGTCCCCGAGGGCTCCCCGGCGGCGTACCAGAGCCGGCTCGTCCTGGGCGTCGACGGCTCGGTGCTCTGGACCTGGCGGCACGCTGCGGGCGCCGGCCTGCTGGTGCTGGGACTGCTCCTCCTCGCCGCCGTCGGCGGCTGGGCGCTGGGCCGGCGGTCCGGCCGCCGTGACACGTCGGGCCCGCCGGCCTGAGCGGGGTCGGCGCCCGGTCCTCGCGACGGCGTCACCAGCGGTTTCCGGCGTCCACCGGCGTGTCGCCGCCGGTGTGTCGGACGGTTCCGTCCGCATGCCGACCGTCGCCCGACGTCCGGAGCGGACGTCCCTGACCTGCGGTGATGACCGACCGTCACCGGGACGCGATACCCGGTGTGAACGGAAAGTGACAGGCGGGCGGACGCAACCGCGAAATCCTGGCGTGACCTGCGCATATGCCAGGAACTAGGTTGGCCGACAGGCTCAGCAGTGAGCTCTGCCCTCCGACACCGCACCGAGCCCCGTCCGGTCGACGCGACGACCGGCGACGACACGATTGGGTCGCACCATGCCCCTTCCCGACCTGTCCCCCGAACAGCGCGCCGCGGCCCTCGAGAAGGCCGCGGCCGCCCGCAAGGCCCGTGCCGAGCTGCGGGAGCGGCTCAAGACCAAGGGTGCCACCGTGGGCGACGTCCTCCGGCAGGGCGAGACCGACGAGGTCATCGGCAAGATGCGGGTCTCCGCGGTGCTGGAATCCCTGCCCGGCGTGGGCAAGGCGCGGGCTGCCAAGATCATGGAGCGGCTCGAGATCTCCCCGACCCGCCGGGTGCGCGGTCTGGGTGCCAACCAGCGCCGGGCCCTCGAGACGGAGTTCGGCGGCGAGCCGGTGGCCGCCGAGCAGGTCTCCGCCGAGGGCTGACCCGTCCGACCAGGCACCCGGATGCCGAGGACGACGACGCGTGCACAGTGCTGTCCAGGAGCGCACCCCGGCCCGGCTGACCGTGCTCTCCGGCCCCTCGGGGGTCGGCAAGGGCACGGTCGTGGCCGAGGTCCGGCGTCGGTACCCCGAGGTGTGGGTGTCGGTGTCGGCGACCACCCGGCGGGCCCGCCCGGGTGAGGTCGACGGGGTGCACTACTCCTTCCTCAGTGACGCCGAGTTCGACCGGCTGATCGCCGAGGACGGCCTGCTCGAGTGGGCCGAGTACGCCGGCAACCGCTACGGCACGCCGGCCGCCCCGGTGCGGGAGCGTCTCGCGACCGGGGCGCCGGCGCTGCTCGAGATCGAGCTGCAGGGGGCCCGCCAGGTCCGCGCGCGCGACGCCGACGCCCAGCTGGTGTTCCTGGCCCCGCCCTCGTGGGCGGAGCTGGTCAGCCGGCTGGCCGGGCGCGGCTCCGAGCCCCCGGCCGTGCAGGAGCGCCGGCTGGCGATCGCGCAGGCCGAGCTGGACGCCTCCGGGGAGTTCGACGTGGTGGTCGTCAACGACGACGTGGCCCGCGCCGCGGACGAGTTGGTAAGCTTGCTGACTGCGCCGTCGTCCGGCCCGGTCCGGGGCGGCGCCACCGAGTGACGCGGCCCCCCGCGCCGCCCGCACACTCGCCTGACGATCTGAGGAGCACGCCCGCCCGTGTCCGGAGTCGCACCCGCCCCCGAGGGCATCACCAACCCGCCGATCGACGAGCTGCTCGAGCGCACCAGCAGCAAGTACGGCCTGGTGATCTTCGCCGCCAAGCGCGCGCGGCAGATCAACGCCTACTACAGCCAGCTCTCCGAGGGCCTGCTCGAGTACGTCGGCCCGCTGGTCGACACCGCTCCGCAGGAGAAGCCCCTCTCGATCGCGCTGCGCGAGATCAACGAGGGCCTGCTCACCCACACCGCCGGCGAGAACTAGGCCTCGCCCCGGGTCCCGCCCTGAGCGTGCGGAGGGTGGGGAGGACGAGGTCCTTCAACCTTTGTGATGACGCCTCCGGCCGATGCCGGGGGCGTCATCGCGTCTGGCGGAGGATGACTGCATGAGTCGGATCGTGCTGGGCGTCAGCGGGGGAGTGGCCGCCTACAAGGCCGCCCTCCTGCTCCGGGCGTTCACCGAGGCCGGGCACGACGTGCGGGTCGTCCCCACGCCGGCGGCGCTGCACTTCGTCGGCGCGGCCACCTTCGAGGCGCTGTCGGGCAACCCGGTCACCACCGACGTCTGGTCCGACGTCGACGAGGTGGCCCACGTGCGGATCGGGCAGACCGCCGACCTGGTCGTCGTCGCCCCGGCCACGGCCGACCTGCTGGCCCGCGCCGCCGCCGGGCGGGCCGACGACCTGCTCACCGCCACCCTGCTCACCGCCCACTGCCCGGTGGTCTTCGTGCCGGCCATGCACACCGAGATGTGGCTGCACCCGGCCACGCAGGACAACGTGGCGACGCTGCGCCGCCGCGGGTCGGTCGTGCTGCCCCCTGCCGTCGGCCGTCTGACCGGCCCCGACTCCGGTCCCGGCCGCCTGCCCGAGCCGGCCGACGTGGCCGCGCTGGCGACGGTGGTGCTCGCCGGGGGAGCCGGGGCGCTCGCCCCCGACCTCGCCGGACGGCGCGTCGTGATCAGCGCCGGCGGCACCCGCGAGCCGCTGGACCCGGTCCGCTACCTGGGCAACCGGTCGTCGGGGAAGCAGGGCTGGGCGCTGGCCCGGGTCGCCGCCGCCCGCGGCGCCCAGGTCGTCCTGGTGGCGGCCAACGTCGAGCTGCCCGCCCCGTTCGGGGTCCGGGTCGTCCCGGCCGGGACCGCCGAGGACCTCCGGACGGCGGTGCTCGCGGAGGCGGCCGACGCCGACGTCGTGGTGATGGCCGCCGCCGTGGCCGACTTCCGGCCCGCGACCGTGGCCGGCACGAAGCTCAAGAAGGGCAGCGCGGCCGAGCCCAGCGCCGTCCCGCTGGTCCGCAACCCCGACGTGCTGGCCGAGCTGGTCGCCGAGCGCCGCGCCGGGCGGCTGGTCGTCGGCTTCGCCGCCGAGACCGGGGACGCCGACGGCGACGTGCTCGCCCACGCCCGCGCCAAGCTCGCCCGCAAGGGCTGCGACCTGCTGGTGGTCAACGACGTCTCCGGCGGGCGGGTGTTCGGCCGGTCCGACAACGCCGCGGTCGTCCTCGCCGCCGACGGCACCGCCACCGAGCTCGCCGAGGGCAGCAAGGACGCCGTCGCCGCCGGCGTCTGGAGCACCGTCGTCCCACGCCTGTCCTAGCCGGCTCCGCGGTCAGGCTGCGCGCCCCGCTGTCGGCGCCCGCCGGTACCGTGCACCAGACACGCTGCACCAGCAGCGCCCACCTCTCGTCGTCGCCGAACCAGGGAGTACCGCGTGCCACGCCGCCTCTTCACGTCCGAGTCGGTGACCGAGGGCCACCCGGACAAGATCGCCGACCAGATCAGCGACTCGATCCTGGACGCCATGCTGGAGCAGGACCCGCGCAGCCGGGTGGCCGTCGAGACGCTGATCACCACCGGCCAGGTGCACATCGCCGGCGAGGTCACCACCGGCGGCTACGTCGACATCGCCGAGATCGTCCGCCGCACCATCCTCCGCATCGGTTACGACTCCTCCCGCAAGGGCTTCGACGGGGCCTCGTGCGGGGTCAGCGTCTCCATCGGCTCGCAGTCGCCCGACATCGCCCAGGGCGTCGACACCGGCTTCGAGGCGCGCACCTCCGGGACGACGGACGACGAGATCGAGCGCCAGGGCGCCGGCGACCAGGGCCTGATGTTCGGCTACGCCACCGACGAGACGCCGGAGCTGATGCCCCTGCCGATCGCGCTGGCCCACCGGCTCTCGCGCCGCCTGTCGACCGTCCGCAAGGACGGCTCGGTGCCCTACCTGCGGCCCGACGGCAAGACCCAGGTCACCGTGGTCTACGAGGACGACCGGCCGGTCGCCGTGGACACCGTCGTGGTCTCCTCCCAGCACGCCGAGGACATCTCGATCGAGCAGCTGCTCGCCCCCGACGTCCAGGAGCTCGTCGTCGAGCCGGAGCTGGCCGCCCTCGGCCTGCCCACCGACGGCTACCGGTTGCTGGTCAACCCGACCGGCAAGTTCGTCATCGGCGGCCCGATGGGCGACGCCGGGCTGACCGGCCGCAAGATCATCGTGGACACCTACGGCGGCATGGCCCGCCACGGCGGTGGCGCCTTCTCCGGCAAGGACCCGTCGAAGGTCGACCGGTCCGGCGCCTACGCGATGCGCTGGGTGGCCAAGAACGTGGTCGCCGCCGGCCTGGCTCGTCGCTGCGAGGTGCAGGTCGCCTACGCGATCGGCGCCGCCCACCCGGTCGGCCTGTTCGTGGAGACCTTCGGCACCGGCACCGTCGCCGACGACGTCCTCGAGAAGGCGATCAGCTCGGTGTTCGACCTGCGCCCGGGCGCGATCGTGCGCGACCTGGACCTGCTCCGCCCGATCTACGCACCGACCGCCGCCTACGGCCACTTCGGCCGGACCGACGTCGAGCTGCCCTGGGAGCGGCTGGACCGCGTCGACGCCCTCCGCGCGGCCGCCGGCTGAGGGCGGTCCCCGCGAGGACCGCGGTGCCCCCCGCCCCGCACGAGCTCGGCGCGGGACCCGGCAGCGGGTCCGTGGCCCGGGTGGTCGTCGACGTGCCGCTGGCGCACCTCGACCGCCCGTTCGACTACGCCGTCCCGGAGGGGCTCGCCGGCACCGTGCAGGCCGGCTGCCGCGTGCGGGTGCGGTTCAGCGGCCAGCTGGTCGACGGGTTCGTCCTCGAGCTGGGCGAGACCACCGAGTTCACCGGCACGCTGATGCCGCTCGCGCACGTGCCGTCGGGCGAGCCGGTCCTCACCCCGCAGGTGGCCAGGCTGCTGCGGACGGTCGCCGACCGGTACGCGGGCACGATGAGCGACGTCCTGCGCCTGGCCGTGCCGCCCCGCCGCGCCGCCGCCGAGAAGCGGCCGACGCCGCTGCCGGAGTCGCTGCCCGGACCGCCGGACCCGGCCGGCTTCGCCCGCTACCCGGCGGGTCGCGCGCTGCTCGACGCCCTGGCGGAGGGGCGGCCGGCCCGGGCCGTCTGGACGGCGCTGCCCGGCGAGGACTGGCCCGCGCGGCTGGCCGAGCTGTGCCGTGCCGCACTCTCGGGACGGCGCGGGGCGCTGGTCGTGGTGCCCGACGGCCGGGACCTCGACCGGCTCGAAGCCGCTGCCGGCCGCCTCCTGCCGGAGCACTCGTACACGGTGCTGCGGGCGGGGGACTCGCCCGAGAAGCGCTACCGCTCCTTCCTGGCGGCCTCCCGCGGAGCCGCGCAGGTGGTCCTCGGCACCCGGGCGGCGATGTTCGCGCCGGTCCGCGACCTCGGCCTGGTGGTCGTGTGGGACGACGGCGACGACCTGCACTCCGACGAGCACGCGCCCTATCCGCACGCCCGGGACGTGCTCGTGCAGCGGGCCTGGCTGGACAGCTGTGCCGCGGTCGTCGCCGGGACCGCGCGCACGGCCGAGGCGGCCCTGCTGGTCGAGTCCGGCTGGGCGCACGAGGTGGTCGCCGACCGCAGCACCCTCCGGTCCGCCGCGCCGCGCGTGCAGGCACTGGGCGAGGACTTCGAACTGGCCCGCGACCCGGCCGCCCGGTCCGCCCGGCTCCCGTCGCTCGCGCACGAGGCGGCCCGCAAGGCGCTGGCCGCGGGAGCGCCGGTCCTCGTCCAGGTGCCCCGGCGCGGGTACGTCCCCTCGCTGGCCTGCGCGCGCTGCCGGGCACCCGCCCGCTGCGCGCACTGCGCCGGGCCGCTGGGCATCTCGGCCCGTCCAGGGCCGGGGGGCGCCCGCATCCCGGCCTGCCGCTGGTGCGCCCGCCCGGCGGCCACGTTCGACTGCCCGCACTGCCACGGCACCAAGCTGCGGGCCTCGGTGGTGGGGGAGTCCCGCACGGCCGAGGAGCTGGCGCGGGCCTTCCCGGGCGCGGCGGTGCGCACGTCCGGCAGCACCTCCGGCGTCCTCGCCACCGTGCCGGGCGGGCCGGGGCTGGTCGTCGCCACCCCGGGGGCCGAGCCGGTCGCCGAGGGCGGCTACGGGGCGGCGCTGCTGCTGGACTCGTGGGCGCTGCTCGGCCGGGCCGACCTCCGCGCGGGGGAGGAGACGCTGCGCCGGTGGATGAACGCGGCCACCCTGGTGCGCCCGGCCTCGGCCGGCGGCTCGGTGGTCGTCGCCGCCGACGCGGCGCACCCCGTCGTCCAGGCGCTGGTGCGCTGGGACCCCGCCTGGCTGGCCGCCCGCGAGCTGGCCGACCGGCGGGAGCTCGGCTTCCCGCCCGTCACCCGGATCGCCGCGCTGTCGGGTTCGCCGGCGGCGCTCGCGGAGTTCCTCGCCACCGCCCGCCTCCCGGCCGACGCCGACCTGCTCGGTCCGGTGCCCGAGCCGCCCCGCCCCGGTCAGGAGGGCGACCGCGAGCGCTACCTGGTCCGGGTGCCCCGCAGTGAGGGCGTGGCCCTGGCGGGCGCGCTGGCCGGCGTCCAGGGCGTGCGGAGCGCGAAGAAGGTGCCCGAGCACGTCCGCGTGCAGCTGGACCCGCTGGCCCTGGTCTGAGTGGCGGGTGTCAGCCCGACGCGGCCGGGGTAGGCCCCGGCCAGGTGCTGAGAACGGGCCCCTGACTGCCGGTCCGCGTGCCGCGGACCGGGGAGGAGTCTGCGTGACAGCGTCGAACCCACAGCCCGGCGACTCGCCCGCGGGCGGTGACGGGCCCCGTCCCTCCGACCTCCGGCGGTGGGCGATCCGCGCGCTGGTGGCCCTGGTGGTGCTGGTGGTCGTCGCGGCGATCGCCGTCCTGCTGTCCCGGGTCCTCGGCAGTGACGACCCCAGCGGCGGGCCGGACCGGGCTCTCGGCCTGCTGCTCGCCACGCCGGCGGGGCGGCTCCTGGCCGCCTGCTGAAGGACCCCCTGTCCCTACCGCTCGCACGCTCGTGGCGGGACCTCGCAGGCGGCCACCTACGCTGGCCCGGTGAGCGTGACCCCCATCCGGCTCTACGGCGACCCGGTGCTGCGGACGCCGGCCAGCCCGGTCGTCGACTTCGACCGGGAGCTCGAGCAGCTCGTCGCCGACCTGACCGACACCATGTTCGCCGCCGGCGGCGCCGGGCTGGCCGCACCGCAGCTCGGCGTGGGCCTGCGGGTGTTCACCTGGTTCGTCGACGGCGAGGTCGGCCACCTGGTCAACCCGGTCGTGACGACGGTGGGCGACGAGGTCGAGGAGGGGCCCGAGGGCTGCCTGTCCATCCCCGGCTACTCCTTCGACTGCCGACGGCACCTGCACGTGGCCGCGACCGGCGTCGACCTGCACGGCGAGCCGCTGCGGGTGGAGGGCTCGCACCTGCTCGCCCGGGCCGTCCAGCACGAGGTCGACCACCTGGACGGCGTGCTGTTCGTCGACCGGCTCGACGAGGAGGCGCGGGCGGCAGCGCTCGCGGTCATCGCCGAGGCCGAGTGGGCCGGCCACGGCGCCTGGGTCCCGCGCGTGGAGGTGAGCCCCCACTGAGGCTGCTCTTCGCCGGGACGCCGGAGGTCGCCGTCCCCTCGCTGGACCTGCTCCTGGACTCCGGGCACGAGGTCGCCGCCGTGCTCACCCGGCCCGACGCGCGGGCCGGCCGCGGCCGCCGGGTCAGCCGCTCACCGGTCGCCGAGCGCGCCGACGCCGCGGGCGTGCCGGTGCTGCAGCCGCGGGCCCCCCGCGACCCGGAGTTCCTCGGCACGCTCGCCGACCTCGGCGTCGACTGCGCGCCGGTGGTGGCCTACGGCGCCCTGGTGCCCCAGGCGGCCCTCGGCCTGCCGCGGCACGGCTGGGTGAACCTGCACTTCTCGCTGCTGCCCGCCTGGCGGGGCGCCGCGCCCGTGCAGCACGCCGTCATGGCCGGCGACGAGGTGACCGGCGCGTCGACCTTCCTGCTGGAGGCCGGGCTGGACACCGGGCCGGTGTACGGCGTGGTCACCGAGCCGGTCGCGCCGCGGGACACCGCCGGTGACCTGCTCGGCCGGCTCGCGGTCAGCGGCGCGCGACTGCTGCTGGCCACCCTCGACGGCATCGCGGCCGGCACGCTGGTGCCCGAGCCGCAGCCGGCCGAGGGCGTCAGCCTGGCCCCGCGGATCGAGCCGGCCGACGCCCGGGTCGACTGGGAGCTCCCCGCGTACGTCGTGGACCGGCGGGTGCGCGGTGTCACCCCGGCCCCGGGGGCCTGGACCACCTGGCGCGGCGACCGGCTCCGGCTGGGCCCGGTCGAGCCGCTGCCGACGTCCCTGGGCCTGGCACCCGGCGAGCTGTCGGTGGGGCCGACGGGCGTGCTGGTCGGCACCGGCCGCGGCGCGGTCCGGCTGGGCGACGTCCAGCCGGCCGGCAAGCGGGTGCTCCCCGCCGCCGACTGGGCCCGGGGCGCCCGCCCCGCGTCCGGTGAGCGGGTGGGGTCGTGAGCCGCCCGCCCCGCAAGGCGCCCCGCCCGCGGCTGGACGGCGCCCGGCTGACCGCCTACGACGTCCTCGACGGTGTCTCCTCCCGCGCCGCGTTCGCCAACCTGCTGCTGCCACAGCTGCTGCGCGAGCGGCAGCTCGAGCCGCGGGACGCGGCGTTCGCCACCCAGCTGGCCTACGGCACGCTGCGCGCCCAGGGCACCCTCGACGCGGTCCTCACCGGGCTGGTCTCCCGCCCGCTGGCCGAGCTGGACCCGCGCGTGCTGGACCTGCTCCGGCTCGGCGCCCACCAGCTGCTGGACCTGCGGGTGCCCGCGCACGCGGCGGTCGCGACCACCGTGGACCTCACCCGCGCGATCGTCGGCACCGGCGCCTCGGGCCTGGTCAACGCGGTGCTGCGCAAGGTCGCCGCCGGAGGGGACCGCGCCGCCTGGCTGGAGCGGCTGGGCGGCGGGCCGCAGGAGCGGCTGGCGCTGGCCACCGACCACCCGCGCTGGATCGTCGACGCCTGGCGCGACGCGCTCGGCGGCGAGGCGGAGCTCGAGGCCGCCCTGCTGGCCGACGACACCGCGCCCGAGGTCCACCTCGTCGCGCGCCGGGTGGCCCGCGACCGGCTGGCCGAGGAGTCCGGCGGAGAGCCGGGGCCGTGGTCGCCGTACGCCGTCCGGCTGCGCGGTGGGGACCCCGGCCGGCTCCCGTCGGTCCGGTCCGGTGCCGCGGCCGTGCAGGACGAGGGCAGCCAGCTGGCCGCGCTGCTGCTGACCCGGGTCCCGCTGGAGGGCTCCGACACCGCGTGGCTGGACACCTGCGCCGGTCCCGGGGGAAAGGCCGGCCTGCTGGCGGCCGTGCGCCCGGACGGCGTCCGGCTGACCGCGGCCGACCGCGCACCGCACCGGGCCGAGCTGGTGCGCCGTGCGCTGGACGGGGTGGACGACGTGGAGGTGCTGGTCGCCGACGGGCGGCAGCCGCCGTGGCCGGCGGGCTCCTTCGACCGCGTGCTGCTCGACGCGCCCTGCACCGGGCTCGGGGCCCTGCGCCGGCGGCCGGAGGTGCGCTGGCGCCGGACGCCGGAGGACGTCGCGCCGCTGGCCGAGCTGCAGACCGCCCTGCTCGACGGGGCCCTGACCTCGGTCCGCCCGGGCGGGGTGGTCGCCTACGTGACCTGCTCCCCGCACACGGCCGAGACGGTGGACGTGGCCGACGCCGCGGCCGCCCGGGAGGACGTCGAGGTGCTGCCGGTCGCCCCGCTGTTCCCGGAGGTCCCCGACGTCGCCCGGGGCCGCTACGGGCAGCTGTGGCCGCACCGGCACGGCACCGACGCCATGTTCATGGCCCTGCTGCGCCGCACCCGCTGACGGCCGGCGCCGGACCCGCGGCGGCCCGGCCGGCCACGGCGACCACGAGCAGGCCGTCGCGTGCCAGCCAGCGGCCGCGCAGGCCGTTCCCCAGCGGGCCCTGGCCGGCGGGCAGGGTGGCGGAGAACGTGCCGTGCCGGCCCAGGACGACCCGGACGTCGGCGTAGTCCAGCCAGCCGCCGGTCAGCGGGTACCACGCCTTGTAGACCGCCTCCTTGCAGCAGAACAGCAACCGGTCCCAGCAGGTCCCCGCGCACTCGACCGCCAGCCGGCGCAGGGCGGTCCGCTCGTCCGGCCGGGCGACGACCGGGAGCACGCCGTCGGGCAGGGGCAGCGCGGGCTCGGCGTCCACCCCGACCGTGCCCAGCTCGCGCCGCCGCGCCACCACGGCGGCCCGGTAGCCGGGGCAGTGGGTCAGGCTGCCGACCACGCCGGACGGCCAGACGGGAGCGCCGGACCGATCGCGGGGGACCGGGGCGGGCGGCAGTCCCAGCCCGGCCAGGGCGCGACGGGCCAGCTCGCGGCCGGTGGCGAACTCGGCGCGCCGGGCCGGGGTCACCCGGCCCGGCAGTGCCTCCTCGCCCGCTGCGGGGGTCGCCGACGGCAGGTCGCCCCAGGCCTCGGCGGACGCGGCTGCCGGCGGCAGGATCTGCTCGATCATCGCGGCCGTCCCCCGGCGGCTCAGCTCCGGGGGGCGCTCGCCGCGACCCGCGTCTCCGCCGCCGGGTTGCCGGCCCACCGCGTGCCGGCGGGCACCGCCGAGCCCTTCATGAGGAACGCGTCGGGGGCGAGGACGGCGCCGTCGCCGATGGTGACCCCGTAGTGGACGTAGGCACCGACGTCGAGCGTGCAGTCCGAGCCGATGTGGACCGCGTCGGAGCGGAAGGTGCCGTCCTCCATGGAGTGGCACTGGACGATCGTGCCGGCGTTGAGCACGCAGTCGTCGCCGATGGTCACCAGGGAGCGCTCGGCGATGCCGCAGCCGTCGTCGTAGAGCCGCCGCCCCACGCGGGCACCGAGCAGCCGCCAGACCAGCCCCTTGGCCGGCGTGCCGTTGAACAGCAGGAGGGTGTGCGACGGCGCCATGAGCTTCCAGTAGCGCTCGTGCCACCAGAAGTAGGGCTGGTAGATCGAGCAGGTCCGCGGCCGCAGCGGGCGGCGCACCACCAGCCGCTCGACGGTCAGGTCGTAGGCCACGCTGAACAGCACGCCCGTGACCACCAGGCCGACGATGGCCAGCACGCCGAGGTCGGCGTGCAGGTCCCAGGCCGCGAGGCCGAGCACGGTCAGGCCCACGGAGTGGCCCCACCGCACGAGCAGGAACAGGCCGATGGTGGCGAGGTTGTGCCGGTTCTTGGCCGCCAGGCCGCGGCGGAACGCCTCGCCCACCCGGAACCGGTCCAGGCTGGTGTCCCGCTCGACCGTCCGGGGGATCTCGAAGCAGGGCGAGCCGAGCAGGCCCACGTCCTGCCGCACCGGCCCGTCCAGCGGGATCATCGCCTTGGAGGCGACCAGGCAGTTGTCCCCGACCCGTGCCCCCGCGGGGTAGGCGATCGAGTTGCCGAAGAAGCTGCGGGCGCCGACCTGCACCGGCACGACACGGAACGACGTGCTCGAGTACTCGGCGTCGGCGAAGGCGACCCCGTCGGAGACCTGCGTGCCCCGCCCGACGGTGATCGGGTACGGCGTCTCGTGGTGCAGTGCCGAACCGAAGTTGGACCCGGTCTGCTCGACCTCACCCAGCCGGTAGCCCAGCGCGCGCAGGTAGTGGACGACGTAGGAGCTGTCCCCGGTGAGCTGCAGGTAGACCGGCACGTTGGTCAGCCGCTCGACCGCCCGGTGGGCCCAGTGACGCAGCCCGTAGAGGCGGTGGGTCCGCCCCGGCGGGACGAGCAGGCTCAGCACCCGCGGGACCGTGGTGACCACGGCCAGGCCGGTGAGCAGCGCCCCGAGGTAGAGCACCGTGGCCAGCACGACGGCGTTCCGGTAGAAGTCGCCGGTCCCGAGGCTCGTGGCGCCGTCGGCGAGCTCCGCCAGCAGGGGGAACTCGCGCAGCAGCACACCGGCGAGGGCCAGGCCGGCGGGCACGGTCACCAGCAGCAGGACCGCGAGCTGACCGGCGGCGAAGGCGGCCCGGCGCCGCGCGCTGCACGGAGCCGGTCCGATCCGCCGGTGGTCGACGTCCGTCGGCTGGGCCGGGGAGCCGTGCCACGACTCGCCGGCGGGCACGCACTGGTCTCCGTACAGGCAGGAGCTGTGCCCCAGCTGCGCGCCGTCACCGAGCGCCGACCCGGGGGCGAGCACGCTGCGCTGACCGACGAAGGCGCCGCGGCCGATGGTGACCGGCCCGGTCCGGATCCGGCCGGCGACGGCGGTGTAACCGGAGAACGCGACGTCCCGCCGGATGACGGTGTCCGCGCCGATGGTCAGCAGGTCGGTGCACACCGGGACGGCGGAGGAGAGGACGACGACCCGCGGGCCGATCCGGGCGCCCAGCGCGCGCAGGTGGAGCACGTACAGCGGCGACCCCCGGAACAGGGTCAGGGGGCTGGTCCGCTGCAGCGTCTTGACCAGCCAGAAGCGCACGTAGCCGACGGTCCACAGCGGGATCTCCCGCGCCCGCCAGCGCCCCACGAGCAGCCACTTGGCGGCGATCGGGACGAGGCACAGCACCAGGAACACCACGGCCCCGACGGCGACCGAGCGGAGGTAGGTCCCGAGCAGGCCGGCGTCGGCGGCGAGCCGGGGGAGGAGGGCGTCGACCAGGATCGCCATCAGGAACACCTGGCCGAGCAGCGCCAGCAGCTGCAGCACCCCGCAGAGCAGGTAGCGCGCGGTGCCCACGGCGGCCGGCGGCGCCGGCTGCGGCTCGGACGGCGGAGCGGGTGCGGTCGCCGCAGCGATGGCGAGCGCCCCGGCCAGCTCCCGGACCGTCGGGTGCAGGTAGACCTCCCGCGTCGAGACCGGGGGCAGCCCGCCGGTGTCCCGGGCCCGTGCGCAGAGGTGGGCGACGGCGAGCGAGCTGGCGCCCAGCTCGTCGAACAGGTGGGCGTCCACGGGCACCCGGTCGACCCCGAGCACGTCGGCGACCACCCCGGCCAGCGCCCGCTCCAGGGGGGACGCCGGCTGCTCCGCGTCGGGCAGCTGGCCGCGCGCGAGCCGGCCGGTCGGCGGCGGGAGCTGCGAGCGGTCCACCTTGCCGCTGCGCGTGGTCGGTATCTCGGCCAGCACCTGGAGGTGCGTCGGCACCATGTGCGCCGGGAGCAGGGCGCGCAGCTGGTCCCGGAGGGCCCGCGGGTCGGGGACGACGCCGCCGGCCGCGACGGTGTAGTACCCCACCAGCTCGACCAGACCCGGCTGCGGCTCGTGCGTGGCCACCACCGCCTGGGCGATCCCGGGCACCCGTGCGAGCACCGACTCGATCTCCCCGAGCTCGATCCGGTACCCGCGGATCTTCACCTGGCCGTCGGCGCGGCCGACGTAGTGCAGCCCGGCCGGATCGGCGCGCACCAGGTCACCGCTGCGGTAGGCGCGCGCCCAGCCGAGCGCGGGCAGCGGGCCGAAGGCGGCGGCGTCCTTCCCGGCGTCGAGGTACCGGGCCACTCCGGCACCGCCGATCACCAGCTCGCCGGTGCCGCCCCACGTCACCGGTCGCCCGTCGGCGGGGTCGACCACGGCGAGGTCCCAGCCGGTGAGCGGGAGGCCGATGCGGACCGGCTCGTCCGGGGACAGGCGCGCGGCCGAGGCCACCACGGTCGTCTCGGTGGGCCCGTAGGTGTTCCACACCTCCGCGCAGGCCGCGGTGAGCCGGTCGGCCAGCTCGCTGGTGCACGCCTCCCCGCCCAGGATGAGCAGGCGGATCCCGCGGAGTGCGGCCACCGGCCACATCGACGCCAGCGTCGGCACCGTCGACACCACGGTGACCCCCCGCTGCGCCAGCCACCCGCACAGCTCCGGGCCCGCCTTCACCAGCGCCCGGGGCGCCGGGACGAGGCAGGCGCCCGACCGCCAGGCCAGCCACATCTCCTCGCACGAGGCGTCGAAGGCGACCGACAGGCCGGCCAGCACGCGGTCCCCGGGGCCCAGGGGATCGGCGCGCAGGAAGAGCCGCGCCTCGGCGTCCACGAAGGCGGCGGCGCTGCGGTGCGACACGGCCACGCCCTTCGGCGTCCCGGTGCTGCCGGACGTGAAGATCACCCACGCGTCGTCGTCCGGCCCGGGCCGTCCGGCGCCGCGCCCGGCCCGGCGCCCGGCGCGGGGGACGACCTCGCCGCCGGGACCCACGACCGCGCAGGCCTCCGCCTCGCCGAGGACGAGGTCGACCCGGTCGTCCGGGTCGTCGGCGTCCACCGGCACGTAGGCGGCGCCGACGGCGAGGACGGCGAGGACGGACACGTACAGGTCCGCGGTCCCCGACGGGATCCGGATGCCGACCCGGTCGCCGCGGCCCACCCCCGCGGCGGCGAGCCGGTCGCCACGCGTCCGCACCTCGCGGAGCAGGTCCGCGTAGGTGAGGACCGAGCAGCCGTCGTCGACGGCCGGCGCCCCCGGATGGCGCAGCGCGGTGGCCTCCACGACGTCCCACAAGGTCCGGACCGGCGGCGGGGAGCCACCGCGGTAGACGGCCGGTGCCAGCGGTCTGGTGCCGACGGCGGCGGTCGAGGGACCGGCGGAGGTGGTGGTCATGGGAGTGCCCTCCTCTGGGCAGGATCCGCGTCCGTGCGGATGCCGGACGATCGGGTTCCGTCGGCACGGACGAGCCTGCGGCGAGGGTGCGAGCGGCTCCATACGACGTCGGTCGTAGTACCTGACGCGTCATGCACCGGCCCGGCGGGGGGCCGTGGAACTCCGGCGGGGTCCCGAGCGACTACAGCGGCGTGAGCACCCTGCGCGTGGCCGTCCGCCGATCCCTCGCCACCGGTCTGCTGGCCGCCGTCCTGGTCGGCGCCGGCGCGGGGACGGCAGCCGCGCACGTCGAGGTCAGCGCGCCGGGTGCGGTGGCCGGCACCGGCCCGCTGACCGTGACCTTCTCGGCGGCGGCCGAGTCGTCCTCGTCCGGCATCGCCGGGATGCGCACCCAGCTGCCCGAGGGCATCGCCCCGGCCGACGTCACGCTCACCTCCGGACCGGCCGGCTGGACGCTCACCCCCACCGCCGACGGCTACGACGTCGGTGGACCCGCACTGCCGGTGGGGGCGGACCTCGAGTACGCGGTCACCGTCGCGCAGCTGCCGTTCGCGGTGACGGAGCTGGCCTTCCCGAGCATCCAGCGCTACGCCGACGGCAGCGAGGACGCCTGGATCGAGCGCCCCGCTCCCGGGGGACCCGAACCCGAGCAGCCGGCCCCGGTGATCAGCGTCGCGCCGGGTGCGCCGGCTCCGGCCACCACCGCGCCGGCCGTGCCGTCGCCGACGCCGGAGGCGCCGGCCCCCACGACCGACGCCGCACCGGCCACCACCCCCACCGCGGCCGCGTCCGACGACGGCGGGGTCAGCGGGGGATGGCTGGCCGGGATCGGCGTCCTGGTGCTCGCCGCGACCGCCGCCGCCGTGTGGTTCCGGCGTTCCCGCGCCGGCCGGGGCTGAGCGCGGTCAGAACGGGCCGAGGCCGGACGCCTCCACCGTGTACCGGTCCGCCGTCCGCCGGAGGTGGTCCACGACCGCCGTGGCGATCTCCTCGGCCGGGCCGGTCGCGGCGAGCACGGCCGCCGGCACGTACACGTCGGTGCCGCGCAGACCGGCGGTGGTGGCGAGGGCGGTGACGCAGGCGTCGGCCGGCGTCCACCCGGCGGGCTCCGCGGTCGCCGCCCGCTGCCGGTCGGCGACGGTGCGCTCGGGGGCGCGGTCGGTGTACCGCGGGCGCAGCAGCGGCCGGGTGACCTCCCACCGCCCCGCGGCGACGGCGGCCGCCGCGACGTCCCGCAGCCCCAGCCGGCGCTCGTCCAGCCAGCCGTCGAGCGATCGCTCGGGCTCGGCGCCGACGGCGGCCAGCAGCCGGTCGGCCGGCGGGAAGCCGGTGGGCGTCGGGTCGACGAGGATGCTGTCGGCCGCGGACTCGACCCGTCCGGCCAGCACCAGGTCCAGCAGCAGTCCGCCGCGGACGGCGTGCCCGCAGATCAGCCGGTCGCTGAGCCGGCCGCGCGCGTCCAGGCAGAGGGCGGCGACCCGGACGGCGATCCCGTCGGCGAGTTCCATCCCCGCAGGCTAGGTCCGGCGGCGCCCGTGCGGGGGGAGGCCCGGGTGCCCGCCTAGACTCGCCAGACGTGTCCCGCACCCCCCTGATCGCGCCCAGCCTGCTGTCGGCGGACTTCGCCCGGCTGGCCGAGGAGGCGCAGCGGGTCGCCGACGCGGACTGGCTGCACGTCGACGTCATGGACGCGCACTTCGTGCCGAACCTGACCCTCGGCCTGCCGGTGGTGCGGGCCCTGCAGGCGGTCAGCCCCGTGCCGCTGGACTGCCACCTGATGATCGAGGCCCCCGAGCGCTGGGCGCCGGGCTACGCCGAGGCCGGCGCCCGCAACGTCACCGTGCACGCCGAGGCCTGCACCGACCCCCGGGCGGTCGCCCGGGACCTGCGGGCCGCCGGGTCGCTCGCCGGCCTGGCGCTCAAGCCCGGCACCCCGCTGGAGACCCACCTCGACGTCCTGCGCGACTTCGACACCCTGCTGGTCATGACCGTGGAGCCCGGTTTCGGCGGGCAGGAGTTCATGGCCGAGGTGCTGCCCAAGGTGCGCCGGGCCCGCGAGCTGGTCGAGACCGGGCACCTGCGGCTGTTCGTCGAGGTCGACGGTGGCATCAACGCCGACACCATCGAGCAGGCCGCCGCGGCCGGTGCCGACGTGTTCGTGGCCGGCTCCGCCGTCTACGGCGCGGACGACCCCGCCGCGGCCATCGCGGGCCTGCGCGCGCAGGCCAGCGCGGCCGGGCAGGGGTGAGCGTCCCCGACGCCGAGCGGCGCGCCATGGCGCGGGCGCGGGACCTCGGTGCCGGCGTGCTGGGCACGACCAGTCCCAACCCGCCGGTCGGGGCCGTGGTGCTGGCCGCCGACGGGACCCCGGCCGGTGAGGGCGCCACCGCGCCGCCCGGCGGGCCGCACGCCGAGGTCGTCGCGCTGGCGCAGGCGGGCGAGCGGGCCCGGGGTGGCACCGCCGTGGTCACCCTCGAGCCGTGCGCGCACACCGGCCGGACCGGTCCCTGCGCCGACGCGCTGCTGGCCGCCGGCATCGCCCGGGTCGTCGTGGCCGTGCCGGAGCCGACGGAGCTGGCCGTCGGCGGCGCGGAGCGGCTGCGCGCCGCGGGCGTCGACGTCGAACTCGGTGTCGAGCAGGCCGAGGCCGAGGACGGTGCGCTGGCCGCCTGGCTCACCGGCGTCCGCCACCGGCGCCCGCACGTCGTGTGGAAGGTGGCCGGCACCCTGGACGGCCGGGTCGCCGCCGCCGACGGGAGCAGCCGCTGGGTCACCGGCGCGGAGGCCCGCGCCGCCGTCCACCGGCTGCGCGCCACCTGCGACGCGGTCCTCGTCGGCTCGGGCACCGCGCTGGCCGACGATCCCCAGCTGACCGTCCGCGGGCCCGACGGCACCGACGCCGACCGGCAGCCGCTGCGGGTGGTGCTCGACCGGCGCGGCCGGCTGCCGGCCACCGCCCGGGTCCTCGATGCCGCCGCCCCGACGCTCGTCAGCGCCGCGCCGGGGCCGCGGGAACTGCTGGCGCAGCTGTGGGAGCGGGACGTGCGGCGGGTGCTGCTCGAGGGCGGCCCCACGCTGGCCGCGGCCTTCCTCCGCGACGGTCTCGTCGACGAGGCGGTCGTGCACCTGGCGCCGAAGCTCCTGGGCTCCGGCGCCCCCCTCGTGGGCGACCTGGGAATCAGCGCGATCGTGGACGCGCTGACGCTGACGGTGGTCGACGTCACCCGGCTGGGCGGGGACGTGGCGATCCGGCTGCGACCGAACCGGCACACTGGTGCCGGTCGGACCGCGCACGGGAGGAGCTGAGGGTGTTCACCGGGATCGTCGAGGAGATGGGCACCCTGCTCGTCCGGGAGGACCAGCAGGACGCCGCCCGGCTGCGCATCCGGGCACGGAAGGCGCTCGAGGGCGTGGCCCTCGGCGACTCGATCGCCGTCAACGGCGTCTGCCTCACCGTCACCGGCGTCGACGACGACGTCTGGAGCACCGACGTCATGGCCGAGACGCTGCGCCGCAGCAGCCTGGGCGGCCTGTCCGACGGCGACCCGGTCAACCTCGAGCGCGCGGTCACCCCGCACGGCCGCCTGGGCGGCCACCTCGTGCAGGGGCACGTCGACGGCCTCGGCTCCGTGCTCACCCGGACGCCCAGCGAGCACTGGGAGGTCGTCCGGGTCGCGCTGCCCCGCGAGCTGGCCGGCTACGTGGTCGAGAAGGGCTCCATCGCGGTGGACGGCGTCTCGCTGACCGTCAGCGCGGTCAGCGCGGTCGACGACCCCGGACCCTGGTTCGAGATCAGCCTCATCCCCACCACCCTGCGCGAGACCACGCTCGGGACGGTTGCTCCGGGGAGCCCGGTCAACCTGGAGGTCGACGTGATCGCCAAGTACGTGGAACGCCTGATGGGAGCACGCCGGTGAGTGGGCCCACGACACGGCTGGACTCCATCGAGGACGCGATCGCCGCGGTCAAGCGGGGCCGGCCGGTCGTCGTCATCGACGACGAGGACCGCGAGAACGAGGGCGACCTGATCTTCGCCAGCGAGCTGGCCACGCCGGAGCTGGTGGCGTTCATGGTCCGCTACACGTCGGGCTACATCTGCGTCTCGGTCACCGAGGCCGACGCCGACCGGCTGGACCTGCCGCCGATGTTCCGGGTCAACCAGGACCGCCGCGGCACCGCCTACACCGTCACCGTCGACGCCCGCGAGGGCGTGACCACCGGCATCTCCGCCTCGGACCGGGCGCACACCATCCGGCTGCTCGCCGACGCCGAGACCACCTCGGCCGACCTGGCGCGGCCCGGGCACATCGTCCCGCTGCGGGCCAAGGACGGCGGCGTCCTGCGCCGGCCCGGGCACACCGAGGCCGCCGTCGACCTCGCGATCCTCGCCGGCCTGCGGCCCTCGGGGACGCTGTGCGAGCTGGTGAGCGAGAAGGACCCCACCGGCATGGCCCGCGGCGACGAGCTGCGGGTGTTCGCCGACGAGCACGACCTGTGCCTGGTCTCCATCGCCGACCTCATCGCCTACCGCAAGCGCTTCGACAAGCTGGTCGAGCGGGTCGCCGAGGCGACCGTGCCGCTGGAGCCGGGCACCTTCACCGCCGTCGGCTACCGCAGCTCCTACGACGACCGGGAGCACGTCGCCTTCGTCTACGGCGACATCGGCGACGGCGAGGACGTCCTGGTGCGGGTGCACTCCGAGTGCCTCACCGGCGACGTGTTCGGGTCGCTGCGCTGTGACTGCGGTCCCCAGCTGCAGGCGGCGCTGACCGCGGTCGCGCTGGAGGGCCGCGGCGTCGTCCTCTACATCCGGGGCCACGAGGGCCGGGGGATCGGCCTGCTGCACAAGCTGCAGGCCTACCAACTCCAGGACGCCGGCGTGGACACTGTCGACGCCAACCTCGACCTCGGTCTGCCCGCCGACGCCCGTGACTACGGCACCGGCGCGCAGATCCTGGTCGACCTGGGCGTGCACACCATGCGGCTGCTCACCAACAACCCGGCCAAGCGGGCCGGGCTGGAGGGGTACGGCCTCAAGATCAGCGGCCGGGTGCCGCTGCCCAGCCACGTGACGGCGGAGAACCTCGCCTACCTGCGCACCAAGCGCGACCGGATGGGCCACCTGCTCGACATCATCGAGCCCGAGACCGAGGCCGGTCCCGCCGACGTCCCCACCGTGCCGGGCACCGACGTGCCCCTCCACCAGCAGGAGCAGCCGCTGTGAGCAGGGACGGCGCCCCCGAGGCGCAGCCGGTCGACGCGGCGGGCCTGACCCTCGGCATCGTCGCCACCACCTGGCACGCGGAGCTCACCGGCGCGCTGCTGGAGCGGGCGGTCGCCGCCGCGCGCGCCTGCGGGATCGCCGAGCCGACCGTGGTCCGGGTGCCCGGCGCGGTGGAGCTCCCGGTCGTGGCGCAGGCGCTCACGGAGCGGCACGACGCCGTCGTCGCCCTCGGTGTCGTCGTCCGGGGTGGGACGCCGCACTTCGAGTACGTCTGCGACGCCGTCACCGCCGGCCTCACCCGGGTGGCCCTCGACGCGGGCCGCCCGGTCGGCAACGGCGTCCTGACCTGCGACACCGAGCAGCAGGCGCGCGACCGCGCCGGACTGCCCGGGTCGGCGGAGGACAAGGGCTGGGAGGCGGCGGTGGCGGCGCTGGCCACGGCACTGACGCTGCGTGACCTGCGGGGTCCGCAGCGGGCCACCGGCTTCTCGGTGACCCCGGCCGCCGGCGGGGGGCGGGCGTGAAGTCCTTCGACCAGCTCTTCGCCGAGCTCTCCGCGAAGGTGGCCGCCGGCGACCCCGCGTCCGGCACCGTCGCTGCCGTCGCCGACGGCGTGCACGCGGCCGGCAAGAAGGTGGTCGAGGAGGCCGCGGAGTCCTGGATGGCCGCCGAGCACGAGGGGGAGGAGCGGACGGCGGAGGAGATCAGCCAGCTGCTCTACCGCGTCCAGGTCCTCATGCTCGCCCGCGGGCTCTCCCTCGACGACGTGTACGCCCACCTCTGAAAGAGGACCCTCGCGCCCCCCACGGCACGCTCCGCGCGCCGCGGGGCCCTGCGCGAGGGCCGTTCCATCCGCTCACCGAAGGAGACGAGACAGTGCTGCGCATCGCCGTGCCCAACAAGGGCGTCCTGAGCGAGCCCGCGGCGGAGATGCTCGCCGAGAGCGGCTACCGCCAGCGCCGCAGCACCAAGGACCTCGCCGTCTACGACCCCGACAGCGACACGGAGTTCTTCTACCTGAGGCCACGGGACATCGCCGTCTACGTCGCTGCCGGCACGCTCGACGTCGGCATCACCGGCCGCGACATGCTGCTCGAGACCGCTCCGGCCGACGGCGAGGGCGCGGCTGCCGTGGAGGTCATGCCGCTGGGGTTCGGCCGGTCGTCGTTCCGGTTCGCGACCCCGCTCGAGTCCGGCATCGAGCAGGTCGACCAGCTCGCCGGCAAGCGGATCGCCACCGCCTACCCGGTCCTGCTGCGGCGCTACCTGGAGGAGAAGGGCATCGTCGCCGGGGTGGTCAAGCTCGACGGCGCGGTCGAGACCGCCTGCCGGCTCGGTGTCGCCGACGCCGTCTGCGACGTGGTCGAGACCGGGACGACGCTGCGCGCGGCCGGGCTGCACATCATCGGCGAGCCGGTGCTCAGCAGCGAGGCGATCCTGGTCCGCCGCGAGGGCGCGGAGGAGATCCCGGCCGTGGCCCAGCTCCGCCGCCGGCTGCGCGGGGTGCTCGTGGCCCGGCAGTACGTGCTGCTGGACTACGACTGCCCCAACGAGCTGCTGGCGCAGGCCACGGCGCTCACCCCGGGCCTGGAGGGCCCCACGGTGAGCCCGCTGCAGACCCAGGGCTGGTCGGCGGTGCGGGCGATGGTCGCCCAGACCGACACCAACCGGGTCATGGACGAGCTCTGGGAGCTCGGCGCCCGCGCCATCCTCGTCACGAGCATCCACGCCTGCCGGCTGTGAGAGAGGGCCGCCGTGCCCCCCGCCGCTCGCACCTCGCGACGGGGCCCGGCACGGCGGCCGACCTCACTGGCCGGCATCTCAGCGCGGGCGGGTGGTCCGGTCGACGAGGTCGATCGCGGTGCACAGCCCCAGTGCCAGGGCGCGCCCGCTGGTCGAGCCGGTGGCCAGCAGACCGGCGATCGCCGGACCCAGCGGCCGCTCGCCGACCAGGCCCTGCAGCACCGCGGCGTACTCGCCGCTGACCCGCCCGGCCGCCGCGTGTCGCAGCAGCGCCCGCGAGAGCTCCGTCGTGCGGCCGGCGGCCAGCGCGTAGACCCCGGCGGAGAACCGGTCGGCGGCCGGGTGACCCAGCAGGACCAGGCCGGCCATCGTCCCGGCCATCACGTCGTCCCCGGCCGGCGTCAGCCCGGGGCCGAGGCCCACGAGCCGGACGGCGGTGCGGAGGGCGGCGTCGAGGTCGGCCCGGCGGACGGCGCCGCGCAGCGCGGCCAGTGGACCGCCCGGGCCGGCCGGCAGGCCGGGGAGGGTGAAGGCGCTGTGCGGCACGCCCTCGCCGTACAGGGCGTTGCGCAGCTGGCGGACACCCTCGGGCAGCAGCGCCGGGCGGGGACTGGGCAGCCGCGGGTGCGGGTCCCACCACGCCGCGGCGCTGACGGCGAGGTCGCCGACGACGATCCGCCCGCCCCCCACCTCGGCCGGTGCGTCGCTGGGGAGGGCCACGAGCGGGCGGCCGTTGCTGGGCCGGAAGAGGACGCAGCCCAGCGGCAGCCGGGCGGCGTCGCTGGTCAGCACCCCGACCACGTCGCCGCCGCGCTCGCCCGGCACGTGCAGGTAGACGGCGGCCGGGACGCTGAGCAGCACGCGGGCCGGGCGGACCGGCCCACGCAGCAGCTCGGCGACGCCCGTGCTCGCCGAGGCGGGCACCGCGGTGGCGGCGCGGGCGGGCGGCGTGGTGCGAGCGGTGGCCTGGGCGGACTCGCGCGGCAGGGGGATCGTGGGGACCCCGGCGCGAGCGGCGCGCCCGCGCGGGGAGGATGGGGCCTCGGGGCGGGAGCCCCCTGGGCCGGCGGTCTCGTGGATCGTGCGCATGGCGGCCTCTTCACCTGAGAGCTTCGGGAGGCACCGTCGGCTCGAGACCCCCCGCCCGGGGCCGTCCCGCTCGCCAGAGGAGTGCGGCGGCACCGGGGGCGCGGTGACCGGCCTACCATCCTGCGGGCGGAGTGGAACCGGGCTTCGAACCTAAGCGGCGCGTCGCATGCCCTCGTATGGCGGAAGTCGCCAAGAATGGGGACGTTGGTCCAGGCACTCCTGACAGGATGCCGTGGTACGCCGTCCATAACGGCAACTCGGAAGGTGGACGCCGTGACCCAGGGTGAGACCTCCCTCACTTTGACCACCCAGGGTGACAGAGCAGTCTCCATGCGTGGGTACTTCTCCACAGCGGGAGGACAGGTCACCGAACGCCGTCCCGGTCGCACCAGCTGGCAGGAACGCATGGGTCTGACCCTCGACGAGGCACTCCGCCTGCCCGGTCTCGCGGGGACGGAGGTGGTGGCCGGCGCCGGCGGGCTGGAGCGGGTGCTGCGGCACATGGTGGTCGACGACCCCGCCGATCCGCTGGCCGTGGCCGGCCCCGACGTCCTCGTCGTCCTCGGTGCCCGGCTGCCCCCGGCCGACGTCACCAACTGCCGCGCGCTGGTCGAGCGGCTGGACTCGATGGGCACCGCCGCGCTGGCCTACCGCCGCACCGAGGGTCCGGCCCCGGTGCCCGACGAGGTGCTCGCCGAGGCCGACCGCCGGGCGCTGCCGGTGCTGGCGATGCCGGCCGCCGTGCGGCTGGACGAGATCGTCTCCGAGGTGCTCGGCGCGGTCGTCGCCAAGCAGAGCGAGGCCCTGGCGCTGTCGTTCCGCATGCACGACCAGTTCATCGACGTCGCGCTCAGCGGCGGTGGACTGGCCGAGGTGACCGACCAGCTCGCGGTCTTCCTGGACGGTGCCGCCGTCCTCGGGCTCGGGCCCGACCGGGAGATCGTCACCTCGGCGGGACCACCCGAGGACGTCGCCGAGATCAGCGACTGGCTGTGGCTCCTCGACGCCGAGGCCGAGGACGAGATGGCCCTGATGGCGCCCTCCCGCCGGCTCTCCGGCGTCCGTGCCGACCAGACGGTGGTCACCCCAGCCGACGTGCTCGCCGACGCCGACCTCTCGCCGGCCGACGGCATCCTGCTCGTCCCGGGCCACCACGAGCTGCCCGGCGGGGTCGGGGAGTACGCGGTCGCGCCGATCATGGCCGGTGACCAGCGCCAGGGCTGGCTGGTCGCCGTCCACCGCAGCGGCCCGATGATGGTCGGTGCCGGGGGTGTGCTCGAGCGCGCCGCGGTCGTCTCCGCGCTCTCGGTCATCCGCCAGCAGGCCGTGCACTCGGTGGAGCTGCGCTTCCAGGGCGACCTGGTCCGCCGGCTGGTCGCGGGGGCGTTGCGGCACACCGAGCGGGCGCTGGCCCAGACCCGGTCGTTCGGCTGGCGCCTGGACGGGCCCGTCGTCGTCCTGGTCACCGCCACCGAGACGGCGGCCGACGCCCACGCCGACCCCACCCGGGCCCTGGACGTCCTCGACCGGCTGGCCGACGGCTGGCGGGCCGCGCTGGAGTCGGAGGTGTCGGGCGCGGCCGTGGCGGGGCTGTCCACGGAGATCGTCACCGTGCTGCCGCTCGACGGCCGTACGCCGGAGGAGATCAGCTCGCTGGTGTCGGCGGTGACCTCGCGGGTCAACGCGCGCGTGCGCCGGGTCGGCCGGGTGCTCGGCACGGGCATCGGCCGCCCGGCCGGCTCGCTCTCGGCGCTGGGCGAGGCACACCAGCAGGCGCAGCGGGCCCTCGGCGTCGGCCAGGAGATCCACGGGACGCAGGCGGTCACCCACTTCGACCAGCTGGGCGTGTTCCGGCTGCTGTCGCTCATCCCCGACAGCACCGAGTTGCGCAACTACGTCGACGAGGTCCTGGGGTCGCTGGCCGATGCCTCCGACGCGGACTCCGCCGACCTGCGGGAGACGCTGCGGGTGCTGCTGGAGACCAACCTGAACGTCGCGGAGTCCGCGCGCCGGCTGCACTTCCACTACAACACGATGCGCTACCGGATCGGCAAGCTGGAGCGGCTGCTCGGGCCGTTCACCACCGACCCGACCCTGCGGCTGAACCTGCTCCTCGCGCTGCACGCGGCGCGCATGCGGGGCCTGGACCAGCCGCACCGCCCGCCGGTGGACGCCGCCCTCGCCCTGCCCCCGGACGAGGGCCTGGACGCGCTCGCCTGAGCCCGGTCGTCCGGTCCCCGGCCGGTGTCGGCAGGATCGGCGGTGTGACGGCTGCCGTGGACGCCCTGGTGGCGCGCATGGCCGCGCTCCTGGCACCGCTGGAGGCCGACCGCGACCCCGCCCGGTTCTTCCTCGCCACCTATCTGCGCACCACGCAGGCGGTGGGCGTCGCCATCGACGCCGGCGAGTTCGAGGACGCCGCCTGGGTGAGCGCGTGGGACGTCGACTTCGCCGGCCTGTACCTCGACGCCCTGGCCGCCCACCGCCGTGACCCGGCCGCGCCACCCCGGCCGTGGCGGCAGGCCTTCGGGGCGCGGCCGGACCTGCCGCCCGAGGCCCACGTGCTGCTCGGCATGAACGCCCACATCAACTTCGACCTGCCGCAGTCCCTGGTGCGGGTCATCCCGCCGGCCGGCTTCGACGACCCGGACGTGGCGTCGCTGCGGCGGCGCGACCACGAGCGGATCGACCGGGTGCTGGCCTCCCGCGTCGCCGCCGAGGACGCCGAGCTGCACCGGGCCGGCGGGCGGCGGACGCGGCTGGACCGCCTGCTGTCGCCGGCCAACCGGACGGCCAGCCAGGTGTTCCTGCGCGAGTCCCGGCGGAAGGTGTGGGCCAACGCCCGGGAACTGGACGCCGCCCGGCGCCGGGGTCCCGACGCCTACGCCCGCCGCCTGGCCGAGCTGGAGGCGGCGGCCGCGGCCCGGGTGGGCGACCTGCTGCGCCCGGGGCCGGTGCTGCTGCGGCTGGCCGTCCGCGGCTTCGGCGTCACGTTGCGCTGAGCTCCCGGCGCGCCGGTCGCGCCGGCATCGGCGAGGCTGGGGCGGAGGCCGCGCCCGGGGGCCCGCGAGGAGGATCCGCATGACCGAGGTCGCCCGACCGCTCGACGGCGAGGTCGCCCTGGTGACGGGGGCGTCCTCGGGCATCGGCGAGGCCACGGCGCTGGCACTGGCGCAGGCCGGGGCCGCCGTCGCGATCGGTGCCCGGCGGGTGGACCGGCTCGACGCGCTCGCCTCCCGGCTCTCCGCCAGCGGCGCCCGGGTGCTGACCCTGCCGCTCGACGTCACCGACGAGCGGGCCTGCGCGGACGCGGTCGACCGGACCCGCAGCGAGCTCGGCGGTCTCGACGTCCTGGTGAACAACGCCGGCGTGATGCTGCTGGGCACGATCGTCGGCGCCGACCCCGAGGACTGGCGGCGGATGGTGTCGACCAACGTGCTGGGCCTGATGTACATGACGCACGCGGCCATCGACGGCATGGTCGAGCAGGGCTCCGGCGACGTCGTGAACATCTCCAGCGTCGCCGGGCGGACCGCACGCAAGGGCGCCGGGGTCTACAACGCCAGCAAGTGGGCGGTCAACGCCTTCAGCGAGTCACTGCGCCAGGAGGTGACCGCCCGCGGCGTCCGGATCTCCCTGGTCGAGCCCGGCGCGGTGGCGACCGAACTGTCCAGCCACATCACCCAGCCCGAGGCGCGGGAGGCCTCCCGCCAGATGGCCCAGGGCATGCGCACGCTGCAGGCCGAGGACGTCGCCCGCGCGATCGTCTACGTGGTGACGCAGCCCCCGCACGTGGCGGTCAACGAGGTGCTGGTCCGCCCCACCGACCAGGAGCGTTAATCCCGGAACACCTCGATCGAGGCGCCCATCTCGACCAGCCGCTCGTAGAGCTGTTCGTAGCCGCGGGCGATGATGTCGACGTTGCGCAGCACCGACGTCCCCTTGGCCGCCAGCATCGCCAGCAGGATGCAGACGGCCGGCCGCAGGGCGGGCGGGCAGACCACCTCGGCGCTGGACCAGCGGGTCGGGCCGGTGACGAGCACCCGGTGCGGGTCGAGCAGCCGGACGTCGGCACCCAGCCGGGTCAGGTCGGACAGGTGGATGGCCCGGTTGTCGTAGACCCAGTCGTGGATGAGCGTCGACCCGGACGCCGCGGCCGCGATGACCGCGAAGAACGGCAGGTTGTCGATGTTCAGGCCGGGGAACGGCATCGGGTGGATCTTGTCGATCGGGGCCTTGAGCTGGGACGGGGAGATGGTCACGTCCGCCAGCCGGGTGTGCCCGTTGTCGGCGCGGTACTCCGGGGACAGCGAGTAGCGCAGGCCCATCTCGGCCAGGACGGCCAGCTCGATCTCGAGGAACTCGATCGGGGCGCGGCGGACGGTCAGCTCCGAGCCGGTGACGATGCCGGCGGTCAGCAGGCTCATCGCCTCGACCGGGTCCTCGCTGATCGTGTAGTCCACGTCTGCGTCGAGCACCGCCCGTCCGTGCACGACGAGGGTGGTGGTGCCCAGGCCCTCGATGCGCACCCCGAGCAGCTGCAGGTACAGCACCAGGTCGTGGACCATGTAGTTCGAGCTGGCGTTGCGGATGGTCGTCGTCCCGCCGGACCGGGCCGCGGCCAGCAGCGCGTTCTCGGTGACGGTGTCGCCGCGCTCGGTCAGCACGATGGTGCGGTCGACCGCGGTCGGCGCGGTGACGGTGGCGTGGTACTCGCCGGCCCTCGCCTCGATCGCCAGGCCGAAGGGCCGCAGCGCGATCATGTGCGGCTCCACGGTGCGGGTGCCCAGGTCGCAGCCGCCGGCGTAGGGCAGGTCGAAGGTGGGCGCGCGGTGCAGCAGCGGGCCCAGGAACATGATGATGCTGCGGGTCCGGCGCGCGGCGTCGGCGTCGATGCCGGCGAGGTCGAGCTCCGCCGGGACGACGAGGGTCAGGTCGCGGCCGGCGTCGTCCCAGGTGGCGGCCACGCCGATGGACCGCAGCACGTCGAGGATCCGCTCGACCTCCACGATCCGGGCGACGTTGCGCAGCGTCGTCCGGCCGCGGTTGAGCAGCGCGGCGCACAGCAGTGCCACGGCGGCGTTCTTCGACGACTTCACGGTGACACCACCGTGCAGCGGGGTGCCGCCGGTGACCCGCAGGTGGGCCGGGCCGGCCGGCCCGACGCTGATCAGCTCGCTGCCCAGGGCCTCGGACAGCCGGCCCAGCAGCTCGAGGGTGAGGTTCTGGCCGCCCTGCTCGATGCGGGCGACGGCGCTCTGGCTCGTGCCCAGCCGGTCGGCGAGCTCGAGCTGGGTGAGCCCGCGGTGGCGGCGCGCGTCGCGGACCAGCAGTCCCACCCGCCGCATCGTGGTGTCGGGCGGGAGGGTGTCGAGGGCCGTCACGGGCGCGACGCTATCTCGCATGTGAGATGACGCCGGGAGGGCGCGCCGAGGACGGACCCGTCCGGCCAGACTGGGGACATGGACGTCGTCATCACCGGGGGAACGGGCCGGCTGGGCCCACGCGTGGCCGAGCACCTGCAGGGGACGGCGTCGCGGGTGCGGCTGATGTCTCGGCGGGGCACCGGTCCCGGCGGCGTGCGGGGGGACCTGGCCACCGGCCGCGACCTGGCACCGGCGCTGGCGGGCGCCGAGGTCGTGGTGCACGCCGCCAGCGACCCGCGCGGGGACTACTGGCAGACCGACGTCGCCGGCACCCGCCGGCTGGTGCAGGCGGTCGACCGGGACCGGCTGCGGCACCTGGTGTACGTCTCGATCGTCGGGGTCGACCGCATCCCCTTCGGCTACTACCACGCCAAGTTCGCCGCCGAGCAGGTGCTGCTGGCCTCGGGGCTGCCGGTGACCCTGCTGCGGATCACCCAGTTCCACGACTTCGTCGACGAGCTGCTGAGCACTGCCCGCCGCGGGCCGGTGCTCCCGGTGCCCATGGGCTGGCGGGCGCAGCCGGTCGACGTCGGCGAGGCGGCCGCCCGCACCGCCGAGGTGGCCGCCGGCCCACCCGCGGGGGACGTCGTCGAGTACGCCGGGCCCGAGGAGCTGACCGCCGCGGAACTCGCGCGCGCGTGGTCGGCGGCGCGCGAGCCCAACGCGCGGGTGGTCGCCACCCCGGTCCCCGGCCGGCTGTCCAGCGCGTTCCGGGACGGCGCGGCCCTGCCCTCGGGCGGCACCCGCGGACGGCGCACCTACGCCGAGCACCTGCAGGGACAGGGCCCCCATCCGGCGTAGCGCAGCACTCCTGCCGGATCCCGCAACGGAGCAGACGGCGTCCGAAACCCGCCGGAGTCCGGTCGGCAGCGCGCCCTATCGTCGCCAGACGTGCGCACCCCTCCCACCGCTCCGTCCCGCCTCGCCGTCCCGGTGCTGGCCGCCGTCGTGGTCACGCTGCTGGCGTGGGCCTCGGCGTTCGTCGCCATCCGCGGGGTGGGGGCGGACCTCTCACCCGGCGCGCTGGCGCTGGGCCGGCTGGTGGTGGGGACAGCGGTCCTCGCCGTCCTGCTGGCCGTCTCGCGCCGCGGCTGGGTGCGACCGACCTGGCGGGAGTGGCGGCTGCTGGCGGTCTGCGGCGTCGGCTGGTTCGGCGTCTACAACGTCGCCCTCAACGCCGCCGAGCAGCACCTGGACGCCGGCACGACGGCGATGCTGGTCAACATCGGCCCGATCCTGATCGCGCTGTTCGCAGGACTGTGGCTGGGGGAGGGCTTCCCGCCCCGGCTGGTCGCCGGCATCGGCGTCGCGTTCGCCGGGGTGCTGCTCATCGGGCTGGCCACGCGCGGCGCCGACGCCGACGTGCTGGGCATCGTCCTCTGCGTGGTCGCGGCGGTGACCTACGCCGCGGGGGTCGTCGCGCAGAAGCCGTTGCTGCGCCGGCTGCCGCCCCTGCAGGTGACCTCCACCGCCTGCGCCATCGGGGCGGTCTGCACCCTGCCGTGGGCCGGCCAGCTCGTCGGTGAGCTGGGGGACGCCCCGGCCGGCTCGATCGCGGGCATGGTCTACCTGGGCGTGGTGCCGACGGCGCTGGCGTTCAGCACCTGGGCCTTCGCGCTGTCGCGGATGGACGCCGGGACCCTCGGCGTGACGACCTACCTGGTGCCGCCGCTGGTCATCGCCCTCGGCTGGCTGCTGCTCGACGAGGTGCCGCCGGCACTGGCCGTGGTGGGTGGCGCGGTCTGCCTGGCCGGCGTCGCGCTGTCCCGGTGGCGCCGCCGCGCGCCGGTCGCGGCGGTCCCGGAGAGCAGGGAGGCCGGAGCCGGGGTCTGACCGACCCACCCCCGCAGCCGCAACGCCGCACGATGGGCGCGTCCGCGACGGGGTCGATCCCGGTCACGCAGATCGGACCTGCACAGACGTGTCAGGGGTGTACGTCCCTGATCCGCTGGGCCCTGCGGACATGCCGAGGGCCCGCCACCGGCTGGTGGCGGGCCCTCGGTCTGTTCAGTTGTCGGGTCTCCCGACCGGGGTCACCCCTGGCGGGGGTGGGGGGTCGGCCGGGAACCGGTCACTTGGTCTCGACCGTGACCGGCCCGAAGACGTCACCGTTGCTCGACTTGAACCAGAGCGTCCCCGGGTTGGTCGTGGGCGCGGGGTCCACGACGATCTCCCAGGCGCCGGTCGGCAGCCCCGCGTCCAGCGCGCCCACGGTGGCGGTCGGGTAGCCGGGGACCGCGTTGGTCACCGGTCCGGTGCCGGCAGCGTTGGACCGGTGGGCCGTGATGACCGAGCCCGGGACGGTGCCGGTGCCGCGGATGCGGAGCTCGTCACCGGTCCGGTAGAGGGCCACCTCGACGCCGATGTCGTCACCGGGGACGACGCCGTACACCGTGTTGCCGATGGTGGTGGGGCCGAAGTTCGGGGAAGCCGGGGTCTTGGCCTGGACCCGGACGACGTACCGGTGGTTCGCCGCGCTCTTCGGCAGACCGCTGACGGTCGCGTTGGTGGCCCCGGTGACCACCGTGTCGTACTGCGACAACAGCACGGGGGGGCTCGTCGATCCAACGGTCTGGTCGAAGACCCGCACCCGGTACTCGGTGGCGTCGGTGACGGGGTTCCAGCCCACGCTGATCGTGCCCTTCGGGGCTGCCGCATCGGGACCGGCGCCGGTGACGCCCAGCACCGTCAGCCCGGTCGGGGCGACGGCGGCAGCCGCGGCCTTCGGCGACACGACACCCGAGGAGTGGGTGGCGTTACCGGCGGCGTCGATCACCACGACGTTGACCTTGGTGTCGGCGGCCGTGATCGGGATCGGCTCCTGGTAGATCTTGGCCGTCGCCGAAGGGACGTTGCCGTTCGGCTGCGAGGTGACCGCGCTGCCGTCGACGGTGTAGTAGATGGTGCCCTCGTCGGCCGCCAGGGTCAGCGTCCGGCTGTCGGCGATCACCGCGGTGGTGCCGTTGAACGCGGGAGTGGCGGTCAGGACCGGAGCGGTCGTGTCGCCGCCCGTGCCGCCGTCCCCGCCGCCCGTGCCAGGCGTCACGGTGCCGGCCAGGGCGAACGGAGCGCTCATCTCGTCTCCGGCGACGACCGAGCGGACCTGGATGTCGTACACGGCGTCGGCGGTCAGGCCGTCGAGGACGACCTGGGTGGCGCCGGCACCCGTCTGGTAGCCGGTCTGCCGGAAGGCGCCTCCGGCGTTGGCCGCCTGGTCCACCGCAGCGACGCTGTAGCCGGTGACCGCGGCGGCACCGGCGACGGGCGTCGCCGTCGCCCAGGTGACCGTGGCCTCGGTCTCGCTGGTCCACGTGACCGTGTAGTCGCTCTTGGGCGGCTTCGCGCCGTCCGGACCCGCGGGGCAGCCGGGAGCGCCGCCGCCGGTGAGGCCCTCTTCCGCCAGGGTCAGGCCCAGCTGCTGCTCGACGCCGTCGGTCCGGTCGGCCATCCAGCTGAGCGCGACGGCCTGGCCGTCGAAGACCATCTGCTGGTCCTCCTGCGACATGTTCGCGAAGGTGACCTCGAAGCCGCCGTTCGCCGCGGTGCCGCTGACCGTGTAGCCGACAGGGGCCTCGTCGGGCACCTCGTTGGGGCTCCAGCCGATGGCCCGCTCGCCGATGGCGCCGGCGTCCCGCATGGCCGGGTTGACGACCTCGACGGCGAACCGGTCGAGGTTCACCTCCGAGCCGTAGCTGCCCTTGATCGTGACCGAGTTGGTGTTCCCGGCGGTCGGGTCGCTGGCGGTGATCTCGGTGATCTTCGCCGAGTTGACCGTCATGCTGTCCACCAGCGGCGAGCCACTGAAGGACACCTCGACGGTGTCACCGGCCTCGATCGCGGGCGTGACGTCCTTGAAGCAGCCGTCCGCGTCGTGGTTGAGCTCCATGAACCCGGTCGAGTCCAGGACGCGGGAGCCGACGCCGATCACCTGACCGCCACGCTTCACGGTCACGGTCGCGGTCTGTCCGGCCTGCGCGGCGTAGCCCTCGACGGCGACCATGTCGCGCTCGGGGAACACCTCGATGTTGCCCGGCCCGGTGGGCGGGGTGCCGGCGGATGCACTCTGGGCGACGAACACGCCGCCGGTGGCGGTGGCGGCCGTGAGGGCGCCCGCCATGAGCACACGGCTGGTGCGGCGGCTGAAGAGGGGCAGTCGCGACGCGGGAGGAGCCGTGGCTCCGGACCCGCCCCCGCGACCGCTGTGGACGGTCGGTCGTGTCTGACTCATTGGAGGTCTCCGCTGTCGTGCGCTCGCCCCGACCGGATGACCGGAGCCGTGCCGAGAACGGTCGCTTGTCCAGCCTCTCCGGAGCAGCCGTGGCGGGGGGGTCGTACGACCCCCAATCGGGGAGTACGCCCACGAGGCAGCTTGACGTGGTCGCGGAACCGCGATCCCGGTCCCGCGACGAGGGCGCCGCAGGTGCAGGGGACGACGGGGCGCGGTGGTGTCGCGGGGCCTCGCCCGGCCGGGTCAGGCCGGGCTGCTGAGGCTCGACGGCACCACGAGGACGGGGCGGTGGGCGCAGTGCAGCAGCGAACTGGGCACGCTGCCGACCAGCAGCTCCCGGCTGGCCGACCGGCCCCGGCTGCCGACGACGACGACTCCCGCGCCGCGCTCGGCGGCGACCTCGGCGAGGGTCGCGGCGGTCGCGCGGGCGCTGCCGGGTCGCCCGGAGCAGGGCACGGTGAGCAGCTCGACCCCCTCGGGAGCCGTCGGGCCCGGCCCGTCGCCGGGTTCGGCGACCGCCACCAGCACCTGTTCGCGCCGCGGGAACAGGAACGCGGCGGAGCGGACCGCCGCCTCGGCGCCGGGCGACCCGTCGGTGCCGACCAGCACCGGGCCGGAGGCGGCCGCGGCCCACTCGGCGGTGGTCAGCGGATGGGGGACCACCAGCACCGGCACGGGGCTCACGTGCACGACCAGCTCCGAGACGCTGCCCAGTGCCGCCCGCACGCCCCCCAGGCCGCGCGACCCGACCACGACCAGGTCCACGTCCTGCTCCTCGGCGGTCCGGGCGAACTGGTAGCCGTCGCCGCCGAACGTGCGCTTGACCGACGCCGAGGCCTCCCACCCGGCCGCACGGGCGAGCTTGACGCCGTTGCCCACCAGCCGCTCGGCCTCGGCCCGGCCCTCGCGCTCCAGCAGGTCGCCCAGCGCCTCCAGGCCCGCGGCGCGGCCGGCCAGCCGTTGCCGCAGCTCGGGCGAGGTGAACGGTGGCTCCCACAGGTGGAGGACCGACGCCGACGCCGAGGGCACCAGCGTCGCCGCCGCCTCGATCGCGTTCACCGAGCTGGGGGAGCCGTCGTAGCCCACCAGCACACGCAGGGACCGTCCACCGGGTTCTGGGGCGCTCATGCCGCCATCCTGCTCGACCGGGACGGACGCGGACCAGGACGACCGGCGCGAGCGGCGCCTGGCCCGCCAGCCGCACGCGGATGCGCCCCGCCTCTCCCTGGTCGGACACCCCGAGATGCTGCTGCTGCGGATGGGCTGCCCCTCCACGACCACCGCCACCACGACCGGACGCCGCCCGGCCAGCGAGGTGTCGCACGTCCGGCCGGCGTGACACCGCCGGCCCGGTCCCACCGCGAGCCTGCGAGCGGTGGGGTCAGGGGTCCTCTCAGCCGCGGCGGGCCTGCGCCCAGGGGTCCTCGGGGTCGAAGTCGTCGTCGACCGCCGTGGCCGGCTCGTGGGCCGGCGTCGTGGTCGGGTCCTGCGCCTGCTCGTCGGGCCGGGCAGCCGCGGCCTCCAGCGCCGCATCGCGTTCCCGCGCCCGCAGGGCGCGGTCCTCCCGTTCCCGTCCACGGAGCTCGCGCCGCGAGGGCCCGGCGTCGGTCGGCGCGGCGGCGCCGCGGCGCCAGAGCAGGACGCCGGCCAGCGCCAGGCCGACCGGCAGCACGTAGGCCGCCGCGCGCTCGGTGCCGCCCTCGCCGAGCAGACCGGTGATGCCGGCGACGAAGAAGACCGTCATCGCCGTGCCCACCAGGCCGAGCAGGGCCAGCGCCGTCCCGACGGGTTCCGACCGCCGCCGCAGCCCGTACGCGAGCGCGATCAGCCCCAGCCCGCCGCCGACCAGGTAGAGCCCGGCGCCGGCCTCGTGCAGCGCCGCCCGGCCGTCCTGGGGGAAGAGCCCCACCAGCAGCACGCCCACGCCCGCGGCACCGAGCAGCACCGGCGCCACCCGTCCGCCGGCGCCGGTCAGCGCGGGGCGCAGCAGCAGCGCACCGGCCCCGATCAGCAGGCCCTGGACGACGAACGAGGTGTTCATCAGCGCCTGCGCCGGGGAGTTGCTCGCACCCAGCGCACTGATCAGGTCCTCGGCGCGGGAGTAGGGGACGTCGGCCGCGAGCTCGGCGATCGTCTCCACGACGAAGAACTGCAGGGTCAGCAGCCAGGCCAGCGCGCCCCAGCGGTACCGGTGCGGAGTCACGGGGGCCATCGTCCCAGGCCGCTCAGCCGCCGTCCGGGACCCGGTCGAGGACGGCGGCGAACTGGACGGCGGACAGCCAGGAGGGGTTGCTGCCCGCCGGCATCCGGAGGACCTCGGCGTCCCGGGCGTCGGGATCGGCGAGCAGGTCGGCGCGCGGCACCGGGTGCGGGAGGAGGGTCAGATCGACGTCGACGACCGGACCGTCCGCGTCGTGCCGGACCTCCCCGGCGAGCGTGCCGATCGCGTGCACCCCGGGCTCGTGCCGGCCGCTGACCCACAGCAGGCAGGGCTGGCCCGGCTCCATCAGCTCCAGCCGGTAGGAGCGGCGCAGGCAGCGGGCCAGCTCCCGTGCCGCCCCGGCCGGCCAGCCGGGCAGGAGCTCGGCCGGCCGGCGGGTGGACTTCACCACCCAGCAGGCGACGTCCGCCGCGGCCAGGCGGCTCAGTCGGTCGCCGGGTGCGGCTCGGCACCCGCGGGGTCGGCGTCGTCGGACCCGACCGCCTGGCGCTCCTGCTCGGTGCGGTGCTGCAACTGCTCGTCGTCGGGCCGGTCGTAGCCCTTGGCGTGCTGCTGACGATCGCGCGGTGCGGACTCCTCGGTGTCCATGACGTCGTCCAGGGTGGGACGGTCGGGCTCGCTCATGCAGACCTCCTGCGGTCGGGGCGCCCACCGCCGTCGGCAGTGGGTCTCTGCAGGAGGCCATAGCCACCCGGTCGTCGCCGTAACCAGCGATCAGCGTTGTTCCAGCAGGGCGGCCGGCACCCACCCCTCGACGAGCAGCGGCCCCTGCGGCCCCGCCACGGCGTAGGTCACCCGGCCCAGCCACCCACCCTCGGCCTGCCGCCACTCGACGAGCAGCCCCGGCCACACCCCGGGCGCGCCCGGGGGGTCGTGCACCCAGCAGTGCCGCCCCCGCCCCTCCGCCCGGCGGCCGGCGGCCGGGCGGAGGGGCTCGGGCGCCCGGTCCGCGGCCGGCTGCACCCCGGACCGCGCCGCCCGCTCGCCGAGGGAGCGACCGGAGCGCCCCGGGTGCATGCCGCCGGCCATGCGCAGAGTCTGGCACGGTGGTCGAACACTCGTTCGATCGACACCCGCTCAGTCGTGGCGGGCGACCCCCGCCCGGAGCGTCTCGGCCACGGCCTGCACGAGGGCGTGCCCCGGCAGGTCCTCCACCAGGACCGGCAGGGGCAGCGACCAGTTGGGGCGGTCGGTGGTGCCGGGCATGTTCGGCCGGCGCCGCTCGGCCACCGCGTCGTCCAGGGTCGCCGACAGCAGCAGGGAGGGCGCACCCGCCAGCAGCTCGTGCGCCCGGGTGACCGCCGTCTCGGGACGGGCGTTCTCCCGGACGCCGGGCAGCCGCTCCAGCAGCGAGGCCCGACCGCGCTCGAGCTCCTCGTCGCTGCCGGTCCCGTGCTCCCGCTGCTCGTCGAGGTCCGCGCCGGTCCACAACCCGGCGACCGTGGGCAGGTCGTGGGTGGTGATCGCCGCCATCGCGGTCTCGGGCCACTCGGCCGGGGCGTCGTCCTCGAACCACAGCAGCCGGTAGCTGAGGATGCCGTGCTCGGCCATCGCCTCGCGGACGCCGTCCTCCACGGTGCCCAGGTCCTCGCCGACGACGACCGCCTGCTCCCGGACGCTCTCCAGGGCGACGATGTCGAGCAGGTCCTCCGCCGGGTAGCGGACGTAGGCGCCGTCGGCGGCCGAGCCGTCGCTGGGCACCCACCAGAGCCGGAACAGGCCCATGACGTGGTCGATCCGCAGGCCGCCGGCGCCGGCCATCGTGGCCCGGATCGACTGGATGAACGGCTCGTAGTCCGCCGCCCGCAGCTGCCACGGGATCAGCGGCGGCGAGCCCCAGTCCTGACCCTGCGAGTTGAACGCGTCGGGGGGCGCTCCGACGCTGGCGCCCGAGGCCAGCGCGTCCTGCCAGGTCCAGGCGTCGGCGCCGCCACCGGCCACCCCGATCGGCAGGTCCTGGATGACGGTCATGCCCTCGGTGGCGCGCTCGAGCTGCAGGTGCAGCGCCCACTGCAACCAGGCGTGGAAGGCGACCTCCCGCTCGTGGGCGGCGACGAAGGTCCCCACCGCGTCGCTGCGCGGGTCGCGCAGTTCCTCGGGCCAGGTGTGCCAGTCGGGTCCGTGCGCGTCGGCGAGGGCGCACCAGGTGGCCCAGTCCTGCAACGACTGGCCCTGGTGCCACCACCACTCGGGGAAGGCGGGCTGGTCGCGGCCGGTGGCGTCGAAGACCCTGCGCAGCACCTCCCGCTTGCGGGCCCAGATCGCGTCGCGGTCGATGAGGTCGCCCTCGGACAGGGCACGGCCGGCGTCCTGCTCCAGGTCCACGGCGTCCGCGCCGGGCACCTCCTCGACCCGCAGGTAGACCGGGTTGCGGAAGCGGCGGGTGGCCGGCAGGTAGGGGCTGGCCTCCTGCCCGGCCGTCGGCGCGACGGCGTGCAGCGGGTTGATCAGCACGAAACCCGCGCCCTGCTCGGCGGCCATCTCACGGACCGCCCGCAGGTCGGCGAGGTCGCCGATGCCCCAGCTGCCGCGGCTGCGGGTGGCGTAGAGCTGGACCGCCCAGCCCCAGGCGCGGTCGTCGGGCAGCCAGCACCGGCCGGGGGAGACGACCAGCCGGCGGCGCGGGCCGTCGGGCGCCTGCAGCCAGTGGTAGCCGAGGGGGAAGTCGTCGGGCAGCTCGCCGTCGACGGTGACGACCGAGCCGTCCTCGCAGGTGACCTCGGCGGAGTCGACCTCGAGGGCGTCGCCGGGCCGGGCGACGATGGGAGCACGCTCCTCGAGGTCGGCCGGCGGTGTGCCGATCACCTCCCGCAGCCTGTCGATGGTGGCCTGGTCGACCTGGTGTTCCTCGTCGAGGGCGTCGAGCCAGCTGGCGTCGATGCCCCATTCGTCGGTGGGAGGGGTGCGTGTCACTCCCCGATACTCCCCACGGGTGGGCCGCCGCGCACTGCAAGCCCGACGTGGTGCCGGTCTCCTCCTTGACCCTCCACCCGATGGAGGGTGCATCGTCGCCGTCGTGACCGACTCCGCACCGCTCACCATCGGGCAGCTGGCCGACCGTCTCGGCGTGCCGGTCCGCACCGTGCGGTTCTGGTCCGACGAGGGCCTGGTCGAGCCGCCCGAGCGCTCCACGGGGGGCTACCGGCTCTACGACGCGGACGCGGTGGCGCAGCTCGACCTGGTGCGCACGCTGCGCGAGCTGGGGCTGGGACTGCCGGCGATCCGGGAGCTGCTGGCCCGGCGGCGGACGGTGGCGGAGGTGGCCGCCGAGCACGTCCGGGCCCTGGACGCCGAGATCCGGCTGCTGCGTCTGCGCCGCACCCTGCTGCGCTTCCTGGCCACAGCCGGCACCACCCCGGAGGAGATGAGGATCGTGCACGACCTGGCCGCGCTGTCCGCCCGCCAGCGGCAGCAGCTGATCGACGACTTCGTGGAGCGGGCGTTCGCCGGCGTCCCCGCCGACGCACCCGGCGCGGGCATCGCCGACGGCATGCGATCGCTGCCCGCCGAGCTGCCCGAGGACCCGACGCCCGCGCAGGTCGGTGCCTGGCTGGAGCTGGCGCAGCTGGTCGCCGACCCGTCGTTCGCCGGCCGGGTCCGGGAGATGGCCGTCGCAGGCGCCGGTGCCACCCCCGAGGATCCCGACACCCTCGACGCGGACGCCGGCCGGATGGTGACCCTGGGACGGCGGGCGGTGGCCGAGCGCATCGCGCCGGGCACGCCCGCCGCCGAGGCGCTGGTCGCCGAGCTGCTGGGCGACGGCGCACCCGCCGACCGGCGCCGGCGGGCCGCACTCGCCGACCGGTTGGCCACCTTCACCGACGCCCGCGTGGAGCGCTACTGGCAGCTGTTGGGGGTGCTCAACGACTGGCCGCCGTTCGAGCCGTCGGTGCCGGCCGTCGAGTGGTGGATCGGGGCGCTGCGGTCGTCGTCCTGACCCCTTCGAGGGATCGCACCGGCCCGTGACCTCCAGTTGCCGGCCGGATCGGTCGAAGCCGTCGAGTGACCCGCATCCGACGCAAGGCCCCCGGCGTGGACGACGCAACGGCTCCACCTCGTGCCGGACGCTCCTGGCCCCTGCTGCTGGCCGTGGCGCTGGTCGCCGTGCTGGTCGCCGGTCACCTGGCCGCCGGCGGGACCCCGACCTCGGTGGCCCTGCACGTCGTCGTCAGCATCGCGGTGGCGGTGGTGGCCGCCGTCGCCGCCGACCGACGGCAGCGCGGCAACCGGCAGCGGACGGAGGCCGAGCTCGCCGCGCTCGCCTTCTCCGACGGCCTCACCGGCCTGGCCAACCGGGCGCTGTTCACCGACCGGCTGGAGCTCGCCCTGCGCCGCACTGCGCGCAGCGGCGGTGAGGTGGCGGTGGTCTTCCTCGACCTCGACGGCTTCAAGAACGTCAACGACAGCCTCGGTCACGCCATCGGGGACACGCTGATCCGCGAGGTCGCCACGCTGCTGCAGGGCGCGGTCCGAACCGAGGACACCCTCGCCCGGCTCGGCGGCGACGAGTTCGCGATCCTGGTCGAGCGGGCGGCCGGGGTCGAGGAGGCCACCGGCATCGCCGAGCGGATCCTGGCGGCGCTCGCCGGGCCGGTGGACCTCGGCGGCCAGCGGGTGACGGTGTCGGCCAGCATCGGCATCGCCACCGGCGACGTCGCCGCGACCGCCGGCTCCCTGCTGCGCGACGCCGACGCCGCCATGTACTGGGCCAAGGGTGCCGGGCGCGGGCGGTACGTGGTGTTCAACCCGCAGATGCGCTCGGCCGCCGCAGAGCGCCGGCAGCTCGAGGAGGACCTCTGGGCGGCGCTGCCGGGCGAGCAGTTCCGGCTGGTCTACCAGCCGGTCGTCGACCTGGGCACCGAACGGGTGACCGGCTTCGAGGCACTGCTGCGCTGGGACCACCCGGTCCTCGGTGTCGTGCTGCCCGAGCGGTTCCTGCCGGTCGCGGAGGAGATCGGGCTGATCCCCGACATCGGCCGCTGGGTGATCGCCGAGGCGTGCGCCGCCGCGGCCGACTGGCGCCGGGACCACCCCGGCGCTGCCGGGCTGTCGATGGCGGTCAACGTGTCGCCGTCCCAGTTGGGGTCGCCCGGGCTGCTCGACGACGTCCGGACGGCGCTGGCCGCCACCGGCCTGCCGCCGTCGGCGCTGGTCCTCGAGCTCACCGAGTCGGTGCTCGTGCGGGACCCCGTGCTGGCCGCCGAGCGGCTGCACCAGCTGCGCAGCCTCGGCGTCCGCGTCGCGCTCGACGACTTCGGCACCGGCTACTCGTCGCTGTCGCACCTGCGCCAGTTCGCCGTCGACATCCTCAAGATCGATCGGTCTTTCGTGAACACCATCGACGACGCGGAGGCCATGCCCGCCATCCTGCGGGGCCTGATCAACCTGGGTCACACCCTGGACCTGGAGATCGTCGCGGAGGGCATCGAGCAGGAGCGCCAGCGCACGCACCTGCGCGACGGTCGGGTGGCCTTCGCGCAGGGCTATCTCTTCGCCGCGCCGCTGGAACGGACCGATGCCGAACTGCTCCTGCTCGGTGGGGCCGGCGCGCCGCGCGAGGACACCGGGACTGCCGCGCCGGCCTGAGTACCCCCCTCGCGCGAGGGGCCTGGATCCTCACCCGTTCTCCCTGGTCAGCCCGCCAAGAACTGTCGTACCCGGTGTCTAGCTTCGGGGTGTGTTCATCGGTGGCGGGTTCGGCGTCGGGTTGACGGTCGCTGATCTCGTGGTGCCCTCGCAGTTGGAGGAGTGGGAGCGTCCGGCGCGGTTGTCGGAGGTGTTGCCGGTGTCGTCGCGGACGCCGGCGGAGAAGGCGCTGGAGTTGGGTCGGCTGGCCCGGTTGGAGGCGATGATCGCGGCGTACCGGGTGGATCTGGTGGCGTCGTTGGCCGGGGACCGGCCGGCGGTGTTCGATCCGCAGCCGGGCACGCCGGGCGCCGCCGCCACGGCCGACGTCATGCTGCCGGAGGGTGTGTCGGAGTTCTTCGCCGATGAGTTGGCGCAGGTGCTGAACTGCTCCCGGTCGGCGGCCTCGGTGCTGATCGATCAGGCGGTGACGCTGGTCGGGAAGCTGCCCGGCACGTGGGCGGCGCTGGCCGACGGGCGGCTGGACTGGCCCCGGGCGCGGGCGATCGCGCACGAGCTCGGGTGGAAGGCGCGGTCCACCGATCCGCTGGTGATCGCCGCGGTGGAGGCCGCGGTGTTGCCGACGGCGATGGAGCTGTCGGTCCGGCAGCTGACCGCGGTGGTGCGGCGGGAGCTGACCGCCCGGGATGCCGCGGCGGCCGAGGTACGGCGGCGGGACGCGGAGGCGGCCGCGGACGTGACCGTCCGCCCGGCCTGCGACGGGATGGCCGAGCTGGTCGCGCGGATGCCGCAGCCGCTCGCCGCCGCGGTCCGGGACACCCTCACCACCCACGCCCGCGCCGCCAAGGCCGCCGGCGACGACCGCCCCCTGGGGGTGCTGCGGGTGGGTGTGTTGGCCGACCTGACCCTGCGGCCGTGGGATGAGGACCGGGATCCGGTGTCCGCGCAGCTGACGATCACCGCACCCCTGGACGCGCTCCGCCCCACCAGGACCCCTGCGCGTGCTGCGCCGCTGGACCTGCTCAGCCCACCCGGGCCCGACACCGCTGGTGCGGGTGCGGTGCTGGTGCGGCCGGGGTCGGTGCCCGCGCCGACCGCGGTGGTGGGTGGGCAGCCGATCACCGCCGGCCACGTCCGGGAGCTGCTGATCCAGCTGGACGCGGTCTGTCCCGGCGGGCTGCAGGCTCCGACCGGGGGCAGCCTGACGGTGGCGATCACCGACCCGGACGGAACCCTGCGGGCGACCGCGTCCCGGCGGGAACTGGAGAGCATCGCCCGCCGCGGCTGCCTCACCCACGACCAGCCCCCCGGCCGGAAACGCCGCCGCCGACGGCAACCCCACGAGGGTGAAGACGCGGCCGAGTCGGCCGGGAGTGTCGACCTGGCGGAGTCGGTGGACGGGGCTCTCGGCGGCGCGCCGCCGGGTGCCTGCGACTGTCCGGTGTTGGACCGGCCACCACCGTTCGACCGCTACGAGCCGACGCCTGCGCAGCGGCGGTGGGTGCAGACCCGGGACCGGACCTGCCGGCATCCCGGCTGCTCGAACCGGGCCGGCTGGGCCGACCTGGACCACGTGGAGTCCTATGCCTGCGGCGGGCCGACGGCGTGCGAGAACCTGTGCTGTCTGTGCCGCCGCCACCACCGGCTCAAGACCCACGCCCGCGGCTGGCGGTACGAGATGACCGCCGACGGGGTGCTGACCGTGACCACCCCCAGCGGTGTCACCCGCACCACCCGACCACCCGGCCACTCACCCAGCGACCGGGACCCAGCCGACCGACGCCCAGCCGACCGGCACCCGGACCACCGCCCAGCCGATCCGACCCGATCCCGGCTGCCGGTCACCGGTGCGCGGGTGCTCACGGCGCCACCGGGACCGCCACCACCAGCACCCGACCCCGCCGAGGACCCACCACCCTTCTGACCCACCGGGACAGCACCGGCACCGGGCGATCGCGGCCGCCCACGGGAGAGCGGGCTCCTCCCAGGGGCCGCACGGGTACGCACTCCTTGCTCGATGGGAACCCGGGGGAGCGACACCTCCAGGTAGAGGCGCGGTGGGCAGGGGTAGGGCACCCGCATGACGGTCATCGGCTTCCACAACTCGCACGAGCAAGTCCACCCCGCGGCCCTGCTGTCGGCCGTCCAGCACGCGGAGCAGGTGGGCTTCACCGCGGCGATGTGCTCGGACCACCTCACGCCCTGGAATCCGCGCCAGGGGCACTCGGGCTTCGCGTGGTCCTGGCTGGGTGCAGCGCTGGCGACGACCGGCCTCCCCTTCGGTGCGGTCAACGCCCCCGGGCAGCGCTACCACCCGGTGATCATCGCCCAGGCGGTCGCGACCCTCGGCGCGATGTTCCCTGGCCGCTTCTGGGTCGCCCTGGGCAGCGGCGAGGCCATGAACGAGCACGTCACCGGAGACAAGTGGCCCCGCAAGGAGCTGCGCGACGCCCGGCTGCGGGAGTGCGTCGACGTCATCCGCGCCCTGCTGGCCGGCGAGGAGGTGAGCCACGAGGGCCTGGTCACCGTCGACCGCGCCCGCGTCTACACCCTGCCGGAGCAGCAGCCGGCGCTCATCGCCCCCGCGGTCAGCGTCGAGACCGCTCGACGGGGGGCCGACTGGGCCGACGGCCTGGTCACCATCAACCAGCCGCACGACAAGCTCCGCGAGATGATCGCCGCCTACCGGGACGCCGGAGGGCAGGGGAAGACGATCATCCAGGTGCACGTCTCGTGGGACCCCGATCCGGACCGCGCCCTCGGCCAGGCCCACGACCAGTGGCGCAGCAACGTCTTCCCGCCCCCGCTGTGCTGGGACCTCGACAGCCCCGAGGCCTTCGAGCAGGCCAGTGCGCACGTGACCCCCGAGGGCGTGACCGACGCCGTCCGTGTCTCCGCCGACCTCGGCCAGCACGCCGCCTGGATCGCCGAGTACGTGGACCTCGGCTTCGACGACGTGTACCTGCACCAGGTGGGCGGCGACCAGATCGCCTTCCTCGACGCGTTCGGCGAGAAGGTCCTGCCGCGGCTCGACGTCACGGCCCCGGCCCCGGCCGTGGCGATCGACCAGCCCGGTCCGGCCGGCGCGCGCCGCCCGGAGCAGGCACCGCAGCCGGTCGGGACCGCCTGAGCCCGAGCCGCACTAGGGTGCGCCCGCGTGGACGTCACCGTGCGGGTGCTCAGCGAGGACGACGTCCCCGCCCTCACCCGGCTGCTGGTCGCCAACCGGGAGTTCCTCGCGCCGTGGGACCCCGAGCGCCCCGAGGAGTACTTCACCGAGGCACGCCAGCGCGCCGACGCGCGTCGCGCCCTCGACCAGCACGCGCACGGCGCGGCCCTGCCGGGCGTGGTGCTCGTCGACGGCGAGCCGGCCGGGCGGGTCAACGTCAACAACGTCGTCCGCGGGGCCTTCCTGTCCGGCGACCTCGGCTACTGGGTGAGCCAGCACCTCACCGGGCACGGCGTCGCGTCGTCCGCGGTCGCCGCGATGGTGCGCCTGGCCTTCGGCGACGCCGGCCTGCACCGGTTGCAGGCGAGCACCCTCGTGCACAACTCGGCCTCCCAGCGGGTGCTGCGGCGCAACGGGTTCGAGCGGATCGGCTTCGCGCCGGGATACCTGCGCATCGCCGGGCGCTGGCAGGACCACCTGCTCTTCCAGCTGCTGTCCGAGCCGCCGGCCTGACCCGGCGGGTCGCCTCCGGCCCCGGGGTGCGGTAGGGACGACGGCACGCCCCCGAGGAGAGGACGCCGCCATGCGGATCACCGACACGAGCGACCTGTGGTGGAAGACCGCGGTCGTCTACTGCCTGGACGTCGAGACCTACCTGGACTGGAACGGCGACGGCTGTGGTGACTTCGCCGGCCTGGCCCAGCGGATCGACCACCTCGCCGACCTCGGCGTGACCTGCCTGTGGCTCATGCCCTTCTACCCGACGGCCGAGCGGGACGACGGCTACGACATCACCGACTTCTACGGCGTGGACCCGCGGCTGGGCACCCACGGCGACCTGGTCGAGGTCATCCGGACGGCGAACGACCGCGGCATGCGGGTCATCGCCGACCTGGTGGTCAACCACACCTCCGCCGAGCACCCGTGGTTCCAGCGGGCGCGCCAGAGCCGGGACGACCCCTTCCACGACTTCTACGTCTGGCGCGACGACGAGCCGCCGGACACCTCCGACCAGGTCGTCTTCCCCGACCAGGAGGACAGCATCTGGACCTACAACGAGCCGACCCAGGAGTGGTACCTGCACCGCTTCTACAAGGAGCAGCCCGACCTGAACGTGGCCGACCCCCGGGTCCGCGACGAGGTCGCCAAGATCATGGGTTTCTGGTTGCAGCTGGGCCTGTCGGGCTTCCGCGTGGACGCCGTCCCGTTCTTCCTGGAGACGCAGGGGGACCAGGACGACCGGTTCCCCGAGCCGCACCAGTACCTGCGCGCGCTGCGGTCCCTCCTCGGCCGCCGCACGGGGGACGGCATCCTGCTCGGCGAGGTGAACCTGCCGCACGAGCAGCAGGTGACCTTCTTCGGCGGTGAGGACGGTGACGAGCTGACCATGCTCTTCGACTTCATCGGCATGCAGGCGCTCTACCTCTCGCTGGCCCGCACCGACGCGGCGCCCCTGGGCAAGGCGCTGGCACAGCGGCCGGCGGTCAGCCCGGACAGCCAGTGGGCCACCTTCGTGCGCAACCACGACGAGCTCACCCTCGACAAGCTCTCCGACGACGAGCGGCAGGAGGTCTTCGCCGCCTTCGGCCCGGACGAGGACATGCAGGTCTACGGCCGCGGCCTCCGCCGCCGGCTGCCGCCGATGCTGGACGGCGACCCGCGGCGCATCCGCATGGTCTACAGCCTGCTGTTCTCCCTCCCCGGCACCCCGGTGCTCTTCTACGGCGAGGAGATCGGCATGGGGGAGGACCTCGACGCCGAGGGCCGGCTCGCCGTCCGGACGCCGATGCAGTGGACCTCCGGCCCCAACGGCGGCTTCTCCACCGCCGATCCCGACGCGCTGCCCGGCCCGGTGGTGGACGGCGGCTTCGCACCGGAGTTCGTCAACGTCGCCGACCAGCGGCACGACCCCGACTCGCTGCTGTCGTTCATGAAGCTGCTGATCCGCCGGTACCGGGAGTCCCCGGAGCTCGGCTGGGGCACCTACTCGATCCTCGAGCAGCCGCATCCGGAGGTGTTCGCGCACCTGTGCAGCTGGGACGACGGGACCCTCGTCGCGGTCCACAACCTCGGGCCGGAACCTCGGGTGGTGCCGCTGGCCCTCGACGACTGCGGGGCCGACCACCGGCTGGTCGACCTGCTGCAGCCCGGCGAGACGCCGGTGGGGGAGGAGGGTGCGGTGGAGCTCACCCTCGACGGCTACGGCCACCGCTGGCTCCGGGTGGTCGCACCGGGTAGCCGCCGCCTGGTCTGAGCGTGGTGGGGCGGCCTGTCTCCCTGTCGACACGGAGACAGGTCGACAACCCGCCCGGGGAGGTCCCGGGAGGTGTCGGTGCGGGCGCCTAGCGTGGGGGTGATGTCCGAGGCCCCGCGCACCCCGAACCAGTCGACCACCGAGCTGCCCGCCGTTCCGCCCACCGGCGCGACCGCCGTCGGCGCGTCTCCTCCTGCCGGCGCGGACCCCGCCACCGGACCGATCCCGGTGATCGCGCCGCCGGGACACCCCACGCCCGCCGATGCGTCCCCCGCCGGGACCGCGCACGCCGGGACCGCGCACGCCGGGACCGCGCACGCCGAGACCCCGCCCGCCCCGCCGTCACCCACCTCGTCATCGCCCGCCGCGGCCGACCCGACGCCGGCCGGCGGGCTGCCCGAGGGCCACCAGCCGACCGCCCCGGTGACCAGCCGGCCACGGGTCGGCCCGCGCCGGGTCAGCCCGCTCACCCGGATGGGGCCGTGGGCGCCGGTGGCCGGCGCGGTGGTCGGGCTGCTCGCCGGACTGCTCGTCGTCCTCCTGCTCGGCGGCGTCGCCGACGCGTTCAGCGAGCGGCTCGCCCTGGTCTTCCTGACCGTGGGCCTGACCATGCTCGGGGCGTCCGGTGCGCTGCTGGCGGACGAGGTGCGGCTGGTCCGACGGGGTGCCCGTGAGGCGACCATCCGCCCAGCCTGGGTCGAGGCGACGGCGAACCTGCTCAACGGCCTCACCCCGGCCCGGCTGCTGCTGCTGGCCAGTGCGTTCGTGCTCTTCCTGGCCGCCTACGTCAGCTGAGCCCGGTCACGTGTAGGCCTGCACCGCCAGGTGCACCGCCAGGCCGAGACCGGCGATCGCGATGACCCGCCGCAGCGCCGTCTGCGGCGCCCGGCGCACCACGCTCGGCCCCAGACGCCCGCCGACCAGCAGTCCGAGCGCCAGGGGCAGTGCCGCCGACCAGGCGACCGGTGCCAGCACGACGAACCCGACGGCCGCCACGGCGTTGGCGATGCCCAGGACGACGTTCTTCAGGGCGTTGCCGCGCGGCAGGCCCTCGCCGGTCGTCAGCAGGTACATCGCCAGCATCATCACGCCGGCCGCGGCGCCGAAGTAGCCGCCGTACACGGCGACGGTGAAGGTGCCGACGGGCAGCCACCAGGGGTCCCGGTGCGCCGGGTGCTCGCGCGCCCCCTCGGCGGCCAGCTGCCCGGGCGGTCGCTGGAGCAGCAGCGCGAGGGAGGCACCGGCGATCAGCCAGGGCACGATCCGCTCGAACGCCTCCGAGGGTGTGAGCAGCAGCAGCGCGGCTCCGGCCGCGCCGCCGAGCACGGCCCCGGCCGACAGCCGCAGCAGCCGCCGTCCCTGCCCGCGCAGCTCCGGCCGCGAGGCGCTGACCGAGCCCACGCTGTTGAGCACGAGCGAGACCGTGTTGGTGACGTTGGCGGTCACCGGCGGGAGACCCGTGGCCAGCAGCGCCGGGTAGCTGATCAGTGACGCCAGCCCGGCGATGCTGCCGGTGAGCCCCGCGCCGATGCCGGCGAGCACGAGGAACGCGAACTCCAGTGGGGTCACCCGGCCTCGTCCCCGGCGACCCGGTCCTCCCACAGGTCGCCGGGTGCGAGCCGGCCGCCGACGATGTCCTCGGCGACGTCGTCGACGACCCGGCCGGATGCGAGCGCCGCCGCCTGCATCACGGCGATGGCGTCGGGGCCGTCCAGGTCGTACTCCACGCCGACGAGCCCCATGGCCTGCCACACCTGGGCACGACGGCGGGCGTCCGGCCCGTCGAGCCACCCGCTGCCGTCGTCCGGGAAGTCCGGGCCGGTCACCGTCAGCGCCAGCTCCTCGGTCGTGCAGCGGGCCACCTCCCTGACCGGGCCCGGGTCGAGCCGGGTGAGCGCGGAGGGCTCCCGCACGTAGAGGTCGAGCACCACCAGCGGCCCGAGGGGTGGGGGGAGCGGCACCGACAGCACCGCCCGGTACGGGGTGTCGGTGGAGATCGCGGCCCACAGCGCGGGCCAGTTGCGCTCGAGGTCGTCGGGGTCGAAGGCGATCGTCGCGCCGTCGTCGTGGGCCCGCAGGCAGGGGCCGTCGCCGAGGGTGAACTGCAGGCGCTCGGCGTGCGCGGTGGTCGCGTCGCTCGAGCCGATCGGGGTCTGCAGCGCGCCGACGTGCAGGCTCAGCGCCGCGCCGTCCACGCCGAGGGCCACGGCGCACGCGCGGGCCAGGCGCGCCGGGAGCAGCGCGGGTGGGGTGAGCTCCGTGGGCGAGTCGTGCATGGCCCGGTCGAAGCGCTCGACTGCCGTCATGCCGACCAGCTTGCCGCCTCGGCCCCTGCGTTCCTCGACCCGGGGCGTCAGCGGGTCAGCAGCACGGCGATGGCGACGCAGCCGAGGACCACGATCGCCGTCCGCAGCACGGCCGAGGGCAGCCGGCGGCCGTACCGGGCGCCGAGCCAGCCGCCCACCAGCGCGCCGCCGGCGACGAGGGCGGCGGCCGCCCAGTCGACGCGGTCGGTGGCGACGACGACGTAGGCGCCGGCGGCGACGGCGTTCACCGCGAGGGTCAGCACGTTCTTGATCGCGTTGAGCCGCTGCAGCGGCTCGCGCAGCAGCAGCCCGAAGATGCCGATCTGCAGCACGCCCTGGCTGGCTGCGAAGTAGCCGCCGTAGCTGCCCGTGGCGTACGCGCCGGCAGCGAGGGCGGCCAGCCGGCCCCGCCCGATCCGCTGCGGGCCGTCGTCGGCCCGGCGGCGCGTCAGAGCGCGCTGCAGGACCGGCTGCGCCGCCACCAGGACGACGGCCAGGCCGACGAGCACCGGCACGACCGCCTCGAAGCTGGCCGCCGGGAGGTGCAGCAGCAGGAAGGCACCGGTGAGCGCGCCGAGCACCGACGCCGGGAGCAGCCGCAGCAGCAGGCCCCGCTGGCCGGCGAGCTCGCGCCGGTAGCCGATCGAGCCGGTGAGACCGCCCGGGACGAGGCCCAGCGAGTTGCTGATCGTCGCGGTGAGCGGCGGCAGCCCGACGGCGAGCAGCACCGGGAACGTGACCAGCGTGCCCGAGCCGACGACCGCGTTGATGCCGCCCGCGGCCAGCCCGGCCGCGGCGACCGCGACCATCTCCCACGCCGTCACCCAGCCGCCCCCGTCGCCGCCACCGTCGCCTCCGCCTCCGCCTCCGCCTCCGCCGTGATCATGGGGTTCTCGCCGTCCCGCTCGGCGCGTCCTCCCGTGTCGCCGGCGCGAGCCCCATGGTCAACGCCGGCAGGGGGGTGGCACCCGGTTCAGTCCTTGCGGCCGGCCTCGACCAGCCGGAGGACCACCGCGCCCTCCTCGTCGGAGGCCTCGAGGTCGACCTCCACGTCGAAGCCCCAGTCGTGGTGGCCCGCGGGGTCGTCGAGGACCTGCCGGACCCGCCAGAGGCGCGGCTCCTTCTCGATGACCAGCAGGGCGGGCCCGCGGGCGTCGGCGCCGGTGCGCACCTCGTCGTGCTCGGCGAAGTAGGCCTGCACCACCGCACCCCATCGCTCGCCGTCCCAGCCGGAACCGGAGTCGAGCTCGCCGAGGTCGTACCAGCGGCGGCGGGCCCACAGCTCCACCCTGCGGAACAGCGCGTTGCGCACCATGGCCGTGAAGGCGCGCTCGTTGCCGGTGAGCGGCCGGGGCCGGGCCGGGACGGCGACCGGCGCGTCCAGCGGCTGGTCCGGGCTGGTCAGCTGCTCCCACTCGTCGAGCAGGCTGGAATCGACCTGCCGCACCAGCTCGCCCAGCCACTCGACCAGGTCGGTGACCTCCTCGGTGCGGGCGGCGGCGGGCACCCCCGACCGCAGCGCCTTGAACGCGTCGGAGAGGTACCGAAGCACCGCACCCTCGGCGCGGGTCAGGCCGTAGGTGTTGACCAGCTCGCGGAACGTGAACGCGTTCTCCCACATGTCGCGGACCACGGACTTCGGCGACAGGTGCGCGTCGGCGGCCCACGGGTTGCTGCGCACGTAGACCTCGAAGGCGTGCCCCAGCAGCTCCTCCAGTGGCTTGGGGTACGTGATCCCCTCGAGCAGCTCCATCCGCTCGTCGTACTCGATGCCCTCGGCCTTCATCTGGGCGACCGCCTCGCCCTTGGCCTTGTTCAGCTGGGCGGCCAGGACCTGCCGTGGGTCGTCCAGCGTCGCCTCGATGACGCTGACGACGTCCAGCGGGTAGGTGTCGCCGGCCGGGTCGAGCAGCTCGATGGCCGCCAGCGCGAAGGTCGACAGCGGCTGGTTGAGCGCGAAGTCCGGCGGCAGGTCGATCACGAGGTCGTACCGGCGGCCGTCCGGCTCGGGCTCGGGCAGGCGCTCCAGGACGCCGGCCTGCAGCAGCGAGCGGGCGATGCCGATCGCCTCGCGGACGTGCCGCAGCTGCCGCTTGCGCGGCTCGTGGTTCTCGGTGAGCAGCCGCCGCATCGCGACGAACGGGTCGCCTGGCCGGTCGACGACGTCCAGGACCATCGCGGTGGTCACCCGCATGTTGCTGGTCAGCGGCTCGGGCGCGGCCGCGACGAGCCGGTTCATCGTCGCCTCGCTCCACGGCACCATGCCCTCGGGCACCTTCCGGCGGACCAGCTTGCGCCGCTTCTTCGGGTCGTCGGCGACCTTCGCGAACTGCTTGAGGTTCTCCACCTCGTGCTCGGGCGCCTGGACGACGACGGTGCCCGCGGTGTCGTACCCCGCCCGGCCCGCGCGCCCGGCGATCTGGTGGAACTCACGGGCGTTGAGCAGCCGCGTGCGGGTGCCGTCGTACTTGGAGAGGGCGGAGAAGACGACCGTGCGGATCGGCACGTTGATGCCGACCCCGAGGGTGTCGGTGCCGCAGATGACCTTGAGCAGGCCGGCCTGGGCCAGCTGCTCCACCAGCCGCCGGTACTTGGGCAGCATCCCGGCGTGGTGGACGCCGATGCCGTGGCGGACCAGCCGCGACAGCGTCGTCCCGAAGGCCGAGGAGAACCGGAAGCCGCCGATCAGGTCGGCGATCGCGGCCTTCTCCTCCTTGGTGGCCACGTTGACGCTCATCAGCGCCTGCGCCCGCTCCAGCGCCGACGCCTGGGTGAAGTGGACGACGTAGACCGGCGCCTGGCGGGTGTCGAGCAGGTCCTGGATCGTCTCGTGCATCGGCGTGGTCGCGTAGTAGTGGTGCAGCGGCACCGGGCGCTCGGCGGAGGCGACCAGCGCAGTGGGCCGGCCGGTGCGGCGGGTCAGGTCCTCGCGCAGCGTCGTGACGTCGCCGAGGGTGGCGCTCATCAGCAGGAACTGCGCCCGCGGCAGCTCCAGCAGCGGGACCTGCCAGGCCCAGCCACGGTCGGGGTCGCCGTAGAAGTGGAACTCGTCCATGACGACGAGACCGATCTCGGCGTCCGCGCCCTCGCGCAGCGCGATGTTGGCCAGCACCTCGGCGGTGCAGGCGATGATCGGCGCGTCCCGGTTGACCGCCGCGTCGCCGGTGAGCATCCCGACGTTGGCCGCGCCGAAGACCCCGCAGAGGGCGAAGAACTTCTCGCTGACCAGCGCCTTGATCGGTGCGGTGTAGAAGCTGCGCCGGCCGGCCGCCAGCGCCGCGTACTGCGCGCCGGTGGCCACGAGCGACTTCCCGGAGCCGGTCGGGGTGGCCAGGACGACGTTGGCGCCGCTGACCAGCTCGATCAGCGCCTCCTCCTGCGCGGGGTACAGCGGCGTGCCGCCCGCCTCGGCCCAGGCGGCGAACGCGGCGAACAGCTCGTCGGGGTCGGCGCCGCGGGCGCGGAGCGCGGCCAGGTCGGTCGGGTCGTCGAGCAGGGGGGCGGTGGCGGTCATCGTGGGGGACAGCGTGCCCGATGCGCCGTCCCTTCCCGGGGGCCGCCCTGCGGCGCCACCACCGGCCCGGCCGATCACGATCCGGTAACGACCGCTCCAGCAGCGGGTCTGGACGGCCGATCCTGGTCGAAGGTGAACAACAGGTGAACGGGAGGTGGCGACATGATGCGTGACACGGGATGTCCGGAGTGCCGCTGGACGACGGTGACGGACGAGTCGGGACGACGGCGGCTGGAGATGCGCTGGCAGCTGCCGATCGCCGCCCCGGCGAGGACGTCGGTCCTGCGGGCCGCCTGACCGCCGGGTTCCGCACGGCGCGAGCCGGGTAGGCGGCGGGGAGGACGCCCGGGCCGGAAGGGCCCGGGCGCACCCGCGACCCGCACCGGAGGAACGACGTGTCGTCACCACGCCCCGAGTCCCAGCCCGCCCAGCAGCAGGACGTCCCCGGCACGCTGGGTGAGATGAGCCCCAAGCCCGACCACGGCGAGGAGACCTACCGCGGCTCCGGGAAGCTCACCGGCAAGGCCGCGGTCATCACCGGCGGAGACAGCGGCATCGGCCGCGCGGTCGCCATCGCGTTCGCCCGGGAGGGCGCCGACGTGCTGATCTCCTACCTGAACGAGCACGAGGACGCCGAGGACACCAAGAAGTACGTCGAGGAGGCCGGGCGCAGGTGCGTGCTCGTCCCCGGTGACCTGGCCGATCGCGCGCACCAGAAGACGATCATCCCCGCGGCGGTCGAGGCGTTCGGCAAGGTCGACGTCCTGGTGAACAACGCCGCCTTCCAGATGAGCCACGACTCGCTGGACGAGGTCTCCGACGACGAGTGGGACCACACGCTCGCGGTCAACCTCACCGCGATGTTCACGCTCTGCAAGGACGCCATCCCGCACATGTCGCCGGGCGCGTCGATCATCAACTCCTCGTCGGTGAACTCCGACAACCCGAGCCCCAACCTGGCGCCCTACGCGATGACCAAGGCCGGGATCGCCAACTTCACCGCGTCGCTGGCGCAGATGCTCGCCGAGAAGGGGATCCGGGCCAACAGCGTCGCTCCGGGTCCGGTGTGGACGCCGCTGATCCCGGCGACCATGCCCGAGGAGAAGGTGGAGAGCTTCGGCCAGCAGGTCCCGATGGGTCGCGCCGGGCAGCCGGCCGAGCTCGCCCCGGTCTACGTGCTGCTCGCCAGCGACGAGGCGTCCTACGTCTCCGGCGCCCGCGTCGCGGTGACCGGAGGCAAGCCCATCCTCTGAGGGAGGACCCCGCTGCCCCTCACCGCTCGCACGCTCGCGGCGGGCCCCTGCAACGGGGCCGTTCCCTCACGTCACCACGGCGGCGGCGAGGGCGGCGACGTCGGCCGGGCCGACCCGGCAGCAGCCGCCGACCAGGCGGGCGCCGGCGGCGGTCCACGCCGGGACGTCGTCGACCGGGAGGCCGGGGGTGCCGGTCCAGCGGCGGGCGACGGCGTCCCAGCGCTCGCCGCGGTTCGGATAGGCGACCAGTGGCTTCCCGGCCGACGCCGCCGCGGCCAGGGACGGCCCGACGGCCGACGGCGCCGTGCAGTTGACCCCCACGGCCAGCACCTCGCCGACGCCGGCGGCCATCGCGAAGACGTCGGCGGCCCGCTCGCCCCGGCGGGTGCGGACGACGCCGCCGGCGTCGACGACCGTCGTCAGCGACAGCCAGACCGGCACGCCCACCGCCTCGGCCTCGCGCAGCAGCGCCTCGGCCTCCGCCGCGGCGGGCACGGTCTCGCAGGCCAGGACGTCGGCGCCGGCCTCGGCGAGGAGCTCCATCCGCGGCCGGTGGAAGGCCCGCAGCTCCGCCACGCCCACCGAGCCGACGTAGCCGCCGGTGTACTCGGAGCCGTCGGCCAGCACCGCCCCGTACGGCCCGACCGACCCGGCGACCCAGCAGCCGGGTGCGCCCCGGCGGGCCAGCCGCACCGAGCCGGCGATCAGCGCCCGCGCCTCGGCGGCGGCCACGCCGACCGCGGCGAGGCCCTCGACCGAGGCCTGGTAGCTCGCCGTCGTCGCCACCTGGGCGCCGGCGGCGGCGAACGCGGCGTGCGCGGCCACGATCGCGTCGGGGTCGGTGCGCAGCAGCCGCGCCGACCACAGGGCCGAGGAGAGGTCGTGCCCCTGGGCCTCGAGCTGGGTGGCGAGACCGCCGTCGAGGACGACGGGCCCGGCGGCCAGGGCCGTGGCCAGGGAGGAGGCGGGCATGCCGCCGATCCTCCCCGGTCGTCTCGCGGGCCGGCCCGTCCGCCCGCAGGATCGGCGCATGGTCTTCATCTGGAGCAGTGGCTGGGGTCCTCGCCGGCGGCGCCGGCACCGCGGCCTGGGTCCCGGCTACGGCCCCGGCTACGGGCAGGGCTTCGGCGGCTACGGCGCGCCGATGCCGGGCTACGGCGGCTACGGGCGGCGGTACCGCGGCGGCTACGACCGCAACGACTCCTGCCTGCGGGACCTGCTGTTCCTCAACACCGGCTGCTGCCTGGCCAACGCGATCGGCTGCGGCATCGACGGGCTCTTCCTCACCCCGACGACGCTGCGGCACGTGCACGTCGCCGGCACCGGGGAGCGCGGGACGCGGGTGCGGGACCGGCTGGTCGCCGCCGTCCGCGTCTACCAGCGCGAGATCAGCCCGCGCCGGCCGCCGTCCTGCCGGTACGAGCCGACCTGCTCCGCCTACGCCGTCACCGCGCTGGAGGAGCACGGCGCGGGGCGCGGCTCGTGGCTGACCGTGCGCCGGCTGGCCCGCTGCCGCCCCGGTGCCGCCGGCGGACCGGATCCGGTGCCGGCCGCGGCCTGAGGACGCGGCTCAGCGCGCGGTCGCCGCGGGGCGGTCGCCCGGGGTCAGGGTGAGCAGCGTCGCGACGGCGAGCGGTCCGACGCCGAACAGGATGGCGCCGTAGAGCCCGCCGGCGAGGGCGGTCAGCACGCCCGTGCTGCCGTCGGTCAGCGCCGAGCCGAGCGCGACCAGGGGCACGGTGACCACCCCGGTGCCCACGGCGGCCCGCAGCTGGACCGCCCGGCCGTGCCGGCGACCGGCCAGCGCGACGACGAACGCCGGGACGAAGGCGAACAGCCAGTCGAAGACCGGGATGACCGGTCCACCGGTGTCGTTCAGGGCGGCGAGGAACAGGTCGTGCCAGACCAGCGCCGCGGCCGCCACCACGGCCATCGCCCACCACGCCCCCGTGGCCAGGGGCGAGCCGAGCGTCGCGGGGCGCACCAGGACGGCGGCGACGACCAGGCAGAGGGCCGCGCCGCCGGCCACGAGGAGCAGCAGGGACGGCGCCACGTCCGCCACCTGCCAGCCGGACGTGGTGCGGTCGGGCACCGGCCAGCCCAGTGCGCCGGCGAGCCCGGCCGCGACGGTGAGCGCTCCCGCCACACCGGCGATCAGCAGCGGCGGTCGGGGCACGGGGGCCGTCATGCGCGGCAGCGTCCCACGCGTCCGCCCCCGTCCAGCCGCGCGTCGCGCGACGCGTCGGCGAGACTGGACGGGTGCCGACCACCGACGACGCCTCCGCGGACCTGCCGGTCACCGGCTCGCTCGTCGTGCCGGCGTCGGCACTGGGCTGGCGGTTCTCCCGATCGTCGGGGCCCGGTGGGCAGGGCGTGAACACCGCCGACTCCCGGGTCGAGCTCTCGGTGAGCCCGCTGTCGTTGCCCGGGCTCACCGAGACGCAGCGGCAGCGGCTGACGCAGCGGCTGGCCGGCCGGCTCACCGACGGCGTGCTGACCGTCGTGGCCAGCGAGCACCGGCAGCAGCTGCGCAACCGGCAGGCCGCGCGCGAGCGGCTGGCCGCGGTGCTGCGGGCCGCGCTGGCCGCACCTCCGGCCGCCCGGCGCCGCACCAGGCCGACCCGCGGGTCCCAGGAGCGGCGGATCCAGGCCAAGAAGCAGCGCGGGGACCTCAAGAAGCAGCGCCGGCAGCGCGACTAGGACCTCCCTCCCCAGGACCCGCCCGCCCCAGCTCCGCTCGCCGGCGCTCCAGGAAGGCCCGCTCGGCCGCGTTGCCGGCCAGCGCGATCGCCGCGCGGTAGGCGGTGTCGGCCTCCGCCGCCCGCCCCAGCCGGCGGAGCAGGTCGGCCCGGACGGCGGGCAGCAGGTGGTGCCCCGGCAGGTCGAGCTGCTCCACCAGCGCCAGACCCTCCGCCGGCCCCGCCAGCTCGGCCACCGCGACCGCCCGGTTGAGCGCCACCATCGGGCTCGGTGCCAGCGCGGTCAGGTGGTCGTAGAGGGCCACGACCTGCGCCCAGTCGGTGTCGGCGGTGGTCCGGGCGTCGCTGTGCACCGCCTGGATCGCCGCCTGCAGCTGGTAGGGCCCCGGCGCGTTCCGCCGCAGGCAGCGGCGGACGAGCGCCTGCCCCTCGGCGACGAGAGCGGCGTCCCACCGTGCCCGGTCCTGCTCGGCCAGGGGCACCAGGTCGCCGTCCGGTGACACCCGGGCCGGGCGGCGCGACTCGACCAGCAGCATGAGCGCGAGCAGGCCGGACACCTCGGGCTCGTCGGGCATCAGCTCGGCCAGCTCCCGGCCGAGCCGCACCGCCTCGGCGCACAGGGCGGTCCGCACCAGCGCCTCGCCCGAGCTGGCCGTGTGCCCCTCGGTGAAGACGAGGTAGACGACGGCGAGGACGCCGCGCAACCGGTCGGGCAGGTCGGCCTCGGCCGGCACCCGGTACGGGATCCGCGCGGCCCGGATCTTGGCCTTCGCCCGCACCAGCCGCTGCGCCATCGTCGCCTCCGGGACGAGGAAGGCGTGCGCGATCTCGGCGGTGGTCAGCCCGCCGACCAGCCGGAGGGTCAGGGCGACGCGGGCGGCGGGCGCCAGCGCCGGGTGGCAGCAGGTGAACAGCATGCGGAGCCGGTCGTCGCGCACGGCGCCCTCCTCGGGCGGTGGGGCCGGGTCGGCCAGCAGCGCGGCGGCGCGGTACCGGTCGACCCGGGTGGACTCGCGGCGCAGCCGGTCGATGGCCCGGTTGCGGGCGGTGGTGACGATCCAGCCGGCCGGGCTGGGCGGCACCCCGTCCTCCGGCCAGCGGGCCACGGCGGTGACGAAGGCGTCCTGCACCGCCTCCTCGGCGGCGTCGATGTCGCCGAGGAGGCGGGTCAGGACGGCGACCGCGCGCCCGTACGCCTCGCGGAAGACGCGCTCGACCTCCGCGGTCGGGGTGGTCCCAGGCGGGTTCAGCACCCCGGGCCGTCGTACAACGGCCGCACCTCGATCGGCAGGGTGATCGCACCGGCCAGCTTGCGTCCCCATCCCAGCGCGGCGTCGAGATCCGGGGCCTCGATGACGGTGAACCCGCCGACGTGCTCCTTGCCCTCCAGGTAGGGCCCGTCGGTCAGGAGCACGTCGTCCCCGGTCACCCGCGCGACGGTGGCCGTCTCCGGAGGGTGCAGGCCGCCCGCGAAGACCCAGACGCCGGCCTCCCGCATCTCCCGGTTGACCGCGTCGAGGTCGCGCATGATCGGTTCGAGCACCTCCGGCGCCGGCTCGCCCCCGTCGGGCTGGTAGATCGTGAGCAGGTACTGCGGCATGGCTTCCTCCTCGGTCCGGCGGCCGTCGCGGAGTGGCCGCTCACCCCCTGTACGAACGGGCGGCGCCCGGATCGACACCCGCGGCTGCGGGATCGGGCCGGCGGACCACCAGCCACACCGGCAGCTCGTCGTCCGCGGTGCGCAGGGCCCGGTCGACGTCGAAGCCCGACCCGCGCAGGAACCGGACGCCGGCCCAGCTGTACACCGCGGCGGCGGCCGGCAGCCCGGCGGCGTCGCACCGTTCCAGCACCGGTTCCAGCAACGCGCCGCCGTAGCCCCGTCTCCGGCTGCTGGGCCGGGTGCCGAGGTGGGTCAGCCACCAGTGCGGCTCCGCGGGGCGGGCGGCGTCGACCAGCTCCCGGGTGCGGGCGACCCGGTCGGCGTGCGGGCCGGCGAGGTACGGCAGCTCCCGGGCCAGCGCCGCGCGGACGTCGCCCGGCAGCGGGGAGGTGCCCGGCGCACCCGGCGGGGCCTCCCAGGTGACGACGGCGGTGACGTCCTCGGTCACCCAGCCGGTGCCGGTCGCCACCGACCGGTGCCCGGCGTCGAGCTCGTGCAGGCGGGTGAGCCGCTGCATCCGGCCGTCCTCCGGCAGCGCCCACCGGGTCCACCGGGACTCGGCGAGGGCGATCGTCAGCGTCGCGGCGATCCGCGGGACGTCGCGCTGCTCCGCGGGGCGGACCGACGGAGCACCGATGCGGACGACGGTCGGGCCTGCGCTCACCGGCTCATCCCACCACCCGGCGCCCGGGAGGGCTCCCGCACACCGGCGCCGGCCGGGGCGTGAGGTCCACGGAACCCAGGCTTGACGCCGGCGCAGCGGGAGGGAAACGGCCGCCGTCGACGCTCGGTGCCGTGTCCACGACCGCCGTCCCCGGCCCCCTCCCGACGGGCACCCGCAGCACCGAGACGCACTGTCCGTACTGCGCCCTGCAGTGCGGGATGACGCTGACCGCCGGCGACCGGCCGGCCACCCTGGTCCCCGCCGACTTCCCCGTGAACAGGAGCGGCCTGTGCTCCAAGGGCTGGTCGGCCGCCGAGCTGCTCGACCACCCCGAGCGGCTGCTCCGGCCGCTCGTGCGGGCGGTCCCCGGCGACCGCACCAGCCCGCTGGTCGAGGCGAGCTGGGACGAGGCGCTGGACCGGGTGGTCGAGGCGATCGGGCGCACCCAGGAGCGGTACGGCCGCGACGCCGTCGGCTGCTTCGGCGGGGGCGGGCTGACCAACGAGCAGGCCTACCAGTTCGGCAAGTTCGCCCGGGTCGCCCTGCGGACCAGCGCGATCGACTACAACGGCCGCTTCTGCATGTCCTCGGCCGCCGGGGCGGCGAACCGGGCGTTCGGGCTCGACCGTGGGATGCCCTTCCCCCTGAGCGACGTCGCCGCGGCCGACGTCGTCGTCCTCGTGGGCTCGAACCCGGCCGACACCATGCCGCCGGCCATGCAGTACTTCGACGAGGGCCGCGCCCGCGGAGCGCTGCACGTCGTCGTCGACCCGCGACGCACCGCGACCGCCCGCAACGCCGGGCTGCACCTGCAGCCGCTGCCCGGCACCGACCTCGCGCTGGCCAACGGGCTGCTGCACGTCGCGCTGGCCGAGGGCCTGGTGGACGAGGCCTACGTCGCCGCGCGCACCACCGGGTTCGACGACGTCCGCGCCGGGGTGGCCGCCTACTGGCCCGACCGGGTCGAGCGGCTGACCGGCGTCCCGGTGGAGGACCAGCGGCGGGCCGTGTTCGCCCTCGCCCGCGCGCCGCGGGCGATCGTGCTCACCGCCCGCGGCGCCGAGCAGCACCGCAGCGGCACCGACACCGCCCAGGCCTGGATCAACCTCGCGCTCGCCCTCGGCCTGCCCGGCCGCCCCGGCAGCGGCTGGGGCACCGTCACCGGTCAGGGCAACGGCCAGGGCGGCCGCGAGCACGGGCAGAAGGCCGACCAGCTGCCCGGGTACCGGCTGCTGTCCGACCCCGCGGCCCGCGCACACGTCGCCGGGGTCTGGGGCGTCGACCCCGGGGACCTGCCGCAGCCGGGCCGGTCGGCCTTCGAGCTGCTCGACTCCCTCGGCACCGACGGCGGGGTGCGGACCCTGCTGGTGCTGGCCTCCAACGTCGCGGTGTCCGCGCCCGACGCCCGCCGGGTGCTCAGCCGGCTCGGCGACCTGGACTTTCTCGCCGTCAGCGACTTCTTCCTCTCCGAGACCGCCGAGCTCGCCGACGTCGTCCTGCCCAGCGCCATGTGGGCCGAGGAGTCGGGCACCATGACCAACCTCGAGGGCCGGGTCATCCGCCGCCGGCGCGCTCTGGACCCGCCCGTCGGCGTCCGCGACGACCTCCAGCTGCTCGCCGAGCTGGCCGGGCGGCTGGGCGCGGGGCACCTGTTCAGCGCCGATCCCGAGACCGTCTTCGCCGAGCTGGGCCGGGCCAGCGCCGGCGGCACGGCCGACTACTCCGGCATCACCTACCGGCGGATCGACGACGAGCAGGGGGTGTTCTGGCCCTGCCCGGCCACCGGGGACGGCGAGGAGCGGCACCCCGGCACACCGCGGCTGTTCACCGAGCGGTTCGCCACCCCCGACGGGCGGGCCCGCTTCCTGCGCGTCGAGCACGTCGAGGCCCACGAGCGGCCCGACGCCGACTACCCCTACGTGCTGACCACCGGCCGGGTGCTCGCCCAGTACCAGTCGGGCACGCAGACCCGGCGCTCGCGCAGCCTGCAGCTGATCGCCCCCACCCCGCGGGCCGAGCTGCACCCCGACCTGGCCCGGCAGCTGGGGATCGGCCCGGACGACGTGGTCGAGCTGGCCACCCGCCGCGGCCGGGCCCGCTTCCACGCCGCGGTCACCGACGCCATCCGGCCCGACGTCGTGTTCGCGCCCTTCCACTGGGGCGGCGGCTCCAGCGCCAACGCGCTCACCGACGCCGACGCACTCGACCCCACCTCGAAGATGCCCGCCTTCAAGGTCTGCGCGGTCGCCGTCGTCCGCATCGGCGGACCTGCTGAGCGCATCCCCGCCCCGCCCACCGCCGGCCAGCCCCGCCCGAGCCCGCACCGACGACAGCCGACCAGAGAAGCCCATCAACCCTCCCGGAGGAGGACTGCCACCGTGAAGAGCACGCCGCGGTTCCTGCAAGGCGTCTACCCGATCACCGGGGAGGGCCTGTCCAAGCCCGGCCCGGTCGACCCGGCCCTGCGCTACACCGTCCCCTCGGGCCGGTCCGCCCAGGCCCTCTACTTCCGGGGCGGCAACTCGACCGGCGAGCTGGTCTACGTGCTGCTGGTCCGGGACGGCGAACCGATGCGCTGGTTCCCGATCGGCGCGCGGAGCGACACGCACGTGCCCCTGCGGGTCGTCGAGGACCTCACCGGCGGCACCGTCGTGGAGCTGCACGCCGCCGCGCCCGAGGGCGTCCTCGGTGAGGTCGTCGTCGACCTGGGCCTGGTGGAGGTCTGATGACGGCGGTCCTGGGCGGCCGGCCGGCGGGCCTGACCACCCTCCACCTGGCCGACGACGACACCGACTCCCGCGCCCGGCTGGTCGTCGTGGGCAACGGCATGGCCGGGGCACGGCTGGTCGAGGAGGTGCTCGAGCGCGGCGGTGGCGAGCAGTTCCGGATCACCGTCTTCGGCGACGAGCCGCACGGCAACTACAACCGGATCATGCTCTCGCCGGTGCTGGCCGGCGAGGAGCACGAGGACGACATCGTCCTCAACAGCCACGACTGGTACGCCGACAACGGCGTGGCCCTGCGCGCCGGCGTCCGGATCGAGCGGATCGACACCGCCGCGAAGCTGGTCCACGCCGACGACGGCTCGGTCACCGCCTACGACCACCTGGTCCTGGCCACCGGCAGCCGGTCGTTCATCCCGCCGATGACCGGCGTCCGGCGCGCGGACGGCAGCCTGCTGTCCGGCGTCTTCGGGTTCCGCACCATCGACGAGACCCGCGCCATGCTCGACGCCGTCCAGGGCGAGACCGTCCGCGGCGAGGAGGCGCCCGTCGGGGGCGCACCGCGGCGGGCCGTCGTGCTCGGCGGCGGGCTGCTGGGGCTGGAGGCGGCCCGGGCGCTGCAGGGCCACGGCATGCAGGTCGACCTGGTGCACGCCGCGCCGTCCCTGATGAACGCCCAGCTCGACGCCGAGGCCGGGGCCATCCTCAAGCGCAGCGTCGAGGAGCTCGGCATCACCGTGCACCTCGACGTCCTCGCCACCGAGGTGGTCGGCACCGACCGGGTGCGCGGGGTGCTGCTCGCGGACGGGCGGCGGCTCGACGCCGACCTGCTGGTGGTCGCCGCCGGCATCCGGCCCAACACCGACGTCGCCGTCGTCTCCGGCCTGGAGGTGCAGCGGGCCGTCGTCGTCGACGACCAGCTGCGCACCGACGACCCCGACGTGTACGCGATCGGCGAGTGCGCCCAGCACCGCGGCGAGGTCTACGGCCTGGTCGCCCCGGCGTGGGAGCACGCCACCGTGCTCGCCGACGTGCTCACCGGCGCCGACCCGACCGCCGAGTACCACGGCAGCCGGACGGCGACCAAGCTCAAGGTCGCCGGCGTCGACGTCGCGACCATGGGCATCAACACCCCCGAGCGGGACGAGGACGAGTTCCTCGTCATCTCCGAGCCCAAGCGCGGGGTGCACCTGTCGGTGGTCATCCGCGACGACAAGCTGGTCGGCGCCACCCTCCTCGGCGACACGCGCAAGGTCGCCTTCCTCACCCAGGCCTTCGACCGCGGCGCCCCCCTGCCGGAGGAGCGCATCCGGCTGTTGGTCGACCTCACCGACGGCGCGGAGGAGGTCGGCGTCGCCGAGATGCCCGGCGACTCGCAGGTGTGCAACTGCAACGGGGTGTCCAAGGCCGCGATCTGCGAGGTGGTCGCCGACGGGTGCAGCTCGGTGTCCGGCGTCATGGACCGGACCCGGGCCGGCAAGGGCTGCGGGTCGTGCAAGTCGTTGGTCCGGCAGATCGTCGAGTGGGCGGCCGACGGCGACCTGGCCGAGGACGCCGCCGCCTCGTACTACGTGCCGGGCATCCCCCTGGCCAAGCCGCAGCTGATGGCCGCCATCCGCGAGCAGGACCTGCGCAGCGTCTCGGCCGTGTTCGCCGCGCTCGCCCCGGGGGGCCAGGACGACGCGAGGTCGAAGATGGGCCTGACCTCGCTGCTGCGGATGATCTGGGGCAGCGAGTACGTCCAGGAGAACGACGCCAAGTTCATCAACGACCGCGTGCACGCCAACATCCAGCGCGACGGCACGTTCTCCGTCGTCCCGCAGATGAAGGGGGGCGTCACCACCCCGGCCCAGCTGCGCCGGATCGCCGACGTCGCCGAGAAGTACGAGGTGCCGATGGTCAAGGTGACCGGCGGCCAGCGGATCGACCTGCTCGGCGTCCGCAAGGAGGACCTGCCGGCCATGTGGGACGACCTCGGCATGCCGTCGGGCTACGCCTACGGCAAGAGCTTCCGCACCGTGAAGACCTGCGTGGGCAGCGACTTCTGCCGGTTCGGCCTGGACGACTCCACCCAGCTCGGCATCGACCTCGAGACCCGGTTCCAGGGCATCGAGAGCCCGGCGAAGATCAAGATGGCCGTGGTCGGCTGTCCGCGCAACTGCGCGGAGGCCTACGTCAAGGACGTCGGCGTCGTCGCCGTCGGCAGCGGCAGGTGGGAGGTCTACGTCGGCGGGGCCGCCGGTGCCTCGGTCCGCAAGGGCGACCTGCTGGCCACCGTGGACTCCCCGGAGGCGGTGATCGAGCTGACCGGCCGCTTCCTGCAGTACTACCGGGAGAACGCCAACTGGCTGGAGCGCACCTACGACTTCGTGCCGCGGATCGGGCTGGAGAGGATCAAGCAGGTCCTCCTCGAGGACGGCGAGGGGATCGTCGCCGACCTCGACGCCGGCCTGCAGCGCTCCGTCGACGCCTACACCGACCCGTGGGGCCAGGACGGCCGGCAGCCGGCGACCCCCGGCCAGTTCCGTCCCGCCCTGCCGCTGGTCGCCCTGCCGCAGGTGCCGGTCCGATGAGCCTGACGGACCTGCGGACGACGACCGGGCACGTGGTCGGCCGGGTCGAGGACGTTCCGCCGGGGGAGGGGCGGGCCTTCGTCGCCGGCGGCACCCAGATCGCGGTCTTCCGGCTGCGCGACGGCTCGCTGCACGCCACCCAGGCGGCCTGCCCGCACGCCGGCGGGCCGCTGGCCGACGGGCAGACCGACGTCGACGTCCTGGTCTGCCCGCTGCACCTCTACGCCTACCGGTGGTCCGACGGCGCCGCGACGTCGGGTGCGACCGGGGTCCGCGTGTACCCGGTGCGCGAGGTGGACGGGGACCTCGTCGTCGACGTGTGAGGGAGCCGCCACCCACCCGGGCGGGGGGACGTCAGCCGTCCCACGTCGCGGTGCCCAGGACCTTCGTCCAGGCGAGCGACCTGCCGTCGGCGGCCAGCACCTCGACGCTGCCGAACTCGCCCGGGTCGGGCATCGGCACGACCGCGACGCCGTCGGCCAGCGGGTGGCGGGACAGCTCGCCCCCCCGGTCATCCACCAGCCGGGCGGTCGTGGCCGCGGCCGGGGCGACCACGATGAGGCTGCTGACCACCTCGGACCCCTCGGACATGTCGGTGGCGTCGCAGCGGACGATGTAGGTCTGGTCGGCCAGCGGAGGGCCGGCAGGCCGGAACCCGGTGCCGCACCAGGTGCCGCCGACCGCGCCGTCGTCCATCGCCAGCGCGTACTCCGCCGTCAGGTGGACGGCCCCGGAGGGCAGCGTGGCGGCCAGCAGCGTGACCCGGCCCGGGGTCGCTCCCGGTGCGGGCACGTCACCGTTCCACAGCACGGTGAAGTCCACCTCGTCGACCGGGAGCCCGCTCGAGGCCAGGACCGACTCGATGCTGCTCCCCAGCATCACGTCGGCCGGGGACGCCGGCGCGGGCGCCCGCAGCCAGCGGACGTCGGGCCGTGGTGCCTCGTGGGACGGGTCGACGTGGCCGTCCGCACCGCTGACCCATTGCTCCCCGTCACGGTCGACGCGGTAGAGCAGCGCTTGGTCGTGGGCGGCGTCCCGACGGCCCACGTCCAGGACGGCCACGCCGTCCGGGGCGTCGACCGGCATCCAGGTGCGGCTCACGGTCCCGTCCGCGGCGACCTCCGGGCGGAGCGACACCTGCACCGTGTCACCCGGTGCGGCCACCACGACCACCGCGCCGGTGGTGGTGTCCGCGAGCGCTGAGGGGGAGCGCGGGTCGACGCCGTACGGCACGCTCGAGAGCTCCAGCTGCGCGGGCGTCGCGCCGGGCGGTCCGACGAACCAGGCGACGGCGACGTCACCGAGCGCGCCGAGGTCGGTCTGCCGTGCAGGGTCGGTGTCCTGCGGCACGGTGGTGTCCGGCCCGGCCACCAGCGCCCACCGGCCGCCGGCGACGTCCCCCGCGAACACGACGTGCCGGAGGGCCTGCGGCGGGTTCGGCAGGCCCGCTCCGACCAGCGTCTCCCTGGTCCAGGGCAGCCGGAGCACGCCCTCGACGAAGGCGGCGTCACCGGCCAGTGAGCCTCGGGTGGGGGCGGTGTACACCGCCGCGGCGGGCAGGTCGCCCGATGTGTCCGGCCCGGCGGCGGGAGCGGCGGGTGCCGGCTCCACCGCCGGTCCGCCGAGGCCCGCCGGGACGGCGACCACCACCGCGGCGACGAGGGCGGCGACGGCACCGAGGGCGGCCCGCTGGCGGCGGAGCCTCCGGTGGCGAGCGGCGACCGCGCTGGCGAGGTCGTCCCGGGGCGGTGGCGCGGTGGTCTCGGCGAGCCGGTGCAGGCGGTCGCGCAGGTCGGTGTCGGCGCTCATCGGAGCTCCTCCCCATGGGCCGGGGTCAGCGGCGTGAGGGCCGCGCGCAGGCGGGCCAGCCCGCGGGCGGTCTGGGTGTTGACGGTGCTGGCCGCGCAGCCCATGAGCTCCGCGGTCTGCTGCTCCGAGAGGTCCTCGAAGTAGCGCAGCACCACCGCCGTCCGCATCCGGACGGGCAAGGCACGCAGCGCGGTCCGCAGCTCCTCGTCGGCATCCGCCGCTGCGGGTGCGGCCCGGTCGGGCACGGCCTCCACCACCTGCTCCGACGTCGACAGCCGGCGGCGCCAGCTGGTGTGCGCGGTGACCAGGACCCGCCGGACGTAGGCCGACGGCGGTCCCGACCGGCTGATCCGCGGCCAGTGCCGGTAGGTGCGCAGCAGCGCGGTCTGCACGAGGTCCTCCGCGTGTCCGCGGTCACCGGCGAGGAGGACGGCGAGACGCAGCAGACCCGCCTGCTCCCGGGCCACGAAGTCCGCGAAACTCCGGCCCTCCTCCTCGCGCACGCCCACCCCTCCGCCGGTCTGCTGCCCTCTACACGCGCCGGGCCGCCCGGGAGACCCACAGCCGGACGGTCACGATCCGATGACGGTCAGCCCCGAGCGGGTCGGGCGCGGACGTGCATCCGCTCGCCCTGCGGGCCGAAGAGGCTGAGCACCTCGGTGGGCCGGTCGGTGGGGTTGCCGAACCAGTGCGGCGTCCGGGTGTCGAACTCGACCACCTCACCGGGGGCCAGGACGACGTCGTGCTCGGCGAGGACCAGCCGCAGCCGGCCGGAGAGCACGTAGAGCCACTCGTAGCCCTCGTGCACCCGCGGATCCGGCTCGCCCGGGAGGCCGGGCGGGATCACCAGCTTGTAGGCCTGCAGGCCACCGGGACGCCGGGTCAGCGGCACCACGGTGGCGCCCCAGCCGGTGGTCGAGGGCCGCAGGTGCACCCGGGGGTCCCCGGTGGGCGGCGCGCCGACCAGCTCGTCGAGCGGCACCTGGTGGGCGCGGGCCAGCGGCAGCAGCAGTTCCAGGCTCGGCCGGCGATCGCCGGACTCGAGCCGGGACAGCGTGCTCACCGAGATGCCGGTGGCGGTGGACAGCTGGGCCAGCGTGGCGCCGCGCCGCTGCCGGAGCGCCCGCAGCCGCGCCCCGACCCCGCCCAGCACCTCGTCCAGATCCGGTTCGCCCATCTGTCCAGTTTGCCAATCCGGCAACGTTGCTTGTCAAGTGGGCTCGTCTGGGCGCAGGGTCGCGGCGTGCGCAGCGACGACCGCTCCTCGGCCGCGGAGGGCCAGGCCGCCGCGGTCCGGGACGTCGTCGTCGCGTTGCGCCGGCACTGACACCCGACACACCGATCCCCGAGAGGACTTCGACATGAGGGACGAGTACGACGTGGTGGTCGTCGGCGGCGGCGCCGCCGGACTGAGCGGCGCCCTGGCCCTGGCCCGGGCGCGGCGCTCGGTGCTGGTGGTGGACGCCGGCGACCCGAGGAACGCCCCCGCCGAGCAGGTGCACAACTACCTGGGACGGGAGGGGACGCCGCCGGCCGAGCTCTACGCCGTCGGGCGGGCCGAGGTCACCGGCTACGGCGCCGAGCTGCTGAGCGGGACGGTGACCGCGGCCATGCCTGAGGACGGCGGGTTCGCGGTGTCGCTGGCCGACGGCGACACCGTGCGCGCCCGCCGGCTGCTGGTCACCACCGGTCTGACCGACGTGCTCCCCGACGTCCCGGGTCTGGCCGAGCGCTGGGGGCGCGACGTCCTGCACTGCCCGTACTGCCACGGCTGGGAGGCGCGCGACCGGGCCATCGGCGTGCTGTCCACCGGTCCGCTCGCCGTGCACCAGGCGCTGATGTGGCGGCAGTGGAGCGACGACGTGACGCTCTTCCGGCACACCGGGCCGGAGCCCACCGACGAGGAGCGGGAACAGCTGGGCGCCCGCGGCGTCTCCGTGGTGGACGGCGAGGTCGTGGCGGTGGAGGCGACCGGTGACCGGCTCTCCGGGCTCCGGCTGGCCGACGGGACGCGGATCGCCCGCGAGGCGCTCGCCGTGGCCACGGTGATGACCGCCCGCTCGGCGGTGCTCGAGAAGCTGGGCCTGGAGGCGGTCGAGCAGCGGATGGGTGAGGCGGTGGTCGGCACGGCCGTCCCGGCCGACGCCACCGGGGCGACCGCGGTCCCGGGCGTCTGGGTGGCCGGGAACATCGCCGACGTGTCGGCGCAGGTGATCGTCGCGGCCGCGGCCGGGATGCGGGCCGGCGCGATGATCAACGCCGACCTGATCGCCGAGGACACCCGCCGCGCGGTGGCGGCCGCCGCCCGTCCGCGCTGAGCGGTCAGGCGGACCGGACCAGGAGGAACTTCTCCCCGGGGGCGGGGTCCAGCGCTGGGACGAGCACCACGTCGACCGGCGGCGGGACCGCGCCGGCCGCCGCGAGTGCCGCTCCGAGTGCCGCGCGCAACCGGTCCGGGACGTCGGCGGGTGCCCCCGGCCCCACGACGATGCGGGTGTGCAGGCCGAGGCCGTCGTGCACGAACGCGTACTGGCGGACCTCGGGGAAGGGGGCCACGGCGGCACCCAGCACCGACGGGTGGACCGGCACCATCGGCACGTCGCGCCCGGGCAGGTGGAGGATGTCGGTGGTGCGCCCGTCCACCGAGGCCAGGCAACGCCAGGGGCGGCCGGCCGGGTTGGGCCGGGGGGACACCGTCACCGAGTCGGTCAGCTCGTAGCGGATGAGCGGCTGGGCCCGGTCGACCAGGTTGGTGACGAGGACCTTCGCGCCCGGCGTCCCCTCGGGGACGGGCCGGTCGTCCTCGTCGACCACCTCCACGACCACGACGTCCTCGGCGACCTCGAGGTCGGGGTGGGCGGGGGTGCTGGAGGCGAGGACGGGCGCCTCGGTGGCGGCGTACATGCTGACGGCCGCCACACCCCACGCCGCGCGGACCCGGCGCCGCAGGTCGGGGGAGAGTCCTTCGGACCCGAACACCACGATCCGTGGGGTGATGTGCAGGCGCCCGGCCACCTGCTCGTCGGCCAGCACGCTGCCCAGGCCGGCGGCGCAGATGAGGGCCTCGGGCTGCTGCTCGTCGAGCGCGGCGACCAACCGGGGCAGCGGGGTGGCGGCCGTCAGCCCGACCGGGGCGCCGGGCCGGCTGCCGAGGACCTGCCGGGTGAGGTGGGCCGGGCTGGGGCTCCCGATCACCGTGACCCGGGTCCCCGGGGTGATCCCCGCGCGGAGGCCCGCCCGGTCCGTGACCGCCCGCCAGACGGTGGCCTCCCGCTCGGTGAAGGCGACGATCGCCCGTCGCCCGGTCGTCCCCGACGTCGTCGCGACGCGGAAGGCCCCGAGGAACGGCCGTCCCGGGTCGTTCCCGGCGAGGTGGGCCTCCAGATCGGCGAGGTGCAGGCGCGGGTCGCACACGATGCGGTCGAACTGCGCCATCAAGGTGGCCTTGGTCAGCACCGGCAGCTCGGCGAGCGGCCGATCGGGCGCGTGCGGCCCCAGGACCTCCCGGTAGTAGGGCGAGGAGGCCGTCGCGTGCGCGAGGAGGGCCCGGAGTCGACGGCGCTGCAGTGTCAGGACCTCGTCCCGGGACCACCCGTCCCGGACGTCCAGCGAGAGACCGCCCATGTCCCTGTCCGCTCTTCGGAAGTCGTGCCGTATTCTGGACTACAGGGTGTCTGACGGAGTACGGTTCGGTCAAGATGCCTCCTCCACCTCGCAGACGCAGCTACACGCAGCGGCTCCGCGCCGAGTCGTCGGCCGGGACGCGACAGCGGATCGTGTCCGCCGCCCGGGACGCGCTGACCGCCCGGCCGCTGCAGAACCCCACCGTTGCGGAGGTGGCCGAGCGGGCGGGGGTGGTCCGCTCCACGGTCTACACCGCCTTCGGGTCCCGGGAGGGCCTGCTGCGCGCCGTCGTCGCGGACGTCAACGCCCGCGGAGGCTGGGCGCGGATGCAGGAGGCCTTCCGCCACCCCGACGCGCTGACCGCGATCGTGCGCAACCTCGAGGAGGGGGCGCGGATGATCGGCAGCGGCGCGGCTGTCGCCTCGGCCATCACCGCCCTCGCCGCCGTCGACCCCGACGCCGCGACGGTGGCCGCCGAGATCGACGCGGTGCGGCTGCGCGGGGTGCGCGACCTGGTCCGGCGGCTGGACGAACAGGGCGGGCTGCGGCCGGGGCTCTCCCGCGAGCAGGCCGTCGACGTCCTCTGGGTGCTGACCAGCTGGGGGACCTACGACCAGCTGGCCACCGGTCGCGGCCTCGATCCCGAGGCCGTCGGCGCACGACTGGTCGACATCGCCGTCCGCACGATCTGCCCCCTTCCGGAGCCCGCTCATGACCATCGTCAGGATCAGCACCGCACCGTTGTCGATCGATGACCTGCTCGCCGTGGTCGACGGCGCGAGGGTGGAGCTCGCCGAACCGGCGCGGGCCGTCGTCGCCGCCGCGCGGGAGGTCGTGGAGGAGGCGCTCACCGCGGGCGCGGCCGTCTACGGCCTGACCACGCAGGTGGGCCACCTCCGGGACACCCGGCTCTCCGAGGAGGAGATCCGCGGGGAGCAGGAGTTCCTGGTCCGCTCGCACGCCGGTGGCATCGGGCCGCCGCTGCCCACGCCGGTGGTGCGGGCCGCGCTCGCGGTCCGGCTCGCCGGGATCGCCCGCGGCGGGTCCGGCGCCTCGGTGGCGGTCGCGGACACGCTCGCGGCGATGCTCAACGCCGGCGTCCACCCGCTGGTGCCCGAGACGGGGTCGGTGGGGGCGGCCGACATCGGCCAGATGGGCGCCATCGCCCAGGTCGCGATCGGGCTGGGCCGGGCGGAGCACCGGGGGGAGGTCCTGCCCGGCGCGGAGGCGCTGCGCCGCGCCGGCATCCCGCCGCTCGTCCTCGGCGGCAAGGACGGTCTGGCCCTGATCTCGGCCAACGGCGTCTCGGTCGGCTCCGCCGCGCTGGTGGTCGCCCGCGCCGAGCGGGCGGCCGCGGCCGCCGACGTCGCCGCGGCGGTGACGATGGAGGCGACCCGGGCCAACCCGTCGGTCGTGCACCCCGCCGTCGGCCGGGCCAAGGGTGTCGCCGGCCAGGTCGCGGCCGCCGACCACATCCGGGACCTGCTGACCGGCAGCGCGCTGCTCGGGCCGGACGGGCCGGCCTCGGTGCAGGACCCGCTGTCGATCCGGGTGGTGCCGCAGGTGCACGGAGCGCTGCGCGAGCACGTCGCCGCCACCCGCGCGGCCGTCGACGCGGAGCTGGCCGCCGCCGCCGACAACCCGCTGGTGTCGGTCGAGGACCGGGCACTGGTCAGCAACGGCAACTTCCACCCGATGGTGCTGGCCATCGCCTGCGACGCGCTGCGGATCGCGCTCGCCCACGTCGGGCAGCTCAGCGACCGCCGGATGTCGCAGCTGTGGGAGACCTTCTTCCGGCAGCTCGCCGGGCCGCCGCCGTCGGCCGCGTACGGGCTGTCCCTGCGTGTGGCGGCCGCGGCGGCGGTCGCCGACCTCCGGCAGCTCGCCGCTCCCGCGACGCTGGACGTCCCGCCGCTGGACAACGGGGTGGAGGACCATGCCACGGGCGCGCCGCTCAGCGCCCGGCGGGCCGACGCCGCGCTGGGCCTGCTCGAGGACCTCCTGGCCGTGGAACTGCTGCTGGCAGCCGACGTGCTCGCCACCGCCCGCCCGCTGCCCGCACCCGGGATCGGGACCGCCGCCGCGCTGGCCCAGGTGCGCGCGGCGACCGCCGAGGCCGAGCCCCACCCCGACGCCGTCCACCGGGCCCTGCGTGCGCGGTTCCCCGGAGCCGGGCTCCCCGGCGCGGCCGGCTGACCCGCGGCCGGCTGACGCGCGGCCGGCTGACCCGCGGCCGGCTGACGCGCGGCCGGCTGGCGCTCGGCCGGCGGCGCGGGCTCAGGAGCGGGGCAGCCCCAGGTCGGCGAGCACCGCGCCGACCACGTCGTCGCGGACCAGGTCGAGCACCAGCAGGCGGTGCAGCAGGACGCCCCGCCGGGTCAGCCGCAGGTCGGCCATGCGCAGCCGCGGCAGCACCGCCCCGCCGGGCTTCGGCTCCGCCGGCGGCGGGTCGAGCAGCCCGCGGCGCTGCAGGTCGGTCAGGTCCTCCATCGCCCCCCAGGCGCTCCACCCGCGCGGGTCGGCGGGCAGCGGGGCGATCGGCAGGGGCACGCGGTCGCGCCGTCCGACGGCGGCCACGAGCACCAGCTGACGGCCGGTCAGCTCAGCGGTCAGGCGGAGCCCGTAGGCGACCACCCCGGCGTCGAGGTCGGGGGAGAGGACGGTCTCGGCCAGGAGGTACCCCAGGTGCCGGACCCGCCACTCCTGCGCGGTGGACCGCGCGGCGAGCACGACGGCCTCCGCGAGCTCGTCGGCCGGCGCGCGATCGTTCCCCGCGGGGTCGAGGAAGCCGTCGGTGCGCACCGCCCGTCCCTGGGCGGACCGGGTGGCGGCCAGCTCGACGGCGAAGGCGAGGGCGGCGCCGGCGCGCACCTGCTCGCGGCCGGGGACGGCGACGTCCGGGTCGGCCGCCGCGGTGGCCGCCCGGCCCAGGCAGCGCGCCAGGACGGCGTCCAGCCGGATGCGGGAGGACGCCGGGTCGAACAGCACCGCCGCGGCCGAGCGGGCCATCGAGCCGGCCACCGGCTCGCCGGCCTCGACGAGCCGTCGGCCCGGCGCCGGAGCGGCATCCAGGGAGTTCCTCACCGGGTGATCATGTCCGGTCCGGTAGGGACCGTGCACGCCGGCGGCCGACGGCCTCACCACGGCGGGTCAGCGACGGTGAGCACAACGGAACACGAGTTCAGCCGCGCAGCAACGGCGGGGGAACGCCGGGGCAGCACCGTTCCCGGTCATGGCCGCTCCCACGCCCACCGCCCCGCCGACCCAGGCGCCGGTCGCCCCCGCCCCCCGGTCCGGACGCTGGATCGACGACTGGCGCCCCGAGGACCCCGCCTTCTGGGCGGCCACCGGCAAGCAGGTCGCCCGCCGCAACCTGTTCTTCTCGGTCTTCTCCGAGCACGTCGGCTTCTCGATCTGGAGCCTGTGGTCGGTGCTGGTGCTGTTCCTGCCCGAGGCGGTGTTCGGCATCGACCCGGCGGGCAAGTTCCTGCTCACCACCCTGCCCACGGCGCTCGGCGCCTTCGTCCGGCTGCCCTACACCTTCGCGGTCGCGAAGTTCGGCGGGCGGAACTGGACGATCATCAGCGCGTCGCTGCTGCTGGTGCCGACGATCGCCACGGCCGTCGTCCTGGAGCCCGGCGTCTCGTACTCCACGCTGCTGGTGGTCAGCTGCCTGGCCGGCGTCGGCGGCGGCAACTTCGCCAGTTCGATGGCCAACATCAACGCCTTCTACCCCGACCGGCTCAAGGGCTGGGCGCTGGGCCTCAACGCCGGCGGCGGCAACCTCGGCGTCCCCGTGATCCAGCTCGTCGGGCTGCTGGTGCTGGCCACCGCCGGCGCGGAGCACCCCCGGCTGATCCTGGTCGTCTACGTGCCGCTGATCGTGGTCGCCGCCGTCGGCGCCGGGCTGCTCATGGACAACCTGACGACGGCGCGCAACCAGCCCCGCGCCATGCGGGAAGCGACCCGTGAGCCGCACACCTGGATCATGTCGTTCCTGTACATCGGCACGTTCGGCTCGTTCATCGGTTTCGGGTTCGCCTTCGGCCAGGTGCTGCAGAACCAGTTCACCGAGTCCTTCGCCACCCCGCTGGCCGCGGCGGCCCTGACCTGGCTGGGCCCGCTGCTCGGGTCGCTGATCCGCCCGCTCGGCGGCTCGCTGGCCGACCGGTTCGGCGGGGCGCGCATCACCTGCTGGAACTTCGTGGCGATGGCGGTCGGCGCGTCGATCGTGTGGACGGCGAGCCAGGTGGAGTCGCTGCCGCTGTTCGTCGTCGGCTTCGTCGCGCTGTTCGTGCTCAGCGGCGTGGGCAACGGCTCGACCTACAAGATGATCCCGGCGATCTTCCGGACCCAGGCGCAGCAGCAGGTGGCCGCGGGCGGGGACAGCGCGGCCGCCGACCGGCACGCGCTGCGGATGTCCGGAGCGCTGATCGGGATCGCCGGTGCGGTCGGCGCCTTCGGCGGTGTGCTGGTCAACCTGGCCTTCCGGCAGTCGTTCCGGACCACCGGGACCGGCGACTCGGCGTACCTGGTGTTCATCGCCTTCTACGTGGTCTGCGTCGCGGTCACCTGGGTCGTGTACCTGCGCCCCGGGGCCCGCATGTCCGGCGTCTGAGAGCGGCCCCCCTGCAGGGCCCCCTGCCCCCGCCACTCGCGGTGGGGCCCTGCAGGGGGGCCCTCACACCTTGAGGCGGTAGCCGCGCTTGACGACGGTCTCCACCAGGGGCACGCCGAGCGCCGCGCGCAGCCGGGTCACCGCCATCTCCACCGCGTGCCCGTCGCCGCCGCCGGGCAGCCCCCGCACCAGCTCGGGCCGCGAGAGCACCGTGCCCGGCCGGGCGGACAGCGCCCGCAACACCGCCATCGGGCCGGGCGCCAGCTCCACCAGGCGGCCGTCGACCAGCGCGGCGTGCCCGCGCACCTGCACCTCGTGCGCGCCCACCCGCAGCACCGGGTCCCGCTCGGGCAGGCGGGCGACGACCTCCCGGGCCAGGGCGCCCAGCCGGGAGCGCTCCGGCTGGAGCGAGACGATCCCGGCGGCGGCCAGGGGAGCGGCGGTCACCGGCCCCACCGCGACCGGCAGCACGCCACCGGTCAGCGCCTCCACCACCTCGGCCCGCCGGCCCAGCTCGTCGGCGACGGTGAGCAGGCTGGCCGCGGCCGGGGCGCTGGTGAAGGTCACCGCGTCCACCGTTCGGGCGACGATCGAGGCGACCAGGCGGCGCACGGGGACGACGTCCTCGGGCAGCACCCAGCGGTAGACCGGCACGGTCAGCACCTCCGCACCCGCGGCGCGCAGTGCGTCGACGAAGTCCGGGAGCGGGTCCCCGTGCAGCTGGACGGCGATGCGGCGGCCGGCCAGCGGCCCCTCGGCCCCCGAGAGCAGGTGCTCCAGGACCTCCGCGGAGGACTCCGAGGCCGGCGACCAGGCGTCCACCAGCCCGCCGCCGCGGATCGCGCCGCGCGCCTTGGGTCCGCGGGCGAGCACCCGGGTGCCGCGGAGGTGGTCGACCAGCGGCAGGTCCCAGGCGTCGGCGGCCTCGAGCCAGCCGCGGAAGCCCACCCCGGTCGTCGCGACGACCAGGTCGACCGGCCGTGCGAGGACGGCGCGGGTGGCCGCCACGAGCTCGGCGTCGTCGGCCAGCGGCACGATCCGGATCGCGGGGGCGTACACCACCCGCGCGCCGCGACGGGCCAGCAGCGCCCCCAGCTCCTCCCGGCGGCGGGCCGCGGTGACCGCGACGGTGTAGCCGGCCAGCGGCAGCGGGTCCACCGCCGTCTCGGGCGTGCGCTCGGTGTCGGTCACGGCCCCATGGTGCGGCGTCCGTGTTGCGGGCATGAGTCACGGGCGTGCTCGCGCCGGGCTCGGCCCTCCCTCGGGAGGGCGCGGGCGGCGCTGTTCCAGCGGGCGAGCAGGGTGCTGGCGTCGTCCTGGAGCAGCCCGCCCTGGTGCCCGAGCACGGCATACGTCAGCCGGCGGACGGTCTCCGGGGGTGGCTGCCCCGAGGCGCTCGCGAGTGAGGAAGTCCACACGACGCGTCTCGCCGAAGCAGCCGTCCACGACCGACAGCGCGTGGTCGTAGGCGTCGCCGCCGACGTCGTGGGCGGGAGCCCCTCCGGACCGTGCACCCGGCGAGCGGGACCGACCTGCCGATGCGCCGCCGATCGGAGGGCGTTCCGTCTCAGGATCAGCGGGCCCGGACGGTCCAGGTCGGCACGGCGCCACCGGACCCGGTGACCAGCCCGCGGGCGGCCAGCAGCCGCAGGTGGGCGTCGGTCTCGGTGACGGCGAAGATGCGCATCCGCCGGGCGTACTGGTCCCATGGGCGCGACCAGGTGAGCAGCCCGGCCAGCTGCCACGGCGTGCTGTGCGGGTGCGCCCGGACGGCGGCCAGCAGCTCGGCCAGCCGGTGCTCGTGGTGGGCGCGCAGCTGGTCGGTCCGCTCGGTCAGGCCGCGGAAGCGCCACTCGTGGGCGGGCAGCACCTCGGTGACCTCCCGCCGGCCGACCGCGGCGAGGGAGGCCACGTAGTCCCCGAGCGGGTCGGGCACCCCGTCGTGCGTGGTGGAGACGTTCGGGCTGATCCGCGGCAGCACGTGGTCCCCGGAGAAGAACAGCCCGGTGCGCTCCTCGGCGAAGCACAGGTGCCCGGGGGTGTGGCCCGGGGTGTGCACGGCACGCAGCGTCCAGCCGGGCAGGTCGGCCAGGTCGCCGTCCTCGAGCAGCCGGTCGGGGACCGCCATCCTCGAGAACGGCGCGAAGTGCTCGGGACGGCCCACGTCGGCGGCCGCCTCGTCGGGGTCGGCGCCCAGCGAGACCAGGAAGGCCACCTCCGCGCGCACCGAGGCGACCGGGTCCCGGTGCACGCGGGACCCGACGATGGCCGCGTCCGCGGGGTGCATCGCCACCCACGCGCCCGAGGCCTGCCGGACCCGCTCGGCCAGGCCCAGGTGGTCGAAGTGCAGGTGGGTCACCAGCACGCCGCGGACGTCGGCCACCCCGCCCCCGATCGCGGCCAGCCCCTCGCCGAGGGTCCGCCAGCCGTCGTCGCTCTCCCAGCCCGTGTCGAGCAGGCCCAGGCCGCCGCCGTCGAGGGCGAAGGCGTACACCGAGACGTAGCGCAGCGGGTTGTGCGGGATCGGCACCGGGATCGACCAGAGACCGGCGCCCAGCTGCTCCACCGGGGGCAGCGCCCGCTCCCGCCAGGCCTCGTGCTGCGCTGTGCCGGTGACCTCCACGAGGCCGCACTCTGCCAGCTCCGTCCGAGCCCCGACCTGGGAGCATGGGGGCGTGCCGTCGCCCGGATCGCCGCCCGCCGTCTCCGCCGTCCCCCGTCGCTGGCGGCTGCTGTGCGCCGTGCTGGCCGCCGTCGTGGCGGCCGGGCTCGCGGTGGTGGGGCTGACGCTGCAGGGCAACGCGACCGGCGTGGTGACCTACACGACCGCCGACGAGATCGCGGTGGTCCTGCTGGGCGTGCTCCTGGGGGCCGGCATCCTCGCGCTCGGCCGCATGCGGGTGGACGCCGACGCCGACGGCATCCGGGTCCGCAACCTGCTGGGCAGCCGCGAGCTGCCGTGGCGCGCGATCCGTGCGGTCCGTTTCGATGCCCGGTTCCGCTGGGCGACCCTGCTGCTGACCAACGACGACGAGTTCGCCGTCCTCGCCCTGCAGGCCGCCGACGGCGAGCGGGCGGCCGCCGCCGTGGAGGGGTTGCGGGCGCTCCTGGCCGCCGACCGCGCGCGCCAGCCGGCGCCACCGCCGCTCCTGTACGACGACTGAGAGGGGCTCCCTCGCCCCTCTCCACTCGCGGGCTCGCGGCGGGACCCTGCACGGGGACCGTTCCGGGGGCGGGATGACCAGCGCGCCCGCGGCGCTGTAGCATGGGTGCGCCTCCCCGCTACATCGAGGCGCGCGAACCACACAGCGGCCCTGCCCCGGGCCGTTGACCAAGAGGAGCCCGCTCCCACCTGACGCCGTCACAGGCGCCCAGGTCACCGGATCGCGGAGTCCGGCCCACCGGCCGGTCCCCGCGGCGTGCTCGAGCCCCCCGGGCTCGGGCCACCCCGGAGAGTGGGCCCCGTGAGCAGACGCTCACGGGGCCTCTCGTCTCTCCGGCGTCCGGCCGGGACAGCGACTCCTCCCATGCAGCAGCAGAGGAGAGGCCATCACCGAGCCCCGCATCAACGACCGTATCCGTGTCCCCGAGGTCCGCCTGGTCGGCCCGGAGGGCGAGCAGGTCGGCATCGTGTCGATCGGCGAAGCACTGCGCCTGGCCCAGGACTCCGAGCTCGACCTCGTCGAGGTCGCGCCGATGGCCCGGCCGCCGGTCGCCCGGCTCATGGACTACGGGAAGTTCAAGTACGAGTCCGCCCAGAAGGCCCGCGAGGCCCGGCGGAACCAGGCGCTCACCGTCATCAAGGAGATGCGGCTGCGCCTCAAGATCGACCCGCACGACTACGCGACCAAGAAGGGCCATGTCGAGCGCTTCCTCAAGGGCGGCGACAAGGTCAAGATCACCGTCATGTTCCGCGGCCGGGAGCAGTCCCGCCCGGAGATGGGCTACCGCCTGCTCCAGCGGCTGGCGGCCGACGTCGCCGAACTCGGCGTCGTCGAGTCCAACCCGAAGCAGGACGGCCGCAACATGGTCATGGTGATCGCCCCGCACCGGAACCAGGCAGCCACGGACGCCGCCCGCCGCACCGCCAAGGCGGAGAAGGCGACCGCGTCCGGCCCGGCGGCCGAGGAGCAGGCCCCGTCGGCCTGATCCGGTCGCACCGCAGGACCGCACCACCCGAGACGGCCGGCGCCGTCGCGGCAGCTCCGTGCTGCCGCGCGCGCCGACCACGACGAACGAGGACCGAGGACCGAGGACATGCCGAAGCAGAAGACCCACAAGGGCACCGCCAAGCGGGTGCGCGTGACGGGCTCCGGGAAGCTCGTGCGCGAGCACACGAACAACCAGCACAAGTTCGAGGTGAAGTCCTCCGGACGGAAGCGGCGGGTGAGCGGCATCGGTGTCCTCTCCCCGGCCGACGCCCCTCGGATGAAGAAGCTGCTGGGCCGCTGAGCCCTCTCCGCGACGACAAGACAGGAGTACTCACGTGGCACGCGTGAAGCGGGCGGTCAACGCCCAGAAGAAGCGCCGGACGACCCTCGAGGCCGCCAGCGGCTACCGGGGCCAGCGGTCGCGGCTCTACCGCAAGGCCAAGGAGCAGTTGCTCCACTCGGCCACCTACGCCTACCGCGACCGCAAGGTGCGCAAGGGTGACTTCCGCAAGCTGTGGATCACCCGCATCAACGCGGCGGCCCGGCAGAACGACATGACCTACAACCGGTTCATGCAGGGCCTCAAGCTCGCCGGCATCGAGCTCGACCGCCGCGTGCTGGCCGAGCTGGCCGTCAACGAGCCGGCCGCCTTCGCCGCGCTGGTGGAGACGGCGCGCGCCGCCGTCGCCGCCGCCCCGGCCGGCGGTCAGGCCGCCGCCTGAGCAGGCTCAGCACGTCCCCGGCGCCGCCGGTGCCGGTCCACCACGGACCGGCACCGGCGGCGCCGGTGTCCGTCCGGGCGGGAGGACGGCGGTGACCGAGCCGCTCACCGAGCGCTCCGCACGCATCGTCGCGGCCCGCAAGCTGACCAGGCGGACCGGCCGGGACGCCGCGGGCCTCTTCCTCGCCGAGGGACGACAGGCCGTCGGCGAGGCCCTCGCCGACCCGGCCGGGGTCCGCGAGGTGTTCGCCACGGAGGCGGCGGCGACCGCGCACGCCGACCTGCTCGCCGGCTCGCCGGTGCCGGTGCGCCCGGTCACCGACCGGGCCGCCGCCGCGCTGTCGGAGACGGTGACCCCGCAGGGGCTGGTCGCGGTGTGCGCGCTGCGCGATGTGCCGGCCGACTCCCTGCTCGGTGCCCCGCCGCAGCTGGCGGTCGCCCTCGCCGAGCTCGCCGACCCGGGCAACGCGGGCACCGTGCTGCGCACCGCCGACGCCTGCGGAGCCGGTGCGGTGGTGTTCGGGGCCGGCTCGGCCGACCCCTACGGCGGCAAGGCCGTGCGGGCCAGCGCCGGCAGCCTGTTCCACCTCGACGTGGTCCGGGGCGCGCCGCTGCCGGGCCTCCTGCCGCGGCTGCAGGCCGCCGGGGTCACGGTGCTGGCCGCCGACGGCGGCGGGGAGGCCGCCCTCGACGAGGTCGCCGGGACGGGAGGACTGGCCGGTCCCGTGCTGTGGCTGTTCGGCAACGAGGCCCGCGGGGTGCCGGCCGAGCTCGCCGCCCTCGCCGACGCGCGGGTGCGCATCCCCATGCGCGGCCGGGCCGAGAGCCTCAACCTGGCCGCCGCCGCCGCCATCTGCCTCTACGCGACGCAGCTCGCCCAGGGCTGAGCCCGCCTCACCGTCGCGCGGCGTCCCGCCGGTCGTCCGCGGCGTGCAGCAGAGCGGCGAAGTCGGCGCCGTCCCCGGGCCAGACGGCGGCACCGGTCCGGGCGTCCACCCGCACCTCCTCGCCGCGCACCGCGAGGGGCCGCCCGATCTCGGCCGCCAGCTCGCCGGCCACCCGCCGCGCCTCGGTGGCCGCGGTGTCCGGCGCCAGCCCGGTCAGCGCGACGACGAACTCGTCGCCCCCCAGGCGGGCCAGCAGGTCGCCCCGCCGCAGCCGGGCACGCAGCCGCCCGGCCACCTGTACCAGCACTTCGTCGCCGGCGGCGTGGCCCAGCCGGTCGTTGACCGCGCGGAGGCCGGCGAGGTCGACCACCAGCAGGGCGAGGGCGTCGTCCCGTGCGTGCGCCTCCCACAGCGCCGCCTCGACCCGCTCGGCCATCCGGACCCGGTCGGGCAGCCCGGTCAGCGGGTCGGCGTGGGTGAGCGTCTCGATCGTGGCCTGCCAGCCGCGGCTGCGGTCCCGCTCGCGCGCCAGCGCGCGCTCGGCCTCCACCCGGTCGGTCACGTCCACCTGGACGCCGATGTACTGGGCGACCGTGCCGTCGGGGCCGGGGACCGGCGCGAGGTGCAGCTCGTTCCACCACGGCACCCGGTCGGGGCCGCGGTGGTTGAGCATGGTCACCCGGCACTCCTCGCCGGCGGCGACGGCCCGGCGGACGGCGGCCACCGCGGCCGGGTCGGTGTCGGGCCCCTGCAGGAACCGGCAGTTGCGGCCGAGCAGCTCGGCGCGGGGCAGTCCCGCCAGCCGCTCGAAGGCCGGGTTGACGTAGACCAGCGGCTGGTCGGGCCGGAGCACGTCGACGATGCACACCCCGCCCGGCGTCGCGGCCAGCGCCCGGTGCAGCAGGGCCTCGGCGGCCGGCACACCGGCGGAGAGCGGCCCGGCCGCGGGGCCGGAGGCGCGCTCGGACGCCGGGGTGGGGGGCTGCGGCAGCGGTCCGGTCCGGGGCGCCACCCGGGCCAGCAGGGCCGACGTCGCCCGCACCACGGTGTCGCGGTCGTAGGTCAGCGCGTAGAGGAAGCGGCGCTCGTCGTCGGGGCCGTCGTCGCCCAGGTCGCGGGCCAGCAGCGCCGCGGCGAAGTGCGGGCCCAGGACCGCGACGTCCCACTCGCCGCGCACCGGGTCGCCCGGCGCCAGGTCGGCGCCGCGCAGGCCGGGGAGGGGCTCCGCCGGGAGGTCCTCGCCGAGCGCGCAGACGAAGCCGGTGCGCTCCACCAGGTCGCGGTAGCGGAGGGTGGTCGCCGGGGTGAAGTGGCGGGCCTCCTGGAACGTCGCGGCGACCACCGACGCCGGGCCGAGCCGCAGCGCCTCCCGCTCGAGCTGCTTGGACAGCTCGATCAGCAGCGCCTTGGGTGCCTGGCGCAGCGGGACGGTGGCCGGCAGGCAGGCGAACGGGGAGACGTCGGCGTCCCGGGTCAGGGTGTCCGCGCGGGCGCGGGCGCAGGGCAGCGTCAGCGACCCGTGCTCCGCGCCGGGCACCGCGCCCGGTCCCGGACGGCCGAACAGCCAGCCCTGGCCCAGCGTGGCGCCCAGGGCCCGCGCCATCTGCAGGTGGGCCGCGTCCTCGATGCCCTCGGCGAGCACGACGGCGCCGGTGCGCTCGGCGTGCGCGTTGACCGCGTTCATGATCTCGGCGATCGCCGGGCCCGGCCGCTCCTGCACCAGCCGCAGGTCCAGCTTGACCACGTCGGGGCGCAGCAACGGCATGAAGGCCAGTGACATCGTCTCGGCGCCGACGTCGTCCACCGCGACACCCCAGCCGACCGCGCGGACCCGCTCGACGGTGCGCAGCAGCTCCGCCGGCCGGGTGGCCAGCGCCCGCTCGGTGATCTCCAGGACCACCCGCAGCCCGCCCGGGGCGGCCTGGGCGATGGCGAGCAGGTCCTCCATCGGGGCGCGGTCGAGGACCTCGGGCTCGACGTTGACGAAGAGCGTCAGCGGCGCGCGCAGGCCCTGCCGCACCGCCCCGTGCAACGCCGCGGTGCGGCAGGCGGCGTCCAGCTCGGCCAGGCGGCCGGCGGCGCGGGCGGCGGCGAAGAGGGCGTCGGGGCGCTCCAGTGGCCCCTCCGGGCCGCGGGCCAGCGCCTCGTAGGCGACCACCCGGCCGGTGTCGAGCGCGACGATGGGTTGGAACACGCTGCGGACGGCGCCGGTGGCCAGCACCTCGTCGAGGTCGGTCAGCGGCACGGTCGGGGAGATGCCCACGCGCATGTCATCGGACGCCGTCCTCCCGGGTGTGAGCGGAACGGCCCGGCCTCGCTCCAAGGGGGGAGTCATCCGGGCAGGGTGATGAGGACGACCGCGGCGCCGGCCGCGACCAGCCCCGCGACCTGCGCGCCGACCAGCCGCTCGCGCAGCAGCAGCTGGGCCAGCACCACCGTGCTGACCGGGTACAGCGAGGCCAGGACGCCGGTGACGGCCAGCTGGCCGCCCTGCTGGGTGGCCAGGAGGAACAGGGCGTTGGCGCTCATGTCGCCGAGGCCGGAGAGGGCGACCAGCGGCAGCGCCGACCGGCCCACCCGCAGGGGCCGCCGGCCGGCCAGCGCGACGAGGACGACGAGGGCCACCGAGGCGACCCGGGCGGCGACCAGCGGGGTGAGCCCGCTGTCGTCGGTGGTGCGGTCGAGCAGCACGAAGAACAGTCCGAACGCGGCGCCGGCGACCAGGGCGGGGGTCAGGCTGGCCGGCCGCGCCGAGCGCAGCGCCGACAGGCCGCGTTCCGCCGAGACGAGGACGACGGCCGCCAGCGCGAGCACGATGCCGGCCGTGGCCCACGGTCCGACGTCCTCGCCGCCGAGCAGGCCGACCAGGACCGGCACCGCCGCTGCCGTGACGGCGGTGACCGGTGCGATCACGCTCATCACCCCGCGGGAGAGCGCGCGGAAGAAGACGACCAGGCCGGTGGCGCCGAGCAGGCCGGCGAGAGCTCCCCACGCGAGGTCGGCGGTGGACGCCGGCCCGCCGAGCCAGGGCAGCAGGACCAGGAGGGCGGCCAGGCCGGCGACCTGGGACACCGCGACGACGCCGAACACCGGGGCCCGGCGGCTGGCCAGCCCGCCGAGGAAGTCCGCCGCGCCGTAGACGACGGCCGACGTCAGCGCGAGGACCACCGCCACGCCGACCTCCGAGCCCGGCACGCCCGGCGCGCGCCCTCCCGGCGGTTGTAGCACCCGGGCGGTCGGGCACCCGGCAGCGGGCGCAGGCGGGCGACGGGCAGAATGGCCTCCCGTGTCTGGCGCCAACGACCCCTACGACCCCAAGCAGGTCGCCGCCCTCTCCGCCGAGGCCCTGGACGCCGCGGTGGCCCAGGCGCGGCAGGCGTTCGCCGGGGCGGGCGACCTCGACGCTCTGGCCGCCGTCCGCCCGGCCCACCTCGGCGACCGGGCCCCGGTGCTGCTCGCCCGCCGGGAGCTGGGCGCCCTGCCCCCGGCCGCGCGGTCGGACGCCGGCAAGCGGGTCAACGCCGCCCGGGTCGCCGTCACCGACGCCTACGCCGCGCGGCTGGCGGAACTGGAGGCCGAGCGCGACGCCCGGGTGCTGGCCGAGGAGCGGGTCGACGTCACGCTGCCCTGGGACCGCACCCCCCGCGGCGCCCGGCACCCGCTCACCACGCTGACCGACCGGATCGCCGACATCTTCGTGGGCATGGGCTACGAGGTCGCCGACGGCCCCGAGCTCGAGGCGGAGTGGCTCAACTTCGACGCGCTCAACATCGGCCGTGACCACCCGGCCCGCACGATGATGGACACCTTCTTCGTCGCGGGCGGGCCGGGGTGGGAGACGGACTCCGGGCTGGTGCTGCGCACGCACACCAGCCCGGTGCAGGCCCGCACCATGCTGTCGCGGACGCCGCCGATCTACGTCGTGGCGCCCGGCCGGGTGTACCGCACCGACGAGCTCGACGCGACGCACACCCCGGTCTTCCACCAGGTCGAGGGCCTGGCCGTGGACCGGGGGCTGACCATGGCGCACCTGCGCGGCACGCTGGACCACCTGGCCCGCTCGCTGTTCGGCGCCGACGCGGTCACCCGCTGGCGCCCGTCGTACTTCCCGTTCACCGAGCCGTCGGCGGAGTTCGACGTCTGGTTCCCCGAGCACCGCGACGGCCCGCGCTGGGTGGAGTGGGGCGGCTGCGGGATGGTCAACCCGCGGGTGCTCGTCGCCTGCGGCATCGACCCGGAGGAGTACTCCGGCTTCGCCTTCGGCGTGGGCATCGAGCGCGCCCTTCAGTTCCGCTCCGGCGTCGGCGACATGCGCGACATCGTCGAGGGCGACGTCCGTTTCACCTCTGCGTTCGGAGTCGACCAGTGAGGGTCCCGATCGGCTGGCTGGCCGAGCACGTCGACCTGCCCGCGGGCCTCACGGTCGAGGACCTCGACACCGCGTTCGTCCGGCTGGGGCTCGAGGTGGAGGAGATCCACCGCCCCGCCGTCGTCACGGGGCCGCTCGTCGTCGGCCGGGTCCTGGGGATCGAGGAGCTGACCGGCTTCAAGAAGCCGATCCGCTACTGCCAGGTGGACGTGGGCGAGGACGCACCGCGCGGCATCGTCTGCGGCGCCCGCAACTTCGCCGTCGACGACACCGTCGTGGTGGCCCTGCCGGGCGCGGTGCTGCCCGGCGGCTTCGAGATCGCCGCGCGGACGACGTACGACCACGTGTCCGACGGGATGATCTGCTCGGTCCGGGAGCTCGGCGTCGGCGAGGACCACGCCGGGATCCTGGTCCTCGGGGACGACGCCCCGCCGCCGGGCACGCCCGCCGGGCCCCTCGTCGGCCTGGACGACGTGGTGGTCGAGCTCGCCGTCACCCCCGACCGGGGCTACTGCCTGTCGATGCGCGGCATCGCCCGCGAGATGGGCACCGGTCTCGCCGTCGACTGGCGCGACCCGGGCGCGCTCACCCCGCCGGCGTGGTCGGGCGAGCCGGCCTGGACGGTCACCGTCGAGGACGCCGACCGCTGCGACCGCTTCTCGATGATCGCGCTGGAGGGCCTCGACCCGACCGCCCCCAGCCCGTGGTGGATGCGCCGCCGGCTGGGCCAGTCCGGCGTCCGCAGCATCTCGCTGGCCGTCGACGTCACCAACTACGTGATGCTGGAACTCGGCCAGCCGATGCACGCCTTCGACCGCGCCGCGGTCACCGGGCCGATCGTCGTCCGCCGGGCCCGGGCGGGGGAGCGGCTGACCACGCTGGACGGCGCGGACCGCGCGCTGGACGCCGACGACCTGCTGATCACCGACGGCACCGGCCCGATCGGCCTGGCCGCGGTCATGGGCGGCGCGTCCACCGAGATCGGCGACGGCACGACCGACGTCCTCCTGGAGGCCGCGCACTGGGAGCCCACCGGGGTGGCCCGGACCGCCCGCCGGCACCGGCTGCCCAGCGAGGCGGCCAAGCGCTTCGAGCGCGGCGTCGACCCGGAGATGACCATGGTCGCGCTGGCCCGCGCCGCCGCGCTGCTGGCCCGGTACGGCGGCGCGCGCGTGGTCGGCGTCCCCGTGGACGTCGACACCCGGGGCCCGCGACCGGTGATCGGCCTGGACGCCGGGCTGCCCGCCCGGGTGGCCGGCGTGCCCTACCCGCCGGCCCAGGTGACCGAGCTGCTGGCGGCCGTCGGCTGTGCGGTGGACGGCGACGGCACGACGCTGGCGGTGACCCCGCCGCCGTGGCGCCCGGATCTCACCGACCCCGCCGACCTGGTCGAGGAGGTCGTCCGGCTGGCCGGCTACGACGACGTCCCCTCGGTGCTGCCCACCGCGCCGCCGGGGAGCGGGCTGACCGACCGGCAGCGCCGCCGCCGGGCGGTGGGCCGCGCCCTCGCCGAGGCCGGCTACGTGGAGGCGCCGTCCTACCCGTTCGTCGGCCCCGCGGTGCTGGACGCCCTCGGCCTGGCCGCTGACGACCCGCGCCGCGACGTCGTGCTGGTCCGCAACCCGCTGTCGGAGGAGGAGCCGGCGCTGCGCACCACGCTGCTCCCCGGCCTGCTGGCGACGCTGGCCCGCAACCTCTCCCGCGGTCAGCGCGACGTCGCGCTCTTCGAGCACGGGGCGGTGTTCCCGGGCGGCGAGCGGTCGCCCGCGCCGCTGCCAGGCGTCGACCGGCGCCCGGACGACGAGACCCTGGCCGCGCTGCTCGGCGCGGTGCCGGTCCAGCCGTGGCACGTCGCCGCCGCGCTGTCCGGTGCCCGCGAGCCGCGCGGGTGGTGGGGGCCGGGCCGCCCGGCGGTGTGGGCCGATGCCGTGCAGGCCGCCCGGCTGGTCGCCGCGGCCGCCGGCGTGGAGCTGACCGTGCGGGCGGGGGAGCGGGCGCCCTGGCACCCGGGCCGCTGCGCCGAGCTGACCGTCGGGGACCGGGTCGTCGGGCACGCCGGCGAGCTGCACCCGCGGGTGTGCGCCGCGCTGGACCTGCCGGCCCGGACCTCGGTCATGGAGCTCGACGTCGACGCGCTGCCGGCCGCGACCGTGGCGGTCGGCCCGCGCATCTCGGCCTTCCCGCCGGTCCTGCTCGACCTGGCGCTGGTGGTCGGCGACGACGTGCCGGCCGCCGAGGTGGACGCCGCCCTGCGGGCGGGCGCCGGGGAGCTGCTGGAGTCCCTGCGGCTCTTCGACCTCTACACCGGCCCCCCGGTGCCGGCGGGGTCGAGGTCGCTGGCGTACGCGCTCACGCTGCGGGCGCCCGACCGGACGCTCACCAGCGAGGAGGCGACCGCGGTCCGCGACGCCGCCCTCGCCGCGGCCGCGGAGCGGACCGGAGCCGTGCTCCGTGCATGACCTCGGCGGCCAGGTCGCACTGGTGACCGGCGCCTCGGCCGGGATCGGCCGGCACCTGGCGCACGGCCTGGCCGCCCGCGGCGCCACCGTGGTCGGGATGGCCCGCACCGCCGACCGGCTGACCGCGGCGATGGGCGAGGTCGCGGCGGCCACCGGCGCCCGGACCCTGGCCCTGCCCGCCGACGTGACCGACCGGGCCGCGGTGGACGACGCCGTGGGCCGGGCCCTGGCCGAGGTCGGTGCGATCGACCTCTTGGTCAACAACGCCGGGTTGATGGACGCCGCCGAGATGCCGGTGTGGCAGGCGGACCCCGACGCGTGGTGGGCGGTCGTGGAGAGCCACGTCCGCGGACCCCAGCTGATGGTGGCGGCCGTCGTCCCGGGCATGGTCGAGCGGGGGACCGGCCGGGTGGTGGATCTCGCCAGCGGCCTGTCCACCCGCGGCGGGCCGATCTACACCGCGTACTCCGTCGGGAAGACCGGGCTGATGCGGCTGACCGAGGACCTCGCCGCCGGCCTGGCCGGCACCGGGGTGCACGCCTTCGACGTCGCGCCGGGCGTGGTGCGCACCGCGATGTCCAGCGGCATGTCGATCCACCGGGACCGCACCGACTGGACCGAACCCGAGCAGGTCGTGGAGATGGTCGCGGCCGTCGCCGCCGGGCAGCTGGACGCCTGGTCGGGCCGGTTCCTGCGGGTCGGCGTCGACGACCCGGCGGCGCTCGCCGCCCTGACCCCCGGGGACGACGCCCGGCAGCTGCGGCTGCGGCCGTACGGGGACGCCGACCCGGTGGCCTGACGTCCACCTCTCGTCGCGCAGCAACGCTCTCCGCCACCCGGCGGGTCTCCGTGCCCGCGTCGGTGCCGAACCGCCAGTGCAGCCCGTCCCGGACCCGCCCGGTGTGTCTCGAGCCCGGGCTCCGCCGACGACGGGGTGGTGACCACCGACGTGAGCTCCGTGGTGCGGTGGTGTGCCGGACGGCGGGGCGTCGCCGACGCGGTCGAGGCCGGGAGCGCGACGGTCGCGGCGCCGCCGTGGCTCGAGCGCGAGCGGGCGCGCTGGGGACCGTCAGAGGTCTCCGGCAAGGTGCCGAGCCGTGAGTCCGCCGCCCCGGAGCGCGCCCGCGAGCAGGCGGGTGGGCAGCGTCGTCGCGGCGCTGTGCCTGGTCCAGTTCGTCGACGTCCTCGGCGTCACCGTGGTGGTGACCGCGCTGCCGGAGATGCTGGCCGACGTCGGCGGCAGCGGAGCCGACGGCACCCTGGTCGCGACCGGGTACGCGATGTTCTTCGGCGGCCTGCTGATGTTCGGCGCCCGGCTCGGTGACCGGGTCGGCCACCGGCGCACGATCCTGGTCAGCCTCGCCGTCTTCGCCGTCGGCTCGCTGCTGGCGGCGGTGGCGACCTCGGTGGTCGCTCTGACCGCCGGCCGTTGCGTCCAGGGCGCCGCGGCCGCGGCGGCGGTCCCGTCCGCGCTCCGGCTGCTGACCACGGTCGCCGACGGCGAGCGGGTCCGGGCGCGCGCGGTGGCCGCGTGGAGCGCCGCGGGCGCGGCCGCCGGGGCGTCGGGCTTCGTCGTGGGCGGCCTGGTGTCCGCGGTGACCACCTGGCGGTCCGTCTTCTGGGGGCTGCTGCTCATGGCCGCCGCCCAGGCGGTGGCGGTCGTCGCCCTGGTCCCGCGCGACCCGCGGCCGACCGGGCGGACACCGCTCAACGCGGTGGGTTCGGTGCTGCTCACGGCGACCGTCATGCTCCTCGTCGTCGGGACGACGCTGCTGGGTGAGGACGGCCGCACTCTCCCCGGTGCGCTGCTCGTGGCCGCGGCGGTCGTCGTGGCCGCCGCGTTCGTGGCCGTGGACCGGCGCGCGTCGGCGCCCCTGCTGCCCGCGGCCCTGCTGCGGCGGCCGCAGGTGCTGCGCGGAACGTGCGGCTCCTTCGTCAACACCGCCACGACGAGCGGCGTGGCCACGCTGATCACGCTCTACCTCCAGTCCACGCTGGGCCGCTCGCCGCTGGAGGCGGCCGCCACGCTGCTGCCGCTGAGCGCGTCGGTCATCGCCGGCTCGGCCGTCGCCGCGCGGCTGATCGTGCGACGCCCCCGCGAACGGGTCACCGCGGCGGGCCTCGCGCTCATCGGCGCCGGCACCGCGGTGCCGCTGCTCGCGCCGGCCACCGCCGTCCTCGTCGGGGCCGGGATGGCGGTCGCCGGGATGGGGCTGGGCCTGGCCGCCGTCGCGACCACCTCGCTGGGTACGGACGTCGACGAGTCGCTGCGGGCCACCTCGTCCGGCGTCATCAACACCAGCGCGCAGCTCGGGACGGCGATCGGCACCGCGCTGGTGCTGCTGACCGCGGCGGCGACCACCGGCGTCCCGGGCCCGACCACCGGCATCCCGGTCGCCGGCTGGGCCGCGCCGGCGGTTCTCGCGTTCGCGGCTGCGGCGCTCTTCGCCCGGCTGGGCGGGTCAGAAGACGGTGGCCAGCGCTGAGGGCGCGATGTCGACGGTCACGAGCGTGTTCGCGTCCAGCTCCATCAGCTCGCCGTCCAGCTGGAGCGGCATGGGCGCGAGGGTCGTGAAGGCGTAGTGGGTGGTGCTGGGCTGGGGGCCGAGCCCGCGGGTCGCTGCCCTGATCGCGGTGGCCAGCACCCGCAGCTTGCCGGTCCGCCGCTGGGTGATGACCTCGAACCGTCCGTCGTCCGGGCGACCGTCGTCGCTGAGCGTCGCGTACTTGGCCATCTCGCTGATGTTGGCGAACACCAGGCTGTCGATGCTGCGCCGGCGCCCGTCCTCGAGCCGGATGGGGAACGGCCGGAAGCGGGAGAAGACCCGCACCACCGACAGGATCTCCTTCCACGAGCCCTTGCCGCCCTTCTCCAGGTCGACGGCGACGACCGGAGTCAGCCCGACGCCGATGTAGGAGTGCGCATAGCGGGTCCGCGCGGTCGCTCCGCTCCCGACGGTCAGCCGGAGCAGGTCGATCCGGCGGACCTCGCCGGCCACGATCGCGTCGGCGAGGGGTAGCTCCCTCGTCACCCGGCGGTGGTCGTTGGCGTTCCCGGCGGCCCGCACCGCGCAGACGGCCTGGTCGTTGCCGCCCTGCATGACGCCGTCGACCACCTCGTTGTAGCCGCCGTCCCCGCTGACCGAGACCAGCAGCGGTCGACCGGTGACGGATGCCTCCCGCGCCAGCTCGCGGGCGTGTCCGGCGCGCTGGGTGGGGCGCATCTCCAGCGGCACAGCCGGCAGTCGCCGCGCCAGGTCGTCGCGGAGCTCCTCAGCCGACTCGGTGGCGTTCCCGGTGCTCTGCGGGTTGAAGATGATGACGATCCGGTCGAAGGAACTCACGGGGGTCCACTGCCCATGCGGTCGTCCGGTAACCGGGCTGGGGCGCGATCCGCATGCCGGTCGGTGACGTCGTCGGCGGCCGCGGGCTCGTCGCGGTCGGGGGCCGGCCGGTGCAGGGCGACCGCTCCGACGACGAGGACGACGCCCAGCGCCTCGAGCAGCGTGGGCACCTGGGCGAGGACGACGACCCCGACCACGGTCGCGGTGGCCGGGAGCAGCGACACCAGCAGCGCGTACGTCGCCCGCGGCAGGCGGGCCATCGCCAGCTGGTCGCAGACGTAGGGCACGACGGAGGAGGCGATCCCGACGCCGAGCCCGGCCAGCAGCGCGACCGGGTCGAGGAGCGCGGCCCCACCCCCGGCGACCCCCAGCGGCAGGGTCAGGACCGCGGCCACGAGCATGGCCAGCGCCAGCCCGTCGAGGCCCGGCACCCGGTCGTCGCGCGCGACGCGGGAGCCGAGCACGACGTAGCCGGCGAAGAGCACCGCGTTGACCGCCGCGAACGCGAAGCCGGCGGGCTCGCCGACCAGCCGGACGTCGGTGAGCAGGTACACCCCGCCGACGGCGGCGCCGAGCGCACCGAGGTTGCGCGGAGTGCGCGCGCCGGCCGCCGCGAGCACCACCACCGGCAGGAACTCGACGGCGGCGACGGTGCCCAGCGGCAGCCGGTCGACGGCCAGGTAGAAGCAGGTGTTCATCGTCGCGAGGACCGCTCCCCAGCCGACGAGCAGCCACCGCGCGGACCGGTCCAGCCGCCGCCAGCACCGCCACGGCCGGCGCCAGGCGACGAGGACCAGGGCCGCCGTCGCGATGCGCAGCCAGGCGACCCCGAGCACGTCCACCCGGGCGAACAGCAGCACGGCACAGGCCGGGCCGAGGTAGTGGAAGACCGCGCTGACCACGAACCAGGCGTGCGGAGGCACCCGGTCCACCCCTGTCCGCCCGATGTCGCGCTGCACGGCGTCCAGCGTCGGAGGCCGGACGGGGCAGCACCATGCGCGAACGAAGGACACGATGGCCCGATGGCATCGCGTCGCGCGCCCCGGGTGCGTTCGGACCTCCCGTTGGAGAAGTGGCCTCTCGACGAGGTCGACCGGGCGCTGCTCGCGGCGCTGGAGCGCGACCCCCGGTCCAGCACGGCGGAGCTGGCCCGCCAGGTGGGCATGTCGGCGCCCGCCGTCCGCGAGCGGGTCGGCCGGCTCGAGGAGGCGGGCGTCATCCGGGGCTACCGGCTGGACGTGGACCCCGCCGCCCTCGGGCTGCCGGTCACGGCCTGGGTCCGCGTGCGGCCGGGCCCGGGCCAGCTCCCGCGGATCGCCGAGCTGGCGGCGCGCGTCCCGCAGGTGGCCGAGTGCCACCGGGTCTCGGGGGAGGACTGCTTCCTGATGCGGGTGCACGTCGCGTCGATCGCCGCCCTGGAGGACGTCCTCGACCAGTTCCTGCTGCACGGCCAGACGACGACGTCGCTCGTCGTCGCCACGCCCGTCCCGGGTCGGCTGCCCGCACCCGGACCGACCACTCAGCCAGCCAGGCCCCCACGGTGAGGGTTCATGCATGACCGTGTATGGTCATGCAGTGTGAGCACAGGGCAGACGTGGACGGTCGGGGTCACCGGCGCCACCGGCTACGCGGGAGGTGAGGTGTGCCGGCTGCTGGCCGGGCACCCGCAGCTCCGCCTGGCCGGGGTGCACGCCAACTCGAGCGCCGGCCGACGCCTGGGTGAGCTGCAGCCGCACCTGCTGCCCTTCGCGGAGCTGCCCGTCCAGCCCAGCGGCGCCGACGACCTCGCCGGCTACGACGTCGTCGTCCTGGCGCTGCCCCACGGGGAGTCCGCCGCGATCGCGGCGCAGCTGCCCGACGAGACCCTGGTCGTCGACTGCGGTGCCGACCACCGGCTGGACGACCCGGCCGCCTGGGCGCGCTGGTACGGGGGGGAGCACGCGGGCTCCTGGCCCTACGGGCTGCCGGAGCTGCCGGGTCAGCGGGAGAAGCTCGCCGGGGCGCGGCGGATCGCCGTTCCCGGCTGCTACCCGACCTCGGTGACGCTGGCGATGGCCCCGGCGCTGGCGGCCGGCCTGGTCGAGCCGGACGTGGTCGTCGTCGCGGCGTCCGGGACCTCCGGCGCGGGGAAGGCGGCCAAGCCGCACCTGCTCGGCAGCGAGGTCATGGGCTCGGTCAGCGCCTACGGCGTCGGCGGGGTGCACCGGCACACGCCGGAGATGATCCAGAACCTGTCGCAGGCCGCCGGGGCGCCGGTGGGCGTGAGCTTCACGCCGACCCTGGTGCCGATGAGCCGGGGCATCCTCGCCACCTGCTCGGCGCCGCTGCGGCCGGGGGTGACCGAGGGGTCCGCCCGCGCGGCCTACGGGAAGGCCTACGCCGACGAGCCGTTCGTCCACCTGCTGCCCGAGGGCCAGTGGCCGACGACGGCCCAGGTGCTCGGCGCCAACACCGTCGCGCTGCAGGTCGCGGTCGACCCCGATGCCGGCCGGCTGGTCGTCATCGCCGCCGTCGACAACCTCACCAAGGGCACCGGGGGAGCGGCGATCCAGTGCGCCAACCTCGCCCTGGGCCTCCCCGAGACCACCGGTCTCCCTCTCGTCGGAGTAGCGCCATGACCGTTGTCGCACCAGAGGACGCCGCCGTGAGCGAGCTCGCGAGCTCACCGATCGAGACAGCAGCTCCGCGAACGCGGCCGACGAGCGCCAGCGAGGAGGACTCGTGAGCACGACCGCACCGAAGGGCTTCTCCGCCGCAGGCGTCGCCGCCGGCCTGAAGTCCTCCGGCGACCCCGATGTCGCCGTCGTCCTCAACCACGGTCCCGACGACGCCGCCGCGGCCGTCTTCACCACCAACCGCTTCCCGGCCGCGCCGGTGCTCTGGAGCCGCCAGGTGCTGGCCGGTGAACGGGCGCGCGCCGTCGTCCTCAACTCCGGCGGCGCGAACGCCTGCACCGGACCGGAGGGCTTCGGCGACACCCACGCGACCGCCGAGCACGCCGCCGCCGAGCTGGGGTTGGGCGCGATCGACGTCGCCGTGGCCAGCACCGGGCTGATCGGCGTCCGGCTGCCGATGGAGAAGCTCACCGCCGGGGTCACCGCGGCGGTCGAGGCGCTGTCCGAGGACGGCGGCCCCGACGCGGCCCGCGCGATCATGACCACCGACAGCGTCCCGAAGACGACCGTGCAACAGCGGGACGGCTGGACGATCGGCGGGATGGCCAAGGGCGCGGGCATGCTCGCCCCGTCGCTGGCCACGATGCTCGTCGTCCTCACCACCGATGCGGTGGTCCCGCCGGAGGTGCTGCAGCCCGCGCTGACGACGGCGACCGGCCTGTCCTTCGAGCGGGTCGACTCCGACGGGTGCCTGTCGACCAACGACACGGTCCTCGTGATGTCGAGCGGCGCCAGCCGCGTCACCCCGAGCGCCGAGGAGTTCACCGAGGCGCTGACCGCCGCGTGCACCGACCTCGCGATGCAGCTGCTCGCCGATGCCGAGGGCTCGACCAAGGACATCGCGATCACCGTCCGCAACGCCGCCAGCGTCACGGACGCCCTCACCGCCGGCCGCGCCTGCGCCCGCAACAACCTGCTGAAGACGGCGCTGTTCGGCAACGACCCCAACTGGGGCCGGGTGCTGGCCGCCATCGGCACCACCGACGCCGCGTTCGAGGCAGACCAGGTGGACGTGACGATCAACGGGGTCACCGTCTGCCGGGGCGGCGCCATCGGGGACCCGCGCGAGGGCGTCGACCTCACCGGCCGGGCCATCACCATCGACGTCGACCTCCGGGCCGGCACGGAGCAGGCCACGATCTGGACCAACGACCTGTCCCTCGCCTACGTGCACGAGAACTCGGCGTACTCCACGTGAGCGGCCACCAGGACCCCACCCCGCCCGACGTCGCCGTCGACGAGACCCCGCCGGTGCGCCGCCGGGTCGGCACCAGCCGGGTCATGCGGACCGAGGACCCGGAGAGCGACGCCCGCAAGGTCGCCGTCCTCACCGGCGCGCTGCCGTGGCTCAAGGAGTTCCACGGCAACGTGGTGGTGATCAAGTACGGCGGGCACGCCATGGTCGACGAGGAGTGCCGCCGTGCCTTCGCCGAGGACATGGTGTTCCTGCGGACCTGCGGCATCCTGCCCGTGGTCGTGCACGGTGGCGGCCCGCAGATCACCGAGATGCTCGGCCGGCTCGGCATCGACAGCGAGTTCCGCGGCGGCCTGCGGGTCACCACCCCGGAGACGATCGACGTCGTCCGCATGGTGCTCACCGGGCAGGTCGGCCCGGACATCGTCGGCCTGATCAACCAGCACGGCCCGATGGCGGTGCACCTCTCCGGTGAGGACGGCGGTCTGTTCACCGCGGCCCGCACGCAGGCGGTCGTCGACGGCGAGCCGGTGGACATCGGCCTCGTCGGTGACGTCGCCGCCGTCGACGTCACCCCGGTCACCGCGCTGCTGGAGGCCGGGCACATCCCCGTCGTCGCCAGCGTCGCGCCCGACGCCGACGGCGTGGTGCACAACGTCAACGCCGACACCGCGGCTGCCGCCCTGGCCGTCGCCCTGGGCGCGGTGAAACTCGTCGTGCTGACCGACGTCGAGGGGCTCTACGCCCACTGGCCCGACCGCGACTCGCTGGTGCAGCAGATCGACGCCGCCGAGCTCGCCGAGATCCTCCCGGGGCTGGACGCCGGGATGATCCCCAAGATGGCCGCCTGCCTGCGGGCGGTCGAGGGCGGGGTGAAGCGCGCGACCGTCGTCGACGGCCGGACGCCGCACGCCCTGCTGCTGGAGATGTTCACGACCGAGGGGACCGGGACGATGGTCGTCCCGGCAGGGAGCAGGGAGGAGCCGGCACCATGACGAGCACCGAGGAGCTGGCCACCCGCTGGTCGGCCGTGATGATGGGCAACTACCGGACGCCGCCGGTCGCGCTGGCCCGCGGCGCCGGCGCGACGGTGTGGGACGTCGACGGCCGCGAGTACACCGACCTGCTAGGCGGCATCGCGACGACCATCCTGGGCCACGCCCACCCCAAGGTGGTCGAGGCGATCACCCGGCAGGCGCAGACGCTGGGGCACGTCTCCAACCTGGCCATGCACGAGCCCGGTGTGCTGCTGGCCGAGCGGCTGCTCGAGATCGCCGGCCGGCCCGGGCGGGTGTTCTTCTGCAACTCCGGCGCCGAGGCCAACGAGGCCGCCTTCAAGCTCAGCCGGCTCACCGGGCGGCCCGAGGTGGTCACCGCCGTCGGCTCCTTCCACGGCCGCACGATGGGCGCGCTGGCGCTCACCGGCCAGCCGGGCAAGGCCGACGCGTTCGCCCCGCTGCCCGGCGGGGTCCGGTTCGTCCCCTACGGCGACGTGGACGCCCTCGCCGGCACCGTCTCGGGACAGACCGCGATGGTGCTGCTGGAGCCGATGCTCGGGGAGGGCGGCGTGCTGCCGGCCCCGGCCGGCTACCTCGCCGCCGCCGCCCGGACCGCCGCCGACGCCGGCGCGCTGTTCGCCGTCGACGAGGTGCAGACCGGCACCGGCCGCACCGGGCACTGGTTCGCCCATCAGGCGGACGGGCTGCAGCCCGACGTCATCACGCTGGCCAAGGCGCTCGGCGGGGGGCTGCCGATCGGCGCCACCCTGGCCTTCGGGGACGCCGCGGAGCTGATGACCGCCGGCTCGCACGGGTCCACGTTCGGCGGCAACCCGATCGCCGCCGCCGCGGCCCTCGCCGTGCTCGACACGATCCGCGACGAGGGCCTGCTGGAGCGGGCCAAGGAGCTCGAGCACCGGTTCACCGCGGGCATCGAGGGCCTCGGCCACCCGGCGGTCGGCGGCGTGCGGGGGAGGGGGGCGCTGCTGGGCGTCGTCCTCACCGCGCCGGTCGCCGCGGCGCTGGAGGCGGCGCTGCGGGACGCCGGCTTCCTGACCAACGCCGTCGCCCCCGACGTGCTGCGGCTGGCGCCGTCCCTGGTGCTCTCCGACGCGCAGGTCGACGCGTTCGTGGCGGCCCTGCCCGCCGCTCTCCGGGCTGCGACGGCCGAGCCGTGACCCGGCACCTCCTGCGGGACGACGACCTGGCCCCCGCCGAGCAGGCCGAGGTCCTCGCGCTGGCCGCCGAGCTCAAGCGCACCCGGCACACCGAGGCCGCGCCCACGCCGCTGCGAGCCGCCAACGGCGTGCCGCGGGCGGTGGCGGTGCTGTTCGACAAGCCCTCCACCCGCACCCGGGTCAGCTTCTCGGTCGGCGTCGCGGAGCTCGGCGGGTACCCGCTGGTCGTCGACGCGGGCACCAGCCAGCTGGGTCGCGGGGAGCCGGTCGAGGACACCGCCCGCGTGCTGGAGCGGCAGGTCGCCGCGATCGTCTGGCGAACCTTCGGCCAGGAGCGCCTCGAGGCGATGGCCGCGGCGAGCCGGGTGCCGGTGGTCAACGCGCTCACCGACGAGTTCCACCCCTGCCAGATCCTGGCCGACCTGCAGACGGTGGCCGAGCACAAGGGGGCCCTGGCCGGGCTGACGCTGACCTACCTGGGCGACGGCGCCAACAACATGGCGCACTCCTACCTGCTGGGCGGTGCGACCGCCGGCATGCACGTGCGGATCGGGTCGCCCGAGGCCTTCCAGCCCTCGAAGGCGGTGCTGGAGCGGGCGGCGGAGATCGCCGCCGCCACGGGCGGGTCGGTGGCGTGGACGGCCGACGCCGCGGCCGCCGCGGAGGGCGCCGACGTCCTGGCCACCGACACGTGGGTCTCCATGGGCCAGGAGGACGAGTACGACGCGCGGGTGGCACCGTTCCGGCCCTACGCGGTGGACGACGCCGCGCTGGGCCGCGCCGCTGCGGACGCCGTCGTCCTGCACTGCCTGCCCGCCTACCGCGGCACGGAGATCACCGCCTCGGTCATCGACGGGCCGCAGAGCGTGGTCTGGGACGAGGCGGAGAACCGGCTGCACGCCCAGAAGGCGCTGCTGGTCTGGCTGCTGGAGCGACGAGGGTGACCACGGCGCTCACCCGGTCCGCCCGCCAGGCGCGGATCCGTGAGCTGATCGAGGCCGGCCCGGTGACGTCGCAGACCCACCTGGCCGCCCTGCTGGCCCAGTCGGGGATCGACGTCACCCAGGCCACCCTGTCCCGGGACCTGGAGGAGCTCGGCGCGGTCAAGATGCGCGGCTCGGACGGCGCCCCGGCGTCCTACGTGCTGCCGCCGGAGAACGCCCCGCTGCGCCCGGCGCAGGCCGCGCCCGCGCGGCTGACCCGGCTGCTGGCCGACCTGCTGACCTCGGCCGCGGGCAGCGCCAACCTCGCCGTGCTGCGCACCCCGCCCGGTGCCGCGCAGTTCCTGGCCTCGGCGCTGGACAAGGTCGGCCTCCCCGACGTCCTGGGCACGATCGCGGGGGACGACACTCTGCTCGTCGTCTCCCGCGACCCGGACGGCGGTCCGGCACTGGCCGACCGCCTGCGCGCCCTCGCGCAGCGCATCCCCGCCGTCTACCCCGAGCTGAAGTCCGACCTGGAGGAGAACGCACCGTGACCGCGGGTACGCCCAGCACGACCCGGCTGTGGGGTGGCCGCTTCGGCGGCGGCCCGTCCCCCGCGATGGCCGCGTTGTCGAAGTCCACCCACTTCGACTGGGTGCTGGCGCCGTTCGACCTCGCCGGCTCCCGGGCGCACGCCCGGGTGCTGCACCGCGCCGGGCTGCTCGCCGACGACGAGCTCGAGCAGATGCTCGGCGCGCTCACCGAGCTGTCCGCCGAGGTCGCCGCCGGTTCCTTCGGGCCGGTCGAGGCCGACGAGGACGTGCACGAGGCGCTCGAGCGCGGGCTCAGCGCGAAGCTCGGCGCGCTCGGCGGCAAGCTGCGGGCCGGGCGCAGCCGCAACGACCAGATCGCCACCGACCTGCGGCTGTACCTGCGCCACTCCGTCCGGACCCTCGTCGGCGAACTCGCGTCCCTCGAGTACGCGCTGGTCGGGCTGGCCGAGCGGTACGCCGACGTCGCCGCGCCCGGCATGACGCACCTGCAGCACGCCCAGCCGATCCTCATCGCCCACCAGCTGCTGGCCCACGCGCACGCGCTGTCGCGGGACGTCGACCGGCTGCGGGACTGGGACCGCCGGACGGCGGTCAGCCCCTACGGCTCCGGAGCACTGGCGGGGTCGTCCCTGCCGCTGGACCCGGACGCCGTCGCCGGCGAGCTGGGCTTCGACCGCGCGTCGGACAACTCGATCGACGGCGTCAGCGACCGGGACTTCGCCGCGGAGTTCTGCTTCGCCGCGGCGCTGATCGGCGTCCACCTGTCCCGGCTGGGAGAGGAGGTCGTGCTCTGGACGTCGACGGAGTTCGGCTGGGCCCGGCTCGACGACGCCTGGGCCACCGGGTCGTCGATCATGCCGCAGAAGAAGAACCCCGACATCGCCGAGCTGGCCCGCGGCAAGTCCGGCCGCTTCGTCGGCAACCTGACCGGCCTGCTCACCATGCTCAAGGGCCTGCCGCTGGCCTACGACCGTGACCTGCAGGAGGACAAGGAGCCGGTCTTCGACTCCATGGAGCAGCTGCTGCTCCTGCTGCCCGCGGTGACCGGGATGATCGCCACGCTGACGCTGCGGCCCGACGTGCTCGAGGCCGCCGCCCCGCAGGGCTTCGCGCTGGCCACGGACGTCGCGGAGTGGCTGGTCCGCCAGGGGGTCCCGTTCCGGTCCGCCCACGAGATCTCCGGGGAGATGGTCGCCTTCTGCGAGGGCGCCGGCCTGGAGCTCGACGAGCTCGACGACGACCAGCTGGCCGGCATCGACGAGCGGCTGACGCCGCAGGTCCGCTCGGTGCTCTCCGTCCGCGGGGCGCTGGAGGCGCGCAAGGCCCGCGGGGGGACGGCGCCGGAGCGGGTCGCCGGCCAGCTGACCTCGCTGGCCGAGCAGGCCCGGCAGCACACCGAGTGGGCGTCGTCCTCACCCGTGGCGGCGGCGCTCTGACGTCGTCCGGCCGTCCGGGGCCGCTGCTCGCACCCGCGGAGCTGCTGGGTCCACCCGACGTCGTGGCGCCCACCCTGCTGGGCTGCTGGGTGGTCACCGACCGCCCCGAGGGGCAGGTGGCGCTGCGGCTGACCGAGGTGGAGGCCTACGCCGGCGACGGCACGGACCCCGCCGCCCACTCGCACCGGGGACCGACGCCCCGGGCGGAGATCATGTTCGGCCCGCCCGGGCGGCTCTACGTGTACTTCAGCTACGGGGTGCACTGGTGCGCCAACGTCGTCGTCGGCCCGGAGGGGCAGGGCTCGGCGGTGCTGCTGCGCGCCGGGGACGTCGTGGTGGGGGAGGAGCTGGCCCGTGCCCGCCGTCCGGCCGCCCGGACGGCGCGGGACCTGGCCGGTGGGCCGGCCCGGCTGACCCAGGCCCTGGCCATCGGGCCCGGCGACCGCGGCACCGACCTGCTCGACCCCGGCAGCACCGTCCGGCTGCACCGCGGCCCGGTGCCGCCGTCGGTCTCGGCCGGGCCGCGCGTGGGGATCAGCCAGGCCACCGAACTGCCGTGGCGGTTCTGGACGACCGGCGCCCCGTCGGTCAGCGTCTTCCGCCCGGGCGCGCGGAGCCGGCGCCGGACCGCCGGGCAGGATTGAGCCCGTGACCGACGTGATCTCCGAGCTGCACCGCCGCGGGCTGATCGCCCAGAGCACCGACGAGGACGCCCTGCGCGCCCATCTGGCCGCCGCGCCCGTCGCCTTCTACGCCGGGTTCGACCCGACCGCGCCCAGCCTGCACGTCGGCCACCTGCTGCAGTTCATGGTGCTGCGGGCGCTCCAGCGCGCCGGTCACCGTCCCGTCGTCCTGGTGGGCGGCGCGACCGGCCTGATCGGCGACCCCCGGCCCACCGCGGAGCGCCAGCTCAACGACCGGAGGACCGTCGCCGGGTGGGTGGACAGCATCCGCAGCCAGGTGGCGCCGTTCCTGGAGGTGCCGGCGGCGGAGGAGGGCCTCGCGGCACCGGTCTACGTGGACAACCTCGAGTGGACCGCGCCGCTGTCGGCCATCGACTTCCTGCGCGACATCGGCAAGCACTTCCGGGTCGGCCGGATGCTGGCCAAGGAGGCGGTCGCCGCGCGACTGAACTCCGAGGCCGGCATCAGCTACACCGAGTTCAGCTATCAGATCCTGCAGGCCAACGACTACCGCGAGCTGTTCCGGCGGCACGGCGTGACGCTCCAGACGGGCGGCTCGGATCAGTGGGGGAACCTCACTGCCGGCATCGACCTGGTCCGCCGCACCGAGGGCGCGACGGTGCACGCGCTCTCCACCCCCCTGGTGACGAAGTCCGACGGGACGAAGTTCGGCAAGAGCGAGGGCGGTGCCGTCTGGCTGGACCCCACGCTCACGTCCCCGTACGCGTTCTTCCAGTTCTGGCTCAACGCGGAGGACGCCGACGCGCGCGCCTGGCTCCCGCTGTACTCCGAGCGGCCCGCCGAGGACGTGGCGGCCCTGGTCGCCGAGTCGCTGGAACGCCCGGCCGCCCGGGCTGTGCAGCGCGCGCTGGCCGAGGAGCTCACGCTCCTGGTGCACGGGCCTGACGAGCTCCGCCAGGCCGAGGCGGCCGGCCGGGCGCTGTTCGGCCGGGAGGACCTCACCGCGCTGGGCCCCGAGACGCTCGGTGCGGCCCTGACGGAGGCCGGCAGCGTGACCGTGGACGGCGAGGTGCCCACCGTCGCCGCGCTCCTCCAGCTCACCGGGCTGGCGAGCAGCCTGTCCGACGCCCGGCGCACGGTGAAGGAGGGCGGCGCCTACCTCAACAACGAGCGGGTGACCGACCCCGAGGCCGCGCCGGCCGAGGACGCCTGGCTGCCGGGCGGCTGGCTGGTGCTCCGTCGCGGCAAGCGGGCCGTGGCCGGCGTCCGGCGCGGACCGGCCGTGTGAACAGCCGGTGACGGGGACGTCGCCGGCGGGTGTCGGGCGTCACCCGGGACCGGTTTGACACGGCCCCCGGGCCCACGTAACTTTCTCTCTGCGCCGCGCGAGACCGCCTGAGGGTGGCCGCCGGGGGCCCTGGAGGGTCTGCCGGAGCGCGGTGTACAGTCGAGAATCGCCTCGGACGACGGCCCACCAGGGTCTGGTTCCGGGCGCGTCCGCTCCTTGAGAACTCAACAGCGTGCCGAAAGTCAGTGCCAAGTAACAATTCCTCGTGGCATTGCACTCG
>NZ_JAAGWF010000094.1 GCF_010686765.1 Geodermatophilus sabuli | reverse complement strand
TAACCCCGGCCGGCGAACTCCTGCTCAACCAGGTTAAACCGTTGCTGAAAGCCTTCGCCTATGTTGAGACCCGTGCGGCAAGCCTGCGTAATGGAATGCGCACGCGGTTAGATCTGGTGGTGGACAGCATTTTCCCGCGCCGACGCCTGTTCGCTATTTTGCGTCAGTTCCAGCAGCTGTATCCGCAAACGCAGGTCCGCCTCACCGAAGTGCTGGAAAATAGCCGCACCGATGTCATTAATGATGAAGCCGACGTGATGGTGTTAACCCGCCGCCAGGACATAACCGGTCTTGGCGAATGGCTGATGAATATCGACTTTGTTGCCGTGGCGCATCATCAACATCCCCTCTTTAGCCTCGACGCGCCGCTTAACGACGATATGCTGCGCCCGTGGCCGCTCATTCAGATAGCCGACAGCCAGACCGCCGCGCGTGCGGCCGGCGAGTCGTGGACCTTTTCCACCATTGACGCAGCCATAGAGGCGGTGATGTCTCAGGTCGGCTATGGCTGGCTGCCAGAGGAGCGTATTCAGACCCAGCTTGATCTGGGGGTGCTTAAA
>NZ_JAAGWF010000093.1 GCF_010686765.1 Geodermatophilus sabuli | reverse complement strand
GGCCTGAAGAGGTGGTCACAAAATATGGCGTGCCGCCAGAGCTGATTATCGACTTCCTCGCGCTGATGGGCGACTCCTCGGATAACATCCCTGGTGTACCTGGCGTGGGTGAAAAGACCGCCCAGGCGCTGCTTCAGGGATTGGGCGGGCTGGATACACTGTACGCGGAGCCGGAAAAAATCGCCGGCCTCTCCTTCCGTGGTGCAAAAACCATGGCCGGAAAGCTGGAAGAGAACAAAGAGGTGGCTTATCTCTCCTATAAGCTGGCAACCATTAAAACCGATGTTGAACTGGAACTGGGTTGTGAGCAGCTGGAAGTGCAGCAGCCTTCCGCAGACGAACTGCTAAGCCTGTTTAAGAAATACGAATTCAAGCGCTGGACCACGGACGTGGAAGCCGGTAAATGGCTGCAGGCAAAAGGGGCCAAACCGGCTGCTAAGCCAAAGGAGACGATTGTCGTTGATGCCGAAGAGCTGGCAGAAGAAGAGGCCATCGCGCTCTCTTTCGACAACTACGAAACCCTCCTTGAAGAGTCACAGCTGGTGGCGTGGATTGAGAAACT
>NZ_JAAGWF010000092.1 GCF_010686765.1 Geodermatophilus sabuli | reverse complement strand
GGCGGCGCTCGACCGGGAACGCGAAGCTCTGGACGAAGTGCGGGCCGACCGGGACGCATGGAAGCAACAAGCAACCGCCCTGCTGGCCGCGCCATCGAGGCGCCGACGCTGGTGGCCATGGTGAAGATGACAAGACCGACCGCCTACAGGACGCTGTAGCGAAATTCGGCCAAAACTTCGCCTTAGCGTAGGATTCGGCCCCATCCATCCGGCATCAGACCCCATTCAGGGTGATTTTGAGGTCTTTGGAACCGTCTCGGCGCCTCTCAATCCCCGAACGGCCAACGGTGATGTAAGTATGGTTTTCCTTGGATAAACTTCCGAAAAGCTGCCATAGGATCATGGCTGTACTTTGGAGAATCCCTGGATGCGCCTGTTTGCGGCTTCCTTTGCAGCGTTGATCGCTGCGTCTGGCACCGCTTCGGCACAGTCCGTTCTTGAGCGTGTACTCGAACAGATCGACGGTGCATCCAACCTCGCTCGGATCAACGGAACGTATGCGAACATTGCTGAGAGCACTCTGCTAAGCGAAACTAGGTCGAGAAATATCGTGGAGGATGTGTCCTC
>NZ_JAAGWF010000091.1 GCF_010686765.1 Geodermatophilus sabuli | reverse complement strand
ATTGGCTACGGCATTATTGCTTCGGTGATGACGACGGATATAGATCTCTCTAAAGAGGTCGTTGGTCTGCACTTTATTCTCTGGCTGGTGGCAGTCAGTACCTTGCCTCTGCTGCTCATCTGGAGCAACCGCTGCCGGTACACGCTGGTACACCAGATTCGCACGCCGGGGAAACGTTTCAGAAGTGTCGCGATTGTGCTGCTCGCTGGGTTGATGGTCTGGGGGCCGATTCGCTTGCTGGAAGTGAAGCAGAAAAATTATGAGCGTACGTCTGGCGTGGACATGCCAAGCTACGGTGGTGTGGTTGCAAATTCTTATTTGCCGTCAAACTGGATTTCTGCACTGGGGCTGTATGCCTGGGCACAGGTGGACGAATCCTCTGATAACAAATCGTTGTTGAACCCGGCAAAGAAATTTACCTATGACGCGCCAAAAGATATCGATGATACCTATGTCGTTTTTATCATTGGTGAAACGACACGTTGGGATCATATGGGCATTCTGGGTTATGACCGTGATACCACGCCTAAACTGGCTCAGGAGAAAAACCTGGTTGCCTATCGCGGTTA
>NZ_JAAGWF010000090.1 GCF_010686765.1 Geodermatophilus sabuli | reverse complement strand
CCTTTTTTATCGGCCAGCTTCAGGAAGGCGTCGTACAGCTGATCCATGTTGTAATCGCTGTCCTTATAACCCATCTCTTCCATACGGTGTTTCACCGCCGCACGACCGGAACGGGAGGTCAGGTTCAACTGAACCTGGTTCAGGCCGATGGATTCCGGGGTCATGATTTCGTAGTTTTCACGGTTTTTCAGCACGCCATCCTGATGAATACCGGAGGAGTGCGCAAAGGCGCCGGTACCCACAATCGC
>NZ_JAAGWF010000089.1 GCF_010686765.1 Geodermatophilus sabuli | reverse complement strand
GATGGGCATGTTGCAGATCTGGCTGACGGTCTGGCTGGTACGCCAGATTTCGTTGTGATTGATGCGGGTATGCACATTCATGATGTCTTTGCGCACTTTGATCGCCATGATCACTTCTTCCAGTGAACAGTTACCTGCACGTTCACCGATGCCGTTCATCGCGCCTTCTACCTGACGTGCACCGGCGTGCACCGCCGCGATGGCGTTGCCAACGGCCAGCCCCAGGTCGTCGTGGGTATGTACGGAGATAATCGCTTGATCAATGTTTGGTACGCGTTCATACAG
>NZ_JAAGWF010000088.1 GCF_010686765.1 Geodermatophilus sabuli | reverse complement strand
TACGCGCGGCGTCGTTCACCGTCTGCTGATCGCCTTCGATCACCGCGCAGGAGATGCGCCCGTTCAGGCGGTGGAGCGTTTGTGTCAGCAGCGTGGTTTTGCCGGAGCCGGGGCTGGAGACCAGGTTCAGGACCAGCTGTTTACGCGTGGCAAAGCGGGCGCGGTTGCGTGCTGCAATCTGGTTGTTTTTATCCAGAACGTTGATTTCCACCTCCAGCATCTGACGCTGGCTGAGCCCCGGCGCGTGGGTACCGGCGATGCCATGCCCGTAATGCAGGTCGCCCGCAGCGGAGTGTCGGGGGGCGAAGGTGATACCGGTTAATGCCGCTGCAGGACGAGGGGCAGGTGAAAAGGGTGCGGAGCGAAACGCGGCGTGAGGACGGTGTTCATCCCCTTCTATATACAGGTTGCCTTCAGCGCAACCGCAGGTACTACACATATTTTACTCCTTCTCGATTTCGAGACGTTGGATCTGCATGCCGTCATCCGCCACGATGCGAAGCTCGCTGCTCTGGCACTGCGGACAGCGCTGAACCTTCGATGAAAGCAGAGTGACGTATTGCTGACACTG
>NZ_JAAGWF010000087.1 GCF_010686765.1 Geodermatophilus sabuli | reverse complement strand
GGGCCGCGATCTCCTCCATTTTTAACCTGCCCGGCATAGTGTGACCTCGCTCTCAATCAGTTTTTGCAAATATTTGCAGAAACAGCCTTTTGATTTTAAAACCAAATTTCAGAAAGCCTGGAGATTACTTATTCACCTTGCGAGTATTCTCACAAAAACACATTGTCGCTACGCCTCGCCTTTCCTATTTTCCGGTCATCACTTCTTTTCAACTGAAATTAAGGTGTGACATGGAGAAGGTACGTTTTGGCATTATTGGTATAGGTAATATCGGTACGGTCCACGCACGTTATTTACTCGCGGGTACGGTCAATGACGCCTGCCTGACGGCGGTTTGTGACAATGCACCGGAAAAACACCCGGCCATTCGCCAGCTGGTGGGGGCCATTCCCCTGTTCAGTGATGCCCAGGAGATGATCCAGAGCGGGCTTATCGACGCGGTGATTGTCGCCACGCCCCATTACGAACATCCGCGCCTGTCGATGCTGGCGATGCGTAACGGCATTAATACCCTGTGTGAAAAACCGGCAGGCGTTTATACGGCGCAGGTGCAGGAGATGAACGCCTGCGCGCGCGAGTGCG
>NZ_JAAGWF010000086.1 GCF_010686765.1 Geodermatophilus sabuli | reverse complement strand
TGCTCCTCCACCGCGCTGGCGATGGTGGTCTGCCGGTCGGAGATCTGCGCGACGATCTGCGAGATCTCCTCGATCGCAGCCACCGCGGCGGTGGTGTCACCCTGGATCGACTGCACCCGGCGGGCGATGTCCTCGGTCGCCTTCGCCGTCTCCTGCGCCAGCTCCTTCACCTCGTTCGCGACCACCGCGAAGCCCTTGCCCGCCTCGCCCGCCCGGGCCGCCTCGATGGTGGCGTTCAGCGCCAGCAGGTTGGTCTGCTCGGCGATCGAGGTGATCACCTTGACCACGTTGCCGATCTCCGCGGAGGACTCCCCCAGCTTCGCCACCGTCGCGGTGGTCGTCTCGGCGGCGGTGACGGCACGCGCGGCGACCTGGCTGGCCTCGGCGGCGTTGCTGGCGATCTCCCGGATCGAGGCACCCATCTGCTCGGCACCCGCGGCCACCGTCTGCACGCTGCGGCTGACCTCCTCAGCAGCCGAGGAGACGACGCCGGACTGCGCGGACGTCTCCTCCGCCGACGCCGAGATCTGCGCCGAGGACGCGCTCAGCTCCTCCGACGACGCGGCGACCGCATCCGCCGACG
>NZ_JAAGWF010000085.1 GCF_010686765.1 Geodermatophilus sabuli | reverse complement strand
CGGGATTGGCATGCTCTATTTCCAGGACCTGATGCCAGGCCAGGCAGGCTCCGCCACCACCCTTTATACCAATACCACTCGCGTGGGCTGGATTATTGCAGGCTCAATGGCCGGCATCGTGGCCGAGATCTGGAGCTATCACACGGTATTCTGGATTGCGCTGGTGATGTGTACGCTGACGATAGCGTGTCTGGTGCGAATTAAGGACGTTTAAGGGGCGGTGAGCGCTTCCAGCTCAAGAAGGTAGGTGATCGCCTGCGCGCGCGTGCTGCCGCACATCTCCGCGGACGGCTGAAGGCCGGAACAGACTTTCGGGCGCAGCGGGGAACCAAAGATCATGCACAGGTTATTTTCAGCAAGCTGCACACAGCGGGTATTAGCAGGTTTGCCGTCCGGCATGCCAGGAATGGGGCTTGAAATGGACGGTGCGGTACAACACGCGCCACAATCGGGACGACAATCCATACAGGCTCTCTTTCGCTGAAGAACGCCCGCGCAGTCGGGCATTGCGCGCACAGTAACACCTTTTGTGTATTGATAGCAAAAGCCACGAATTCCGCTTGCCTGAAAGGCCGAGCACGAGT
>NZ_JAAGWF010000084.1 GCF_010686765.1 Geodermatophilus sabuli | reverse complement strand
GGTTACGTGAAGGATCTTTGCCCAGAACCATTCACTGGAGTAAATACCGCCGATGTAGCGCGAGTAGTCCGTTTTACCGGGCTGGTGACACAAGCGGGTAATGGCCTCGGCCTCTTCAACGGCGGTGTGATCTTTCCACAGCACGAACATGGCGTTCGGGTTATCAGCAAACTCCGGACGCAGCGCCAGAACATGGCCTTCGGCATCCACAGGGGCAGGCGTTGAGCCGGTACTGTCGACGCCAATCC
>NZ_JAAGWF010000083.1 GCF_010686765.1 Geodermatophilus sabuli | reverse complement strand
AGTTCAGTCAGTACGGTTTTGATTGCCGCTTCCATCGACTCAATGTAGTCACGTGGATGGTGACGGAACTGGTTATTTGGCGCATCGCAGTAGCGCCCCTCTTGCCAGCGCGGGTACCACTCAACGCTGGTTGCTATTTCCTGGCCGCTTGTACAGTCCACTGCCAGAGCGCGAACCGAGTCGCTGCCAAAATCGAGGCCAATCGCAATTGCCATGGTGTTGCTCCATCAAAAAACAGGTATGAGAGAACATTAGAGACTGGAGGCGAAAATCGTCAGGCAGGATCCGCTAATCTTATGGACT